>NZ_CP107007.1:2519540-3779310 GCF_025725645.1 Halomonas sp. GD1P12 | reverse complement strand
ACACGTTGCGAGGCGTTAGGAGGTTTTTAGCGCTTTTTGTACGCAGAAAAATTGCACCGGAGGCGCGAAGTCTCTACAATTTCCGGTCTTGAATCGGATCTCCCCGGCTAGTTGCTCACTGGACCGGGTCGTTTGGAATTCACTTTCGTCCTAAACCACGTGGGAATAACGAGTTATGAAACGCACTTTTCAACCCAGCGTTCTCAAGCGCAAGCGCGCGCATGGCTTCCGTGCTCGTATGGCAACCAAAAACGGCCGTGCCGTTATCAATCGCCGTCGCGCCAAGGGCCGCAAGCGTCTGAGCGCCTGATTTCAGATTGCGTGTGTCGCATCAAGGCTTTCCCCGGGATTTACGTTTACTGAATGCCGGGGATTTCAGCCACGTATTCGAGCAGGCAGACCTCAAGGTCCACGGCAAAGGCATGATGGCGCTCGCGCGCTTTTCGCCTCGAGGTCATCCTCGCGTTGGTTTTGTGGTCAGTAAGAAGAACGTCAAGCTCGCCGTCGATCGTAACCGCTTCAAGCGTCTTGTTAGAGAATCCATTCGACTTCGCCAGCACCGCCTTCCCTCGATGGACATCGTGGTATTGGCTAAGCGTGGCGTACAGGATATCGATAATGACACTCTTGCCCGCCAGCTACACGGCATGTGGAAACGACTCGCCCGAGAGGCAACGGCCGCCACACCGCCTTCCCCGCTTGAAAACGCTACGCATGGCGCTTGATTCAATACGTCGCAGCTCGACCCGGGCCTGCCTTCTGGCAGGCTTTCGTGTGTCTTGGGCCGAGTAAACGGCGCTGCGCCATTGGCATGTTCACCACCCATCGGGCAGACCCCTCATGGACGTAAAACGACTTTTATTGCTGATTCCACTGGCCATACTGGCCTATCTACTGGTGATCCAGTGGAATCAGGACTACGGGCAAACCAGCTTCGAATCGACGCCGGAAATCACCCAGCGCGAAAACAACTCGGCCAGTGACGGCGCGGGCCGCGACAACTTGACCGTACCCAGCAGCGGTGCCCCGCAAGGCAGCGCCGACGAAGGGCTACCGGCGGAGTCGTCAAGCGATGCTGCCAGCCGCGATTTCATCGCCGTTACCACCGACGTGCTGGACGTGCGCATCGACCCTTACGGCGGTGATATCGTCTTTGCCGCCCTGCCCCAGCACGAAATGACGCTGGATTCCGAACGCAACTACGTGCTGCTCTCGGACAACGCCACGCGAAGCTATGTCGCACGCTCGGGCATTCAGCTCGATGGTCAGGCCAGCCGTATCGCCTTTACGCCGGAGCGCACCGAGTATCGCCTGGGCAACGACGAGCAGACGCTCAACGTCGACCTGACCGCCGACGTCAACGGTGTCGAAGTCACCAAGCGGCTGACCTTCGAGCGCGGCGACTACGCGGTCGACGTCAACTACTTCGTGGCGAACAACACCGATGCACCGGTCAGCGCCCGCTTCATCGGTCAGCTCGCTCGCGATAACAGTCCCGACCCCTCCAGCGGCGTGACGCTGGGCATGAACTCCTACATGGGCGCGGCGTACTCCACGCCAGACACGCGCTACGAAAAAATCGATTTCGAAGATATTCAAAATCGTAATTTCCAGAATCAAGAAGCCGAAGGCGGCTGGATCGCCATCATCCAGCACTACTTCGTTTCCGCCTGGGCGCCGAAGCAGAACGAGCAAAACCTTTTTTATGTCACCACCGACGCGCGCGATCGCAACGTGGTCGCCTTTGCCGGCCCGACCAGCAGCGTCGCGGCCGATGGCGAAGCCACTCTGGGTGCCACGCTCTACATGGGCCCCAAGGTGCAGGACTATCTGGAACAGGTCGCCCCCAACCTTCAGTTGACCGTGGATTACGGCTGGCTCTGGTTCATCGCCAATCCGCTGTTCTGGCTTTTGGATCATATCCAGAACATCGTCGGCAACTGGGGCTGGTCGATCGTGCTGCTGACCGTGCTGGTCAAGGCCGTACTCTTCCCGCTGTCCGCCAAGGCTTACAAGTCGATGGCGCGGATGCGCAAGCTCGGCCCGGAGATGCAGCGTCTTAAAGAGACCTACGGCGACGATCGCCAGAAGATGTCTCAGGAGATGATGAAGTTCTACCAGAAAGAGAAGATCAACCCGCTCGGCGGCTGTCTTCCGATCGTGGTACAGATGCCGGTGTTCATCGCACTGTACTGGATGCTTCTGGAGTCCGTGGAGCTTCGCCACGCGCCGTTCATCTTCTGGATTCAGGATCTCTCGGTGAAGGACCCCTACTTCATCCTGCCGATTCTGATGGGTGTGTCGATGTTCGTGCAGCAGATGCTCAACCCGACACCTCCCGATCCGATGCAGGCGAAGATCATGCGGCTGTTGCCGATCATCTTCACCTTCTTCTTCCTGTGGTTCCCGGCGGGTCTGGTCATCTACTGGGTGGTCAACAACATCATCTCGGTGGCGCAGCAGTACTTCATCACCAAGCGCATCGAGAACGACCCAAGCGTTGGTAAAGGGATGCGAACCAAGTAATCGCTCCCCTTGCTCGACTTACCAGACCCCCGCCCCGTGCGGGGGTCTGGCGTTTTGGGCGCCGCGAATTCACACTATCGCCATTCATTCAAGAGACGCGCCATGGCTTCAACACTCTACACCCAAGACACGATCGCCGCACTAGCCACCCCGCCCGGGCGCGGCGGTGTCGGTATCATTCGGGTCTCCGGGCCCGCCTGCGGCGATATCGCCACTGCCCTGCTGGGGCGATGCCCGCCAGCCCGCTACGCCCACTACGGGCCGTTTCACGGCGAGCACGGCATCATCGACGAAGGCATCGCGCTGCGCTTTGAGGGCCCGAACTCCTTTACCGGTGAAGACGTGCTCGAGCTTCAGGGCCATGGCGGGCCGATCATCATGGACATGCTGCTCGAGCGCTGCGTTGCGCTCGGCGCGCGTCTCGCCCGGCCCGGCGAGTTCTCCGAACGCGCCTTTCTCAACGACAAGCTGGATCTCGCCCAGGCCGAGGCGATCGCCGATCTGATCGACGCCACCTCGCGCTCGGCCGCCGAAAACGCCGTGCGCTCGCTGCAGGGCGAGTTCTCGAATCGGGTGTCGACGCTTGTCGAGCGGCTGATTGCGCTGCGCGTCTATGTCGAGGCCGCCATCGACTTCCCCGAAGAAGAGATCGACTTTCTCGCCGACGGGCACGTGGCTACACGGCTTGCGGGCGTACGCGAGGAGCTGGAGTCGGTACGCCGCGCCGCGGGCCAGGGGGCGCTGTTGCGCGAAGGCATGAGCGTGGTGATCGCCGGGCGTCCCAACGCCGGTAAGTCGAGCCTTTTGAACGCGCTGACCGAGCAGGAGACAGCGATCGTCACCGACATCGCCGGCACCACCCGCGATGTGCTGCGCGAGCATATCCATATCGACGGCATGCCGCTGCACGTCATCGACACCGCCGGGCTCAGGGACACGCCGGACGCGGTAGAGAAGATCGGCGTGGCCCGCGCCTGGGCGGAAATCGAGAAAGCCGATCGGGTGCTGCTGATGGTGGACGCCGCGACCACCGAGGCCACCGACCCGATGGCGATCTGGCCGGAGTTCGTCGAGCGCCTGCCGGATCGATCGCGGCTGACGCTGGTGCGCAACAAGATCGACGAAAGCGAAGAAGCCGCGGGTATTGATTTATCCACAGCCACCCCGACGCTGCGCCTGTCGGCGAAGACCGGGGCGGGTGTGGACAGTTTGAAAGAGCATTTGAAGAGCGTGATGGGCTTTGCCGCCACCACCGAGGGACGTTTCTCGGCGCGCCGGCGCCACCTGGACGCGCTGGATAGGGCGCTGGCCGCGCTGGAGGCCGGCCGCGCTCAGCTCGAAGGCCCAAGCGCCGGCGAGCTGCTCGCCGAAGACCTGCGCGACGCCCAGGCCGCGCTTGGCGAGATCACCGGCGAGTTCAGCGCCGACGACCTGCTGGGTGAGATTTTTGGCAGCTTCTGTATCGGGAAGTAGCGTCGGTCACTCATGTGAGTAAGTGCTTACTTCTATAGCAGTACCCCATTAAAGCCTCTATCCGTTTCTATTCACCCCAGACGTCGCGGGCGATGTCGACCACCAGCTTGAGCTTGGCCTGCTGCTCGGCTTCACTGATCGCGTTGCCCTCTTCGGTCGAGGCGAAGCCGCACTGGGTGCTCAGGCAAAGCTGCTCGAGTGACACGTAGCGCGCCGCCTCCCGGATGCGTGCCTTGATCGTTTTCGGGTCCTCGAGCTCGCCGGTCTTGGTGGTCACCAGGCCCAGCACCACCTTTTGATGGCCGGGCTTTATGAAGCGCAGCGGGGCGAAGTCGCCGGCGCGGTCGGAGTCGTACTCCAGAAAGAACGCATCGATATTCACCGAGCCAAACAGCCGCTCGGCAACCGGCTCGTACCCGCCCTCGGAAATCCACGTGGAGCGGAAGTTACCGCGGCAGACGTGCATGCCGATCACCAGATCCTCGGGTTTGTTCTCGAGCGCCTGGTTGATCACCCGGGCGTAGGTGCGCGCCA
Source organism: Halomonas sp. GD1P12 (assembly GCF_025725645.1). Classification (NCBI taxonomy): domain Bacteria; kingdom Pseudomonadati; phylum Pseudomonadota; class Gammaproteobacteria; order Oceanospirillales; family Halomonadaceae; genus Halomonas; species Halomonas sp. GD1P12. Next base: position 3,774,777 of record NZ_CP107007.1, on the reverse strand, counting down.
GCGCGTCCGGGTCTTCGCCGCGCGCGACGACCTGGGCGCGCTGCTCATCAGAACAAAGATACGCCCAGACCGTATCGTCGAGCTGCAGGTAGCGACAGCCGGCGTCATAAAACGCCTGAACCGCCTCCTTGTAAACCCGGGCGAGGTCGTCGAAGAAGTCGTCGATATTGGGGTAGGCATCCCTGCTGACTACGTTCCGACCGCCGCGAAAGTGCAGCACGCTGGGGCTCGGGATGGTCATCTTGGGCATGGCGCCCCCGCTGATGCTGGCGAGATACTTGAAGTCCTCGAGCATCGGGTGCGCGCCAAAGCCGAGCTTGCCCGTCACGCGAACGTTGCGCGATTTGGTCTGCACGCCGCTAAACTGGATGCCCTGCTCGGCGTCGATCCCCTCGACGCCTTCGAGCCCCTCGAAGAAATCGAAGTGCCACCAGGCGCGGCGAAACTCACCGTCGGTGACCACTTTCAAGCCGCACTGGCACTGCTCCTCGACCGCATGCTTGATCGCCGCGTCTTCTATCCGGCGAAGGTCGCGATCGCCTTTTTCACGGGCGTTCTTGATCGCCGTTGGACGCAGCAGGCTTCCCACGACATCTGCGCGAAAGGGGGCGGTTTGATCGCTCATCGTACTCTCCTGCTCTGTTACACGTGACTCGATAACCTTCATGCTCGCGCAAACCCAGGCTGAGCAAAAGTGATCATTTTTTGATCTCAGGTGAATCATTTTAATGGCCGCGCCGACGTATCGGCCAAATCGCTCGCCGGCCTCTATTCATACCAAGCACACTTTCCACGCACAAAACGAGAACGGCCAGCCAGATAGCGATATAGGTCGGCCACTCGTTGGGGGCGACCGACTCGCCAAACCACAGCGCCACCAAAAACAGCAGCAGAGGCTCTACATGGACCAGAAGGCCGAAAAGGCTCAGGTTCAAAAGCGGCGCCGAAAGCGCCTGAAATACCCGCGCCAGCGCGCTCAACAGCCCAAGGCCCACGACCAACCCCGCGGATTCGATGCTCGGCGCGCCGATCACACCTCCTTCTTTGATGATGAAAAAGAGGCTGACCGGCAGCGCCAGCAGCATGTCGAACCAGAGCCCGCCGATGTGGTTGGTATCGGTCGCCCGGCGCAGCCAAAAATAGAGCGGATAGCCCAGACAGACCACAAGCACGGCCAGGTGATCACGATTTTCGTCGAGGTGCGCGCCGACAAGACCCACGCCGCCGACCTGGAGGCGCTCAAGGCGCGCTTTTCCGGCCCGGAGATTCAGCAGTGCTACTACGTGACCGGCGAGGCGGACTTCATGCTGGTGCTGTTGGTACCCAGCATGCGCCGCTTCCAAGCGATCTGCGATGCGCTGTTTCACGAAAACCCGAACGTGAAATGGTTTCGCACGCTGGTCGCACTGGACCGGGTCAAGACCTCTCAGGAGGCTCTGCCCGCCTAGCCTGTCTACTCCTCGACCAGCCAGCGAGCGTTAAAGCGGCTCTCGCCACCGAGCAACGCGGTGACCTCGCTCATCGCGCCCTGCATGCGCTCATCGAGCCCCCAGGGCGGATTGATCACCAGCATGCCGCTGGCGTACATCCCATGAGTCTCGGCGGCCGGTTCGCGCAGCAAAAGCTCACTTTGCCAGATCTTACGCACGCCGCTGGTTTTTAACGCGCTGAGCAGCGTGTGATGCGCGCCTGACGGCAACAGCGGGTACCAGATCAACATCACCGCGTGGCGCACCTTCTCGAGGGCGTAAATCACGCTATCTGCCACCTCCTGATACTCCGCCTTGCGCTCGAAACTCGGGTCGATCAGCACGCACAGCCGGGGCGTTCTCACCGGCACGCGTCTTTCGAGCTCGGCCAGCCCATCACCGTGAATACGCAGCGCCGTCTCGGGCAGCGCCTGGCTGTCGAGCTCGGCGTGCTCGCGTGGGTGCAGCTCGCAAAGGCGCAGCGCATCCTGCTCGCGAAGCCCTTGGCTTAGCCACCATGGCGAGCCGGGATAACGGCTCAAGTCGGTGTCACCCTGTTGAACACGAGCAACGTGGGAAAGCCATTCACACAGGAGCGGGTTACCCAGGCTTTCTCGTGCCTTCCACAGCGGCTCGATACCTTCGCGGTGCTCCTGGAGCTTCAGGGCTTCTCTTGAGCTCAGTGGATAAAGGCCGCGACCGGCGTGGGTATCAATATATGTAATGGCACTTTTTTTACGTAACAGGTAGTCGCACACTGCGTAGAGGGTAAGGTGTTTATGAACGTCGGCAAAATTGCCGGCGTGATAAGCGTGTTGGTAGGAGAGCATGGCGGTTCGCACTGGTGGAATAAAAAAGCCCGCTATCCATGATAGCGGGCTCGCGGGTTAGACCCTACCGGGTCGAATCAAATCGATCAGTAGTTGCCCTGGCCCTGGCTCTGACCGGCCTGGCCGGTCGGCGTCAGGGTAATCTCTACGCGGCGGTTCTGCGCGCGGCCCTGCTCGTTATCGTTGCTGGCTACCGGCTGCGAGGCACCATAGCCGCTGGTCACCAGACGCGAAGAGGAAACGCCGTTCTGGCTCAGGTAGCTGCCCACGGCCTGAGCGCGGCGCTCGGAAAGGCGCTGGTTGTAGTCGGCGGCGCCGGTGCTGTCGGTGTGACCGGCAATGTTGACACGGGTATCGGTGTATTGAGTGAGGACGTTGGCGACTTCGTTGAGCGCGCTGCGTGCCTGACCGGTCAGCTCCGAGGAGTCGAAGCCAAACGTCACGCTGCTGGGCATATTGAGTACGATGTCGTCACCGCGACGGTCGATTTCGATACGCGAGCCCTGCAGGCTTTCACGCAGTTGGTTCTCTTGGCGGTCCATGTAAGCGCCGACACCGGCACCTGCGGCCGCGCCCACCGCGGCGCCGATCAGCGCGCGGTCGCGACGGCTGGTGGCACCGTCACCGGAGAGCGCGCCGGCCGCCGCGCCGACCACGGCACCAATACCCGTACCGATGCCAGTGCTGGAGCGCTGCGTTTGGCCGCCGTAGGGGTCGGAACTGGCACACCCGGCAATCAGAAGGGCCGCGGCTACCGGGGTCAACAGTCGAGAAATACGCATCACTCACTCCTTTAAAAGCTTGTTTGATTGAACCGGGCTGCGGGTCAGTCGTCACTGATCAACGCCAGCAGCTCGTTCAAGAATAATAGACCATGAGGTGAAGCACGTAGTTTTACGGGCACTTGCACTAAAAGTCCTTTTTTTTCGGCGCGGGAGAGTTTCTTCAAAAGAACCTCGGGCGACTGGCCCGTATGCGCCGACCAAAGCGCCATCTCGACGCCGTCCGTCAAACGCAGCGCATTCATGGCGAACTCCAGCGGAAGCTCCGCTTCTTCGATCGCCGCTTTGCCGGCGATGAACCCGCGCGGGTCATGACGCCGGCGAAGGTAGGCATCGGGCTGACGGGTCTTCCAGCGCCGCTCGATTGTCCAGTGCCCCTGCTCGTCGATATGCGAAAGCTTGCCGTGGGCACCGGCGCCGATTCCCAGATAGTCGCCGAATTGCCAGTAGTTGAGGTTGTGGCGGCTCTGTTGACCCGGCTGAGCGTAGGCCGAGATTTCGTAACGTTCGAACCCCGCCTTGACCAGCCGCTCATGGCCTTGCTCCTGAATATCCCAAAGCGCTTCTTCGCGCGGGAGCACCGGCGGGCTCGAATGAAAGGCGGTGTTGGGCTCGAGGGTGAGCTGATACCAGGAGAGGTGATCCGGCGACAGCGCAAGCGCCTGGTCGATGTCGGCCAGCGCCAGCTGTGGCGTTTGGCCCGGCAGGCCGTGCATCAAATCGATGTTGAGGTTATCAAAACCCGCGGCGCGCGCCTGGCCCACGGCGTTGGCGGCTTCATCGGCGCTGTGGATACGGCCCAGCGCCTCGAGCTGGGCCGGCTGAAAACTCTGAGTGCCAATCGATAGCCGGTTGATCCCCGCTTCGCGGTAGCCATTGAAGCGCGCCTGCTCGGTGGTGCCGGGATTGGCTTCCAGGGTGATCTCGATGGAGGGGGAGAAAGGCAGCCGGGCGCGTACCTCGCTCAACAAACGCCGGTAGAACGAAGGCGATAACAAACTCGGCGTGCCGCCGCCGATGAAGATGGTCTCGAGCGAGCGGCCGCCAGCCAGCGCCAGATCGGCGTCCAGATCCGCCAACAGTGCCTCGAGGTAGGCCGCCTCGGGCAGCTCACCGCCTTGTGGCTCGTGCGAGTTGAAATCGCAATAAGGGCACTTTCTCACGCACCAGGGGGTGTGGATATAAAGCGAAAGCGGCGGGGTATTACCCATGTGCCACCTTCAACAGATCGACCAGCCCCTGCAGCGCCCGGCCCCGGTGGCTGAGCCGGTTCTTGGTGTCAGACGAAAGCTCCGCCACGCTCATGCCCTGGTCCGGGAGCCAGAAAAGCGGGTCGTAGCCGAAGCCGTTGTCACCGCGCGGGTGGGCCAGGATCTCCCCTTCCCAACTGCGCTGCACGATGATCGGTACCGGATCGTCGGCGTGGCGCAGATACACCAGCACGCACCAGTAGCGCCCGGTGCGCTGACCTTCGGCGCAGTCGGCGAGCGCATGAAGAAGCTTCTCGTTGTTGCGCGCATCACTTTTGGGCTCGCCGGCAAAGCGCGCCGAGTAAATGCCCGGCGCCCCGAACAGCGCATCCACCTCGAGGCCCGAGTCATCAGCCAACGCCGGCAACCCGCTGACTCGGCTGGCTTCGCGCGCTTTTAACAGCGCGTTTTCGATAAAGGTCAGGCCGGTCTCTTCGACGTCCACCACGCCGAATTCGGACTGCAACCGCACATCGAACATCAAGGGCGAAAGAAGCTGTTTGAACTCTTTCAACTTGCCAGCGTTACCGCTGGCTAAAACGAGCGTATCGACCGCGGACATGGCATCACCTCCAGTATGGGCTCGCCAGTTTACGCCGATCGTGATAGCAGCTAAAGGTGGCAACATCAGAGGGATGGGTTAGACGATTCATCCGTCATATGACTAGCCAATCAGACCAGCGGCTTATTTTTTCCTAAGCAATGTGAAGGCGAAGCGGCACTTCACTTATTTTTAGTAACATAACTTTACTAAACTGATCTTCCAGGTAACAATCACCTCATTAACGTCTCACACTTTATTTGCAGTTGGAGGGTTTATCGATGATGCAGGAAAAGGCCCAGGGCGTGGTGTACATCGTCACCGAAAAAAGCCCTCAATCTCAGTTGTTTGCAGAGTACCTGAACAAAAAAACAGGTCATACGATCGATCTTTACGCGCCGGGGGCGGCGCTGCCAACGTCCAACGCCGAGCAACAGCTTTTGCTGGTGGATGCGGATCACATCAGCGTCGATGCCATCCCCGACTGGCAAGAAAAGCTTCCCGAATCGCTTGCCCGCATGCCGCTGGCCGCGTTCAACATCCGTGACATGGATCACGCCCTGGAAGCGCTCTCTTGCTCACAGCTCAAGGGCGTGTTCTACCGCAACGAAAATCTCGAGGTGATTTGCAAGGGTATCCACGCGCTTTTGAACGACGAACTCTGGATGTCGCGGGACCTGATGGCACGGCTCATTCTTTTTTATCGCAAGTACCAAAGCAACGCGTTCCGCCCGGCCTGCGGGCTGACCAACCGTGAAATGGAGATCATTTCGCTGTTGAGCGCGGGCTCGTCGAACCAGCAGATCGCTGAAAAGCTCTTCGTCAGCGAGCACACGGTCAAGTCGCACCTTTACAACATCTTTAGAAAAATCAACGTGCACAACCGTATTCAGGCGCTGAACTGGATTCATCAGAACCTGGGGCCGATTCTGCCCAATATCGAAACCGCGCGTAGCCTGCAGCGCGGCCGCTAATTTCCCAACGAGCATTCGGCCATGGTCACGTATCGTTTTCATTTACCGCTCGCTGCCTGTCTACTGACGTTGGCTCTGTCGGTGCACGCCAGCGAAGAGCTTCCCGGCCAGCCCGTGTCTCCCAATCAGCCGGCCTCGCCAAGCGATTCCCTGCCGGAAAACGAGCAGGAAGCGGTGGATGCGATCAACCGCCTCTCCGGGCCGGACGGTGCGGAAATCGAGCCGCGCGGCTACGGCAGCAGTGAGCTGACCGGGGTCATGATTGACCGCACCATTACCATGGCCGGTCGTTCGTTCTACCGCGCATTCAGTCAACGTGCCATGGATAGCCCGCTGATCAATAACGCCACGATCACGATTCAGGAGCGCCCGGACGCCCGTTGGGGAAGCCAACTCTGGATCATGCAGGGCAATCAAATGTATTTCCGCACGCAGCTTTCGCCAAGAATCAATCAGGCGGATGAAGCCGCCAATGAGGCGGTACAAGTAGTTCAAGAAGCGCTGCTGAAGGAACAGTTGGCAACGGCGCTAACGTCGGACAAAGACCTGGGAAGCGAGGAGTTACGATAATGAAAGTCAAACAACGCAGTTTCATGCTGGGTACCGTCGCAGCGCTGGCACTCACAAGCGGAGCACAAGCCATTGCGGGGGATCTGGTCTATCGCCCCTTGAATCCATCGTTTGGTGGCGACCCCTTCATGGGGAGCTATCTGCTGGGTAAGGCGCAGGCCCAGGACACCACTACCGATCCTAACGCACGAGGCTTCGAGCGGCTCTCTTCTACTGATCGACTCGTTCAAAGTCTGGAAAGCCGACTCATCTCGCAGCTGATATCCGATGTCGGTGCAGGCAATGTCGATCAGGGCTCTTTCGACAGCGGCGAGTTCAACGTGGTGGTGAGCGACGATGGCGGCGAGCTCGTCGTGCGCGTGGTAGACAAGCTGACCGGCGATATAACCAATATCAGCGTAGGCGGCGCCTTTAATCCTTAATAAAACAGCGCTCACGTTTACCAATACCTAACCGGCAAAACGCCGCATAACGCTTATTTGTGTCGTCAGGGGATCATAATGAAAATCATCGCTTCACTCATGCTGGCCACGCTTCTCAGCGGCTGTGCCGGTATGGTCGCCAACTCGGAAAATCTTGAAGGCGCTCAAGCCACGCTCATGCCGCGCGGGGCTACCTACCAGGATCTCGTGTCGCTGCCGCCGCCGGCGGGCAAGATCTTCGTCTCGGTCTACGACTTCCGCGATCAGACCGGCCAGTACCGCCCGGCCCCGGCCAGCACCTTCTCCACCGCCGTAACGCAAGGAGCAGCGGCGATGCTGACCGGGGCGCTTGCAGATTCCGGCTGGTTCATTCCGCTGGAGCGGGTCGGGCTTCAGAACCTTCTGACCGAGCGACGCATCATCCGCGCTGAGTTCGAGCGCTTCGGCCAGCCCGATACGCTGCCATCACTGCGCGCGGCGTCGGTCATGCTCGAAGGCGGTATCATTGCGTATGAGTCCAACGTACGCACCGGCGGCGCGGGTGCTGAATACTTCGGCATTGGCGCCTCGGGCCAGTACCAGGTCGACCAGGTCACGGTCAACCTGCGCGCCGTGGAGATTTCCACCGGCGAGATACTCGCCAACGTAACGACCACCAAAACCATCTACTCGAAAGAGCTGCGCGCCGGGGTGTATCGCTTTATCGACTTCCGTCGCCTGCTGGAAGCCGAAGCGGGCATCACGACCAACGAGCCGGTACAGATGGCGGTCATGTCGGCGGTGGAGTCCGCAGTCATACACCTGATCGCTCGTGGGGTGGAAAACAACCTGTGGAATCTGGCCAGTGGCAGCAATATTCAGGGTTCGGTACTCGCCGACTATCTGAATGCGCCTATTCCAGAATTGTAAGTATACGTGAGCAGTGTTTCTGGTGTTCATGCTTGAGCTTCATCTAATAAAGATGAAGTGATACAACCCTATAATTACCAGAAAATCTACGAGAAGCGGTGCCAAAATTATGCGGCACCGCTTTTTTATTTCATTAAAAACAAAAACTTACAGATATACCAAAAAACTAATACCTGAGAGATTTAAAATAATCAAATAAATGATCCCACGTCCAGGAGAATTGCTGATAGCGCAATTCTACAGATACGCCAAACTCAAGCCGTGAATACAATTTGATACAAAAACTTTCAAAGGGTATGAGGATGGCTATCAATCAGGCGTTTTCATTTTTAGGAGCGGCAGTGGTCAAGTCGACGCTGGCACTAATTGCCCTAACGATGACGTTTTCATCCGCTGCCCACGCCGGCCAAGACAACCGTATCGCTCAGTATGTTTATAGCGGATCAAAGCAGTTAGGCCCCGGTAATTACAGCGTCATTTACCAAAACGGTAACGACAACCGGACCAGCGTCGCTCAATCCTACTCGGCCCAATACCAACAAGGTAATTTTTCGAGTATCCGCCAAGTCGGTAACGCCAATGCGGCGTCAATCGAACAAATCGGTGGCAACAATACCAGCCAGGTTTCTCAAAAAGGTAACGAGCACAGCGTTTCGATTCTTCAGGACAACGGCCCTCAAGGAGCGGAAGCCTTCGTTACTCAAACGGGTCAGCAAAGCAATATCACGATTTCACAATCGGGGAGTGGCTACCGCAGCATCAACGTCGAGCAACAAGCGTTCTCGGGCAATGCGCGACCAGTCACCGTCGTAACTTACTGAGCAAAAATCCTTGCTCAGTAACCACCAAAGCAAGTCGTCATCATAAAGGGGATTACTACATGAAAACTCAAATCACCACTATCGCCGCTGGTATCGCTCTTGCACTGAGCACCGCTGCTTCTGCTCAAGTCGCCAGCGATTCCTACATTATCCAATACGGCAACGAACACAGCACCAACGTTACGCAGTACGGTAACCAAGAGTCACGTATCCGCCAGGAACGTGGTAATGATAACGCAGCTACTGTCGTTCAAGACGACGTTATTGGCCAAGCTCCGACTCCGTTCGAGGCAGCGAACGTTTCCAGCATTCAACAGCAGGGCAGCCGCAACGATACAACTGTGAACCAAGTAGGTAACGGCAACGATAGCTACGTTCTTCAGGACGGTAACGGTAACGCAGCTGAAATCATGCAAGACGGCCTTGATAACAAGTCAGTGGCGCAGTCTTACGGCAGCGATAACCTGACCATGCTCAATCAAAACGGCGATATGAACGACAGCACCGTTACCCTGCGTGGCGACCGTAATATTGCTGATGTAACTCAATCTGGTAACGAGCTGAAAAGCGTTATCGTTAACCAGGGCGGTAACGACAACGAATATAACGTTATGCAGAGCGGCGACCGTCACGACTCTTACATCCTGACCAACGGCTATGGCAACTACCAGCAAGTTAGCCAAAGCGCTCTGTACACTCAAAATGCTCATCAGTCCACTATCGAAACTTACGGCAGCTACAACAACAACGTTGTAAAGCAGGCTCGCTAAGCTCTTATCACTCAAAGATGTTGGACGTTAAAACCGCCCTTGGGGGCGGTTTTTTTATGCACAGGAATTATCGCAAGTGCTTATCTAAGATGCAGGGTAAGCGTTCCTCCCTTACCCTGGGTTGATGAGCGAGAACGATTGGTACCCTTGAGAATATCCACCTCTAAACGCTCGTTATCGGTCAAAAGCGTTACCTCACCCTCCAATGCGGTGCCTTCGTAGCTGAAGTCAGCGGGAACGCTCATACGCTCCTCCGAGTACTCAGTAACCTGATCGCCGTCGCTGACCCGCCAATGCGCTGAAAACTCCGCACCTTCCGTGCCGCTAATGTTGATCTGAATTCGGGTCATGTCCTGCTCCTGATAGGCCAGTGCGCCTGTGGATAAGGCGCCCACCAAACCCGCAACGCCCAATGTATAAGACCAAATCGATCGCCGTTTCATGGTGAGTAACCTCGTCAACCATAAACGCCGCCCCAATGGGCGGCGTTTTGAGTGTAGCAGGAGTTTACCGATCACAGGGTTAGAGCAGCGCAAACGCCTTTTCGGCGGCCTCCAGCGTTTTCTGGATATTCTCCGGCGTGTGGGCGCTGGACATGAAGCCCGCCTCGAACGCCGAGGGCGCGAGATACACGCCGTGATCAAGCATGGCGCTGAAGAAGCGCCGGAAGATTTCCGGGTCGCAGGCGGTGGCCTGTGCGAAGTTATCGACCCGCGACTGCGAGGTGAAGAAGAGACCGAACATGCCGCCGGCGGATTGAGTCATCATGGGGACTCCCGCCGCCTCGGCGCGCTCTTCGAGCCCGGTGCACAGCGTCTGCACGCGCTGGGCAAGCGCGTCGTGGAAACCCGGCTCTTTCAACTTCTGCAACAGTGTGACCCCGGCGGCCATGGCCAGCGGGTTGCCCGACAGCGTACCCGCCTGGTAGACCGGCCCCATGGGCGAGATGTTCTGCATGATATCGCGGCGCCCGCCGAAGGCGCCGACCGGCATGCCGCCGCCGACGATCTTGCCAAGGCAGGTGAGATCCGGCGTGATGCCATAATGGGCCTGGGCGCCGCCAAGCGCCACGCGAAAGCCGGTCATCACCTCGTCGAAAATCAGGAGGCTGCCATGCTCGTTGCACACCCGGCGAAGCGTTTCCAGAAAGCCGGGCTGCGGCGGAATGCAGTTCATGTTGCCCGCCACCGGCTCGACGATGATGCAGGCGATTTCACTGCCGATCTCGGCAAAGCACGCGTCGACCCCTTCCGGGTCGTTGTAGGAGAGCGTGATGGTATGTTCGGCCAGGGACGCCGGCACGCCTGGCGAGCTTGGCTCGCCGTGGGTCAGGGCGCCGGAGCCGGCTTTCACCAGCAGCGAGTCCGAGTGGCCGTGGTAGTTGCCCTCGAACTTGACGATCTTGTCGCGGCCGGTGCTACCCCGGGCCAGACGAATCGCCGACATGGTCGCCTCGGTGCCGGAGCTGGTCATGCGCACCATCTCCATGGAGGGAATCATCTCGCAGATCAAATCTGCCATGGTGGTTTCCACCGCGGTGGGCGTCCCAAACGACAGCCCGTTATCGAGACGCGCGCGCACCGCCGCCAACACGTCCTGGTCGGCGTGGCCGGTGATCATCGGGCCCCAGGAGCCGACGTAATCGATGTAGCGGTTGCCTTCGACGTCGAACAGGTAGGCGCCCTGGGCGCGCTCCATGAACACCGGCGGGCGGTGCAGGCCCTTGAACGCGCGAACGGGGGAATTGACGCCGCCGGGAATGTGGCGCGTGGCTTGCTCGAAGAGTTCGGCAGATGTAGTCATGGCATCCTCAGCGTGGTTGGCTCGATGATTGATAGCTTAGCGTCTGACGGCGCGGCGTAAACAGGTGCTTGATCGATCGGCGGCCAATGAGATCAAAAGCGGGTCGGGCGAGGCAAGCGGCGCGGTAGATACTGCCCACTTTCCGGTGCGTAGGCCTTCGACAAGGCCTGCCAGGTAAAGTGCTGCGCCTGCTCGCAGGCGGCGGGTAAGCGCTCACCCACCGCCATGCGCGCGGCAATCGCAGAGGCCAGCGTACAGCCCGAACCGTGAAAGCGCTCTGGCAGACGCGGCCACTGCCACTGGCGCGTGGTATCCGGCGAGTGCAGCGTATGCACCACCTGGTCCGTGTTACCCGGCAGCGGATCATCGGTGGCCGTTACCAGCACCGCCTGGCAGCCCTGGGAAATCAGCGCTACCGCGCGGGCGGTATCGTCCTCGCTTTCGCCGATATCCGGGGTCAGCGTCGCCAGCTCAAAACGGTTGGGTGTCAGGATATCCACAAGCGGAAGCAGCCGGTCGATATAAAGCCTTTGCAAAGCGGCTGTGGATAACTCAGCGCCACCGCCGGCTTTCAATACCGGATCCGCCACCACGGGAATACCGGGAAAGCGGCGAATGATCTGCTCAGCGGCCAACAGCGTCGGCGCGTCGGCCAGAAGCCCCAGTTTGATCGCCCCAATGGTGAAGTCGCCAAGCGCCGCCGCGCTTTGCAGCATCATCTGCGGGTCGGCGGGCAACACGCGCTGGACATCATGGCAGTTTTGCACGGTGGTGGCGGTCGGGATCGTCAGCGCCCAGCCGCCGCAGCCGGCGATGGCTTCGCTATCGGCGATCAGGCCCGCGCCGCCGGTCGGGTCATGCCCGGCCAACACCAGAACGGTGGGAGGAAGCGGTTGATGCATTAAAACGGCTTCAACACGGCAAGCAGTACCACCGCGACCAGCACGATCACCGGGGCTTCATTGAAAAAGCGAAAGAAGGTGTGGCTTTTGGTGCAGCGGTTCTGGGCGAACTGCTTGAGATAGATCAGGCAAACGTGGTGATAGGCGATCAATAGCGCCACCAGCGTCAGCTTGACGTGCATCCAGCCCTGGCTCATCCAGCCGGGCACCAGATAGAGCATGATCCCGCCGAAAATCAGTACCAGAATCATCGACGGCGTCATGATGCCACGGTAGAGCTTGCGCTCCATGGTCTTGAAGTAAGTGATCGCTTGCTCATCAGACGCGTCGCGAGCCGTGGCGTGGTAGACAAAAAGCCTGGGCAGGTAAAAAAGCGCAGCAAACCAGGTCACCATGGCCATCAAATGCAGGGCCTTCATCCATAAATACATGGTCTCTCCTTACGCGGACGGCTCATTGTCCCGGGGTCCGGCTTTGTCGTTCGGATCCGAGTAGTGATAATAGCGCTCGATGGCACCGCGGGTAATGATACCTGAAATTCGCTGCTGCTTCGGGCGATAACCGTGCACCACGTAAAGCGCGCCCAGAGCGTTGTCCTGAAGTTTCAAAAACGCCTCGGAGAGCGTCGCTTGAAGCGCGATCGGCGCCATCTCAACGCGCTGGCCCGGGATTTCGAGAAGATCCACCAGCTCGTCCTCCGGCGGCGGCTTGCCGTCGAGCGCCTCGTCGTGCTCTAACAGCCAGCGTGCCAGCGCCGCCGCCTTGAGCCCGAGCACCGGCTTCTTGTCGCTGGAGCGCTCGATCAAAAGCCACACCGGGTTGGTTTCCAGAAGCTTTCGCGCCTGCTCCGGGGTGACCACCCGCTCGGTGCGTACCAGCTGACGCTCCATTACCGCTGGTACCGACACGCGCGAGAGCGCCTGCATCAAGGGCTGCTGCAGCGGGTGCAGCCCGTAGCGCACCGAGCTCAGGAAAAAGCCTTCGCAGCCGGTGAGCTGGCGCGAAGTCAAACACGCCACCACCACGACCAGCATGCCGGGCAGCATGATGTTCGGCGAATGGGTCAGCTCCAAAAGCGCCATGAGCGCGGCCAGCGGTGCCTGGAGCACCGCGCCCATCATCGCCGCCATGCCAAGCATGGCGAACACGCCCGGATCGGCGGCGGGGGCCGGCCAGATCCAAAGCCCCAGCGAGCCGCTGAGCGCCCCGGCGGCCGCGCCCACCACCAGCACCGGGCCGATGATACCGATCGGCACGCCCCCGGCCACGGTCAGCGCGGTGATCAAAAGCTTGGCGACGACCAGCCCCAGCAGCACGTAGACGCCAAGCTGGTTGTTGAGCGCCGCTGCCAGGCTGTCGTAGCCGATGCCCTGTACCTGGGGGAACCACCAGGCCATCGCCGAGGTGGCAACCCCCACCGCCGCCAGGCGTACCCACAGCGGCATCCCGGCGAGGCGTTTGTTACGCGCGATATGAATGAACAGCCCGGCCAAAAGCCCGATGAAAAGCCCGGTGATGACGACCCAGGGCAGGTTCATCAAGGAGCCCAGCGCCACGTCGGGAATACGAAAGGCGGGTTCGCTGCCGTACACCATCTGGGCCACGACCGCGCCCATGGTGGAGGCCAGAATCACCGGCATGAAGCTCATCAGCGTGTACTCCATCATCACCACTTCCATGGCGAAGATGACCCCGGCGATCGGCGTGTTGAACGACGCCGAGATCCCCGCGGCGGTGCCGCAGGCGACCAGCACGCGCAGGCTGTTGTTAGGCAAGCGAAGCTTGACCCCGAGCCCGCTCGACGCCGCCGCGCCCAGGTGGATGGCCGGGCCTTCACGCCCGGCGGAAAGCCCGCCGAGCACCGACACCACGCCGACCCACCACTGATTGAGCCAATTGCGCAGCGGAAAGCGGCCCTGATGATAGGAGAGGCGCTCGATCACGTGGCTGACGCCGAGCTTTTGCGCCGCGGCCTTCTGGCGGTAAAGAAACACGCCGATCACCGTGACCGCGCAAAGCGGCAGCAGCGCGCGAAGCCAGGGGGCGAGCCCTTCGAAAGCCTCCGGGTTGGCGTCGGGCATATAGAGCACCGCGCCCATCTCGAGAAGCAGACGAAAACCCACCATGACCGCGCCGGTGATGATCCCGGAGAGCAGCCCCAGTACGCAAAGCTGGGGTAGCGCGTCGACGTTGGCGAGCTGGCGGCGAAAGGCCTCCAGGGTGAAATCTGCTCGGGAATACCGTGCCACGACCGCGTTCCTTAGCTGTTGGCTTTTTTATAGAAGAGGTGCCCTGTGTGCGACCTGGCCGCTAAAAAGTAAGTGTTCACTCACCGATTGCTGCACTCACGGGCCGCTACTCTTGTGTATCATAGCTCGACGAGCTTGGACAGTTTGAAGAGCTTGGACAGCCCGTTGCCAGTTTATTAGGCTGTGAACGATGTATTCGAATCAAACCAGAGAACGGATAAGGGGTGACATGTGATCAAGGTCGGCATCGTGGGCGGTACGGGATACACCGGTGTAGAGCTATTGCGGCTTCTGGCCGGGCATCCCGAGGTCAGCGTCGAGGCGATCACTTCGCGCTCGGAAGCCGGGGTCAAGGTGTGCGACATGTATCCCAACCTGCGCGGCCACTATGATGCGCTCGCCTTCAGCGAACCCGACGCCCGCGCTCTAAGCGCGATGGATGCGGTGTTCTTCGCCACTCCCCATGGCGTGGCCCACGCGCTTGCCGGCGAGCTTTTGAAAGGCGGCACGCGAGTAATCGATCTCTCTGCGGACTTTCGCCTGCGCGACGCCGACGAGTGGAGCCGCTGGTACGGCCAGCCCCACGGCGCCCCGGAACTGCTCGAGGAAGCCGTTTACGGGCTGCCCGAAATGCACCGCGAAAAGATCAAGACCGCACGCCTGATTGCCGTGCCCGGCTGCTACCCCACCGCCGTACAGCTTGGCTATCTGCCGCTCTTGGACGCCGGGCTGATCGACCCGACCCGGCTGATCGCCGACTGCAAATCCGGCGTGACCGGCGCCGGGCGCGGCGCCAAGGTGCCGTCGCTGCTTGCCGAGGCGAGTGAATCCTTCAAGGCCTACGGCGCCTCTGGCCATCGCCACCTGCCGGAAATCAGCCAGGGCCTGAACGACATGCAGGCGGCGAAGGTCGGCCTGACGTTTGTGCCACACCTGACGCCGATGATTCGCGGTATCCACGCCACGCTCTACTCCACGCTGACCGAAAGCGCTCGGGATCTACAGGCGCTGTTCGAGGCGCGCTACCAGGATGAACCCTTCGTTGACGTGATGCCCGCGGGCAGTCATCCGGAAACCCGCAGCGTGAAGGGCAACAACACCTGCCGCATCGCCGTTCATCGCCCGGAAGGCGGCGACACGGTGGTGGTGCTCTCAATCATCGACAACCTGGTCAAGGGCGCTTCCGGCCAGGCCATTCAGAACCTGAACCTGATGTTCGGCTTCGATGAGAAAACGGGGCTCAACGCTCCGGCGCTAATGCCGTAAACGCTTGGTAGTGGCGCAAGCTTCCCGGTAAAAGGGCACACAATAGTTGACCCTTTTGCTGGGGATTACCCATAATTGGCCTTTCATCCAGCCATTCAGCTTGCGGGAGGTACCCATGAGCGGTGCAGAAGCTTTCGTACCAACCCCACTACTGCTATCCGACAGCGCCCGCCAACGCATCAAGGCGCTAATGAGCGAGGAGCAAAACCCCGCGCTGAAACTGCGCGTCTACGTGACTGGCGGCGGCTGCTCGGGCTTTCAGTACGGGTTCGATTTCGCCGATAGCGTCGACGACGACGACACGCTCATCGAATTCGGCGACGCCACCCTGGTGGTCGACCCGCTCTCCTACCAGTACCTGGTCGGCTCCACCGTCGATTTCGAAGAGGGCCTGGCCGGCGCGCGCTTTCGCGTGCAAAACCCCAACGCCACCACCACCTGCGGGTGTGGCGCCTCCTTCATGGTTTGAGCCCGCCGGGCGCTTGCGTTAACTCCCCTGCTTTCTCGTGACTTGACGCCTTGGCGGTTTCTCGCCAGGGTTGATAGGTCTAAAACGGCGCGCGCGTACGGGCAATGGCTGCCCGACACGTCGTGCCCTATAACATCACGGGGAAACATATGAACAATACACTTGGCTATAGCGCTATCGCCGCCGCTCTGACGCTCGGTCTTGGCAGCACCGCCGCACTCGCCCAGATGCCATCGGTCAACGTGGCCACCGACCCAAGCTTCGTTCCCTTCGAGATGATGGACCCGGATTCCGGCGAAATGATCGGCTTCGATATGGACATCATCAACGAAGTCGCCCGCCGCGCCGGCTTCGAGGTCAATCTGACCACCATGGAGTTCTCGGGCATCATCCCGGCGGTCCAGACCGGCAGCCAGGAGATCGCCATCGCCGGTACCACGATCACCGATGAGCGTGCCCAGGTCGTGGACTTCTCTGACCCCTACTACGATTCTGGCCTGCAGATCATCGTGCGCGCCGATAACGATAACGTCGAAGAGATCGACGATCTGGAAGGCTTGAGCATTGCCACCAAGATCGGCTCGACCAGCTACAACTTCCTGCAGCAAGAGCTGGGCGAAGACGCCGACATCACCCCCTACCCGGGCACCGCCGACATGTACATGGCGCTTCTGGGCCGCAACGTCGACGCGGTGCTGTATGACGCGCCCAACGTCGCCTACTTCTCGCAAACCCGCGGCGAAGGCCGTACCAAAGTGGTCGGCCCGCTTTACGAAGGCCAGCAGTACGGCATCGTTTTCCACAAGGGCAGCGAGTGGCTGGAGCCGAGTAACGAAGCGCTCGCGGCCATGCGCGAAGACGGCACCTACGACGAGATCTATGAGAAGTGGTTCGGCGAAGCGCCGACCGCTGATTGACGCGGCTCTCGAGTAGCGCACTCCTTCAGGGTCGGGCGATATCGCCCGACCCTTTGTTTACCCGTACTACCTGTGATTTTCACCTGGAGATAACGCGTGGACGTTACCTTTGAGTTCGACTGGTCGGCGGCGTTTGCCTCGATCCCCCACCTGTTACCCGGTATTCCGTGGACGCTGGCCATCTCCTTCGGGGGCCTGGCCATCGGGTTTTTCATCGGCATCTTCTTCGGGCTTCTGCGCATCAGCCCCGTGGCCTGGATGCGCTGGGTCGCGACGATCTACATCGAAGTCTTTCGCGGCACGCCGATTCTGGTGCAGGTACTGTTCATCTTCTACGGACTGCCGCAGCTTCTGGGCGGACCGATCAACGCGCTGGTCGCCGGTATTGCCGCTATCGCGGTGAACTCCGGCGCCTACATTTCGGAAATCGTGCGCGGCGGCGTGCAGTCCATCGAACGCGGTCAGCGCGAGGCCTCTCTTTCGCTCGGGCTTTCTCGCGCCCAGTCGTTTCGCTACGTGATCTGGCCTCAGGCGCTTCGGCGCATGGTGCCGCCGCTGGGTAACCAGGCGATCATCAGTATCAAGGACACCTCACTGTTCTCGGTGATCGGCGTCGGCGAGCTGGTACGTCAGGGGCAGATCTACATCGCCACCACCTTCACCGCGCTCGAGGTCTACTTCATGGTGGCCCTTTTGTATCTGGCCATCACCTGGACGC
This sequence comes from Halomonas sp. GD1P12, assembly GCF_025725645.1. Taxonomy (NCBI): domain Bacteria; kingdom Pseudomonadati; phylum Pseudomonadota; class Gammaproteobacteria; order Oceanospirillales; family Halomonadaceae; genus Halomonas; species Halomonas sp. GD1P12. The sequence goes on along the minus strand of NZ_CP107007.1, from coordinate 3,757,115 downwards.
TCTCCCTGGTGCTGCGTCTGGTCGAGCGTTCGAACCTTGCCGGTCAATAAGGAGCGCGCCATGACAGCGAACCACTCTTCACATCCCGCTCCCATCGTGCGCATGGAAAAGCTCAACAAGCACTTTGGCGCCCTGCACGTGCTCAACAATATCGACCTTGAGATCACCTCCGGCGAGGTCGTCGTGGTAATCGGCGCAAGCGGTTCGGGAAAATCCACTCTGATCCGCTGCATCAACGGGCTCGAGGAGTTTCAGTCCGGCACCCTCGAGGTGGATAACAACACGCTAAAGCCCTATGGAAAGAGCTCAAAAGCGCTTCAAACCATCCGCACCGAAGTCGGCATGGTGTTTCAGCAGTTCAACCTCTTTCCGCATTTGAGCGTGATCGACAACGTCACCCTGGCGCCGATCAAGGTACGCGGCCAGCGCCGCGATCAGGCGACCCAAACCGCCAAGCGCCTGCTCGACCGAGTGGGAATCGCCGACCAGGCGAACAAGTACCCCAGCCAGCTCTCCGGCGGCCAACAGCAGCGTGTGGCGCTGGCCCGGGCGCTGGCCATGGAACCCCGGCTGATGCTGTTCGACGAGCCCACGTCGGCGCTCGACCCGGAGATGATCGGCGAGGTGCTCGACGCCATGCGTGAGCTTGCCAGAGAGGGCATGACCATGGTGATCGTCACCCACGAGATGGGCTTTGCCCGCGAAGTCGCCGATCGCGTCATCTTCATTCACAAGGGAGAGATCACCGAGGAGGGCCCGCCGGAGCAGCTGTTCGATACGCCCCAACACGAACGTACCCAATCGTTTTTGGCCCGCGTACTCAAGCACTGAAACGCGCATATCGCACGCGCTATACGCTCAGCCCCCTTCATCAAAACCTGCCATTTCCGAGCCTGTCCTTGCGACAGGCTCTTTTTTTTGCCTGTGGACAACATTTTTTCGATTTTTTTCATGTCCGCCCACCATGCCCGCCACGTACGCTTTCCAGCCATTTATCAAGGTTCAGGTCGAATGTTCACAATCGAGCGCACAGCGTCGGTATGCATCGGTGGATAAGCCGTGTTTTTTTGGCGCTGTGCATAAATACCCATTCGATCCACAGCCCCGACACCGCTTCTACGCAGCAACTACGCCCTTTAATCACCGAATGGTCAACAATATAAAAGTTTGAAAAATATCATTTTAAATGCCTTATGCACAGATTTTATCCACACCAGTAGTTACAACATCAACAGAACTTCTCTTTATATTTTTTATTTTGTTATTAGTAGATCAGTACTGGCGAACCAAGGTGTGGAAAAACCTGACTGTTATTCACAGGAGGTTTATACTGGCGGGCTTATCGAGGCGAGCCTCGTTCTCAAACGATCGATCGGCGCTTTTTGAAAGGGCCAAGTTGAGGTGCTAATTGAATTACCCCGACCGCTTTGACGTGATTGTCATCGGCGGTGGCCATGCGGGAACCGAAGCCGCGTTGGCCTCTGCTCGTATGGGTTGTCAAACCCTGCTGCTCACTCACAACATCGAAACCCTAGGCCAAATGTCGTGTAATCCCGCCATTGGCGGTATCGGCAAGAGCCACCTGGTCAAGGAAATCGATGCATTGGGCGGCGCCATGGGGCTTGCCACTGACCTGGGTGGTATTCAGTTTCGCGTGTTGAATGCCCGCAAGGGGCCGGCGGTACGCGCCACGCGCGCTCAAGCCGACCGGGTACGCTACAAGGCCGCCATTCGCGGCATGCTCGAAAACCAGCCGAACTTGACGATCTTTCAGCAGGCCGCGGGCGACCTGGTTGTGGATAACGATATTGTGCGCGGCGTGGTCACCGAAACCGGCATTCGCTTTATGAGTGAAACCGTCGTGCTCTCGACCGGTACATTTCTGGGCGGCGTGATTCACATCGGCCTCGATACCAGCCGCGGCGGCCGTGCGGGTGACCCGCCTTCCAACGCGCTGGCCGAGCGCCTGCGCGCGCTGCCGTTTCGCGTCGATCGGCTGAAAACCGGCACGCCGCCGCGCATCGACGCTAGAAGTGTCGACTTTAGCCAGCTGGAGGAGCAGCCCGGCGACACGCCAACGCCGGTCATGTCCTATCTGGGCTCGCGCGACATGCACCCGCGCCAGGTGAGCTGTCATATAGCGCACACCAACCAGCGCGCTCACGACATCATCATGGCGAATCTGGACCGCTCGCCGATGTACTCCGGCGTGATCGAAAGCACCGGCCCGCGCTACTGCCCGTCGATCGAAGACAAGGTTCACCGTTTCGCGGACAAGTCGAGCCATCAGGTCTTCATCGAGCCCGAAGGGTTGGACACCCATGAGCTCTACCCGAACGGCATTTCCACCTCGCTGCCCTTCGATGTGCAGCTTCAGGTGGTGCGCTCGATGAAGGGGCTGGAAAACGCCCATATCACGCGCCCGGGCTACGCCATCGAGTACGATTTCTTCGACCCGCGGGATCTCAGGCACTCGCTGGAGACAAAATTTATCCACAACCTGTTTTTCGCCGGGCAAATCAACGGTACCACTGGGTACGAAGAGGCCGGTGCTCAGGGGCTTTTGGCCGGGCTCAACGCTGCCCGCCGGGCGAAATCACTCGAGTCCTGGCATCCGCGCCGCGATGAGGCCTATCTGGGCGTGCTGGTCGATGACCTGATCACCATGGGCACCAAGGAGCCCTACCGCATGTTCACTTCACGCGCGGAGTATCGTCTGATGCTGCGTGAAGACAACGCGGATTTGCGCCTGACCGAGAAGGGCCGCGAGCTTGGCCTGGTCGACGATGCTCGCTTTCAGGCGTTCAGCGAAAAGCGTGAGTCGATCGAGCGCGAAAGCGCACGGCTCAAGTCGGTATGGGTACAGCCCAACACCGCCGCCGCCGAGAAAGTCGCCGAGAAAACCGGCCACCCGCTCAATCGCGAGTACTCGCTGGCGGATCTTCTGAAACGCCCGGAGCTGACCTACGCCGATATCGCAACACTTCCCGGGCTTGAAAGCGAGGCAGTGCAAAGCGGCGCCGTGGCCGAGCAGGTCCAGATCCACGCCAAGTACCAGGGCTATATCGATCGTCAGCAGGACGAGATCGACAAGCTCAAGCGCCACGAAAATACGCCGCTGCCGGCCGAGCTCGACTATCAGAAGGTCGAGGGCCTCTCCAACGAAATTCGCCAGAAGCTCATGGACGCCCGCCCGGAAACCCTGGCCCACGCAGCGCGTATCTCCGGCGTGACGCCAGCGGCGGTCTCGATTCTTTTGATCCATCTGAAAAAGCGCCGCCTGGTTGGCAGCGCCGAGGTGGCGAACGGATGAGTTCGCTGTCCCCGCTTTTGAACGACCTGCCCGCTGACGTTGCCACCCGGCTGGACAGCGGCCTCGAGACCCTCGGCCTCGAGGTCAGCGCTTCCCAGCGCGAGCGGCTTCTGGCCCTGGTGGCGCTGTTGCACAAGTGGAACCGGGCTTATAACCTCACCGCAGTGCGCGACCCGGTCGAGATGGTCTCGCGCCACGTGCTGGATAGCGCCGCCATTGCACCTTTCGTGCACGGCGACACGCTGCTCGACGTTGGCGCAGGCCCAGGCCTTCCAGGCCTGGTCATCGCCATTTTGAAGCCCGACGTTCAGGTCACGCTGGTCGACAGCAACGGCAAGAAAGTGCGCTTTCAACGCCAGGCGATCATGGAGCTTTCGATCGACAACGCGACCCCGACCCAGGTACGGGTCGAGGCCTTTGGCGAGCGCACCTTCGATCAGGTCGTCTCCCGCGCGTTTGCAAGCCTGGTCGACTTTATCGACCTGACCCGAACGCTGGTGGAGCCCAGCGGGCAGTGGCTGGCCATGAAAGGCCCCGGCGCCGACGATGAACTCAGTGCACTTCCCGCCGATATCGTGCTGACGGCGCGGCATCGGCTGCCCATTCCCTATGAGACGGCAATACGGCAGCTGTTGATTTTGACCCCTGAAGGAGCCTTGTAGTGAGCCAGATCATTGCCCTGACCAACCAAAAAGGCGGCGTGGGCAAATCCACCTCGGCCGTCAATCTCGCGGCGAGCCTGGCGAGTCTCGACCGCCGCGTGCTGCTGGTGGATCTCGACCCCCAGGGCCACGCCAGCATGGGCAGCGGCATCGACAAGTACGATCTGGACAAGAGCGTGCTGGATGTCCTGCTCGGTGAGGCCAGCGCTCACGAGGCGATCATCAGGAATCTGCCGGTCAACTTCGACGTGCTGCCGGGTAATGGTGATCTGACCGCCGCGGAGGTCGAACTGCTGGATCGCGATGAGCGCCAGAGCCGACTCTCCACCGCGCTCAGCACGGTGGCCGAGAACTACGACGTGGTGCTGATCGACTGCCCGCCGTCGCTCAACATGCTGACCGTCAACGCACTGACCGCCGCTCACGGCGTGCTGATTCCGCTGCAGTGCGAGTTCTACGCGTTGGAAGGCCTGTCGGCGCTTCTGGATACCGTCGAGCAGATCAAGGAGAGCGTCAATCCGGAGCTCGCGATTTCCGGTATATTGCGCACCATGTACGATAAGCGCACGAGCCTGACCCGCGAAGTGGACAAGCAGCTGCGCGACTTTTTCGGCGACGCGCTTTTGAAGACCACCATTCCGCGCAACGTGAAGGTGGCCGAAGCGCCGAGCCACGGCCTGCCGGTCACCCACTACGCACGCTTTTCGCGGGGCAGCCAGGCGTATCGCGTGCTCGCCAAAGAGATGATTCGCAAGCTGGCGCTTTAGCGCCTGACGGCCGGGGTTTGACTCAACGTTTAAGGGGAAGCGCATGACGCGTAAACGCGCGCTAGGACGTGGCCTGGACGCCCTCATTGGAGCGGGCGCACGTCGTCGTGACAGTCTGGATCTCACCAGTGAGGAAACGTTTGAAAGCGTCGATACAGCGCCGTCGAGCGTGGTCGTCGAGGCCACCGACAACGAGCGTCTCGAGCGTTTGCCGCTTGGTCAACTGAGCCGCGGTAAATACCAGCCCCGCCGCGATATCCAGCCCGAAGCCCTCGAGGAGCTCGCTGACTCGATCCGCGCCCAGGGCGTGATGCAGCCGATCGTGGTACGCCCGGTCGGGCAGTCCCGCTACGAGATCATCGCCGGCGAGCGGCGCTGGCGCGCGGCCCAGCTCGCCGAGCTCGACGTCATCCCCGCGGTCATTCGTGACGTCAGCGACGAAGTCGCGCTGGCACTCGCTTTGATCGAGAACATCCAGCGTGAAAACCTCAATGCGGTGGAAGAGGCGATCGCGCTCAAGCGCCTGGGCGACGAGTTCGAACTCACCCAGCAGCAGATCGCCGATGCGGTCGGCAAGTCGCGTACTCAGGTGGCGAACCTGTTGCGGCTTTTGAGTCTGGACAACGAGGTGCAAACGCTTCTGGAGCGCGGTGATCTCGACATGGGTCACGCCCGCGCGCTTTTATCGCTCACCAGTGCCCAGCAGCGGCGCATTGCCCATGAAGTGGTCAATAACGACCTGACCGTGCGCGCCACCGAAGCGCTGGTCAAAAAGCTCGGCAGCGACGAAGCCGCCAGGGCCGCGCCCAAACGCTCGAAAAAGACCGCGGACGTCACGCGGCTCGAGACTCAGCTCGGCGAGCTGCTTGGCGCGCCGGTATCCATCGATCACGGTCAGCGCGGCAAGGGCAAGGTCACCATCCGTTACACCAGCCTCGAAGAGCTCGACGGTATTCTCGGACACATCAAATAACGGGCTGATGGATAAATAGCAGGCTCATTAAATAGCCACACGTTAGCCCCTATTTTTAGCGCTTTGGTCGCAACTGCGCGCGTAAACCCGCAAATTAGACGCAACTTCGGTTGAAGGTGTGATAGCGCTTCCCTATAATCGCGCAAGATTTGTGCAGGTTGTTCGCAGTAACGGAACGGCAAAGAGTAAAACAGCGAACGCCACGGCTTCAGCCTTCGATGCTGACACGCAAGTGCCGAGGGGTTGGGCCGGGGGCTATGCAGCGATTCGAAACGCAGCGGCGCAGAACCTATATCGTTCAGCTCACGCTCGCTCAGTTAGCCATCATGCTACTCGGCGCGGCGCTTGCGTACCCGGTGGCCGGTTTATCCGGCAGCGTTTCAGTGGTGACCGGGGCGCTGGTGGCGATACTGCCGCACGCGTTTTTCATACAGCGAATGGGGTTTCTTCGCACTCGTGGCCGCCGAGCCGGCGCCACGCACCTGCTGCGCGCCGAGGCAGGCAAGTTTGGTTTGACGGTGGCACTTTTCACGCTGGTCTTCGTGGCAGTGCCTCCCTCAAACCCTACTTTATTTTTTAGCGCTTATGTTGCGGTGATACTGACGCATTGGCTGGCGCCCTGGTTAATGCTGAAACGCCGTACAACTGATTGAGGTGACATCTCCATGGCCGCAGGTAACGAAGTCTCGACGACTTACTATATCCAGCACCACTTGCAGAATCTGACCTTTGGTCATCATCCGGTCAACGGCTGGTCGCTGGCGCATAGCGCCGAAGAGGCGAGTGAAATGGGCTTTTGGGCGATCCACCTGGACACCATGGGCTGGTCGATCGCGATGGGTCTTCTGTTCATCTGGCTCTTCCGTAAGGCGGGCAAGATGGCGACCACCGGCGTGCCGGGCGGCCTGCAAAACGCCGTCGAGATGGTGTTCGAGTTCGTCGAAAACATGATTCAGGGCGCCTTCAAGGGACATAACCCGTTGATTCCCCCGTTGGCACTGACGCTGTTCGTGTGGATTCTGTTCATGAACACGCTGAAGATCATCCCCGTCGACTTCTTCCCGGTGCTGTTTGCCAAGCTCGGCGTCGATTATATGAAGATCGTACCCACCACCGACGTGAACGCCACGCTCGGCCTGGCGCTGGGCGTGTTCGGTTTGATTCTCTACTACAGCTTCAAGGTGAAGGGCGTGGGCGGTTTTGCCCGCGAGCTTTCGCTGACCCCGTTCAACCACTGGCTGTTGATTCCCTTCAACCTGGTGCTCGAAATCGTGTCGCTGCTGGTCAAGCCGTTTAGCCTCGCGATGCGTCTGTTCGGCAACATGTTTGCCGGTGAAGTGATCTTTATCCTGATCGCCATGCTGCCCTTCTGGGCCATCTGGGTGCTCGACGTGCCGTGGGCCATCTTCCACATCCTGATCGTCACCCTGCAGGCGTTCATCTTTACCGTTTTGTCCGTGGTCTACCTGAGCGCTGCTCACGAACACCACTGATCTCAAGATCCACCCTTAACTTCAACCCTCAACCTCAACCTTAAACTTGAAAAACCAGGAGCATTACCATGGAAATGATCTACATTGCTGCTTCCATCATGATCGGTCTGGGTGCACTCGGCACCGGTATCGGCTTTGCGATCCTCGGCGGTAAGCTGATCGAGTCCACTGCTCGCCAGCCGGAGCTTGGCGACCAGCTGCAAACCAAAACCTTCCTGATGGCGGGTCTGCTGGATGCGGTACCGATGATCGGTGTTGGTATCGCGATGTACCTGATCTTCGTTGTTGCCGGTTAATCAAACCTGACCGGGCGCTTTTTCGCTCGGTTTTGTTTTACCCCGGTCGCCACGAACTTGTCAGAGGTACAGTCCTGTGAATATCAACATGACGCTTATCGGGCAGACGATCGCCTTCGCGATCTTTGTCTGGTTTTGCATAAAGTACGTGTGGCCTCCGATCAGCAACGCGCTTCACGAGCGCCAGAAGAAAATTGCTGATGGTTTGGACGCAGCCAGCCGTGCAACGCGCGATCTCGAACTTGCCCAGGAGCGCTCCGAGCAGACGCTCAAGGAGAGCAAGGAGCAGGCATCCGCTATCATCGAGCAGGCCAACAAGCGCTCTGCCCAGATGATCGAAGAGGCGCGGGAGCAGGCGCGAGTTGAAGGCGAGCGCATCATTGCAAGCGCCCGCTCTGAAATCGAGCAAGAGGTCAATCGCGCGAAAAGCGAGCTTCTTGCTCAGGTGTCTCACCTCGCGATCATCGGCGCTGAGCGTATTTTGCAAGAGTCGGTCGACGAGAACGCACATCGCAAGTTGCTTGATGAGCTTGCCGCCGAACTGTAAGGAGGTGACCCATGGCGGAATTACTGACCGTCGCTCGTCCTTACGCCAAGGCGGCGTTTGAATACGCGCGTGACCAACAAGCGTTTGATAGCTGGTCCCAGACGCTGAACTTCCTAAGCGTTGCAGTCGCCGATGACACGCTTCGCCGCGTGCTTGGCAGCCCGAAGGTGTCCAGCGAGCAAAAGGTCGAGCTTCTGTGCGACCTGTTGTCGGAAAAGCCCGACGGCCTGGATCGTTTCTTGACGACGCTGGCCGCTCAGGGGCGCCTCATGGCTCTGCCCTTCATCGCCGATCAGTTCGAGCGCCTGCGCGCCGAACACGAGGAGCGTGTCGAGGTGCTGGTCACGTCGGCTTACAAGCTGACGGCGCCGCAGAAAACCAAGTTGGCAAACGCGCTTAAAAAGCGTCTGAATCGCGAAATCTCCATTACTACTCAGGTAGACAAGTCGCTCATCGGCGGTGTCATCCTGCGTGCCGGCGACACCGTCATCGACGGTTCGGTACGCGGTCGATTGAACCGCCTTTCTGACGCGCTCACCGCTTGAGTCCGAGGGACATGGCATGCAGCAACTGAATCCTTCCGAGATCAGCGACATCATCAAGCAGCGTATCGAGAAGCTTGACGTCGCATCCGAAGCCCGTAATCAGGGCACCATCGTCACCGTTTCCGACGGTATCGTGAAAATTCACGGCCTCGAAGACGCGATGTTTGGTGAAATGATCGAATTTCCGAACTCCGTGTTCGGCATGGTACTCAACCTGGAGCGCGACTCCGTGGGTGCCGTCGTACTGGGCGATTACCTGCTCCTCGAAGAGGGCATGACCGCCAAGTGTACCGGTCGCATCCTCGAAGTGCCGGTAGGCCCTGAACTCGTTGGCCGCGTGGTCGACGCGCTCGGTAACCCCATCGACGGCAAGGGCGACATCGACGCCAAGATGACCGACGCGGTCGAGAAAGTCGCGCCGGGCGTCATCACACGTCAGTCCGTCGACGAGCCGATCCAGACGGGTCTGAAGTCGATCGACTCCATGGTGCCGATCGGTCGCGGTCAGCGTGAGCTGATCATCGGCGACCGTCAGATCGGTAAGTCGGCGATCGCGATCGACGCGATCATCAACCAGAAAGGCAAGGGCGTCACCTGTGTCTACGTCGCGATCGGTCAGAAGCAGTCGACCATCGCCAACGTGGTACGCAAGCTCGAAGAGCACGGCGCGATGGAGCACACCATCGTGGTCGCGGCCGGCGCTGCCGACCCGGCGCCGATGCAGTTCCTCGCCGCCTACTCCGGCTGCACCATGGGCGAGTACTTCCGCGATCGCGGCGAAGACGCGCTGATCGTCTATGACGATCTTTCCAAGCAGGCCGTGGCGTATCGTCAGGTATCGCTTTTGCTGCGTCGTCCGCCGGGCCGTGAAGCTTACCCGGGTGACGTGTTCTACCTCCACTCGCGTCTTCTGGAGCGCGCCGCGCGCGTCAACGCCGACTACGTGGAGAAATTCACGAACGGCGAAGTAACCGGCAAGACCGGTTCCTTGACCGCACTGCCGATCATCGAAACCCAGGGCGGCGACGTCTCCGCGTTCGTTCCGACCAACGTGATCTCGATCACCGACGGTCAGATCTTTTTGGAGACCAACCTGTTCAACTCGGGCATCCGCCCGGCGATCAACGCCGGTCTCTCGGTATCGCGTGTTGGTGGCTCGGCCCAGACCAAGATCATCAAGAAGCTTGGTGGTAGCGTGCGTCTGGCACTCGCCCAGTACCGTGAGCTGGCGGCGTTCTCGCAGTTCGCCTCGGATCTGGACGAAGCCACGCGCAAGCAGCTCGAGCACGGTCAGCGCGTCACCGAGCTGATGAAGCAAAATCAATACTCGCCGATGTCCGTGGCTGAAATGGCGCTTACCCTGTACGCCGCCAACGAAGGTCATCTGGATGATGTCAGCGTCGACAAGGTGCTGGATTTCGAGCGTGCCCTGCACGACTACATGAAGTCCGAGCACGCTGATCTGATGGACAAGATCAACCAGACCGGCGACTACAACGACGAGATCAAAAACGGCTTGAAGTCGGGTCTCGAACAGTTCAAGGCGACTCAGAGCTGGTAATGATTGGCCCGCCTCGCGGCGGGCTTGCCTACTTTCTGAGAGCCACGAACGAAGGGTAGATCGCTATGGCAGCTGCAAAAGAGATACGCACCCAGATCGGGAGCATCAAAAATACGCAGAAAATCACCAGCGCCATGGAAATGGTCGCTGCGTCGAAGATGCGTAAAGCACAAGATCTGATGAAGGCTGGCCAGCCCTACGCACGACAGATTCGTAACGTGGTCGGCCACATCGCTGACGCCAACCCCGAGTACAAGCACGACTACATGGTCGAGCGCGAGGTGAAGCGCGTTGGTTACATCGTGGTGTCCACCGACCGCGGTCTGTGCGGCGGTTTGAACGTCAACCTCTTCAAGGCCGTGCTGAAAGACGCCGCCGCCTGGAGAGAGGAAGGCGCCGAGCTGGACTTCTGCGCCCTGGGCTCGAAGGCTGGCGCCTTTTTCCGCAAGTACGGCGGCAACCTGGTTGCGGCGAAAAGCGGATTGGGCGAAAAGCCGACCGTCGAGGGTCTGATCGGTAGTGTCAAGGTCATGCTCGAAGCGTACGACGAAGGCCGACTGGATCGTCTATACGTGGTGTACAACGAATTCGTCAACACCATGACGCAAAAGCCGGTGGTTCGTCAGCTCCTGCCGCTCTCATCCGACATGGGTGAGAACGCCGGACATGACAACGAAGAAAACGCCCGTCCCGGAAGCTGGGACTACCTGTATGAACCGGATGCCAAGGCGTTGCTGGACAGCCTGCTGATTCGCTTTATCGAATCCCAGGTGTATCAGGCGGTGGTCGAAAACGGTGCGTGCGAACAGGCCGCCCGGATGATCGCCATGAAGAGCGCGACCGACAACGCGGGTAATCTGATCGACGATCTGGAGATGGTCTACAACAAGGCCCGCCAGGCCGCCATTACCCAGGAAATTTCCGAGATTGTCGGCGGCGCTTCAGCCGTATAACGCCTTTGGAGCCGCCAACGGCTTCAGGCAGACAGGTTTCATTTGCAGGTTTTAAAGAGGAACCAAGATGAGCGGACGTATCGTACAAATCATCGGCGCGGTGATTGACGTAGAGTTTCCGCGGGACTCTGTGCCCAAGGTCTACGACGCGCTGAAAGTCTCTGATAAAGAGACCATCCTCGAAGTCCAGCAGCAGCTGGGCGACGGCGTGGTGCGCACCATCGCCATGGGCTCCACCGAGGGCCTGAAGCGTAATCTGGACGTGACCAACACAGGGGCCGCAATCTCCGTGCCGGTCGGTAAAGAGACGCTGGGCCGGATCATGAACGTGCTCGGCGAGCCGATCGACGAAGCCGGCCCCATCGGTGAAACCGAGCGCATGCCGATTCACCGCAAGGCGCCGAGCTACGCCGACCAGGCTGCTTCCAACGAGCTTTTGGAAACCGGCATCAAGGTCATCGACCTGGTGTGCCCGTTCGCCAAGGGCGGTAAGGTAGGCCTGTTCGGCGGCGCGGGTGTGGGTAAAACCGTCAACATGATGGAGCTTATCCGCAACATCGCCACCGAGCACAGCGGCTACTCCGTATTCGCCGGTGTCGGTGAGCGTACGCGTGAGGGTAACGACTTCTATCACGAGATGACCGAGTCCAACGTTATCGACAAGGTATCGCTGGTATACGGTCAGATGAACGAGCCGCCGGGTAACCGTCTGCGCGTGGCGCTGACCGGCCTGACCATCGCGGAAAAATTCCGTGACGAAGGCCGCGACGTTCTGCTGTTCGTCGACAACATCTACCGCTACACCCTGGCGGGTACCGAAGTATCGGCGCTCTTGGGCCGTATGCCGTCCGCGGTAGGTTACCAGCCGACGCTGGCCGAGGAGATGGGCGTTCTGCAGGAGCGTATCACCTCGACCAAGAACGGTTCGATCACCTCCGTGCAGGCGGTTTACGTTCCCGCGGATGACTTGACCGACCCGTCGCCGGCAACCACCTTCTCGCACCTGGACGCCACCGTGGTACTGGCGCGCTCCATCGCCGAACTGGGTATCTACCCGGCGATCGATCCGCTGGACTCCACCTCGCGTCAGCTCGACCCGCTGGTGGTAGGTGAAGAGCACTACAACATCGCCCGCGGTGTTCAGGGTGTTCTGCAGCGCTACAAGGAACTCAAGGATATCATCGCCATTCTGGGTATGGACGAGCTGTCGGACGAAGACAAGCTGGCCGTGGCCCGGGCGCGTAAGATCCAGCGTTTCCTGTCGCAGCCGTTCTTCGTGGCCGAGGTGTTTACTGGTTCGCCGGGCAAATACGTGTCGCTGAAAGACACGATCAAGGGCTTCCAGGGCATTCTCGACGGTGATTATGACGATCTGCCCGAACAGGCCTTCTACATGGTCGGCTCTATCGACGAAGCGGTCGAAAAAGCCAACCAGATGAAGAAGTAATCCCGTTCAATAGGGGGATTCGCTATGGCGAATAGCTTCACTTGCAATATCGTCAGCGCCGAAGACTCGATCTTCTCGGGAGCCATCGAAATGGTGGTGGCGGCCGGCGTCGTGGGCGATCTCGGTATTCTGCCGGGGCACGCTCCGCTTTTGACTGAGCTACAGCCCGGGCCGGTTCGCGTGTTTCACGACGGTGGCAAGGAAGATCATTTCTTTGTCTCCGGGGGCTTCATGGAGGTCCAGCCGGACCACGTGACCATCCTGGCCGATGCCGCCTCGCGAGCGAGCGACCTTGACGAAGCCGCTGCCGAACAGGCGCGGGAAGAAGCGCTGAAAGCCTTCAACGACAAGTCCGCTGAGCTCGACTACACGCGCGCATCGGCAGAGCTTGCCGAAGCCGTGGCCCAGCTGCGTACGATCCAGCAGCTGCGCAAGAAGGCGGGCAAGGGCTAGGAAGATCTACGCCTCTCGCGCGACGAACACGCTCCTTGAGCCCATCGGGTTCAGGGAGCGTTTTTTTTCTCTGCTACTATAGGCGCATACGCGCCGCGTCAAAAAACGCACGGTCACCCTTCATCCTGCCCACTGGGTTTAGTAGAGGAAATTGCGATGTCGCTAAACGATGAAACCCTGCAGGCATTGAAAGCGGCGCTCTTGAACGCGCTCGACGCCAACCCCGTGCGCCGGGACCTGCTCGCCGGGCGGCTGGCGGAAATTCGCTCGGCGGATATCGGCGAAGTGCTCGAGGAGCTTATCGAGGATGACGAGCGGCTGCCGGCAGCGATCGCCATCCTCGATATTCTCTCACCGGAGCGCGCTGCCAACGTACTGGGCTACCTGCCCGGGGAAAGCCAGCTCGAGGTCGTCGGCGAGCTCTCTGACACCCAGGTACTGAAACTTCTCGAAGAGATGGGCTCTGACGAACGGGCGGATCTTTTCAACCTGCTGGGTGAAGATCGCCGCGAGGCGCTGTTGCGGCGCATGGCCCACCAGGAGCGCGAGGATCTAAAGCGCCTGGCAAGCTACGAGCAGGGTACCGCCGGCGCCATCATGACCTCGGACTATGTCGCGATCGCCAGCGGCATGACGGTGTCGCAGGCGCTGATGCGCGTTCGCCAGACCGCGCCGGACGCGGAGACGGTCTACCAGCTCTACGTGCTGGATAGCGACGGCGAGCTGATCGGCACCATGTCGCTGCGCCAGTTGATGGTGGCGCGTCCGGGCGCGGTGATCGACGATATCATGATCAAGGATGTGATCAGCACCGCCGTGGATCGCGCCCAGGAGGATGTCGCCCGCGTGGTCGCCCGCTACGATCTGCTGGCGCTGCCGGTGATCGATAGTGATCGGCGCATGGTCGGCATCGTCACCCACGACGATGCGATGGACGTGGCGGAGTCCGAGGCGACCGAGGATATCCACAAGGGGATGTCGATCGGCCAGCTCGAGGACGGCGTGAGCCGCGTATCGCTCACAAGCCTTTACCGCAAGCGTGTGACCTGGCTGGTGCTGCTGGTGTTCGCCAATCTTTTCTCTGGAGCAGGCATCGCCTACTTCGAGGACGTGATCGCCGCTCAGGTAGCGCTGGTATTCTTTTTACCACTTCTGATCGGCAGCGGCGGCAACGCCGGCGCCCAGGCGGCGACGCTGATGGTGCGCGGTATGGCGACCGGGGATGTCGGGGTAAAGGATTGGAGCAAGATGCTCGGCCGGGAGCTTCTGGTCGCAGGCTCTTTGGGGGTGACCATGGCGATTGCGGTGGCGCCGATTGGCATCATGCGCGGCGGCCAGGCGGTGGCGGGAATCGTTGCGCTGAGCATGGTAGTGATCGTGCTGTTTGGCAGCCTGATTGGCATGTGCCTGCCCTTCGTACTCGAGCGCTTCAAGGTCGACCCGGCCACGGCCTCGGCGCCACTGGTGACCACGCTGATCGACGCCACGGGCGTATTGATCTACTTCAGCATCGCCACTGCCGTACTGGTCAGCGTGAACTAGACCGTTGGAACCAGCAGACGGTGTCAACCAGTCAAATGCGACTAGCGCAGCGCGCTGCTCGCCGCCCGGGTGATGAAGAGAATCTCGACGTGGCCCAGCCATTCGATATCGCCGGCCATGGCCTTGAGCTGGCTGGCCAGGCACTGGGGCGGCTGGTGCACCGGGTCGCTGATGATCAGCGACACCGACACCTTGTTGTCCAGGTAGTGAAGCTGTAGATCATTCAGGGTGCGCCACACCGGGTGCGCGTACCAACGCTCGTCGAGCGCGGCTTCGACCTCCGGGCGCAGCGGCAGGCCCGGCAGCTTGCTTGGGTCGCCTTCGCCGGCGTCGTCTTCCGGGTCGATATGGAAAATCACGTCGGTGAGCAGCGGAAATTCGTGGCGCAGCCGGCGGCTCACTTCGTTGCCGATCTCGTGGGCTTCTGACACGGTGATCGTCGGCCCCACCACGATATGCAGATCGACCATTACCCAGCCCGCAGACTGGCGCGTGCGCAGGTCGTGCACGCTGTCAACGCCTGGCACGCTGCAGGCCACATCGTACATCTGGCGCTGCACCTCCTCGGGCAGTGCGGTATCGACGAGCTCGCGAGCGGACTGCCACAGAAGATCCCAACCCACCTTGCCGACCAACAGCCCGACCACCACGGCGGCCACGGCGTCCAGCCAGCCGGCGCCGAACTGCGCGCCGAGAAGCGCTACCAGCACCACGGCGGTGGAGAGCGCGTCGCTTCGCGAGTGCCAGGCATTGGCTTCCAGAAGCTTCGACTTCACCTCCTTCGCCACGCGCATGGTGTAGCGAAAGATCCACTCCTTGCTCAAAAGCGCCGCCACGGTGATCGCAATCGCCACCACGCCCGGCGCGTTGACGCCTTCGCCGTTCAACAGTCGATCGACGCTCGACCAGGCGATCGCCCCGGCCACGAAAATCAGGATACTGCCCAGCAGCAGCGTGGTCAGCGTTTCGATACGCCCATGACCATAGTGGTGGTCGTCGTCCGGCCCCTGGCGGCCGTAATGGATGGCCGTGAGTACGAAGCCATCGGTGACCAGATCGGAGAGCGAGTGAATGCCGTCGGCAATCAGCGCCGCCGAGCCGACCAGATAGCCAACCGCCACTTTCACGATGCTTAAAAGCGCGTCGAGCCAAGCGCCCACGTAGGTCACCCGCTTGGCTTTTTGATGGTCGAGCGCATAGTGTTGAACCACTGGCGATTCTACGGTCTCAGACATGGGTTCCCTGCCGGGGCTTGCACGATCGATAGGGCTCTATTGTAGCGCATCAAGGCTTCATCCATACCCCTGAACGTTTGTTCACTTGATGTTACAAAGCGGACAAATATCGAGAGGATGTGTATTCTTGCAACCCGGTCAGGGCCACATCGAAGAGGTCTTGTCTGAAAAGCGTGGCCGCTCGCCGGCTTTTCAGACAGCACCCGAATAACGTCATACGAACAGGATTATTCATGGATTGGCTTCAAGTAGTGGTGCTGGCAGTCGTACAGGGGTTGACCGAGTTTCTTCCCGTTTCGAGCTCGGCGCATCTCATTCTGGTTCCCGTACTAACCGACTGGGACGACCAGGGCCTGGCGTTCGACGTGGCGCTGCATCTGGGCAGTCTCAGCGCGGTCATCCTCTATTTTCGCCACGAGCTTTGGCAGATGGTGACCAGTACGTTCGCCACTTTGGGCGGCAAAGGCATCAATCGCGACGCAACGCTGGCGCTTTGGGTGGTGGTGGCAACCCTTCCGGTGTGCGCGGTCGGTTTTCTGCTTCAGGACGTCGTCGAGGCGAACATGCGCTCGACATCCGTCATCGCGGTCAGCCTCATCGTGTTCGGGCTGCTGCTGGGCTACGCCGACATGAAAAAGCGCGGTGAGCGCACGGAGTACGACATGCGCCTGAAGGATGCTCTCATCATTGGCGCCGCCCAGGTGCTTGCGCTCATTCCCGGCACCTCGCGCTCGGGCATCACGATGACCGCCGCGCTGATGGTGGGAATGGGCCGGGAGGGGGCTTCGCGCTTCTCGTTTCTGCTCTCCATTCCCGTAATCGTACTGGCCGGCGGGCTCGAAACCTTCAAACTCGTCAGCACGCCGGTGTCGGTCGACGTCACCGCCATGCTCTGGGCGACCCTGCTCTCCGGCGTCAGCGCCTATCTCTGTATTCACTACTTTTTAGCGGTGATTAGAAAGTTGAGTATGCAACCCTTCGTGGTTTATCGCGTATTATTTGGCCTTTGGCTGTTGTGGTTCTTTTACGTTTAGCCGCCCAGCGTTTTCGAAGAGATCCTGCATGAAAATGACCTCGCCGAGCGCGAACCGACCCGCGCGCTATCTTCCTCTCGCGCTGCTGCTGGCGCTTGGCCTGTTGGCGGGCTGCTCGGAAAGCGACCGCCCGCTCGACTCGCCCGTACGCCTGGAGGGCGGCATCTTTGGTACGTTCTATCAGGTCACCATTGCCGATCCGCTCACCCAGGGTGAGGCGCAGTCGCTCGAGGAGGGCATTCTCGCCGAGCTCGAGGATGTCGATCAGGCGATGTCCACCTACCGCGACGACTCGGAGCTGATCGCCTTCAACGATGCCCCGCTCGACGAGTGGCAGCCGCTCTCCAACGAGCTGATCGAAGTGATGGCGATCAGCCAGTCGGTGGCCGAGGCGAGCAACGGCGCCTTCGATATCACCGTCGGTGAGCTGGTCAATCTTTGGAGTTTTGGCCCCGAGGCGCGGCCTCAGGAAATCCCTTCCGATCAGGAACTCGAAGAGCGCCTGGCGCGCATCGGCTTCGATGCCGTCGAAGTGGATACGCAGAAAATGCAGGCGCGGCGCGTGCGCGACGTTTTCGTCGACCTCTCCGGGGTAGCCAAAGGCCACGCCACGGATCGGGTCGCGGCGTATCTCGACAAGCAAGGCATCGACAACTACCTGGTCAATCTGGGCGGTGATCTGATCGCCCGCGGCCACCGGGTTGCCGCCGAGCAGGAGCCCTGGCGCATCGGCATCGAGGTGCCCCGAGACGGGCGCCCCCAAGCGCAGCACATCATTCCGCTGGAGACGCTGTCGGTGGCTACCTCCGGTGACTACCGCAACTACTTCGAAGTGGACGGGCAGCGCTACGCCCACACCCTGGACCCGCGCACCGGGCGCCCGGTTACCCACAGCCTTGCCTCGGTGTCGGTGTTTCATCCCTCGAATGCCTGGGCGGACGCCTGGGCCACCGCGCTTTTGGTGGTGGGCGAGGAGGTCGGTATGCAGATGGCCGTCGACAACGACCTGAGCGTGCTGATGCTCGTAAGCGGCGACGAAGGGCAGTGGCAGAGCGTGGCGAGTCCCGCCTTCGTCGACTACTTCGGTGAAGACCTCATTCAAACGCTCGGCGTCGATGTATGGAACGCCGAGACGACACCCGACGCAACAGGTGAATAACGTGCAAGAACTCGATATCGTCATTCTCGCCGCTGGCAAGGGCTCGAGAATGCGCTCGCAAACGCCCAAGGTGCTCCATCAACTGGCCGGTAAACCTTTGGTTCAGCACGTGCTGGATAGCGCTTTTGCGCTTTCGCCCACGCGTACCCATGTGGTGATCGGCCACGGCGCAGACCAGCTGCGCGAAGCGCTCGAAGGCCAGAACGTTAATTTCGCCGTCCAGACCGAGCAGAAAGGCACCGGCCACGCCGTCGCCCAGGCCCAATCGCAGTGGGGAAGCGGCAAGGTACTGGTGCTCTACGGCGACGTGCCCTTGATTCAAACCGACACCCTGCGCGCGCTGCTCGACCAGGTCGACGATCGCCACATGGGGCTCTTGACGGTCACGCTTCCCGACCCCACCGGCTACGGGCGCATCAAGCGCAACGAGCAGGGCGAGGCGGTCGCCATCGTCGAGCAAAAGGATGCCAGCCGTGACGAGCTCGCCATCACCGAATGCAACACCGGCATCATGGCGATGACCAGCGAGCAGCTCTCGCGCTGGCTGCCAAAGCTCTCGGATCAAAACGCCCAGGGCGAGTACTACCTGACCGACGTGATCGAGCTTGCAAGTAATGAAGGCACCCGAGTCTGCACCGCCCAGCCGCAAAGCGCTCTCGAGGTCGAAGGCATCAACAATCGCGCTCAGATGGCCAGGCTTGAGCGCGCCCACCAGCTTATGCTGGCCGAGGCGTTGATGGAGCAGGGCGTGGCGCTGGCGGACCCGACACGGCTGGACGTGCGCGGCTCGCTCACCTGTGGCGAGGACGTCTTCATCGACGTCGGGTGCGTGTTCGAAGGCGAAGTACGCCTGGAAAAAGGCGTACGCGTCGGGCCCTACAGTGTGATTAAAAACAGCACGCTGGGCCCCGATAGTACGATTGACAGCCACAGCGTAATAGAAGATACCGTAACCACTGGCCACAATCAGATTGGCCCCTTTGCCCGACTGCGCCCGGGAACGCGGCTGGCGCGGGGGGCCAAAATTGGCAACTTCGTCGAGACCAAGAATGCCGAGGTGGGCGAAGGCAGTAAGATCAACCATTTGAGTTATGTAGGCGATGCGCGTTTGGGCCGCGATGTGAACGTGGGCGCCGGCGTGATTACCTGCAATTACGACGGTGCGAACAAGCATCAAACCGTCATCGAGAACGGTGCGTTCATCGGCTCCAACAGCGCCCTGGTCGCCCCTGTGCTGATCGGCGCGGGGGCGACGGTCGGCGCGGGCTCGACGGTGACGCGGGATGTCGACGACCATGCGTTGGCGTTGGCGCGCAGTCAGCAAACCCAGAAAACGCCCTGGTCACGCCCGGCCAAAAAAACGTCTTAACCCTATTACTGCCCAAAACGCCAAGGAGTGAGCCATGTGTGGCATCGTCGCAGCGGTTGCACAGCGCAACGTACAGGAAATTCTGCTGGAGGGTCTTCGGCGCCTGGAGTACCGGGGCTATGACTCTGCCGGAATGACGGTGCCAAGCGGTGGCCAGCTAAAGCGCCACCGTGCGGTCGGCAAGGTGGCCGCACTGGCACAAAAACTCGAGGATGCACCGCTGCCCGGCACCTTCGGCATTGCCCACACCCGCTGGGCCACCCACGGCACGCCCGTCGAGGCCAACGCCCACCCGCACCACAGCAGCGACCGGGTCGCCGTGGTGCATAACGGCATCATCGAAAACTTCGAATCGATCAAACGCCGCCTCGAAGGCGACGGCTATACGTTTGAGTCGCAAACCGATACCGAAGTGATCGCTCATCTGCTCGACGAGCGTATCAAGGGGGGCGCGAGTCTTTATGAGGCGACCCGGCAGATCGTCGACCAGCTCGGCGGCGCCTACGCGCTGGGGGTAGTGAGCGCCGCGGAGCCGAACGTGGTGATCGGCGCCCGTCAGGGAAGCCCCCTGGTGGTCGGCGTGGGCATCGACGAGGCGTTTCTCGCCTCGGATCCGATGGCGCTTTTGCCGGTGACCGACCGCTTCATCTATCTCGAAGAGGGCGATCTGGTGGTGCTGCGCGAGCACGGCAAGGTTCAGGTGATCGACCGCGACGGAACATCCGTCGACCGCCCGGTTCAGACCTTCGAGCACGGTGACGGTGCGGCGAGCAAGGGTGAATACCGCCACTACATGCTCAAGGAGATCTTCGAGCAGCCCGGGCTGATCAGCGCGGCGCTGGAAGGGCGCTTGAGCGCCGACAGCGTGCTGGTCGAAAGCTTCGGCCCCGAGGCGGTGTCGCTGTTCAAGGCCACGCGCCAGATCCATATCGTCGCCTGTGGCACGAGCTACCATGCAGGTATGGTCGCGCGCTACTGGCTCGAGCGCTACGCCGGCGTGCCGGTTCAGGTGGAGGTCGCCTCGGAGTATCGCTACCGCTGCCCGGTGGTACCAGACGACACGCTGTTCGTCACGCTCTCCCAGTCCGGCGAAACCGCGGACACCATGGCGGCGCTGCGCTTTGCCAAAACCCTGGGCTATGTGGGAACGCTTGCGATCTGCAACGTGCCGGGAAGCTCGCTGGTACGCGAATCCGATGTGGCGCTGATGACCCGCGCTGGCCCGGAGATCGGCGTGGCCTCGACCAAGGCATTCACCACCCAGCTGGTGGCGCTGATGCTGCTGACGCTGTCGGTGGCGAAGGTAAAAGAGCGGGGCGATTACCGCGACATCGTCGAAGTACTGCGCACGCTGCCCGAGCTTTGCCAAAAAGTGCTGGCGCTGGATAGCCAGATCGAGACGCTCTCCCAGGCCTTTGCCGAGAAGCACCACGCGCTCTTTTTAGGGCGTGGCGCCCACTACCCGGTAGCGCTGGAAGGCGCGCTCAAGCTCAAGGAGATCTCCTACATTCACGCCGAGGCGTACCCGGCCGGTGAGCTCAAGCACGGCCCTCTTGCGCTGGTCGACAGCGAAATGCCGGTAGTTTCGGTGGCGCCCAACGATGACCTGCTCGAAAAGCTCAAGTCGAACCTGCAGGAAGTTCGCGCTCGCGGCGGGCAGCTTTTTGTCTTCGCCGACGAGAACGTGGGCATCAAGCCCGAGGAAGGCATCGAGGTACTGACATTACCCCACGTGCACGAAGCGCTGGCGCCGCTTCTCTATACGCTTCCGCTGCAGCTTCTGAGTTATCACGTGGCGGTACTCAAGGGCACCGACGTCGACCAGCCGCGTAACCTGGCCAAGAGCGTCACCGTCGAATAACGTTGCAAAGATTCACAAATTGGGCTTTGCAAGACGCGGTCAATTGTCGCATCGTATGCGCAACCGCTGCGTTGCAACACGTCGTTAGTGTGCTTATCATTCGGCGGTGTCTCTCCACCTAAACGCCCAGGATCTCGCCGCCATGACTCCATCAAACGCCCTCGCAGCCCGGTGCTCCAACCGCCGGGGTGCCTGGCTGTTGATCTCGTTTGTGCTTCTCGCTTTTCCCTCGCTCGCCTTCGCCGCCCCCGGCCCCATCGATCTCACCACATCTGCTGCCGGTATCACCGCCGTTGCGCTGTTTATCCTCGCCTATGCGCTGGTGATGTCCGAAGAAATCATCCACATGCGCAAGTCCAAGCCCGTGCTGGTTGCGGCGGGGCTGATCTGGGCGATCGTGGCTTGGGTCTACGTGCAGGCGGGCATGCCCGAGGTCTCGGAGGAGGCGTTTCGCGAAACGCTTCTGGAGTACACCGAGCTTTTGCTGTTTTTGCTGGTGGCGATGACCTACATCAACGCCATGGAGGAGCGCCGGGTGTTCGATGCGCTGCGCGCCTGGCTCGTGCGCAAGGGCTTTAGCTACCGTAGCCTTTTCTGGATCACCGGCGTGCTCGCCTTTTTCATCTCGTCGATCGCCAACAACATGACCACGGCGATGCTGATGTGCGCCGTGGTGCTCAAGGTCGCCGAAGGCGATAACAAGTTCATCGGCCTTTGCTGTGTCAACGTGGTGGTTGCCTCCAACGCCGGCGGCGCCTTCAGCCCGTTTGGCGATATCACCACGCTGATGGTGTGGCAGGGTGGTCAGGTACCGTTCATGGGCTTTTTCGTGCTGCTGGTGCCGGCGATCATCAATTTCATGGTCCCCGCCACCATCATGAACTTCTTCATCCAGAATCGTCAGCCCGCCGCGCTCACCGAAAACGTCTGGCTCAAGCGCGGCGCACGACGCATCATCGTGCTTTTCCTGCTGACCGTGGCGATCTCGGTGCTGTGCCACTCGATACTCTACCTGCCGCCGGCGATGGGCATGATGTTCGGTCTCGGGCTTTTGCAGTTCTTCGGCTACTACCTGCGCCGGAGTCTGCCGCGCTCGCTCGAGCGCAAGCGTGAGCGCTACTCGCGCCGCGGCGACTGGAAAAAGCTCGAGCAGCTTGGAAGCGTGGTGCCCTTCGATATCTTCAGCCGGATCGCCCGCTCCGAGTGGGACACGCTGCTGTTCTTCTACGGGGTAGTGCTGTGCGTGGGCGGGCTCGGGTTCATGGGCTATCTCGCGCTTCTCTCCGAGACGCTCTACGGCGGCTGGAATCCGGTCTGGGCCAACGTGGTGCTGGGGCTGATCTCGGCGGTGGTGGATAACATTCCCGTCATGTTCGCCGTGCTCTCCATGGCGCCGGACATGTCCGAGGGCAACTGGCTGCTGATCACCCTGACCGCTGGCGTAGGCGGAAGCCTGCTCTCCATGGGCTCGGCGGCGGGCGTGGCGCTGATGGGTCAGGCCCGCGGCATCTACACCTTTGCGGTGCATCTACGCTGGGTGCCGGCCATTTTGCTCGGCTACGCCGCGAGTATCGGCGCGCACCTGCTGATCAACGCCTCGCTGTTCTAGGCTCGCAAGCGTTTGACGTATGGCGTGAGCCAAACGAAAACCGCCCTCGAAGGAGGGCGGTTTTTTTATTCGGCAAATTCGTTCGGCAAAACAGGCGGGGCTTACAAATCGTGGCCGGTGATAACCTGGCAAATATCGGCGAAGCTGCTGGCCATCGGGATGGCGGAGCTCGATACCTTGCTGTTCGCGCCCTTACCGATGGCATTTTGAATATCGGTCACCGAGATCAGGCCGCGAACGCTCAGCGCGTGCTCGTCGTTGTGCTCGGTGATCAACAGGTGCTGCTCGGTAAAGCTCTCCATGGAGAGAATCAGATCCTGAATGCTCAGGGATTCCAGATGCTCCAGCGGCATGGCGCTGAGCTTCTCCCAGGGCGTCATGATCATCTCGGCGGTGACTTCCTCGCGATCGATCTGGCGCTGCTGCATGGCCAGGTTCACGCGGCGAGTGCCGATCACTTCCTTGGAGGTCAGCACGCCGATGCAGTGGCCTTCCGGGTCGATTACGAACAGCAGGCGAACACCGCTGTGGCGCATTTTCAGATTCGCCTCGTTGATCGGCATATCCGAGGCGACCGACTGCGGGGCGACCTGTTTGAAATCGGTCAAAAGCTCGAACGCCGGGCTGTCCGGGGTCAGCTTTTTCGCAGCCGGAGTGGTCAGGAACGGGGTCTGGCCGAATTGGACAAGCGGCTTGGGTTTGCGAACCATCAGATTCATGGCGATACCTCCAGAGTAAGAGTGAGCGAGCCTGGGAGCCCGTTTCGTACTTCAAGAGTTACACATGATTCTTATCACAAGCTTAAGAGTGTCCAAACTTTGTTAAATGAAGGTGATAACCCAACGCTATGACGGTGTAGCCGCCGCGTGACGTGCAAGCACTGCGCGCACGCGAAGCCCGCCGTCGGGGGCGTCCTCGAGACTCAGTTCACCCGAGTGGCGCGTGACCAGCCGCCCGACGATCGAAAGCCCCAGACCCGCCCCGGCACCTGGCCCCGCGCGCTGAAAACGCTCCAGGGCGCGCAGGCGCTCGCTCTCGATAATGCCCGGGCCCTGGTCGTCGACGAGAACGGTGACGGTTTTTGCATCGGCCTTTAGGGTGACGGTCACGGTGGTCTGGGGTGGGGCGTGCTGCAGCGCGTTGCCGACCAGGTTCTGGATCAGCGTTTCGATGGCGCCGGGCTCCTCATCCATGCGCCAGCTTGCGTGCGGGTCGGCATTCATTAACAGCTGATGGCCGCTTTTGGCGGCCAGCGGCGAGAGCTTCGCCAGCGTTTCGCGAGTTTCAAAAGCGACGTCGATACGCCTGGCCGCCGGCGGCGCATCCACGTCCGGGTCGAGCCGTGCAAGCGTCAAAAGCTGGCCAACCAGCCGGGTGGCGCGCGCTACGCCATCGCGCAGGAGCGTCAACGAGGTCCCGCGATCCTCGGCGTTATCGGCGGCCAGCGCGTTCTGGGCGTGAAGGTCGAGCACGGCCAGCGGCGTTCGAAGCTCGTGGGTAGCATCGGCGATGAAGCGCTTTTCGCGCGCTCTCAGCCGGCCCACTCGTTCGAGCAGCCGGTCGAGCGCGCCGGCGATGGTGGCAAGCTCGAGCGGCAGTGGCTCCCGCGAGAGCGGTTTCAGATTATTAGGGTCGCGGTTTCGGATCTGTTCGGCCATGCGCGACAGCGGCGACAGCCCCCAGCCGATCGACCACCACAAAAGCGCCGTCAAAAGCGGCAGACCCAACAGATCCGGCATCAGGGTGCGAAGTGCCACCCGGGCGATCAGCTCGTCGCGCACGTCCTCACGCTCGCCCACGACCACCCGGCGGTCGGTCTCCGGCACGCTCAGCGTGTAGACGCGCCATGCCTGGTTCTCTACCTCGAGCGAGGAGTAGCCCGGCGGCTGCCGGTTGAGCGCCGCGGTTGGGGCCGCCGTCGAACGCAGCAGCAGCGAATCACCTTCCCAGAGCTGGAACACCAGCGGGCTTTCGTAGCGGTGGCTTTCGTAGAGAGGACTGTCGGCGCGCTCCGATGCGCCTTCTGCCTCGGAGAGCGCCCGGGCGAGGCTCTCCAGCAGCACGTCGCGGTCGGCCTCGGGCAGCGGCGCGCGCAAAAATCCTTCGAGCAGCCGCGCGTTTTGCGAAAGGCTCGCGTCGTAAAGCTCCTCGATCTCCTGGGCGGCGTAGCGATAGCTGATATAGCCGATGACCAGCACGCTAAGACCAAACACCAGCAGGGTCAGGCCGAGAGTGCGCTGGCGAAGCGATGTCACGGCGCAGGCTCTGCGGTGGCCTTGTCCATCACGTAGCCGATGCCGCGCACGGTGCGCACCGCGTCGCTGAAGAGCTTGCGGCGAAGATGATGAACGTGCACCTCGATGGCGTTACTCTCGACATCCTCCTCCCAGCCGTAAAGCAGCTGAGCGAGCGCGTCACGGGTGAACACGCGCCCCGGATGGCTCATGAACTCCTGCAGCAGGGTAAACTCGCGGCGCGACAGCGCGATCTCCTGGCCCTGGTAGGTGACGCTGAGCGACTCCGGATCGAGCTCGATACCGCGGCAGCAAAGCCTGGAGCTTACCTGACCCTGGCTTCGGCGTAACAGCGCCCGCAGGCGCGCCTTGAGCTCCTCGACCTCGAAGGGTTTGGTCAGGTAGTCGTCGGCACCGGCGTCGAGCCCGGCAATGCGGCTGTCGACACCGTCGCGGGCGGTGAGGATCAGCACGGGCACCTGTACGTTGAGACGGCGTGCGCCTTCCAGCACCGCCATGCCATCCAGGCGCGGCAGGCCCAGGTCCAGAATAACCGCATCGAAAATTTCGTTTTTCAGGACGTTCAACGCCGCGGCGCCATCGCCAAGATGATCCACGGTGTAGTGTTCGGGCTTCAAGGCCAGGCGAATTCCCGACGCTAGACTGGGATCGTCTTCGACCAGCAGTATACGCATAGCAGTGCAGGACTCCTTTCATTCACAGCGGGACCGGACGAATCCGTCGCGTTACGTCGGAGAAGCTAACATGCCATGTCACGAAGCGTTCGACCACTATTGCGTGGGCGCGTGCCCTTTCAAGCAGCGCCGCGAAGCGCTCTTGAAGCTCGGTGCGGTGACAGACCCGTCCTGTCAGGCCGACCTGCAGCGCGCGTTACAGCGGATGAAGCGTGCACCGAAAAGCGATTGGCAGGGGCTTCGCGTCGTCAAACGAGGCGCTCACATCGAGACGGCGCTATGGATCGAGCCCATGGAGGGGGCCATCGCCCGGCTCTGGCTACCCGGTGTTCAGCACGCGTGTGTGGGCGCGCTTTTGAGAGATGCCCGTCAGTCGGTCGACGAGCAGGGAGTCGCACTTTGCCACGTGGCGCTTGCGGCAGGTGACAGGCACTGGGAGCCGGTGCTTGTACGAAGCGCCATGGAGCGCTTGGCTACGCTTTGGCACTTGAACGTCACGCTTTCAACGCCGCCTGCCACGCAGACGCTTGAGACAGCCCCGTTCGACGCGCTCGAGCGCGAAGCGCAGCTCTCGCTGTTACAAGGCGTCAGCGACGGCTCGCTCGACTGTCCGGCGCTGCTCGAGGCGCTGCCGATACGAACGCTACTGTCGGGATTTTACGCCGGGGCTCCCGATGCCCCCAGGCACTGGTATCGCATTCTTCACGATGGCGAAACGGCGGGTGTGCTGCTGCTGGCACCGCAAGGCCCCGCGCGCTGGGAGCTTCAGCTGATGGGGTTATTGCCGGGCTTACGCGGTCGAGGGCTTGGCCGGGCGCTTTTAGAGCGGGCGATGCGGCTGGCGTTTCAGGCTGGCGCCCGTGAGCTTTGTCTAACCGTCGATGCGCAGAACGCCCCGGCCGTCAGGCTTTACCTCGATGCCGGGTTCGAGCGTGAAAGCGAGCAATGGCTTTATGCGTGGCGTCAGCCTTCGTAATCGCGGCAAACGGTCGTTGAAAAACGCCTTTTTACTCTATACTGAGGGCGTTCGCACAAGGACGACTGTTCAATTCATGGAGGAACGCTGGTGAAAATCATTCTCGGTATTATCGTATTTATCTTCCTCGTCGGTTTGTTGACGCTAACGGGCGTGTTCAAGCTCATCTTCTGACGGTGTCGGCGTGGGCTTGACGTTCGAGCCAGCCATCGGTCGCGACGCACTAGCGCTCGCGATCGTTTCCCCCTTTTTCTTCACGCCCCGACGTGGCTTTCGGCCGGTCGGGGCGATGTGTCATACAAGGAGTCCACGGTGAGCGTCAGGCGCGTAGCGGCAGTAGTGTTCGGCGTTTTATCAAGCGTCGCCGTGGCCGGTGAGACCGGAGAGGGCGAGGCGGTCTATGACCGGCTCTGCATGGCGTGTCACCAAACCGGCGTGGCCGGCGCGCCGATCCGCGGCGAAAGCGATCACTGGACGGCGCGCCTGGAGCAGGACGTCGAGACGCTGGTGCAGCACGCCATCGACGGCATCGGCGCCATGCCGCCCCGCGGCGGCAATCCCAACCTGACCGACGACGAGATACGTGCGGCCACGCACTATCTGATCGAGCCGGTCATGGCGACGCCGGCTGAAAAGAGCGAGGCGTTTGATGAGAGTGTCGAGGGCGAGACGCCGCTACCGGTTGCTGACGATGCCGAGTCTGACACCGAAAGCGAAGGCTCAAGCGTCGATCACCGCCGTCTCGACGGCGAGGCGCTTTACGTTCGCGCGCGCTGCGCCACCTGCCACGCCACCGGTATCGCCCGCTCGCCGAAACTGGGTGACGCAAGCGCCTGGCGGGAGCGGCTGGCGCAGGGGCGTGAGACGCTCTATCAAAGTGTGATCCTGGGCAAGGGCGTGATGCCACCCCGGGGCGCGAGCACCGCCAGCGACGACGAGCTCAAGGCGATGGTGGACTACATGATCGAGCGCGTCCGCTAACGCGCCCATTCAAGCCATCCACAGCCGCTCGGCTCGGTCCGGCTGTGGATAACTCGATATTCACCCGATTTTATCGTGCGCGTATCTAGCCCAGCAGCGAGCGCAGCCCGGCGATCGCATCCTTGCCGCGTGCCTGTTTCTTGTCCGGGTCTTCCTTGTCGGCGCGCCCCTCCCATTCGAGGTCGTCGGCGGGCAGCTCGTCGAGAAAGCGGCTCGGCTGGCAGTCCATCAGCTCGCCGTACGCCTTGCGCTGGCGGGCCAGCGTCATGGTCAGCGTACGCCGGGCACGGGTGATACCCACGTAGGCCAGGCGGCGCTCCTCCTCGACGGTGCCGACCTCGATGGCGTTACGGTGGGGTAGCAGATCCTCTTCGAGCCCCATCAGGTAGACGTGGGGAAACTCCAAACCTTTCGAGGCGTGCATGGTGAGTAGCTGCACGCGGTCGGAGTCGTCCTCCTCGGCCTGCTGCTCGAGAATATCGCGCAGCACCAGCCGCGAGATGGCCGCTTCGACGCCGTCGGTTTCTGTTGCCGTCGAGTCGTCGTCCTCTTCCGGGTCGCGATTGAGCGACTTCTCGAGCTGGTCGATCAAGATCCACACGTTGGCCATGCGCCGTTCGGCGATGGTCGGGGCGCTGGCGTTCTGGTAGAGCCAGGCCTCGTAATCCATGTCGCGCAGCATGTCGCGAATGGCGGCGATGGCGTCACCCTGGTCCATGCGCTTTCTGACCCCTTCGATGAAGTGGGTAAAGCGCCCCAGACGCTCCACCGCCCGGGTCGGCAGCACCTGCTCCAGGCCCAATTCGCGGCAGGCGTTGAACAGCGAAATGGCGCGGCCGGAGGCCTGGTCGTTGGCGTAGTTGGCGAGCTTTTCGAGCGTGCCGGGGCCGATCTCGCGGCGCGGCACGTTGACGATGCGCAAGAAGGCGTTGTCGTCCGCCGGATTGATCAGAAGGCGCAGGTAGGCCATGGCGTCCTTGATCTCGTTGCGCGAGAAAAACGAGGTGCCGCCGGAGAGCTTGTAGGGAATCTGGTAGTGCTGGAGCTTGAGCTCCAAAAGCCTGGCCTGAAAATTGCCCCGGTAGAGTACCGCGAAGTCGCGCCACTCCGCTTTCTCCTTGATGCGCCGGGTGAGCATTTCGCTCGCCACCCGCTCCGCCTCGGCCTCCTCGTGGCGGTTGACTACCACGCGGATCGGCGCGCCGTCGCCCATCTCCGACCAGAGCGTCTTGTCGTAGACGTGGGGGTTATTGGCAATCAGCGTGTTCGCCGCGCGCAGGATGGTACCGGTGGAGCGATAGTTCTGCTCAAGCTTGATGACGTTCAAGCGGGGAAAATCCTCGCCCAGCGTCACCAGGTTCTCCGGGCGCGCGCCGCGCCAGGCGTAGATCGACTGATCGTCGTCGCCGACCACGGTGAAGGTGGCGCGCTCGGCCATCAAAAGCTTCACTAAAAGATACTGCGAGACGTTGGTGTCCTGATACTCGTCCACCAGCATGTAGTGGATCTTGCGCCGCCAGCGCGCCAGCGCCTCTGCGTCGTTTTGCAAAAGCACTACCGGCAGCAGAATCAGGTCGTCGAAATCCACCGCGTTGTAGGCTTTCAAATGGCGCATGTAGGCTTCATACACCCGCGCGGCGAACTGCTCGTCCTCGTCTTCGGCGTGGGATAGCGCCTGGCTTGGCAGCACCAGATCGTTTTTCCAGGTGGAGATTTTGGCCTGCACCGCGTTGATCTGCTCGGCGTCGACCTGAGCGTCCTTGTTCATCAGATCGCGCAAGAGCGCCTTGGCGTCTTCCGGGTCAAACAGCGAAAAGCCCGGCTTGTAGCCCAGGGTTTTCAGCTCGCCGCGAATGATGTTGAGCCCCAGGGTGTGGAAGGTCGAGACGGTCAGCCCGTGGCCTTCCTTGCCCTTGAGCATCTGGCCGACCCGCTCTTTCATCTCTCGGGCGGCCTTGTTGGTGAAGGTGACCGCGGCGATTCGCCGCGCGCTCATGCCGCACTCCTGAACGAGATAGGCGATCTTGGTGGTGATCACGCTGGTCTTGCCCGAGCCTGCGCCAGCCAGTACCAGGCAGGGGCCGTCGATATATCGAACCGCCTCTTGCTGTCGCGGGTTGAGGCCTTTGATGCGGCTGAGAATAGAGGACATGATCACTACCTGAGAGGAAAGCGGGACGCTTTGGCCGTATCATACAGGCCGGCAAGACGAAGGCGAAACCGGTGAATAAAAGTGGCCGGTAGCGTCTAAAAAATCTTTTATAGCATTAGACCAAAGTTCTATAAGAGCTTGTATAATACGCGACCGCTAAAGGCGCCACGCCTTTGCTTTCCGCGTTGAGCCTGCCCCGGCCGTTGATCTACCGGCCGGCGCAGCACGCAAAGGAAGAGGCATGTTTGAAGTAGCGCTGTTCGAGCCGCGCATGGCGCCCAATACGGGCAACATCATGCGCCTGGTGGCCAATAACGGCTGTCGGCTGCATTTGATCGAGCCGTTGGGCTTCGATCTCGAGGAGAAGAAGCTTCGCCGCGCGGGGCTCGACTATCGGGACCTGGCCAACGTGACGCGCCACGCCAATTTCGCCGCCTTTGTCGAGGCGATGGCCGGCCGCCGGATCTGGGCGATCACCACGAAAGGCGTCAAGGCGCACAGCGAGGCCGCCTTTGCCCCGGGGGACGTGCTGCTGTTCGGCTCGGAAACCGGCGGGCTCTCAGCGGATGTCCACGCCGCGATCGACGATGCCCAAAAGCTTCGGATCCCCATGCAGCCCAACAACCGCAGTCTCAATCTCTCCAACGCCGTCGCGGTGGTGAGTTACGAGGCCTGGCGCCAGCAGGGCTACCAGGGCGCCGGCAATTAGGCGGCGGTGACGCCGTAGCGGTCGCGGTAGGCGCGCACCGCCTCGGCGTAGGCGAGCATCTCGCCGCCGGCATGCTCTTCGAGATATTCAAGTACCTGCTCGAGCGTGACGATACTAACGACGGGCATGCCGTAGTTGGCGGTGACTTCCTGCAGCGCGCTCTTCTCGCCCTGGCCGCGCTCCTGGCGATCCAGCGCGATGATGACGCCGGCGGCGCGGGCGCTTTGAGCCTCGATCAGCGTCATCACCTCGCGAATGGCGGTACCGGCGGTGATCACATCGTCGATGATCAGAATGTCGCCGGCAAGCGCTGCGCCGACGATGTTGCCGCCTTCGCCGTGGGCCTTCGCCTCCTTGCGATTGAAGGCGTAGGGCATGTCCCGGCCATGATGGTCGGCAAGCGCCGCGGCGGTCACGGCGGCCAGGGGAATGCCCTTGTAGGCCGGGCCGAAGAGCACATCGGCGCGAAGGTCGCTGTCCATGATCGCCTGGGCGTAGAAGCGGCCGAGTTTGGCCAAGGCGCGTCCGGTTTGAAAAAGACCGGCGTTGAAGAAATAGGGGCTGACACGCCCGGACTTGAGCGTGAACTCGCCGAATTTGAGTACGCCCTGTTCGATGGCGAAGGCGATGAAGTCGCGCTGATAGGTTTTGAGAGTCGAAGTCACAATGATCGTCTCTTGAGTCGAAAGTGAGTGAAAGTAACCGATTTGATCAGGTAACACGCCTGATTGAGGCTGCCTATTTACCCAAACGTCGAAACGTCGGGTATCATACCGCAGCGACGCAAAAGGGACGATTTATGAAAATTGCCAGCATTAATGTCAATGGTATACGCGATGCCGTCGACCGAGGCTTCCTGGACTGGCTGGCTCAGCAGGATGTCGACGTGGTCTGCGTGCAGAATCTCAAGGCCAAGAGCTTCGAACTGGGCGACCATATCCTCTATCCGGAAGGCTTCGAAGGCTATTTTCTCGATGCCGAGGAGGACGGCTTCTCCGGCGTGGGCCTTTATTGTCGTAAGATTCCCAAGGCGATCATGTACGGGCTGGGCTTTCCCCAGTGCGACCACGAAGGGCGCTTTTTGCAGGCGGACTATGACCGCTTCAGCATCGCCACGTTTTTGATGCCCGACGGCTCGGACCAAAAGGCCAAGCACGCCTTCATGGAGCAGTACCAGGAGTACCTGACCAAGATGTCGCGCAAGCGCCGCGAGTACATCATCTGCGGGACCTGGCACATCGCCCACAAGACTGTCGATCTGGCCAACTGGTCCGACAACCAGCTCACCTCTGGCTTTCGCCCGGAAGAGCGCGCCTGGATGGACCAGGTGCTCGGCCCGACCGGCTTCATCGACACCTTCCGCGAAATCAACCGCGACGCCGGCGAATACACCTGGTGGCCGAAGCTCGACCAGGATGTTCCTCGCGACCGCCAGGAAGGTTGGCGCATCGATTACCAGCTGGTCGGCCCGAACTTTCGCCGCCACGTGGTCGACGCCTGGATCGACTATGACGCCACCTTCTCCGAGTACGCGCCGCTGATCGTCGAGTACGATCTCGCGCTTTAAGCGAAGACGGCTTCCCGCGTCGCCTTTAGCGAGCCGTTCGCAAAAAGGCCAGCATCATGCTGGCCTTTGGCGTTTCTACACGTTGACGTTTCTACATGGGCGCAGCCGATCAGCCGCGAATGCCCAGTGCCTCGCGCTGATGCTCGAGCAGCTCGGCGCCGGCCTTCTCGGCCAGATCCAGCATGGCGTTGAGTTCGTGGCGGCTGAAGGCTTTGGTCTCGGCGGTGCCCTGCACCTCGATCAGCTCACCGCTTTCCGTCATCACCACGTTCAGATCGGTGTCGGCCTTGCTGTCTTCCGGGTAGTCCAGATCCAGCACCGCCGACCCCTTGAAGATGCCCACCGAAATCGCGCTCACCAGCTGTTTGAACGGGTCGCCCTTGATCTTTTTCTCGCGCTGAAGAAAACGGATCGCATCCACCAGCGCCACGCAGCCGCCGGTGATCGCTGCGGTGCGGGTGCCGCCGTCGGCCTGGATCACGTCGCAATCCACGGTGATGGTGAACTCGCCGAGCTTCTTGAGATCCACCGCCGCGCGCAGGCTGCGCCCGATCAGCCGCTGGATCTCGAGCGTGCGTCCGCCCTGCTTGCCGCGGCTGGCTTCACGGCCGCCTCGCGTGTGGGTGGCGCGGGGCAGCATGCCGTACTCGGCGGTGACCCAGCCCTGGTGCTTGCCGCGCAGCCAGCGCGGCACGCCCGCCTCGACGCTTGCGTTACACAGCACTTTGGTATCGCCGAACTCCACCAGCACCGAGCCCTCGGCGTGGCGGGTATAGTCACGGGTCAGGCGAATATCGCGCAGCTGGTCGGCCTCGCGGCCGCTGGGGCGAACAACATCGGGACGCATGGCACCTCTCAATTGCGCGTGAGCGCGCAGAATTCATAAAAGGCGCCCATTGTACACGTCCTGACCGCCTAAACCCGCCCACCTCAGGTAGACTGGCGCAAATGCGCTCTCACAAGGATGACCTCAATGGCCGCTACTCACCGCGTACACAGCATGACCGCGTTTTCCCGGGCCGAAGAAGCCAGCGCCATCGGCACCCTGCAGATCGAAATCCGCTCCGTGAACCAGCGCTACTTGGACCTGCATTTTCGCCTGCCGGAGGCGCTGCGCGATCTCGAGCCCGCCCTGCGCGAAGCGCTCAGGCAGCGCCTGGCCCGCGGCAAGATAGAGTGCACTCTGCGCTTCGAAAGCGCCGAGGAGGCCCAGGCGCCCAGTGTCGACGAGGCGCAACTGGCAGAAATCGCCAATGCGTTGGCGACGATCAACGCCCGGATCCCCGACGCCCGCGCGCCCACCACACTCGAGTTGTTGAATTACCCCGGCGTCCTGCAAACCCGTCATCTCGATCAGGATTTGATCAAGGCGCGGGCACTCGCGCTGTTCGACCAGGCACTGTTGGATCTGATCGACGCCCGCGCCCGTGAAGGCGACAAGCTCGGCGAGATGATCGCGTCACGGCTCGACGCGGTCAGCGAACAGGTCAATCAGGTACGCGGCTTTCTTCCACAAATTCTCGAGCGCCAGCGCGCGCTACTACTCGAGCGGCTGGAAGCCGCCCGCACCGAGCTCGACCCCCAGCGGCTGGAAGCGGAGCTGGTCATAGTGGCGCAAAAGGCGGACGTCGACGAAGAGCTCGACCGCCTCGACACCCACGTCGATGAGGTGCGCCGCCAGCTCACCCAAAAGGGCCCCCAGGGACGCCGGCTCGACTTTCTCATGCAGGAGCTCAACCGCGAAGCCAACACGCTCTCGTCGAAATCGGTGGTCGCCGACACCACACGATGCGCGGTGGAATTGAAGGTGCTGATCGAGCAGATGCGTGAGCAGATTCAGAATATTGAGTAGACCGATCGGTATGAGACGAGGTCAGCCGAAAGAATGAAGTGTTGGCTGGATAGCCGTTTGATAACCCAGAGCAAGTGGATTAACTTGATTTAAAATCAGTCACTCTTTCCACGCGGCTCTGGTAAAAACGCGCCATGCACGATCATCACACGTCCTACAATCTGGCGTTGGTCCTGCTCTCTTTTGGTGTGGCCAGCATCGCGTCGTTCACCGCGCTGGACCTCGCCGGCCGCGTTCGGGCAAGCCGTGGCGTCGTGCGCCACTTATGGCTGGCCGGCGGCGCCTTTGCCATGGGCACCGGCATCTGGGCGATGCATTTCATCGGCATGCTGGCCATGGAGATGGGCGCCCGCGTCGATTACGGTATTTTCCTGACGCTACTCTCGCTGGTGGCGGCGATTGCGTCCTCGGCGCTGGCGCTATTTATCGTGCAGTCCGGGCGGGTATCGCTGTCACGACTGTCCATCGGTGCGCTGATCATGGGCGGCGGCGTGTGTTTGATGCACTACGTCGGCATGGCGGCGATGCATATCGAAGGCAGCATGCGCTATGCGCCAGCGCTTTTTTTGACCTCGGTGGCGATTGCGGTCTCCGCCTCTGGCGTGGCGCTCTGGCTCGCCTTTCGGCTCAACCCGACCGGTACGCGCCGCGCGCCGCTTTGGCAGCGCCTGATTGCGGCGCTGGTCATGGCCGTGGGTATTTCCGGCATGCACTATACCGGCATGGCGGCAGCGGTCTATCCACAAGGGTTCGTGCCTTCTGCCAATGTCGGCATCTCTACCGGCCAGCTGGCCATTAGCGTAGCGCTGGTCTCTACCTGCATCATGCTGGCGGCGCTGATGATCTCGCTGTTCGACGCCCATATGTCGTCACGCAACGCGCAGCTGGCCGCCTCGCTTCAGGAGGCCAACGCCGAGCTCAAGCAGATGATCTACCGCGACGCGCTCACCCAGCTGCCCAATCGGCTGCTGCTCGAGGAGCGTTTGGAAGAGCAGCTAGGCCAGCAGGTGCCTTTCGCGCTGTTCTTCGTCGATCTGGACCGCTTCAAGCAGGTCAACGATACGCTGGGCCACCACGTCGGCGACCAGCTCATCCGTCAGGCCGCGATTCGGTTAAGAACCATGATTCGCGAGGCCGATACGGTCGCCAGGGTTGGCGGCGATGAGTTCATCGTACTGCTGGGTGAACACTCCACGCGCGAAGACGCCGCCGAATTGGCCAAACGGCTAGTGAGCACGTTGGCGAACCCGTTTCAAATTGGCGCAAGTCTGGTCAAGGTCTCGACCAGTATCGGGATCAGCCTTCATCCCGAGGACGGCAGCGACAAGCACTCGCTGATGATTCACGCCGACGCCGCCATGTACGCCGCCAAGCGCATGGGACGCAACAACTTCCAGTTCTTCGAGCTGGACATGACCTCCCACGAAAAACGCCGTGCTGCTCTCGAGCGGCGCCTGCGTCTGGCGATCGACAACGACGGTTTGCGCCTGGCCTACCAGCCTAGGGTGGATGTCGATAACGGCCGCATTACCGGGGTAGAGGCGCTGCTTCGCTGGGAAGACGAGGAACTGGGCACGGTGGAGCCCAGTGAGATCATCCCGGTGGCCGAGGACACGGGCCTGATCCTGCCAATCGGCGAGTGGGTGCTGCGAACCGCCTGCACCTATGCCTTTGACTGGCAGGAAGAGATGGCGCAGCCGCTGTTCGTCTCGGTCAACATTTCAGCGATCCAGCTCAATAACCGCCACTTCATCGATATGGTCAAGAAAGTGCTCGAAGAGACCGGTTTGGAACCTTCCCATCTGGAACTCGAACTCACTGAAAGCGCGCTGGTGCTCAATCCGGAGGTCGCGCTCACTATACTGGTCGAGCTGCGCGGGATGGGTGTGACGCTGTCAGTCGACGACTTCGGCACCGGCTACTCGAACCTGGCGCTTCTGCGCCGCCTCCCCATCGACCGCTTGAAGATCGACCGCTCGTTCATGTCCCACGTCGTTACCGATGTGCAGGACGCCGCCATCGTCAAGGCCGTCATTGCGCTGGCGCAAAGCCTGAACTTGCAGGTTGTGGCCGAAGGCGTGGAAAGCGAGCAGCAGCTGTCGCTGATACGCCAACTTCACACCCATGAGTATCAGGGGTTTCTGTTCAGCGAAGCGCTGGAGGGGGAAGAGTTGAAGCGGTTTTGGGGGCGCCACGCTTCAATGATTGATAGAACGAATAACGAAAATTGATTCAAGATACAGAGGGCTCAAAATGAGCCACAAATGGACTGGGAGTGTCCGGTTGGCGTCTAAACCTTGGTGAGCTTCATCTAGGTTTTTCGCTTTCTGAATGATAGAAAACCCAAGCTCGAGTTCGTCTTCTCTTATTCCGCGTTATTCGACCATGGCGTGCGTGAGCCGCTTCTCCTGACTCTTCTTTTTGACGAGGTAGAAGAGGATTTCCAGGCAGTCTTTAAGCGCCGATGGGAAGTTTAAATGCGCGTGAAGAAAGCCTTGCCATCCGCTGACTAATCACCCACCAATTCTTCCACCGGCAACTGGTTCGTCACCTTCACTTCCCGCAGCGACAGATTCGAGCGGATGCTCGAAACGCCAGGCAGTTGGCGCAGTACCCGCTCGACGAAGTGGCTGTAATCGTCCAGGTCGCGGGCGACGACCTGCAGCAGGAAGTCCGCTTCGCCGGTGGTGTTGTGGCAGGCGAGCACCCGCGAGCTTTGTTGTATCAAACGCTCGAACTCGGCGGTGGCGGCCTCATCGTGCTGGGTGCAGGTGATCTGTACGAACGCGAGTACGCTGCCGCCGATGGCGCGGCGGTTCAAGTTAGCTTGATAGCCCTCGATGACGCCGCTCTCCTCCAGGCGTTTATGGCGCCGCCAGCAGGTCGCTTCGCTGATGGAAAGCCGCTCGGCCAGTTTGGAATTGGAGAGGCGGCCGTCGGCCTGCAGGTGGCCAATAATTTTGGCATCCACTTTGTCTATTTGGCTCATGGTGGTTATCTCTTTCAAATTAGCCGAACCAAATGAAAGAGTGCTTCATTATTAGTCTTGTCGTCCAGCCAACAGAAAAGTAATTTCAAGCGCGGCTGGTTATAGTAAAACGCCACATGACTGCGTTGGAGTACTCCATGAAAGCCGTTGTTTTCGAAAACTTTTCCGCTCCGCCGGCCATCCAGCAGGTACCTGACCCGACGCCCGAACCCCACGGCGTGGTGGTGAAGGTGATGGCCAACGGCGTATGCCGCAGCGACTGGCACGCCTGGATGGGGCACGACCCGGATGTCGTGCTGCCTCACGTGCCGGGTCATGAGCTTGCGGGCATCGTGGAAGCGGTGGGCAAGGACGTGACCCGCTGGCGCGTCGGCGATCGGGTAACGGTACCGTTCGTGGGCGGCTGCGGTGCCTGCCCGGAGTGCCATTCGGGTAACCATCAGGTGTGCGATCATCAGTTCCAGCCGGGCTTTACCCACTGGGGCTCCTTTGCCGAGTACGTGAGCATTCACTACGCCGACGTAAACCTGGTGGCGCTGCCGGAACGTCTCGATTTCGCCACGGCGGCGAGCCTGGGGTGTCGTTTCGTGACCTCGTTTCGCGCGGTGGTGGACCAGGGGCGCGCCGCGGCGGGCCAATGGGTGGCGGTGCACGGCTGCGGCGGTGTCGGGCTCTCGGCGGTGATGATCGCCAATGCCCTGGGCGCCAACGTGGTCGCGGTGGATATCTCGGAGAAAGCACTGAAGCTGGCTCGCCAGCTGGGCGCGGTGGCGACCGTCAACGCCGCCGAGGTGGGTAGCGTGGTCGAAGCGGTGCGCGAGATCACCCAAGGCGGCGCTCACGTCTCGCTGGATGCGCTGGGCCACCCAAGTACCTGCTTCAACTCGATCAGCAATCTGAGAAAGCGCGGCCGCCACGTTCAGGTGGGGCTAATGCTTGCCGATCACAGCACGCCCGCAGTGCCCATGAGTCAGATCATCGCCAACGAGCTGGAAATCCTTGGCAGCCACGGCATGCAGGCCCACCGCTACGGCGACATGCTGGCGATGATCGAGTCCGGCAAGCTGGCCCCTGAGCGGCTGATCGGCCGGCGCATCAGCCTGGAGGCGTCGATCGATGTGCTGGTGACTATGGATACGTTCGAAAGCGCCGGGGTGACGGTCGTCACCGAGTTCTAGCCAGTGAAGCCGGGCTGCGACGGCCCGGAGCGTCCACTCGATTTACTTCAACCAACCCAAGCAGATTATTCGCTCCTCAACCGTGGCGCCGGGTTTTACACTGGGCGCATTCTGGATAAAGGAGCGATACATGTCCGCGTCGAACGTTGAAACCCCGCGCCGCGTCATCCGCCAGCACGCGGCCCACCGCGACGATATCGGTGATCTCACCACCCGGCGGCCGCTACCGGGGCCCGGGCTCGATCAGCTCGACCCGTTTCTGTTTTTGAACCACCACGGCCCGCAGACGTATCCCGCGAACAACCAGGGGCTGCCGTTTGGCCCGCACCCGCACCGCGGCTTCGAGACGGTGACGTTCATTCTCGAAGGCTCGCTGGCCCACGCCGACAGCACCGACCATCAGAGCGTGATTCATGAAGGTGGTGTGCAGTGGATGACCGCCGGCAGCGGTATCGTCCACGCGGAAGTGTCGCCGCCGGAGTTCAAGCGCGACGGCGGGCCGCTGGAGATTCTGCAGCTCTGGATCAACCTGCCCTCGAAGCTCAAGATGAGCGCGCCGCACTACGTCGGCCTGCAGCAGGGCGATATTCCCCGAATTCCCCTTGCCGGCGGCGTCGAGCTGAACCTGATCGCCGGACAGTGGGAGAGCCTTCAGGGCCCCATCGATACGTTGACTGGCGTGTTCATGTCCACGCTCACGCTTGCCGCCGGCAGCCGCGAGACGCTGCCCGTCGCCCCAACGCGGCAGGTGTTTCTCTACGTGGTGAAGGGTGATGTGAGTGTGGGCGGCGAGCCAGTAAAGGCCCAACACCTGATCGAGCTTGATCGTGAGGGCGGCCATGTCGAACTCGAGGCATCGAGCGATGCGCGGCTGATCTTCGGCCACGGCGATGTGATCGACGAGCCGGTCTACTCTCACGGCCCCTTCGTAATGACCACCCGCGAGGAGATCATTCAGGCGGTCGAGGATTACCAGGCGGGTAAGTTCGGGGGCTTGAACGCCTGAGGATGCGTGGTTAAAGCGGCTCGCCGCGGTAGTAGTGCCACAGAAAAAGCGCGCCTACGCTGCGCCAGGGCGCCCAGTGTTCGACCATTTGGCGCGCCTGTTTGGGCGTGGGCTTGTCGTCCATTCTTTTCAGCCGCCCCAGCGCCACGCGCAGGGCCAAATCGTCCGCGGGGAACACGTCCGTTCGCCCGAGCGAGAACATCAGATAAATCTCGGCGCTCCAGCGCCCGAAACCTCTGAGGGCGGTGATGGCGCTGATGACCTCTTCATCGCTCAACTGCTCGAGCCCATCGGCGCTGAAGGTGCCGGCGAGCTCCGCCTCGGCCAGCCCCCTGGCATACTCGACCTTGCGCCAGGAGAGCCCTGCATCGCGCAGTACCTCGCCCTCCACGTCCATCACCGCTTGGGCATGAAGCGCCGGCAGCAGAGTGTTGACCCGATTCATGATCGAGCGCGCCGCCTCGACGGAGAGCTGCTGGCTGACGATGGTCGAGAAGAAGGTGGCAAAGCCGCGCTCGCGCGCCCGGGCGGCGGGGGCGCCGACCTGGGGTAGGGCGCGGGCGATATCGGCATCAACCTTGGCAAGGGCGGCCATGGCCTGGGGAATGGTCTCGGGTGTCATAAAAACTCGCTGAATGGGCGGTATCGTTCTTGAGTGTATCCGCCCTAAACGTCAACGAGGGCGTTGGCGCCCGTCTTTTTGGCCGCACGTGTTTCTACTTTCGTCTAATACTGCGATCATTCGCGCCATTGTGAATCGATAAGCGGGCAGAGGCCCGAGGAGTCAAGTGTGCAGGAGTCTTCCACCGGTTGGGCGCGTAATCCGCGGCTGGCCGAGTTTGCGTTAGCGCTGGGCGGTTTCGGGATCGGTACCAGCGAGTTCGTCATCATGGGGTTGATGAACCGGGTGGCGGGGGATCTCGCGGTCACCGTGCCCCAGGTGGGCTACGCCATTAGCAGCTACGCCCTGGGCGTGGTCGTGGGGGCACCGATCATCTCGGCGCTGGCGGCGCGCATGCCGCGGCGTCTGTTATTGATTCTGCTGATGCTCGTGTTTGCCGTTGGTAACATCGCCAGTGCCATGGCGCCGGAGTTCTGGTCCTTCGTGGGCTTGCGTTTTCTGGCAGGGCTGCCTCACGGCGCCTACTTTGGCGTGGCCGCGCTGGTCGCGGCGGGGGCGGTGCCGGTGGATCAGCGGGCGCGGGCGGTGTCGCGGGTCATGATGGGGCTGACCGTAGCGATTTTGCTCGGCGCGCCGCTGGGCACCTGGGCGGGCAATCAGTTCGGCTGGCAGATCGCGTTTACCGGCGTAGGCGTCATTGCCGTCATCACGGCGCTGTTGATCCGCCTGTTCGTGCCGGTACAGCCGGTCGATTCGGCGGCAAGCCCCGTGAAAGAGCTCTCGGCGCTCCTGAAGCAGCGCGTGCTGGTGACCGTGGCCATCGCCTGCATCGGCTGCGGCGGCATGTTCTCCATCTTCAGTTACGTGATGCCCACGCTGACCCGCCAGGCCGGCATGAGCGAGGCGCTCGGCCCGCTGGTGCTGGTGATCTTCGGTATCGGTTCGATCATCGGCAACCTGGTGGGCGGGCGCATGGCGGACAAGAACCTGATGCGCGCGATCCCGCGCATTTTGATCTGGTGTGCGGTGATTCAGGGGCTCTACTACTTTGCCGCCAACAGCGTCTGGACCGGACTTCTGTTCGTCGGCCTGGTGGGCACCAGCATGGCGCTGGCGCCGTCGCTGCAAACGCGCCTGATGGACGTGGCCGAAGATGCGCAGACCATGGCGGCCTCGCTCAATCACGCGGCGTTCAACGGCGCCAACGCCCTGGGCGCCTGGCTTGCCGGGCTTGCCATCAGCGCCGGCTTCACGCCGTCGAGCACGGGCTTCGTGGGTACCGGGCTTGCGCTATGTGGGCTTGCGATCTTCGTTTTTGGGCGGTGGCTGGAAAAACGCACGTATCCGGCACCCTCGCTCAGTAATAACATGAGTTAAATCGGCGTTTGCGCAAACAAGGCTGGCAAAGTTGCGCAAACCTTTCTAGGTTGTATAAGTGCACCCCATAAGGAGATGACTCATGCATACCCCGATTTTGAAAACCTCGCGCATCGTGACGCTTTCCGCCATTGCGGCACTGACGATTGGCCTGGCTGGCTGTGGTTCCACCACCGGTGAGCGTGCCACCAGCGGCGCGGGTGTGGGCGCCGCGGTAGGCGCGGGTACCGCGGCGGCCACCGGCGGCAGCATCGGTGGCGGCGCGATCCTCGGTGCCGGCGCAGGTGCCGCGGCGGGCGCGCTGACCGACGAAGACGACATCAACCTCGAGTAATCGTCTAACGACACAGCCCGTAGCCGCGCATGCCCATGTGAAAGTGGTCGGCATGCGCGGCGTTATAGTTTGGTCCCAGCACGTTCCCAAAGCTCTTGCAGGCGCCATCCCGCGCCGCTCTAAAGAACGCTCCTACTGACCCCTCGTCGTCCCAGTTGCTGATCAGCGTAATGCGCTGGCCGTTTTCGAACCGAAACCCCGTAACATCCAGCGCTTCCGCGGTAGCGTGCTCGCTCCGCCTTCCCGTTGATCTTCCGTAAACGTTGCGACAGGCAAAACTTCCCACGTGATCCACCTGGCTGACGCGGCTACTCATAAGCTCGACGGCGGCGGGCTGAAGTTCGTGGCGCTCGAACATGACCCAAGCCAACGCCATGGGGCAGGAGGCGACGAAGCTTCGGTTGAAGCGTACGCTGCTAGAATTGATGCGCACGATGTTGGAAAGTGGGCAGCTCGCCGTCGGCGAGTAGTCTGCCACCGGCGTGTAGTCGAGCTCGCTTGCGGGTACGGTGTCGAGCGCGGCCAGACACCCTTGACGGTCGCCTTCCAGGCGCTTGAGCTTGAGTTTGGTGACCGGCGTGATCGGGTCGTCGATATGCAGCGGGGCCCAGGGCGCCCATTGACGGGGAATCTCGATGATGCCTTTTTGCAGCGCCACGCCCAGGGCTATCAGCGCCAGAATGAAAACCGTTCCTCGCATGCCACTCTCCTTGGGTGACTAACGCTTATTGAGCGCGCCCAGGCTTTTACTACAGCCCGCGCGGCAGGTATGCGATACTGCCCGGCTTTAGCGCCACCTGCGAGCGGTAAGCGTGGCGACGCCAGGGTCAACGACTGTTTTTGAGGGGAGCGTTTCATGTCCCAGGGTACGCTGTTTATCGTGTCGGCGCCGTCGGGCGCGGGAAAA
This sequence comes from Halomonas sp. GD1P12, assembly GCF_025725645.1. Classification (NCBI taxonomy): domain Bacteria; kingdom Pseudomonadati; phylum Pseudomonadota; class Gammaproteobacteria; order Oceanospirillales; family Halomonadaceae; genus Halomonas; species Halomonas sp. GD1P12. Next base: position 3,714,717 of record NZ_CP107007.1, on the reverse strand, counting down.
ACCAGCCTGGTTCGCGAGCTGATCGAGAGCCTGGACGGTCTTCAGGTATCGGTATCGCACACCACGCGCGGCCGGCGCGAAGGCGAAGTGGACGGAGTGAACTACCATTTCTGCCCGGTCGCGACGTTCGAAGCCATGATCCAACGCGGCGATTTTTTCGAATACGCCCGCGTGTTCGATAACTATTATGGCACCTCGCGCCACGCCGTGCAGGAGCTGCTCGCCGCCGGTCAGGACGTGATTCTCGAAATCGACTGGCAGGGCGCCCAGCAGGTGCGCGAGCAGATGAGTGATGCGGTATCGATCTTCATCCTGCCGCCGTCACGGGCCGAGCTCGAGCGGCGCCTGTCAAATCGCGGTACCGACGAGCACGCGGTGATCGCGCGGCGCATGCGTGATGCGGTCAATGAGATGACCCATTACGACGAGTATGATTACCTGGTGATCAACGACGATTTCACCACCGCGCTTGGCGAGCTGCAGGCGCTGATCACCAGCCAGCGGCTTACACGTGCTGCCATGCAGCATCGCCATGCCTCGCTGCTCAAGGCGCTCTTGTCACAGGCGCCGGCGGTCGAGTAATCTATCGGGTCCAGTGACCCATTTTTGCCGAGTCGGCGGTCGTTTCACGCCCTGCCGGCCCGGCGTCGTTTTTTAAAGGAAAGCTCCCATGGCGCGCGTAACCGTCGAAGATTGTCTCGAAAACGTAGAAAACCGCTTCAAGCTGGTGATGATCTCTACCCAGCGGGCCCGCCAGCTCGCCCGCGGCTCCCGCGATGCGCAGCTTGCCTGGGAGAACGACAAGCCCACGGTCATGGCGCTGCGTGAAATCGCCGCAGGCTTGGTCGATCACACGGTGCTCGACGAGCCGGTCGAGGCGCCGGTGCGCCAGCGTCCGGCCGCGCCCAGCATCCAGATCGACGACTAAGTCCGGAACCGAAGGGGCGCGTTCCATGTTCACCATCGATGACCTGGCCGACCGACTCGGCGGCTATCTACCCTCGGACGAGATCCAGCAGGTCAAACGCGCCTTCTACTACGCCGAACAGGCCCATGATGGCCAGCGGCGCCGCTCCGGCGAGCCCTACGTCACCCACCCGCTCGCCGTCGCCAACATCCTCGCCAACATGCACATGGACCATCAAAGCCTGATGGCGGCCATGCTGCACGATGTGATCGAGGATACCGGCGTCTCAAAAAAAGCCCTTGGCGAGCAGTTCGGTCAGCCGGTGGCGGAGCTGGTCGACGGCGTCTCGAAGCTCACCCAGATCACCTTCGAGGACAAGGCGGTCGCTCAGGCGGAGAACTTCCAGAAGATGGTGCTGGCGATGTCGCGGGACATTCGCGTCATCATCGTCAAGCTCGCCGATCGGCTGCACAACATGCGCACACTGGGGGCGCTGCGGCCGGACAAGAAGCGGCGCATCGCCCGCGAGACGCTGGAGATCTACGCCCGCGTGGCCGGGCGGCTCGGGATCAACACCATCCGCATCGAGCTCGAGGATCTTTCGTTTCAGGCGATCCACCCGATGCGCGCCGAGCGGATCAAGCGCGCGGTGGCCAGCGCCCGCGGTAACCGGCGAAGCGCGATGCGCCAGATTCAGTCGTCGCTGCAACAAAGCCTGGACGACGAAGAACTCAAGGGCACGGTGATCGGTCGGCAAAAGCATTTGCTCTCCATCTACAAGAAGATGCGCGACCAGCGAAAGCCCTTTGCCGAGATCATGGACGTGTTCGGCTTTCGCATCATCACCGACGATGTGGCGAGCTGCTACCGGATACTCGGCGTGGTGCACAACCTCTTCAAGCCGGTGCCCGGGCGCTTCAAGGATTACATCGCCATTCCCAAGGCGAACGGCTACCAGAGCCTGCACACCACGCTCTTTGGTCAGCGCGGTATGCCGATCGAGGTGCAGATTCGCACCCGCGAGATGGAAGCGATGGCCAACAACGGCATCGCCGCTCACTGGCTCTACAAGGCCGGCCAGACCGAGCATCCGATCGCCGAGGGCAGCCACGCCCGGGCACGGGCCTGGGTCAAGGGCTTACTCGAGATGCAGCGCCACGCCGGCGACTCGCTGGAGTTCATCGAGCACGTCAAGAATGACCTGTTCCCCGACGACATCTACGTGTTCACGCCCAAGGGCGACATCATGGAGCTGCCCCAGGGCGCCACGGTGATCGACTTCGCCTACAGCGTGCATACCGATATCGGCAACAACTGTATCGCCTGTCGCATCGACCGCCACTTGGCGCCGCTCTCCACGCGACTGGAAAGCGGCCAGACGCTCGAGATCATCACCGCCCCCGGCGCGCGGCCTAATCTTTCGTGGCTCAATTTCGTCACCACCGCCAAGGCGCGCTCGGCGATTCGCCACGCCCTGAAGCATCAGCAGCAGTCCGAGGCGATCATGCTCGGACGGCGGCTGCTCAACAAGGCGCTGGCCTCATATGAGACGAGCCTCGAGGAGCTCGACGAGCGGGTCTTCACCAAGGCGCTCAAGGAGCTCGACGTCTCCTCGCTGGACACCCTGCTCGAGTCGGTGGGGCTGGGTAATCGCATGGCTTACGTGGCGGCCCGGCGGCTGGCGGATACCGCCCAGGGCGAGAATCGCGAGATCAACCGGCTGGAGAACAGCGATAACGCGGTGGTGATCAGCGGCAGCGAAGGCATGGTGTTGAGTTTTGCCCGCTGCTGCCACCCGCTACCCGGTGATGCGGTCGTGGGGCATTTGTCGGTGGGCAAGGGCATCGTCGTGCACCGCGACGAGTGCCGAAACCTGGTGGATTTGAAAAGCGACCCGGAAAAGCTCTTCACACTGCAGTGGTCGGAGAATATCGACGAGGACTTCCCGGTGGCGCTGCGTATCGAGATCGAAAGCCGCCGGGGGCTGGTGGCCGAGCTCGCGGGCCTGGTCACCGACGCCGATGCCAATATCGAGCGGATCGGCATCGAGGAGCGCGACGCCAAACTCTCGACGGTGAACCTGACCCTCTCGGTCAAGGGCCGTGTGCACCTCGCGCGTATCATGAAACGCATTCGCAACCTGCCAAGCGTCAGCAAAATAACTCGAACGGCCAACTAAGCCTTCCCTAAGTAAGCCGCCCCTGGTAGCCCCGGGGCGCGCGGGATTTTTTGATTACAGGAGCAGCATAATTATGAGCAATAAAGCCGTTATCAACACCGAAAAGGCACCGGCTGCCATTGGCCCGTACTCCCAGGCGATCAAGGCGGGCAACACGGTCTATCTCTCCGGTCAGATTCCGCTCGACCCAAGCTCGATGGAGATCGTCTCTGGTGACATCGAAGCCCAGGCCCGCCAGGTCTTCACCAACCTGCAGGCGGTGTGCGAAGAGGCCGCCGGGTCGCTTTCCGATATCGTCAAGCTCAATCTTTATCTCGTGGATCTGGACAACTTCGCCATCGTCAATCGCGTGATGGAAGAGTTCTTCAAGGCGCCGTTCCCGGCCCGCGCCGCGGTGGGCGTGCGCGCGCTGCCCAAGGGCAGCCAGGTCGAAGCGGAAGCGGTCATGGTCATCGGCGACTAAGCGGCTGAATGGACATAAAAAAGCGAGCCTTTGGGCTCGCTTTTTTCGTCAACAGGCACGGGGATCAGGCGCTTTTGGAGGTCAAAAAGCCGCCTTCCTTGAGAATCTGGGCGTAGCCTTCGCGAAAGCTGGGGTAGCGGAATTCGTAGCCGGTTTCGCGCACGCGGCTGTTGTCGCAGCGTTTGCTGGTACGCCGTCTCAGCGGCGACTGCATGGTCTCGGTCGCGGTGGCCTTGAGCTCCTTGGCCAGCCAACTCATGACGTTGTACATGGTGGCGGGCTCGGAGTCGCTGCCCAGATAGAGCTCGGCCAGGGGTTTACCGCTCTCCTGACACTGGATCAGGTGGGCGAGAATCCCGGCGCAATCGTCGCGGTGGATGCGGTTGGAGTAGATCGCCGGGGTGATCGCCGCCATGCGCCCGCCCTTGACCTGGTGGATCAGCCGGTCGCGGCCAGGGCCGTAGATACCGGAAAAGCGCACGACCGTGCCTGGTAGCGGATGATCCAGCAGCGCCTGTTCGGCATCGCGCATCAGAGTGCCCGAAAAGCTGGTCGAATCGGTGGGGCTGACCTCGTTGACTACTTCACCCTCCTGCTGACCGTAAACGCTGGTCGAGGAGACGAAGAAGATGCGCCGTGGCGGTGTTTCGTGCTGTTCGAGCACGCCCAGCACCCGTTTCAAGCCGTTCGGGTAGGCGCTCTGATAGGCGCTCTCCTCGAAGCGGTCGGCGCTGACGGTATAGATGACGTAATCGGCTTCGGGCAGCGCAGAGGCACTGGCATCGTCGAGCGTCGCAAGGTCGAGCGCCAGGGGCTCGATGCCGGTCCCCTGTAACGAGTCGGCCTGGCGGCGCACGCCGATGACGCGATGGCCTTCGCTGGTAAGCTCGCGCCCCAGGGTGGTGCCGATATCGCCACAGCCGATGATCAGTACAGTGAGTTTCACCTGCGCACTCCTCATGATAAATATTCCCTATTAGATACAAAGTCCTCTTGAGATATGCCATCGTCAAGAGAATTTGTTTGTCCTTGCCGTCCCGTTCATGGCCACGCTGAGTCACGACCTGCTACGAGAGGATGCCATCCGGCACCGTTATGACTTTAACAGAACTTCGCTACATCGTAACCCTTGCACAAGAGCGCCACTTCGGCCGCGCCGCCGAACGCTGCCACGTTTCCCAGCCCACGCTCTCGGTGGCGGTGAAAAAACTCGAGGATGAACTCGACACACCCCTGTTCGAGCGCTCCAAATCCACCGTACAGGTCACCCCGCTTGGCGAGAAAATCGTCGCCCAGGCGCAGCGCGTGCTGGAGCAGTCCAGCCTGATTTTCGAAATGGCCAGCGCCGGCCGTGACCAGCTGGCCAACCCGCTGCGCATCGGTGCCATTTACACCATCGGGCCGTATCTCTACCCGCATCTGGTGCCGGCACTGGCCGAGGCGGCGCCGCAGATGCCGCTCTACATCGAAGAGGGGCTGACCGGCACGCTCAGGGGCAAGCTCAAAAGCGGCGAGCTCGACGTCATCATCGTCGCGCTCCCGTTCACCGAAACCGACGTGGTGACCAAGGCGATCTACGACGAGGATTTCGAGGTGCTGATGCCCAGCAGCCACCCCTGGACCGAACGGGAGGCGATCGAGAAGGAGGCGCTGCTCGAGGAGCGCCTCTTGCTGCTGGGCGAAGGGCACTGTTTTCGCGACCAGATTCTCGAGGCCTGCCCGGCGATCACCCACAAGCTCAACAGCCCCAGCAATACGCTGATCGCCGAAGGCGGCTCGCTCGAGACCATCCGCCACATGGTGGCCTCGAAGCTCGGCATCACGGTGCTGCCGCAGTCGGCGCTGGGAACGCAGAAGGATGAACGCTCGCTGCTGGCGAGCCGGCCGTTCGTTTCGCCGTCGCCCTCGCGCACCGTCGCCATCGCCTGGCGGGCGAGCTTTCCCAGGCCCAAGGCGATCGATGCGCTGGTGCAGGCGATCAACCAGTGCCGGCAGGCCATGCCATGAACGCGCTTGATGCGCCGGTCACCGAGCTCAAGGGCGTCGGCGAGGCGCTGGCGGCCAAGCTTGCGCGCCTGGGCGTCGAGCGGGTGAGCGATCTGCTCTTTCACCTGCCGCTGCGCTACCAGGACCGCACGCGCTTGACCCCGATCGGGCTTTTACGCGCGGGCAGCGAAGCGGTGGTCGAAGGCGAAGTGACTGCCTGCGACATCGTCAAGGGGCGAAGGCGAAGCCTTCTGGTGCGTCTTCGCGACCAAAGCGGCATCCTGAGCCTGCGCTTTTTCCACTTCTCCCCGGCGCAGAGCCAGCAGCTGCGCCCGGGCGTGACGCTGCGCGCCTTCGGCGAGGCGCGCGCCGGTGCCACGGGGCTCGAGATCTATCATCCGGAGTACCGCCCGGTCGGGGACGCCGAGACGCCGGTCGAGGAGCACTACACGCCGATCTACCCGACCACCGAAGGGCTCCACCAGACCCGGCTGCGGGCGCTGGCGCTGCAGGCGCTCGAGCGACTCGAAGCCGCCCCGGAGGCGCTGCCGGACATGATTCCCCCGCAGCTTGCCGAGCGCTTCGGCCTGCCCGGGCTTCACGCAAGCCTTGTGCTGTTGCATCAGCCGCCGCCGGAGGTCGATCTCGACACGCTCGCCCAGGGCCTACACCCGGCGACCCGGCGGTTGGCGCTGGAGGAGCTTCTGGCCCACCAGTTGAGCCTTCGCGAAGTGCGCCTGCGTATCCAGGCCGACGGCGCCCCGCGTCTGCCGGCCGGGCGCGGCCTGCAAACCCGCTTTCTGGCCAAGCTGCCTTTCGCGCTCACCGGTGCCCAACGCCGGGTGCTCGAGGAGATCGAGCTGGATCTCGCCGAGCCCGCGCCGATGCTGCGGCTGGTGCAGGGCGATGTCGGCTCGGGCAAAACCGTGGTCGCCGCCATGGCCGCGCTGTCGGCGCTGGCCGGCGACTGCCAGGCGGCGATCATGGCGCCCACGGAGATTCTTGCCGAGCAGCACTACCGCTCCTTCAAGGCCTGGTTCGAGCCGCTGGGTATCGAGGTCGCCTGGCTTGCCGGCAAGCTCAAGGGTAAAAGCCGCCTCGATGCCAAGGCAGCGATCGCCGATGGTCGGGCGCGGATGGTGGTCGGTACCCACGCGCTGTTCCAGGAGGACGTTCACTTCAAGTGCCTGGGGCTTGCGATCATCGACGAGCAGCACCGCTTCGGTGTGCACCAGCGCTTGGCGCTGCGCGAAAAAGGCGAGGCGGGCGGGCTTACCCCGCACCAGCTGATCATGACCGCCACGCCCATTCCCCGTACGCTTGCCATGAGCGCCTACGCGGATCTGGACGTCTCGATCATCGACGAGCTGCCGCCGGGGCGCACGCCGGTCAAGACCGTGGTGGTGTCCGACGAGCGCCGCCCGGAAGTGGTCGAGCGCATTCGCCGCGCCTGCAGCGATGGCCGCCAGGCTTACTGGGTCTGCACGCTGATCGACGAGTCCGAGGTGCTGCAGTGCCAGGCCGCCGAAGTCACCCGCGAGGAGCTGACAACAGCGCTACCCGAGCTTGCCATCGGCTTGATCCACGGGCGCATGAAAGCGGCGGAAAAGGCCGAAGTGATGGCGGCGTTCAAGGAAGGCGAGCTGGATTTGCTGGTGGCCACCACGGTGATCGAGGTCGGCGTGGACGTGCCCAACGCCAGTCTCATGATCATCGAAAACCCGGAGCGCTTGGGGCTTTCCCAGCTTCATCAGCTGCGCGGACGGGTCGGGCGGGGAAGCCTGGAGAGTTTTTGCGTGCTGCTTTACCACCCGCCGCTGTCGAAAAGCTCGAAGGAGCGTCTGGGCGTGATGCGCGAAACCACCGACGGCTTTCGCATCGCCGAGAAGGACCTGGAGATTCGCGGCCCGGGCGAGGTGCTCGGCACCCGCCAGACGGGCCTCGCCCAGATGAAGGTCGCCGATCTCGAGCGCGATGCCGACCTTCTGGAGCGCGTCACGGCGCTGGCGAAAACGCTTCAAGGCGACCGTGACGCCACCGCCGTGCTGGTGCGCCGCTGGCTGGGGGAAGCCGCCGGACGCTACGGGCAGGTTTAATGGCCGGCCGATTTGGGCCGCTGGGTGAGCCGGGCTGCGCTTTGAGCCAGCGGCGTGAGCTGCTCGGCGATCAGCCTGAGCTGGCTCTGGATCGGGCGGTAGAGCGTCACCGCGGTGGCGCGCTCGCTGCTGACCGGCGTGGCGGCGTCCTTCGGCGTATCGCCGAGGGCGGCGAGCAGCATCTCGGTCTGCTCATCGAGCGCGGTGACGGGCTGGCGCGCGTGTAGCTCACGGGTCATCGCCTCGAGCAGTTCGCTGATACGCCGGGCCTGGGGCATCAGCGCGGCGTCGTCTTCGTCGTCGGTCAGCCGGTGGCGGTGGGCGCCGAGTGCCGACAGGTGGCTCAACAGCGTGTTGGAGAGCACCAGAAAGCGCAGCCCGCTGTCTGCGTCCTGCTTGCGGTAGTGGCCGGGCTCGTGAAGCATGTTGGTTAAGAGCGTCGAGAACGCCGCATCCGCGTTGTGGGCGTTGCGCCGTGCCAGCCGGTAGGCCAGATCGTCCTGTTTACCGGTTTCGTACTGGTGAACGATCTCATCCAGGTAGCCACGGTGGCTGGTCAGCACCTTGGCCGCCTCGCGGTAGAGCCGCCGCCCCTGCCAGTCGGGCAAAATGAAGAACACCGCAAGCCCCGCAATGACCGCGCCGAGCAGCGTATCGAACAGCCGCGGCCAGATCAGGTCAAAGCCGTCCCCCACCTGGTTGAAGCTGCACAGCACCAACAGCGTGATCGAGGCGGTGGCGATGACGTAATGGCGCTCGCGGTTGGCGAAAAAGCAGACCCCGGCGGCCACGGCGATCATGCTTTGAACACCGGGCTGGGGGAAAAGCGAAATGGAGGCCCAGCCCACGACCAGCCCCAGCACCGTGCCCAGAATCCGCTGGGAAAGAAAGCGCCGCGTGGTGGCGAAGTTGGGTCGGCACACGAACAGCGTGGTCAAGAGAATCCAGAACCCCTGCTCTGGATCGAGCCACTGCAAAAGCGCATAGCCTGCGACCAGCGCACTCGACAGGCGCACGGCGTGGCGAAAGGTGGGCGAGCCCAGCGTCAGATTCAGCCGCACCCGGTTCCAGGCTTCCTTGATGCTCGACGGCGAACGATCGAACAGCGCGCTGTCGCGGCGATCGAAGCTTGCATCCGGGTTTTGGACACTGGCGATCTGCGTCTCCAGCGTGGCCAGGTTGTCTGCCAGGGCGTTGAGCGGATGAATCAGCGCGCGCCACTCCGGACGGTCGCGGTCACTCAGATTGTCGATCGAGGCGCGCAGGTCCATCAGCGCCTGCTCGCTGAGTTCGTGATCGAACGGGCGGTTGAGTAGCAAGGACTTGGCCAGTTGGCGACAGGCCCGGCCCTGCTGGTCCAGAAGGCGCTGGCAGCGAAACAGCACGTCGTGGTGAAAGAACGCCTCGGTCAGCGCGCTGTAGGGGTAGTGGGTGGAGCTCGCTCGCTCGTGGATGTCCTGAGCGATGAAGTAAATGCGCAGGTAGCGGTTGAGCTTCTGGCTTCCGCGCTGACCCTCCAGGCGGCGAAAGATCATCTCCTTGGCCTGGTTGAGCGCGGCCACCACCTGGCCGTTTTGATGCGCCAGCGCCACCCGGCGTGCCTCCACATCCACACCGCGTACCGGCTCGAACAGCGCCGACTTGAGGATCAAGAACTCCCCCAGCGTCTTGTATACCCGCGCCATGCTCTGCTTGACCGGCTGGCGTGAGAATAGCGCGCACCAGATCACGGAGATGAGGCCGTACCAGGCCGCGCCCGCCAGCAGCAAAAGCTGGCGCGAGGCGACGTCGGCGTCGACGCCGCCATGCTGCTCGATGTTGATCATCGAATAGATCGAGAGAATCAGCGTGCCCGAAGCGATGGTAGCGTAGCGCTGGCCGATGGCGCCGAGCATGATCAGCGTAAAGGCCGACACCCCCAGCCCGAGCGCGAACAGCCAGGGCCAGGCAAACAGCCACTGCACCACGAAGGAGGCCAGCGCAAAGCACAAAAGCGTCACGATCAGCGCCTGAAGCCGCCCCTGCCAGCTGTCGTCGGTTTCCGAGAGCGCACAGGCGATGATGCCGAGAAACAGCGGAATGACCAGCGCCACGTCGGCTTGAAACACGCTAAACAAGAGCGCCCCGCTAAAGGCGATGAACACCCGCAGGCTGTAGGCGAATTTATCCAGGGTCCAAAGGCGGCGAAGGGGTAGAGCGATCGGCATGGCGTCTCTTCGATTGTTATTTAGACTTTAGTATAACTAATCGTCAGTATATCAACGTCGCCTGGTACCTGGCTATGCCGACCACCGCTTGGCCTAAAGCGTACGCTCCAGCGTTGTTTGCCGGCGTTCGATATCGACACTACGTCAGGCGCTTATCGCCAGCAGTCGGGTTGTGGCGGCAAAAGCAGGGCGCTTTCAGGGGAGCGAACCATCTGGTCGGGCGTGATGCGAGGGTGTTTAACAAAACGGCCCGCCGTAAAAGGCGGGCCGTTAAGCGCTACAGGTGCTTTAAAAGCTTCTGCAGTTTGGTCAGGTCGCTGGAATCGCCGACCAGGCGAACGTCGCCGTTCATCATGCCGTGCAGAAACGCCTGCTGGGTCGGCTTTTTGAGGATCCTGAGCGCCGCGTCCTGGTCGCGAAAGCGCAGCTCCAGATCCAGATCGATTGGCAGGCCCTTGCCCGTGGCGATGCCCTTGGGCGTCATTCGGTAGTGGCGTGCCGTGTGTAGATCCTCGGTAGCGATGCCCCAGTCCAGACCGCGCATTCGCTCGAGCTGCTCCTTGAAGCGCGGCTTACGCCGCAGCGCGCGCTTGAGCAACAAGCCCAGTAGCCACAGCGCAAGCCGGAGTTTCATTAGGAGACGGCGTCCTTGAGCGCTTTACCGGGCTTGAACGCCACGTTCTTGCTGGCCGGAATGTTCAGCGGCTGGCCAGTTTGCGGGTTTTTGCCGGTGCGGGCAGCGCGCTCGCGTACGGTGAAGGTACCAAAGCCGATCAGGGCAACGTCTTCGCCTTTCGCCACGCTGTTGGTGATCTCGTCGAGAATGACGTTCAGCACTTGGCCTGCCTTGTCCTTGGACAGGTCAGCGTTATCGGCGATGGCAGCGGCCAGGTCAGGTTTGCGCATAAAAGGAGTCTCCCTGATAGAAAAAATAAGCGTAACGCTTATGAGTGCGATTGAAAACGAACGAGTGTTTTAATTTGTCGGCTCAAGCCAAGTGCCGGGCTCGAGCGCCACTGCGTTGCGATTTAGCCTAGCAGCGCGGGTACTGCTCTGGAAAGCTCCACTTTCCTTTTGACCGCCCCGCCTGTCAACGCAAAACCGACTAATTGACCATCTTTATCGTCGGCAAGTGCGGTCAACGTATCGCCGTCACCCTCGACGCGCCACTGGGCGACCGGCGCGACCGGCGGATAGGCCACCACGGGTAGAAGCGGCGTTTTTACCACCACCGGCCAGGCGCCGAGGCGTACGCGGGTCGGCTGGCCGGTGAGGGTGGCGGCCAGCGCCTTGACGCTGGCCTGAAGCGGCGGGACGTACATGGCGTTGACGCCGTCGATGCACGCCGCATCGCCCAGGGCGTAGATGCCGGCATGGGAGGTCGCTAGCGTCCGGTCGACCCGAATGCCGCTCTCGCTGACACTGATGCCCGCCTCGCGCGCCAGCGCGCTTCGCGGCGCAAGCCCGGTGGCCATCAGCACCACATCGACGTGATGGGTGTCGTCGCTGTCCAGGCTCAAAACGATATCGTCGTGCTCGCCGGCGGCGATGCGGCTCACCGTGCGACCCAGCGCAAGTTCGATGCCGCCGGCCTCGAACGCGCGGCCCAGCGCCTGGCCAAGCGTTGCCGGCAGAAGGCGGGGCAGCGGCGTGGTCTCCGGGGCGATCAGCGTGACCTGGTGGCCGCCGACAAGCAGGTCGTTGGCGAATTCGCAGCCCACGAGCCCCGCGCCGACAACGGCGACGCGCGCGGGTTCTGGCGCCAGGGCGGTGTAAAAGCGACGGTAATCGTCCAAATCGTTGACGCTGAAAAAGCGCTCGGCGAGCCCCGCGGGAATGTCGAAGGCGTTTCGCGGGCCGGCACCGGTGGCCAGCACCAGCGTCTCGAAGCCCACATACTCGCCGTCTTCAAGGGTGACCCGGCGGCGGTCGCCATCGAGGGCGACGACCCGGGTGTTCGGCCAGAGCGTGGCGTCGAGCTCATTGGCAACGCTGGCGGCGCTTTTTTTGGCGAGCTTCTCCGGTGTCAGGCGCTTGCCAAAGCCCGTCGAGAGCAGCGGCTTGCTGTACTCATCGGCGCTGCCGACGCTTACCAGGGTAATCGAGCGGGTATCACCGAGCCTTCGCAGCTCGCGGGCAAGGCCGATGCCGGCCATGCCGGTACCGATGATGAGAAGATCCACCGGCGCATCGGCGTGAGAGAAAGAGTCGGCCATGCCTTCACCAGACGTTGAAATTCGGGGGCTCGAAACGCGGATGTTCTCGAGAAAAGCGCGTTGGGCCATCATGTTACACTAGCGCGAACGACTTGACCGCTCTGGAGATCGCGTGGCAATACACACTCAGCCGATAGCGCTTTTTCCGCGCTGGCAACCCGTCGCGGCGTTTCGCCCGGCCATGAGCGCGCCCTGGTGGCAGTGGGTCGCCTCCACCGATTCGCTGACCGCACGGCTGGTCGCGGCGGGCAGACGCCGCGCGTTTCGGGTACGGCTGCTGCGCCAGGGCGTCGGCGTACCCGAACGCGACGAAGCCCAGGCGCTTGGCCTTGCGCCGCGCCGGCTTGTTTGGTGTCGCGAGGTGGCGCTGTGCATCGATGACACCCCTTGGGTGGTGGCGCGCTCGGTGGCGCCGCTGGCGCAGCTCAAGGGGCTGCATCTCGAGCGTTTGGGCGAGCGTTCGCTGGGGAGCTGGCTGTTTCGCCAGCCGGATCTCGTGCGCGGCGCGCTTTACGCCACCGGCCAGCGTCCGGCGTTCGCTCATCGCCAGGCGCCAGAGCTTCCGAGCGTCTGGGCGCGGCGCTCGATCTTCTACCACGGCGGGCTGTCGCTTTTGGTGCAGGAAGCGTTTTTATCGACCCTGGCGGATGAACCCGATCTGGCTTCGCGCTAAGCTGGGCGCGCGATTTATCCTCGAGAGGTAAGCATGGACCGTTCTCTGCTGCGCCCGACCGGCTGGTCCCGGGCGCGTGATTTCATCACGCTGATGCGCCTTGATCGGCCCATCGGCACCTGGCTTTTGATGTGGCCGACGCTCTGGGCGCTGTGGATCGCCGCCGAGGGGGTGCCGGGGCGCGGGGTGCTGTTGATCTTTATCGCCGGCGTCTACTCCATGCGCGCGGCAGGGTGCGTGGTGAATGACTACGCCGATCGCCACTTCGACGGCCACGTCAAACGTACCAAAAACCGGCCGCTGGCGACCGGGCGCATCGGGGAAGCCGAAGCCAAGGTGCTGTTCATCGCGCTGGTGGCGGTGTCGTTCATTCTGGTGCTGTTGACCAACTGGTTTACCGTGTTGCTGTCGGTGGGCGGGCTTTTGCTTGCCGCCGCGTATCCTTTCATGAAGCGCTATACCCACTTCCCCCAGGTGGTGCTCGGTGCGGCGTTCTCCTGGGCGATCCCCATGGCCTTTGGCGCGGTTCTGGGTCACGTGCCGCTCGAGGCGTGGGTACTATTTCTGGCCAACGTGCTGTGGACCGTCGCCTATGACACCCAGTACGCCATGGTGGACCGCGACGACGACTTGAAGATCGGCATCAAATCCACCGCAGTGCTGTTTGGCCAGGCCGACCGGCTGATCATTGGCCTGCTGCAGGCGGCCACGCTGTTACTGCTGGCCTGGGTGGGGTGGGCTATAAGTCTGGGAGGTTTTTTCTGGCTGGGCCTTGTGGCCATGGCGGCCACCTTCGTGCATCAGCAGCGCCTGATCGTTCACCGCGAGCGCGAGGCCTGCTTTCAGGCGTTTTTGAACAATCACTGGTCGGGGCTTGTGCTCTTCGCCGGGCTCGCCTTGAGCTTTTGGCCGGTGGCGGGCTAAGGTGGCAAAAGCGGGTGTCATAAAACTGTCACTCGCTCATGGTGTGATTGTCACCGATATGTCATCGACCACTTTGCCTGGACACCGTGAGGCCCGCCCATGACCGCCAAAACCGTTTTGATCGTCGACGATGAGGCGCCGATTCGCGAGATGATCGCGGTGGCGCTGGAGATGGCGGACTATCGCGTGCTCGAAGCCGATAACGCCCAGGATGCCCACGCGCTGGTGGTCGACAACCAGCCGGATCTGCTGCTGCTCGACTGGATGATGCCCGGTACCAGCGGCATCGAGTTGGCCCGTCGCCTCAAGCGCGAAGAGGCCACCGCCGAGCTTCCGATCATCATGCTCACTGCCAAGGGCGAGGAAGACAACAAGATCCAGGGGCTCGAGGCGGGTGCCGACGACTACATCACCAAGCCGTTCTCTCCCAGAGAGCTGGTCGCGCGCCTGAAAGCGGTGCTGCGGCGTACCACGCCGCGCGGCATGGAGGACCCGGTGGAAATCAACGGCCTGCTGCTCGACCCGGTAAGCCACCGGGTCAGCGCTCACGGCAAGGCGTTGGACATGGGGCCGACGGAATACCGACTGCTGCAATTTTTCATGACCCACCAGGAGCGCGCCTATACCCGCAGCCAGCTGCTGGATCAGGTATGGGGCGGCAACGTCTACGTCGAGGAGCGCACCGTGGACGTTCACATTCGTCGCCTGCGTAAGGCCCTGGGCGATGCTCATCAGAACCTGATTCAGACGGTGCGCGGCACCGGCTATCGCTTCTCCGCCCGGAGCTAGCGCGTGCACCTGTGGAGCCGGGAACTCTGGCGTATCGCCTGGCTTGCCACGCTCGGGGTGATCATGGGCTGGCTGTTTGGCGCGCCGGGGTTGGGCCTCGCCGCCGGGCTCGGCGTGTGTCTTTTCTACCACTTGCGCCAGCTGCGCGCGCTTTATCTATGGCTAACGCTTACGCCGAGCGAGGAGCCACCCGCCGGGCCCGGGCTCTGGGGCGAGCTTCTGGACCGGCTCTACCGCTACCAGAAAAGTCAGCGCATCACTCAGGGCCGCCTCAGAGCCACGCTTGCGCGTATTCAGGAGTCGTCGGAGGCGATGCGCGACAGCGTGGTCATGCTCGACCGTCACGGCGACCTGGAGTGGTGGAACAGCGCCGCCACAAAGATGATGGGGCTTCAAACCGCCCATGACCGCGGCCAGCACATCACCAATTTGTTGCGCGACCCCGCGTTTGTGCGCTACTTCTCGTCCCGCGAATACAGTGAGCCTCTAACGCTCACCTCACCCATCGACGAACGGCGCATTCTCGAGTATCAGATCACGCTTTACGGCGACGATGAGCGGCTCTTGATGGCGCGAGATATTACCCGGCTGCACCGGCTGGAGCAGATGCGCCAGGATTTCGTCGCCAACGTCTCCCATGAGCTTCGCACGCCCTTGACCGTGCTCTCCGGTTATCTGGAAACCTACAGCGATCTGAGCGATCAACTGCCGCCAAGACTTGGCCGCAGCGTCGCTCAGATGCAGGCGCAAACCCTGCGCATGCAGAATCTGGTCGACGATTTGCTGCTGCTTTCGCGCCTCGAGATTGATCAGGGCGGCAAGGATCACCAGCCGTTGGCACTGGGGCCGCTATTGGAAAGCGTGTGTCAGGACGCCCGGGCGCTGTCCGGTCAGCAGCACGAAACGCCCCAGCAGATCGCGCTCGAGATCGAAAGCGACGCGCGGCTGATCGGCAGCGAGCAGGAGCTACGAAGCGCGGTGTCCAACCTGGTGTTCAACGCCGTGCGCTACGCCCCGGGGGGAAGTACGATTACGCTGCGCTACGCCGAGCTTGCCGAAGGCGGCGCCTGTATCGAGGTCAAGGACAACGGTCACGGCATCGACCCGGTACACATTCCACGGCTGACCGAACGCTTTTATCGCGTCGATAAAGGGCGCAGCACGGCCACCGGCGGTACCGGCCTTGGGCTTGCCATCGTCAAGCATGTGCTGATTCGCCACGACGGGCGGCTTTCGATCGAAAGTCGCCCGGGCTTTGGCGCTACCTTCCGCTGTATTTTCCCCGCCGCCCGCCTAAGCTGATCCTCTTTGAAACAACACCTGTACAAGTGTGTCAATATGGCATGTAAGAGTGGTACAGGAATGCTCATGTGTCATTTTTAGCCACTTTCAGAGCGCCTATACAGCCACATGGAACGCATTGTACAGGTTTTGTAATGTTTTATATTATTGATTTTAAAGTAATTTAATTTTTTATTGGATTTATGGCACAGCCTCTGCAAAGATTTAAGTAAGAAAGACAGCTGCTTCAAAGTAGTCCGCCGCAAGGCACTCTTTCTTACTTTAAGCGGTACCACAGCAATTCAGGAGGTGGAATATGATGTCCAAGGAGCTACTCAAGAAAGCGGGTGTCGTAGGTATTGCGTTTGGTCTGTTGGCAAGCCCGATGGCCTTTGCACAAACCACCGAGCATCCGTCTATCGAAGAGAACCAGGATAGCATGGTCGAGCAGGATGAAACGCAAGATCATGGCGTCAATATGAACACCAATGAGAGCCCTGACTATACCCAGGAAGAGCTCACGACTGATCACCATACTCAAGGCCCGAACGATGAAACGATCGGCGAGCCGGACTCTACGGGCACCGCTCCGGATTCGATAGGCGATACCGATGAAGGCGCTGAAATGTCGCCGGAAGAAGTCGTCGAGAAAAACTCCGAGTCATAAGTAGTAGCGTTAAGTAACATTTGTTTGCAATTTCGGTACAAAGTATTACGCTTATGGAGTGAGCAAAAGAAGGGGCAAGGATGTCCCATTGCACGGATGCTCACCGATTCAAGGAACGAATCAAGCGAAGATCAAAACGTTTGTCAGGGTAGATTCCATGGTTGGAGACCCGCACAAGGATTGGAAGCTTACGTTACGTATCGAAATCGCTAAACGAGATCCAGACCCCGCCCTTTGCGGGGTCTAATTTTTTGTGGGTGCTACTTTCTTGTCGTAAGTATCGATAAGCGTGTGACGCTCTAAAAACCTTGAAACGTGTGACTGTCAGCCGCTTTCAACGGGCAGGCAGCCGTTCAAGATCACGGTAGTGAGCGTCCCACATCAACACTGCCCCGGCGACTGCTCCCGGTAGCAGGAAAAGATTGGCCAGCGGTATCCAGGTGATCAGCGTGACCAGCCCCCCGTAGCTCATGCTGGGCCACCAGCGCTCGCCCAGCCGTCGGCGCATCTCCTTGAAGCTAACCTTGTTGTTATCCATCGGATAGTCCAGATAGGTGATCGCCATCACCCAGGCCGAAAACAGCGCCCATAAAAGAGGGGCCGCCAGATTGAGCCCGGGGATCCAGCTGAAGACGAATAGAAGCGCAACCCTGGGCAGGATGTAGCGCAGCTTTACGAGCTCGCGACCTACTGCGTCGAGCGCCGTTTTAGCCAGGCCGCGATCATCCAGCGGTTCTACCCCGGTGGCGGTGCGCTCCACGCGCGCGGCGAGAAACCCATAAAACGGCGCGGCGATAAAATGAGTCACCAGCGTGAACGTAAAAAAGATTGCCACCAGCAGGCTCAAAACGAACAGCGGCCAAAGCAGCCAGTCGAGCCAATCAAGCCAGCTGGGAATGCTCGCCATGGCGTGGTCCAGCCAGCCGGAAAAACGCCGTGCGGTGAAACTCACAAGGCCGATGTAGACGATAAGGTTGATGAGAATGGGGAGAAAGACGTAGCGCCGTTGCCCCTTTTGATACACCAGGCGCAGCCCCTGGCTCAGTGCGGAAACCGCAGTCAGCATGGTTGATCCTTTCGCAATACGCCCGACGAAAAGCGTGGGTGAAGAAGCCGGGCGTATTGCAGGATCAACGCGCTAAAAGGTCAAGGCTTTTTTAGCATCTGCTGGTCGACGCTGTCCGGCGCGCTGTGGCGAATATCGAGCCCCTTGACGAGGTAGACCACGTACTCGGCCAGGTTGTTGGCGTGATCGCCGACACGCTCCAGCGCCCGCAGCACCCACATGATGCTGAGCACCGGCGTGATCGAGCGCGAATCTTCCATCATGAAGGTCATCAGCGAGCGCATGGCGCTACCGTACTCGTCATCCACGGATTCGTCCTCGCGCACCACCTGCATGGCAAGCTCGGTGTCGAAGCGGGCAAAGGCGGTGAGCGCATCGCGCAGCATCTTGCGCACGTGCTCGCTGATGTGGCGCACCTCTACCAGGCCCCGCACGTTACTGGCGTTTTCTGAAAGTAGCAGCGCGTTGCGGGCGATCTTGCTCGCCTCGTCGCCGATACGCTCGAGATCCGAGGTGGCACGAATGACCGCCAGCACCAGGCGCAGATCCGACGCCGCCGGCTGGCGCCGGGCGAGCACGCGGGTGCACTCCTCGTCGATCTTCAGCTGCAGATCGTTGACCTGGCGGTCGTTGTCACGCACTTCCTCGGCCAAGTGGCTGTCGTTTTCCAGCAGCGCGTGCACGGCGTTCTGGACCTGCTTTTCCACCAGTCCGCCCATGGCCATCAGGTGAGTTTTCAGCTCTTCGAGCTCCTGATTGAACTGGCGCGAAATATGCTGGCTATGGGTATCGCTTGTAATATCCATCGAGCCCTCCTGAGGGTCGGGTGGGTCAAATGACCCGGCCGGTAATGTAGTTTTCGGTACGCGGTCGTTGGGGGTTGGTGAAAACCTGGTCGGTCGGGCCGTATTCAACGAGCTCGCCGCTGTGTAGAAAGGCGGTGTAGTCCGAGACCCGCGCGGCCTGCTGCATGTTGTGGGTCACCAGGATCAGCGTCAGCTCGTTTTTGAGATTGCGTATCAGCTCCTCGATCTTGAGCGTGGAGATCGGGTCCAGCGCCGAGGCCGGCTCGTCGAGCAGCAGCACCTCCGGCTTGACCGCCAACGTGCGCGCGATCACCAGCCGCTGCTGCTGGCCGCCGGAGAGCTGCCACGCCGAGCGGTGCAGCTGATCCTTGACTTCGTCCCACAGCGCCGCGGCGGTGAGCGCCCATTCGATGATGTCGTCGCGCTGGCGCTTGGGCAGGCGCCGCTCCAGACGCAGGCCGAACGCCACGTTCTCGTAGATCGACATCGGGAAGGGGTTGGGGCTTTGAAATACCATGCCGACCCGGCGGCGAAGCTCGCTGACGTTGAGATTCGGCGCGTAAATGTCATCGCCTTCCAGCTGAATGCGGCCCTGGTGCGCCGCGTTTTCGTTGAGATCGTGCAGCCGATTGAACGCGCGCAAAAGCGACGACTTGCCACAGCCCGACGGCCCGATGAACGCAGTCACCCGGTGGCGCGGCACCTCGAGGGTGAGCGCCTTGAGCGCCGGCTTGTGACCGTAGGCCAGGCTAAACGCCTCGACGTTCAGGCAGCGCTGCTCGACGGGAAAGGTGACCACCGGCGGCGCGTCGTTCAGGGGCGCGTTCATGACTCTCCTCGCTGTCGGCGTAAATAATGACGCAGGAATATGGCAGTTAAGTTAAGCACCAGCACGATCAGCACCAGCAATAGCGCCGTGGCGTAGACCAGCGGAATCGCCGCCTCGACGTCGTCGCCGTGAAAGGCACTATCGAATAGATGATAGCCAAGGTGCATGAACTTGCGCTCAAGGTGCAGGTAAGGAAACTCCCCGTCCAGCGGCATTTGCGGGGCGAGCTTGGCCACGCCCACCAGCATCAGCGGCGCCACCTCACCGGCGGCGCGAGCCACCGCGAGGATCACACCGGTCAGCATGGCAGGGGTCGCCATGGGCAGCACGATGCGCGTGAGCATCTCCAGGCGCGTGGCGCCCAGCGCCACGGCGCCTTCGCGCTGGGCGTCGGGAATGCGCGCAAGCCCCTCTTCGGTCGCCACGATCACGACTGGCAGGGTCAGCAGTGCCAGCGTCAGCGACGCCCATAAAAGCCCGCCGGTGCCGAAGGTCGGCGAGGGCAATGCGTCGTCGAAAAACCACTGATCGAGCGAGCCGCCCACCCCATACACGAACACCCCCAAGCCAAACACGCCGTAGACGATCGAGGGAACGCCGGCGAGGTTGCGCACGCCGATGCGCACCAGCCGGGTCAAGCGGTTCTGGTGAGCGATCTCGTTGAGATAAACCGCCGCCAGCACGCCAAAGGGCGTCACGATCACCGACATCAATATGACCATCAACAGCGTGCCGAAAATCGCCGGCCACACGCCGCCGCCGGTATTGGCCGCGCGCGGGCCTTCGCTGAGAAAGCGCCACACGCCCTGACCCCAGATCGCAATTTTTTCCCCTATCGAGAGCGCATTCGGTGCCACGAAGGTGTTCACCCCGGACAGCGGCTGAACGAGCCCGCGCCCGCCTGGTGAGAGCAGCACCAGTTCGCCCTCGCGCTCAGAAGGCGGTAGCGCAAGCACCTGGCTAATGCGCTCGAAAGCCGCGGCGCCGGTGAGACGCTCGCCGTCGAGCTCCAGCGCGATGAGCCGGCCGATGAAGTCCCCCCAGGGGCTACGCTCCAGACGAATCACGTCTGTCGGGGTCGCAACGCTTACGATCTCGTCAAGGCCTACCCAGCGCCAGTCGGCGCCGGTCAGTTCCCGGTTGCCGGTGAAATAAAGCCGCTCGGTGGCATTGCCGGTGGGCATCGGCGCCTCGCGCAGTGGCTGGCCGATCAGCTGCTCGCCGGAGCCCAGCGTGACTTCCTCGAGGGTTGCCGGCCAGAAATGGCCCAACCCCTTGACGGTGAGAAGTGTCAGCAGCGTGGCCAGCATGAACAGCGACAGCGCCACGCACCCGGCGCAAAGCCAAGCCCAGAGCGCGTCGCCGGGCCATCGGCGGCGGTGAGTAGGGCGCGACATCAGGCGCCTCCCAGCCGCTGATAGCGGCGGCGCAGGCGCTGGCGGAC
Organism: Halomonas sp. GD1P12; assembly: GCF_025725645.1. Classification (NCBI taxonomy): domain Bacteria; kingdom Pseudomonadati; phylum Pseudomonadota; class Gammaproteobacteria; order Oceanospirillales; family Halomonadaceae; genus Halomonas; species Halomonas sp. GD1P12. Next base: position 3,694,184 of record NZ_CP107007.1, on the reverse strand, counting down.
GACCTCGGCCAGAGTGTTGACCAAAAAGGTGAAGAGAAACAGGACCAGTGCCGCTAAGATCAGAAGATGGTAGGTTTGCCCATCCGGCGGCGCCTCGGGAAGCTCGATGGCGATCGCTGCGGAAAACGAGCGCAGCCCCTCAAAAAGGCTTGCGCTCATCAGCGCGGCGTTGCTGCTCGCCATCAGCACGATCATGGTTTCGCCCACGGCGCGCCCGGCGCCGATCATCACCGCCGAGAAAATGCCCGGCCCGGCCATGGGTAGCGCCACTTTCCAAAGCGCCTGCCAGCGGCTGGCGCCGAGCGCCTGGGCGCCTTCCATCAGTGGCCTGGGAATATCGTAAAGCGCGTCCTCGGCCAGCGAATAAACGCTCGGAATGATCGCAAAGCCCATCGCCAGCCCGACGATCAACGTGTTGCGAGTGGTGTAGTCGATGCCAAAGCGCCGATCCAGAAACGTGGCCAGGTCACTACCCAGCCAATGCTGCTCCAAAAGCGGCGCCGCCCAAAGCGCCAGCGCCGCCATGGCGGCAATCCAGGGCAGCAGCCAAAGCCCCGCGCTTTCAAGCGACAGCGTCCGGCGCAGCGCCTTCGGCGCCAGGTGCCAAAGAATGCCAGCAAGACCCGCCGACAGCGGCAGCCACAATAACAGCGCAAGGGTGCTGGCGAGATGACGCTCGACCCAGGGCGCCAGCACCAGCCCGGCCACGAACCCGATCACCACGCCGGGTACCGCTTCCATCAGCTCAAGACTCGGCTTGATGCGCGCGCGCAGTCGGTCGGTCATGAACAGCGCCGAAAAAATCGCCGCGCCCAGCGCCACCGGCACCGCCAGTACCAGCGCGGCGATGGCTGCCTTGAGCGTGCCCCAGGCCAGGGGGGACAGCGTTTCCAGCGAAAGTGACTCGAAGCGGGTCAGAAGCGGCAGCGTCTCCCACACCAGAAACACGCCGATGGCGAGAATCGCCAGCAGCACGCCGATGCCCGCCGCGGTGATCAAGCCGGTGGCGATTCGATCCTTGAGCGTTCGAAGTGACGAGGGGGCCGAGGAAGGTGGCGTCATAACGACATCATAAAAGGGAGCAAGAGGGTATCGGTATGCCAACCAGGCATCCAACGTTGACTAGCGTAGGTCATTTTCATGTCAGTTTTGTGACACCTCGAGCGCCTCGTCCGCCAAGGGCACGAACCCCGCCGCGCGCACGATCTGCTGGCCCTCATCGGACAGGATCAGTTCGATGAAGGCGCGCTCGGCGGGGGGCAGCGGCGTGTCCGGCGCCGCGTTCACATACAGGTATAAATTGCGCGCCAGCGGGTACTCGCCGCTTTGAATCGTCTCCGGGGTGGGGGCGATGGCCTCACCTTCGGCGTTGACCAGGGCCAACGCGCGAACCATCGGCGTCAGGTGGTGATAGCCGCTGTAGCCCACCGCGTTCGGCGCGCTGCCTACCGCGGCGATGACCGCCGATGAGCCGGGGTACTCGCTGATGTCCGCGCGAAAGCGCCCGCCACACAGTGCGCGCTGGCGAAACAGATCGAACGTGCCGGAGGCCTGGTTGCGCCCGTGAAGCGCTATGTGGCCAAAGGGCCAGTCGAGCGGCTGGGGGAGGTCGTCCCAGCGGCGAATCGGCGCCTCGCCACCGCAGGCCAGCGTGCTGGAGAAAAGGGCGTCCAGGGTTTGCCGCGTGATCGCGCGCAACGGGTTGTGGCGATGCACCACCACCACCAGCGCGTCCCGAGCCACACGAAGCTCCCGGGGCGGGTAGCCGTAGCGCTGCTCGAAGCGTTCGCGCTCGGCGCGGCTCAGCGGGCGCGACATGGGCGCCAGGCGCGTGGTCCCCGCCACCAGCGCCGCCGCGGCAATGGAGGAGCCGCCGGCCTGTAGCTGCATGGTGATGCCCGGATGACGCGCGGCCAGCGCCTCTCCCCAGCGCAGCACCAGACTCGCCATGGTGTCCGAGCCGGTCGCACCCAGGGTGCCGGTGATCGGCGCCGCCCAGGCGGCAGGCGTGGCGAGCCATAAAAGCCCACCCGTGAGAAGCGCCGCGACAATCCTGGCGGGCCTGCTTCTGCAACTCTTCAAACGCACCACCTCTTGTGATTAACTGACGCCGTTGAGTAACACATCATCGTTACCCTTTCCTGTTACAAACATACGTCACCACGATATGCCACGCGACATTCGACAACAACAAGCCCCCGAAGTGACCCGACCATGACACCCCTTGAACACGATCTGGACGACGTGCCTGCCCCGCTTGGGCAGCTGACGTTGAAGCTACTGGCGTCGCGCCAGGAGACCAATCTTTACGGCGATATTCCCGGCGGCTGGCTGGTCAATCAAATGGACCAGGCCGCGGAGCTTGCCGCTGGGCGCGAGGCCGGCGGGCGCACCGCGACGGTGGCGATCGAATCGATGGATTTTTTGAGCCCGGTGCGCGTGGGCGCCACCGTCAGCGTGTACACCCAGGTCAAGGAGATCGGCCACAGTTCGATCAAGATCGACGTCGAGGTGTGGGTCAGACCGCCCCTGGGGCGCACCCTCAATGAGCGCCAGAAGGTGACCGAGGCGCGCTTCGTCGTCGTCGCCCTTGACGACAACGGCCGCATTCGCGCGGTGCATGCGACTAACGAGCTTTAACGCGTCGCTTTTACCCTAACAAATGAGAAAAGGGCGCCTGAGCGCCCTTGCATTGACATCATTGAACGCTGAAAGCGCTACGCGCCGATGCTGTCGCGGCCCTTGAAGTAGGCGTACTCGCCGATGTCGCTGAACGGGCGCATCAGCTGTTGGAACGCCGAGTAGGATTCGTAGACGCGGCGCGACTCTTCGTCGTTTTCGGTCTGGGTCTGAATCACCTCGCGGGTCGCCTCATAAAGCGCCTGCATGACGTCGTCCGGGAAGGTGCGAAGCTCGACGCCGTGCTCGTCGACCAGCGTTTCCAGCGCCTGGGCGTTATGGAAGGCGAACTCGGTGAACATGGCCAGGTTGGAGGCCCGCGCCGCTTCGCGAATGACCGCCTGCAGATCTTCCGGCAGCTCGTTCCAGGCATCCAGGTTGATGAAGCTTTCGACCAGCGCGCAGGGCTCGTTCCACACCGTGGTGTAGTAGTAGTCCGCCACCTGGTGCAGGCCGAAGGCCAGGTCATTGTAGGGGCCGACCCAGTCCGCGGCGTCGAGCACGCCGGTTTGCAGTGATGTGAAGATTTCCGAGCCCGGCAGGGTCACGGTGCTCACGCCGATGGCGTTCATCGCTTCGCCGGCAAGCCCGGGCAGGCGCAGACGCAAACCCTGCATGTCCTCGAGCGAGTTGATCTCTTTTTTGAACCAGCCGGCCATCTGTGGACCGGTGTTGCCCACGGCGAAGGGCTTGAGGTTATGGTTGGCGTACACCTCGTCCCACAGCTCCTGGCCGCCGCCGTGGTAGATCCAGGCGTTCATCTCGGTGGTGGTCATGCCAAACGGCACGGCGGTGAAGAACTGCGACGCCGCCACCTTGCCGCGCCAGTAGTAGGGCGTGGAGTGGCCCATTTCGGCGGTGCCGGCGGACACCGCGTCGAACACCTCGAGCGCCGGCACCAGCTCGCCGGCGCCGTGCACGCGAATACGCATGCGCCCGTTGGAGAGCTCTTCCACTCGGCGGGCAAAATCGTTGGCGCCGGTGCCCAGCGCCGGGAAGTTTTTCGGCCAGGACGTGACCATGTCCCAGGTGTAGGTTTCCTGAGCCTGGGCGGTGCTCACGAAGGGAGCGGCGGCGACACCGGCGGCCCCGAAACCGGCGGTCTTGATGAATTGACGGCGTTGCATGAAGGAATTTCTCCACAGAATCTGTTTTTTTATAGTTGCACCTGAGCGCAAGCATCCCAGCCGAGTATGCGCCAAACCGGTTTTGCTGGGCAAGTTAGCCTAAAGGGGGGTGAGCTTGGCAAAGCCCAGTACCAGCCACTTATCGCCTTCGCCTTCGAAGCTCACCTGCACCCGCGCCCGCGCCCCCTGACCTTCGGCGTTCAAGATCATGCCCTCGCCGAACACCGGGTGGCTGACGCGCTGACCGATATGCAGCTCGGGCAGCTCGCCGTCGGACTCGATCGAGGTTTGCGCGTAGCTGGGGCGCGCTTGCGCGGTCACCGGGCGCGAGACATGGCCGCGCAGGCGCACCTCTTCCAGAAGCTGCGCCGGCAATTCGCGCAAAAAGCGCGACGGGCGCGGGAACACTTCCTTGCCGTGCAGCCGCCGCGTTTCGGCGTGGGTAAGATAGAGCTTCTGCATGGCACGGGTCACGCCGACGTAGCAGAGCCGGCGCTCCTCCTCCAGGCGCCCCGGTTCTTCGACGGACATCTTGTGCGGGAACAGCCCTTCTTCCACACCGGCGATGAACACCACCGGAAACTCGAGGCCCTTGGCGGAGTGCAGCGTCATCAGCTGCACGCTGTCCTCGAACTCCTCGGCCTCGTGGTCGCCGGCGTTGAGCGCGGCCTCGGACAGAAACGCCTCCAGCGCGGTCATACCTTCTCCCGCTTCTGGCGTTTCAAAGGCATCGCCCTGAGTAAAGGCGCGCGCGGCGGTCACCAGTTCTTCCAGGTTTTCGACCCGCGCCTGGCCCTTCTCGCCGCGCTCGCTCTTGTGATGTTCGATGAGCCCGGTATGGGCAATCACATGATCGATGATCTCATGAAGGGTGAGGCCCGCGGCATCGTTATCGAGCTGCTCGATCAGGTTGGTGAATGCCTGCACCGCGTTGCCCGCCCGGCCCTTGAGCGTGCCGTCGCCGAGGGCGTCGTGCAGCGCCTGCCAGAGCGATACGCTTTCAAGGCGCGCACGGTGGCGCAGGATCTCGACGGTGCGCGTGCCGATGCCGCGCGTGGGCACGTTGATCACCCGCTCGAGTGAGGCGTCGTCGTCACGGTTGAGTAAAAGGCGCAGGTAGGCCAGCGCGTTCTTGATCTCGAGACGCTCGTAGAAGCGGTGGCCGCCGTAGATGCGGTACGGCATGCCCTGGCGGATCAGCGTCTCCTCGATCAGCCGCGACTGGGCATTGGAGCGATACAAAATCGCCACGTCGCGCCGGTTCACGCCTTCGTCGACGCGCTCCTTGATGGTATCGACGATGTAGCGCGCCTCTTCGAGATCATTGAAGCCGGCGTAGACCGAAATCGGCTCGCCTTCGACGCCGTCGGTCCACAAATTCTTGCCCATGCGCTCGCTGTTGTGGCTGATCAAGGCGTTGGCCGCGTCGAGAATCGCGCTGGTGGAGCGGTAGTTCTGCTCGAGCCGCACGATTTTGGTCTCGGGGAACTCCTCCTCGAAGCGGCGGATGTTCTCGATCTTCGCCCCGCGCCAGCCGTAGATCGACTGGTCGTCGTCGCCCACCGCGGTCATCGGCGTCTGCAGGCCGGTCAAAAGCTTGAGCCAGGCGTACTGCAGGGTGTTGGTGTCCTGAAACTCGTCGACCAGCACGTGGCCGAAGCGCTCGCGGTAGTGGTTCAAAAGCGCCGGGTTGTCGCGCAGAAGCTCCAGGCTTCGAAGCAACAGCTCGCCGAAATCGACCAGGCCGCCGCGCTCACAGGTGAACTGGTAGCGCTCATAGAGCTCGACCATCTGACCGAGATAGCCGTCACCGTCGACGTTGACCTGGTGCGGGCGAAGCCCCTCCTCCTTGCAGCCGGAGATGAAGCCCTGCACCTGGCGCGGCGGAAAGCGCTCATCGTCGACGTTGTAGTCCTTGATCAGGCGCTTGATCAGCCGCAGCTGGTCGTCGGAATCGATGATCTGAAAGTTCTGGGGGAGCCTGGCGTCCTGCCAGTGAGTGCGCAGAAGCCGGTGGGCGATGGAGTGGAAGGTGCCCACCCAGACATGGCGCATCGAGATGCCCAACAGCGCCTCGAGGCGGGTGCGCATCTCGCGCGCGGCCTTGTTGGTGAAGGTGACGGCGAGCAGCGCGTAGGGCGAAAGGCCCTCGGCCTGCATTAGCCAGGCGATTCGATGTACCAGCACCCGGGTCTTGCCCGAGCCCGCGCCGGCGAGCACCAGAAGGTTGCCCTGGGGGGCGCTGACCGCCTCGCGCTGAGCGGGGTTGAGCTGATCGAGAATCGCCGTTACGTCATCCATGGTCGCCGCTGCCGGTTTGCAAATGGGCGGGTAGTTTAGCACAGCCCCGCCACTGGACGACCATACAGTGGCGCGAGGGCGGTTTGATCAGCCCTCTTCCGGGTAGCGCAGTGTGTTCAAGCTCTTCTTCACTGCCTTCAGCTGCTCGGCGAGCTTCGGCCCGCGCGTTTTCGCCACGCCCACCGCCAGCACGTCGATCAGCACGAGATGCGCGATGCGCGAGCTCAAGGGCGTGTAGATTTCGGTGTCTTCGTGAACGTCGATGTAGAGCGGTAGGCTCACCTCGCTTGCCAGCGGCGATTCGCTCGGGCAAAGGCCGATCACCGTAGCGCCGGCCTCGCGCGCCAGGCGCACGCTCGCCACCAGCGCCCGGGTGCGCCCGGTTTGCGAGATCGCCACCACCACGTCGCCCTCCGTAAGCGTGACCGCCGACATGTTCTGCATGTGCGGGTCGGCGTAGGCCGAGGTCGAGATCTGCAGGCGAAAGAACTTGTGCTGGGCGTCGAACGCCACCGCGCCGGAGGCGCCGAAGCCGTAGAACTCCACCCGGTTGGCCATCGCCAGCGCGTTCACCGCGCGGCCGAGCGCCTCGTTGTCGAGCCGGTCGCGCACCGATAGAAGCGTCCCCACGGTGGAGTCGAAAATGCTGTGGGAGAACTCCGCCACCGAGTCGCTATCGTTCATCGAGAACTGGGCGAACTGGCTGCCCGAGGCGAGCATCTGCGCTAGCTGAAGCTTGAAGTCCTGAAAGCCGTTGCAGCCCAGCGCCCGGCAAAAGCGCACCACCGTGGGCTCGCTGACGCCGGCCTCGGTGGCGAGATCCACGATGCGCATATGGATCACTTCGTCCGGGTTTCGCAGCACGAACCGCGCGACCTTTTGTTCGGAGCGGCGAAAGTGCTCCATGCGGCGTCTCATTTCATCGAACAGGGCGCGACTCACGGTGAGCTCCTTTGAGTGTCAGGGCACGGCCTGGTGCCGTTGGCGTTTGCGACAGTATGCCTGAACCCGGTGCGCTGTGCGCTCCCGGCCCGCGGGCAAGAGGATAGCGTTTAAAGGCCGTTGGCCTCTTTCTTCCTGAGCCGTCATCATTTTGTCAAGTAGGTTATAGTAATAAGTGTCGTGCCGCACTGCATCATTGCTTTCGCCGTCACGGATGCAGGTGGACAAGTGCTTATTCACCCAAGGGAGCATCGATGATGAAAAACGTCGAACGACTGACGTCGCTTAAAAACGAGCTGCTCGATATATTCATGGGAATGGAAGTCGACGAACACACCAAACGCCGCCAGAGCGCCGCCCAGCGCAATCTGCGCGCCCGACGCGGCATCGAGCTGCATCGCGAATCACAGAAGCTGTCGCGCGCGATCGCCCCGCTGGCAGACGAGGAGTTCCCGCCCAGCGCACTCCATTAAGCTTTCAGCGATCAAAATATTGCCGCGTTAATGCGCGGCCATAAAAAAGGCCCTGCCAATGGCAGGGCCCGGAGTTGGCTACAACTTCGCCGCGGTTTAAATGAAGCCCGCCACGAAGACCACGATCACGCCAATGGGCGCGACGTATTTGGTCAGCAGGTTCCACAGGCTGTAGTCGTACACGTCCATACCGAGTTCGCGCCGCGACTCCTCCTTGTCCAGACAGAGCGAGTAGAACACGATCGCGCCAAGGCCGGTCAGCGGAAGCAGAATCTTGCCGGTGAAGGTATCCAGGAAGTCGAAGATGTTCAGCCCGAACAGCAGCACGTCGGCCCACACGTTGAACGACAAGAGTGCCGCCACGCCCACCAGCCAGACGGCCAAGGCGCTTACCACCGTGGCGCCCAAACGGCCAAGCGCGGTGCGCTCTTCCAGCGTTTCCACCACCGGCTCAAGCAGCGAGATCGCCGAGGTAAGGGCGGCAAAGGTCAACAGCAAAAAGAAGCCGAGGCCCAGCAGGGTGCCGCCGACCATATTGCCAAACGCGATGGGCAGCGTGACGAAGATAAGGCCAGGACCGCTGGATGCGTCCAGATTGGTCGCGAACACGATCGGGAAGATGGCAAGGCCGGCCAACAGCGCGATGGCGGTGTCCAGAATGATCACCGTACGCGCGGTGCCGAGCAGGTTGACGTCCTCACCCAAATAAGAGCCGTAAGCCATCATGATACCCATGCCCAGCGACAGGGTGAAAAATGCCTGACCCATGGCCGCCAGCATGACGCCGCCGTCGAGTGCGCTCCAGTCCGGTGTGAACATGAAGGCGAATGCCTGGCCGAAAGCGCCGCTGGTGGCGCCGTAACCCACCAGCACCAGCAGCAGCACGACCAGCGCCGGCATCAGAATGCGCGCGGCGGCCTCGAGCCCCTTGGTAACGCCGCGAGCGACGATGCCCACGACCAGTACCATGAAGAGCGTGTGCCAGATCAGAAGTGAGCCCGGGTTGCCCAGCAGCGCACCGAACGCCGCTTCGCTGGCCGCGGCGTCCTGGCCACTGAACGAGCCGATCACCGCACCGACCGTGTAATTGAGCGACCAGCCGCCGATGACGCTATAAAACGACAGAATCAAAAACGACGCCAATACGCCGCTGACCCCCACCATGGCCCAGCCGCGCGAGCGACCGTGGCGCTTGGCAAGATCCGCCATGGTATTGATCGGGTTTTTCTGACCGCGTCGGCCGATCATCCACTCCGCCACCAGAATCGGCAGCCCCACCAGCGCCACGCAGGCCAGGTAGACCAGTACGAACGCCGCGCCGCCGCTCTCCCCCGTGAGATACGAAAAGCGCCAGATATTCCCAAGACCTACCGCGGACCCCGCGGCGGCCAGCACGAAGCCCATCTTCGAGGACCACTGTGCGTGTGCCAGTTTTGCCATACATCACCCAGGTGTTCAGTTTTTAAGATGCGTGTGTGCGCTTCGTCGAGCTCGACCTTGCCAGGGCCAGGCCGAAAGTACGCGCAATTTATAGGAACGCGGCGCGCCATGCCAGCCGCTTGGGCTCAGTTTGATGAGCAAAGCATCATGAAACAACCCGTGCTAGAAAAGAGACGTTTGGGTTTCGCCGGGAAAGGCCGCAAGAGGCGCCAGAGAAGCTTTTTCGTTCAAGGCGTTATAGAGCAGCCGCGCCATCTGCGGCGAGGCGCGATTATCCGCGGTATGCACAAACAAGAAAGGGGTTTTCCCCTGATTTATCCACAGGTTGATGCGTGATATCCAGGGGGCGAAGTAGCGGCTATTGATCGCTTTGTCAATATGGCCGATGAAGCGAATGACCGGCGCATTTCCCGTGGAAAGCACGTGTAGCGGGAGTTTCGGCTTTTCCTGCTGCGCGTGGGTAAGCCCCTCGTGGCCATTGGGCGGCGTAGAGAACACCGGGCGCACATCCAGCATCACGCGGTTGGCCCCAAAAGTTATCAACAATTGGTTGAGTCTCTTTTCTGCCTCTCCCTTGTGGAAAAAGAGCGGATGGCGCACCTCGACGGCGCAGGGCAGATGCGCCGGCCATCCAGCGAGCAGCGCCTCCAGCCGGGGCAGCTCATCGGGGCCGAAATCCCGCGGAAGCTGGACCATGGTGGGCCCCAACCGGTCGTGCAGCGGCGTAAACGCCTCGAGAAAGCACCATGCCTCATCCAGCCGCGTCAGACGCTGTTCGTGGGTAACGCGGGCGGGAAGCTTCAAACAGAAGCGAAAATCGCTCGGCGCCTGGCGCGCCCAGGCGGCGATGGTCTCGGCCTTCGGCGCCCCGCTATAGAAGGTGGTATTGCCCTCGACGGTCGAAAACACCGCCGCGTAGTCGCTCAAAAGCTCGGTTTTGGCGTGGCGGGCGTAAAGGCTGCCCTGCCAATCCTGGTTGGCCCACATCGGCAGGCCCAGGTAGAAGGGGCGCGATGGCTGCATTGGCACTTGTCTACTGGCCAAAACGTAATGGGGTAAAAGCGGTCGGCATGGGGAGGCTTAACTCGCGATAGAGGCGCGTATCTGCGCGGCTTTATCCTGCAACAGCGGCAGATAATCTCCGAGCAGCGTATCCATATCGATGCGCGCCGCGTTGGTGCTGATATTGATCGCACCGAGCAGGTGGCCACTTGCGTTGAAGGCGGGCACCGCCAGCGAGCGAAGCCCGGAATCCAGCTCCTGGTCGGCGATGGCATAGCCCTGCTTACGAACGGTGTCGATGCGCTGCCTGAGCGCGTGTTTATCCACAACGGTCTTGTCGGTGTGGCGCGTAAGGGCAATGCGCTCGAGATACGCGTCGAGCGCCGGCTCATCAAGCTGCGCCAGCAGCACGTGGCCCATCGACGTATAAGCGGCGGGCAGGCGGGTGCCCACGGAGAGCGTGATCGCCATGAGACGATGCGGCGCAGCGGAGCGTGCCACGTAGATCACCTCGTCGCCGTCGAGCTGAGCCAGCGACGAGGACTCGCCGGTCTGCGCGGTGATATCTTCCAGGAACTGCTGGATGACGCTACGATAATTGTTCGCGGACAGAAACGCATAGCCCAGCTGCAGCACCTTCGGCGCCAGCTCGAAATAGCGCTGATGCTTTCGCACGTAGCCCAGCGCGTGCAGCGTGAGTAGAAAGCGGCGCGCCTTGGCGCGGTTCATACCGGTACGCGCGGCGACCTCGCTTAGCGTCATGCGCGAATGGACGTCGTCGAAGGCGAGAATGACGTCCAGTCCGCTGGAGAGGGCGGAGACGAAATCACGGCTATCCGGCGTGAGCGTATCTTCCTGTAAAGCGTCTTTCATAATGAATCATTGACCGATAGGCGCGCAGTTGAAACCCTGAATCTAACACGATGTTCGAATAGCGAACAATTATTCGTTCGCCCTGGGCGCTGTCCTCGCCGACAATATCGTCCTGCGTTACTTACGAGGAGCCCTTTTAATGAAACAGAAAAAAATCACCGTGCTACACGGGCCGAACCTTAATCTTCTGGGCACCCGCCAGCCCGAGATCTACGGGGCCGACACCCTGGAGGACGTGAACAACCGGCTGCGCGAAGCGGCGCTGCTGGCCGGCTGGGAGGTCGTCTGCTTTCAAAGCAACCACGAAGGCGCCTTGATCGATGCGATTCACGCCGCCCGCCAGGACGGAACGCACGCGATCATCATCAACCCGGCGGCCTATACGCACACCTCCGTGGCGATACTCGATGCGCTCAACGCCTTCGAGGGCACGGTGTTCGAGGTACACATCTCCAACGTGCACCAGCGCGAAAGCTTTCGCCACCACTCCTACGTCTCGCTGCGCGCCGATGGCGTCATCGCCGGGCTCGGCACGTACGGGTACCGGGCTGCGCTCGATGCCATCATCAAAAGCGACGGCGCCTCTTAAAGCGCCAGCGACGGGGTATGCAGCAGTAGCGCGATGATCAGGCTTAGCGTGACAAACGATGCCACCGTCGCGGTCAGCATGGCCGCCGCGCTCATATCGCCCACACCAAAACGCTGGCCGAACAGTGGATAGATGCTGATCATCGGCGCCGAGGCGAATAAAACGGCGCCGACGATGTACACCGGGTCGATGCCGGGTATCACCCAAAAGGCCGCGAGCACCGCCAGCGGGTGGATCAGCAGCTTGCCGATCACGATCAGGCTGACGTGCCGGGTCTGCCCCTTGAACCGCAACCCGAACAGCGCGCCCCCGATCACAAACAGCGCTGCCGGCCCCGCTGCTTCAGCCAGCATGTCGATCGCCTTGGCCAGCGGCGCCGGCAGCAAAAGGCCGGAGCCTGCAAAGCCCAATGCGATCGCAAGCCCGACCAGTACCGGATTTTTGCCCAGATTGAGTGCGGTTTTCTTGAGCGTCGTGCCCAGCCGCCCGCTGCGTTGGCTCGCCATCTCCGCCAGAACGAGCGCGGTGGGAATGATCAGCAGGTTCTCGACCATCATGTTCAGCGCCAACAGCACCGCCGCCGGCGAGCCGATGACCATCGCCGCTACCGGGTAGCCGATGAAACCGCTATTGGACGCCGCCATGCCAAGCGCCTGCATGGCCCCAGCCGCCAGGTTGTCGCGTTCGCGCCTCAAGCTGATCAGAAGCCCCAAACCGAACACCAGCGCCGACGCCAGCCCGTAAGCCACCAGGTAGTTGAGCTGAAGAATCTCGCCCAGCGGCTGCTGATTGAAAGCGCGTATCACCAGCGCCGGCAGCGCCAGGTAGAGCACGAAAATACTCACGCCCTGCATTTGTTCAGCACTCATCAGCCGGCTACGTCTTGCGACATAGCCGGCACCGATCAATAAAAAGATAGGCGTTGTGATCGCAAGAATGGCGAGCATGGAGATCCTTTTCGGCACGTGAAGCACATGATCGTTTCACCCGTTGCCGGGCGTATCCAGCTCATTATGTGACCAAAATACGTCTTAAGAAGATGGCGGCGACGTCACCAGTCGGTCGATATAGTGCTGGCGCAGCGAAATGACGTGCGCATCGATTCGATCAGCGCTCAGCCGATCTGCGGTAAAAAAGCGAAACGCATCCACGCCCTGAAAGACGAACAGCTCGACCCCGGAAAGGACGTCGGCGCCTGCTTGAGTGGCGGCGTTTAAAAATTCGGTATGCGCGGGCACGTATACGGCGTCGAACACCCAATGGCGCTTGCTGAGTCCGGCGGTGTCGATGGGGCAGCCCGGGTGATGAAGGTGGCCGATCGGCGAGCAATTGACCACGCCTTGCCAGTTCGCCAGCTTGCGCTCGGCCTGCTCCCGGGCAACGCAGTCGGCGGTGATGCCCATGGCGTTGAGATCCTGGGCCAGACGCTCACCGCGGTCGGCGTCGCGCTCCATGATATGAACGCAGGTGGCACCCACCTCGCCCAGCGCGCAGGCCACCGCGCGGCCTACGCCGCCGGCGCCGATCAAGAGCACCTCACCGGCAGGGCGCTCGCCAAATGAGTGGCGGTAAGCGCTGATGAAGCCGGTGTAGTCTGTGTTTTCCGCGCGTAGCCCGCCTGCCTCGAACAGCAACGTGTTGGCGGTGCCGACGCGCTTGACGCCTTCACCGCAAATATCGGCAAGCTGTGCGGCGCGCTCCTTGAACGGGAAGGTGACGTTGGTGCCGCGATATCCTTCGCGGCGCAGTGTGTCTATGGCGTCCGGAAAGTCGAAGTCCTCGACGCCGCGGCTATCCACCAGGTCGTACCGGACGGTTTCGTTCAGCGCGGCGCCAAGGCGGACGTGCAGGTCGGGCGACTGGGACTGGGCGATGCCCTCTCCTACCAAACCGAGCTTGATCATGCGGGCGTCTCTTTCGTGTCGTCAGAAGGTGTTCGTGGGGCAATGGCGTCGATCTCTGCTTCCAGGCGCTGCTGGGCGGTCACGCGGATAAAGGCATTGGGCGCCCCCAAGCCTTGGTAGCCCTCGCGCTGCACCAGCTCGAAGAAGAACGCCTTATGCGCCGGCCGGGTATAGAGCTGGTGGAAGTCGCCGCCGCTGTCCTGGTCGAACAGCACGTCATGGTCCTGCATCCATTGAAGGGTTTGGGCGCTCAGGTCGAAACGCGCGCTCAGATCGCGGTAGTAGTTACCCGGAATGGGCAGCGTCGGGGCGTTGGCCTGGCTGAGCGCGGTGCCGGTTTCGCGTATCGAGCGGGTACGCAGCGCCACATGATGGACGCCGGAGCCGCCGTACTGGCGCACGAAGCGGTTGCTGGCGGTATCCGGCGAGGCGCTGGCGTTGAGCGCCAAACGAAACCGCCCGTTATGGTTTTGCAGCACCTGACTCTGGATGAGCCCGCGCGGGTCGGTCACGTCGAACGACGGTGTGATCTCAAGTGCAAAGATGGCGCGGTACTGCAGCATCAGCGACAGGTAGTCGTGATAGGAGAGCGCCACGCTGATGTGGTCGATATCGACCAGCGCACTTTGCGGAATCGGTTTTACATCGACGGTAAACTCGCGATCCCAGGTGCGGCTGAGCTGGGAGTCGTCGATGATGTAGGAGAGGCTGCCATCGACGTTGCGCAGCGCGCTCATTCGGTGGCTCGAGCCGACGTCCTCGGGCTCGACGATATCGTAGCCCAGCTTGTCGGCGCGCTTGAACGCCTCGTAAGCGTTGTCCACCTTCAGGCCGATGGCGGTGATCGCGGTGGCGTCGCGTCCGGGCACCCGGCCGGTGAAATTCGACTCGGTGTTGAGTACCAGGTTCACGTCCCCCGCGGCCCAGCGTTCAGCGTTCAGTGTATGGTGGCGCCCTACGCAGGCGAGCCCCATCGCGGTGAGCTCGTCACGCAGCGGGTCCAGGTCCCCGGGCTCGACGGCGATCTCCAGAAACGCCACCGACTCAACCGGCTGAGGGGCGGGAATACCGCTGCCATTCTGCATGCTGCGTAAAAGGTGATAGGAGCGAAGCCCGTCGCGGGCGGTCTGGTCGCTGTGGCCCATGCGAAAGACATCGTTGAAGATCTCGTGGGAGAGCGGGCCGTCGTAGCGAGTCTCCTGGAGCATTTCCATGAACGCATCCATCTGCAGCTCCCCCTGGCCCGGAAAGCAGCGATAGTGACGGCTCCAGGAGAGGTGATCCATGGAGAGCCTGGGCGCATCGGCGGTCTGCACGAGAAAGATGTTGTCGCCCGGAATACGACCGATGGTGCCAAGCTCGGTCTGGCGCGAGAAGATGTGGAAGGTGTCCAGCACCAGCCCCACGTTTGGGTGGGCGGCGCGGCGCACCACTTCCCAGCTATCGCGATAATCATGAATGTGCCGGCCCCAAGCCAGCGCCTCGAAGGCGACGCGCAGCTGGCGCCTGGCGGCGCGCTCGCCAAGCTCACGGTAGTCGTCGGCGGCCCGGCTCAGACCCGGCAGTGAATCCGCGCGGGTGGTACTACAGGCCATCAGCAGATCGGTGCCCAGCTCCTGCATCAGGTCGAACTTGTGCTCGGCGCGATCGAACGCCTGCTGCCGGGCACGGCCCTCGAGGCCCTCGAAATCGCGAAACGGCTGGAGCGTGACCAGCCTGAGTCCGCGCGAGCGGATCAGCTCGCCGGCCTCCCGGGGGGAGCCGGTGAAGGCGGTCAGGTCGTTCTCGAAGAGTTCGAGGCCTTCAAAGCCGGCTTCGGCGATGGCGTCGACCTTCTCTTCGAGCGAGCCGCTCAGGCACACCGTGGCGATGGACGAATACATGACAACACGCTCCTTGCAGTCGGAAAAACAGCCGTCGAACACTCGGTGGCTAAAACCCAATCGTTAAAACCTGGTCGCTGGAAACTCGGTCGCTCATGGATCAATAGCCAAAGAGTCTTGGCAGGAAAGTGACCAGCGTCGGCACGAAGGTGATCAGCAGCAGAATCAAAAACTGGACGAGCAGCATCGGCAGAATGCGCCGGATGATCGCGCCCATGCCGACGCCGGAAACCGAATCGGCGACGAATAGGCAAAGCCCCATGGGCGGCGTGATCAGCCCCATCATCAGGTTGAAGATCACCACGATGCCGAAGTGCAGCGGGTCGATCCCCAGTGCCATGGCGATCGGGTGAAGGATGGGCACCAGCACCAGAATGGCGGCGATTCCTTCCAGGAACAGCCCGACGACCAGCAGCAGCGCAATGACCGCGAGCAGGAAGGTCCACTGGGTGTCGATGCTCATCAGCGCCCACTCGGTGAGCATGTTGGGAACCCGCTCGAACGTCAGCACCCAGTTGGCGGCAGCGACGGCTCCCATTATCACCATGATCACGGCGCTGTCGCGCATGGCGCGGGCGAAAATCGCCGGCAAATGAGTGAGCTTGATGTTGCGATACAGCACCACCCCCAGAATCAGCGCGTAGACCACGGCAAAGGCTGCGGCTTCGGTCGGAGTGACGATGCCGGCGAGAATCGCGCCGACCACGAACACCGGCATCAGCGCCGGCAGCAGGCCGTGCAGCAGGGCGTGGCGGCGAGACTGCTGTTGCGTCTTCGAGGCGCCAAGGTCACCGGCAAAGAAGTAGACGTAGATCGAAAGCCCGAGTGCCAGCAAAAAGCCAGGCACGATGCCGGCCAGAAAGAGTCCGGGTACCGAGACGCCGGAGACCGTCAGCGCGTAGATGATGACCGGAATGCTCGGTGGAATGATCGGGCCGATCACCGAGGAGGCCGCGGTGAGCGCGGCGGCAAAATCCCGCGGGTAACCCTCTTTCTCCATCGATGGAATGAAGACCCGCCCGAGCGCGGAGGTATCGGCGATCGCCGAGCCGGAGAGCCCGGCAAAGATCACCGAGGCCCAGATATTGACGTGGGCAAGCCCGGCCTTGAGCCGGCCGACGATAGCACTGGCCAGGTTGATGATGCGGTGGGTGATGCCCGCCTCGTTCATCAACTCACCGGCCAGGATGAACAGCGGAATCGCCAGCAGCGGAAAGGACTCCATGCCGCCGAAGAACTGCTGCGACACGATACGAATGTGATAGGGCAGATCGCCGGTGCTCATCAGTACCGTTAGCGTGCCCAGAATGGCGAAGGCGAACGGTACACCGATCAGCACCAGCGCCAACAGCAGAACGAAAATCATGGCGCCACCTCCTGGTCGGCGGGCGTGGTTAATCTCAGTGCGCCCATGATCAGGGCTGACAGGCTCAAGAGCCCGCCGCCGAGCAGCATCGAGGCTTGGTACAGCCACATCGGCATGCCGGTACTCGCCGAGGTGCGACTTCCCCTGGCGTCGATGAACTCGATGGCCGAGACCACCAGTGCGATGCCCACCGCCATCACCACCAGGTCGATCAAGATCGCCTGCCAGCGTAGCCAACGCGCCGGCAGCAACCGGCGAATGAGGTCGAAGCCGATGTGCTTGTCCTGTAGATACGCCCACGCCATACCAAACATCAGCCCGTAGATCATCAGGTAGATGGCGGTATCTTCGCCCCAGCTGATGGAGCCGCCGTAGGTGTAGCGGGCGAAGGCGTTACCCGCCACCAGGAAAAAGATCAAAATCATGGCAAGGCCGGCCAAGCCGGCGTTGAACAGGATCAGGCCACGTTGCAGCCGGGCGAGAAGAGACGACATGAGAGCACCTTCGGGCGGTAGTCAGGCACACGAAACGACGAGCGGACCGCACCGGCCCGCTCGCAAAGCGTTATTCGACAGGGTTAAAAGCGTGCGGAAGCCTCTTCTACGGCGGAAGAGAGACGATCGATCCACGCGGCGTCATCGCCCAGCTCCTCGCTCAGGTACGCCTGCACCGGCGGCTGCGCTGCTTCGCGGAAGGCTTCGAGCTCTTCGGCGGTGGGCTGGGTAACTTCCATGCCTTCTTCTTGCAGCTTGGCGATGCCCTCGGCAGAGTTGAACTGCTGGATGACGCGACCGGTGTTGCCCGCCACCACGGCGGCGCGTTTCACCGCGGCCTGCTCTTCCTCGGTCAGCGACTGGAAGATTTCGTCGTTGATCAACAGGTGATCGACGCCGTAGACGTGGCCGTCCAGGGTCAGGTAGTCCTGGAACTCGTAGAAGTTGTTGCCGTAGATCACCGAAATCGGATTTTCCTGACCGTCGACCACGCCGGTGGCCAGCGCCGTCGGCACTTCGCCCCAGGCGATGCCCTGAGGTTCGGCACCCAGCGCGCTCACCATCTCGAGATACAGCGGAATGGTTTGCACACGGAATTTCAGACCCGCCATGTCCTCCGGCGAGTGGATCGCGCGCACCGAGTTGGTGAAGTGGCGAAAACCGGTTTCGCCGTAGGCCAGGGTGCGAAGGCCTGTTTGCTCCAGGCAGTGCTCGGCCAGCGCGTCGCCGAATTCGCCGTCCATGACCGACCACGCCACCGGAGCGGACGGGAAGGTGTAGGGAATGTCCGTCACGGCCACCGCCGGGCAGAAGTTGGCGTAGGCACCGGACACCATGGCAATACTGATGGTGCCGTCTTGGGCGCCTTCGATCAGTTCGGTTTCGCCACCAAGTGAGCCCGCCGGATAGAGCTCGACGGTCAGGTCCGTCTCGGCTTCCACCAGGTTTTTGAAGACTTGGCCGGCCGCGCCTTTCTTGGAGGTGGTCCAATCATCCGGGTCGACGTGGGCGAAGCGTAGCGTCTGAGCGCTCGCCTGGGCGGTGGCGGTCAGCACGGCGGTGGCGACGGCGGCGGTCAGCGCGCGTTTGAGAATGGTGCGGTTTGGGCGTGATGACATTGTTATTGTCCTCTATTTTAAGCGGTGAGCGGTCTCGAAAGCCGCATGACGTGACGTTTTCAAGGGTTTCGTAGTGTCTCCAAAAACAATGTACGAAATGGTACGTTCAGTCAATATACGGCATACTAGACCAAAGGCTACCATCACAACAAAAGGCACTCTCATGGCACGTTCTGCAACCAACTCCGTATCTGCCAAGCCTCAGCGGCAGCGAAAAAACGATCCCGCATCGGTGCGCGCCGATATCATGGCGGTGGCGACACGTGAGTTTTCTGAAAAGGGGTTTTCCGGTGCACGCATCGACGAAATCGCCGACAAGACCCGTGCCTCCAAGCGAATGATCTATTACTACTTCACAGATAAGGAAACGCTTTATCTACACACCCTGGAAGCGGCCTATCAAAAAGTTCGTCTTCAGGAGGCCGAACTCGACCTTGACCATTTACCCCCACTCGAGGCGCTAAGCCGGTTGGTACGATTCACCTTCAATCACCATACGAGAAATCCTGATTTCATTCGTCTGGTCATGATCGAGAACATTCATCACGGCCGGTTTCTGGCTCAGTCCGACCTCATTCAATCGCTTAACGCAGGAGTGATTGATGTGCTTTCGCGCGTCTATGGTCGTGGCGTGGAGGCGGGGTGTTTTCGTGCCGGTCTGGACCCGCGCGAGCTGCATTGGCTGATTAGCGCGCTGTCCTTTTTCAATGTTTCCAACCAATACACGTTTTCGAAAATTTTTGATTGGCAGCAGGATTCGCCGGAAAACCAGAAGAAGCTCGAAGACCACGTCAACGACATGGTGTTGCGCTATGTGCGCCCGGGCGATGAGTAGCCTTGAAGCGTAGGGTAGCCCAGGGTCACTGATTGCAAACGCCCATGGCGCTCATTAACGTAAGGTTCGAATACCGAGCATATGCACAGGTATGCTCGGCTCCCGTCTCGAAGATCATCATCACTGTTTTGGGTAGCAACGCTCACTGGAGGCTTTTCCCTCATGCCCGCTGACTTTTTCAAGCACCCCTTCATGAGTCGCACGGCACTGGCTGCCTGCGACGAGAACGCCGTGGTGGACGCCATGCTGGCCTTCGAGCTGGCGCTGGCCGAGGTTCAGGAGCAGGGGGGCGCGCTTGCCGAGGGTACGAGCCGGCGCCTGCGCGAACAGCTTCAAGGCGCTACCTTCGATACCGCCGAGATCGCCCAGGGGATCGCCACCGGCGGCAACGTGGCCATTCCCTTCGTCAAGCAGGCACGAGCGCTGCTCGACGACGAGCTCAAGAGCGCCTGGCACAAGGGCGCCACCAGCCAGGACGTGGTCGATTCGGCGCTGATGCTGCTGTTAAAGCCCCGCTTGCACGCTCTGGAAGCGTGGCTTCTGCGCTGCCGTTCGGCGGCCATCGACCTCATACAGACCCATGCCGAGACCCCCATGGTTGGGCGCACCCTCATGCAGCAGGCGCTGCCGATCACCTTCGGCGTCAAGGTGGCCCACTGGGCGGTAGGGCTCGAGCAGGCGCGGCGGCGCTTGATGGAAATCGAGCTGCCCGTCCAGTTCGGCGGCGCGGTGGGTGTGCATTCCGGGTGGGACGCAGAGGGCCTTGAGTGGATGGACGCGCTGGCAACCCGGCTGGGCCTGGCTTCGCCGGTGCTGCCTTGGCATACCGACCGCTATCCGGTGCATACGCTCGTCACCGCGCTCGACGCCGTGGCCACTGCTACCGACAAGATCGCCCTGGATATTTCCCTGATGACCCAGACCGAAATCGGCGAGGTGGCCGAGCCCGCTGCGCCCGGCATGGGCGAATCCTCGTCGATGCCCCACAAGCGCAATCCGGTGCGCTGTGCGCTGATTCGCAGTGCCGCGCGCCAGGTCCATGGCCATACGAGCGTGGTAATCAATGCCGCTGCCCAGCCTCTCGAGCGGGGGCTGGGCGAATGGCACGCCGAATGGGCGCCGCTGACCGAGAGCGCGCTGCTGGTGGAGGGGGCGCTTGAGCAGGCGGCGACCCTGCTCGAGGGGCTGGAGGTTCACGCCGAGCGGATGCAGCGCAACCTGGCGGCCACCGGGGGCGGCATCATGGCGGAGCCGGTGGCGAAGCTGCTGGCACCGGCGCTGGGAACGGATAAAGCGAAATCCGTGAGCGCCGAGGCCGCGGAGCAGGCCCGCCTGAACGCGCGCCCCTACGCTGAGGTGTTGGCCGACTATCCCGAGGTCACCAACGCCGTATCCCGGCAGGCGCTGGAGAAAGCCTGCGATCCGGCTTTATACCTTGGTAGCAGTACGCGACAGGTCGAGCGCGCCAGGCAGTGGCTTATCACTGTATAAGTAGTTGAATAAAAATATAATTCCCGCTGCTTTTCTTCTTGGCCAGTGTCGAGCTGGCGCTGTCGTCCCGGTCACAGGTTTGACGGTCATCGTGTAGCGCAGTAACTTGTTCGTATCAAGAATCTATGTTCGTTATGCGAACTTCGTTGTGCGGACAGTGTTTTGCAAACAGTGTTGTGCGAACAGTGTGTTCCGATGATCATCTCATCCTGAAGAGGCAGTCCTATGGCCGAATTTCTCAGCCTGCATGACGCGGTAGCGCGCTTCGTCGAAGACGGCGCTACCG
Source organism: Halomonas sp. GD1P12 (assembly GCF_025725645.1). Taxonomy (NCBI): domain Bacteria; kingdom Pseudomonadati; phylum Pseudomonadota; class Gammaproteobacteria; order Oceanospirillales; family Halomonadaceae; genus Halomonas; species Halomonas sp. GD1P12. Next base: position 3,673,381 of record NZ_CP107007.1, on the reverse strand, counting down.
TCGCCATGGAAGGCTTTACCCATCTCATTCCGTTCGCGGCGGGCCACGAAGTCATTCGTCAGCAAAAGCGCGACCTCACCCTGATTCGCATGACGCCGGACATCATCTATGACCAGCTGATCGGCGCCGGCTGTGCAAAAAAGGTGATCTTCTCCTGGGGCGGTAACCCGGGCGTGGGCTCGCTGCACCGACTGCGCGATGCGGTCGAGAAGGGCTGGCCGCACAAGGTCGAGATTCTCGAGCATAGCCACGCCGCCATGGCCTGCGCGTTCGAAGCCGGCGCGGCGGGCCTGCCGCTGGCGGTTTTTCGCGGCTATATCGGCAGCGAGTTGCCCAGCGTCAACGATCAGATCAAGTTCATCGAGTGCCCGTTCACCGGCGAGCGGCTGGCGGCGGTACCGTCGGTACGCCCGGATGTGTCGATCATTCACGCCCAGCGCGCGGACCGCCAGGGCAACGTGCTGGTCGAGGGCATCGTCGGCGTGCAGAAGGAAGCCGTGCTGGCGGCCAAACACAGCATCGTCACGGTCGAGGAGATCGTCGATGACCTCGATACCCACCCTAACGCCTGCGTGATTCCCGGCTGGGCGATCAGCGCCATTGCGGTCGCCGAGAAGGGGGCGCTGCCTTCCTATACCCACGGCTATTACGGGCGCAGCAACCGCTTCTACAAGGAGTGGGACGCTATCGCCCGTGACCGCGACACTTTCACCCAGTGGATCAAGGAAAACGTGCATCAAACAGGAGAAAACGCCTGATGAGTATCGAGTACACCTCTTCTGAAATGATGACGGTCACTGCGGCGCGCGCGCTTGAGAACGGTTCGACCTGCTTCGTGGGCATTGGCCTGCCATCGGAAGCCGCCAATCTGGCGCGGCTGACCCACGCCCCGGACGTGGTGCTGATTTATGAGTCCGGTACGCTGCAGACCAAACCCAACGTGCTGCCGCTCTCCATCGGCGATGGCGAGCTTGCCGAAACCGCGCTGACCACCGTCGCGGTGCCGGAGATGTTTCGCTACTGGCTGCAGGGCGGCAAGATCGACGTTGGCTTTCTGGGCACCGCCCAGATCGACAAGTACTGCAACCTCAACACCACGCTGATCGGCGACTACCGCGAGCCCAAGGTACGCCTGCCAGGCGGCGGCGGCGCCCCGGAAATCGCGACCAATGCCGGCGAAGTGTTCATTACGCTCAAGCACTCCAACCGTGCGTTCGTGGAGCAGGTCGATTTCGTCACCACACTCGGCTTTGGCCGGGACGGCAAGGGCCGCGATGACGTGCCCAACATCGGCAAGGGCCCGACCCGCGTGATTTCTGATCTCTGCGTGATGAAGCCCGACCCGGAGACCAAAGAGCTGGTGGTGGTGTCGCTGCACCCGGGGGTAACCCGCGAGCAGGTCCAGGAGGCCACCGGCTGGGAGATTCGCTTCGCCGAGCAGCTGGAAAGCACCCCGGAGCCCGACGAGAACGAGCTGACCATTCTGCGCGAGCTGAAAGCGCGCACCGATCGCGCCCACGCCGGCCAGTAAGGAGCCCCCCATGAGCGATGTCTATTTGTGTCACCCCCGCCGCACGGCGGTCGGCCGCTTTGGTGGGACGCTCGCCCCGGTACGCCCGGACGATATGGCCGCGACGATTTTCAAGGCGGTTCTTGCCGAGGCGCCACAGCTCGACCCGGCGGCCATCGAGGAAGTCTTCATGGGCTGCGCCAACCAGGCCGGCGAGGACAACCGCAACGTGGCGCGCATGGCGTCGCTTTTAGCGGGCATTCCCACCTCGGTGCCCGGCACCACCATGAACCGTCTGTGCGGTTCGGGCATGGACGCCGTGGGCACCGCGTTTCGCGCCATCAAGGCGGGCGAAATGGCGTTGGCACTTGCCGGCGGCGTGGAGTCGATGTCCCGGGCGCCCTATGTGATGGGCAAGGCCGATAGCGCCTACTCGCGCGGCCAAAAAATCGAGGACACCACCATCGGCTGGCGCTTCGTCAATCCGATCATGAAAAAGTCCTTCGGCATCGACTCCATGCCGGAGACCGCGGAAAACGTCGCCGAGCAGTTCAATATTTCGCGCGAAGACCAGGACGCCTTTGCGCTGCGCTCCCAGCAGAAGGCCGCCGCTGCGCAAAAGGCCGGGCGCTTTACGCGCGAGATCACCGCCATCGAGATTCCCCGCCGCAAGCAGGAACCGCTGGTGTTCGATACCGACGAGCATCCGCGGGAAACCACGCTGGAGAAGCTCGCGGGGCTCCCCACGCCGTTTCGTGACGGCGGCAGCGTCACCGCCGGCAATGCTTCCGGCGTCAACGACGGCGCCGCCGCCATGCTGGTGGCAAGCGAGGAGGCGGTGAAGCGTCACGGTCTTGAGCCGATGGCGAAGATCATCGGCATGGCCACCGCCGGGGTCGAGCCGCGCATCATGGGTTACGGCCCGGTGCCCGCGGTCAAAAAGCTTCTGGAGCGCACCGGCGTGTCGCTCGACGACATCGACGTGTTCGAGTTTAACGAAGCCTTCGCTGCTCAGGCGCTCGCCTGTATGCGCGATCTGGGGCTTGAAGACGACGACCCGCGGGTCAACCCCAACGGCGGCGCAATTGCGCTTGGCCACCCGCTCGGCATGTCCGGCGCGCGGCTGTTGCTCACCGCCGCCTTTGAGCTACAGCAAAGCGGCAAGCGCTACGCCCTGTGCACCATGTGCGTCGGTGTTGGCCAGGGTATCTCCACGCTGATCGAACGCGCCTGACGGAGGTTTTCATGGCATATCTGGAGTTCAACGGCCGCAGCGTCGCCTATCGGCTGCTCGGCGCCCAGACCAACCCGCTGGTGGTACTGGCGCATCCGCTGGGCATGAGTCAGGCGGTGTGGGACGACGTTCTTCCGGCGCTTCTGCCGCGCTACCGCGTGCTGACCTGGGATCTGCCCGGTCACGGCGCAAGCCAGGGCGTGAGCGGCGAGCGCGTCACGCCGGCGGATCTCGCCAATGAGGCGCTGGCGCTGGTGGATCAGGCGGGAGACGCACACTTTTACTTCGTGGGCACGTCCATCGGCGGAGTGATCGGTCAGCAGTTGATCGAGGCGCACGGCGACCGGCTACTGTCGGCCACGCTCACCAATACCGGCGCGGTCATCGGCAATCCCGAGCTCTGGAACACCCGTGCCGCGCGGGTGCGTGATGAAGGGCTTGCGGCGATGGCCGAGGAGATCGTGCCACGCTGGTTCGGCCCCCGTGCGTTCGAGGCAAGCCCTGCGCTAAAAGCGGGGTGGTGCGTGCAGATGGGGCGCGGTGACGATGAGTCCTACGCTCAGCTCTGCGAAATGCTCGGCCGCGATACCTTCACCGGGAAGCTTTCCGGCAAGGGAGTGAAGGTTCAACTGCTTGGCGGTAGCGACGATCTGGCTACGCCGCCCGAGACGCTTCAGGGGCTGGCCTCCGAGCTCGACGGCGCGCCGCTCGAGGTGTTCGACAATGTTGGCCACGTGCCCTCCGTCGAGGCCCCGGCGCGCCTGGCGCAGACGCTTTTGAGCGTCATGGCGGCTGAACTTGGTGACGTGGCCAACCGGGGCGTGAGCTACGCCACGGGCCTGACCACGCGCAAGCAGGTGCTGGGCGAGGAGCACGTCGAGCGCTCCACCAAAAACGCCAACAGCCTGGACGCGCCTTTCCAGCAGATGATCACCCGCCTGGCCTGGGGTGAGCTCTGGAGCAACGAGGACCTGACCCGGCGCGAGCGCAGCCTGATCACCACCGGCATTTTGGCGGCGCTTGGCCGTGAAGAGCTGACGCTGCACTTGAAGACCGCCCAGCGCATCGGGTTATCCGAGGCCGAGCTTCGCCAGGTGCTGATGCACGTGGCGATCTACGCCGGTGTCCCTGCCGCCAACCACGCCTTTGCGCTGGCCAAGGAGCTGGGCTGGGGGGAATAATCGCCGGGATGACGACGTATCACCAATAACAATGCATGCACTCAGCGTGTGCTTTCACCGGAGCCATACCATGACCCCAGTTCAGCTATTCATCGATGGTCAATCGTGCCCCGCCTCAGAGGGCGCCACCTTCGATCGCTGTAATCCGCTTAGCGGTGACGCGGTGTCTCGGACAGCGGCGGCGTCGCCTGCCGACGCCAACCGCGCCGTGGAAGCGGCCGAGCGCGCGTTCCCGGCCTGGTCGCAAACGGGCCCGGGCGAGCGGCGCGCCAAACTCAACAAGGCCGCCGACCTGATGGAGGCGCGCCAGCAAGCGTTTATCGACGCTATGGTGGATGAAACCGGGGCGACGCCGGGCTGGGCCGGATTCAACGTGATGGTAGCGGCCAACGTACTGCGCGAGTCGGCGTCGTTGACGACGCAGATCCAGGGCGACGTGATTCCTTCGAACGTGCCGGGGAGCATGGCGATGGGCGTGCGCGTTCCCTGCGGCGTGGTGGTCGGCATCGCGCCCTGGAACGCGCCCATCATTCTCGGTACCCGGGCGCTGGCCGGGCCACTGGCCTGCGGTAACAGCGTCATCCTGAAAGCCTCGGAGATGTGCCCTAAAACCCACGCGCTGATTGGGGAGGTGCTACATGAGGCGGGCCTGGGTGACGGTGTGGTCAACGTCATCCACAACGACCCGACACAGGCGGCGGCCGTGGTCAGCACGCTGATCGAGCATCCAGCGGTGCGGCGCGTCAACTTTACCGGCTCTACCCACGTCGGACGGATTATCGCCGAGCAGGCCGCCAGGCACTTGAAGCCCGTGCTGCTGGAGTTGGGGGGAAAAGCACCGTTTCTGGTGCTCGACGATGCGGACATCGATGCGGCGGTCGAGGCGGCGGCCTTTGGCGCCTTCTTCAATCAGGGCCAGATCTGCATGTCCACCGAGCGCCTGATCGTCGATGAGGCCGTGGCCGACGAGTTCGCAGAGAAGCTCGCGGCGAAGGCGAAGACCCTGCGTGCCGGCGACCCGCGCGAAGAGGGTAACGCCCTGGGCACGCTCATCGCGCCGGCCGCTGGCGACAAACTCAACGGGCTGATCGACGACGCCACTGGCAAGGGCGCGCGGCTCGCCTGTGGCGGCAAGGCGGAAGGTGTGGTCATGCAGCCGACGCTGCTCGATGGCGTGACCGCCGAAATGCGGCTGTACGCCGAGGAGTCCTTCGGCCCGTTGGTCGCGATGATGCGCGTCAAGGGTGAAGAGGAGGCCATCCGCATCGCCAACGACAGCGAGTACGGCCTATCCGGCGCGGTGTTTACGCGTGATAGCGCCCGCGGACTGCGCGTGGCCGGCCAGATCGTCACCGGCATCTGTCATATCAACGCGCCCACGGTACACGACGAGCCCCAGATGCCGTTTGGCGGCGTCAAAAACAGCGGCTACGGCCGGTTCGGTGGCAAGGCGGTAATCGAGGAGTTCACCGACCTGCGCTGGCTGACGCTTCAGACCGGCCCGCGCCACTATCCCATTTAAGGCCGGCGCCTTGGCCCGCCTTCAATCACGACCCCGAAAGCGGCGCCTGGTGCGCCGCTTTTTTGGGTCCGCACCGCGCCAAGGCTACGCTCGCTGCGCGGCAGTGACGGCGTCGGTCACGGTCGCGCAGAACCAGCGCTGGGACGCCGCGCTACGGGGTTGAGCGTGCCAGTGCAGCGCCACCTCGAAGCCTGGCACCGTGAAGGGCAGTTCGTGGACCTTGAGCCTGGCATCCGCGAAACGTGCGGCGATCTGCAGCGGCAGGATCGCGATGAGGTCGCTGCCCTGAAGGACCTGAGGGAGCACCGAGAAGTGCGAAAGCGATAGGCTCACCTTGCGTTCGATGCCGCGCTGCGTCAGCACCTCTTCGACCAGGCCGTGGCCCGATGAGGAAGCGATCGATACATGCCTGCCATGAATGAATCGCTCGAGGCTCAAGTCGTCGACTGCGCCGCCTTGCCGGTCGAGCAGGCAAACATAGCGGTCTTCAAGCAGCACGTGCTTGTCGATACCCGCGCCGCCGAGCGTCCGGCTACAGATCACCGCATTGACCTTCCCGGTCGTCAGCCACTCTCGCGCCTTGTCGATCTCCAGCGGTACGACCTCGAGCTCAGCCTGGGGCGCCTGAGCGTAGAATGATTTCAAAATGGCAGGCAGCAATGACATTTCACCCAGGTCGGTCAGCGCCAGGCGAAAGCGGAGCTTACAGCGCTCGGGCGTAAAGTGACGGCTGCCGTCGATGGTGTCGCTGATCTGTCGCAAGGCCTCTTTCAGCGACGGATAGAGCTGGCGCGCCACCGTGGTGGGCTCCATTCCCCGGGCGGTGCGCACGAACAGCCGGTCGTCGAACAGCTCGCGGAGCCGATTCAAGGCGTAGCTGATCGACGGCTGGGTAACGTGAAGCTGCTCGGCGGCTTGGGTCACGCTGCCGGTTTCATACAGCATTACCAGAGTGCGCATCAGATTCAGATCGACCTGCGCCATTGTCTATAAGCCTCATCTATTTTTATAAGAAATAATATTGATTTGATTGATTATAGGTGAGCCCGTTAGCGTGAATGAAACAAATTCAATCAGGAGCAGACGATGCCCAGCGTTCACGCGATTAGCTATGAACTCTTGCGCCGCCAAGGGATCGCCAAAATCTTTGGTAATCCAGGATCCAACGAGCTGCCGTTTCTCAAGGGTATGCCGGCGGATTTCGAGTACATTCTGGGCCTGCACGAAGGCGTGGTGACCGGCATGGCGGACGGCTACGCGCTGGCAAGTGGCAAGCCTGCCTTCGTCAATTTGCACGCGGCCGCGGGGACTGGCAACGCCATGGGAGCGCTGACCAACGCCTGGTACTCTCACTCGCCGCTGGTGCTCACCGCCGGGCAGCAGGCGCGTTCGATGATCGGCGTGGAGTCGATGCTCGCCAACGTCGACGCGCCGCAACTCCCCCGGCCACTGGTCAAGTGGAGCTATGAACCGGCCTGCGCGGAAGACACGCCTCGAGCGTTGAGCCAGGCGATTCACAGCGCGAACGCTCGGCCCCGGGGGCCGGTTTACGTCTCGATTCCCCACGACGACTGGCAGCGTGAGACCGGCGATGACGCCCGGCATCTGCTGGCGCGTGAGCTACATCAGGCCGGCGCACCGCAGGTGGCGCAGGTCGAGCAGTTGGCCCTGCGCCTTCAGTCAGCGAACAACCCGGTGTTGGTACTCGGCCCGGAGGTAGACGCCGAGCAGGCCAATGCCCTGGCCGTTGCGCTTGCCGAGCGTCTGAAAATGCCGGTGTGGGTGGCGCCGTCTGCGTCGCGCTGCCCGTTTCCCAATCGTCATCCCTGCTTTCGCGGCGTTCTGCCCGCGGCGATCGCCGGAATCACCGAGCAGCTCGAGGGTCATGATCTGGTCGTCGTCGTCGGCGCGCCGGTATTTCGCTATCACAAGTACGCGCCGGGGCATTACCTGCCGGATGGGGCCCGCCTGATACACGTTACCTCCGACGCGGACGAAGCCGCTCGGGCACCCATGGGCGAGGCATACGTAGGCAGTGTGCACGCGATGCTCGAGGCACTCTTGCCGCATTTGCAGCCCAGCGAGCGGCCAATGCCCGAGGCGCTGCCCGCGCCTGGCGGCGTTGCTGACGAAGAGAGCCGAATGGCGCCGGCCAACGTATTCGAGGCCGTGAACGCGCTGGCGCCAAAGGATGCCATCTACGTCAAGGAGGCCACCTCGACGGTAGAGATCTTCTGGGAGCGGGTCGAGATGCGCCATCCCGGCAGCTACTTCTTTCCCGCCGCCGGCGGGCTCGGGTTTGGTTTGCCGGCCGCGGTGGGGGTCCAGCTCGCCAGGCCCGAGCGTCAGGTGATCGCTCTGGTAGGGGATGGTTCTGCCAACTACGCCATTACGGCGCTCTGGAGCGCCGCGCAGTACCGCGTCCCGGTGATCTTCATCATCCTCAAAAACGGCACCTACGGCGCACTGCGCGGCTTTGCCAGGCACATGCAGGCGGAGGATGCGCCGGGGCTCGATGTACCCGATATCGACTTCTGCGCGCTGGCCAAAGGCTACGGCGTGGAGACCGTGTGCGCCAGCAATCGGGAGCGTCTGGAGGCCGCGCTGACGAAGGGCCTAGCCATGGATGCACCGTTACTGATCGAGGTGCCCACCCTGCAGACCTAGCGGCGGGCGCCGCCACGCTTTTGCGACACGCCGATCACGGCTATCGCCCTACAACGACAAAAAGAGGATGACCTCATGAAACGCGCCATCTCACAAGGCCTCATCGTAACGCTGGCCGCCACCGCGTCGCTTGCCGCTCACGCCGAGACACTGCGCCTGTCTCACTTCTGGCCGTCGGCCTCCGCCGTTCACAAGGAGATCTTCGAGGTCTGGGCCGACAGCGTCGAAGAAGCCTCCCAGGGGGAGCTCGACGTTCAGATATTTCCCTCGGGTACGCTGAGCAAGCCCGATCACGCCTACCAGGGTGCGGTCGATGGCATTTCCGACATCGCCGCCTCGCTTCAGGGTTACACGTCCGGGCGCTTTCCACTCTCCGAGATCGTGCAACTACCGGGCATCTCCAGTAGTGCCACTCAAGGCTCCTGTATTCTGCAAACGATGTTCGACGAGGGGCTGATCGACAGCGAGTACGAGGACGTCAAGGTGTTGTTTTTATTCACCACGGGCCCGGCGTATCTGCATACGCGCAGCACCGAGATTCAGTCGCCGTCGGATCTGGCGGGGCTGCGCATTCGCCGCCCAAGCGACGTCGCCGGCGAAATGCTCTCGAGTTTGGGCGCCGACCCGATCGGCATGCCGGCGCCGGATATCTACACCTCGCTTCAGCGCGGCGTGATGGATGGTTTGAGCTTCCCCTGGGAGGCGATGCGCGTGTTTGGGATCAATGAGCTGGTCGACTATCATCTGGAAGTACCCTACTACTCTGGTGCGGTCATGGCGGTGATGAATCGCGATGCGTTTGAGGCGCTCTCCGACGAGGCGCGCGCGGTGATCGATCAGCACAGCGGCATGGCGTGGTCGCAGGTGGCTGGCGAGGTGTATCACCGCCTGGACGCGGTGGGGCGCGACGAAGCGCTGGAACAGGGCGACACCATCCATACCGTCGAGGACCCTCTCGGTGACCCGGCGTGGGCGGGCCCGCTGGAGGAGGGCACCGAGCGCTATCTGACGCGGCTCGAGGAGCGCGGGCTGGACAACGCTCGCGAGGTTCATGAGCGCGCGCTGAGCCTGCGTGACGAGTGCGGCGAGTAACGCCACGGTTTTCATGCGCGCGTGAATCGGCGAAGGTAGTGCTTTCGTTTCGCGGATAGAGCGCCATGCTGAACGCCCGTATCAAACTGCGCCACCTGACGGCGTTTCTCGAAGTCGCCAAGCGGCGCAGTTTTGCTCGTGCCGCCGAGGCGCTTTCGATCAGCCAGCCAGGCATCTCCAAGGCGATTCGCGAGCTCGAAGAGATTCTCGAGACGCCGCTGTTCGAACGGGGGCCCCAGGGCGTATCGCTTAGCCAGGCGGGGCTGACACTACTGCGCCACGCCGGGCCCGCTCTGCGAGCGCTCGATGAAGGCGTGGGTGCCATTGGCGACGGTCATCGCGGTACGCGCTGGCTGCGGGTGGGGGCGCTCTCTACCGTCGAAAGCCGTTTGCTGCCGCTGGCGATCCAGCGCTTTCATGCCGCGCCACCGCCTGGCATCGGGGAGGTGTGCGTATCGGTCGTGACCGGGGCCAGCGCCTATCTGCTGTCGCGCCTGCGGTTGGGCGAGTTGGACATGGTGGTGGGCCGGATGACCGAGGCGCGGGAAATCGGCGATCTTTACTTCGAGCATCTCTACTACGAGCCACTGGTGATCGTTGCCCGCCGTGCTCATCCGTTGGCACGGGTGGCGCCGGTCGCCGCCGACCAACTCGTCGACTACCCCTGGGTGTTGCCGCCGCCCCAAACCACGCTGCGCCAGCAGGTGGACAGCTTCTGCGTGCGCCACGCCATCACGCTGCCGCCGCTGTTGCTTGAAACGCTGTCGCTGCCGGTCAGCCACCGCTATACGTTGGAAAGCGATGCGCTCTGGATCGCCCCGCGCGAGGCGGTGATCGGCGAGCTCGACAAGGGCGAACTCGTCGAGGTCGCGCTGCCTTTCGAGGCCCACGGCGGGTCGGTGGGGGTTTGCACCAACGCGAGCATGAAGGCCTCGATGAGCCGCGATGCGTTTTGCGAAACACTGCGTCAGGTCGCGGCACAGCGCATTCGACCAAGGTCTTAGTGCTCATAACCCATGGGTTATGAGTGGCCATGACTCTTCAATTGGCAAGCGAGAGGCAACGCGCCACACTCGCGGTTTACCGGCGCACGCCTGGCCGGTGCTTATAATGCCATCAAGAGCCTCTCCCATGACCCAGCACTATAACCGCTTCGTGACCCGTGACCGCACCTGGCATCCCCCGGCCTATGCCCCCGGCTACAAGACATCGGTGGCGCGCTCGCCCCAGCAGGCGCTGATGAGCCTGCAACAGCCCACCGCCTCGGAGCTGACCGGACCGGACTTTCGCCACCTGCGCATGGGCCGTTTCGACAACGACCTGCTGATGAACTTCACCCAGGGCGAAGGTCTGCCCCAGGGCGAGCGAATCATCATGTACGGCCGCGTGGTCGATCAGTTCGGCAAGCCCATACCCCATACACTGGTGGAAATGTGGCAGGCCAACGCCGGCGGGCGCTACCGCCACAAAAAGGATGCCTACCTGGCGCCGCTGGACCCGCACTTCGGCGGCGTGGGGCGCTGTTTGACCGACGATCAGGGCTTTTATCGTTTTCGTACCATCAAGCCTGGCCCTTACCCCTGGCCCAACGACGTCAACAGCTGGCGCCCGGCGCACATTCACGTTTCCGTCATGGGGCCCTCGATCTCGACGCGCCTGATCACCCAGATGTATTTCGAAGGCGACCCGCTGATTCCCCTTTGCCCGATCGTGCATACGCTGAAAGACCCGGACGCCGTGGAGACGATGGTCGGGCGCCTGGATATGGCTCAGAGCCGGCCGATGGACTGCCTCGCGTATCGTTTCGATATCGTGGTGCGCGGTGAACTCCAAACCTATTTCGAAAACCAGTAAGGCAGGGGAGAACCATATGAAACAGCCCAACACCCAGCCGACCAGCGAGCTGATGCTGCGCGAGACCGCCTCGCAAACCGCCGGGCCCTACGTCCATATCGGTCTGGCGCCGGCCGCCGCTGGTAATCCGGAACGCGACGAAGAGATCTGGAACGAGATGGCCGGGCCCAATGCCAGGGGTGAACATATCGAAATCGTCGGCACCGTCATCGACGGCAACAATGACCTGGTTCGCGACGCATTTCTGGAAGCCTGGCAGGCCGACGCCGATGGTCATTATCAAATGGATTACGATTTACGTAATGATTTTAACGGGTTTGGCCGTACCGCCACGATCGCCGAACAGGGCGGTGAGTGGTCGTTCAAGACCATCAAGCCCGGCGCAGTGAGCCACCCAAACGGCCAGCCGATGGCACCGCACATCAACCTGGCGATCTTCGCCCGCGGTATCAATATTCACCTGCAAACGCGCTTGTACTTCGACGATGAGGTTGAGGCCAACGCGGCCTGCCCGGTGCTCTCCCGCGTCGAGTCCGATATCCGCCGCCAGACGCTGATCGCCAGGCGCGAAGAGCGTGATGGCGCCGTCCGCTACCGCTTCGATATCCATCTGCAGGGGCCGGGCGAAACGGTCTTTTTCGATTTTTGAGCCTTGCTCAGCATGCTATGAAAAAGCGCCGGGGCTTTGCCCCGGCGCTTTCGTATCTGCCGGCTCCTTAAAGCCGCCTCGTTTGCTCGGTTTTTTATTGAGCGTCAGGCGTCGCTCACCGCGCACTCTGCCTTGAGGCTCATGGCCGTATCGTAAATCTCTTGCGCATTACCGCCGACCTCGTTGAGATAGCGGTCGATGGTTTCCTGCAGCACCGGGCCCCAGTCGGGGTCGGTGAGCGCATCGTCGATCTCGATGAACGTGTGGCCCGCCTCGACGGCCTCCTGGCGACCTTCGGCAATCAGCGTGTCGTAGACCTCGGCGGCGCGCATCGACCATGCCATGCCGCTGTGTTCATCGATCACCTGGCGAAGCTCTACCGGCAGGGCATCGTAGTTACGCTGGTTCATAACGGCAAACAGCGAGAGATCGTAAAGCGGTACTTCGGTGTGGTAGTTCGCCAGCTCGCTGAGGCGGAAGGTCTTCATGCCTTCCCAGTTGAAGCTCAGCCCGTCGACGACACCGCGCTGCATGGCAGTGAAGACGTCTGGCGCCGGCATACCGACGGCCTGGGCCCCCAGCCGCTCCATCATGTCACCGACCACCGAGGTGGGCCGGCGCAGCCGCAGGCCGGCCAGGTCCTCGGGCTTTTCGATCTGGCGCTCTTTGGTGTGCAGGTAACCCGGGCCGGTGGTAAAGAAAAACAGTGGCCGGGTGTCGGCATACTCGTCCTCCAGGTAGCCCTGGTCATAGAGCGACTGCAGAATACAGGCGCCTTCGCGGGCGCTCGAGGAGACGCCGGGCAGCTCGACGATCTGCGTCAAGGGGAAGCGTCCGGACGTATAACCCTGGGCCGAGGCGCCGATATCGGCAATGCCGCGGGCAGTGCTGTCATACGTCTGGGCAGACTTGGCGAGCGTTTGGCTGGGAAACACCTCCACGTCGAGCTCGCCGCCGGACGCTTCGCTGACGCTGTCGGCCCAGGCCTGAAAGAGCGCGCTGTCGACCATCGAGCCGCCGGGCCAAACGTGGGCCAGGCGCAGCGTGGTCTGGGCCTGGGCGGCGGCGGGTAAGAAAACGAGCGCGCTCATCAGCGCGGCACGTGTCACGGTTGTCGGGATTTTTTTCATTATAGTTATCCTTTTGCTTTCTCGAGCAGGATCCGGGTTGATGAAAACTTAAAGGTCCAATACGAGTACGCTGCTTTTAGCACGTGAACAGCACGGCGTGAACTGGTCGTTGGCCGCGTGCTCGTGCTCTTCCAGATACAGGTCGCGGTGATCCGGCTCGCCTTCGAGCACGCGGGTCAGGCAGGTGCCGCACACGCCCTGCTCACAAGAGACCATGATCTCGATACCGTTTTCGGCCAGCACTTGATGGACGGTCTTGTCCGCCGGCACGGTGAAGCTTGCACCGCTGCTGGCGATGCGCACCTCGAAGCTACCATCGTCGTCACTCGAGATGTCGGCGCCGCTGAAGTACTCGGTATGCACCTGATCCTCCGGCCAGCCGCTAGCCTTGCAGGTGGTCATGACCGCATCGATGAAACCCTTGGGGCCGCATACGTAAACGTGGGTATCGGCCCTGGGGTGGCCGAGCAGCGCTTCGAGGTTCAGGTGCTGGCTGGCGTCGCCGTCGTCGAAGTGAAAGTGCACGCGTTCGGCGAAACTCGAGTCCTTTAGGCGTTGATAAAATGCCGTGCGCTCCTGGGAGCGGGTACAGTAGTGCAGCTCGAATCCAGCGTCGGTATGCGCCAGACGTTCGGCCATGCATAAAAGCGGCGTAATACCGATACCGCCGGCCAACAGCAGCGTGTGCTCGGCGGGCTCGAGCGGAAAGTGATTTTTCGGCGCGCTGATTGGCACCAGATCGCCGACCTGGAGCTCATCGTGCATGGCGTGGGAGCCGCCGCGTGAATTGGCATCGCGCAGCACACCGATCAGATAACGGTCACGGTCATTTGAATGGTTGCAAAGCGAGTACTGGCGCACCAGCCCTTCCTTGACGCGCACATCGATATGCGCGCCGGCGCTGAACGCCGGCAGCTCCCGCCCGTGAGGGTCGGCAAGCTCGAAGGTAACGATATCGCGCGCCTCGACGTGGCGCGCCTTGACCTCCACGATCATCGAGGGGGCGGTGTGGGTCATACGCTCGCCTCCGTGCCTGCGGCTTCGCGCTCCTCGGAAAGAATGCGGTCGATGATCCGGCGTGCCTGTACGCCGCCGCCGTCGATGTTGAGCTTCAGAAGCTGGCGGTCCGGGTACCTGAGCAGATTGCGCTGTTGCGCCTCGAGCATCTCCAGATCCTCCTCGAAAATCTTGCCCTGGCCTTCGCGGATCTTGTCGGTCAGCGCCTGATCCTCGGGTTTGAAGTTGCGCGCCATGCCCCAGAAGTACCAGATCGAGGTATCCGACTCCGGTGTAATGAAGTCGACCACGATACTCGACGCCTTCTTGTCTGCCGGCGCCTTGGCCCCGCCATTACCGGCATGAGCGACGCCCACTTCGATCAGCACGTGGCTTGGCGGGGTGAAGCGACAGATCTGCCAGCGGTCCACCGGGACATCGTCGGCCAGGCCGTTGCCGCGCAGCGCCGCTTGCCAAAACGGCGGGGCCGGAATGTTCTCCATCTCGCGGCGGGTGACGACTTCATCGCCGTTGACGTTGGTATCCGGCGCGGCCTCTTCGATCTCCGGCTGGCCGATACTGGAGGCGTGAACGTAGGTCTCGTGAGTCAGATCCATGAGGTTATCGATCATCAGCCGGTATTCGCAGCCAATATGATAGAGTCCGCCGCCATAGGCCCACTCGGGGTTATCCGCCCACTCGAGCACGGGAATGAGGCTCGTGTCCGCCTTGTCAGAATCGCCTGGCCAGATCCAGATAAACCCGTAGCGCTCCTCGACCGGATACGTCCGGACGCTGGGAAAGCCGCGTACGCGCTGGCCGGGCATGCTGTCGCACTTGCCGCTACAGTTCATTTCCAAGCCGTGATAACCGCACACCAGCTTACCGTCGCGCACGAACCCCAATGAGAGCGGCGCACCACGGTGAGGGCAGAAATCCTCCATGGCGGCGATGCGGCCTTCATCACCGCGAAAGAAAACCAGCTGCTTATTGCAAATGGTTCGCCCGAGGGGCTTTTCAGAAATCTCGTCAGGTGTGCACGCAACGTACCAGGTGTTCTGGGGATAGGGGGCTTGATGAGTCACGGTGGTATCCTTTTAGGTATTATGGTTTTTTTATAATTGGATCCAAAGTAAAGAGCGTGACCGTTTTATTCGTCAACCTATACTTTTGGTTTAGCTCTCATTGCGCGCAGCGATAAATGATTGATACAGGAGCGGTAATGGGCAATAACGATAAAAGCGTAGCCAGCCGATTGCGTAAGCTGATTGAGGATGGCTTCTATCCCCAGGGCGCGAGATTGGGTGAAGAAGCCGTGGCCAATCGCTTGGGTGTTTCCAGAACGCCTGTCAGGCTCGCATTTCGAAGCCTGGAGCAGGAGGGGCTTCTAAAGCGCGCGGGCAAGCGTGGTTATATGGTGCGGGAATTCACTAATGCGGACATCTACTGCGCCGTAGAAGTGCGTGGCGCGCTGGAGGGCTTGGCCGCCAAACGCGTCGCAGAGCGCGGTATGGCCGACGATCTGCGCGGCGATTTGCTTTTTTGGATCCAAAAAGGTCAGGGCGTGCTGGAGAAGGGGTTTCTTGAGGACGAGGATGTCGAGCGCTGGATCGAGCTCAATTACCGTTTTCACGAGCGGATCGTGAGTGCTGCCGGTAGCGCCGTCATTGGCGATGCCATTGCTCGTAACAACCATCTACCCTTTGCAGCGGCCGCTTCTATCGTGATTGATGATAATGACCTGATAAAGGAGTTTCGAAAGCTACAGTTGGCTCAATTACATCACGAGCTTATCTTTCAGGCACTGGACAATGGCGAAGGTGCACGGGCTGAAATGCTGATGCGCGAGCACGCTCTGATTGGCCTTCGCTATCAGGAGCTTTTTTGATTTTATTTGAAGATCAATCATTTCGATCAGTCCGTATTAACTCTGGATAATATTTAAATATATCGAGACTTCAGGTGTTTATCGATTAATACATGGCTTAAAGGCGCCCTTTGATCTCTTTCCAGTAATTGACGTCAACTGTCGCGCGTTATCAAAGGCACCAAAAGAACGATCGATGTTCGACTGGTGAATTGAAAAAGGAGTCTCTCATCGAAAATACCGCCCATCTGTTGGCGAGAATAAGCTTTCGTCAAATCCGTTGTTTCATTGCAGTGGCGCAAAATGGCAGTTTCATGGCGGCAGCGAACGTGCTCGGCATAACGCAGCCCGCTGTCTCTCGCTCAATTCGAGAGATCGAATCGATACTTAATGTCTCCCTGTTCGATCGATCGTTACGCGGCGCGGTACTCACGCCACACGGTCGAAAACTTTTCGATGCCGCCGAGGCTGGTATAGCGCTAATGGCGGAAGGTGTACGGGCGACCCAGGATATTAGCGGTAGTCGTGAGCTACTGCGCATTGGGGCGCTACCCAATGTCTGCGGCTTGGTATTACCCGCTATTATCGAAGATTTTCAGCATGTTTACCCACACACCACTATTCGTATCGTTTCGGGGGCCAATGCAGACCTTTTAGCGCGGCTGCGCCAGGGGGGGCTGGATCTGGTCATTGGAAGACTTTCAGATACCGTTTCCATGAAGGGCCTGACGTTTCAGCATCTCTATGACGAGGAGATCGTCTTTGCCGTGGGAGCGCAGCACGTGCTGGCGCAACCGGGTGCCAATGTTGAGCTTCGAACGGTGTTGGAAATGCCCATGCTGGCGCCAATTCCAGGGACTGTCATTCGTCAGGAGTTGGAGCGTTTTCTCTTTCGTAGCGGGGTAGTGGCGCCTAATTTCGCTCTGGAGTCCATCGATGCTGGGTTTATCAACAAGATCATACGCGCTTCAAATCATGTGGTGGTGACGGTTGAGGCACTAGTGACGGAGGCGCGTACCAGTGGAGACGTGGTGGTGCTGCCAATCCGCGATGATGCCTTACGCGGTCCGGTGGGACTAACCATGCTGCCTGATACGCAGCCGGGGCCGGCCTTGCGTATGCTGATGCAAATGTTTCGTGAGAACCTGCCAGGCGCTTCGCAACATACCAAAAATGATATGAAAATGATGGATAAAGAATAAGCTACTGGCAATTGAATGTTCTACTCTCATGGTTCAGCGCTTAATTCTGAGCTGGAGACAATAAAATGCTTAAAACAATGAAATCGATCAGCCTGGTAGTCGCCCTTGCTGGGGGAGCACTATCGGCGCACGCCGAAACACTTAGCATCGAGGGAGGCGGCAGCGCCTCATTGACTGGCATTGTGCCCCAGGCCTGGGCCCAGTTCACACCTGCTGCCGGATATGACCTTCAAGTATCTTTAGGACAGGCGCTAACTCGCTCAGCGATCAAGGTTGGAGCGGGCCGACTGGATCTGGCCGTGGTGCCGCCCCCGGCATTCAATGCAATGCAGCGGGGTGTCGGGCCCTATGCCAATACCGCCGAACAAGCGCAGTCCTTCGCGGACAACCTGCGCATGCTTTTCACTTTCCCGGGCGGATCGTTTCACCCCATCGTTTGGGCGGATAGCGGTATCGATAGCTGGGATGATATGGCAGGTAAGCGTATTTACGTGGGCCCCCCCGCCGGTGCGGCGGCCAACCAGGCGCGCGGTATGATCCATGAAGCGTCCGGTGGACTAGAGGATGGCAGTGATTACGAAGGCGTCCGACTGCCCTGGGAGAGTGCTAGCCAAGCGTTTCAGGATGGTCAGTTTGACATGTATATCATGTCGGCGGCCGTGGGCCAGCAGTCGGTTCAGGAGTTGAGCCTGCAACGTGACATTCGCATTCTTGGCGTACCGGGTGAGGTGGTCGACAGTGAAGGCTGGCGCAATTACCTCGAAGATCAAGCGGTGCGCACCGAAGTAGTGCCTGCAGGTACCTACCAGGGTCAGGTTAATGGCGACATGGATCAAAACATCATGGTGACGGTGATGATGCTGGGCGCTAACAAGAATATGTCGGATGAAACCGCTTATGCGCTGACCAAGTCGTTCTTTGATAATCTCGATAACATGCAGTCTGCCAATGCCCTGTTGGCTCGCCTGGACGCAGATGACCCTTTCGCAGGTGCGAACATGCCGGTTCACCCCGGCGCAGCGCGCTACTACGAAGAGCAAGGCATCACCATTCCTGAGCACCTGGTAGCCGATTGAGCCATTCCCTGATCCCGGAACGGATCGGGGATCCTCTGCTTTGCTGTGAAGGATTCAGGCCTATTCAGGCCGGGAGATCATCCAATGACAACCCTTTTTTCACGCAGCTTAAAAATGCTGCAGTGGACGAGTTTTGCCGTGGGCCTCGCTATTGCCCTGGTAGGACTGGCGAATGTTCTGCCCACTTATGGCGTGCTCCCGCGGGTGGGGCCTTTTGAACTCGACTGGTTCCGTCCCTTGTTTTACTGGCTGTGCTTTCTGAACTTTCTGATATGGGACGCCCAACGTCTGGCTCAGCAGGAACGTCTAACGGTTTTGCATGTGGCTCTCTATACCGTGGCGCTGGCTCTAATGAGTTGGGTTTGCTGGGACTATTACCAGATCTCGATGATTCTGAAGGATAGTTTCATGTTCTTCTCGGCCAGAGAAGCGTGGATGGCTGCCATCCCGGCGGTACTATCCATTATCGCTTGCTGGCGGCTGTGGGGCGGGCCCATCGCCATTCTTGGAGCCATTGTATTTGGCTATCTGGTGACCGGTCCTTATTGGCCGGGCGTCTTTGAAACCATCATCGGCGACATGAACGAGTTTGTGGCGCAGAATATCTGGTATGACGCCAGCCAGGGCATTCTTGGCAACATCATGGGGATCGTGCTTTCCACTGTATTACCCTTCATCATTCTTGGGGCAGTGCTGGAAGGCTGTGGCGCAGGTGCCTCAATGATTCGCATCTCCTTTCACTTGATGCGCCGGTTTCGCGGCGGCCCGGCCTACGCCGCTATCTTCGCCTCGGCACTGTTTGGAACCGTTTCCGGCAGCGCTGTAGCTAACGTGGTAGGCACCGGCGTCGTCACTATTCCCATGATTCGCCGGCGTGGGTTTTCCGGCAACTTTGCTGGTGCGGTAGAAGCTTCTGCCTCCACCGGCGGACAAATTTTGCCGCCCATCATGGGGGCCGCTGCGCTTGTTATGGCGGATATCGTCGGGGTTAGTTATCTCACCGTGATCCTCGCTGTAGTGATTCCCGCTATCGCTTACTACGTGAGCCTGTTTCTTACCGTATTTTTTGAAGCCGAAAAACTGGGTATCGTCGCCCGCGAAGATGAAGAAGCCAACATCGAAAAGCCGATGGGGCAGGACTGGGTCAATCTGGCACTGGTATTTGGGCCCATTGCGCTGATCGTCTGGTTGCTGATCAGCGGCCTCTCTCCGGCAGGAGCTTCCATTGCGGCAATCCTTGCGCTGGTGCCCATGAGCTTCATCAACCCGGACGTTCGTCGCGCGCCATGGAAGTTGATTGTCGCTTTGGCAGACGGTGGCAAGACGGTGGCGCAGCTCGCCATTGCAATTTCCATCGTTGGTATCGTGGTGTCGACGCTCAATGCGACCGGCATGCCGACCAAGTTTGCCGTGCTCTTGTCGGCAGCCGCGAACAGCTCGCTTATCGCTGCCTTACTCATTGCCGCTGGCGGGTGCATCGTGTTGGGTATGGGCATGCCGACCCTGCCTGCTTACATCGCGATTGTGGCGGTGATGGGGCCGACGCTCACCGGCTTTGGGGTTGATCTATTGACCGCCCACCTGTTTGTCTTTTTCTTCGGCGTGGCTTCGGTGATTACACCGCCCGTGGCCATTGCGGCTTACGCGGCTGCTTCGATTTCCAAGGGGACCCCCATTGGCACGGCGGTCGAGGCGACGCGGGTAGGGGCGATGATCTTCATCATTCCGTTTGCCTTTGTCTACAACCCGGCACTGCTGCTAGGCAGTGAAGCGGCGGCAGCGGCGTCGTTTGGCTTCGTGTTCTTTTCACTGCTGACGCTGGCGGTATCCCTGTATCAGGCAGCCAGCGCGCTGATCGGCTTTGACAAGCGACCACTACCGATCTGGGAGCGGTTACTGCGCATTATATGTGCAATGGTTTTGCTGTCGCCCTATATATGGGCCGGAGCGATTGCTTTGATACTGAGCGTTGCGCTCATTATCTGGCGACGCATGGCCACTCGCAATTCTCGTGCAAACTCTACTTCTGCGAGGCTCACTGATGTCTGATCGACCCAATTTCATTCTTTTCATCACCGATCAGCATCGCGCTGATTTCCTTGGATGCTATGGCCATCCGTTAGTACGTACGCCCAATATCGACACGATGGCGGCGCAAGGTACGACCTTTGATCGTTTCTATGTCGCAAGCCCTGTGTGCATGCCCAATCGCGCCAGTCTGATGACCGGCCGTCTGCCTTCCGGGCATGGGGTGCGCTACAACGGTATTCCGCTTTCTCAACGCAATGTCACCTTCGTCGAGCTATTGCGCGACGCCGGCTATGAAACGGCGCTGATCGGCAAGAGTCATTTGCAGACGTTTACCGGTATCGCGCCGCTACACAAGCCTGATGAAGGTCGGCCTGGCTACCATAAGGCAAAGGGAGAGCTGGGCGAGGCAGTGCGTCATGACTTTGCTTCCCCTCTCTACCATGTCGAGGAGCCTGATTTTTGGGCGGGCAAGATGCCCAGGGTGCCAACGCCTTTTTATGGCTTCGATCATGTGGAACTGGTAACGGGACACGGTGACCAGGTGGGGGGCGACTATACCCAGTGGATGCTCGAGCGAAAGCCCGAAGCGAGCTGTTTGATGGGGCAGGAAAATCAGCTTCCGCACGACTACTCCTGCCCGCAAGCGGTACGTACCGCCGTACCTGCAGAACTATACTCGACTTCCTACATTGCTGAACGCGCCAGTGCATGGATCGATGCGCGTAAGGATAGCGATCGTCCCTTCTTTTTGATGGTGAGCTGGCCTGATCCTCACCACCCCTTCAACCCGCCAGGCGAGTACTGGGACATGTACTCACCGGATGAGATGCCGTTGCCGGCGGCCTTCAAGGCCAGCGACTGGACTCCGCCGCCGCACGTGGCTGGCGTATTGCAAACCCGTCAAGCGGGCAAGGCCAACCTTCAAGGCATGAACGCTATTGGTTGTTCGGCCAGAGAAGCACAAGAAGCGCAGGCGTTGACCTGTGGCATGATCACGATGATCGATGACGCAGTCGGTCGGGTACAGCAGGCGCTGACCGATTCAGGAAGAGCCGATGAGACGGTCACCATATTCACATCTGACCACGGGGACCATCTGGGCGATCATCGGTTGCTGTTCAAGGGAGCCGAGCAATACGAACAGATTACCCGTGTGCCTTTTATCTGGGCCGATCCTGAAGGCGAGCGGGGCGTACGTAGTGAGCGGCTGGGCCAAACATTGGATATCGGCGCAACGATTCTGGAGCGAGCCCGCATCGAGCCGGCCTGGGGAATGCAGGGGCGTGATTTGACCGATGCCTCGACAGCACCGGATTCCTTGCTCATCCAGTATGCGCATCAGGCGCCCATGAATGGCCTGGGGGTATGTCCCAATATTCACTCGCTTCGAGATAAACGGTATCGATTATCGGTATTCCAGGGGCTGGAATGGGGAGAGCTCTATGATCTTGAGAGCGATCCTGGTGAGTTTCATAACCTATGGAGCGCTCCGGAAGCGTCGGCGCTCAAGACTCGGCTGCTGGAAAAATTACTTCAAACTGAGCTGGCGCACAGCGAAACGGTACCTGCGCCGGTCGCTCGCGCTTAGTAATGCGGAGAAGCGGGAATGGATGGATTCTAAATATAGACCAAGGTCGATTAGCTTTGGGGGCGACTAGTGGATTAAGGTTGACTCCATAAGACGAACTAATATTCGTTATGCGAACAACCGTGTTCTACCTAAAGAACGGGAGCTCCTCATGAAAGCTGTTTTCGCCCGGTGTGCGCTCGCCGCCACCATCGCTGGCCTTTCCATCGCTTCCGCCCAGGCAGCCACCACGCTGCGTATGGCTCACTTCTGGCCCGGCGCCTCTGGAGTCAACGAGGATATTCTACAGGCCTGGGCCGATACCATCGCCGAAGAGTCGGGCGGTGACTTGACCGTACAAATGTTCCCTTCGGGTACACTCGCCAAGCCGGATTCCATCTACGAAGCGGCGGCTAATGGCATTACCGACATCGGCGCAACCGCTCAGGGCTACACGGCGGGGCGTTTTCCGCTTTCCCAGATCGTCGAGCTTCCGGGCGTGGCGAGTTCGGCAACCCAGGGCGCGTGCGTACTGCAAACCCTTTATGACGAAGGCCACCTGGACAGCGAGTACGAGGATACGCGGCCGCTGTTCATGTTCACCACCGGCCCCGGCGGCATCCATACCACCGGCACCGATGTGCAGACACCGGCAGATCTCGAAGGACTTCGCATTCGCCGCCCGACCGCCGTGGCGGGTGAAATGCTCGAGAACATGGGCGCAAGCCCTGTCGGTATGCCGGCGCCGGACATCTATACGTCGATGCAGCGCGGCGTCATCGACGGTTTGAGCTTTCCCTGGGAGGGGCTTGGCAGCTTTCGTATCAACGAGCTGGTGAGCTATCACACCGAGGTGCCGTTCTACACACTGATTTTCGTCGCGACCATGAACCAGCGCGCCTACGATCGTTTGACGCCGGAGCAGCAGGCGGTGATCGACGACAACTCCGGCATGAAGTGGGCCGAGAAGGCTGGCGAGGTCTTTGATCGTCTCGATGTGGAAGGCAAGCAGGAAGCGGTCGACGCCGGGCACACGATTCGCGAAATCGAAAATCCGCTCGAGGACCCGGACTGGCAGGGACCGCTGGAGGAAGGTATCGAAACCTACCTGAGCCAGCTCGAAGAGCGCGGCCTCGATCAGGCGCGGGACGTTTATCAGGCCGCGCTGAGCGCCAGCGCAGCCTGCGAAAGCCCCCAGGAGTAATCGGTGCAGCGTTCTCTGGAGAAGGCCAGCCACTGGCTGGCCTTTTGTTGTCGCGTGGTCGCCGGTGTGGCGCTAGTGGCGCTTCTAATGGTCACGATCGCCGATGTCAGTACCCGTTATCTCTATCGCTTGACCGACGGCGCGTTTGCGCTACGCGTGAGCGGCAGCGTCGAGCTGGTGAGCTACCTCATGCTGTGTTCGCTGCTGGCGGCCATGGCGGCCAACGTCGAAAAAAGCCAGGTGGTGGTCGAGGCGTTTTCGCATCGATTGCCCCAGTGGGTGAAAAATCGCCTTCACGGCGTCTATCTGCTGGGTTTTGCCGCGTTGGGACTGGTGCTGTTTACCGGGCTTCTGGATTCGGCGGCGGCGGCCTCGCGTCACGGTGAAGTAACCCAGGATCTGCGCCTGCCCATGGGACCCATTTACTACGCGGCGGCGGCCATGAGCCTGCTGCTCGGCATTCGCAGCGCCCTGCATGCGCTGCTGGGTGCGCTCTTTGGTGTCGATGTGGAGGTGGCCGATGGGGAGTGAAATGATCGGGGCCATCGGTCTTGGCCTGCTGCTGGTACTGATGGTGCTCAGAGTGCCCGTCGCGCTGACCATGCTGATCATCGGCGTGGGCGGCTTTGCGCAGATCATCAGCTGGGACGCCGCCATCGCGCAGCTCAAAACGGTGCCCATCGAGGTGCTGTCGAACTACAGTTTCAGCGCCGTTCCCATGTTCATCCTGATGGGCGTGCTGGCGGCACACTCGGGCATGGCGGGCAAGCTGTTTGACGCCACGCGCACGATCTGCGGCGGCTGGAAAGGGGGCCTGGCGATTGCCGCGGTTGGCTCCTGCGGAGTGTTTTCGGCGATTTCAGGCTCGTCGCTGGCCACCGCCAGCACCATGACCCGCGTGGCGCTACCGGAAATGGAGCGTTACGGCTACAACCGGGGCCTGGCCACCGGGGCGCTGGCCGCGGGCGGCACGCTCGGCATCATGATTCCGCCGAGTATCGCGCTTCTGATTTACGCCATTTTGACCGAGCAGTCGGTCGGCGACATGTTCATGGCGGGGCTGATTCCGGGCCTGATGGGGCTGGTCATGTACGCGCTGACGGTAACGGTCGTCATGCGCTTGCGCCCAGATTTGGCCGTGGCCGGCGAGCGGACGTCCTGGCGGGCGAAGTTTTCCTCGATATCCGGTCTCGTGCCTTTCTTCGCCGTTTTTCTGGTGATGATTCTGGGTATCTATTTCGGCCTGTTCACGCCCACAGAGGGCGCTAGCGTCGGGGCATTCGCCACGCTTCTCTACGCGCTTTACAAGGGCATGCGCGGGGCCGGTCTCTGGCGCAGCCTGCAGGAGACGCTGGCGCTGTCGTCGGTGGTGTTCTTCATGCTGGTCGGCGCCGAGACACTGGGCTACTTCATCTCGGTATCGCGCATCTCGTTTTCCATCAGCGACTTTCTCTACGGCATGGACCTGGCGCCCATCGTGGTGGTGCTGTGCATCCTGCTGCTCTACTTCGTGCTCGGCATGTTCATGGATTCCATCGCCATGCTGGTGATCACCGTTCCAGTGGTCTATCCGATCATCCAGGCGTTGGGGATTGACCCGGTCTGGTTCGGGGTCATCACGGTATTGACGGTCGAGCTTGGCCTGATCACCCCACCGGTGGGCATGAACGTGTTCGTGATCAAGGCCATGGCGCCGCACGTCGGGCTTGGCGAGATCTTCAAGGGCGTGGCGCCGTTCATCGTGTCGGACTTCGTTCGGCTGGCGCTGCTGATCATTTTCCCGATTCTAAGCACGTTCTTTTTGCTCTAGCCTTATCTGCTCTCATCCTTAATGGCTCCGGGCCTCGTTTGCGCTGGAAAAATACGGCGCGAGGTGACCCTTGAGTCGGGCCCGGTCGGCCGGGTCGTCGATGCGGCTGTTGGTCAGCATGTTGTCGAACAGCGCCTGGCGCTTTTCCCGCGACGAGGGCAGCGCCTTCACGTGAGTATCGATCCAGATCAGCTGAGTGCTTTCGTCGACCATCAGGTTGTCCAGGTGCAGGTCGCGGTGATAGTAGCCCGCCTCGGCCAGCGCCGCGACCTGAGAGGCCAGGGTATCGATGAAGCGGGCGCGGCTTGTGTCATCGAGGGTGGCATAGTAGTCGCTTCCCGCCTGGCACCGGCTCATGTGCTCCATGGCATAGAGCGAGCCCAGCGGGTTCAAGAAGTTGAGCGCCACGCCGTAGCAGCGCACGTTGACAGTGCGCTGGCCCAGCTTTTTCAAAATACGCCGGCTCTGGTACTCCTTGTGGGCGTCATAGGAGCCGGTCAAGCGCTTGGAGATGATGTCGCGCCCCAGCCAGCGCCAGAAATCCTCGCGTGGCGAGTATTTATCATGCACGAGCTTGAACAGCGTATCGGTCTTCTCCTGAAGGAAAAAGCGACTGCTGCTCTTGTCATCCAGGTGAGGCATGGGCGTCAAGCCGTGCAGATTCAGCACCGGATTCACCGGCGCGCGGTTGAGCAGGTACCAGCCAGGCCGCTTTAAAAAAAAGAATCGCTGTAATTTTTTATACATACGCAAGCCTTAAGCTACCGAGTGAGTACCCATAGGGTATCGTGGGAGATGACGGTCCCTGAATTATGGCACTACTCTGCGCGCTCTGAAAATTGGCGCTGCCGAAACGCGCGCGGAGCCAGCGACGTATTACGCTTGAAAAACCGGGTGAAGTAGGCCGGCTCGGAGAAACCAAGGCCGTCGGCGATCTCGGCGATGGTCATGTTGGTATAAGTAAGCTGGCGTTTGGCCTCCAACAACACCCGCTCGTGGAGTATCTGCAGGGCGCTCAGGCCCTCCTGCTGACGGCACAAAAGGTTGAGGTGTGCGCGGCTGAGCCCAACCTCGCCGGCCAGCGCCTCGATGCCGGGCTGCTCCCTGAAGCGCTGCTCGACCAACGCGTGGAACCGTTCAAGGTGCTGGCGGCCCTTTTCGCGTGGTTTGGGCACCAAACGCTGGGGCGTGGGTTTGCGCGGCAATACCAGGCGTTCGAGCTCGATGGCCAGTGCCTGGGCCAGCACCTCCAGAAGCTGTCGCCGCCCCGGCGCCGGGTGGCGATACTCACGGTCGATCTGCTCGACGAGCGTGACGATCTGCGCTCTATTTCCGGCGGTTTCGAGGGTGTAAAACCCCGGCTGCTTGAGCGCTCGGCCATCGTCAAGCGCCACCCCCAGATGGTCCGCCAGCGGTTGGGCCAGCGTCACGATGTACCCCGCCACGTCCGGCGAAAAACAGAACCCGTGAATCGTCATGGCCGGCACCACGATAACCCCCGCATCCCGCTGATAGTGGTGGGCTCCCTCCAGCTCCAGATCCACGCTGCCTTTAGTGATCAACAACACGTGAACCAGATCGGTATGACGGTGCGGGCGAATACGCCAGTCGTGCAGCCGGCTGCGCTCGGGAATCGATTCGCAGTGCAAAAGATCCGGCGTGGGCCAGTGCCGGGTTTCGCCGTAGAGCTTGAATACGGGAACGATGGAAGAATACGACATCGCATGCTCCTGGCGCATGTGACTAAAGTTGATCATTTATACGCCAAAAATCCAGATAATAGGCGATATATTGCCTTATCCAAGCGCCTCATTCGATCAAAAATACAATTCATGACGCGTGATGAAACAATGCTTTGAGAGGGCCTTCAATGAAAACACAGGTGGCGATTATCGGTGCCGGCCCGTCCGGCCTGCTGCTGGGGCAGCTGTTGCAGCGCCAGGGGATCGACAACGTGATCGTCGAGCGGCGCAGCGGCGAGTACGTGCTGAGCCGTATCCGCGCCGGGGTGCTGGAGCAGGGCACGGTGGATCTTTTGCGTGAAGCGGGAGTCGATCGGCGCATGGATGAAGAGGGCTTGCCCCACGACGGCTTCGAGCTGGCCTTCGACAACCGCCGCGTGCGTGTGGCGCTGGATGAGCTGACTGGCGGCAGTCGGGTGATGGTTTACGGTCAGACCGAGGTGACGCGCGATTTGATGGCGGCCCGCGAGGCCGCCGGCGCCACCACGTTTTATGAAACGGACGACGTTCAGCTCTTCGATCTGGAAAGCGACGCGCCTTATCTCACCTTCGAGCATAACGGCGAAACCGTCCGGCTCGACTGTGACTACGTGGCCGGCTGCGACGGCTACCACGGCGTCTCGCGCCAGAGCATTCCCGGTGATCGCCTCACCGAGTTCGAAAAGGTCTATCCCTTTGGCTGGCTGGGGGTGTTATCAGACACGCCGCCGGTGTCGGATGAGCTGATCTACGCCCGCCACGAGCGTGGCTTTAGCCTGTGCAGCATGCGCTCCGCCACCCGCAGCCGCTACTACCTGCAGGTGCCGCTGGATGAAAAAGTGGAGGACTGGTCCGACGAGCGCTTCTGGGAAGAGCTCAAGCGCCGTCTGCCCGACGAGGTGGCCAACAAGCTCGTGACCGGGCCTTCCATCGAGAAGAGTATCGCGCCGCTTCGAAGCTTCGTGGTGGAGCCCATGCAGTACGGCAAACTGTTTTTGGTCGGCGACGCGGCGCACATCGTCCCGCCCACCGGCGCCAAGGGGCTCAACCTCGCCGCCAGTGACGTCAATACGCTCTACCGGCTGATGGTGAAGGTCTATCAGCAAGGCCGCACGGACTTGATCGAGCGCTACTCGCAGACCTGCCTGAAACGCATCTGGAAGGCCGAGCGTTTCTCCTGGTGGATGACGTCGATGCTGCACACCTTCTCCGAGAAAGACAACTTCGACAGTCGCTTGCAGCTCGCCGAACTCGATTACGTCACACGCTCCGAGGCGGGACTCAAGACGGTTGCAGAGAACTATGTCGGATTGCCTTATGAGCCGCTCGAGTAGCATTAAGTCATATCGGAATAGCAGAATTTTCTGTTCATCCTCAATGACAAACACACGTCAGAGCTGAATGGCCCTTTTCAGAATGCTCAGCAAGCTGCTACTAAAGTTGTGTTTTTTAGCAGTAGGGTAACGCAGTACCCTATTTGTATGTAGTGCGAATATATGTACGAATGGCGAACAATTCTGCAGTTACGCATAGGAAAGATCATGATGAAAAAGTTTTTAACCGTCAGTTCCTGGGCTGTCTGTAGCAGCGCCATGCTGATTTCCGCCTCTTTTTCTACCGCTGCCGTCGCCGACTGGCCTACAAAGGATATTCGGCTGGTCGTTCCCTACGCGCCGGGCGGTACCACGGATGTGCTGTCACGCCGGGTCGCTGACCTGCTGAGCGACGAGCTGGATGCCAATGTCATTGTCGAAAACCGGCCTGGCGCTGGCTCAACGGTCGGTACTGGCCGTTTGGCGCGCGGCGGTCGTGACGCCGATCATACACTCTTGATGGCTTCTCCGGGGCATACGATTGGTGCCGCCATTTATCCCAACCTGTCTTATGACCCTGTCGAAGATTTCACCTTCATTCAGAACGTTATCGACATTCCCAACGTCATGGTGGTGCCGGCGGACAGTCCCTATCACTCGGTCATCGAGTTCATTGAAGCCGCCCAGGATCAGGACATGGCCTTCAGCCACAGCGGTGTGGGTAGTTCTATCCACATGTCGGGTGAGCTGTTCAAGACCTTAACGGGGTCTAAAATGACCGCCGTACCTTTCGCCGGTAGCGGTGCGGCGCTCCCCGCCTTACTGGGCGGAGACGTCGACGTCGCCTTCGAGAACATGCCGACGGTCTATCCGCATATTAAATCCGGCGATTTGCGCGCACTTGCCGTTACTTCAGCGGAGCGCTCGCCTTATCTACCGGACGTACCCACGCTTTCTGAAATCGGCGAATACAACCTGGATCAGTTCGTGACGACCGCCTGGTTTGGTTTGATTGCGCATAACTCGTTCCCTGAAGAGGGTTATGACACCTTGAAAACGGCACTGGACGAGGTGATGGAACGCCCGGAATTCCTCGACTTTGCCGAGCAGCTAGGCGCCCAGCCGGGACAAGTCGAAGGCGAAGAGTTCAAGCAGTTCGTCATCGACGACCTGGCACGCTGGCAGGAGGTCGCCGAGCAGGCAGGCATCAGTCAGTAAACGCTGGTTTGTAGAACGAGGGCGAAGGTCATAACGGCCTTCGCTTTTCTTGCTTACTTTAACGTGTCTCTCCCAGAGGCAGTTATGTCGTTCTCCGGTCCCAATGTCGTGAAAAAAATCAAAGACTCCCTGGATTTTATCACCGGCGTCGCACTGCTGGTGATTTCGCTTGTTTTGGCGCTCTACCTCGTACCCAATTATATCGGTGAGCCTCCCATTCTTCAGAACCCGATGATGTCGCCCAGATGGCTACCCAATATCGTCAGTTGGCTGATGTTTGCATTTTCTGTTCTTCTGATCCTGCAAGGGGTGCTGGTGCGTCAAAAGGGCGAAAACGATGAGCGGAAATTGGTGAAAGGGCCGCTGCGTCGTTTCATTATCATGCTGGCCGCCATCCTGGTCTACGTTCTGTTCTTCGAGTCACTGGGCGCGATCTTGACGGGCATTTTGGCCACCGTTCTCCTGTTTCTGGCTCATCCCGTCAGAACCTGGTGGGCGTACGGCTTTGCCATCGCTTTTCCCGTTGGCGTGACGTTGCTCTTTGTCAACGTGATGAATGTTCCACTTCCGTTGATGCCCCTCTAAAGACGCGACAGCAACAACGCACGGCCTAGGTGATTTATGGAAAACGTTTCGGAAGTCTTACAGTTATTTTTGAGCATCGATAATTTCATTGCGATCGCCTTGGGCGTCGTTATCGGTGTCACCGTTGGCTCGATCCCCGGTCTAACGGCCACCATGGCGGTGGCTTTGGCCTTGCCTTTCACCTTTTCGATGCAGCCGGTCGCCGCTATCCTGCTTTTGGTGGGTATCTACAAGGGCGGCATGTATGGTGGGTCGATCACTGCCATCTTGATTCGCACGCCAGGCTCTCCTGCCTCGGCCTGTACTCTGCTCGATGGCTATCCCATGGCACAGCAGGGTAACGCCAAGAAGGCGCTCAAAACGGCACTGTTCTCCTCGGTCATTGCCGACTTCATCTCCAATATCGCCCTGATTTTCTTTGCCGCGTATCTGGCCAAGATAGCGCTTAACTTCGGCGCACCGGAATTCTTCTGGCTCATTTGCTTCTCTCTGACCATCATCATTTCGCTGGCCAGCGGCTCCATGGTGAAGGGGCTACTGGCCGCTTTCATGGGCATACTCTTGTCGCTGGTGGGGCTGGATTCAGTCTTTGGCTCGCAGCGCCTTACCTTTGGCAATTACAACCTGATGGATTCGATCTCCTTTATTCCACTACTGATCGGCCTGTTCGCCATACCCGAAATACTGGAATTCTATAGAAAGAAAATCGTGCCTCACATCAAGGCCAAGGCAAGCGGCGCGGGCATGACCCTGGCCGAGTTGAAGCGCAGCCTGAAAAGCATCATTCGAGGCAGCTTGATTGGTGTACTGATTGGTGCCATCCCCGGCACCGGTGCAACGGCCGCCGCCTTCATTTCCTACAGCGACGCGCGGCGGCGCTCGCCTAACAAGGCTAACTTCGGTAAGGGTGAAGTCGAGGGCGTAGCCGCTGCCGAAGCGGGTAACAACGGCGTCGCGGGTGCTACGCTGATTCCTCTGCTGTCGCTGGGGATTCCCGGCGATGTCATTACTGCCATCATTCTGGGGGCCTTTATGGTACACGGCTTGACCCCCGGGCCCATCATGTTCCAGGAGAACCTCTCGCTGATCTATGCCTTGTTTTTGGGCATCATGTTTAGCTCGGTTATCCTGCTGGTTGTCGGTAATGCGGCCATCAAGTACTTCTCGCTCATTGCCGATATTCCCAAGTCCATCCTGTTTCCCATCGTGTTGATGTTTTGTATCTACGGCGCTTACGCGGTCAATAACTCGACCTTCGATATTTGGCTGATGCTGGTGTTCGGGTTGGTGGGCTATCTCTTCAATCGTTCGGGCATACCCGCTGCACCGTTTTTGATTGGATTTATTCTTGGGCCGATGTTCGAGGACAACCTGCGGCGCTCACTATTGATCAGTCACGGGGATCTGTCGGTCTTCGTGCGTGGTCCCATCACCTGGTTTTTCATCGCACTAACGTTTGGGTCCATCGCCTATGCACTCTTCAAGTTTTTTCAGGAGCGACGTGCAGCCGATAAGGCCAAGCAGCTGGAATCGTAAACGGTTTAGTAAGGATAATCGAGCAGGGGAGTGACTATGTCAGGGCCTTTAAAAGGAGTACGTGTGCTCGACTTGAGCCGGGTGATGGCTGGGCCCTGGTGTACGCAGATACTGGCGGACATGGGCGCCGAGGTGATCAAGATCGAGAGGCCTGAGCTTGGCGACGATACGCGGCACTGGGGGCCGCCCTGGTGGCAGGGTGAGGGGCAACAGTCGCCCCAGTCGGCTTACTATCTCTCGGCCAACCGGGGTAAACACTCGGTCACGGTCGATATCGCGCGATCGGAAGGCCAGGCTCTGCTTCATGAACTCGCCGAGCAGTGTGATATCGTCGTGGAGAATTTCAAGACGGGTGGGCTTGCAAGCAAGCGGCTCGACTACGCGAGTCTGTCGGCGATCAATCCGGCCATTATCTACTGCTCGGTTACTGGATTCGGGCAGACCGGCCCCATGGCCAGCATGGCAGGCTATGACTACCTTATCCAGGCACAGGCGGGGCTGATGAGCATCACCGGTGCGCCGGACGATGAGCCGGGCGCCGGACCACAACGTGTGGGCATGGCAGTGGCGGACCTGACCACGGGCATGAACGCCGTCATTGCCATACTCGGCGCCTTGCATCACCGCCACCAGACCGGCGAAGGCCAACATATCGACATGGCGCTGCTCGACGTACAGGTAAGCTGGCTTGCCAATCAGGCGTTGAATTACTTCTGTAGCGGCACGCCCCCGAAACGTACCGGGGAATACCACCCTAACCTGGTTCCCTATCAGCCGTTCCCCACCGCGGGCGGCGAGAAAGTCATTATCGCGATCGGTAACGATGGCCAGTTCCAGCGTTTTTGCAACGCCGTTGGCCTGGCCGAGGTGGCCCATGATCCCCGCTTTGCCACTAACCCCATGCGGGTTCAGCATCGCGAAGCGCTGGTGGCCATCATCCGCCAAGTTACGCAGAGCTTTGATAGCGCGGCGCTGACGGAGCTCTTGCAGTCTATCAGTGTCCCCTGCGGCCCCATTCAGGACATCGCGCAAGTCTTCGAGGACGAGCAAGTCAAGGCCAGGGGAATGAAGATCGATGTGCCGGGCGCCTTTGGAAGCGTGCCCGGCGTTGCCAACCCCATCAAGTACTCCAAAACGCCGCTGAGCTACACCAAGGCACCGCCGGCGCTTGGTGAAGATACGCGGGACGTGTTGGGCCGCCTGCTGGGCAAGAGCGACGAAGCGATTCGCCGTTTACAGGAGAGTGGCGTCGTGTAGGCGCCTTAGCCGACGGTGACACCGCCGCAGACGAAAAGTGTCTGGCCGGTAATGAAGCCGCTGCGCTGGTCACAGAAGAAGCTCACCGCATGGGCCACCTCCTCTGGCTGGCCCATGCGCCCTACCGGCACGTTATCGATAATGCGCCGCGCGCGCTCGGAGTCTGGCGGGTTGTTCTTCCAGAACGCCGTGGTGGCAATCGGCCCCGGCGCGACGCAGTTGACGGTGATGCTATCGCCAGCAAGCTCCAGCGCCCACGTGCGCGCCATGGCTTGCACGGCGCCCTTGGTGGCGCTATAGAGAGTTCTGGCTTCCTTGCCCAGCACCACGCGACTAGCGTTGAAGACGATACGGCCTTTCCCGCTCTCACGCAGCTTGGGTAACAATGCCTTGGTGCAGACCAGCGCCGCGCGCACGTTCAAGTGCATCAGCCTGTCGAAATCGTCGATGTCGGTATCGTCCAATAGCGCCGGTGCCACGATACCGACATTGTTCACCAGACAGCTGATGGGGAGATCCTGCGTCACCTTCAACAAGAGCTCCTGGGTCGCGGCGGCGTCCGAAAGGTCGACCTGGTAGGCGTACTCCTTCAACGACGGTGCGTCGGGTTCGACGATATCGAGCACGATGACGCGGTAGCCATCCTGCTGCAGGCGCAGGGCGATCGCCTGACCGATGTTTCGGGCGCCGCCTGTTACGACAGCAAAGGGAGTCGACATTTGGTATTCCTGATCGAGTAGAAGTGGTAACAAAAAGATCGTTACTCAGCGGCCATTTTTTGGCACTCATGAGACGTTAAGCCGGTGTGCAGTTCCGAAAAGTCAATATCGATGGCGCCTCATGGCAATAGACCGATTTTTTGAAGTACGTATGGCGTACGAATGTTCGTATAGCATCCATGATTGTTTTTGTTGAGAGTGCTAACAATGCAACATTAGTTGTAAAAGCTTTTGGAAATAAAAGTTGAAGCGGTAATAACTTGAGGAATCGGCAGCGTTGATCAGCCGTCAAATGAAAAAACAGTGGCAGTGAAAATGAAAAAAGCCCGAAGCGAAGCTCGGGCTCAATCTTCAAGATAATAAAATTTTTAACACTCGATCGCATTCACCGCCAGCCCCCCCTTGGAGGTCTCCTTGTACTTGTCGAGCATGTCGCGGCCGGTGTCGCGCATGGTGCGGATCACTTTATCCAGCGAGATGAAGTGGGTGCCGTCGCCGTGCAGCGCCATTTGGGCTGCGTTGATCGCCTTGACGGTGGCGATGGCGTTGCGCTCGATGCAGGGCACCTGAACGAGCCCGCCGACCGGGTCGCAGGTGAGCCCGAGGTTGTGCTCCAGACCGATTTCCGCGGCGTGTTCGACCTGCTCTGGCGTTGCGCCCATCACTTCGGCCAGGCCCGCGGCGGCCATGGCGCAGGCGGAGCCGACCTCGCCCTGGCAGCCCACTTCGGCGCCGGAGATCGAGGCGTTTTTCTTGCACAGAATGCCGATCGCGCCGGCGGCGAGCAGAAAGTCGACCACGTTGCGATCACAAGAGCCTGCCTGGAACTTCATGTAGTAGTGCAGCACCGCCGGGATGATGCCCGCCGCGCCGTTGGTCGGGGCGGTGACCATGCGCCCGCCGGCAGCGTTCTCTTCGTTGACGGCCAGCGCGAAGATGTTGACCCACTCCATCGCGGAGAAGGTAGTCGCGATCAAGCACGGGTTCTGCTCGGCGGCGGACAGACGCTGGTGCAGTAGTTTGGCGCGGCGCTTGACGTTGAGCCCGCCGGGCAGCACGCCTTCGTGAGTCAGACCGTTGTCGACGCACTCGCACATCACCTGCCAGATGCGCCACAGCTCGTCGCGCACCTCCTGCTCGGGCCGCCAGGTCTTCTCGTTGGCCATCATCAGCTGGCTGACACTGAGCTTCTCGCGCTTGCAGATCGCCAACAGCTCTTCGGCGGAGTTGAAGTCGAAAGGGATCTCGGCACTGTCCATGTCCTCGAGCTTCGCGTCCACCTGGTGCTGGTCGACGACGAAGCCGCCGCCCACTGAGTAGTAGGTGTTCGCGAGCAAGACCTGGTCGGCTTCGTCATACGCGCAGAGCTTCATGGCGTTGGGGTGGTGGGGCAGGCTTTCGTCGTGAAAGCGCATGTCCCGTTCCCAGACGAAGGTGACGTCCTTCTGGCGATTGAGCGACAGCGTGCGCGTCTCCTTGAGCGCCGCGATCGTGGGGCCGATGATCGACGGGTCGATCCGATCCGGGCGTTCGCCCATCAGGCCCATGACGGTGGCATGGTCGGTGCCGTGGCCGACGCCGGTGGCGGAGAGCGAGCCGTAGAGATGCACTTCCAGACGGCTGACCCGGTCGAGTACGCCGGCGTCTTCTACCGCCGCGGCGAACTTGAAGGCTGCCATCATGGGGCCGACCGTATGCGAGCTGGATGGGCCGACGCCGATCTTGAAAAGGTCGAAGACACTGATAGGCATGGAAGACCTCTGATGAGAATAGCGCGCCGGCTCACCGGCGACGGGCGAACCCATCGGCCGGCAAGGCGACGTCGTTTGTTGTACTTACTGTAGTCGAGGTACCGCGGTGAGGGCGTTCGGTCAGTTGCCGAACACGACCGTACGGCCGCCGTGCAAAAACACCCGCCGCTCCAGGTGGTAGCCGATGGCCCGAGCGAGCGTCAGACACTCGATATCGCGCCCCTTGGCGACCAGATCCTCCGGGTAGTGCGCATGGTCCACCGGCTCCACCCCCTGGGCGATGATCGGGCCTTCGTCCAGGTCATTGTTGATGTAGTGCGCGGTGGCGCCGACCAGCTTCACGCCCTTGTCGTAGGCCTGGTGGTAGGGCCTGGCGCCCTTGAAACCCGGCAACAGCGAGTGGTGGATATTGATTGCGCGGCCGTCGAGCAGCTGGCACATGCGCGGCGACAGCACCTGCATGTAGCGCGCCAGAATCACCAGCTCCGCCCCGGTCTGCTCGATGATGTCGAGTACCTGGGCTTCCTGCTCGGCCTTGGTCTCCGGGGTGATCGGCAGGTGGTGATAGGGTAGATCATGCCACTCGGCCAGCGGCTGCAGATCCGGATGGTTGGAGACGATCGCCTTGATATCCAGCGCAAGCTGCCCGGTACGGTAGCGGTAGAGCAGATCGTTCAGGCAGTGGTCCGCCTTGGAGACCAGAATGACCGCGCCGGTGCGCTTGGCCGGCGGGGTCAGCTCGAAGCTCATGTCGAACTCGCGGGCGCGGGGGGCAAAGGCCTCCTCGAACGCCTGTTCGCTAAAATCGTCGAGCTCCGGGCGAAACTCGGCACGAATGAAAAAGCGCTCCCCCAGCCGGTCATCGAAGGAACTGAGCTCGGTAATATAGCAGTGCTGCTCTTTTAAAAACCGGGTGACGACATCGACCGTGCCCAGAATGCTCGGGCACTGGGCGGTGATGATCCAGGTATCCGTTAATCGGCTCATGGCGCTTCTCATTCATCAAGGTCAGTTCATCGCGGTCAGGGTGGCCGGCGGGTGCCGGCCGTCCTGCTTTTATTGTGTATCGATACCGTATTCTTTTGATGCGTCGAGCAGCCAGCGGTAGCAGTAGTCGGCGAAGCTGCGCCGCACCACCAGCTCCCACTCGGTCTCGCTTGAGCGGCGCAGCACCACGGTCGCCTTGGCGAAAATGGTGGTCACGCCCTTGCCGACCGGAAATGCATGGGGGTGAACATCGAACGAGACCGTCTTCATCAGTACTTCCCGGGCGTTGTCGCCGGCAAGCGTCAGCACGGTCTGGCCACCGCTGACGTTGACGATGCTGACGTGGGCATCGCCCAGCGCCTCGCGAAGGCGGCGCTCAAGGTCGCACTCCTCGCCGCCGGGCACGATCACGAGCCACTCGTCCGGCGAGATCCACTGAATCGAGCGCTCGCCGGCCTCGTCACGCTCGACGGTGTTGGGCTTGGCCGGCAGGCTCATGCCCAGGACCTGGCGCACCGCCTCGTCGAGCACGATGGCGCCGCCGCGCAGCACCACGTGACCCAGCAGCGCCTTCTCGCGCAGCACCACGCCGGCATTGGCGCTGTGGGTGCTCTTTTGCTGCTGGTAGCTCCAGTGAAGCGGCGACTCGACCGCCGGATTACCGGCGGGCACGGTGTTGAACTGCTTGGCGCTCACGTTAGACATTCTGGCGCTCTCCTTTCGGGTCGATGAAGACGGGACTGACGATCTCGGCTTCATGCATCGTGCCGTCGGTCATCGGCAGGTAAACGGTTTGGCCCATGCGATCGCGGCCTTCGACCACCACTGCCAGGGCGAAGCCGTGGCCCAGTGACGGGCTGTAGTAGCTCGAGGTCACGTGGCCTTTCATGGCCATCGGGATACTCTGCTCCTTATCGAAAACGACCTGTGCGCCCTCTTCCAGCACGACGCTCGGGTCCTTCGGCTTCAAGCCGACGAACTGCTTGCGATCGCCGCGCAGGGTGTCGGGGCGGCTCAGCGCACGCTTGCCAATCCACGGGAAGGGCTTGTCGTAGCCGATCGCCCACTGCATGCCCAGATCTTCCGGGGTGACCGAACCGTCGGTGTCCTGACCGACGATGATCAGCCCCTTCTCGGCGCGCAGCACGTGCATGGTTTCGGTGCCGTAGGGCGTAAGATCGTACTTCTCGCCGTGCTCGAAGAGTTTCTTCCAGACGTGCAGCGCGTAGTTGGCCTGCACGTTGATCTCGAAGGCCAGCTCGCCGGTGAACGAGATACGGAAGATGCGCGCCGGCACGTCAGCCACGGTGGCGTCGCGCCAGTCCATGAACTTGAACGACTCTTTATCCAGATCCAGGTCGGTCAGCTCGGACAGCAGCTTGCGCGCGTCCGGGCCGGTCACGGTCATGGTCGCCCAGTGGTCGGTCACGGAGTTGAAGTAGACCTGAAGCTCCGGCCACTCGGTCTGGTGCCAAAGCTCCAGCCATTCCAGCACGCCCGCCGCACCGCCGGTGGTGGTGGTCATCAGGAAGTGGTTGTCGGCCAGACAGCTCGTGGTGCCGTCGTCCATCAGCATGCCGTCGTCTTTACACATCAAGCCGTAGCGCACGCGGCCCGGGGCGAGCTGCGCCCACTTGTTGGTGTAGACACGACCCAAAAATTCCCGCGCGTCCGGGCCCTGAATGTCGATCTTGCCCAGCGTCGAGGCGTCCAGAATGCCGACTTTTTCGCGCACCGCCAGACACTCGCGGGCCACCGCTTCGTGCATGGTCTCTTTTTTGCCGTTGACCGTGCGCGGGAAGTACCAGGGGCGCTTCCACTGACCCACGTCCTCGAACTCGGCGCCGTTTTCCATGTGCCACTGGTGAAGCGCGGTGTAGCGTTTCGGGTCGAACAGCTCGCCGCAGTGACGGCCAACGATGGCGCCAAAGGTGATCGGCGTGTAGTTGGGGCGGAACACCGTGGTGCCGACGTCCGGAATCGAGCGGTCGAGGCAGCGCGCGGCGATGGCCATGCCGTTGATGTTGCCAAGCTTGCCCTGGTCGGTACCGAAACCGAGCGCGGTGTAGCGCTTGACGTGCTCGATGGACTCGAAGCCCTCGCGGGTGGCGAGTTCGATACCGGCGGCGGTCACGTCGTTTTGCAAATCGACGAACTGCTTCGGTGCGCGCAGCGCGGTTTTTTCGTGCGGTACCTGGTAGAGCGCGCAAGCCTTGCCGTCGCGGCGACCGCGGGTGGCGGGCAGGGTGATCGCCTGAGCGTCTTCAAAGCCCGTGGCCTGGGCGGCCTGGCGACCGGCGCGTTCGCCGTCGGCCAGGGTTTCGTCAAGCCCGAAATGGCCGGCGACGCCGCCGGCGGAGATCATGCCTTTCACTTCGCCGGGCAGAAAACCAAGCAGCTCCTCGTTCCACTGCGGGCGGGTGCCGGTGTGCGAAGACAAATGCACCACCGGGCTGTAGCCGCCGGAGCTTGCGATGGTGTCGCACTCGAGCTCCTCGACCTTGCCGGTGACCACGAAGCGCTCAAGATCGATCGCGCAGACGCGGGCGCCGGTGACGCGCTGGCCGCCGCGGGCCTCAATAACGGAGCTTCCGGTAATCACGCGAATGCCGCTGTCGCGGGCCTGGCGAACGAGGTCGCCGTCCGGGTTGGCGCGGGCATCGACGATCGCCACGACCTGGCGGCCGGCCTCTTTCCAGTCGAGCGCGGCGCGGTAGGCGTGGTCGTTGCTGGTCGAAAGCACCAGCTTCTTGCCCGGCACCACGGCGTAGCGACGGATATAGGTCGACACGGCCCCGGCGAGCATGTTGCCCGGCAGGTCGTTATTGGCGTACACCAGCGGGCGCTCGTGGGTACCGCTGGCGAGCACCACTTGGCCTGCGCGCACGCGGTGCAGCCGCGCGCGTGCCTGGCCGGCAAAGCCCGCCTCGCTGGCGGTGTCGGCCAGGTGCTCGGTGCGCCGCTCGTGCAGCGTGACGAAGTTGTGATCGTGGTAACCGTTGGCGGTGGTGCGCGGCAGCAGGGTCACGTTTTCAAGGCTTGAAAGCTCCTTGATGGTCGCCTCGACCCAGCGCGCGGCGGAGACGCCGTCCAGGGTTTCGCGGCTATCGAGAAGCGAGCCGCCCATCTCTTCCTGCTCGTCGCAGAGAATCACGCGGGCGCCGGCGCGAGCCGCCGACAGCGCAGCGGCAAGGCCCGCCGGACCCGCGCCCACGACCATCACGTCGCAGTGGTGGTGCATGTGGTCGTAGATGTCCGGGTCGGACTCGTGAGGCGCGCGGCCAAGACCCGCGCCCTTGCGGATGTACTTCTCATACGTCATCCACATCGAGGCCGGGGCCATGAAGGTCTTGTAGTAGAAGCCTGGCGGCATGAAGCCGCCGCCCAGCCGGCCGACCCAGCTCATCACGTCGCGCTGGACGTTCGGCCAGCCGTTGGTGCTGCGCGCGACCAGGCCCTTGTAGAGCGCCTGTTGGGTGGCGCGCACGTTGGGCACTTGGGTCTCTTCCCGGGCGCCGAGCTGGAC
Source organism: Halomonas sp. GD1P12 (assembly GCF_025725645.1). NCBI lineage: Bacteria > Pseudomonadati > Pseudomonadota > Gammaproteobacteria > Oceanospirillales > Halomonadaceae > Halomonas > Halomonas sp. GD1P12. The sequence continues at coordinate 3,634,176 of NZ_CP107007.1, read as the reverse complement.
CACGGCATTGGGCTCTTCGGCGCCGGCGGCAACGATGCCGCGGGCCCGCGAGTACTTGAAGCTGCGGTTGACGATGTCCACGCCGTTGGCGAGCAGGGCCGAGGCCAGGGTGTCGCCCTTCAGGCCCTTGTAGCGCTGGCCGTTGAAGGTGAATTCGAGCGTTTGGGAGCGATCGACACGGCCGCCGGCATCGATACGATTGGTCTGCGTCATGACGAGGTCTCCTCGTTCAAGGCCTTGGATTCGGGCTGGGCACCGATGGTTTGCCAGCCGCCGTCGGCGGTTTGTACGCCCTGTTCCTTACGGACCTTTTCCGTTTCGGCGGTGATGCTCGGCTGCTCGCCCATCCGGTAGGTTTCGAGGATCTCGTAGGTCACCGTGTTACGGGTGATGTTGAAGAACTTGCGACAGCCCACGGAGTGGACCCACATTTCGTGGTGAACGCCGCGCGGGTTCTTGCGAAAGAACAGGTAGTCGCCCCACTCTTCGTCGGTGGTGTTGTCCGGATCCTTCGGGCGCATCAGGTGAGCCTCGCCGCGCGGATGAAACTCCTCTTCCTCGCGGTGCTCCTGGCAGTAGGGGCAGTGAATATAGAACATGTCAGCTCTCCTCAGTGCGCAACGCCGGCGGCGCCGTGTTCGTCGATCAGCGCACCGGTGTGGAAACGGTCGATGGAGAACGGCGCGGCGATCGGGTGCATTTCACCCTTGGCCAGACTCGCCGCGAACACGTGGCCGGAGCCGGGGGTGGCCTTGAAGCCGCCGGTGCCCCAACCGCAGTTGAAATAAAGACCCTTGACCTTCGTTTTCGAGAGGATCGGGCAGGCGTCCGGGCAGGTGTCGACGATGCCGCCCCACTGGCGGTTCATGCGCACCCGCGAGAACATCGGGAACATCTCGACGATCGCCTGCAGGGTGTGCTCGACGGTCGGGTAGCTGCCGCGCTGGCCGTAGCCGAGATAGCCGTCGATGCCCGCGCCGATGACCAGGTCGCCCTTGTCGGACTGGCTCACGTAGCCGTGCACGTGGTTCGACATGGTGACGGTGTTGAGCACCGGTTTGAGCGGCTCGGAGACGAGCGCCTGAAGCGGATGCGACTCGAGCGGCAGTTTGATACCCGCCATGTTGGCCAGTACCCCGGAGTTACCCGCGGCCACGCAGCCCACGGTGTTCGCTTCGATGTCGCCACGGTTGGTGTGAACGCCGAGCACCTTGCCGTCGCGAATCTTGAAGCCGGTGACTTCGGTGTTTTGCAGAAGATCGACGCCGAGGGCGTCGGCGCCGCGAGCGTAGCCCCAAGCCACCGCGTCGTGGCGGGCAACGCCCGCGCTTTTCTGCCAGGAGGCGCCCATGATCGGGTAGCGCGCGCGGTTGGAGATATCAAGCTCCGGCTCGATCTCCTTGATCTGCTGGGGCGTGACCACTTCGCTATCCACGCCGTTCAAGCGGTTGGCGTGCACGCGGCGCTGGATGTCGCGCATGTCCTGCAGGGTGTGGCCCAGGTTCAGTACGCCGCGCTGCGAGAACATGACGTTGTAGTTCAGATCCTGAGACAGCCCCTTCCACAGATCCAGCGAGTGGTTGTAAAGGCGCGCGGCCTCGTCCCACAGGTAGTTGGAGCGCACGATGGTGGTGTTACGCGCCGTGTTGCCGCCGCCCAGCCAGCCTTTTTCGACCACGGCGACGTTCTTGACGCCAAACTCCTTGGCCAGATAGTAGGCGGTGGCCAAACCGTGGCCGCCGCCGCCCACGATGATCACATCGTAGCGCTTCTTGGGCGTGGGGTTGCGCCACTGGCGCTCCCAGTTCTCGTGATGACCGAGCGCATGTTTAACCAATCCGAAGCCGGAATAACGTTGCATGAAATCTCTCCTGAATCGACTCCGTGGAGCCCGCGGGCGGCGGTCGTTACGCGACGGTGGCGTCTTCGACCGGCTCTGCCTGGGTTTGGGCCTGACCGTAAACCGGGTAGTGCGCGCACAGATCAGCGACGTGGTCGCGCACCCGGTTTTCGATCTCGGTGGTGTCCTGCTCGTCGGCCAGCACGTCGAGAATGTCGCAAATCCAGCCAGCAAGCTGCTCGCAGTCCGCCTCGACCATGCCGCGCGTGGTCACCGCCGGGGTGCCGATGCGAAGGCCGGAGGTGACGAACGGGCTCTGCGGGTCGTTGGGCACGCTGTTCTTGTTGACCGTGATGTGGGCGCGGCCAAGGGCGGCATCCGCGTCCTTGCCGGTCACACCCTGCTTGATCAGCGAGAGCAAAAACAGGTGATCGTCGGTGCCGCCGGAGACGACGTCGAAGCCGCGCTCGATGAACACCTTCGCCATGGCGCGGGCGTTTGCGATCACCTGGCGCTGGTAGTTGACGAAGTCCTGGTTCATCGCTTCCTTGAACGCCACGGCCTTGGCGGCGATGACGTGCATCAGAGGCCCGCCCTGCTGGCCCGGGAATACCGCGCCGTTGAGCTTCTTGTAGAGCGCCTCGTCGCCGTCGGCGGAGAGGATCAGACCACCCCGCGGGCCGCGCAGCGTCTTGTGGGTAGTGGTGGTGACCACATGGGCGTAGGGCAGCGGGCTCGGGTAGAGGCCGGCGGCGACCAGACCCGCGACGTGGGCCATGTCGACCATCAGGTAAGCGCCCACTTCGTCGGCGATGGTGCGGAAACGGCGCCAATCGATCACCCGCGAGTAGGCGGAGAAGCCGGCGATGATCATTTTCGGCTGGTGCTCGCGGGCCAGACGCTCGACTTCCTCGTAATCGATCTCGCCGGTGCCCTCGACCAGGCCGTACTGCACGGCGTTGTAGTGCTTGCCGGAGAAGTTCGGCGCCGCGCCATGGGTCAGGTGGCCGCCGTGGGCCAGGCTCATGCCCAGAATGGTGTCGCCAGGGCTGACCAGCGCCATGAACACCGCAGCGTTGGCCTGGGCGCCGGAGTGCGGCTGAACGTTGGCGTAGTTGGCGCCGAACAGGCTACAGGCGCGCTCGATGGCAAGCGCCTCGACCTTATCGACGAACTCGCAACCGCCGTAGTAGCGCTTGCCCGGGTAGCCTTCGGCGTACTTGTTGGTCAGCTGGCTGCCCTGAGCTTCCATGACCAGCTTACTGGTGTAGTTTTCGGAAGCGATCAGCTCGATATGGTCTTCCTGGCGCGACGTCTCTTCGGCAATGGCGGAGGCGAGGGCCGTGTCGTAGCTGGCCAGGCGGGCATCGGGAGAAAAATTGTTGTGTGACATCTGGGTCTCCAGGCTAGTCGCGTTGTTCTGTCTGAGATCGATCGGTCTGTATCCGGTCCAGGCGTTTGTTAGCGCCGCGCGTTGGGATGGGCTTGCGACGCTATCATGCCGCGATAGTATCGCCGGGCCTTGCCCCCAAGATGCTTGCCCACGTCACCGCTCGGCGTATTTGCGACATTTACGACAAAATCGTGACGCGTGCCGAAACAGGTCGCCCATCCGCCGTTCGATGTCGTCTGTGGGTAACTTATCCGCGCGCGAATCAACCATGCTGAAGCGGCACCTGATGCCGTTTGGCGGATCGTCGGCGCTTGCCGTCGGGATTGCGTCAAACACGCCAGTTTCACTCAAGAATAACGATGCAGCGCGACTCATAATCGCGGCCGCACCCGGAAGAGAGGATTATCCATGTCCAACAATCGCGGTGTTGTCTATGTCGGTGACGGCAAGGTCGAGGTCCAGAACATCGACTACCCGAAAATGGAAACCCCCAACGGCAAGCCCATCGACCACGGCGTCATTTTGAAAGTCGTATCGACCAATATCTGCGGCTCCGACCAGCACATGGTGCGCGGGCGCACCACCGCCCCGAAAGGCATGGTGCTGGGCCACGAGATCACCGGTGAGGTGATCGAGAAGGGCAAGGGCGTCGAGTTTCTGAGTATCGGCGACATCGTCTCCGTGCCGTTCAACGTCGCCTGCGGGCGCTGCCGTACCTGTAAGGAAGGCCACACCGGCCTTTGCCTGCACGTCAACGACGACCGCGCCGGCGGCGCCTACGGCTATGTCGACATGGGCGGCTGGGTCGGCGGCCAGGCGCACTACGTCATGGTGCCCTACGCCGATTTCAATCTGCTGAAATTCCCGGACCGCGACCAGGCCATGAACCAGATTCGCGATCTGACCATGTTGAGCGACATTCTGCCCACCGGCTTCCACGGCGCGTTGAAAGCCGGCGTCGGTGCGGGCTCCACGGTGTACGTCGCCGGTGCCGGCCCGGTGGGTTTGGCCGCGGCGGCTTCGGCGCGTCTTCTCGGCGCGGCGGTCGTCATGATCGGCGACTTCAACAAGGCGCGCCTCGAGCATGCGCGCAAGATGGGCTTCGTGCCGATCGATCTCTCCCAGCACGATCGCCTGGGCGAAATGATTGCCGCGGTGGTCGGCGAGCCGAGCGTGGACAGCGCCATCGACGCGGTAGGCTTCGAGGCGGTGGGCCATAGCGGCAAGGAGCAGCCGGCGGTGGTGCTCAACCAGATGATGGAAGTGACTCGCGAAGGCGGCTCCATCGGCATTCCCGGCCTCTATGTCACCGAAGACCCGGGTGCGGCAGAGAAGGCCGCGCAAACCGGCAGCCTCAGTCTGCGCTTTGGCCAAGGCTGGGCGAAAGGGCTCTCCTTCCACACCGGCCAGACCCCGGTGGTGCAGTACAACCGCCAGCTGATGCAGGCGATTTTGCACGGGCGCCTGAACATCGCCGAAATCGTCAACGCTCAGGTGATCTCGCTTGAAGACGCGCCCAGCGGTTACGAGCAGTTCGACCAGGGCGTGGCGAGCAAGTTCGTCCTCGACCCGCACGGGCTGCTCGGCGCCGCCTGATGCGCCAAACTGCACGCGTGCGGTGACAACGACGCCCGGGGCTCACGCCCCGGGCGTTTTTCATTGCGTCAAAGCCAATATCTCAAGGGCCTGAAATGCGACACAAAAAAGCGGACACCGCGTGGCGGTATCCGCTTGAGAAGCCGGTGGTTAGTAGAATTTAGAAATCGATGACCAAACTGCTCTTGGGCCGGCTGCAGCAGGTGAGGATGTAGCCCTCTTCGATGTCCTCGTCGGTGATGCCGCCGTTGTGCTCCATCTCCACCTCGCCGGATTTGAGCGCCACGCGGCAGGTGCCGCAGATGCCCATACCGCACGCCTTGGGAATGTGCAGGCCGAGCTTGGCCGCCGCCGCGTGAACGGTTTCGCCGGGCTGGATGCGCACGCTCTTGTTCGACTGGGCGAACTCGACGTTGAGCAGGTCTTCCGGCTCGGCCATTTCGGCCTCTACCTCGGCCTGCTCGGCAAGCTCGAGCACGTCCTCCTTGACGTCCGCCGGGGTCGCGCCGAACACCTCGTCATGGTAGTGATCCATGTTGAAGTTGTTGGCGCGCAGGATCTCCTTGATGGCGTTCATGTAGGGCACGGGGCCGCAGCAGAAGATCTCGCGCTCGAGGTAGTCCGGCGCCATCATCTCGAGCATCGGCTGGGTCAAAAAGCCGCGATAGCCCGCCCAGGCCTCGCCGATGTCGTCCTTTTTCTCGCAGACGATATGCAGCTTGAACTCGGGGATACGCGAGAACATGTGCACCAGCTCGCGGTGATAGATGACATCGCGCGGCGCGCGGGCGCTGTGGATGAACTCGACGTCGACGTTGGCGTTGGTATCGAAGAACCAGCGCGTCATCGACATCAGCGGCGTGATGCCCACGCCGCCGGAAAGGAACAGCACCTTCTCGGCCGGGTAGTCGATGGAGTTGAAGTTGCCCACCGGCCCGTGGACCACCAGTTCGTCGCCCACCTTCAGGTTGGCGTGCAGCCAGTTGGAGACGTAGCCACCGGGCACCTGCTTGACCGTGATCGAGAAGCTGTAGGGAATCGAAGGCGAGCTCGAAATGGTGTAGGAGCGCATGACCTGCTGGCCGTCGATCTCGAGCTCCAGGGTCACGAACTGGCCCGGTTTGAAGAAGAACAGCACGGGCTGTTCGGCCATGAAACAGAACGTGCGAACGTCCCAGGTCTCCTGGATCATTTTTACACAGCGCACGTGGTGGCGGCCGTTGGTCCAGGTTTGGGTCGTGACGGGGTTGTAGAAATTCATTGTCATCGTTATCTCAATATGGCCGAGCTTGCACGTTGCCTTCACCGGGTCCGTCCTTGCTGGCACGGTCCAGCACCATTCCCCTGCATTCTGGGTACGCGTTTGGGCGACGGCTTACCTGTTAGCGACACGCACTTGTCTTGCGCCACCCCGCGGGCGTTACAAATCGGTTTTCACGTCGTCGGCACGCTTAGCGATGTCGTCGGCAGATAACTCGGCATCGACACCCTGCACCACAATCCACCCCATAATGACGCCATCGCTGCGCGCCCGTACAACGCCTGGTGACGCCACTTAACAACAAGACAACGTAGTTTGGTCAATGACTGTGTCGCCGCCCTCGAGGCCGGCGGGTTTAAAAGGATATCTGGTATGAACAATTCGTCGGACTACACCCAAAACGATCCGCTGGCCGCCATGCGTGAAGAGACGGTCGAGATGCTCGAGTCACGGGCGCGCACCTACTCCCTGCCGCAGCCGTTTTACAACGACGCGCGGCTGTTCGCGCTCGACATGGAAGAGATCTTCGAGAAGGAGTGGCTGTTCGCGGGCATGAGCTGCGAGATTCCGGCCAAGGGCAACTTCATGACCCTCGAGATCGGCAACAACCCGATCGTCATCGTGCGCGGCGGCGAAGGTCAGATTCACGCCTTTCATAACGTCTGCCGCCACCGCGGCTCAAGGCTTTGCACCACCGACAAGGGCAAGGTCGCCAAGCTCGTGTGCCCCTACCACCAGTGGACCTATGAGCTCGACGGGCGGCTCTTGTTTGCCGGCAGCGACATGGGCACCAACTTCGATCTGAACCAGTTCGGCCTGAAGCCGGTGCACGTGCGCACCGCTGGCGGCTTCGTGTTCATCAATCTCTCCGAGAACCCGTCGTCGATCGACGATTTCCTGGTCACGCTCGAGCACTACCTCGAGCCCTACCAGATGGACAACGTCAAGGTGGCGGTGGAGTCCAGCATCGTCGAGCAGGCGAACTGGAAGCTCGTGATCGAGAACAACCGCGAGTGCTATCACTGCAACGGCTCGCATCCGGAGCTTCTGAACTCGCTGATGGAGTTCGACGACACCGAAGACCCGCGCGCCACCGACAAGTACAAGGACCTGGTCGCCCGCAAGCAAAACGACTGGAACGGCGAGCAGGTGCCCTGGCAGCTCAAGCGCTTTGGTAGCCGCAACCGCATTACGCGCACACCGCTGCTCGACGGCGTGGTCTCCATGACCATGGACGGCAAGCCCGCCTGCAACAAGCTGATGGGCCGACTGACCAGCCCGGACATGGGCTCGCTTCGTATCCTGCACCTGCCCAACTCCTGGAACCACTTCATGGGCGATCACTCGATCGTATTCCGCGTGCTGCCCTTGGGGCCGCAGCAGACCATGGTCACCACCAAGTGGCTGGTGCACAAGGACGCGGTCGAGGGTGTGGATTACGACCCGGAGAATATGCGCCGCGTGTGGGACGCCACCAACGATCAGGACCGCAAGCTTGCCGAAGAGAACCAGCGTGGTATCAACTCAAAGGCCTACCAGCCCGGCCCGTACTCCGAAACCTACGAGTTCGGCGTGATCGACTTCGTCAACTGGTACGCCGATCGCCTGCTGGAGAATCTGGGAAGCGAAGGCGCGTCGCTGACGCTTGCCAAGGCGCAGGGCTAAGGCGTCTGGCCACCGGCCGCCGCGTTAGGCGGCCGGCACCCCAACGGGCCGTGTGATCACTCACACGGCCCGTTTTTTTGCCTTCAATGGGCACAAACGGCGCGTCTAAAGATGTGCCAGGTGGCGCTCGATGGCCTCTCGCACCGCGGGCAGCACGATGTCCTGGAGGCGTGTGAGCTCGTCGACGAGCGCCGGGAGCCCGTCGACGGGCACGGCCTTGTGCGCACTGGCGGCCAGCCGCGCGCTTTCGTCCGGGTCGGCGTTAGCGGGAAGGTCGATCCCCAGCGCAATGAGGCGCGCGCGAAAATCATCCCCATCGACCAAATCGACAATCATCATGGCTGCACTCCTTTTGTGAGGAACCGCGAAGGGGCGCGGGTCGGTCGCTTAGTGTACGCAAAATAGCGCGCCGCAGCGGCTGTCGAACGCGGCTTTAGCTACGTCGAGGTCGGTTTTGGGCAATCAAACGGGGCCGTCTCGCTCAAGAATTTACAAGCCGTGTCCGGCGATGGCGCACCGCGTCAAATAATAAAGATTAAAACCTGAGGACAACCTATGAACCACGAGGAACCTGTTCTGGCGCCCGGCCAGGACAACAAGCAGGTCATGGGGTTGGATTTTCATAACCCCGTCTTTCCCCTCTCCGCACTCGCCATTTTGCTGTTCATTCTCTACGCGCTGGTCTATCCCGACGCGGCCAATGCTCAGCTGGGGCTTGCCAAGAACTGGTCGATCGAGCACTTCGACTGGCTGTTCATGATCGCGGGCAACGTCTTCGTCATCTTCTGCTTGATGCTGATCTTTTTACCGCTGGGGCGCATTCGCCTCGGCGGTCAGGAGGCCAAGCCCGAGTACTCGCGCACCTCCTGGTTTGCGATGCTGTTCGCCGCCGGCATGGGTATCGGGCTGATGTTCTGGAGCGTGGCGGAGCCGGTGGCCTACTACACCGACTGGTACGGCACGCCGCTGAATACGCCCGCCAACACGCCGGAAGGCGCGAGCGCGGCGATGGGCGCGACCATGTTCCACTGGGGGCTGCATCCCTGGGCGATCTACGCCGTGGTCGGGCTGTCGCTGGCGTTTTTCGCCTATAACCGAGGGCTGCCGCTGACGCTGCGCTCGGCGTTCTACCCGATTCTGGGCGAGCGTACCCGCGGCTGGGCAGGGCACGTCATCGATATCCTCGCGGTGCTGGCGACCATCTTCGGCCTGGCGACGTCGCTGGGCTTCGGCGCCACCCAGGCGGCCAGCGGCATGGCATACCTGTTCGACACGCCCAACACCATCGGCACGCAGCTCGCGATCATCGTGGTGGTCACGGTGATCGCGCTGATTTCGGTCTGGCGCGGGCTCGACGGCGGGGTGAAGCTCTTTTCGAACATCAACATGGTGATCGCCGCCATTCTGCTGATCTTCGTGATCGCTGCCGGCCCGACGCTGGCGATCCTGACCGGCATCGGCACCACGGCGGTCGACTACGCCAGCCACCTGCTGCCGCTGTCGAACTGGGTTGGCCGCGACGACGACACCTGGTACCACGGCTGGACCATCTTCTACTGGGCCTGGTGGATCTCCTGGTCACCGTTCGTGGGCATGTTCATCGCACGGGTATCGAAAGGCCGCACGGTGCGCGAGTTTCTGGTCGCAGTGCTGCTGGTGCCGACGCTGGTCACGCTGGTGTGGATGAGCGCCTTCGGCGGAACGGCCTTGTTCCAGGCGGAAAACGGTATCGGCGAGCTTTCCAATGGTATCTCTGATGTTTCGCTTGCCATGTTCCACATGCTCGAGCAGCTGCCGCTGACGTCGATCACCTCGACACTCGCCATCGTGCTGGTGCTGGTGTTCTTCATCACCTCGTCGGACTCGGGGTCGCTCGTGATCGACAGCATCACCGCCGGCGGTAAGACCGACGCGCCGAAAGGCCAGCGGGTGTTCTGGGCCGCGCTCGAAGGCGTGATCGCCGGCGTGCTGCTTTACGGTGGCGGCAGCACCGCGCTGACCGCGCTGCAGGCCGGCGCCGTGGCCACGGGCCTGCCCTTTACGCTGGTGCTCTTGCTAATGTGCGCAAGCCTGTTCATGGGGCTACAGAAGGAGTGGCGGGAGTTGAACGCCGTACCGCGCATGGCGGGATAGCAGCGGGACAGTGTGAGCCAAAAGGCGCCTTCTCGGCGCCTTTTGGCGTTATCGAGTGTCGTAATTTCGGCATCCGCTGGCGCGGTTAGCTAAGAGGCGGCTTATAAAGCGCTGCATCATGCAGGCAGGGAATGCGCAGGCGCTGTCTGCGCCTCAACAATCTCAACAACTAAAATATCAACAACTTAACGGCTGCACTCATGATCTACACCGTCGCGATACTGCTGAGCCTGATCGGCTACTTCGTCATCGGCCATCTGGCCGGCCGGCGCGTCAAGGGCCTGGACGACTATCTGGTCGCCGGGCGCAACGCGCCGACCTTCTTCATTCTGGGCACGCTGGTGGCAAGCTATCTCAGCACCAGCGCCTTTCTCGGTGAAACCGGCTTTGCCTACCAGGGCTATCCGTTCGTCATGCTGATCTTCGCCGCGGTCAGCACCTCCGGGTGCCTGTTGGGGGCGCTGGTGTTCGGGCGCTATTTGCGCCGCAGCGGCGCCAACACGGTGCCGGAATTTTTTGGCAAGCGCTTTGCCTCGCGCAAGGTGCAGGTGATTGCGGGGCTGACCACCATCATCGGCCTGGGTGCGTATCTGTTGGGCGTGATGCAGGGCGCGGGCATCATGTTTGCCGAGCTCACCGGCATGCCCTACTGGGTGGGGCTGGTGCTGGTGTGGGCGACCTACACCGGCTTCATCCTCTACTCCGGCTCGCCCGGCGTCATGCTCACCGACACCATCATGTTCGTGATCTTCTCGCTGGCCGCCCTCGGCGGCTCGCTCTACGTCATCAATGACCTGGGCGGCTGGAGCGGCGTGGTCGAGGGGCTTTTGACCCAGACCGACAAGCCCGGCATCGCGCTGTGGCACGGCGTGCTGGAAGGGCCGGACGCCACGTTCTCCTCGCCCGGCGAAGCGCTGGCCTGGGGTCTGACGCTGGGCCTTGTGTGGGCGGCGGTGCTGGCGGCGAGCCCCTGGCAGTCGAGCCGCTACCTGATGGCGCGCAACGAGCACGTGGTGATGCGCTCGGCGATGCTGACCGCGGTGGCGCTGGCCGTGTTCTACGCGCTGATGATGGTGACCGGGGCGGCGATCAATCTTTACGACACGAGCCTCGACCCGGAGCGCTCGATGATCTGGGTGGCGCTCAATATTCTGCCGACCTGGCTTGGCGTGGTGATTTTGACCGGCGTGTTCGCCGCCGGGCTCTCGTCGTGCTCGACGTTTCTGTCGATCATCGGCTTCAGCATCTCCAACGACATTCTGGCCGCCTCGAAAGACGAGGCCTCGGCGATGCGTAAAAGCCGCCTGGCCGTGCTCGCCGCCGGCCTGATCGCGCTGATTCTGGCGCTGTTTCAGCCGCCGGCGGTGATGTCGGTGGTGTGGTTCGCCGCCACGCTCTTCGCCTCCTCCTGGGGGCCGGTAGCGCTTCTGAGCATCTGGAGCACGCGCATCACCGCCGCCGGCGCCGGCTGGGGTCTGGCGGTGGGCTTTGTCGGTAATGTCATCATCTCGCTGATGGTGCAGGCCGAATGGCTCTCGCTTCCGGTCTATCTGCACCCGGTGCTTCTCAGCACGCTGATGGCACTCATTGCCATCGCCATCGCCTCCCGGATGACTCGCGTAAGCCCGGCCGAGCGCGAGTACCGGGCGTTCCTGCACACGTTCGACGCCCAAAGCGTCAGCGGCTGGGTCTCCGGCACACGCTTGATTGCGCTGTGCACCATGCTCTCCGGGGTGGCCATCGGCGTGTTCCTGTGGCGCCAGTACGCGGTGACCCTCGACGGCTTCGCCGCGCAGTTCGGCCTGAGCGCCGGGGCAGTGCAGGGCGCTTTTGGTCTGGCCATTGGCTGCGGCGCCATGTTATTGCTGGCCGGCGGCGTCGGCTTCTGGCTGGTGCGCCCGAAAGGCCGGGGGCGCGCGGCGCGCATGGCGCTGTCCCAGGGCCGCTAGCCGTCGAGGCGTCCGCGCCTTGTCATAACGTTCTCAGCGACCGCTCGCCTTTTGGCGGGCGGTTCGTTTTTTGATCCGGAGGCGGTGTCATGCAGACCAGTACCTACCAGCGCGGCCTGATGATCGTCGTTCTGGGCGTCGTTTTTTTGAGCTTCGACGGGCTGTTGATTCGCCTGGCCGCGACCGACGGCTTCACCATCGTGTTCTGGCGCGGTTTTCTGATGTTCTGCGTGCTGGGCGCACTCTGTTTGGCGCGCCGAAAACTCTCGACGCTGCGCGTGCATCCGGTGGCCTCGCTGGTCTCGGCTACGCTGTTGGGCCTGATCTCGGCGCTGTTCGTGTTGGCGGTGATGAACGCAAGCGTGGCCAACGTAGTGGTGATTTTGAGCACCGCGCCGCTGTTCGCCGCGATTTTCTCGCGCGTGTTTCTCGGCGAGCGAGTAGCGCTTCGCACGCTGATCGCCATCGCGCTGTGCATGCTGGGCATGGGGCTGGTGTTTCTCGGCGAGGGGGCGGCGGGGATGCTTCTGGGCAACCTCTTCGCGCTGGCCGCGGCGCTTGCGATCGGCGGCAATCTCACGCTGCTGCGCCGCTACCCCGGCATCGACACGATCACCGTGATCGCCGGCGGTGGGCTTCTGTCCTCGGCGATTGCCTGGCCGATGGCCTCGCCGTTTGCCCTGGAGGCGCCGCAGTTTGGCGTGCTGACGCTGATGGGGCTCGTTCAGATGCCGCTGGCGACCGTGTTGATCAACAGCGCCACGCGCTATCTGCCCTCGACCGAGGTGGCGCTGTTTTATCTGGTGGAAACCGCGCTGGGTACGCTCTGGGTGTGGTGGCTTCTGGGTGAAGAGCCCACCGCCTCGACGCTTGCCGGCGGGGTGGTGGTAATTACGGTGCTGGTGATACACGCCGGTATTGGCTTACGGCGCGAGCGTCAGAGGCTGAGGTTAGAACCGGGGGTGGCCGTAAAATAAGCCCCTCGAATCGTTGTTCAACGAACGCGGTTTGATCTTGTGACAGGGTGCCTTGGCCCGTGACGCGGCGCAAAGCTGCACGGCGGCCTCATCCGGGGCGCCTGTCGGCGCCATCGCCCGATGAATCGGGCTCCTACGAAACCCTGTGGCCATTCGTGCAGTGTGATTCATCTTCCGTAGGAGCAGGCTTTAGCCAGCGACGCGGCGCAACGCGTCGCTGGGGTGGGCGATTCGTGTTGGATGGGGGCGGATGCGCAACTAGCGCAGCACGCCTTCCTCTTTCAACAGTTTGAAGATCGCCTCGGCGCCCTGCTCCGGGGTGACGTCCGTTAGCGTCTGCCCGCCGCCGCCGTCCGCCTTGGCGGCGGCGGCCTTGAAGCGGTCCCGTGCCGAAGAGGATTTGACGATCTTGAGGCGTTTCGGGCGCTTGCGCGCCGGATGGAACTGCCAACCGGCGAGCGTTTCGTCCATTTCGCTTTGCGCCTCGCTCAAGCTCAGCTCGCCGCGCCGGGCCGGGCCGAAAGCGCTTTGACGCGCCGCCGGGGCGCTGGTGTCGATCGTGGCGATCGCCGGCAGGCGAATGCGCAGGCGACGACGCTTGCCGCGGGGCAGCGCCTGAAGCACCACCGCCGTGCCCTGCTCGACCTTCTCGACCGCGGCCAGGCTTGTGATGATCGGCCAGCCCAGCGCTTCGGCCAACTGGTAGGGCAGAAGCCCCGAGGCCTCGCCGGTTTCCGCGCGGCTGCCGGTCAGAATCAGCTGCGGGGCATCGTCGCGAAGCGCCTGGGTGAGCGCCGGGATCACGTCGGCGTGCTCGTCTTGCTCGATCAGCCCGATATGGTCGATACCCATACCGAGATAGCCGCGCAGGGCCTCTTCCTGCTCGCTTTCGTGTTGGCCGGCGTGCAGAAGGCGCACAGACGCGTTCTCCAGGGAGAGCGCCATTTCCACCGCGCGGGCGTCCTGGTCGGCGCGCCGGGCGCGGGCGGTCAATGGATGGCGGCCGATCGACACCAGTACGGCCACGTTGAGTTGCGCGCCTCGTTGGGCGGGGGCGTTAGGCGGCATCGCGATTCTCCTGTTGCTCGGCGCGGTACTGCTCGACCCGCGCGACCAGCGCGGCGAGGACCGCGCTTGCGTCGCCAATCACGGTCAGGTCGGCACGTTTGGCCATGTCACAGCCTTCGTCGAGGTTGACGGCGACGACCTTGTCGCAGCTTTGAATGCCCTGAAGGTGCTGGATGGCGCCGGAAATGCCCACCGCCACGTAGACCCGGGCGGAGACCCAGGTGCCGGTGGCGCCGACCTGACGGTCACGGGGCATGTAGCCATCGTCTACCGCCACGCGCGAGGCCCCTTTGGTCGCGCCGAGCACGTCGGCGGCGTGGTGGTAGCCGTCCCAATCCTTGACGCCGTTGCCGGCGGAGAGAATGAACTCGGCTTCGGCAAGCGAGACGCTGGCCGGATCCACGGCGACTTCGCCGAGATCCTCAATGCGCCCGAGCACGTCGGGAAGCCCCTGGCCAAGCGCGACGGGATCACAGGCGTGGCGGGTTTCGCTGACCGGGTCGGCGCACTCGGCCAGTGCCAGCACGACCCGGGGCAGCTCGCGGTGAACGTCGTGGCGACCGGCGCCGGCGCGGGCGGTGGCCCGCCAGCCGGTCGCGCTATCGTTATTGGCCTCGACCTGCCACACCTGAGCGGCGGGGCGCTCGCCAAGCCTGGCGGCCAGGCGCCGGCCAAGCTCGCCGCCGCCCAGGGCGGAGTCGGGCAGCAGCCAAAAGCGCGGGGCCAGCTCGCGCTCCACGCTTTGAAGCGTGGCTACCTTGAGTTCCGGCAGATAGCCCGAGAAGCGCTCGCCGCCCAGATGCAGCAGTCGGTCGATGCCGGCCTCCCCGAAGGCGCTCTCCTTGTGCTCGCCAAACACCACGGCGAGTACCGCCCCCGGGCTTGCCGGGTCGGCGTCGGCGAGCTGACGGGCCAGGCCCAGCAGATCACGGTCATGGGCCGACAGGCGCCCGCCGGCCATGTCCGGCACCACGGCCACGATAAAGGCCGGGGCGTCGATGGTGACGTTCTGGCGGGTATCCTTGGCCGCGGCGCTGTGCGCCGGGGCCTGAGCGGCCTGCTGGACGCCGCTTCTATCGATGCGGCGTATGCCGTTGGGGCCGATGAAGCCAACCGCGCGCGGGTCGCGGCGCATCACGCCGTTGGGGCCCATCCACTCGGTGGCTTTGGCACCGCCGCCGAGTTCGGCCATCACGCTCAAGTGCTGCGGATGCAGACGATTACGGGCGATCCACTCCTTGCGGGGGTCGCGGCGCAGAATGTCGCTCATGAGGTTTCCTCCAGCGCAGGGGCGGGGGCGGCTTGGGCCGGCGCCGCTTTCTCGGCGGTGGTGTCGATGATCAGTGCGTCGGCGACCAGCTCGGCGATATCCTTGATGCCGGCGCGCGGCTCCACCACGCCTTCGAGCATGGCGGTACACTGCGGGCAGCCCACGGCGACCAGGTCCGCGCCGGTTTCGCGCACGTCTTCCATGCGCATGTCAGGAATTCGCTGCTTGCCGGGAATATCGGTGATCGGCGCGCCGCCGCCGCCGCCGCAGCAGCGCGAGCGGTAGCCGGAGCGAGCCATTTCCTTGATCTCGATGCCGAGTGCCTTGAGCACGTCGCGCGGCGCCTCGTACTCGCCGTTGTAGCGGCCCAGATAGCACGGGTCGTGGTAGGTAACGCTGCCACCTTTCCACGCCTTGAAGCTGAGCTTGTTGGCGCTGACCAGTTCGCTGATGAACGTGCTGTGGTGCTGCACGTGATAATCCGCCGGGGTATCCGCCGTGCCCAGCTCGCCATACTCGTTTTTCAACACGTGGAAGCTGTGCGGGTCGCAGGTCACGATGCGATCAAAGCGGTAGCGGCTCATGGTCTGGATATTGCGGCGGGCCAGCGTCTGGAAGGTGGCCTCATCGCCCAGGCGGCGCGCGACGTCGCCGCTGTCGCGCTCCTCGTTGCCCAGTACGGCGAAGTCAACATTGGCCGCCCGCAGTACGCTGATGAAGGCGCGCAGGGTGCGCTGGTTGCGCATGTCGAACACGCCGTCGCCGAGCCACAACAGCACATCGGCTTCCTTCTTGTCCGCCATCAGCGGCAGGTTCAGATCCGCCGCCCAGTGCAGGCGCGAGCCGGGATCGAAGCCGCCGGGATTGTCCGTGGCGATCAGGTTATCGAGCACCTCGGCGCCCTTGTTGGGCGTATTGCCGTGCTCCAGGGTCAAAAAGCGGCGCATATCGACGATGGCGTCGACGTGCTCGATCATCATCGGGCACTCTTCCACGCAGGCGCGGCACGTGGTGCAGGACCAGAGCGTTTCCGGATCCACCAGCGCGGTGCCCTGGCGGGCAACGATCGGCCCATGAGGGTCGCCCTGGTGCTCGCCGACCGGCTTGCCGGGGTAGGGCGAGCCGTAATAGTGGGCGTCACTGCCGCCGGCCATGCCGACGACCATGTCCTGAATCAGCTTTTTCGGGTTGAGCGGCTGGCCGGCGGCAAAGGCCGGGCACATCGCCTCGCAGCGCCCGCACTGCACGCAGGCGTCGAAGCCCAAAAGCTGGTTCCAGGTGAAGTCTGCGGGCTTTTCGACGCCGAGCTTGGCGTTATCGTCGCCCAAATGCAGCGCTTTCAGGCCGGTGGAGCGGTGCTCGCCGCCGGTTTTATCGGAAAAGCGCTCCGGGCGGCGGTGGTACGCCAGGTGCAGGGCGCCGGCGAAGGCGTGCTTCATCGGCCCGCCCCAGGTCATGCCGAAGAACATCTCGCCCAGACCCCAGACGATGATGGCCGCGAGCACGAGCGCTGCTATCCAGCCAAGGCCTTCCTGGAACACGCCTTCCGGCAGAATACCGGCGGTGGGCAGCGTGACCACGAACATGCCGATCGAGAACGCCATCAGGCTTTTCGGCAGGCGCATCCACGGCCCTTTCGATAGCCGTGACGGCGGCGGGCTTCTGCGTTTGGCGACCAGAATGCTGCCAATGAACATGCTGGTGGTGGCGGCCAGCAGCACCCAAGCAAGAATCGCGCTGTCCAGGCCAAAGCCGTGGACGATAATGGCCAGCAAAGCGGCCAGCACGAAGCCGCCGGCGGTGGCGACGTGGGTATGGGAGATGTACTTGTCGCGCTCGACGACGTGGTGCAGGTCGACCAGGTAGCGTCTGGGCACCTGCATCAGGCCCTTGAGTACGGGCACGGAAGAGGGCCGCCCCTGGCGCCATAAACGAACGCGGCGAACCGCGCCGATGGCGGCAAGCGCCAGCGCAGAAAACAGCAGGATGGGTAACAGGGTATCGAGCATGGCGTCTCTCCTCTCAGAGACACCGTAAGGACTACACCGCGGGCCCAAGGGCCCGCGGTGGTCGGCTTACAGCGTTATTGTGTCAGAAGTCCTTGCACAGCCGCAGCGCGTCATAAATGGCTGCATGCGTGTTGCGTGGCGCGGTGCAATCCCCCAAGCGGAACAGCGCGAAGCCGTCGCCGCTTTGCGAGAGGCTGGGTTGGGGTTTGATCGCGTAGAGCGCTTCGATGTCGGTCTGGCCCTTGTTACGCGACTGGTGCTTGAGCGCGTAGTAGAGCGCCTCGTCCGGACGCACGCCGTTTTCGACCACGACCTGGTCGACCACGCGCTCCTCTAAAGCCCCGGTGTACTCGTTTTCGAGCACCGCGACCAGAGAGTCGCCTTCGCGATACACCTTATGCAGGGCGAGATCCGAGGTCATGATGACCTCCTTCTCGTACAGACTTCTGTAGTAGGTGGGGAAGGTGGTGCCGCCTACCGCTGCGCCCGGTTTGATGTCGTCGGTGACGATCTCGACCTTGCAGCCCTTGTCGGCCAGGTAGTCCGCCGCGGAGACGCCGGAAAACTCGCAGATGGTGTCGAAGATCAGCACGTTCTTGCCAGGCTTGACGCGGCCTTCGAGGATGTCCCAGGTGCTGACCACGAGGCTCTTGCCACTGTCCGCGTCATAGCCCCACTCCGGTACCTGGGAGAGAAACGGCTGGCCGCCGGTGGCCAGCAGCACCACGTCCGGGCGCAGATCCTTGATGGTGGCTTCGTCCGCCCTGGTGCCCAGGCGCTGATCGACCCCGAGCCGGTTGAGTTCGAGCTGGTACCAGCGAGTGATACCGGCGATCTGATCGCGCTGCGGCGCTTTGGAGGCGATGGTGATCTGCCCGCCGATCTGCTCTTTCGCTTCGAACAGCGTCACGTCGTGGCCGCGCTCGGCGCACACGCGCGCCGCTTCCATGCCGGCAGGGCCGCCGCCGACCACCACGACCTTACGCACGGGGCCTTCGGTTTTCTCGATGATGTGCGGAAGGCCCATGTATTCGCGCGACGTCGCGGCGTTCTGAATGCAGAGGACGTCCAGGCCCTGGTACTGGCGGTCGATGCAGTAGTTCGCGCCGACGCACTGCTTGATCTGGTCGACCTGGTCGTTCTTGATCTTGGCGATGATGTGCGGGTCGGCAATGTGGGCGCGGGTCATGCCGACCATGTCGACGTAGCCGCCTTCCAGAATTCGCTGGGCCTGGTTGGGGTCCTTGATGTTCTGAGCGTGGATGACCGGCACGCTGACCACTTCCTTGATGCCCGACGCCAGGTGCAAAAACGGCTCCGGCGGGTAGGACATGTTGGGAATGACGTTGGCGAGCGTGTTGTGGGTATCGCAGCCCGAGCCGACGACGCCGAAGAAATCGACCTTGCCGGTGGCGTCGTAGTACGCCGCGATGCGCTTCATTTCCTCGTGGTCGAGGCCGTCCGGGTGGAACTCGTCGCCGGTGATGCGCATGCCGACCGTGAAGTCGTCGCCGACCTCGGCGCGCACCGCCTTGAGCACTTCCATGCCAAAGCGCATGCGGTTTTCAAACGTGCCGCCCCATTCGTCGGTACGCTTGTTGACCCGCGGGCTCCAGAACTGGTCGATCAGGTGCTGGTGCACCGCGGAGAGCTCGACGCCGTCGAGACCGCCTTCCTTCGCCCGGCGCGCGGCCTGGGCGAAATCGCCGACGATGCGCCAGATCTCCTCTTCCTCGATGGTCTTGCAGGTCGAGCGGTGCACCGGCTCGCGGATGCCGGACGGCGAGACCAGCGTCGACCAGTCGAAGCCATCCCAGCGCGAGCGCCGGCCCATGTGGGTGATCTGGATCATGATCTTGCCGCCGTGCTTGTGCACGGCATCCGCCAGATTCTGGAAGTGCGGAATGATGCGGTCGGTGGAGAGGTTCACCGAGCTCCACCAGCCCTGGGGGCTATCGATCGAGACGATCGACGAGCCGCCGCAGATGCATAGCCCGCAGCCGCCCTTGGCCTTCTCTTCGTAATACTTGACGTAACGCTCGGTGGTCATGCCGCCGTCGGTGGCGTGCACCTCGGCGTGAGCGGTACTGACCACGCGGTTACGGATAGTGTGCTTGCCGATCTGAATCGGCTTGAACAGTGCATCGAATGCCATGACGTCGACCCTCAGTGCTTGGGCGTTACAACAAACAGGCCGTGGTCACAGCCTTCCTCGGCGCCGCTTTGCGTCTGCTCGGCGGCCGTACGAAGGTCGCTTCCCCGCGCCGCCAGAATCTGATCCATGGCGCCGGCGAACCAGCCGGTGAACATGTACTCGATCTTGCGGTTGACCTTGCCCATTTGATAAACGAAGGCGCTGTGCTCCAGACGAACGCGAGCGGTGCCGGCGTCCAGGTCGATCTCTTCGGTCTTGAAAAGCCCCCAGCCGCGCTGGGAAAGGCGCTTCATGTAGTGCTCGAAGACGTCAACGCCTTCCAGGCCGTGCAGTTCGGCCTCTTTTTCGCACCAGTGCCAGGCGCTCTTGTAGCCGGCGTGATAGAGGATCTCGGCATATTTCTCCGCGCCCAGCGCCTCTTCGACGGCCATGTGGTTGTTGACGAAGAAGTGGCGCGGCACGTACAGCATCGGCAGGGCGTCGGTCGTCCAGATACCGGTTTCGCTGTCGACGTCGATCGGAAGTTCAGGGGCTGTCTTGGTCACGGTGGTCATCCTTAAAACTTGTACTTGTTCAAACAAGAGAGGGTCATGGGGGCGGCGCTTTTTTGAATCGACTCGCCCCGTTTGAAATCGTTACTCGCCCCACACGTCCTTCAGCGTGCGCACCCAGTTCTCGCCCATGATCTTGCGCACCTGGGACTCGCTCAGGCCACGCTTCAAGAGCGCCTCGGTCAGGTTGGGGAACTCGCCGATGGTGCGGATGCCTTCCGGGTTGATGATCTTGCCGAAGTTGGTCAGGCGGCGGGCGTAGCCCTTGTCGTGGGTCAGCCACTCGAAGAAGTTCTGGTCGTGGCCCTGGGTGAAGTCGGTGCCGATGCCGATGGCGTCTTCGCCGACGATGTTCATGATGTACTCGATCGCCTCGCAGTAGTCGTCGATGGTGGAGTCGACACCTTTCTTCAAGAACGGGGTGAACATGGTCACGCCGACGAAGCCGCCGTGGTCGGCGATGAACTTGAGCTCTTCGTCGGACTTGTTGCGCGGGTGCTCCTTGAGGCCCGACGGCAGGCAGTGGGAGTAGCACACCGGCTTTTTGGACTCGAGAATGACTTCCTCGGAGGTTTTCGCGCCGACGTGGGAAAGATCGCACAGCATGCCCACGCGGTTCATCTCGGCGACGATCTCGCGACCAAAGCCCGATAGCCCGCCGTCACGCTCGTAGCAGCCGGTACCCACCAGGTTCTGGGTGTTGTAGCACATCTGTACGATGCCCACGCCGAGCTGCTTGAACACTTCGACGTAGCCGATCTGGTCCTCGAACGCGTGGGCGTTCTGGAAGCCATAGATGATGCCGGTCTTGCCCTCTTCCTTGGCGCGGGTGATGTCGCGCGTGGTGCGCACCGGGCGGACCAGGTCGCTGCACTCGTCCATCAGCTTGTTGGAGGCGACGATGTTATCGACGGTGGCCTTGAACCCTTCCCACACCGAGACGGTACAGTTGGCCGCGGTCAGGCCGCCACGGCGCATGTCTTCCAGCAGCTCGCGGTTCCATTTGGCGATGATCAGACCGTCGATGACGATGGCGTCTTGGTGCAATTCAGAAGGGGTCATAACGAGGCTCCAGGGTTGTCCATGACGGGGAGCATAGCGCTGGGCCGGGGTCGCGCTGCTCCTGGAAACGACGACGAAAATTCCAAAAGCGTCACGCTGCGTCATGAGCGCGTCGCGCGCGTAGCAAAGTGGGCGATTAAACGGTATGGCGTGCTGTCGCCAGAAGGAAACCGCGCGGCTCCAAGCCAACGGGCGCGCACAAAAAAGCGGCCGCGCGGGCCGCTCTTGCGAAGTTTTAAAAGTTTTCGGGGTGGATCAGTTCACAAGCGGCACGCTGGCAAACGTCGGTTCGCCCTGGGCGTAGGCCAGCGCCAGAAGCGCGCTCGAGGTAGGCTCGCTCCCGGCAGGTTCCACGCCCCAGTGCTGCATCAGAGGCGCGTTCTTGATCTGCGGCGTCTGGCGCGACTGCGAGCCCAGGCGCTCGTCTCTGGGCGGAATGCCAAAGCACTCGCGGTAGCACTTGGAGAAGTGGGGCGTCGAGACGAAGCCGCATACCGAGGCGATCTCGATGATCGAAAGCGACGTTTGTTTCAGAAGCTGGCGCGCGCGCACCAGTCTAAGCTTCAAGTAGTAGCGCGACGGCGAGCAGTGCAGGTAGCGCTGGAAAAGCCGCTCGAGCTGACGCCTTGAGACGTCCACGTAGCTTGCCAGCTCGTTGAGCTCCAGGGGCTCCTCGAGGTTGGACTCCATCAGCGCCACGATATCCAGAAGCTTGGGCTGGGTAGTGCCGAGCACGTGCTTGAGCGGCACGCGCTGCTGGTCCTGTTCGTTGCGCATGTGCTCGTAGATGAACATCTCCGAAATGCCCGCCGAGAGCGCCTTGCCGTGATCGTGGGCGATCAGGTTGAGCATCATGTCGAGCGGCGCGGTGCCGCCGGAGGCGGTGAAACGGTCGCGGTCGATGGAGAAGAGCTTGGTGGTGAGCACGATTTTCGGGAAGGCTTCCTGAACAGAGGCCAGACACTCCCAGTGAATACTGGTTTCGTAGTGATCCAGAAGCCCCGCTTTGGCCAGCGCCCAACTGCCGGTGCAGATCGCCCCCAGATGCTTTAACTGACGCGCCTGGGTCTGTAGCCAGTGGATGTGCTCGCGGCTGACACTATGCTGAGGGGCAACGCCGCCGCAAACGATGACCCAGTCGAAGGCGAGCGGCGCCTGCATGGCGGCGTCCGGCGTCACGTT
The DNA here is from genome assembly GCF_025725645.1 of Halomonas sp. GD1P12. NCBI lineage: Bacteria > Pseudomonadati > Pseudomonadota > Gammaproteobacteria > Oceanospirillales > Halomonadaceae > Halomonas > Halomonas sp. GD1P12. The sequence continues at coordinate 3,612,065 of NZ_CP107007.1, read as the reverse complement.
GAGGCCATCGCTTGCGCGTACCGAGGCGCCGTCCTGAGTCAGCGTATACCAGCGATAGAGTTCGCGGCCGGCCAACTGGTTGGCCATGCGCAAGGGTTCGATCGCCGAGGCCAAAGAGATCAGGGTAAAGTTGTCCAACAGCAGAAAACCCAGTGTTTGCGGTGCTCTGGGGCGACCTGCGGGGGCGCAGGATGTGATTTGATCGGATGTCATGGTCTGGTACCTCTATCACCGAAACGTCTGGAGTTTTTCTTGTTATAGGTATGGGTTACTGGCGTGTTGTTATGCTCCCCGAATGAGCGTTTAAGCCACCAATCTGCATAGTGGCACGAATGCCACTTATACTGACAAAGCAATCTTGTATACGATGCGCGAGCTGTCGTAAATGAAACGCTCGGTGTCGCTTTGAAAGCGTAAAAATAAGGTTTTCTCGCACTTGCAGAAAAAATGCAACGTATTTTGAACACCGCATGTCGCTTTCGTAAGTTATTGAGCCTGCAGGTTTTAGGCTCGAAAAGTTATATGCTCATAAGTCATCAAAAAAGGGAGTGCTGAAATGTCGGGATTTTTCAAGGAGTTTCGCGAGTTCGCCGTTAAAGGCAACGTGATCGATATGGCGGTGGGGATCATCATCGGTGGCGCGTTTACGCTCATCGTTCAGCGGCTGGTGGCGGATATCATGAATCCGATCATTGGTTTGCTGGTCGGCGGCATCGACTTCTCCAATATCTTTATCGTGCTGCGCGAAGGCGCGGTGGCCGGGCCGTATCTTACGTTAAGCGCCGCTCAGCAGGCGGGGGCGGTGACGCTCAACATCGGGCTGTTTCTCAACGCGGTGATCAGCTTCACCATCGTCGCCTTCGTGGTCTTCATGCTGGTGCGCACCATCAACCGGCTCAAGCGCGAAGAGGTCGAAGCGCCCAAAAGCCCGGTGGAGAAGTCCTGCCCCTACTGCTTCATGACCGTACCGATCAAGGCGAGCCGCTGTGGGCACTGCACCTCCTCGTTGAAAGCGCCTGATGAAAGCCCCGCCCCGGAGTCGATGGCGCCATAAAAAAGGGTGGATTGAATGATTATGCCCATCAGTGCGAGACGGCTGGCCCGTAACGCCCTGCCACATGTTCGGTAGTATTTTTCGGTATTAGACTAAAGTTGTAATCCATTGTTCGCCCGGTGCCAGCCGGGCGTTTTACGTTCAAAGCACCCGTTTGGGCGGGCGGGCGCAGGGCAATCACGACTTGGTTAATAAGCTAATTAGCAAGATCTATATTAAAATGGGGCTATTAAAAGAACCAGAATACCGCTGACCCACGACGCAATGAGCAAGGAGAGACCGTGAGCCTAAAAGACGCATCGCGACGTCGGTTCATGAAGGGAGCGCTGACGGGGATCCCCGCCGTCACCATCGGCAGCGGCGTATCGCTGACCGCTTTTGCCGATGAGCCCCCGCAGCAGCTAACCGATTACCAACCCGCCTTTTTCGAGGCCGCCGAATGGGATTTCATCATCGCCGCCTGCGATCGCTTGATTCCAGGTCAAGGCCCCGGCCCCGGCGCGCTCGATACCAACGTACCGATCTTCATCGACCGCCAGATGGAAGGGGGCTTCGGCCACGCCGCCGACTGGTACATGAAGGGGCCCTTCCCCGATGACGTGCCGGCGCTCTTTGGCCATCAGATCCCGCTGACCCCGCGTGAGATGTATCGCGAAGGGATCGCGGCGGTGAACGACTTCTGCCAGGACCGCCACGACGCCGCATTCGCCGCGCTCGATGACGCCGCCCGCGACCAGGTTCTGACCCAGCTCCAGGACGGCGAGATCGAGATGGCGTCGATGCGGGGCAGCTACTTTTTCGACATGCTGCTGCAAAACACCAAGGAAGGCTATTTTGCCGACCCCATCCACGGCGGCAACAAACACATGGCGTCCTGGAAGTTCATCGGTTTCCCCGGGGCACGCGCGTCGTATCGCGAATGGGTGGACCAGCACAACGTCGAGTACCCGCTGGGGCCGGTCAGCCTTAACGGCGAGAGGGGATAAGCATGGCACGTACAGAATCACCCGTAGACGTCGTGCTGGTCGGCTTTGGCTGGACCAGTGCGATCATGGGCATGGAATTGACCGACGCAGGCTTGAACGTGCTGGCGCTCGAGCGCGGCGAAGACCGCGACACGGTACCGGATTTCGCCTACCCGAAAATGGCCGACGAGCTCACTTACGGGGTGCGCTACAAGCTGATGCAGCGCCCGGCGAAAAGCACGCTGACCGTGCGCCACAACGTGGGCGACATGGCGGTGCCTTATCGTCAGTTGGGCTCGTTTCTGCCCGGTGACGGCGTCGGCGGCGCCGGCACCCACTGGAACGGCCACACCTGGCGGCCCCAGCCCCAGGAATTGCGCCTGAAAAGCTACGTCGAGGAGAACTTCGGCGCTGACATCATTCCCGATGAAATGACGATTCAGGACTACGGCGTCAGCTACGATGAGCTCGAGCCCTTTTTCGACTTCTTCGAGAAAGTGGCGGGTATCTCCGGCAAGGCGGGCAACCTGAACGGCGAGATTCAGGCGGGAGGCAACCCGTTCGAAGGCTGGCGCTCCGACGAGTACCCCATGCCGCCGCTGGCGCGGACCTATAACGATACGCTGTTCGCCGATGTCGCACGAAGCGAAGGCTATCATCCCTTCCCGCTGCCCGCCGCCAATGCCTCTGTTGCCTACACCAACCCTTACGGTATGCAGCTCGGCCCGTGTAACTTCTGCGGTTTCTGCGAGCGCTACGGCTGCTTGAACTACTCCAAGTCCTCGCCGCAGACCTGCATTCTGGGCGCGCTCAAGCGCCGCGAGAATTTCTCCTACCGCACCCAGAGCGAAGTGCTGCGCGTGGAGCTCGACAGCAACAAAGAGCGCGCCACCGGCGTGACCTATATCGACCCGGAAGGCAACGAGGTCTTCCAGCCGGCGGATCTGGTGATACTGGGCGCGTACTCGCTGCACAACGTGCACCTGATGCTGGTGTCCGGTATCGGCACGCCCTACAACCCGGAAACCGGCGACGGCGTAGTCGGCAAGAACTACGCCTATCAGATGAACGGCGGCTCTTCGCTCTATTTCCGCGACAAGGAGTTCAACCCCTTCATCGGTGCCGGTGGCAACGGCGAGGTGATCAACGACTTCGGCGTCGAGCAGATCGACTTCGCTCAGGAAGGCTTCATCGGCGGCTCCTACATCAACGCCGCGATGACTAACGGCCAGCCGATTCGCAACATGCCGCTGCGTGCCGGCGCGCCAAGCTGGGGCGAAGGGTGGAAGCAGGCGGTGCAGGAGACCTACGGCCACGTCATGTCGATTGGCTCCCACGGCAGCAACATGGCCTACCGCGACTGCTACCTGGATCTCGACCCCAACTATACCGACGATCACGGCCGGCCGTTGATGCGCATGACCTTCGACTGGAAGGCCAACGATGTGCGCATGACCCAGTTCATGAAACAGAAGATCGATACGCTTTCAAAGGCGCTGGGCCCGGACGACTATCGGCTCTCCTTCAAGGACTTCGATACGCGCTACGACGTTCGCCCCTACCAGACCACGCACAACGTGGGCGGAGCGATCATGGGCACCGATCCCTCATCCAGCGCGCTCAACCGCTACCTGCAGAGCTGGGACGTACACAACGTGTTCGTGATGGGCGCCAGCGCCTTTCCGCAGAACCTGCAGTACAACCCGACGGGGCTGGTCGGTGCACTGACCTACTGGTCGGCGAAGGCAATCCGCGAGCAGTACCTGCCCAACCCCGGCCCGCTGGTTCAAGCCTAAGGAGAGCGACCATGAAGCACACCGTAAAATGGCGCCAGGGGCTGGTCGGCGTTGGCCTTTTGAGCGTCACCACCGCAAGCCTCGCGTTCGATGACGACGTGATCAGCCGCGGCGAATATCTGGCGCGCGCCGGCGACTGCGTGGCGTGTCATACCGCCCCCGGCGGTGAGCCCTTCGCCGGCGGTTTGGGCGTGGAGAGCCCCTTTGGCGCCATTTACTCGACCAACATCACCCCAGACCCGGAAACCGGCATCGGCAACTATAGCCGCGACGAGTTCGCCGCCGCCCTCAGGCAGGGCGAGCGCGCCGATGGCAAGCACCTTTATCCGGCCATGCCGTACCCCTCCTATTCGCTGATCACCGATGAGGATATCGACGCGCTCTACGCCTACTTCATGGAAGGCGTGGCGCCGGTCGAGCATACCCCTGAGCGCACGGACCTGAGCTTTCCGTTCAACCAGCGCTGGGGCATCGGGCTTTGGGACTGGCTGTTTACCAACGATGAGACGTTCTCACCGGACCCCGAGCGCAGCGACGAGCAGAACCGCGGCGCCTATCTGGTTCAGGGGCTTGGCCACTGCGGCAGTTGCCACACCGAGCGCGGGCTCTTCTTCCAGGAGAAGGCGCTGGATGATAGCGACGACGCGTTCCTTGCCGGCGAGGTGCTGGAGGGCTGGTACGCGCCGAGCCTGCGCGGCAGCGGCGACGGCGGCAGCGCCATCGAGCGCTGGGACGATCAGGCCATCGTCGATTACCTCGCCACCGGGCGTAACGACGAAAGCGCCGTGGCCGGCGAGATGACGTCGGTGGTGGCGCACAGCACCTCGCACCTCAATGAGAGCGATTTGCAGGCGATCGCCGCCTACCTGAACGGACTGGGAAGTCACGGCGACCGCCCTCTGATCACCGACGCGCAGGTCGACGAAACCGATGCCATGCTCACGCGGGCGGACGTGGAAAACGATCTGGGCGCGCGGCTCTATCTGGATAACTGCAACGCCTGCCACTTCTCCAACGGCCGCGGCGCCTCCCAGGTGTTCCCGAGCCTGTCGGGAAGCTCGATGGTCAACGCCGACGACCCAACCGGCATGATCCGGGTGATCCTCGCCGGAGCCCGGCTGCCCTCCACGGAGCAGCGCCCGGAAGCGCTGGCCATGCCGGACTTCGCCTGGCGCCTGTCCGACGACGAGGTGGCCGAGCTTGCCACGTTCGTGCGCGGGGCCTGGGGCAACGACGCGGGAGCGGTGAGCGCCAGCGCCGTAGCGGAGGTGCGCGACGAGCTGCCGGAAGACCGCGTGACCAGCGCGCCGGTCATCGACGACTGACCGGTTTTTCCAAGTCATGAAAACAAAGTCATGAAAAGTAAGCCATGAAAAAGGGTGCCCCGTGGGGCACCCTGATCAACGCAAAACCCCACCGATCGGTGGGGTTTTTTGTACCTGAAAGCAATCTTTAAAACAGTCTTTAAAAACAGTGCTTACAGGGTACGCTGAGTGTCGGCATTGATGGTCTGCTCGCCAGTGGCACCGTTACGCGCCTGCAGCAGATCCTTGGTCAGCGCAGCGTTGTGGCTCTGTTTGACGCTGGCAGTACCAGTGGCGTCCAGATCGGCGTTGATGGTCTGCTCACCGGTTGCGCCGTTGCGGGCGTGTAGCTGGTCAAGCGAGATCGCGTTGTGGGTGTTGGCGATGTGAGAGTCGGCGCTGGTGATCGGCAGGCCCACGCCGCTGTTCTTGGCGATGACCTGCTCGACGGAGGCGTTGCGCGACTCGATATGTGAAACGCTCGAGCTGTTCGGTTGATCGGCGCTGTCAATTGCGGCGAAGGCAGAACCGGAAACGAGGGCAAGGGCGATAGCGGCGGTGGCGGTCAGTTTTTTCATGGTGGCGTACCTGATTAGTCGATTTGAATGTTTTTTTAGGGCTTGTTGGGCGAGAGCGCCTCAAACCATGCAGCTATCTTAGTATCGAAAAATTAGTAAAAAAAGCGCTTAAAATTCGCTAGACCATTCGATTTGTTTAAATATATTTGCGACAAATGCTGTACATCCGAATATTTATGTAAAGTATTGAGATGATATGGCGCGAAAAACATCGAACGCCGTCGATTTAGACCAAAGTCGTAGAAAAGAGAAGGGCGCCCAAAGGCGCCCATTCATCAGGTGAAAATCGCAAGGCAATAGGTCAGCGGCGTTTTTTTCCACCCTTTTGTGGGCCGTCGCTGTCGTTTGCATCGCTAGGTTGAGGCAGGGAGGGCAGCGACTGGGCCATCATCTCCACGCTTTGGCGGTAGTAGAGCTGGCTCTTGTTATGCTCGCCAAGGCTTGCGTAAAGGCGCGCAAGCTCGGCGCACACTTCGCCGCTCGGGCGTTGGCGCTGGCTGGCCTCGAAATACTCGAGCGCTTTCTCCCATTGGCCGGTACGCAGCGACAGGCGCCCGCAGGCCAGCAGCAGTTCCGGGTCGTTGGGGCGCTCCTGCAGCCATTTTTCGGCGCGGGCGAGCTGGCGCGCCGCGTCGACGCCCAAAAGCCCGAAGCGCTTGACCAGCCGTGCGTCCCAGTGAGTGTCCAGCGACTGGCTCAAAAGCCGCTCGGCGATCGCCTCTTCATTCGCCTGCAACAGCGCCTCGACGTAAAGCACGATCAGCTCGGTGTTGCCGCGCAGATAGTCCGGCATGTCCGCCCACAGCCCGCGCACCCGTTCGATATTGGCCGGGTTGGCGGCTTCGAACAGAATCAGCTCGCGGTAAGCCTTGAACTCGAGCTGCTCGCGCTCCTGCTGGGTGATCAGCTTTTTGGCCACCAGCCGCGGGACCAGATGGCGAAGCCCCTCCCAGTCGCTGACGCTGAGATAGACCTGCTTCAAGAGCTTCAGCACCTGCGGGTGGTTGGGCAGCTTCTGGTCAAGACGGTTGAGAATCGCCAGCGCCTCTTCCGGCTGCTGACGATCGATCATCAGCTGCGCCTGCATCAGGCCTACGGCGGTGTCGGCGCCATCGGTTGTGAGCTGGGCCTGGTTCAGGTGCTCCTGAGAACGCTCGTGGTGGCCCTGGTAGTGAGCCGCCAGCGCCGCCGAAAGGTAGTTGACCATCGGCGTGCTGGAGTCGTCCGCCGCGCCCGCTAGCGTGCGCTCGGCGCGCTTGAAGCGGCCCTCGGTCAGCGCGACCAGCCCGCGCACCGTGCGCTTCATGGCGCGGCGATTGCGTGCCCGGGCGTTCCAGGTGCGATAGCGGCCCACCGGGCGAACGATGCCGGAAAGAAGGCGCAGCGCGAAGTGCACCACGATGAAGGCGGCCAACAGCAGCACCAAACCGAACCAGAACGAGGTCTGCACGGAGGTGTCGCCGACGCGAATCAGCCAGTAGCCCGGCACCGACATCATCAGGTGGCCGAACAGGGCGCCGACGGCAAGGCCGGCGACGATTAACAGCAGCAGCTTTCTCATTCGTCACCTCCGCCCTGGCGGCGCGCCTGAAAGCGGTTGTCGATGAAATCGGCCATGGCCTGCTGCGAACCGCTGATATCGGGAAGCTCCGGCTCGACCTGATTTTGCTTGATCTCTTCAAGACGCGCGATCACGCTCTGGGTCTCGTCGCGCTCGGTGTCGTAGTAGCGCTCGAGCAGATCCAGCGCCTTGTCGAGGCTCGCCTCGAACAGCGGCTGCTCTTCTCGAAGCAGCGCAAGCTGAGCCTGTTCGAGAATCAGGCGCAGGCTTTGACGCAGGTAAGACTCCTGCTCCGGGGTGATCAGCGCTTCCAGCGCCTCGTCGTGATGGCGCACCACGACGAGATCGCGAAGCTCGGCGCCGAATTTCGCCAGCTGGCGCTCGAAGGAGCCGCTCGGCGGCTGCTCCATGCCTTCGCTGATCGCCCGCTCTTCGATCTCCTGGGACAGGCGAAGCCCGGCGATCTGCTCCTGCTGAGCGTTCAGCGCCAGGTAAATGCCGGTGCGGTCGACCCGCGGTACGGCGTCAAGAGCGGCAAGCTCATTGGCGATCTCGCGGCGTATCGGCGTCAGCGCCGGGTTATCGGCATCGACCAGGCGAGCGTCGGCGGTGCGCAAAAGGGCAGAAGCGCCTTCGACGTCGCCTTCGAGCTGCAGGCGCTGGTTGGCCAGGCGCAGAAGATAGGCGGCCTCGGCGTGAAGCCAGTCGCGCTCGTCGGTGTCCTGGGCCTGGGAGAGCTGATCGAGCACGTCAGACACGGTCTCGTCGACGCGCGCCTGAACGCTTTCGAGCTCGCCTCGCAGCTCGCTCACGGTGCTGTCGAGCGTCTCGTTACGCTCGCTCTCGCCGCTTTCGATGCGCGACTGAAGCTCGTCGAGGCTCTGTTGGGTGGCACTTGATTGGGTTTGCTGGGCGAGCTCGTCGATGCGCGCCTGTTGGGCGTCCGTGCGCTGCCAAAGCTGCCAGGCGATCACGCCGAGTATCAGAGCGACGATCAGGACCAGTACGATCGCGACCGCACCACCCTTGCCGCCGCTTTTACCACCGCCGGACGGCGGGGTTGGGGTGCTGGAGGCAGGCGTTTTGGGCGGCGGCGTCGTGGCGCTGGGCTTGCTATTGGAGGGGGCGGGCTTGTTCGATGCGCTCGCGGCGCCAGCGGGCGTCTTGTCCGGGCTTGCGCTGGTGCTGTCAGCGCTAGTGCTCGTATTAGAACTGGTACTGGCGTGGGTACCGGTCGTCGTACTGGCGTTAGCGCTGGCGTCGGTTTTGGCCGGCTGACTCTGACTGCCGCCCTTGTTACGCCGGCGTGAGCGGCTGTTTTTCGCCGCGTACGCCTCGGCGTTTTTATCCGCCGCCGGGGTCGAAGGCGAAACGCTCGATGTCGCATCGCTCGGGGGCGTGTCGCTTGCGCCTTGGCGGGGGGTAGCATCATCAGGCGTCTTGTTGTCGCCCTGTTGATCAAATGGTTGTTTGCTCATCTGTCGTTAGCCCTTGTTAAGTTCTTTAATCGACATCGGCATCTCCGGGGGAGCTGAGCGCGTTCAACGCCGCTGCCAGCGCGGCCGTCGATGCGCCTGACGCCACCTTGAGGTCGCAAAAACCCAGCGTGCCGGCCAAGGCGGCCAAACGGCGGCTGGAAACGATTAGGGGTTGTTTCAACGCTGCTTGATGGCACCAGTTTGACAGATATTCGAGCAGTTCGCCGCTGGTCACGATCAATGCGTGAAAACGGCCCTCTGCCAGGCGCCGCTGCAATTCCGGACCGGGCGCGCGATAAACGCGTCGATACGTCGCCACACGGGTCACGGCGGCGCCGCGCGCGGTGAGCGTCTCGGCTAAAAGCGTTCGCCCGCCTTCACCGGCCACGATCAGCACGCGCTGATGCGCCAAGTGTGAAAGCGAATCGAGCGTCAATAGCGCTTCGCTGGTGTCCTCCCCGGCGCTGACCGGGGGGCGCTCTACGCGTACGTCGAGCGCGTCTTCGAGCGCTTTAGCAGTGCCCGCGCCCGGCGCGTAGAAATCGATGCCTACCGGCAGCTGCGGCCAGTAGCGGTCGACCGCCTCGATCAGCTGCAGCGCGGCAAAGGGGCTCGTGACCACGATTTTATGAAAGCGGTCGAGATCGAGCCAGACGCTTCTGAGCGCGGCGTCCTCCTCGAGCGTCTCCAGCGCCATCACCTCGAGCGGCTCGACCCAGGCGCCGTCGGCGGCCAGCGCCGAGGCCAGGGCCTCGCCGCGCTCGCCGGGGCGGCCGATCAGTACGGGCGCGGTCATTGGCGCGGTCTGGGTCGCCTTCATGGGCAGCGCGTGCTCATACGTTGTCGCCGTATACCTCGGCGAGAATATCGCCAGCGCCCTGGTCGAGCAGGTCTTCGGCCACGCGAATGCCCAGCGCTTCGGGCTCGTGGATCGAGCCGCGGCCCTCGGCGCGCAGCACCTCGGTCCCTTCCGGGTTGCCCACCAGTCCGCGCAGCCAGATGGTCTCGTTGGCCTTGTCGAGCACCGCATGGCCGGCGATCGGTACCTGGCAGCCGCCTTCCAGGCGGGTGTTCATGGCGCGTTCGGCGCGCACGCGGGTGGCGGTATCGTTGTCATCGAGCGGGGCCAGCAGCGCGATCAGCTCCGGGTCGTGCAGCCGGCACTCGATGCCAAGCGCGCCCTGCCCGCAGGCGGGCAGGCAGATCTCCGGCGGCAGCTCCTGGGCGATGCGCGCGGCCAGCCCCAGCCGCTTGAGCCCGGAGGTCGCGAGTATAATGGCGTCGAACTCGTCGTCGTCGAGCTTGGCCAGGCGTGTTTGTACATTGCCGCGCAGGTTCAAAATCTCGAGATCCGGGCGCGCTTCACGCAGCTGCAGGCCCCGGCGCAGACTCGCGGTGCCGATGCGCGCGCCTTCCGGCAGCTCATCGACGCTTTGAAACCGGTTGGAGACAAAGGCGTCGGTGGGCTCGGCGCCTTCCAGAATGACGGAAAGTCCGAGCCCCTCGGGAAAGTGCATCGGCACGTCTTTCATCGAGTGCACGGCGATATCGGCGCGGCCGTCGAGCATTGCCTCTTCGAGCTCCTTGACGAACAGGCCCTTACCGCCGATTTTGGAAAGCGGGGTATCGATGATCTTGTCGCCCTTGGTGGACAGGGCGACCAGCTCGACGTCGAGGCCGCTGTGCGCCGCCATCAGGCGCTCGCGGACGTGCTCTGCCTGCCACAGCGCCAGCTGGCTTTTGCGCGTGGCAATGCGTAATTTGGTGATGGATGACACGTTATTCTCCCTATGCCGCAGACACGGCGTGTCGAACTATGATAAATCTCATCATAAAGCACGCGCTTACGCAGTAAAAACGCTTGCGCCGTAAAATCGATCACTCTTGATTGGCCGACCCTAAACTCTATTGTCACGTGCAGGTAACGCCCATGCCCTCTGCCGATCAACAAGGTGAGCTGGACCACTTTTTTCTGCTCTCGCAGGATATGCTTTGTTGCATCGATTTCCGAGGGGCACTACTCAATGTTAACCCGGCCTTCGAGCGCATGCTGGGCCGCCGCGCCGAAGAGCTCATCGGCCGCCCGTGCGGGGTGATCGTCGAGCCCGATGACCACCCCATTATAGAGCGCGCGCTTGCGCGCATACATCAGGGCGAGCAGATCGAGCCTTTTGACGTGCGCGCCAAAAGCCAGACCAATGCACTCACCTGGCTCGAAGTGAGCGCCTTCGCCGACGGCGAGGTGATCTACGTGATCGCCCGCGATATCACCGAGCGCAAGACCTCCGAGCAGCAGCTGGTGCTTCTGGAGCGCAGCGTGGAGTCGAGCACCAATGGTGTCGTCATCGTCGATGCGCTGGCCGACGATTTGCCCATGGTATACGTCAACAAGGCTTTCGAGACCATCACCGGCTACACCCGGGATGAGGCGCTCGGGCGCAACTGCCGTATCCTGCAGGGCGACGAAACCGACGCCTCCACCGTCAAGCAACTGCGCCGGGGCATACGCGAACAGCGCGATGTGCACGTAATGCTGCGCAACGTCCGCCAGGATGGCACGTCCTTTTGGAACGACTTGTACGTCTCGCCGGTGCGCGACGAGCAGGGGCGAGTCACGCATTTCATCGGCGTGCAAAACGACGTTACCGCCCAGCGCGAGTACCAGGCGCAGTTGAGACACAACGCCAACCACGATGCCCTGACCGGCTTGCCCAATCGCCAGCTCTTGAACCAGCGCTTGTCCCAGGGATGCATGTTGGCCAAGCGCTATCGGCGCCACGTGGCGGTGCTGTTCATTGATCTTGACGACTTCAAGCCGATCAACGATTCGCTGGGTCACGATGTCGGCGATTTCATTTTGATCAGCGTCGCCCGGCGCCTCGAGGAGGAGCTGCGCCCCTGGGACACCGTGGCGCGCATCGGGGGCGACGAGTTTATCGTGCTGCTGCCGGACCTGGCGATGGAGCAGGACGTGATCCAGGTGGTGGAGCGTTTGCTCAGGCGGATTGCCGAACCTTACTGGTATCAGGACAAGGCGCTTCACATCACCGCCAGTATCGGCATCGGTACCGACAACGGCAGTATGGCCAAGCCCCGGTCGCTGGTGCAGCAGGCGGATCTGGCCATGTACAAGGCCAAGCGCCGCGGGCGCAACACCTATCAATGGTACACCGACGAGCTCAACCATCGGGTGAGCGAGCGGGTGAGCCTGCGTCACGCACTGCAAACGGCCATCGAGCAGGAGCAGTTCGAGCTTCACTATCAGCCGCAGATCGACGGCGCGAGCGGCGAGGTGGTCGGGGTCGAGGCGCTCATTCGCTGGCACCATCCGGAGTGCGGCGCGATCTCGCCGGCGGAGTTCATCGGCATGTCGGAAGAGACTGGCCAGATCATTCCCATCAGCGAGTGGGTGCTGAATCAGGCGTGTCGCGATGCGGTGCATATCAACGACGGCGCCCGGCGCCCACTCGTCATGGCGGTCAATATTTCGCCTACCCAGTTTCAGCGGCCGGGCTTTGTCGCCTCGATCGAGCGCGTGCTCAAGGAGACGGGGCTGGCCCCGGCGCTTTTGGAGATCGAGATCACCGAAGGCGTGCTGATGGAGAGTCTGGAGAACGCCATCGAGGCGCTCAAGAAGCTCAGCGCGCTGGGCGTTCACATCGCGCTGGACGATTTCGGCACCGGTTTTTCCAGCTTGAGCTATTTAAAGCGCCTGCCGATCAACCGGCTCAAGATCGACCGCTCTTTCATAAGCGACGTCACCCACGACGAGCACGACGCGGCGATCGTGGAAGGGGTGATCACCATGTCCTTGAAGCTGGGGCTCGAGGTGCTCATCGAAGGCGTCGAAACCGCCGAGCAGTTTCGCTACCTGCACCAGCGCCACTCCACCTTCATGCAGGGCTACTACTTCGCCAGGCCCATGCCGCTGGCCGGGCTCGACGACTACCTGTCGCGATTCGATTGGCCTCGCGCGCTCAAGGACGCCGGCATCGATTCGCCCTGAGCGGGCGTGCAAAACCGCGTGCCGCGAACCGGGCCGACTCTGGTACACTCTGGGCCAACGATTTCCTTATGTTGTCACCCTTGTTGCCACCTTCGTTTTGTCAGTAGGAATTCTTGATGAGCCAAGCTACGAATCAGTCCTGGGGCGGACGCTTTAGCGAGCCCACCGACGCCTTTGTTGCCCGCTTCACCGCCTCCGTGAGCTTCGACCAGCGCCTGGCCGGTCAGGACATTCAGGGCTCGATCGCCCACGCCACCATGCTGGCGCGCGTCGGCGTGCTCAGCGACGAGGAGCGCGACGCCATCATCGACGGCCTGACCGAGATTCAGGGCGAGATTGAGCGCGGCGAGTTCGAGTGGTCGGTGCCGCTTGAAGACGTGCACATGAACATCGAAGCGCGGCTGACGCAAAAGATCGGCATCACCGGCAAGAAGCTGCACACCGGGCGCTCGCGCAACGACCAGGTCGCGACCGATATTCGCCTGTTCATGCGCGACGCCATCGACTCGATCGACGCGGAGCTAATGCGTCTGCGCGAAGGCATGATTGGGCTTGCCGAGCGCGAAGCCGACACCATCATGCCGGGCTTCACCCACCTGCAGACCGCTCAGCCGGTCACCTTCGGCCACCACCTGTTGGCCTGGCAGGAGATGCTCGCCCGCGACCACGAGCGCCTCTTGGACACTCGCAAGCGTGTCAACGTCATGCCCTTGGGCGCGGCGGCTTTGGCCGGCACCACCTACCCGATCGACCGTCACGTTACCGCCGAGCTTCTGGGTTTTTCCCGCCCGGCGGAGAACTCACTGGACGCGGTCTCGGATCGTGACTTCGCTATCGAATTCGCCAGCTTCGCCAGCATTTTGTTGATGCATCTGTCGCGCATGAGCGAGGAGTTGGTGCTCTGGACCAGCGCCCAGTTCGACTTCATCGACCTGCCGGATCGCTTCTGCACCGGCTCGTCGATCATGCCGCAGAAGAAGAACCCGGACGTGCCGGAGCTCGTTCGCGGCAAGACCGGGCGCGTCTACGGCCACTTGATGAGTCTGCTCACGCTGATGAAGTCGCAGCCGCTGGCCTACAACAAGGACAACCAGGAGGACAAGGAGCCGCTGTTCGACACCGTCGATACGGTGCTGGACTGCCTCAAGGCCTTCGCCGACATGGTGCCCGCCATCGAGCCAAAAAAAGAGAGCATGTTCGAGGCGGCGCGGCGCGGCTTCTCCACGGCGACGGATCTGGCGGATTACCTGGTACGCCGCGGCGTGGCCTTCCGCGACGCCCACGAGATCGTCGGCCAGTCGGTGGCGTTTGGTCTGAAGGAGAAGAAGGATCTGTCTGAAATGACCCTCGAGGAGCTTCAACAGTTCTCCGACACCATCGAGGCGGACGTCTTTGAGGTCTTGACGCTGGAAGGGTCGGTCGCCGCGCGCAACCATATCGGCGGCACCGCCCCGGACCAGGTACGCGCCGCGGCGAGCCGCGCACTCGAGGCGCTCAAGGCGCACCGGGAGGCACCATGAAGGCGCTCGTCCTGATCGCGCTCGTCGCACTCCTGCTTGCCGGCTGCGGCCAAAAAGGCCCGCTCTACCTGCCGGATGACAACGCCCAGACCGCCGCCGAGGAGTCCTGATGGATCACTTCAACTACCAGGACGGCGTGCTGTTCGCCGAAGAGGTGCCGCTTACGCGCATTGCCGACGAGGTAGGCACGCCCTGCTACGTCTACTCGAAGGCCACGCTCGAGCGCCACTTTCGCGCCTACACCGAGGCGCTCGGCACTCATCCGCACCTGATTTGCTACGCGGTGAAGGCGAATTCGAACCTGGCGGTGCTGGGGCTTCTGGCACGCCTGGGCGCGGGCTTCGATATCGTCTCCGTGGGCGAGCTCGAGCGCGTACTCAAGGCCGGCGGCGATCCGAAGAAGGTGGTGTTCTCCGGCGTGGCCAAGCGCGGCGACGAGATGGCCCGGGCGCTCGAGGTCGGCATCAAGTGCTTCAACGTCGAGTCCGCGCCGGAGCTCGAGCGTCTGAACGCCGTAGCCGGTGAACTCGGCGTCATCGCGCCGGTGTCGCTTCGCGTCAACCCGGACGTGGATGCGGGCACGCACCCCTACATCTCCACCGGGCTCAAGGACAACAAGTTCGGCATCGCCATCGACGATGCGCTCGAGGTCTACACGCTCGCCCAGAAGTTGCCGCACCTCGCCATCAAGGGCCTGGACTGCCATATCGGCTCGCAGCTGACCGAAACCGCGCCGTTTCTCGATGCCCTCGAGCGGCTGTTGCTGCTCATGGAGCGGCTTCGCGAGCGCGGTATCGAAATCGAGCATCTGGATCTTGGCGGCGGGCTTGGCGTGCCGTATCGCGACGAAACCCCGCCGCAGCCCTTCGACTACGCAAGCCAGCTGCTGGCACGACTGTCGCGCTGGGAAGGCGGCGAGGCGCTGACGCTTTTGTTCGAGCCCGGCCGCTCCATCGCCGCCAATGCCGGCGTCATGCTCACCCGGGTCGAATTCTTGAAACCCGGCGAGACGAAAAACTTCGCCATCGTCGATGCGGCCATGAACGATCTGATCCGCCCGGCGCTTTATCAGGCCTGGCAGGCGATCGTACGCGTCGATACTCGTGAGCGCCGTGATACCGCCACGTTCGACGTGGTCGGCCCGGTGTGCGAAACCGGCGATTTTCTCGGCAAGGAGCGCGAGCTTGCCATCGCCGCAGGAGATCTGCTGGCGGTGCGCTCGGCGGGGGCCTACGGCTTCGTGATGGCCTCGAACTACAACAGCCGCCCGCGCCCGGCCGAGGTGATGGTCGACGGCGACCGCGTCCACGTGGTGCGCGCCCGGGAGTCGCTTGAAAGCCTCTGGGCCGGCGAAACGCTCTTGCCAAACGAGACGACGTAATGCTGCTTCACTTCACCAAGATGCACGGGCTGGGCAACGATTTCATGGTGATCGATTTGGTCACCCAGCGTGCCCGGCTGACCGACGAAACGATCGCCCAGTTGGCTGACCGACGCTTTGGCATCGGCTTCGACCAGCTGTTGGTGGTCGAGCCGCCGCGCGACCCGGACATGGACTTTCGCTACCGGATTTTCAATGCCGACGGCAGCGAAGTCGAAAACTGCGGCAACGGCGCGCGCTGCTTTGCACGCTTCGTGCGCGAGCAGCGCCTGACCCACAAGCACGAGATTTGCGTCGAGACCGCCGGCGGGCCGCTCACGCTGCACGTGCAAAGCGACGGTCAGGTGCGGGTCGACATGGGCCGGCCGCGCTTCGCCCCTGAGCGGCTTCCGTTCGATGCGCCGGCGGAGGCGGTGCTGCACGCCATCGAGGTCGACGGGCAGCGCCTCGAGGTCGGCGCGGTATCGATGGGCAACCCCCACGCGGTGCTCACGGTCGACAGCGTCGACACCGCGCCGGTCGAGCGGCTGGGCCCGCTGTTGGAGGCCCACCCGCGCTTTCCCCGGCGGGTCAACGTCGGCTTCATGCAGGTGGTGTCAAAACACGAGATTCGCCTGCGCGTTTTCGAGCGCGGCAGCGGCGAGACGCTTGCCTGCGGTACCGGTGCCTGCGCGGCGGTGGCCAGCGGCATTCGCCAGGGGCTTTTGCAAAGCCCGGTCACGGTGCACCTGCCCGGCGGCCAGCTCACCATCGAGTGGCCGAGCGAAGATGCCGCACTGATCATGGTTGGCCCGGCGACCAGGGTGTTCGATGGCCGCGTGACGCTCAACTAATCCAGCACGCTCAACCACTCCAAGGAGAACGGCGATGTCGCAAGCCCCCGAGCCGCGCAAGACGCTCGACCCGGACCAGGTCGCGTTTTGGCTAGCCCGCCACCCGGACTTTTTCGTCGGCCGGGAAGGGCTCTTACAGCAGCTCAAGGTGCCTCACCCGAACATCGACGGGGCCACGTCGCTTCTGGAGCGGCTGGTGGCCGATCTTCGCCACCGCGCCGAGAGCGCCGAGGGGCGTCTCGAGCACCTGCTGGAAACCGCGCGCCATAACGAGGCGCAGTACCGGCGCCTGCGCGAAACGCTGTTGGTGCTGATCGATGCCGAGGACCGCGACGCGCTGGCCCAGGCGCTGGCGACCCAGCTCAATGAGCGTTTCGACACGCCGGCGATGGCGCTCTGGTGCCCATCGAGTGTGAGCGACGAGGAGCCGACGCCGCCCCAGCCGCCACGCCACGTGCTCGACCAGCACGCGACGTCGCGGCTGACGGCGCTGTTGGACGGGCGCACCAGCCGCTGCGCCAAACTCAGCGCCAGCGACTGGAAGCGCCTGCTGCCCCATACCAAGGCACCGCGCAAGGCGGGGTCATGTGCGATCACGCGGCTCTCCGCCGGCGAGCCGATGGGCTATCTGCTGCTCGCAAGCCCTGACGTTGAGTGCTATCGGGCGAGCATGGATACGCTGTTCACCGAATATTTGGGCGACATCGTCGCAAGACTCCTGCAGCGTTTGGGCAGCGGTGGTTAACGTAGCCGGGGCCAGCGCGATGTGGGAGGCGATCGACGCCTATCTTGGCCGGCTTGCCGAGCGCGCAAGCCCGGCGACCGTGGCGGGCTACCGGCAGGATCTCACCGCTTTCGCCCGCTTCGCCGAGACGCGCGACGTGGTGCTGGCCGAGCGCCTGGATGCGCCGCTTGCCCGCGCGTTTCTCGGCGCCGAGCGCAGCCGCGGGCTCTCGCCGCGAAGCCTGGCGCGCCGACGCGCCGCGCTTTCACGCTTTGCCGATGCGCTGGTAAGTCAGGGCCAGCTTGCCGACAACCCGGTCCGGCTCGTGCGCACGCCCAAGCAGCCCGGCCACCTGCCGCGGCCGCTGGACGTGGACAGCCTCGCCCGGTTTCTGGATACGCCCCATGACGACTCGCCGCTGGCCTGCCGCGACCAGGCCATGCTGGAGCTTTTCTACTCCAGCGGCCTGCGCCTGGCAGAGCTTGCCGCGCTCGATCTAACGAGCCTGCAAGGCGGCTACGTGCGGGTAGTGGGCAAGGGCGGAAAGCCCCGCCAGGTGCCGGTGGGCCGGCGCGCCCGCGCCGCGTTAACCCAGTGGCTGGCGGTGCGCGGGTGTCTGACCGCAGGCGCAGAGCCGGCGCTGTTCGTCGGGCGCCGCGGCGCACGCCTTGGCCACCGCGCCATCCAAAAGCGCCTGGCGCACCTGTGTGTCGAGCGCGGCCTGGCCGAACACCTGCATCCGCACCGCCTGCGCCACTCCTTTGCCAGCCACCTGCTGGAGTCGAGCCAGGACCTGCGCGCCGTGCAGGAGCTTTTGGGCCACGCCAATCTCTCGACCACCCAGGTTTACACTCGCCTTGACTGGCAGCATCTGGCCACGAGTTACGATGCCGCCCACCCCCGTGCCAAACGCCGCCCCCGGAGCGACTCATGACCCAACCCGCAGCCGAGCTAAAAGCCATCACCTTCGATCTCGACGACACGCTCTGGGACAACCACGGCGTGATGCTCAAAACCGAGCAGGGCCACTACCAGTGGCTTTTGAGCGCACTCAACGAGTGGCGCTCAAAGCGGGGCGAAGCTGCGCTTTCAATCGAGCAGGAGGCGGGCCTGGCGGACTATCTCGTCAAACGCCAGGCGCTGGCCAAGGCGACGCCCGAGCGCCGGGGCGACTTCACCTGGCTGCGGCTTCGCGCGCTGGAGGCCCAGCTCGAAGCGGCAGGGCTTGACCGCAGCGCCGCGATTTTGTGGGCGGCGGCGGCGATGAACGAGTTTCACCGGCTGCGCGTGCAGGTCACCCCGCACCCGGAAGCTTTTGAGCTGCTCGAAGCGCTGGGCCAGCGCTTTCATCTGGCCGCCATCACCAACGGCAATATCCACTTGAAACGACAGCCGCTGGCGGCCTACTTTCCCATCGCCGTGGCCGCTGGCGAGCTGTTCACGCCCAAGCCCGACCCCCACGCGTTTTTGAACGTGCTCGAGCGCCTCGACGTGGCGCCGGAGTGCGCCATGCACGTGGGGGATTCCTGGGAGGAGGACGTACTGCCGGCAAACAAGCTCGGCATGCACGCGGTGTGGATCGCCGGTGAAAGCGACCGGGCGCTTCCGAGCCGCGTCTACCGGCTGAGCCACGTGCGAGAGCTGCCGGCGCTGATCGCGCAGCTGGAGCGCGCGCCCGGCTGAAACGGGCGCTATTGGGCGGGCCGCGTTACTCGGGTTCCGGCGCGTCCAGCCAGCGGTCCAGGGTTTGGCATAGCGTCGTTACCCCGTCGCGCTTGAGCGACGAGAAGAGCTGCACCGTGACCAGGTCTTCCCACTCGACTAGCCGCGAGCGCACTTTTTGCAGCGCCGCGCTCGCCGGGCCCTTTTTCAGCTTGTCGGCCTTGGTCAGCAGAATGTGCACCGGCATGCCGCGCTGGTCGGCGACATCGAGCAGGGTCAGGTCGAACTCGGTCAGCGGGTGACGCACGTCCATCAGCAGCACCACGCCTTTCAGGCTGAAGCGGTGCAGCAGATACTCGGAGAGGTGGCGCTGCCACTCGAGCTTCACCGACTCGGGTACCTTGGCGTAGCCGTAGCCGGGCAGGTCCACCATCCGCGTGGCCGGGTCGTTCATCAGGCTGAAGAAATTGATCAGCTGGGTGCGCCCGGGGGTGCGCGAGGTGCGCGCCAGCGCCTTTTGCTGGGTCAGCGCGTTGATCGCACTGGATTTTCCTGCGTTCGAGCGCCCGGCGAAGGCCACCTCGGCGCCGGTGTCGTCCGGGCAGAGCGAAAGCTTCGGCGCGCTGATCATGAACTGGGCCGTGGCGTAGTTGAGGCGCGGGCTTTGGCGGTCTTGAGTCGACATGGAAAAAATCCTGAACGCTTGAGTCATACGTCAAGGCTACCCGTTTGCCTTCGAGGTCGAGGGCAAACGGCCCCGGCCAGGCGGCGGCCATTTAAGCCGGTGACGGGATTCGTTACACTCGGTGGGGCGGGTAGGCTTGCTGAAAACGCTAGTGTAACACTGGACGGCGATGAAAAAGCGGGCAAGTATGCGTTACAACGCATCCCGAGAACCTGCCCGGCGGCGTTGAACGCACCCCGGGAACCGGTCGAACGTTTTGATAGTCATAGGCTTCGCTCAACTTTGGAGAATGTCGATAATGTTTAAAGTATTCGTTGCGGCCGTGGCCGGCCTTGCGCTCTCGACCGCCGCCAGTGCCCAGACGGTAGTGGAAGGCCAGGACTACACGCTGCTGGAGAACCCGGTCGCGACCGTCGCCGATGACGATCACATCGAGGTCACCGAGGTGTTCTGGTTCGGCTGCCCGCACTGCTACGGCCTGCAGGACACGGTCAACGAGTGGTACGACACCCTCGACGACGACGTCGAAGTCGTCAAAATGCCTGCGACCATGGGCGGCAACTGGAATACCCATGCCACCGCCTTCTACGCCGCCCAGTCGCTCGGAATCGAGGAGGAGCTTCATCAGGACTTCTTCGATGCGATCCATCAGGACGGTCAGCAACTGACCGACGAGGATGACATCGCCGCGTTTTTCGCCAACTACGGCGTGACCGAAGACGAGGCCAAAAAGGCGCTCAACGCCTTCCCGGTACGCAGCGAAACCAATCGCGCCAACAGCCGCATGCGCGAAATGCGCCTGATGGGCGTGCCGGCGCTGGTCGTCGATGGCCGCTTCGTGGTGACCCCGAGCACTGCCGGCGGCGCGGACAACATGCCGGTCGTCGCCGAGGCGCTGATCGAGCAGGTTCGCAGCGAGCGCGCCGAGTAATCGTGTCGGGCTTCTCCGCCGACGACGCCGCGCAGCAAGCGCAAAGTCCGTTTTGGGAGAGCGGTACGCTGAGACTTCTGACCTTCAATTTGCAGGTCGGCATTCAAACCTCGGCGTACCATCACTACCTCACCCGGAGCTGGCAGCACTTTTTGCCCCATCCGCGCCGCGTCAAGCGCCTCGACGTCATGGGCGAGGTGTTGGGCAAGTTCGACGTGGTGGGGCTTCAGGAAGTCGACGGCGGAAGCTTTCGCTCCAGCCGTATCAATCAGGTCGAATACCTGGCCGCTCAGGCCGGGTTTCCCCACCATTTTCAGCAGCTCAACCGCAATCTGGGGCGTATCGCCCAGCACAGCAACGGGCTTTTATCGAAACTCACCCCCAGCCGTATCGAAGAGCACCGGCTGCCCGGCACGCTTCCCGGGCGCGGGGCGATCCACGTGCGTTTCGGCAACGGCCCGGACGCGCTGCATATCTTCGTGGCGCACCTGGCGCTGAGTCATCGCGGCCGGGTGCGCCAGCTCAACTATCTAAGCGACATCATCGCCCCGCTTCGCCACGTGGTGGTGATGGGCGATCTCAACTGCACCCCGGAGCAGCTTCACGCCCACGAGCGCTTTAGCGCTTCGCTGCCGCTGCATCCGGTCAAGCCGCTTTTGAGCTACCCCTCCTGGCAGCCGCGCCGAGCGCTGGATCACATTCTGCTGTCGCAAACCCTGGAAGCCGCCGACGTCAGCGTGCTCGACCATCTCTTTTCGGATCACCTGCCGGTGGCGGTGGAATTGCCGCTGCCTGCCGCCTGCCTACGATCACTCGAAGCCGCTCATCGCCCGGCGCCTCTGGCCTGACCATCGCGCTTGAAGCAGCTCTTCGATGGCCCTTGCTCGGTAAATGGTCGTAAAAAGGGGGGCTTGAGGTCGCAGGGGATGACGCAGGGGATAGAATCGGCGATCATTTCGAGTCGTTTTCAGAAGGCAGGACACCTCCATGCGTGCAAATTCTTTTGAGCCGCGGCTTTTACGCTGGCTCGATGGGCTGACCGAAGGCGTCGGGCGAGCGGTCGCCTGGCTGATCATCATCATGATGCTGGTGCAGTTCGCCATCGTCGTGCTGCGCTACGTGATCGGGGCCAACAGCATCGTCATGCAGGAGTCGGTGATGTACATGCACGCTGCGGTGTTCATGCTCGGCGCGGCCTGGACGCTCAAGCACGACGGCCACGTGCGGGTAGACATCTTTTACCGCAAGCTCTCCAGCCGAGCCCGGGCCTGGATCGACCTGCTGGGCACGCTGTTTCTGCTCGTCCCCGTGTCGCTGTTCATCGCCATCGGCAGCTTCCACTACGTGTTGACCAGCTGGGCGATCATGGAGCGCTCGCCCAACGCCGGCATCCCGGCGGTCTATCTGTTGAAGTCGCTGATTCTCGCCATGGTGGCGCTGTTGCTCTTGCAGGCGGTGGCGCAGCTGATTCGCCAGACGCTGATCATTCGCGGCGCGCTTCCCAATCCCACTCATGAGCACGAGGAGGTCGTCTAGTGGCCGTCATACTGGACTTCATGCCGCTGGTGCTCTTCGCCGCCGTGTGCGGCGTGTTGATGCTGGGCTATCCGGTGGCGCTGTCGCTGGCCGGCACGGCGCTTGGCTTTGCCGGTATCGGCTACGCGCTCACATCACTGGGCGTGGACGTGCCCTTCGAGCCCCACATGATGGGCGCCATGCCCAACCGCCTCTACGGCATCATGACCAACACGACGCTCCTGGCGGTGCCGCTGTTCGTGCTGATGGGCGTGCTGCTGGAGAAATCTCGCGTCGCCGAAACGCTGCTCGACGCCATGGCGATGGCTTTTGGCTCGCTGCGCGGCGGGCTGGGGCTGTCGGTGATCATCGTCGGTATGCTGCTGGCGGCCTCTACCGGCATCGTCGGGGCCACCGTGGTCACCATGGGGCTTTTGTCGCTGCCGACCATGCTCAAGCGCGGCTACTCTCCGGCGCTGGCCACCGGCACCATCTGCGCCACCGGTACACTTGGCCAGATCATTCCGCCGTCGATCGCGCTGGTGCTGCTGGGCGACGTGCTCTCCAACGCCTATCAGCAGGCGCAGCTCTCCATGGGCGTGTGGAGCCCAAAGACGCTCTCCATCGGCGATCTATTCATCGGCGCTTTAGTGCCGGGGTTGATTCTGGTCGTAACCTACATCGTTTATCTGCTGGTGTTGGCGTGGCTCAAGCCGTCATCGGCGCCGGCGGTGGATCGTGAGGAGCTCAAGGCGGAGCTGAATCACCAGGGCTCGATCTGGCCGCTGCTGCTCAAGGGGCTGGTGCCGCCCATTTTGCTGATCGTGGCGGTGCTGGGCTCGATTCTAGGCGGCTTCGCAACACCCACCGAGGCCTCTGCCGTGGGCGCCTTTGGCGCGCTGGTACTGGCGGTGGCCAACCGGCGCGTGAGCTTCACCATGCTGAAGGAGACGCTCTACTCTACCGCCCAGGTCACCAGCATGGTGTTTTTGATTTTGATCGGCGCGGCGCTGTTCTCACTGGTGTTTCGCGCCTATGGCGGCGAGGAGCTGGTCACGAGCCTGTTCGAGTCCATGCCCGGCGGCGTGGTCGGCGCGACGATCATCGTCATGCTGGTGATCTTCCTGCTCGGTTTCATTCTCGATTTCATCGAGATCACCTTCGTGGTGGTGCCGATCGTTGGCCCGGTGCTGCTGGCCATGGGCGTCGACCCGATCTGGTTCGGCATCATGATCGCGGTGAACCTGCAGACCTCGTTTTTGACCCCGCCGTTCGGCTTTGCGCTGTTCTACCTGCGCGGCGTCACCCCCCCGAGTGTGCCGACCTCGGCCATCTACAAGGGCGTGATTCCGTTCATTTTGCTGCAGCTGGGTATGCTGCTGGCGCTGTCGCTATTCCCGGGGATCGCCACTTGGCTTCCCTCGGTCATGTAAGCACGGGGTAACATTGACCATGACGCATATCGCGAAGGTATTGACCATTGCCGGTTCCGACCCCTCCGGTGGCGCGGGGCTGCAGGGCGATCTGAAGACGTTTTCGGCCCTCGGCGTCTACGCCACCAACGTGATCACCGCGGTGATCGCCCAGAACACCCAGGGCGTGGCCCGGGTCGAGCCGGTCTCGCCGGAAATGATTCGCGTGCAGCTTGAGAATCTGCTCGAGGACGTGACCATCGACGCGGTGAAGATCGG
This sequence comes from Halomonas sp. GD1P12, assembly GCF_025725645.1. Taxonomy (NCBI): domain Bacteria; kingdom Pseudomonadati; phylum Pseudomonadota; class Gammaproteobacteria; order Oceanospirillales; family Halomonadaceae; genus Halomonas; species Halomonas sp. GD1P12. Next base: position 3,588,381 of record NZ_CP107007.1, on the reverse strand, counting down.
CATGGTCGGCAGTCGCGAGGTCGCCGAGGTGATCAAGGCGGTGCTGGAGAAGCATCGCCCGCGCTGGATCGTGCTCGACCCGGTGATGGTCGCGAAAAGCGGCGATATCCTGGTCGATGACGAAGGCATTCGCGCGGTGCGCGACGTGCTGGTGCCACTGGCCCACGTGATCACCCCGAACCTGCCCGAGGCTGCGGTGCTGCTCGACACCGCCTCGCCCAAAACGCCGGATGAGATGGAGGCGATGCTGCCAGGGCTCACCGCGCTTGGTGCGCCCTTCGTGGTGCTCAAGGGCGGCCACCTGACCGGCGAGACCTGCCCGGATCTTCTGGCCACGCCCACCGAGCACGCCTGGCTTCCCGCCTCGCGCATTGATACGCAGAACCTGCACGGCACCGGCTGTGCGCTCTCCGCAGCGGTTGCCGCGTGTCTGGCAAGACTCCCTCTGGAGGCCGACGCGCACGCCCCGGTAGAGGCGATCCGCGAGGCCAAACAGTGGCTTCACTCAGCCCTCGAGGCCAGCGAGCGGCTGCAGGTCGGTCACGGGCGCGGGCCGGTCCATCACTTTCATCGCTGGTGGTAGCCTGTGAAAGCACTGATTCAGCGGGTGACGCACGCCGCCGTGAGCGTGGACGGCGAGCGTATCGGCGCCATCGACCAGGGGCTTCTGGCGCTGATCGGCGTCGAGCGTGGCGACAGTGAAGCGGATGCGGAGAAAATTCTGCACAAGCTGCTTCATTATCGGGTGTTCAGCGACGCCGAGGGAAAGATGAACGACAACCTGCAACAGGTCGACGGCGGGCTGCTGCTGGTGTCGCAATTCACGCTGGCCGCGGATACCCGCAAGGGGCTGCGGCCGGGCTTCTCCAGTGCCGCCGTCCCGGCAGAGGGCGAGCGGCTGTTTAACTATCTCGTCGAGTGCGCCCGCGCGGCCTGGCCGTTGGTCGAGACCGGCCGCTTCGGCGCCGACATGCAGGTGACGCTCACCAACGACGGGCCGGTCACCTTCATGCTCGAAAGTCGCCAGGTTTAAAAGCCCAGGGTTAAAAGCCCAAGGTGAAAAGCCGCTAGCGCTCGCTTTCGAGGATTTCCGCCTCCATCGCTTCCAGCGCTTCCTCGGCGGCGAGCCACTGCTGCTCGGCGCTGTCCACGCGCTCCTTGCAGCGCGCCTGCTCGGCCAGCGCCTCGGTCAGCTGTGCCTTGCGCGCCGGGTCGGTGTAGAGCGCCGGCTCCGCCAGCGTCTCTTCCACGTTCTCGAGCGCGCTCTGGGCGGCCTCCATGGCTTTTTCGGCCTGGTCACGCGCTTTTTTCTGCGGCCGCAGCTTTTCGCGTAGCGCTGCGGCGGCCTTGCGCGAGGCCTTGCGGTCTCTTGGCTGCTGCGCCTGGCGCTCGCTCTTTTCGACGCGCTCCTCACGGCGGCTCTCTTCCAGGCGCGTCTTGAGCCAGGCGCGGTAGTCATCCAGATCGCCGTCGAAGGGCTCGACCCGGTGATCCGCCACCCGCCAGAACTCGTCCACCGTGGCACGCAAGAGATGACGGTCGTGGGACACCAGAATCACCGTGCCCTCGAACGCCGACAGCGCCTGGGTCAGTGCCTCGCGCATCTCCAGATCCAGATGGTTGGTGGGCTCGTCGAGCAGTAACAGGTTCGGCTTTTGCCAAGCCACCAGCGAAAGCGCCAGGCGCGCCTTCTCGCCGCCGGAGAAGTGGGCGACCGTGGCGAAGGCGTCGTCGCCCTTGAAGCCAAAGCCGCCAAGAAAGTTGCGGATCTCCTGGTCGCTGGCGGTGGGGGAGAGGCGCTGCACGTGAACGAAGGGCGTGGCGGTGACGTCGAGCCCCTCGAGCTGGTGCTGGGCGAAGTAGCCGATCGCCAGGTGCTCGCCGGGCACGCGCTTGCCGGCCAGCAGCGAAAGCTCGCCGGTCAGCGTCTTGATCAGCGTCGACTTGCCCGCGCCGTTGGGGCCCAGCAGGCCGATGCGGCTACCGGGCAGTAGCGTCAGGTTGACCTTGTCGAGCTGAACGGTTTCTCCGGCGTCACCGCGATAGCCCAGCCGCGCGTCGTCGAGCACCAGCAGCGGGTGCGAGGTCTTGTCGGCGGCGGGCAGGGTGAAGTGAAAGGGCGAATCGACGTGGGCGATCGCGATCTCTTCCATGCGCTCGAGCATCTTCACCCGGCTCTGCGCCTGGCGCGCCTTGGTCGCCTTGGCCTTGAAGCGAGCGACGAAGCGCTCGATCTCCTCGCGCCGCGCCTGCTGCTTGGCGGCCTGGGCCTGCTGCAGGGCGAGCTTCTCGGCGCGGGTGCGCTCGAAGCGCGAATAGTTGCCGCGGTAAAGCTCGACGTTTTGCTGATGCATGTGGACGATGTGATCGCACACCGCATCGAGAAAGTCGCGATCGTGAGAGATCAGAAGCAGCGTGCCCGGGTAGCGGGTCAGCCAGTTTTCGAGCCAGAGCAGCGCGTCGAGGTCCAGGTGGTTGGTCGGCTCGTCGAGCAGCAACAGGTCAGAGGGCATGAACAGCGTGCGCGCCAGGTTCACGCGCATGCGCCAGCCGCCGGAAAAGCTCGACAGCGGCTGGGTCAGATTGGCCTGCAAAAAGCCAAGGCCGACCAGCAGCTGGGCGGCGCGGGACTCGGCAGTGTAGCCGTCGAGCGTCTCGATCAGCCCGTGAAGCTCCGCCTCGCGGTGGGCGTCGTCGGCGCGCTGGGCATCGCTCAACTCCTGCTGCGCCTGGCGCAGGGCCACGTCGCCATCCAGCACGTACTCGATGATCGAACGGTCGAGCGCCTCGACCTCCTGAGCCATGTGGGCCACGCGTTGGCCGCCGCTCATTTCGATATCGCCCTGGTCCGGGCCCAGCTCGCCGAGTAGCAGCTTGAAAAGACTCGACTTGCCGGCGCCGTTGGCGCCGATGATGCCGGCCTTGACGCCATTGTGTAGCGTCAGATCGGCGCCCTCCAGCAGCGTTTGCGTGCCCCGTTGCAGGGCCACCTGGCGCAGTGCGATCATGCTTTCTCCCGAATGAGGCGAACGTGATGAGTGATTCTAACCGATCAAGGCGCCTGCAGCAGACACCGCTTTGGGATTTCGCCTGCGCCTTCTACGCCCTCGACGATGTGACACCTGCCTGCCTGACGCTGCAGGATCAGGCCGGCGTCGATGTCTGCGAGCTTCTGTTCCACGCCTGGCTCTACCGTCATGGGCTCATGGCGACCCCGGCAGCGCTTGCCCACGAGCGGCGCTCGCGCTTGCGCTGGCAGCGCGAGATCACCCAGCCGCTTCGCGCGCTGCGCCAAACGCTCAAGGGCCAGGCTCAACGAAGTGCCTCGATCAAGGCGCTGCGCGACACCATAAAGCACGCCGAGCTTGCCGCCGAGAAAGAAAATCTTGACGCCTGGCAGGCGTTCGCGCTTGCGCCTCAAAGCGATATTTCAACGCTTGAAGAGATCGATAAAGAATCGCGGAACGCGAGCGTTTGGCTGCAGTATCAGCTCTTTTCGAGTGATTTGGCGGCCGATGCCCCTGTTTTTGACAAGCCTTGTATTGAGGTCGAAAACGCCTGGGCGGTGATTGGCACCCGTCTTGACCCGGTCAAGTCAGCGCGCTAGCCTCAAATTAAGCTATTTTTGAATAACGCATGGCGTGTGATCCGACCGTGCCCGCTTCAAACGTAGCGGGTAAGGCATCAACGCTGCGCTAGCCGTTATTTAAAAATGGATTTGTGCGCTTTATGTGACGCGCTTACCACTTCAAGGGGAACTCTGCATGAAAGCTTACAAGGCTTTATCGACGCGTTCGGTTACGTCCAAACTTCTTACCTCGGCAAGCGTTGGCGCGCTGCTGTTCGGCATGAGCGCCGCGGCCCAGGCAGATAACTGGCGTTACGCCCACGAAGAGTACGAAGGCGACGTTCAGGACGTGTTTGCCCAAGCGTTCAAGGGGTACATCGAAGAGAACTCCGATCATACCGTTCAGGTGTATCGCTTTGGCGAGCTGGGCGAGTCCGACGACATCATGGAGCAGACCCAGAACGGCATCCTGCAGTTCGTCAACCAGTCCCCCGGCTTCACCGGCGCCTTGATTCCCGAAGCGCAAATCTTCTTCATTCCCTACCTGCTGCCTACCGACGAAGAGACCGTTCTGACGTTCTTCGATGAAAGTGAGGCGATCAATGAGATGTTCCCCGAGCTCTACGCCGAGCAGGGGCTCGAACTTCTCCAGATGTATCCGGAAGGCGAAATGGTCATCACCACCGACGAGCCGATCAGCTCGCCGGAGGACATGGATAACAAGAAAATCCGTACCATGACCAATCCGCTGCTCTCCGAGACCTACAGCGCGTTTGGCGCAACGCCCACGCCGCTGCCCTGGGGCGAAGTGTACGGCGGCCTGCAGACCGGCATCATCGACGGCCAGGAAAACCCGATCTTCTGGATCGAGTCCGGCGGTCTTTATGAAGTGTCGCCCCATCTGACCTTCACCGGCCACGGCTGGTTCACCACCGCGATGATGGCCAACCAGGACTTCTACGACGGTCTGTCCGAAGAGGACCAGCAGCTGGTTCAGGACGCCACCGACGCCGCCTACGAACAAACCATGGAGCACGTTCAGGGCTTGGCCGAGGCGTCGCTGGAGAAAATTCAGGAGGCGTCCGACGAAGTCACCGTGACGCGTTTGGACGACGAGCAGATTGCAGCGTTTCGCGAGCGTGCCCCGCAGGTCGAGGAAGCCTTCCTCGAAATGACCGGCGAGCGCGGCAGCGAGCTACTCGAGCAGTTCAAGGCCGACCTTGAAAACGTTGAAAACGAGTAAGCGCGTCGTCGTCGGTGGGACGATGATCCCACCGGCCTCGCCGCACGCCTATCTCGAGTAACGCAAGGGGCAGCCACGGCTGCCCTTTTTAGTGCCCTTGGGGATGCGTTTTTTGCATGCACTTTATCCGCGCCTTTTGACCGCAATGCCGCTCGTTTTAGCGAGCGAAGCGCGGCGCTGACAGGAGAATAGCCATGACCGAAGAGGAAGCAGAAGCCAACTACCGCTCGGGGCTGCCCGGCGTTTTGGGGGTGGTCGACACCGCAATTAGCAAAGTCGAATCAGTGATTCTGGCGCTGGGGGTTTTGCTAATGGCGCTGAATACGGTCATCAACGTCGTTGCCCGATTCGTGTTCGGCAACAGCATCATGTTTTCCGGCGAGCTCAACCGGATTCTCATCATCATGATCACCTTCGCAGGGATCGGCTACGCCGCTCGCCACGGTCGACATATCCGCATGTCGGCCATTTACGATGCGCTGCCGGTGGGCGGGCGCCGCGTGCTAATGGTCGTGATTTCGCTGTTCACCTCGCTTGTGATGTTCTTTTTGCTCTACTACTCGGTGATCTACATCCTCGATCTCTACAGCAAGGGGCGGGTGCTGCCGGCGCTCAGCCTGCCGGTGTGGATGATCTATGTGTGGGTGCCGATGGGGTTTTTGATCACCGCCATTCAATACCTGCTGACCGCCATCAAGAACCTGACCAGCCACGATGTCTATCTCTCGACCGGCGTGGTGGATGGGTACAAGGATACGGAAACGGAAGTTTAACCAGGGCCACGCGAGCTTAGGGGAACACGATGACGACGATAATGGTAGTGACCATGATCGCCCTGCTGCTGCTGGGCTTTCCCATGATGATTCCGCTGATCACCGCCGCGGTGATTGGCTTTTACATGATGTTCAACGGCTTTGGCCAGATGGATACGCTGATTCAGCAGATGATGGCGGGTATCCGGCCAGCCTCGTTGATTGCGGTGCCGATGTTCATTCTCGCCGCCGATATCATGACCCGCGGCCAGTCCGCCAACCGCTTGATCGAAATGGTGATGTCCTTCATCGGCCATATCAAGGGCGGGCTTGCGGTCAGCACCGCGGCGTCGTGCACGCTGTTTGGCGCGGTGTCCGGCTCGACCCAGGCAACGGTCGTGGCGGTGGGCTCGCCGCTTCGCCCCAGGATGCTGAAAGCGGGCTACTCGGACTCGTTTACGCTGGCGCTGATCATCAACGCAAGCGATATCGCGTTTTTGATTCCGCCGAGTATCGGCATGATCATTTATGGCGTTATTTCCGGCACGTCGATCGGCGAGCTCTTCATTGCCGGTATCGGGCCAGGACTTTTGATTCTTTTCATGTTTTCGGCGTACTGCATCGTTTATGCCATCGTCAAGGACGTCCCCACCGAGCCGCGCTCGAGCTGGAAGGCTCGGGCGCTGGCGGTGAAGGATGCGCTCTGGCCGCTGGGCTTTCCGGTCATCATCGTCGGCGGTATCTACGGCGGCGTGTTCAGCCCCACGGAAGCGGCGGCGGCCTGCGTGCTTTATGCGGTGCTTCTGGAGTTCGTAGTGTTTCGCTCGCTGAAAATGAGCGATATCTACACCATCGCCAAGTCCACCGGGCTGATCACGGCGGTGGTGTTCATTCTGGTGGCGGTGGGTAACGGCTTCTCCTGGGTCATCTCGTTTGCCCAGATTCCCCAGGCCATTCTCGAGGCGGTGGGCGTCAACGACGCCGGGCCGACCGGCGTTCTGATCGCTATCTGCGTATCGTTTTTCGTCGCCTGCATGTTCGTCGATCCGATCGTCGTGATTCTGGTGCTTACGCCGATTTTCGCGCCGGCGGTAGCCGCGACCGGCCTCGACCCGGTGCTGGTAGGTATTCTGATCACGCTGCAGGTGGCGATCGGTTCGGCGACGCCACCGTTTGGCTGCGATATCTTTACCGCGATCGCGATCTTCAAGCGCCCATACTGGGACGTGATCAAGGGCACGCCGCCATTCATCCTGATTTTGATCCTCGCCGCGGCGCTTTTGATCATGTTCCCGCAGATCGCGCTGTTTCTGCGCGACGTGGCCTTTCGCTAGGTGACCGGGTCATAAAAAGGGGAAAAACCCATGTTTCATCGTATTCTGGTACCGGTGGATGGCTCGAAGGGCGCGGTCAAGGCGCTCGAGAAAGCGGTAAGCCTGCACCTGTTGACCGGCGCGGAGCTCTACATGCTCTGCGTCTTCAAACATCACAGCTTGCTCGAGGCGTCGCTTTCCATGGTGCGCCCGAGCAAGCTCGATATTCCCGACGACGCGCTCAAGGAGTACGCCACGGAAATCGCCGTCTACGCCAAGGCGCTCGCGGTGGAGCTTGGTGCCGACGCCACCCGAGTGCGCGCTTTCGTCAAGGGTGGGCGCCCATCGCGCACCATCGTGCGCTTTGCGCGAAAGCGCGAGTGCGATTTGACCGTGATTGGCGCCCAGGGCACCAACGGCGACAAGAACCTGCTGCTGGGCAGCGTGTCACAGCGCGTTGCCGGGGCATCGCACTGTCCCACCCTGGTGGTGTAATCTTGAACCTGCAGTCTTAAACCTTTGGCCCGCAACGGGGTCTTAGCCAGACAGGCGTCGCGTACGCGTTTGCGACCCAGAATTTTCCAGCCGGCGCACAGCGTCTTGAAGAAGGTTTACATATGAAAGCAATGGTCTCTACAACGTTCAAAACCGCGGCTTTGACCGGGCTTCTTTTGGTGGCGCCGTTCGCCGCCGCCGAGCCGGAAACCGACGAACAGCGCCTGGCCTACAGCCTTGGGGTGACGCTTGGCGAAAGCATGCAGGCGGATATTGAGGATCTCGATATCGATACCTTCACAAGCGGCATGCGCGACGTGTTCGAAGGCAACGAGCTGGCGCTTTCCGAAGAAGAGATGATGGAAACCCTGGTCGCCTTCCAGCAGCGCTCCATGCAGGAGCGTGAAGAGCAGGCGGCGGAAATTGCCGAGATGAACCAGCAGGAAGGCGAGGAGTACCTGGCCGAAAACGCCGAGCGTGACGATGTCGAAGTCACCGAGTCTGGCCTTCAGTACGAAGTGCTCGAGTCCGGCGACGGCGAATCGCCCGGCCCCGAGGACACCGTCGAGGTGAACTACGAAGGTATGTTGCTCGATGGCACCGTGTTCGATAGCTCCTTCGAGCGCGGCGAGTCGGTCACCTTCCAGGTCAACCAGGTCATCGAAGGTTGGCAGGAGGCACTGCAAATGATGAGCGTCGGCGATAAGTGGATGATCTACATCCCCTCCGAGCTCGCCTACGGCGAAAACGGCCAGGGTCCGATCGGTCCCAACGAAATGCTCACGTTCCGCGTCGAGCTTTTAGGCATCGAGTGATCCCTTCCGCGCCTTGACCGCACTGCGCCGCCCTCGGGCGGCGCTTTTATGGCTGAAGGCTCAGTCAACGCCGCAGGCTAACCCGTGCCCCGCTCGAGCTCGCGATCCAGTGCTGACACCAGCGCCGACGGCGTGGGTGAATAAAGCACTCGCTCAAGAATCACTCCCTCCCGATTGACGAGAAAGAGCCCGGCGGTGTGATCCACGGTGTAGGCCATGGTGGAATCAGTCGCCTCCTTTCGCTGCCACACCACGCCGTAGCGCTTGGCGACATCTTCAAGCTCGTCGGGCGTGCCGACCAGGCCAATGAACTCGTCGCCAAAGGCGCTGACGTACTCGCGCAGTCGTGCCAGCGTATCGCGCTCGAGATCCACGGTGATCATCACCGGAACGATACGCTCACGGATCGACTCGTCGAACTGCGCCAGCGCCTGACGCTTCATCGCCAGCGTAATGGGGCAGACATCGGGACAGGACGTGTAGCCAAACGACACCACGGCGATCTGATCCTCGGTCAGGTGCGAAAGCGAGAAGGCGCCATCGGTGGAGGCCATGGTGATCGGTCCGCCGCGCGGCGCCTCACTGTTTTGCCCGGCGCCTGTCAGTAGTAGCGCCAGCGCGCCAAGCCCGACAAGCGCCAAAAGCAGCGCCGCGATCACACCGCGGCGTTTGAGAAGTGCGTGCATGCTAACTCCGGGTAACCTCGAAATCGAACCAGCTGCCGATTTTGCCGCCAGGCGTGGTCACCACCACCCGCGCCCGCCAGGCCATGACGGCCTGAGTGCAGAGCCCGACCTGCCCCTGGCCGTGGAAGTGGCCCGGCGCGGTGGTGATCAGATCGAAATGGTGGCGCCCCATCGCCATGTCGCGGCCGATGAATTCAACGCTTGCCTGGCGCGCCGGCACGCCCTGGACGATCACCTCGAGCGGCAAAACGTTGAGCGCCTCGATGGGGCCGTCCACGTCCACCGCGAAGCTCAGCACACTGTCATTCAACTGCGCCGAGCAGGCGCTGGTGTGCAGCTCGCACCCAGGGTCGGGCGCGAACCAGGTAATCTCGCTGTCGTCGCGCAGCCAGCTGTTCAAGCCGTACGCCAGGCACGCCATCAGCGCCAGGGCGGTGACCAGCATGAGGACGTTGAGCAGCGGAAAAGCGCGAGAAGGTTCCGACGGGGTTGGCTTGTTCATGGCAGCGTTGGCTTGTTCATGGCAAAAGCGTCACGATACGACCACAGGGCAGAGAAGATACTGCATGGTATCAGCTAAGCGTTGCCGGCGAGCGGTCAGGATGTCGCATGTCGTGCGTAAATTGAAGGAGCATCGATGAACAGCATTACCGGAGCGCTGGGGCCGCTCTTTCTCTTGATTCTTCTGGGCGGGGTCATCGGCTACCGGCGCTGGCCGAGTCTTGAGTTCTGGGCGCAGATGGAAAAACTCATCTATTTCGTGCTGTTCCCCGCCATGCTGGTGGCAACGCTTGCCACGGCGGACGTAAGCCAGGTACCCGTGGCAAGGCTTGCGGCGGTGCTGCTTGGGGCGATTGGGCTCATGACAGGGCTGCTTTGGGGGCTGCGCTCGTGGATTCGACTGGACTCACCGGCGTTTACGTCCGTGTTTCAGGGCGCGATTCGCTTCAACACCTACGTGGGGGTGGCCGGCGCCGGAGCCCTGCACGGAAGCGCCGGGGTGACCACCGCGGCGGTTGCGGTGGCGGTCATGGTACCAGTGGTCAATATTCTCTGCGTGGCGAGCTTTATCCGCGCCGGCACGCTAGGGCAGGCGAGCCTTGGCCAGAGCGCGCTGACGCTTTTGAAGAATCCGCTGATTCTGGCCTGCCTGGCGGGAATCTTCCTGAACGTAAGCGGTATTGGCCTGCCCGGCTGGAGTGGCAGCGCCGCCGAGCTATTGGGCCGCGCCGCACTGCCGCTGGGGCTGGTGGCGGTAGGCGTGGCGCTTCGCCCGGCGGCGCTGTGGCGCCTGGACCGCGGCACGTTGACCACCAACGTGGCCAAGCTGTTGCTCATGCCGCTGGTCGTGTTGCTGCTCGCCTGGGTTCTGGGCCTCGACCCCTTGAGTCGCGACGTGGCGCTTTTGTTTGCCGCGCTGCCCACGGCCACCTCGGCCTATATTCTGGCCCGCCAGCTGGGCGGCGACGCGGAGCTGATGGCCGCGATCATCACCGGACAAACGCTTTTAGCCATGCTGACGCTGCCGCTGTGGCTCAAACTGGCTGGCGTGTAAAAATAAATAAAAAGTATTCGCATTTGTGTTGACGGGGTAAATGAGAATTATTATATTGTCCTTGCTGGCGTTTGATGAGACGTCACAACCAGGACAGCGGGACTTTTTCTGTCATGGTTTCTCCCTCTCATTGCTAGTCACGGTCTTTTGCCACTCCTCGGGAGTGGCTTTCTTTTTTGGTGCCTCCCGAAAATTTTAAGCGCTGACTGCCCCGTCGGCGGGTGCAACGTGTCTAGACTGAGGCGACACCCCGTACGCGAGCCCGCTTTCTCATGGCCCATAAAAAGCCCCACCTTCCCACCAAAACCTGCCCCGTGTGCCAAAAGCCCTTCGCCTGGCGCAAGAAGTGGGCGCGGGACTGGGACAACGTCGTCTACTGCTCCGAGCGCTGTCGGCGTCAGGGCGTTTAAACCCTTCTCACCTCGATACCCTTATTTTTTTAAAGTGGCGCGCTCACTCAAGAGTTATCTATCCATCAAGCACTTGCGTGCTCGTGGCGTTTTTAGGGCGCCTTGGGCAGCAGGCGGCTACGGCGATATCGTTTGACGGTGTAAAATGATCGTTTTACATTGAGTGTGTGGTTCCATTCAAAGGAGACGCACAATGGACATAATGAGCAAACTCGTTGCCGCCTCGGAAGCGCTGTTCGACCGCCACGGTTTTACCGCCACCGGCATGGATAAGTTGACCAAAAGCGCGGGTATCTCGAGCCGCACGCTCTATAAACACGCGGGCAGCAAGAATGCGTTGATTGGCAGTGTGCTTGGCGAACGTGACAAGCGTTTTGCCCGTCGGCTGGAAGTCGATAGCATCGATGCGCTGTTCAAGGCGCTGGAAGATTGGGCGCGGGTGGAAGGGGTGCGCGGCTGCCTTTTCCTGCGCGCTTATGGAGAGACCGGCGGCGACTCCCCGGAAATCGTCGAGGCCGTGCTGGCTCATAAAGCCCGCGTGGCGGACAAGATCGCCGAGCTGGTCATCGTGGAAACGCGCCAGAGCGACAACGCTGATCTAGTCGAGCAGATCATCGTGCTTTTTGAGGGGGCGACGGCCGCTGCGATCTATCGCGGTGAGCAATCGGTAGTCGCCGCGCGGATGGCGGCCGCTACGCTGCTCGAGCGTCACCGCTTGTGAGCCCCGCACTGACGCTCGGCACATGCGGCTTTGGCCTGATTGCGGTGTGCTACGGCTTTGCGCGCTTTGCTTTCGGGCTTTTTCTTCCGCAAATCGATGCCGAGCTTTCCCTTTCCACGAGCCTCAGCGGATTCATTTCCGGCGGCTCCTTTCTTGGCTACTGTGTCGCCATCGTCGCGTCTGCCTACTTGACCGAGCGGCTGGGGCCTCGGCTTGTGGCTATCGGTGCAGCGCTGGTGGCAGGGATTGGCATGCTAGGAATTGTCATGGCGACGTCGGCCTGGTGGTTAGCCCTGGCGGTGCTGCTGGCGGGCTCGAGTACCGGGCTTGCCTCGCCGCCCATGGCCGCGGCGGTGGACAAAATCGTGGCGCCCAAACGCCAAAGCCTGACCAATACCGTGATCAACGCCGGCACCGGGGCGGGTGTGGTCCTGTCAGGCTCGATGGCACTTTTGATGGAGGATTGGCGTCTGGCCTTCGCGGGATTTGCCGCGACGGCGCTTCTGCTCTCGGTGGCGGTCGCGTTCAGCGTACCAGGTGGCAAGCACAAGGCCGGTGCAAAGGCGGGGAAGGTGTCGCTCAATGCGCTGCTAATCCGCTTAATCATGGCATCGTTTTTGATGGGAGCCGCCAGTACCGCGGTGTGGTCGTTCGGCGGTCAGCTCCTGGCGCTACGTCTTGATTGGGGCCATACCGGCAGCGGACTCTTGTGGATCGCGATCGGCGGTGCGGGAATGGCAGGCGCCTTTGCGGGGGCGCTGATCACCCGATTCGGGATCAACCCGGTACACCGGATCTTCCTGGCGGCGCTTGCGCTGGGAGTGCTCATGGTGGGAATGGTCAACACGACGCCGGCGATGGCGCTCATCGGCGGGCTGCTCTTCGGCATGGCTTATATCATGCTGACCGGCGTCTATCTGGTATGGGGCATTAACGCGCTGCCCGAGCGCCCGGCCACTGGGCTGATGGTCGGTTTTCTGACCATTGCAGTCGGGCAAACGGCGGGCGCGCCGGTGTTTGGGATGATGATGGATCAACTGGGCGCCACCCCCGCCGTTGTAGCATTTGCAGGTCTTACGCTGACCGCGGCCTGGGCGCGGGGCTAACGTTCAGGCCGCAGGCCCTAGCCACTCACTTTTGGTTCAAGGCGTTTTTTGGTAAATCAGATCCCACACGCCGTGGCCGAGCTTCTCGCCGCGCGCTTCGAACTTGGTCAGCGGGCGGAAATTGGGGCGTGGCACGAAAGGCGCGGTATCGGTGTCGGCGGTATTGGCATAGCCGGGCGCGGCTTCCATCACCTCGGCCATCCACTCGGCGTAGGCTTCCCAGTCCGTTGCCATGTGGAAAAAGCCGTTCGGCTCCAGCCGGGTGCGGATTAGCTCCACAAACGCGGGTTGAACGATGCGCCGCTTGTGATGCTTCTTCTTCGGCCAGGGGTCGGGGAAGAAGAGCTGCACGGTATTGATCGACCCCGCCGGCAGGCACTCTTCCAGCACGCGCAAAGCATCTTCGCGGTAGACGCGCAGGTTGGTGAGCCCCAGCTTGTCGGCTTCATCGAGCAGCTTGCCCACCCCCGGCGCGTGCACCTCGATACCGATAAAATCGGTGTCCGGGTGGGTTTTGGCCTGTTCGATCAGAGAGTTACCCATGCCAAAACCGATCTCGACCACGCAGGGGGCTTTCCTGCCGAACAGCGCATATAGATCCTGCGGGCCGTCTTCCAGCGCGAGGCCAAGGCGCGGCCAGACGTCTTCGAGGCCGCGGGTCTGGGCCGGCGTCATGCGCCCGGCGCGAATCACGTAGCTTTTAATGCCGCGGCGGTGAAGCGGCGCGTCCTGACTTTCGGGCCCGGTGGTGCCAGCGTTATCGGACGGGGTGGCGTTGTTCTCGGTCATGGGGTCTCGGCAAGGGTTCTCGAATAAAGCGTCAAAATGGTTCTTTGAAACAGGTCTTTGAAACAGATCTTTGAAATAGGGCGTCAATACAGCTCGTTGAAGATAAAGCGTCGAATCAGCCGTTGATACGCCCGGCAAAGGGCGTGGACGCCTCGGCGGCGCCTCGGCGTGCCATGCGACCGGCCAAAAAGGCGTCGCGGCCGGCCTCGACGGCAAGCTTCATGGCGCGGGCCATGCGCAGCGGCTCGCGGGCGTGGGCGATGGCGGAGTTGAGCAGCACGCCGTCGCAGCCAAGCTCCATGGCGATCGCCGCTTCCGAGGCGGTACCGATGCCGGCGTCCACCAGCACCGGCACGCTCGACTGCTCGACGATCAGGCGAACGTTGTAAGGGTTCTGGATGCCGTGGCCGGAGCCGATCAAGGACCCCAGCGGCATGATCGCGCAGCAGCCGATCGCCTCGAGCTCGCGGGCAACGATCGGGTCATCGCTGGTGTAAACCATGACGTCGAAGCCGTCGTCGATCAGCGTTCTGGCAGCGGCGAGCGTTTCCACCACGTTGGGGTAGAGCGTGGTGTCGTCACCAAGCACTTCAAGCTTGACCAGGTTGTGGCCGTCGAGCAGCTCGCGAGCGAGGCGGCAGGTGCGTACCGCGTCTTTCGCCGTGTAACAGCCGGCAGTGTTGGGCAAAAGCGTATAGCGGCTGGGCGGAATCACGTCCAACAGGTTCGGCGCATCGGCGTTTTGACCCAGGTTGGTACGGCGTACGGCGAAGGTGACGATCTCGGCGCCGCTTTCGGCGACGGCTTGGCCGGTTTCCGCCATGTCCTTGTACTTGCCGGTACCGACCAGAAGGCGCGAGCCAAACGTGCGCCCGGCGACGGTAAACGGCGTATCGTGGTGTGTAGTCATGGGTAATCCTTGAGCGCGAAAAAGAGCTAGCCGCCGCCGATGGCGTGGACGACTTCGATCTGATCGCCTTCGTTGAGCGCGGTGGCGTCGAGCTGGCTTTTGGGTACGATCTGCTCGTTGATCTCGACGGCGATGCGCCGCCCGGTCAAGCCCAGCTGAGCGATCAGATCCGCCGCCGTCTGCCCTTGATTAATGGCGTAAGGTTCGCCGTTGAGCCTAAGCTCTATGGGTGCATTAGGGGTAGACATGAACGATGAGTATCCCTTGATAAGCCAAATATCCCCTATTGTAGCGGTTTAGCGCCGTGCAAGGTATGTCACCTGTGATATGAAAGGGGTCGAACCGACAACGGTAAGGAGCGTTACGTGCAGCAAGCCGATAAAGCATGGTGGTGTTGGGTCGCAGTCTCCGGTGCGCTGATGGTGGCGCTCGGCGCTTACGCCGCCCACGGGCTGGCCGCGCGGGCCAGCAGCGACATGGTCAGCGCCGTGGAAACCGGCGTGCGCTACCAAGCCTGGCATACGCTGGCGATGCTGGCGGTGCTGGTGTGGCGCGCCCAGCGCCCGCGTGCGGGCCAGCGGCTGGTGCTCACGCTCTGGCTGCTGGGCACGCTCGGTTTTTGCGGCTCACTCTACGCCATGGCGCTTTTCGGCCTGAATGTGGGGGTCGTCACGCCCATTGGTGGAGTGGCGCTGATCGGCGGGTGGCTGGCACTTTTGCTGGTGGTGGCGATCGCGCGGGATTAGCGCGCTTTTCAAATACCCCCAGGCCGGGCGGTACTTTGGCGCACGATCAGGCGGGTCTCCAGCACCTGTTGGCGCTCGACCGGCTCATCACGAATGAGCCCAAGCAGCAGCTGCATCGCCTTTTGCCCGATGTCGGGGCGCGGCTGGCTGATGGTAGTGAGCTCCGGGTCGCAGTACTCGCTCAGACGAATGTTGTCGAAGCCGACAATCGACAGATCTTTCGGTATCGCAAGACCGAGTTGGCGCGCCGCCTTGAGCACGCCGATGGCCATTTCATCGCTGTGGCAGAAAATCGCCGTGGGCCGGTGCCTGGACGGGGTCAGCAGTTCAAGGCCCTGGGCATAGCCCGAGTGGACGCCAAAATCTCCGGCCTGGGTGCGCGCCGTGTTCAATAGGTCGTGGGCGGTTAGCGTATCGCGGTAGCCACGTTCGCGCTCGAGGCAGATCGGATTGTTAGCGGGCCCGCTGATCGTCGCGATGTAGCGATGGCCCAGCGAAATCAGGTAGTCGATCGCCTGACAGGCGGCCCGGTAGTTATCCACCGTGACGGTGGGCAGATCGATATCGCTGAAAAATTCGCAGGCCATGACCAGCGGAAAGCGCGCCTGGCGGCAGGCACTTTCCACCAGTGTTCGAGGCACGTCAGCGGTGAGCAACAGCACGCCGTCGGCCTGGTTGGCGGGGAGCAGATCGAAGTAGGCCTCGGCGCGGCCAGGGTCGCGCTCGCAGTCGCCGATCAGAATCTGATACCCGGCCTGATGGGCGACCTCTTCGATGCCGTTGATGATCTCGGAGAAAAAGGGGTTCGAGATATCCGGCAGCAGCGTGACGATGGTTTTGGACTCCCGGCGGCGCAGGCTGCGCGCGGCGCCGTTGGGCGTATAGCCCACCTGAGCGATCGCGCGGGCAACACGGGCGCGCGTCGCCTCGCTGACCTTTTCCGGGGTGGCCAGCGCTCGCGACACCGTAGCGGTGGAGCAGCCGGCCACACTTGCGACTTCCTTGATCGTACTCATGGCAGGTATCTGGATAAAGGGGCGGTAGCTTAACGCAGCTGGGCGCCTGGCGGTAACGTCTGCTGTCACCTGGCCGCGCCTTTGCCGTTCAGCGCGAAAGCGCGAGCGTGTGTCACTGTAAACGATTGCACAAAAGCGCCAAGTGAGACAGCCGTTTTCAGGATGAAGACGAGCTGAAAACGGCTTTTTCCTTTTTAAAGCTCATACTTTGGTCGCTATGGCGTTTCGTTTTTTATTCGGTTATTTGTTACTAATCATAAAGTTATAGATTAATTTCGTCATTCAGCGAACAATGGTCTGACTTGACCAGTAAAAGGGCCTTTGCTGAAATGTAATCCATTACATAGAGTCGTCACATCGGACGCTTATAACGACAATAAGTCAGGAAGCCGCATGAAAACGATCAAGGGCCCCGCCCTCTTTTTGGCGCAGTACGTCAGCGACGAGCCGCCCTTCAATACGCTGGACGGTATCGCGGGCTGGGCGGCCTCCATGGGATTCAAGGCGGTGCAGGTTCCGAGTTGGGACACGCGGCTGATCGATCTTGCAAAAGCCGCCGGCGATCTCGGCTACTGTAACGAGATCAAGGCGACGCTAGCGCGTCACGGTCTGCACATCAGCGAGCTCTCCTGTCATCTGCAGGGCCAGCTGGTGGCGGTACATCCGGTGTACGACACGCTGTTTGACGGCTTCGCGCCTAAAGCGCTGCACGGTGACCCGGACGCTCGCCAGGCCTGGGCGATAGAGCAGCTCAAGCTGGCCGCTCGCGCCAGCGCCAATCTTGGGCTCGACGCCGTCGGCACGTTTTCCGGCGCGCTCCTGTGGCCGTTTCTTTACCCTTGGCCGCAGCGCCCGCCGGGACTGGTCGAAGAGGGGTTTGATGAACTCGCCCGGCGCTGGCGTCCGATTCTCGATGTTTTCGATACCGAAGGGGTGGATCTTTGCTTCGAGATTCATCCGGGCGAAGATCTGCACGACGGCGCCACCTTCGAGCGCTTTCTCGAGGCCGTCGATCATCATCCGCGCTGCCATATTCTTTTTGATCCTTCCCACCTTTTGCTTCAGCAGCTCGACTACCTCGCCTTTCTGGATCGCTACCACGCGCGCATTCGCATGTTTCACGTCAAGGATGCCGAGTTTAATGCGACGGCAAGCCAGGGTGTGTACGGCGGCTACACCTCCTGGGTCGAGCGCGCCGGGCGTTTTCGCTCGCTGGGTGACGGCCAGGTCGACTTCAAGGGCATTTTCACGAGGCTCGCCCAGTACGATTTCGAGGGCTGGGCGGTGATCGAGTGGGAGTGCGCGCTCAAGCATCCGGAGCAGGGGGCGCTGGAAGGGGCGCGGTTTGTGGCCGAACACATCATTCTCGTCACCGATCGGGCATTCGACGACTTCGCCGATGCCAAAACCGATCAAGGCGCCAACCGCGCGCTGCTCGGCCTCGGCGCCGTCCAGGCCGATAACGCTTGCGCCCGCCATGAGTGATTCAATGCCAGGACGCCTGCGCGTGGCCATGATGGGCGGTGGCCCGGGTGCGTTCATCGGCGCGGTGCACCGCTCGGCGCTGCGTCTGGACAATCGTTTCGAACTGCTCGCCGGCGTGTTTTCGTCGAACCATGAGCGCAACCGGCAAAGCGCCCGAGAACTTTATATCGAGCCGGCGCGCTGTTACGCCGACGTGGCCGCGCTGATTGCGGGTGAGGCGGCCAGAGAGGATGGGATCGAGGCGCTCATCATCGTGACGCCCAATCATCTGCACTTCGACGCTGCGATGGCGGGCCTCGAGGCGGGGCTTCACGTGATATGTGAAAAGCCCATGACCATGACCGCCACCGAGGCTGTGGCGTTGAAAAAGGCGGCCTCGCAAAGCGCGGGGCACTTTCTGCTGACCCACACCTATGCGGGCTATCCGATGATACAGCACGCCCGCGAGCTGGTGGCGCGCGGCGAACTGGGCGCGCTGCGTCACGTGCAGGTGGAGTACGTGCAGGAGTGGCTGAGCGAGGCCCAGGGGGAGGAGAACCGCCAGGCGAGCTGGCGAACGGACCCGGCAAAGGCCGGCGCGGCCGGGTGTCTGGGCGATATCGGCGTTCACGCCTTTCAGCTGGCGCAGTTCGTCAGCAGCCAGAAGGTAGCGGATGTAAGCGCCTCGCTCACCACCGCCGTGGCCGGGCGCGCGCTCGACGACAGCGTGCAGGCGCTGCTGCGCTTTGAGTCCGGCATCAGCGGCATGCTCTGGGCCAGCCAGTGCGCCCCGGGTTTCGAGAACGAGCTGAGCATTCGGGTCGTGGGCGAGAAGGCGAGCCTTGCCTGGGCCCAGGAGAGTCCCAACGAACTCTGGCTCAAGCCACTCAATGCCCCAGGCCAACGCCTGACCCGCCGCGATGATGCGGTAAGCGAGCAGGTGGCGCGCAGCGTTCGCCTTCCTGGCGGCCATCCGGAGGGCTATATCGAAAGCTTCGCCAATCTCTACCAGCGCTTCGCCGACGGCATACAGGCAGGCGCCCCGCCGGAGTGGCTTCCGGGTATCGAGGACGGCGTCGACGGTATGCGCTTCATCGAGGCGACGATCGCCTCCAGTCAAAAGGATGGCGTGTGGACTGCGCTTGGCGGGGGTGAGAGCGATGGCTGAGCCGCTTTTGCGCCTTGAGGGAATCGGTAAGTCTTTCGGGCCCGTGACGGTGCTCGACGATATCAACCTCGACATTGCCCAGGGCGAAGTGCTGGGTATTCTGGGCGAGAACGGGGCCGGCAAGTCGACGCTACTGAAGATCATCAGCGGCATTTACACGCCAAGCGTGGGGCGTATTCACATGGGCGGAAACGCGTTCGACGCGCTGGATCCCATCAGTGCCCGACGCCTGGGCGTGGCGATGATTCCCCAGGAGTTCAATCTGGTGGCCACGCTCAAGGTGTACGAGAACGTGTTTCTGGGTCAGGAGCTTCGCCGCGGCGGTTTTCTGGACCACACCCGTATGCGCGCGCAAACGCGCGCGCTGCTCGACTCGCTCGAAGTACACCTGGACCCGAACCAGACCATCGAGCGCCTGAGCGTAGCGCAAAAGCAGATGGTCGAGGTGGCCCGGGTGCTCGTCAACGACGCGCGGGTGGTGATCCTTGACGAGCCCACCACAGTGCTCACGAGCCACGAAACCGCGGTGCTGTTTCGCGTGGTGAAGGCGCTGGTCGACAAGGGTGTGACGGTGCTGTTCATCTCCCACAAGCTGCGCGAAGTAAAGGCCCTTTGCGACCGCCTCTTGATTCTGCGCGATGGCCGCCAGGTCGAGCACTGCGCCGTGGCGTCCATGAACGAAGAGGATATGGCGCGCAAGATGGTGGGCCGCGAGCTGGCGCAAATCTTTCCCGACAAGCCGGCCGGCGACGTGCCCCACCAGGCGCCGGCGCTGGCCGTGCGCGGGCTCTGTGTGGAGGGTGTACTGCACGATATCGATTTCGAGGTGCACCGGGGCGAAATACTGGGCCTCGCCGGACTGGTCGGCGCCGGGCGCACCGAAATCGCCGAGACGATCATGGGGCTTCGTCGTAAAAGCGCAGGCGAGCTTCTCATCGATGGCGAGCCGGTCACGCTCAAATCCCCCCGCGACGCCCACGCCCGCGGGCTTGCCTATCTTTCCGAGGATCGCCAGGGCAAGGGCCTGCAGCTCTCCTTTAACGTGATGCAAAACGTGACCGACCTGAGCCTGGCGCGCTACGTACGCGGGTTGATTCGCCACGGCCAGGAGCGCAAGCGCGCCGAGGAGTATCAGGCACGGCTGTCGATCAAGGCGGCTCACTTGGCCGCCCCGGTAGGGCTTTTGAGCGGCGGCAACCAGCAGAAGGTGTATTTTGCCAAGCTGCTCGATATCGAGCCGGATATTTTACTGCTCGACGAGCCCACTCGCGGTATCGATATCAGTGCCAAACAGCAGATCTATCGCCTGATTCGCGAGCTCACCGCCCAGGGCAAGGCGGTGGTCGTGATCTCCTCCGAGCTCGAGGAGATCATTGGACTGGCCGACCGGGCGCTGGTGATTCGCCAGGGACGTGTGGCGGCCACGCTGGAAGGCGACGACATCAACGAGGAGCGCATCATGCTCTACGCCGCCGGCGCCTGGGAGGCGGACACCGAGCGCCGGGCAGATAACGCATTATCACAAGGAGTGCGCCCATGAATCCGCTACCCCAACGCACCACGCCGCTGGCCCAGCGGTTTCGGCGCCTCCCCTGGAACGCCGCGATTCTGGCGCCTTTGGTGGCGCTGATCGTTCTGTTCGTGGTCTCGTCCTTTGCCAGCGAGTACTTTCTCAATACGCGCAACCTCTCCAACGTGCTGCGCCAGGTCTCTTATACCGGGATCATCGCCATCGGCATGACCTTCGTCATCATTGCCGGCGGTATCGACCTTTCCGTGGGCTCGATGGTGGCGCTGGTCGGGGTGGCGGTACTTTATGTGCTCAATACCATCACCGACCCGCTACAGGCGGTGATTCTCGCCATGCTCGCCGCAGTGGTGGGTGGCGCGCTATTGGGGCTGTTCAACGGGCTTCTGGTGACGCGCGGGCGCATCGCCGCCTTCGTGGTGACGCTGGCCACCATGTCGATCTTTCGCTCGCTGGCGCTTTACTTCACCGACGCCGCTGAGGTCACCACGCGCAACCCGCTGTTCTCGGAGGTGGGCGGCGGCTTCGTACTCGGGATACCGATTCCGGTATGGACGTTTTTCCTGCTGGCAATGGTCTCGCACGTGCTGCTGTTTCATACCGCGTTTGGTCGCCACGTGTGCGCTGTAGGCGCCAACGCGCAGGTTGCGCGCTACTCGGGCATTCGCGTCGAGCGGATGGTGCTCTCGACGTTTTTGATCGCTGGGGTGTGCGTCGGGCTCTCTGCCATCATGCTGACCTCGCGGCTCAATTCGGTGAGCCCGAGCGACGCGGGCTATTTTTACGAGCTCGATGCGATCGCCGCGGTGGTGATCGGCGGCACTGCGCTTTCCGGCGGGCGGGGCACCGTGTGGGGCACAGTGATCGGTGCTTTGATTCTCGGCATCATCAACAACATGCTGAATCTCACCGGCGTTTCGCCCTACCTTCAGGGGTTGGTGAAAGGCGCGGTGATCCTGCTGGCGGTGCTTCTACAGTACAAGCGCGCGCCCTAGATCAGACCCGGCTTGGGCCGGTTTATAACGGGCAAGGCGGTGTCTTGCTCACTTCGCATGCAGACGGGGTTATAACAATGAAACTGACACGCGTACTACAAAAGACAGCGCTGGCAACGGCTTTGATGGGAACCGCACTCAGCGCCAGCGCTCAGGAGTACCACATCGGGGTGACCGTGCCCGCCGCCGAGCATGGCTGGACCGCCGGGCTTTCGTGGTGGGCCCAACAGGCCACCGAAGAGCTTGCCGAAAAGCATCCGGACGTGAGCTTCACCGTGCTGTCCGCCAACTCCGGTACGGCCCAGGTCGCCAACGTCGAGGATTTGATGATCCGCAACCTGGATGCGCTGGTGATCCTGCCCTACAACCCGGCCACGCTGCAGGCGGTGATTAGTGAGGCGTACGAGGAGGGGATCTACACGGTGGTAGTCGACCGTGAGCTTGAAACGCCGGCGCAGAACGTCTTTATCGCCGGTGACAACCCGGGCCTTGGTGAGCAGGCCGCGCGCTATATTGCCGAAGAGCTTGGCGGCGAGGGCAATCTTTTGGTGCTCGAAGGCCCGCCGATTCCCATCAATAGCCAGCGCGTCGATGCCTTCAACCAGGTCATGGAGAACTACCCGGGCATCAATATTCTGGCCTCACAAAATACCGACTGGAACGCTCAGCAGGCGCTCAGCGTGACCGAGGATCTCTTGGGCAGCAACCCGGAGGTCGATGCCATCTGGGCCGGTGACGACGATGTACTGGTCGCCGCGCTTCAAGCCATCGAAGAGAACAGCCGCGACGATATCCAGCTCGTGGTAGGCGGCGGCGGCTCGCAGCGAGTGATCGAGATGATTCGCGACGACCATCCAATGGTCAAGGGCACCGTGACCTACCCGCCGAGCATGATTGCCTCGGCGATCGCGCTGGCCGTGCACGGCGTGAAGGGTGAGCGTTTGGGCGATATGTACCATGGCGTGCCGTCGCGCATGATTCTCGCCGCGGACTTGATCACCGCCGACAACGTCGAGGAGTATCTTGAACCCGACGCCGCCTATTGATTCGCGATAATGGTTGGTCGTCGCCCCGTTCGCCTTCGCGGATGGGGCGTACGCGTCATGAGCGAGACAAATCCGCCGGGCAGTCGATGTCCATTGCAATGCCGGCATCATCGACCGGCAATACCCGATGATGCGCCGCGTTGGCCTGTAGCACGGCTCTCGCGCCCTCGCCGCCGGCAAGCCGGGCCAGCGCCGGCCAGAAGTCGCGACCGAACAGTACCGGGTGGCCCGATCTCTCGTTGAGGCTGGGGGAGACGATGATATTCGGCGCACTCATGTCCATCAGCGCGGTAAAGGTGCCGCGCTGGATATAGGGCATATCGCCGAGCAGCACGGCAGCGGCCTGGATGTCCGACACGGAAGGATCCTCGAGCAGCGCCCCGAACGCCTCGCCGATACTCGCCCCCAGGCCGTGACGGGCGCTTTTCACGCGAATCAGCGCGCACTCCTCGATGCCGATGGGTGTATCTTCTTCGCGCACCACGACTCTAAGGCTTGAAAACGTGCCCCGAGCGTTGGCCAGGCTTGCGATCAGCAGCGAGCGGCCGTCACCGAGCACCGCGTCGCGTTTGTCCGCCGCGCCAAAGCGGCGCGAGTAACCCGCCGCCATCATCAGCGCCATGATCTTGTCTCGCTGCACGTTTCAGCGCTCCACGGTGATGAGTCGGTTCGAACGCCTCTATTTGACCTTGATGAGAGGCGGCATTACAAGCGAAGCGAGCTATTGCGATAACCCTGGCCACGTCGTTTCTACGTGTATCGATACCAAACAACGCAATGCATAACAGTCTTGCCTAACGCCAAACAATCATCGACGGCGGTTTTTATACCGATGAGAGCAATTCGGCGACGCTGAGTTGCACCTGCCGGGTGAGTTCCGCCTCATCCAGCCCCTTCAACTGGCCTTTTTCAATCACGGGACGCCCATTGATGAAGCTATACCAAACCGCTGCCGGTTCGGCACATAGCAGGGGAGCCATCAACGGTGAGTGAATACCAGCAAAGCGTGGTCGTGCGATATCGTAAATCACGATATCCGCTGCCTGGCCTACTTTGATTTCGCCGATGTCTTTCAACCCCAGAACCTTTGCGCCGCCTTTGCTACCCCACTCCAGCATCTGCTCAAGCGTCGTGGCTTCGGGCCCGCATACCGCTCGGTGCAAAAGCCAAGCTAAGTTGAGTTCTTGCAACATGGAGCCGGATTCAGAAGATGCCGAGCCATCGACACCAAGGCTTATAGGAACGCCCGCTTTCGCCATTTGAGGCACTGGCGCAATACCGCTGCCCAGACGACAATTGGAGGTTGGGCAGTGTGCGATGCCGCTTCCCGTATCGGCGAGTCGCTCGATGACATGAGCGTTGCTATGCACCAGATGGGCAAACCAAACGTCGCTACCAAGCCATCCCCTCTCGGCGGCGTAATCGATGGCGGGCATGCCATATTTTTCGAGTGACTGGTGCTCATCGAAGGCGACTTCCAGAAGGTGGGAGTGACGCCGCAAGCCATTGCATTTTGCATACTGAGCCAGTATTTCCAGCGTATCAGGGCGGCTCGAATGTATCAGACTGGTTGGCGCGACCACCAGCCGTCGCATGGCATCCTGTTGAGGCTGATGGTAGCGCTTACGGCTATGATCCAAGCGATCCACTACCTGCTGCAACGTCTCCGGTAGGATATTGTGACGGGCCATGCCCTTATGTGTGCCTGCCTCCGTAGCGAAACCGCGACACAACACCAGACGTATACCCAGCTCGTCAGCCGCTTGCCATACCGCATCCTCGAGCTCTGGCGTGGTGTCGTGATGATAGAGGTAGTGATGGTCTGCGCAGGTCGTCACGCCCGAACGCAGCATCTCGTAGAGCCCGAGCCTTGCGGCATGATACATCTGAGTCGGCGTTATTTTAGGCCAAAAGCGGTACGGCACCGAGCCAAGCCATTCTCCCAGACCTTGATTGAGCCCGGCCGGTACTCCTTTGAGAATGGACTGCGCCAAATGGTGATGGGTATTAACCAGACCAGGCCATACTACGCAGCCGTTGGCGTTGATAATGTGTTCATCTTGCTGGACCGGTAGGTCAGTACCGAGTTCGACGATTCGATTGTCGCGAATTCGAATATCGGTGGCGGCTGGAAAAGAGGAAGAGAAAATCGCCGCGGCCCGGCGAATGAGGTAGCTCATGGTAACTCCATGTATCGATATTCTGGAGCAATGACCCGGGATAACCCTGACCGCTTCTACTCCTGTTGAGGGTCGCTTGGAACGTGGTTGACTGCCATGGTGCAAACGATTTGAAGCTTGCAATTATCGCTCCAACCGTTGTTCAGGGCCTTTCACCCCCCTGTAAATTCAAACCCTTGGTAAAACAGGTCGATATATAAAAAACCTGGGGCAGCCGCCATGGGGTAGCTATCTATAGCGTGGTGCACCAACGGTTGGCCGAGTGTCCATTACCTTGCACCAGCCAAGCGCGATTTATCTCCAAACAGTTGGCGCGATAATTCATTTATTATATTAAGCGCATGATATTCAATAGTTAATTTTGTTAAAGGCACACCTTGTGCTTTGGCATGTGCACATGGCGATTTTTTGCCATCGTGTCCTGGTAGAAGCTGTCAGGGTCTTGTGGCCCAGGTCATTGCTAGGCACGCCAAGCGGTCCTCGTTTCAAAACGAGCCGGGGCGTGCATGGCTTAAAAAACCATGTTTTCCCCACTATCTGGCTCCTTGCTGTGACCGATCCGATGACGTGGGAGAAAAAGTGATGACGCTACCTGTAATGCATTCCTCCATTCACAAGACAAAAGCCACTGCCATCACGCTTGCCGCGCTTTTGATGAGCGGCACTATTCATGCCGCCGATCGTGTGACTTTTCAACTCGATTGGCTTCCTGGCGGTGACAAGGCGCCGGTATACGTAGGATTGGCCCAAGGCTTTTTTGAAGAAAGGGATCTCGACGTCCACATTTCTCAGGGGCGAGGTTCGACCGATGCCATCACAAAGCTGGCAACGGGTCAGGCAGACATAGGGCTTTCCGATATAACCGCCTTGATGATTGCTCACGCCGAAGGCGATGTACCGGTCAAGGGGGTTTATTCGGTATTCAGTCAGCCGCCCCACGCTTTTTATGTACTGAAAGATTCAGATATAGAGCAGGTAAGTGACGTGGCCGATAAGCGTATCGCTACCTCGCCCTTTACTTCTTCCAATCTCTTTTTACCGCTCTTGCTCGAAATGAACGGTGTCGAGGAGCAAAGCGTCAACCTGATTCAGAGTGATCCCGGCACGCTTAGCCCCATGCTGCTGAACGGACGAACGGACGTTGTCATTAGTTGGATCACTGACCAGGAACGCTACGCCGATAACGCCCGTTCGATAGGGCAATCGCTGCGCGTTATACCCTGGCACGAAGCCGGACTTGAGGCTTACGCGACGACCTTGATTGCCAGCGAACGGTTTTTGGATGAGCGTCCAGACGTTGCCAAACGCTTCGTCGAGGCCTATGAGCAGGCGATCGAGTACACCTGGGCCAACCCCGAACAAGCGGCGGTAGCGGTCAACGACGTCGTACCTGAGGTCGAGATCGATATGGCCGCTCGGACGATCGAGGCGATTCGCTCGTTGGTCTTCAACGATTTCAGCGCAGCCAATGGGTTGGGCACTTTTGAGCCCGGTCGCTTGGCATCTACCTGGCAGTGGACCGCTAACGCTCAGGAAATGGACCCCGAAGTCCTCGACCCTGAAAGCATCGTCGACCGTCGTTTTCTTCCCGGGAGTTCGCGATGAAAGCCGCGGTTGAGTTTTTGAATGTAAGCCACGCCTATCGGGCCCGGCGCAAGCCGTCGGTTGAAGCGCTTAGCGATATATCGCTTCAACTTGCGCACCACGAGTTCGTGGCAGTCGTTGGGCCATCGGGGTGTGGTAAATCAACGCTCTTGCGTCTGCTCAGTGGACTAACCCAGCCAACGCAGGGAGAGGTCTATCGATTCGGCCAAAAAGTGACGCAACCGGATGGCGACGTGGGTATCGTCTTTCAAAAGCCAACGCTTTTACCATGGCTCGATATCGTCGAGAACGTTGTTTTCCCCTTGCGTCATCAAGGCAAAACCGTAGGGCGACGCGACCGACAGAACGCTTGCGAGCTTCTGCAAACCGTTGGATTGGGAGATTTTTTGAACCGCCGCCCCGATGATCTTTCCGGCGGCATGCAGCAGCGGGTGGGGATTGCGCGAGCGCTTCTTTTGGACCCGGACATACTGATCATGGACGAGCCTTTTTCGGCACTGGATGCGCTAAGTCGTGAGCAAATGGGATTTGAGCTTTTACAAATATGGAGTGCTCGACCCAAAACGGTACTGTTTATCACCCACTCAATCAGCGAAGCGGTGTTGCTGGCAGACCGAGTGCTGGTAATGAGCCCGCGTCCGGCCTCGATCGTGGATGAAATCACTATCGATCTGCCGCGCCCACGGACCCCTTCGACGATAGAGTTGCCGGCATTCAATACCTATACCCAGCGAATCCGGCGGCATATTTTCGGTCAGGAGAGCGCAGCCAAAACTGCCTTTAACGATCCTGAGCCTGAAAGCGCACGACCGTCCGCGACTCGACCGCTTGAGCATCAAACCTCGTGAGGAAGCACTCCATGAAAGACGCGAATTATATTCACGATCTGGTACATCAAAAACTGCTTCCTCTACTGGCTTTTTTAGGAGTGATCGTACTTTGGGAGCTTGGCTGTAGGCTATTCAGCGTGCCTGAATATGTCTTCCCTGCTCCCAGCCAGATTTTCGATGCCTTTCTGGGCGTGGATGGCCAGCGCTGGCTAGGCCATCTTTGGGCCACATTGAGAGTCGCGCTGTCGGGTTTTGCGCTTTCGGTACTTATTAGCATCCCCATGGCGATCCTGATGGTGCGCTCGGTTTTTTTAAAGCGTACGTTGCTGCCTTTTTTGATCGTGGTTCAGTCCACGCCTATCGTGGCTGTAGCCCCTCTGATCATTGTCATACTCGGTGCAGGCGAAGCGCCTCGTACCGTGATTGCCTGCCTGATTTCGTTTTTCCCCATTGTGGTGGCAACCACGTCGGGGCTGCTTTCGACACCCAGGGAGATGCTGGAGCTTTCGAACTCCCTTAACGCCTCGCCCGTGCGCCAGATCTGGCAGGTACGGCTTCCGTACGCCGTGCCGCATATTTTTAGCGGCCTCAAGGTGGCGATTACGCTTGCGATTATTGGCGCTGTCATCGCCGAATTCGTGGCGGCGGAACAGGGGCTGGGTTACTTCGTCCAGTTCTCGACCTCTTATTTTCGTATTCCCCAGGCTTTTGCGGCGTTGTTCTTCCTCTCGGTCGTCAGCCTGCTGCTTTTCAAGGCGGTTCAGTGGGTACAACAAACCTTTTTCGCCTGGAGCCTGCCCGCCGATAGCGAACGCTAAAGGGGGCGGCTTCAGTTTTCGGAGTAGAAGCGGCAGGCGATGTTACGTCGCCCGGCATTGCTCCAATGACCGGCAAGCTCGATATGCCATGACGTTGGAGAAGCACCATGACTCTATCTTTACGTAATTCTGCGACCGAGCAGACTCAAAATACGCTTGAGGAACTCGATTTCGAGCGCACGATTGGCGGACTGGGCAGTGAAACCGACCGGAAAATCCCACTCATCGATCTTGGCGACTTCGAAACTCGGCGTGATGAGATAAGTCGAGAGCTTTGGCAGGCCGCCAGCGAAGTGGGTTTTTTTCAGCTGGTCAATCACGGCCTCGAAACCGAAGAGATCCGACAGGCTTTTCGCCTCTCCGAACGTTTTTTTCAGTTGCCGGAACAAGAAAAGAATCGCTACGCGTTAAAGAAGGGACAAAACGCGGGCTGGGAGTTCAAGTCGCAGGTACGACCCTCCACGCAAACCGCGGACCAAAAGGAATCCTTTCAAGTGACATTGCCGCGCATGGAGGGCTTGTGGCCCGATCAGGTGACGCTGGCAGAGTTCCAGCGCATTATTCTCGATTTCGAGTATAAGGCTTGGCGGCTTGGTATGCAGGTACTCTCCTGCTTTGCTGAAAAGCTGGATTTTCCAAGGGATTTTTTCGCACTCGCGCACGACCGTGCCTCCGAGGAGTATCAAAGCACGCTTCGGCTTTTGCACTATCTTCCGCTTTCGAAGGAGGCACTTCAGGATGCGTCATTGTGGCGTGCTGGAGCCCACACCGATTTTGACTGCCTGACAATGGTTTTTCAGCGCGAAGGGCAAGGGGGCTTGCAAGTATGCCCAGGCCAGGATGCCAATAAGGATGGAAACGGACCTGCCTGGACCAGCGTCGAGCCACGTGATGACATCATTACCTGTAATATCGGCGATATGCTGATGCGGTGGAGCGATGATCAACTGAAATCCACGCTGCATCGTGTACGCATGCCAACGCCCGAGGAAGCGGGGCAACCGCGCTACAGCATGGCATTTTTCTGTCAAGCGAATAAGAGCGTGACGATTCAGGGGCCCAATGGAAAGTACCCGCCCATCACCGCTCACGATTACCTGCAGCAGAGAATCGCCGCTAACTTCAGCGCCGAGAAAAAAAGCGACTAACCGTTTTGAACCTTGAACTGACGATAGTTGCCTGGCTGCAAAAGCGCACGCGAATGAGCGGCCTCTGACGCTACGCATGTTACATATCCCGGCACTCTCCTGTGCCGGGTTTTCTCACCGCCGCTGTATGACCCCGCTGGCTCAAAGCGCATCCATCGTTTTCCCATGCTGCACGCGCACGATATCCGCCATCACCGCCAGCGCGATCTCGGCAGGCGTCTTGCTGCCAAGTGCTAGCCCAATGGGCATGTGGATACGGGCGATCTGCGCGTCGCTCAAACCGCCGGAGCGCGCCAAACGCTCGGCGCGGGCGTTGGAGGTGCGCTGTGAGCCCATCACGCCGATATAAAACGCCTGGGTGCGCACCGCTTCCATCATCGCCAGGTCGTCGATGCGCGGGTCGTGGGTGAGTGCCACCACCGCGGTAGCGCCGTGGCAGGTCTGGCTCGAGATATAGGTCGAGGGCAGGGTGGTTCTGACCTCGGCGCCGGGCACGTTGAACGCTTGGCAGGCGGCCTCATTCGGGTCGCAGACGATCACCTCGAAACCCAGCGTGACGGCAAAGGACGCGCAGGGCGCCGTGATCGGCGAGATACCCGCGATCACTAGCCGGTGCGCCGGTGAGACGCGAAGCTCGATGACGTCGCCCTTGATCTCGACCCGCGGCCCGACCGGCGGGGCCGGGTGAAACGCGTGCTCACCGCGTTGAGTATCGACCCGGCGAATTAGCGGCTCGTGGCCCTGGAGCGCCTCCCGGAGCCTGACCAGGTGTGCGCGGGTGTCCGGCGTCGGCGCCAAGCGCTCGATGAGCACGTCCAGCGCCCCGCCGCAGGGCAGCGCCACGTTGGGCACGGCGTTTTCGCCGTCGCCGTAGCGGGTCAGGGTGATCGGGGCATCAAAAGCGCCGCGGCCCAGGCGTTCGAGAAAATCCTCCTCCACGCAGCCGCCGGAGAGCGAGCCTGCGTGCTCGCCGCGCCCGTTCGCACAAAGCCAGGACCCCGGCGCCCGGGGGGAGGAGCCGAAGGTGTCGAGCACCGTGCAGAGCCATATCGTCTCGCCTTCATCGCACCACGCAAGCGCTTGCTCGATGACCTTCAGATCCAGATGTTGCATGAAAGGATGCGTTCCTCGTGAAGCGGCGCCGGGCCGCGCGGGTGGGAGTCGTTAGTGTAGCGTAGACCAGTCAACGATCCTTGATGTGGGTTATCGGATGCGTTGGGCCGAGCGCGCCGATTGTGACTATGCTTAACCGGTCATGACCGTGACCCGGCATCGGAACATAATTAAAGGCAATGAAAAATGACCTCTACGACGACGTTCGAGAAGCCACGCGCGAGCGCTCAAACGCGCTCAAACGTTGCTTTGACCATCAACGGCCAGCGCCACGAGCTAACGCTTGATAATCGCACCACGCTGCTGGACGCCCTGCGCGAGCATTTGAATCTCACCGGCTCCAAAAAAGGCTGCGATCACGGCCAGTGCGGCGCGTGTACGGTGAACATCAACGGCGAGCGGGTGAACGCCTGCCTGACACTGGCCGTCATGCACGAAGGTGACGAGATCACCACCATCGAAGGCGTCGGCGACGTCGAGCATCTGGACCCGATGCAGCAGGCGTTCATCGATAACGACGCCTTCCAGTGTGGCTACTGCACGCCGGGCCAGATCTGCTCGGCGAAAGCGACGCTCGAGGAAATTCGCGCGGGTATCCCGAGCCACGTCACCGATGACCTGACGGGACCCGTCGAGATCACCGACGAGGAGATTCGCGAGCGCATGTCCGGCAATCTTTGCCGCTGCGGCGCCTACGCCAACATTCTCAAGGCCATTCAACAGGTTGCCAAGGAGCGCGCATGAAAGCCTTTTCCTTTGAGCGCATCGACGATGCCGCCCAGGCGGCGGCGCGCGCCTTCGAGGTGCCGGGCAGCAAATTCATCGCCGGCGGCACCAACCTGCTGGATCTGATGAAGCACGAAATCGAAGTGCCGCCGCACCTGATCGATATCACCCACGCGGGACTCGATGCCATCACCGCCACCGACGACGGCGGGCTCAAGATCGGCGCGATGGTCAGCAACACCGCGCTCGGGGCAGACGAGCGCATCAAGCGCGACTATCCGGTGCTCAGCCGCGCGCTCTTCGCCGGCGCCTCCAGCCAGCTGCGTAACAAGGCCTCGACCGGCGGCAACCTTCTGCAGCGTACTCGCTGCCCGTACTTTTTCGACCCAAAAATGCCCTGCAACAAGCGCGAGCCGGGCGCCGGCTGCGCCGCCCTCGACGAGGGCGCCGACACCCGCCAGCTCGGCATCATCGGCACCTCGGAATCCTGCATCGCTACGCACCCCTCGGATATGGCGGTGGCGCTTCGTGTGCTCGATGCCGAGGTGGAAACCATCGACCCCGAGGGCCAGACTCGGCGGCTGAGTCTCGACGAGTTCTATCAGCTTCCCGGCGACACGCCGGAGGTGGAAAACGCGCTCACGCCCGGCGAGATCATCACCGGCGTGGTGCTGCCCGCCCCAGTCGGCGGCAAGCAGCGCTACTTCAAGGTGCGCGACCGCGCGTCTTATGCCTTTGCGCTGGTGTCGGTGGCGCTGATCGAGCAGGAAAACGGCGAAGGGCGCGTGGCGCTGGGTGGGGTGGCGCCCAAACCCTGGCGGCGCGAGAACGCCGATGCCGAGCTTGCCAACGGCGCCAAAGCCGTCATGGAGAAGCTGCTGGAAGGTGCCCGCCCAACCGAAGACAACGCCTACAAATTGACGCTTGCCGAACGCACGCTGGCGGCTCTGCTGGCCAAGGAGTGATGTATGGATTTTAACCAGTCAGTCGACGAGAACCTGTTCGACCGTGCGCGCATCATCGGCAAGCCCCACGCCCGCATCGACGGCGCGCTGAAGGTCACCGGCACCGCGCCCTACGCCTACGAGCGCAACGACGTGGTAGAGAATCACCTGGTGGGCTATCCGCTGGGCGCGAGCATCGCCAAGGGGCGCATTACCCGCATGGACGCCACGGCGGCGCGCAACGCCGACGGCGTGGCGGCGGTAATCACCGCGCTCGACATCGACGAGCTGCCCCGCCCGGCCAGCAACGACGCCAAGCTTTTTGGCGGCGATATCGTCGAGCACTACCACCAGGCGATCGCCGTGGTGGTCGCCGATACCCTTGAGCAGGCCCGCGCGGCGACGTCGCTCATCGAGGTGGAGTACGAACAGACCCCGGGCACCTTCGATCTGGACGATGCCTGGAAGCGGCTTCAGGATCGCGACGTGATTTCAGAAGTGGGTGACGTGGACGCCGCGTTCGAGCGCGCCGAGGTCACGATGGATGAGACCTACCACA
This sequence comes from Halomonas sp. GD1P12, assembly GCF_025725645.1. Taxonomy (NCBI): domain Bacteria; kingdom Pseudomonadati; phylum Pseudomonadota; class Gammaproteobacteria; order Oceanospirillales; family Halomonadaceae; genus Halomonas; species Halomonas sp. GD1P12. The sequence continues at coordinate 3,556,132 of NZ_CP107007.1, read as the reverse complement.
CCGCTTCTCAAAGCCACGCGATGATGGAGCCTCACGCGACCATCGCCGACTGGTCTGAGGGCAAGCACCTGACGCTCTGGACCTCGAACCAGATGATCGAGTGGTCCCGCCAGGGGCTTTCGAAGATTTTCGGCATCGACGCCGACACCATCCGCCTGGAGAGCCCGTTTGTCGGCGGCGGCTTCGGCGGCAAGCTTTGGGTGCGCGCCGACGCGGTGCTGGCCGCGCTCGCCTCCCGTGAGACCAAACGCCCGGTGAAGGTCGCGTTGCCGCGCCCGTTCATTTTCAACAACGCCACCCACCGCTCCGGCACCGTCCAGCGCCTGCGCATCGCCGCGAACAAGGACGGCCACATTACCGCCTTCGATCACTCGGCGATCTCCCACACCCTGCCGGGCGGCGCCGGCGAGGACGCGGTGAACCAGACGCGCTGCTTCTACGCTGGCGAAAGCCGCCGCACCGCGCACCACGCCATCGACATGAACCTGCCGGAATCCGCCGACATGCGCGCGCCCGGTGAGGCCTCGGGGCTGGCAGTACTGGAAATTGCCATGGACGAGATGGCCGAGAAGCTCGGCATGGACCCGGTCGAGTTTCGCATCCTCAACGACACCCAGGTCAACCCGGAAGAGCCGCACAAGCGCTATAGCGACCGCCACTTCGTCGAGTGCCTGCAAAAAGGCGCCGAAGTGTTCGGCTGGGGCGAGCGCAGCAAGACGCCGGGAAGCAAGCGCGAAGGGCAGTGGCTGATCGGCCAGGGCGTGGCCGGCGCCTACCGCGGCGCGATCACCATGGACTCCGGCGCCCGGGTGCGCGTGAGCGAGGGCAAGCTGGTCGTCGAGACCGACATGACCGATATCGGCACCGGCTCCTACACCATTCTCGCCCAAACCGTGGCGGAAACCATGGGCGTCACGATGGACGAAGTAGACGTCCGCCTGGGTAACAGCGCTTACCCGGTGTCGTCCGGCTCCGGCGGCCAGTTCGGCGCGGCAAGCTCGACGGCGGGCGTCTACGCGGCGTGTTTGGCGCTGCAAAAAGAGATCGGCAAGCGCTTGAACGTCGAGTCACCGCGCTTCGAGAACGGGCGCGTGCTGGCAGGCGACCAGGACGTTGGGCTTTTCGAGATCGAAGGCGAAGAGCTCATCGGCGAGGACACGCTGCACTTCGGCGACTTCCAGGATGAGATGGAGCTGGGCACCTTCGGCGCGCACTTCGTCGAGGTGGCGGTGCATGTCTACACCGGCGAAACGCGCCTTCGCCGCATGCTCTCGGTCTGTGACGCCGGGCGCATTCTCAACCCGACCACCGCGCGCAGTCAGGTGCTCGGCGGCATGACCATGTCGATTGGGGCCGCGCTGTCGGAAAGCCTCAATATCGACACGACGCGAGGCTTTTTCACCAACCACGATCTGGCGGGCTACGAGATTGCGGTGCACGCGGATATCCCGGAGCAGGAGGTGATCTTCCTCGATACGCTGGACGGCGCCGCGACGCCGCTCAAGGCCAAGGGGGTAGGCGAGCTCGGCATCTGCGGCGGCGCGGCGGCGGTGGCGAACGCCATGTACAACGCCACCGGCATCCGCCTGCGCGACTACCCGCTGACGCTGGATCGCATGCTCGACCGGCTGCCCGCGATCTAATCCTTGATCGGCAGGGCATAGCTTGCGACGACGTGCGCCACCGGGCGCGCGTCGTCGCTGGCTGAAAATACCTGCACTTCCCCTACGCCCATGCGCCGGCCGAGCTTGATCAGCCGGGCGTGGGCAATGATGTCGTGCTCGCCGGAGGCAGCGCGCAGAAAGTGGCAGTTCAGGTCGCTGGTCACCGCCATCGGCTCCGGGCCGATCTGGCCCAGGATCGCCACGTACAGCGCCACGTCGGCAAAGCCCATTATCGTCGGCCCGCTCACCCGCGGGCCGGGGCGCAGATGCTCGTGGCCAATCGTCAGGCGCATCGTCGCGCGCATCTCGCCGACGCTCTCCACCCGGCCCATGCGCTGGGGAAATACCTCGTCCAGAAACTGCTCGATCTCGTCGACGGTCATGGCGGTCATTGTTGTTGTCTCCGTGTTCGGTGAAGGATGGGTGCAACGATGCCACAAAAAAGCCCCGGGCACTTGCCCGGGGCTCTCATCGCTCGTTCCATTGAAGGCGCGATTTACTTCGCTTTATGCACCTGGCGCCACTCGTGCAAAAGCGGCTCGGTGTAGCCCGACGGCTGCTCGCGACCCTTGAAGATCAGATCAGAGGCTGCCTTGAAGGCGCTGGAATCCTCGAAATTGGCGCTCATGGCGGTGTAGTTCGCGTCACCGGCGTTTTGCTCGTCGACCACCTTCGCCATGCGCTCCAGCGTCTCTTTCACCCGGGCTTCGTCGACGATGCCGTGGTGCAGCCAGTTGGCGATATGCTGGCTGGAGATGCGCAGCGTCGCGCGGTCTTCCATCAGGCCGACGTCGTGAATGTCCGGCACCTTGGAGCAGCCTACGCCGTGTTCGACCCAGCGCACCACGTAACCGAGGATGCCCTGGCAGTTGTTGTCGAGCTCCTGCTGGATCTCCTCATCGGACCAGTGGGCGTTCTCGGCGACCGGCACGGTGAGCAGATCATCCAGCAGATCGGCTTCGCCGGCGCTTTGCATCTCGCGCTGAACGTCGGCGACCTTCACCTGGTGGTAGTGCAGCGCGTGCAGCGTGGCCGCAGTGGGCGAGGGCACCCAGGCGGTGTTGGCACCGGCTTTCGGATGGCCGATTTTTTGCTCGAGCATGGCGTGCATCAGATCCGGCATGGCCCACATACCCTTGCCGATCTGGGCGCGGCCGCGCAGGCCGCACGCCAGGCCCACCTGTACGTTGTTCTTCTCGTACGCGGTGATCCACTTGGCGGCTTTCATGTCGCCCTTGCGTACCATCGGACCCGCTTCCATGGCGGTGTGCATTTCGTCGCCGGTGCGGTCGAGGAAGCCGGTATTGATGAACACCACGCGCGAGGTCGCCTCATTGATGCACGCTTTCAGGTTGACCGTCGTGCGTCGCTCTTCGTCCATGATGCCCATTTTCAGGGTGTCGCGGCTCATGCCGAGGATGTCTTCCACGCGCGAGAAGAGTTCGTTGGCAAACGCCACCTCTTTCGGGCCGTGCATCTTCGGCTTGACGATGTAAACGGAGCCGGCGCGCGAGTTGCGCGGCTGGTCGGCGTCCTTTTTCAAGTCATACAGCGCGATCAGCGAGGTCATCACGGCGTCGAGAATGCCTTCCGGCAATTCATTGCCGTTCTCGTCGAGAATCGCCGGCGTGGTCATCAAATGGCCCACGTTACGCACGAACATCAGCGAACGGCCGGGCACGGTCACGTTGCCGCCCTCGGTGGTTTTCCAGGTACGGTCGACGTTGAGTTTGCGCGTAGTGGTCTTGCCGCCTTTCTCGATCTTCTCCTCCAGATCGCCGCGCATCAGGCCCAGCCAGTTGCCGTAGACGCCGACCTTGTCCTCGGCGTCCACCGCGGCCACGGAGTCTTCGCAGTCCATGATGGTGGTCAGCGCCGCCTCGACGACCACGTCCTTCACGCCCGCCGGGTCCGTCTTGCCGATGGCATCGTTGGCGTCGATCTGGATTTCGAGGTGCAAGTCGTTGTTCGAGAGCAGAATCGAGCTCGGCGCGCTTTCGTCGCCGTCAAAGCCGATCAGTTTGCCCGGATCTTGCAGGCCGGTTTCACGGCCGCCGGCCAGGCGCACCACCAGGTGGCCGTCGCGCAGCGTATAGCTCTGCGCATCGGCATGGGAGCCGGTGGCCAGGGGCGCTGCGCGGTCCAGCACGCCGCGGGCGTAGGCCACGACTTTCTCGCCGCGTTTGGGGTTGAAGCTCGTGCCTTTCTCGGCGCCGCCTTCTTCGGAGATGACGTCGGTGCCGTAGAGCGCGTCATAAAGGCTGCCCCAGCGGGCGTTGGCGGCGTTGAGCGCGTAGCGGGCGTTGCTGACCGGCACCACCAGTTGGGGCCCCGCCTGAACGGCGACTTCACGGTCGACGTTGGCCGTTGTAACGTTGACCGTCGACGGCGCGTCGACCAGGTAGCCCTGCTCTTTTAGGAAGCGCTGGTAGGCAGCCATGTCGGTCACCGCACCCGGGTGCTCCTTGTGCCAGCCGTCGAGCGCTTTTTGTAGCGTTTCACGCTCTTCCAGCAGGCGCTGGTTTTTCGGGGTAAGATCATGAAACAGGGCATCGACGCCGGACCAGAAAGCGTCTTCATCGACACCGGTCCCCGGTAGCGCCTGTTCGGTGATGAAGCGGTCCAGTTCAGCCGCCACCTGTAGGCGGTGACGCGTAATACGCTCGCTCATGGGTCTCTCCTCTGAAAGTGCCCGTGGGGATGAAAGATGGCCACGGCCAGTATCGATATGATGTCAGGACAATAATTCAAGAACGCAATAGTTCCAGAACGATAATGTCAGGGTAATGATCTCAAGACAGTTATTTATGGAAAATAGTTCCATAAACGCTTTGGCCTGTAAACAGCGTAGACGCGAAAGCGCAGTCATGCTCGACTAAATGATAATAAAGCGCGCAACGGTCATGGCGGCATCATGATCGCTCAGGGAGAGACGCCATGCATGAGTTCGATCATCTGTCAGCGGTGTTTCGCCAGGCACCCAGCGCCCCGGCGCTTCACTATTTGGCCCCCGGCTCACCGCTGACCCGCGCGGTCCAGGACTATTTTCATCACTACCGGCTCAGCGAGCTTTTCGAAAGTACGCCGTCGGTCTACGCCGGGTTCATCGATACCGGCCGCTTCAATCTCTGGTGTCAGGTGTGGAGCCCCATGGCGCCCCGGGGCACGGTCTTCGTGGTGCACGGCTATTTCGATCATCTCGGGCTTTATCGTCATCTGCTCGAAAGCCTGCTGGAGAACGGCTGGCTGGTGGTGCTATGGGATCTGCCCGGCCACGGGCTTTCCAGCGGCCCGCGAGCAGAGATCGACGAGTTCGAGGACTACCAGCACTGTTTCAGCCACGTCAAACACACCCTGGAGGCGGCGGATTTGGCCCCGGCGCCGTGGATCGGCATCGGCCAGAGCACCGGCGCGGCGATTCTGGCGACCGACGCGCTGGAACACCGTGAGGCGGCACACTGGGCGGCCATCGTACTGCTGGCGCCGCTGGTGCGCCCCTGGCGCTGGGGCCAGGCCAGCTGGGTGCACCTCATTGCCAGCCCCTTCGTCAAGGAGCTGCCGCGCAAGTACCGGCCAAACTCCACTGACGAAGCCTTCACCACCTTTTTGCGCGAGCACGACCCGCTGCAGCCCGAGCGCCTGAGCGTGGTCTGGGTGTCCGCCATGCGCCGCTGGATTCCCAGGGTGCTGGCTTTCGAGCCCCTCGCGTTGCCGACGCTGATTCTGCAGGGCGAGCAGGACACCACGGTGGACTGGGAGCGAAACCTCGCCATCCTGGCCGAGAAGCTGCCGCAGGCGTCGGTGTTTCGCCACCCCGAGGCGAAACACCATCTGGTGAACGAGTCCATAGCCATTCGCCAGGCACTGTTCGAGCGGCTCGAAGCGTTTCTCGATGACGTGGAGGCCGGGCCTGACGGCGGCGTCGACGATACCGCCGCGGCGTCCCGCGCGCTGACGCACTCGACCGGGCTGTAAGCAGCAGCGCCGCGCCTGGCTTTTCACGGCCGACCCTTCATCCACCAACGCGTCGAGAGGTGACGAGTGGCACAAAGACCCTTTTCGCATACGCCGAGCGTGCTGGCCCGCCGGCCGGTCGCCGTCATCGCGCTGGCGCAGCTGCTGGGCACCTCGCTCTGGTTCAGCGCCAACAGCGCGTTTGAAGAACTGACCCGCGTCTGGAGCGTCAGCGCCGCCGAAATCGGCTGGCTGACCGGTGCGGTGCAGAGCGGCTTCATTCTCGGCACGCTCACGCTGGCATTGACCGGGCTTGCCGACCGCTTTCGCGCAAGCCACCTGTTCGTGACAAGCGCTCTGCTGGGGGCGCTTTGCAACGCGCTATTCGCCTGGAGCGCTCAAGGCTTGACCGAGGCGCTTCTCTGGCGCTTTCTGGTTGGGCTCAGCCTGGCCGGTATCTATCCGGTGGGCATGAAGCTGGTGGTCAGCTGGGCCCCGGAACGCACCGGCCAGGCGCTGGCCCAACTGGTGGCGATGCTGACCCTCGGCACCGCCTTGCCCCACGGGCTCAAAGAGCTGGGCGCCGATCTTCCCTGGCAGGTCGTGATCAGCGCGTCATCCGTGCTGGCGCTGGCGGGCGCGGGGCTGATTTTCATGCTGGGTGACGGCGCGCATCTGCCGGCGCGCCAAACGGGTTCGAGCTCGCCGCTGCAAGTCAGCGAGGCGTTCAAGGCGCCCGGTTTTCGCGCGGCGGCCTGGGGGTATTTCGGCCACATGTGGGAGCTTTACGCTTTCTGGACGGTGGTGCCGCTGCTGGTGGCGAACTCGGTGCTGGCCAGTGACGCGTTCGGTATTGGCGTATCGGGCATGGCCTTTGGCGTGATCGGCGTCGGGGCGCTGGGGTGCCTTGTCGGCGGGGCGCTGTCGCGCCGATTTGGCAGCGCCGCCGTGGCGTTATCCATGCTGACGCTCTCGTGCCTCTGCGCCGTGCTGTTTGCGCTTTTCTGGCGCACGCTGTCGCCGGTGGGGCTTGGCCTGTTGCTGCTCGTCTGGGGCGCGGCGGTGGTGGCGGACTCGCCGCAGTTCTCGGCGCTGGCGGCAAAGGCCTGCCCGCCGGCGATCGTCGGAGCATCACTTGCCATTTTGAACGCCATCGGTTTTGCCATCACCGTGGTCTCCATCGGCCTCGTCACCGCGCTGTTCGAACGTGTCCAGCTGGACGCGGCCTGGCTGTTGGTACCGGGGCCGGTGGTGGGGCTGCTGGGCTACGGTTTGACGCGAAAACGCGCCCGCTGTTAGCGGCTTGAAAAGCCATGGGGCGCCCTAACGTCTACACTAGTAAATAGCACGCTCAATAGTTTCAGCGAGGTGAATGATGGCAACGACCACACGCGGTACCGCCCGGGTCTATCGCATGAACATGACCAAACACCGCTGCCCCTTCGGCGTGAAAACGGTGGATCTTTTGAAGCGCAAGGGATTCGAGGTGGAGGACCACTGGCTGACCTCCCGCGAGGAGATCGATGCCTTCAAGGCGCGAGAAAACGTCAAGACCACGCCCCAGACCTATATTGGGGATGAGCGCATCGGCGGCTATGAGGAGGTGCGCAAGCACCTTGGTCTTCGCGTGCGCGACCCCAACGCCACGACCTACCGCCCGGTACTGGCGATTTTTGCCGTGGCGCTGTTGATCGGCCTGGCGGTGAGCTGGGCCGCCACAGGTTCGCTTACGGCGCCTCGTATGCCGGAGTACGCCATCGCCACCGCCATGGTGCTGCTGGGCCTGCAAAAGCTTCAGGACGTACAAAGCTTTAGCACCATGTTCATCAACTACGACTTGCTCGCCCAGCGCTACGTGCCCTACGCCTATGCCTACCCCTTCATCGAAACCCTGGCCGGGCTTTTGATGTTGGCAGGCGCCTTGATCTGGCTCGCTGCACCGCTGGCGCTGCTCGCCGGCGGCGTGGGCGCGGTCTCGGTGTTCAAGGCAGTTTATATCGATAAACGCGAGCTCAAGTGCGCCTGCGTGGGCGGCGGCAAGAACGTGCCGCTGGGTTTCGTGTCGCTGACCGAGAATCTGGTGATGATCGGTATGGGGCTTTGGATGGGGCTGCGTCTGCTGGCAGGCTGAGTGTGCATCGCGCTTAAAAGCCCGGGGTGACGTCATGAGAATGCCACCATTCCCGGACTACCAGGAGTTTCATCCCATGTCTGATATCCTCATTTCCGCACTTGATCTTAACGAGCGTTTAAAGCGCGTCAATCCGCCCAGGGTGCTGGACGCCTCGCTGCCCAACAGCCCCATCGCATCCTTTGTACCGGAGGATGGTCGCACGCTGCCGGGTGCGCTCGAATTCGATATCGAGCGGGTCTTTTCTGATCAGAGTGCGCCCTTTCCCCACACGCTGCCGGCGCTGGACGCCTTGCAACAGGCGTGCGGGCAGTTGGGTCTCTCGATCGATGACGAGATCGTCGTCTTCGACAACCGCGGCGTTTTCTCCGCCCCGCGCGCCTACTGGCTGCTGACCCAGGCGGGCTTTACCAACGTCCGGCTGCTCGACGGTGGCCTGCCGGGGTGGCTTGCGCAGTCGCTTCCGGTGCAGCAGGGCTATAGCGAGCCAACACCGCTTGCGACGCCCCCGGTACTCAAGGCCAACCCGAGCGTGGTCAGCGTGGATGACGTTCAGGCCAACATCGCCGCACCGCGCTTCACGCTGGTGGATGCCAGAAGCGCCGGGCGCTTTTCCGGACAGGCGCCGGAGCCGCGCCCGGAGTTTCCAGGCGGGCATGTGCCCGGCGCCTGCAATCTGCCGTTTGGTGACGTGCTGGAAAACGGCTACTTCAAAAGCGCTGAGGAGATTGCGCGACTATTGCGTGACAGGGGGTTATCGCCGGCGGATCACGTGGCGTTTAGCTGCGGCTCGGGCATTACCGCCTGCATCCTGTGGGTGGCCGCCGAGCTTGCCGGCTTTGAGCACCTTTCGCTGTTCGACGGCTCCTGGACGGCGTGGGTGATGAGTGGACGTTATCAGGGGTAAGGCACTGCTCAGCCTTTTCCCAGCAGACGATTCAGCTGCCGATAGCCAATGGCCTCGATCAGGTGCGTCTGCCCCGGCTTGGGTTCGCCCTGTAGATCAGAAAGCGTCAGCGCCACCCGCAACACGCGGTGATACGCCTGCGCCGAGAGCTTGAGTTTTCCAGCACCTCGGCAAGCCAGGTGCGCTCCTCGTCGTTCAAGTCACAGGCGGCTTCCAGCGCCTTGCCACTTAGCTGGCTGTTGAGCGCACCGCGCTCCATCTGGCGCGCTCGGGCAGCCATCACGCGCTCGCGTACCGCGTCGGACGATTCGCCCTGCGTCTGGGCGGTGAGCTGCTCCGGCGGCAGGGCGGGGACTTCCACCTGAAGGTCGATACGGTCCAGTAGCGGGCCAGAGAGCCGCGCCTGATAGCGCTGGATCTGGCTGGCCGTGCACTGGCAGCGGCTTCGCGGGTCGCCCAGGTGGCCGCAGGGGCAAGGGTTCATGGCGGCGACGAGCTGAAAACGCGCCGGGTAGCGGCGCTCGTGGGTCGCCCGCGACAGATGGATTTCGCCGGTTTCCAGCGGCTGGCGAAGGACCTCCAGCACGCTTCTGGAAAACTCCGGCAGCTCGTCGAGAAACAGCACGCCCATGTGGGCCAGCGAAATCTCGCCGGGCTTGGGTTTCGAGCCGCCGCCCACGAGTGCCGCGGCGCTGGCGCTATGATAAAGCCAGCGGATCAGGCCGGCGAGCGCCGGCTGCTTCAGCCCTCGGCGAATCAAACCTTTCTTGCTTTTCTAATCTGCCTTGTATTTATCACAACGGTCAAATCGATATCGTAAATACTTGATAGAAATATTATTCATTTAAAGAATATATTTTTTTCTCTAACATGATTTTTATCAAATGCGCTGGCTTGCTTAACCGTCAAGTTTATGAACAGCTATTGAATCAATTGCACCACTAAAAAATAATTTGGAGCCAACATGGTATATCAACTTTTAGTACCGTCCACAAAACGTCGACAAACCGGCTCAATTCTTGAGTGCTACTCATGCTGATTAATAAGTTATAAAGCTAAGTAAAAAGTTCCTACAAGAATATTCATGAAATCACAAACAGAAGCTATCGGTTGAGTGCTGTATAGCGACTTTAATGTGACTGTTTTTTCTAATAAATAAATATAAAAGAGAAACGTATGAAAAAAATCGTCATCACACTATGCATTTTATCGCCTATCAATTACGCGAGCGCCAATTTCATCGACTTCGTAAAAGAAAGTGATCATACGCTTGGTCTTATTAACTTTTATGACAATGTCCAAAGCGGTCGCTACGATAGGGCTGGAAACTCAGATATATTGAACTGGGTGCAGTCAGCTTCGTATGATTTTGATTCGGTCTACGTAGACGATCACTATGGCTTTAACTTTGGGTTACTTGCCGTTGAGCCGATTGATTATGGTGAGACGTTTTTTGCAAAAAGTATTTTACAGTCTGAAGTGGGCGATGATGGCCAGCGAAGTGCTCAAGGCTTTGATAAGGTCTCAGAGGCATTTCTAAAACAGACGTTTTCAACGGATAACGGTACTAATGTCTATTTCTATGAAGGGCTACGTGTACTAGAAGATTTTGGTGCCGTGTCACGCGACGGTAGTGTTACTTCCAGCGCTTATTATGGTATTACAACAGAAGTGGAATCAGAAAATTGGAATTTTAAAGCGGGCTATTTAACAGATTACTCTGCCCCCAATGTCTCTGGTAGAGAAAGTCTGCTGACAAAAGATAATGAAGATGTTGATTTTATTTATACCTTGGCAGCTGATTATAACACAGATGGTCACTCTTTTCATTACTATATCGGCGAAGGTCAGGACTACTTACGAAGCCAGTCCTTTAGTTATAGTAATGTTCAAGAAAATAGAAAGTTCTCCGCCAAACTTATTTATGTAGATGCATTATCCAACTATAGATCGCTGCCTGATCAAAATCGGTTCTTTGATGACGATGCTTATATTGCAGAAATAAAGGCCGACTTCTTCTTGTCCTCGGGCATTTTGTCTCTAGGTTATGCTTATGTGTCAGCAGAAAGAGAGGGTAGCTTGGGTCGATTTGAAAACAATCTTTCAAATAATTCATATGGCGAAGATAGCAACATCGCTAATGGCTTGTCTAAAGACTTTTATAATGATCAAGAAAACGTTATAGCACTGAGTTACCTACACCGGTACAGTCCAGAAGTAAGACTGGGATTTATCTCTCGTTATGGTTTCAATTTCGAATATGCGGGGCAGGATTTATACGAATATGAAGTTGGTGGAGCGATTTTCTATACCCCTACTGCGGTTCCTGGGCTTGAGCTCAGTCTCAAGGGCGGGCCAAACTCCTCTTTCCGCCGCGGCAGAAGCGATAATACGCCTTACCTGGATAGTAACGGGCAAACAGATAACTTCGATGGTACAACCATTATGGCAAAAGCCATTTACGTATTCTGAAATGTTGATAACAAGTGTTTAAATCCTGAACTCCTGAATTCAAGCAATAAGCGCAGCACCTGCGGTATCCAGGGCTGTTTCACTTTGGTCGGTAAAGCAGGGAGGGCACCGGCGCTGACCCTCCTGTCTCTACCGTGTGGCCCACAGTGTTGCGGTTATGCTATGAATCCAGGATTACAACTTTGGCTTAAATTACTTAAGTAAAACATGGATGAATAAAGGTGGTTCTTTATGCCGCCAGATCGAAGAACTGGCCGAGCGCGCCGGGGTCTTGCTGGCCGGCGCGCTCGGTGTTCCTGATAGCGCGGCGATGACTGGCTTCACTGTGGCCAGGATCGGGGTCGCGATCGTGCCCAGGAATGTGATCATGGGCGTTGTTGGCGCCGCGACAATACCGCTGGCTGACGAAGGTGCCTCGAGCCTGCTCTCGTGGTCGGCATCAGGAGGCGTGGCTCAGCCTTTTCCCAGCAGGCGATCCAGCTGCCGGTAACCAATGGCCTCGATCAGGTGCGGCTGCCCCGGCTTGGGTTCGCCCTGTAGATCAGAAAGCGTCAGCGCCACCCGCAACACGCGGTGATACGCCCGCGCCGAGAGCTTGAGCTTTTCCAGCACCTCGGCAAGCCAGGTGCGCTCCTCGTCGTTCAAGTCGCAGGCGGCTTCCAGCGCCTTGCCGCTTAGCTGGCTGTTGAGCGCGCCGCGCTCCATCTGGCGCGCTCGGGCGGCCATCACGCGCTCGCGTACCGCGTCGGACGATTCGCCCTGGGTCTGGGCGGTGAGCTGCTCCGGCGGCAGCGCCGGGACTTCCACCTGAAGGTCGATACGATCCAAAAGCGGGCCGGAGAGCCGCGCCTGATAGCGCTGGATCTGGCTGGCCGTACACTGGCAGCGGCTTCGCGGGTCGCCCAGGTGACCGCAGGGGCAGGGGTTCATGGCGGCGACGAGCTGAAAACGGGCAGGGTAGCGGCGCTCGTGGCTGGCGCGCGACAGGTGGATTTCGCCGGTTTCCAAAGGCTGGCGTAAGACTTCCAAAACGCTTCTGGAAAACTCCGGCAGCTCGTCGAGAAACAGTACGCCCATGTGCGCCAAGGAAATTTCGCCAGGCTTGGGTTTCGAGCCGCCGCCAACGAGCGCGGCGGCGCTGGCGCTGTGGTGCGGTTGTCGAAACGGGCGCTGGCCCCAGTCCGCCTCGAGCGCCAGCCCGCACACCGAGCGCACCGCGGCGACCTGCAGCGCGTCGTCCTCGTTAAGCGGCGGCAGAATGCCGGGCAGTCGGCTGGCCAGCATGGTCTTACCGGTGCCCGGCGGGCCGGCCAGCAAGAGGTTATGCCCACCGGCGGCGGCCACTTCCAGCGCCCGGCGCGCCTGGTGCTGGCCGCGTACATCGGCAAGGTCTGGCGCGGGGGTCTGCGCTTTCGGTGGGGCGGGCAGCACGTGGGGCGCGATGCGGGTCTGATCCAGAAGGTGGGCCACGACGTCCCAGAGTGATTCGGCCGGCAGGACTTCCAGACCGTTACCCGCAAGCGCGGCTTCGTCCGCGCAAGCCCTGGGCACCATCAGCCTGCGCCCGGCGCTTTTGGTGGCCAGCGCAAACGGCAGCATGCCGGGCACCGGACGCAGCTTGCCGTCGAGGGCCAGCTCGCCCGCGCACTCGATGCCTTCAAGCGCCTCCACCGGCAGCTGGCCGGAGGCGGCGAGAATGCCCAGCGCAATGGGCAGATCGAAACGCCCACCCTCCTTGGGCAGATCCGCCGGGGCCAGGTTCAGGGTGATGCGCCGGGTGTTGGGAAAGTCAAAGCCTGCGTTGACCAGCGCACTGCGCACCCGCTCGCGGCTCTCCTTCACGGCGGCTTCCGGCAGGCCGACCAGCGTCAATCCCGGCAGGCCGTTGGCCAGATGCACCTCGACCTGCACTGCCGGAGCGTCGAGCCCTACGCCGGCACGCGTGTTCACGATGGCAAGTGTCATCACCGTTCCCCTGTTGGCGGTCTAATTTTTCTTTTGCCAATTAAACCTGGCACATTTGCTCGACGTTGGGCAATGCGCCCGGTCAACGGGGTTCAGGAATCAACAGGTGGCGGTGCATCGTTCAGTGCCCGGGTCAGCTCGCGGGCAAAGCGCTGAGCGGAGGGCAGTGCGCCGAAGCTCCAGACCGGCGCCAGACGAATCACGCGGTGCTCTTCGATGGCGGGCAGGCGCTGCCACAGCCCGCTGCGCGCGAGCTCTTCCTCGACGCCGGTGGGCACGGGGTCGACGATGACCAGGGTAGCGTCGGGATAGTGTGCCAGCGTCTCGACGCCGGTCAGCGCAAAGCCCCAGGCGTTGGTGGCTTCCTGCCAGGCGTTATCGATGCCCAGCCGCGAGAGCACAGCGTTGTAGAGGCTATTGTCGCCAAACACGCGCACGTGGCGCGCATCCATGAACTGAATCATCAAAAGCGGCGATGTGGCGCGCGTCTGTTCGCTCAGGCGCTCCATCAGTGAGTCGGTCTCGATGATCAGCGCTTCGGCCTGGGCCTCGCGGTGGGTCTTTTCGCCGAGCTGGCGGGTGAAGCTCAGCAGCTCCGGCCAGGTCTCTTCGCCTGGCGTGTAGAGCGCAAACGAGCTTACCGGCGCAAGGCGCGATAGCTTCGGCGTGAGCCCTTCGAACATCGGCGAAATCAGAAAGCCTTCCGGCGGGTTTTGGGCCATCAGCTCGAAGTTGGGCTGCTGGCGCAGGCCCAGATCAACCACCGAATCCGGAAGGCGCGGCTCGCCGACCCAGTCATGGTAGGCGGGAATTTGCGCCACGCCTTCGATCGGCGCGTCGATGGCCAGCAGCGTCTCGGCGATGGTCCAATCAAGCGTCGCCCACTGCGCTTGGGCACCGGCCGGCAGAAGGCTGGCGGCCAGCAGCAGGCCGCGGGCAATAAGAGGAGAAAGGCGCATGCAGGGCATCACTCGAGAAGTCAGCCGGTATTTAAACGATAATATTTATTGTTTGCAAATCCGAAACGATGAACGCCCGAGCGCGATGGCCCGGGCGCTGCGCGTGGCGCTTGATCAGAAGCGGTAGTGGACGCTGGCGGTCACGCTGCGCTCGGCGCCGAAGTAGCAGTAGTCCAGCGAGTTGCAGGTCGCGACGTACTCCTTGTCCAGCACGTTGTTGACGTTGAGGCGGGTTTCGACGCCTTCAAAACCCTGCTGGCTCCAGTCGTAGCCTACCGTGGCGTCGACCAGGGTGTAGTCGGGCACCTTCTCTGTGTTGGCACGGTCAGCGGCAATGTCGGCGTAGTGGCGAATGCCCAGGCCCATGTCGACACCGCTGAGCCCGCCATCCACCGGCGCGTAGTGTCCCCAGGCCTGAAGCTGGTGGCGCGGCGCATAGATGGCGTTGTTGCCTTCGTTGCCGTCATCGCTTTTGGCGTAGGTAATATCGGTGAAGCTGTAGCCCGCCTGTAGCGACAGCGTGTCGGTGAGCCGAGTCTGCGCTTCGAGCTCCAGACCCTGAGATTCGATCTCGCCGACGGCCCGGTAGGGGTCGGTCGGCTGCTCCTTGGTGGCCACGTTCTCCTGGCTGATGTGGAAAACAGCGGCGCTGAACTGGCTTTGGCTACCCTCGGGCGTGACCTTGACGCCGGCCTCCCACTGCTCGCCCTCCATGGGGGCGAGCAGGTCGCCGCGCTCGTCGACGAAACTGGTCGGCGTGAAGGCAGTGGAATAGCTCACGTAGGGCGCTACGCCGTTGTCGAACAGATACACCGCTCCGGCGCGACCGCTGAACTGGGTGTCGCTGAGTGAGCTTGCATCCTGTGAGTCGCGGTTGACGTTGTCGATGTTCACCCAATCGTAGCGCCCGCCGAGGGTAAAGCGCCAGTTCTCGACGCTGACCTGATCCTGCAGGTAGGCACCGGTCTGTTCGATCTCGTGATGCTCGCGCGTCGGGTCGTAGAACACCGCCTCATCCAGGTTGACGCCGTAGACCGGATCAAACGCATCGAGCGGCGGAAAGGCGCCGGAGGGCCAGGAGACTTCGTTTTCACGGTGCTGGTAGTCCACGCCGAACAGAAACTGGTGGGCCACGGCGCCGGTATCGAGCGCCGCTTCCAGCTGGTTGTCCACCGTCCAGGCGGTGAGCGACTCGTCGCTGCCCGAGTAGTAGCGGGTCAGCTCATTGGAATCCGGCGCGCTCCAGCCGAAGCCGTAGACCTGGTTGAGCACCACGTCGGAATTCAGGTAGCGCAACAGCTGGCGCCCGGTGACGTCCTCGTTGAAACGGTGCTCCAGGGTGTAGCCGACCATCCGCTGGGTGCGCTCATAGGTATCGAAGGCCTCTTCGCCGTCGAAGAAGGTGTTGCTGATCCTGCGCCCGTTGTGGGGCACCACCGAGCCCTCGAACGGCACGCCGGAGTGGTAGCCGCCTTCGGGCTCGTCCTGCAGGTAGGCTTCGAGCGTCAGGCTGGTGGCGTCGGTCATGTCCCAGGTCAAACGTGGGGCGATAGCGTAGCGCGCCTCCTTGGCGGGGTCGAACTGGGTGTCGGAGGCGCTGGCGATACCGGTCAGGCGAAACGCCACGCGCTGCTCGTCGCCCAGCGGCCCGGTCAGGTCGAACGCGGCGCTGCGCTGCTGATTATTGCCCAAGCGAAAGCGCAGCTCGCCGCTTTGGTCGAACTCGGGGCGTTTGCTGTTGAGCGCGACCACCCCGCCGGGGGAGGCGCGCCCGTAAAGCACGGATGCCGGGCCGCGCACCACCTCGATGCTTTCCAAAAACCAGGGATCGACGCGCATGGAGCTATGCGAGTTGGCGTCGCCCATCAGCTTCAGGCCGTCGAGAAACGTATTGCTCAGACTGCCGTCGGAGAAGCCGCGCAGCACCAGGTAGTCGAAACGGTTGGAGGCGCCGACCTGGTTGGTGTACACGCCGGGGGTGTAGTCGGCGGCGCGCTGAACGGTCGTTACGCCGCGGCGCTCCATCTGTTCGTCGGTGATGGTCGAAACGCTCTGCGGGGTTTCCAGAAAGGGGGTGGCGACCTTGGTGGCGGCCTGCTGGGCGGTGACCGTCACGGTGTCGAGCCGGGTGGCCGTGGTCTGGGCGCTGGCCTGAAATGAGGCCAGCATCAAAGCGGCAGCGACAGGAGCGAGGGTGAACGTGCGGGTCGGCAGCATGATAGGTCCTGGAATCGAACGCGAAAATTTTAGGTAATGAGAATTATTACCTTTTATGGGGCAGAAAAGGTATGCCGCTCGCTAGAAGGGCTATGCCCGATGACAAATATGCGGAAGATCGTGAACGCTCAGGCGCGGCGCTTTGAGCGGCTATCGAGGCGAACGGACGTCGTGGGGCGTAACGCCGAAGGCGCGCTTGAAGGCGGTCGCGAAGTTGGTCGCGTGCTTGAAGCCGCAGGCGTGGGCCGTTTGCTGAACGCTAACGCCCTGCTCGAGATAGCGCCGTGCCTGATCGAGCCGGCAGCGGCGAACGTGCGTAAAGAGGGTGTCGCCGTAAAGCTGACGGAATTTTTGACGCAGGCTGCTGGTACTCATGGCGGCGTCGCGGGCCAGCGCCGATAGGCAATACTCGGCGCCCGGGTCGCGGCGGATGCGCTCATGAAGCGCACTCAGGCAGTCGCGGTCGCGCCTGGATAGCCGAGGCGTGGCGGTTTCATCGGATTCGGGAAGAGCGTTGCCCAAAAGCTGCAGCGCCAGCCCCTGCCAAACGAGCCGCTGGCGCCAGGCGCTTGCGGGCTCGCAGGCCGCCTGTACCAGCGTGCGGTAAAGCGATGGCGGCAGCGACCAGCGGTGGAGCGCGCTTTTGGACATCGGCGCCGGCAGCGCGAACGGCGCGGTCGCCAGCACCGCGAGATTCACCGTTTTCAAACGGCGCTGGCGGGGTTGATGGACGATGAGCGGCTGGGCGGCGTCGAAGTGGGCGCAAAACCCGTCGCCAGCGCCCAGGGTCAGCGTTTGCTGGCCCAGCGTCGGCGATACCTCGCCTTCCAGCACCACGCTGACGAACCAGGGCACGCCCTGCATCGAGGAGGAGGTGTAGCCACGCTCGACCTCGAGATCGGACAGCGTCAGGTGCAGCGAATCGAACAGGCGCACGTCGTGCACCTCGCCTCTGGCCACCGGGGCGGCGGCTCCCGGGGCAGCGGCCCCCGGGGCGTCATCGATGCGATAACGAATGCCGAACCGCTGGCCCCACTGCGCCAGGGTGTGCGGCGTAATGGCGTTCAAGGCGGCGCGTGGCATGCGATCACCTCCGAAAACCGTGGCGCTTTTTGATGCGCGCTAGTACTCGAGCGACCAGCCGAGCGTAAAGGTGCGCCCGCGGGCCTGGTAGTCGTAAAGATACTCTGGGCCATAGGTAGGCGAATAGAAGCCCACGGCGCGCTGCCCCCAGGGAGTGGAGTACTGCTTGTCGGTCAGGTTACTGACGCCCAGGCTCAGCGTGCCGAAATCGGTCTTTTGGCTTCCGATCAGATCGAAGGTGGTGAAGCCATCGATGCGTTCGCCGGCGGCGTCCTCGTACTCGCGGGCGTGGCTGCCCTGAAGGCGAACCGTACGCGTTTGATCCTGCCAGCCCACGTGGGCGGTCAGGCTGTCCTGGGAGGGGTAGGGCGACACGGTAATGCCGCGATCCTGCCAGTCACCGTCCACCTTCTGCTCGGAGACCAGCGCGTGGAGCGTCGTGCCCACTTCCCAGTGGTTGCCGATGTAGCGCGTGAGTGACGCCTCCAGTCCGTAGTCGCGGCGGTCGTCGTCGACCTGAGCGATGTTGAGATCCTCGTCCAGCTCGATCGCGGTATCCGACCAGGCGTAGTAAACCGCTGCCTGGGCCAACCAGTCGCCGCCCTGGTAGCGCCAGCCGAGTTCGACCTGGCGGGTCTTGATGCCGTCGAGCGGGTTGTCCGCCACGGTCTGGCCGGCGCGGCCGTAATACTTGGACGGGTCGGGCAGCTCGAAGCCCTCGGAATAGCCCAGCCAGCTTTGATGGCCATTGTCGAAATCGTACAAGGCGCTTGAATTGAACAGCGTCACGTCGTAGTCGCTCGAGCCGCCGGACACGCCGTTGAAGTCGTCGATGTCCACGTCCATGCGCTGGTGGCGAACGCCGCCGCTGAGCTGGAGTTGGTCCGTGGCCCACCACTCGCCCTGGGTAAACAGCGCCAGCGTGTCGACCTCGAAGCTCGGGTAGCGCGGGGTAACGCTGTCACGGCGCTGCACGAGCCCGCCCGTGGCGTCGCTGGCGGCGCGATCAAAGCGCATTTGCGAGGCATCGAACGACTCCCGGTCGATATCCGCGCCGTAGCTCAGGTTGAAGCTGTCGGTCAGATCCGCCGAGAACAGCCCCTTCAATCCGCTTAGCGTGGTGTTCTGCTGGGAGGCGGCAAAGTAGTAGCCGCCGCCCTGGGCGCGATAGGGGAAGGGGTGAAAGCTCGATTCCTCCTCCCGGTGAAACGCCTGCAGGTAGAAATCCTGGTTCAGCAAGTCGGCGTGGTGGTAGCTGGCGCTGATCATCTTGCGGTCGGTGCGCGGCTCGCGGTCGGCGGTAAAGCCGTCGCGGATATCGGCGTTGTTCAGGTTCGGCGCAGGCGCGGCCAGGTTGGGATAGAAAACGCCGCGCTCGTTTGCCTTGCCGGAGTCATACAGCTGCCCGGTCAGTTGAAGCGTCTGGTTCGCGTCGAGCTCGACGCTCAGGTTGCCGAGTATGTCCAGGCTACGGTTGCCTTGTAAGTCGCTCTGGGCGATATCGGGAAAGATCTCGTTGCCACCGGCATCATACTGGCGGCCATTCTCATTGAGCGACACACCGATACGCCCGTATACGGTATCGCTGCCGCCGCTGGCGGACTGGGAAAGCCGCCGGTCCAGATCATGGTCGGTGTTGAAGCCGGTGGTAAGGCTCGCCTGAGTCTCGAAGTGCGGACGCCCGGATTCGCCCTGCCTGGTGATGATATTGATCAAGCCCCCCGTGGCGCCGCCGCCGTAAAGGCTGGTGGTGCCCGACAGCACTTCGACGCGCTCGATGTTGAACGGGTCGATGGCGTCGAACTGGCGCGACAGGCCGCGGGAATTGTTCAGTGAAACGCCGTCGATGAGCACCTGAACGCTACGCCCGCGCATGTTTTGCCCCGCATTGGTGCGCCCCTGGGGGCCAAAATCGAGCCCAGGCACCAGCCGGCCCAACGCGGTTTTCAAATCGCCGCCGGCGTTGATCTGTTGGGTAAGCTCGGCGCCTTCGACCACGTGCACCGCGCCGGGAATCTGGCTGATCTGGGTGGGGGTACGCGACCCCACGACGACCATGGTGTCCTGAGCGGCAGCTTCGTCCCCGGTGGTCGGTTGGGCCTGGGCAAACGTCATCAAGGGAAAAGCGCCGCTCAAGAAGGCGACGCTTAGGGGAGCAAGGCGAGTCATGAGCTATCCGAAAAGCAGATTGTTATTGAGAGAACGCCAATCAGGGGCGCTGTAAAGCGCAATGATAGGTGTTCTCATTTTTTATATCAATCTGCTGAGCCCGCGGTTTTTTTGGGTGGGAACGCTAAAGGCCTATTCGCCCAGGTCGTCGACTGCGCCGGTAGCGCCTTTCGAGTCTTTGGCCGGCTTGGCGGTCGAGGCGCGCGGTTTGGCGGCTTTTTGGGCCGGCTCGTTTGGCGCCGGAGTGGACTGGGCCTCGGCTTCCATGGGGGTTGCCTTATCGGCCTGGCTTGCGTCGATCGAGGCTTCCAGGTTCGCCACCTGACGCTCCAGCGCTTCTACCCGCGAGCGGGTGCGCTGCAGCACGTCCATCAGAATGTCGAAATCCTCGCGGGAGACCAGCTCCATACGATCAAACGCACCGCGCATGACCTGTTGCACGCCTTTTTGAATGTCTTCCGGCGCATGGGAAGCGTTTTGTAAACGATCGCCGATTTGCTGGGCGAGGCGGCTAATACGGTCTTGGGTCGCCATGACTCTCTCCTGATGAGGAACGCATGAAGGTAAACGACGTGTCGCTGTACGTCTTTGCAGTAAGGATACGCAACCGTAGCGAAATACGCATGTTTCGCAGACGAGAAAGCAGTGACTTTTTCAATGCATCAAAAGAAGGCAAGGCGCTTTTCTATTCGCACTTATATGGTGCGGTGAATTATCTCTGCACCGCCTTGGCGCGCTGGGCAACGGCCTCGTTACGTTAAGGCGTCGCTTAAAGTTATGATTTTTTAGTTAATTTTAGTGAATGGCACGGTATGAGCATTAACGAGGCATCGCATTAATGTCGGCGGCAGTGCCGCTACTTATTCCAGCGCCGCTCATTTTAGCGCTACTTACCCAGCAGGGAGATCCGGGATGAAACTCATCACCGCTATCATCAAGCCGTTCAAGCTCGACGACGTTCGTGAAGCACTGGCCGACAACGGCGTGCAGGGGATCACGGTGACCGAGGTCAAGGGCTTCGGGCGTCAGAAGGGCCATACCGAACTCTACCGGGGCGCCGAGTACGTCGTCGATTTTCTGCCCAAGGTGAAGGTGGAAGTCGCGGTCGACGACTCGCGCCTGGACGGTGTGCTCGATGCCATCTGCAGCGCGGCGAACAGCGGCAAGATCGGCGACGGTAAGGTCTTCGTCACGCCGCTCGAGGACGTCATCCGTATTCGTACCGGCGAGCGCGGCGCCGACGCGGTATAGCCTGCAGGATTTGGATACGTCTTGATCGAATCACTATAACGCCAGGAACACGGGGAACGATTCATGAACGAAGTCACCGATCTGAGCTACGCGCTCGATACCTTTTACTTTTTGATCTGCGGCGTGCTGGTCATGTGGATGGCCGCCGGCTTCTCGATGCTCGAGGCTGGCATGGTACGTGCCAAGAACACTGCAGAAATCCTGACCAAGAACATTGCGCTGTTCGCCATCGCTTGCACCATGTATCTACTGGTGGGCTACTACATCATGTACTCCAGTGGTGAAGGCGGCTTCTTGCCAAGCCTTGGCATGCTGCTGGGCGCTGAAAATAGCGTGGACGCGGTGCTTGGCGGCGGTGAAGACGCGCCTTACTACTCCATGCGCTCCGACTTCTTCTTCCAGGTGGTCTTTGTGGCAACGGCCATGTCGATCGTCTCCGGTGCGGTGGCCGAGCGCATGAAGCTCTGGGCGTTTCTGGCCTTCGCCGTGGTGATGACAGGCTTCATCTATCCGGTGTCCGGCTACTGGACCTGGGGCGGCGGTTGGCTCGCCGAGGTGGGCTACTCCGACTACGCCGGTTCCGGCATCGTGCATATGGCAGGTGCGGCGGCGGCGCTTGCAGGCGTGCTGATTCTTGGTCCGCGTAAGGGCAAGTACGGTAAGGACGGTGCCATTCACGCCATTCCCGGCGCCAACATGCCGCTGGCCACCCTGGGTACCTTCATCCTGTGGATGGGCTGGTTCGGTTTCAACGGCGGCTCGGAGCTCAAGATGTCCGACGTGGCCTCGGCCAATAACGTCGCTCAGGTATTCGTCAACACCAATGCCGCTGCCGCCGGTGGCGTGATCGCTGCGCTGATCCTGGCCAAGCTGTGGTTTCGTAAGGCGGATCTCACCATGGCGCTCAACGGGGCGCTTGCCGGGCTCGTCGCCATCACCGCCGATCCGCTGTCGCCCACGGCGCTGGGTGCGGCCATCATCGGCGCGGTGGGTGGTTTGATCGTCGTCGCCGCCATCGTTACGCTGGATAAAGTGAAGCTGGACGACCCGGTCGGTGCGATCTCGGTACACGGCGCCGTTGGGATCTGGGGCGTACTGGCGGTGCCCTTCACCAACGCGGAGGCCTCCTTCGGCGCGCAGCTGATCGGAATCGTGGGCATCTTCGGTTGGGTGTTCGTGGCAAGCCTGGTCGTGTGGCTGGTGCTGAAAGCCATCATGGGGATTCGCGTCAGCGAAGAGGAAGAGTACGAAGGCGTGGATATCGCCGAGTGCGGCCTCGAAGCTTACCCGGAGTTCAGCGTCAAGAAGTAAGCACGCTTGACCCGGATCAGCGACCCAAGCCTCCCCTTCGTGGGAGGCTTTTTTATTCTCTGGCAAGAGCGGTGTATGCTTAAGGGGAGCGGGCGCGTGGGGCCCATGATGACCTTCGCTTACCCGGATAATAACGGGCCACCCAGTTAAAGGATGTCGCAATGAAACTTATCTCAGCCATTATCAAGCCGTTCAAGCTTGATGACGTACGCGAATCCCTCTCGGACATCGGCGTGCAGGGGATTACCGTGACGGAAGTGAAGGGCTTTGGCCGCCAGAAGGGGCACACCGAGCTGTACCGCGGCGCCGAGTATGTGGTGGACTTTCTGCCCAAGGTGAAGCTCGAAGTGGCCGTGGACGACGAGCTGGTCGAGCAGGTGATCGAGGCGATCACCCAGGTGGCGAACACCGGCAAGATCGGTGACGGCAAGATCTTCGTCATGCCGCTCGAGCAGGTGATTCGTATCCGTACCGGCGAAACCGGTAAAGACGCAGTTTAAGCTCGCCAGGCGCTTGCAAAAAGCCCCGCCAACCGGAAAGTTAGCGGGGCTTTTTAATGGCCTTATCGGGGTATTACTTCTCGACGAAGGCGCGCTCGATCACGTAGTCGCCGGGCTCGCCCATGCGCGGTGAGATGTTCATGCCGAGCTCGTCGAGCAGAGCGCTGGTATCGTCGAGCATGGCCGGGCTTCCGCAGATCATCGCGCGGTCCTGGCGCGGGTCGATCGGCGCAAGTCCCGTATCCTCGAAAATCTTGCCGCTGCGAATATGATCGGTCAGGCGGCCCATGGTGTGAAACTCTTCGCGCGTCACCGTCGGGTAGTAGACGAGCTTTTCGGCAACCTCCTCGCCCAGGTATTCGTGGGCGGGAAGCTCTTTGGTGATGAAGTCGGCGTAGGCCAATTCGGAGACTTCGCGCACGCCGTGTACCAACACGATCTTCTCGTAACGCTCGTACACTTCCGGGTCCTGAATCAGGCTCATGAAGGGCGCAAGGCCGGTGCCGGTAGAGAGCATATAGAGGTTGCGCCCGGGCAGCAGGTCGTCGCACACGAGTGTCCCGGTCGGCTTACGGCTGACCATGATCTGATCGCCCACCTTGAGGTGCTGCAGGCGCGAGGTGAGCGGGCCATCCGGCACCTTGATGCTGAAAAACTCGAGGTGATCCTCGTAGTTGGGGCTGGCGATGGAGTAGGCGCGCATCAAGGGCTTGCCGTTGACCTCCAAGCCAATCATCACGAACTGGCCGGTCTTGAAGCGCAGGCTGCGCTCGCGCGTGGTGCGAAAGCTAAAAAGCGTATCGTTCCAGTGATGAACGCTCAGCACGTCTTCCAGGGCAAACTTGCTCATGATGACTCCTTGGACGCAAATGCCGGGCAATGGATAGGCATTCGCATTGAATATTCGATAAAAGAATAAAAGCGATGAATGATGATGCCGCAAAGTCTAGTCGGTGGCGGCATATCTGTTAAGTCAATTATACTGATAAACATTATCTGCAAAATCGATATAGGTGGGTCATGCACTACACGTTGCGCCAGCTCGAGGTGTTTGTGGCCGTCGCCCAGCACGAAAGCGTCTCCCAGGCGGCGCGCGCGCTCGCCATGTCGCAATCCGCCACCAGCACGGCGCTGACCGAGCTCGAGCGCCAGTTCGACTGCCAGCTGCTCGACCGACTCGGCAAGCGGCTCAAGCTCAACGCGTTAGGGTTTCAGCTGTTGCCCAAGGCGGTCGCGCTGCTCGACCGCGCCGAGGAGGTCGAGGAGCTACTGCGCGGCCAGAAGGGCGTAGGCGCGCTCGAGGTGGGGGCGACGCTGACCATCGGCAACTATCTGGCCACGCTTTTGATCAGCGATTTCATGCAGCGCTATCCGGGCAGTCGAGTACGGCTAGCGGTGCGCAATACGCGCCATATCATTGAAGGCGTGCGCCAGCACTCACTGGATTTGGGCCTGATCGAAGGCCAGTGCGACGACGAGATGATCGTCAGCCAACCCTGGGTCGAGGATGAGCTTTGCGTGTTCTGCTCGCCGCGCCACCCGCTTGCCGGGCGCAAGCATCTGGAACTCGAGCAGCTTTTACGCGAGGACTGGATCATGCGCGAGGAGGGCTCCGGCACGCGCATGACGCTCGAACACGCGGCCCGTCATCGCCGAAGCCGCTTCAATACGCTTCTCGAGCTCGAACATACCGAAGGCATCAAGCGCGCGGTGGAGTCGGGCCTTGGCATTGGCTGTGTCTCACGCCTTGCCCTGCGCGACGCCTTCCGGCGTGGCAGCCTGGTCGCGCTGCCCACCCCGGAATTGGATCTCAAGCGCCAGTTCACCTTCATCTGGCACCGGCACAAGTACCTGACCACCGGCGTGCGCGAGTTTCTGCGCCTGTGTCGTGAGATGACCGCCGGTGCCAGCCGAAGTGACGATATCGAACTGCCGCCGGTGCCGTAAGGCCGCCTTAAAACTCGTCCCAGTCACCCTAGGTGGAGGAGGTCGTCGCCAGGCGCGGTGTCGATGCCACCGGCTGCGGCGCTTTGGTCAAAGCGGGCGCTCGGGCCGGGGCGCTGGAGCTGGGGTTTGAGACCTTGAAGCGTCCAATCACCGTGGCCAGCTGGCCGGACTGCTCCTTCAACTGCTCGGCGGCGGTGGTGGACTCCTCGACCAGCGCGGCGTTCTCCTGGGTCATGCGATCCAGATCCGCCACCGCGACGTTGACCTGCTTGATGCCTTCGCTTTGCTCGCTGGTGGCCGCCTCGATCTCCTCGAGTACGTCAGTGACGCGGGTGATGTGCGAAACGATCTCCGCCATGGTGTGGCCGGCGCTTTGCACCAGGGAGGTGCCGCTATTGACCTTGCCCTGGGAATCCTCGATCAGCGTCTGAATGTCGTTGGCCGCGTCGCTGCTGCGCCGGGCCAGGTTGCGCACCTCTTCGGCCACCACCGCAAAGCCGCGGCCGTGCTCGCCGGCCCGTGCCGCTTCCACCGAGGCGTTGAGTGCCAGCAAATTGGTCTGAAACGAGATGCTGTTCATCAAGTTGACAATCTCGCCGATCTTCTCCGAGGCCTGAGTGATCTCCTCCATGGTGGTGACCACGCTGCCCATTACTTCGCCACCGTGACCCGCCACTTCCGAGGCGTTCCGGGAAAGCTGGCTGGCCTCCTGGGCCGAAGACGCCGTGTGCTGGACGGTACTGGTGATCTCCTCGATGGAGGCGGAGGTTTGCTGCAGGCTCGCCGCGGTATTGTCAGTGCGCCGTGAAAGGTCCTGGCCGCCGGAGGCGATTTCGTTAGCGGCATGATGCACCGCATCGCTGCTGGCGCGCACGTCGATCAGCACGTGCTCCATCTTGTCGACGAAGCGGTTGAAGGCGTCGCTGATCTGAGCGACTTCATCCTTGCCGGCGACGGTCAGGCGCCGAGTCAAATCGCCTTCGCCGCTGGCGATATCGTTCAAGGCATCGCGGGCGCGCTCGAGCCCTGCCAGCGTGCGCTTGAGCCATAGTCCGACCAAAAGCGCCGTCACGCCCAGCACGATCAGCAGCGTCAGAAGCGCAGAGTGAAGCGTTGCGCGCAGTCCGGCGGTGGCCTCGTGCTCGTCGAGCGCCACGCCAAGCTCCCAGTCGGTGCCGGCGATGGGGGTAACAACGATGCGCTTGGTATCGCCCTGCACCTCGACGCCTTCCCAACGGTTTTGAGTCTCGCTCAGGCGGCCGATCAGTGCCGGGGTGAGCGCCGGGCTTACGCGCTCGAGCGGCGCTAGCGCCAGCGCCTGGTCTGGGTGGGCAATGAGGGTCTCGCCGGCGCTACTGAGAAAGGCGAAGCTCGACGGTGTGGGCTGGATCGCGTTAACACGGCTGACGAGCTGATCGATTGGAACGTCGCCGCCGATCACGCCGAACAGCCGACCGTTTTGTTTGACCGGCGTTGCGAAAGCAACCACGAGTTGGCCGCTGTTGGAGTCCTGGTAGGGAAGCGAGACGATAGTGGTGTCCTGGGCGACGGCGCTTTGATACCAGCCGCGCTGGCGCGCGTCGAAGTCATTCCCGGGAATCCAGCCATCCGATGAGATCAGGCCACCGTCGGGAAGGCCCATATAGGCGCTTAAAAAGCCACCGGAGTCGGCGAGCTGAATGAGCGAGGTGGTAGGGTCTGGCGCAACAACCTGCGAGCGCGCCGCTTCCATCATGGCAATGCGGGCGCTCACCCACTCTTCGATGACCGATGCGTTGTCGCTGGAAGTCGCTGTCAGTTGCTCGCTTATTTGGCGATCACCGTGCGTTTTCAGAGTAACGTAGCTGACTGCTGCGTTGATCAGCAGCGCCAGGGTAATAATCGTCAGCGTGACGAGCAAAATGCGCATGCGCAGGGACGTAAGCATCCAATTCTCACTTTAAGGGGAGGCAGTCTGTGTCGTGAGCCAAGTCATTCATGGCTGCTCCACTATCGGCCCTGGAGAGTAAGACTTTAGTGGCAATGGAGGTTCTGGAGGGGAGGAGTAAGCGCCGAGACCGGGCGGTTTGAACACGTGCGCCGGCGAGCCTCAAGGATGCTGGCCGGCGCATGTCAGGGCGTGATGCGAGTGATTAGCCTCGCGGCGGGGAGGGCAGGCGATTGGAGGGCGCAGCGGAAGTGTCGAGTGTGAACCCGCCCACCAGCTCGGCCAGCCGCTCCGCCTGCTCCTTCAGCTGCTCGGCAGCGGTGGTGGACTCCTCGACCAGCGCGGCGTTTTGCTGGGTCATCTGATCCAGGTCGTTGACCGCGATACTGACCTGACCGATGCCGTCGTTCTGCTCGCCGGCGGCGGTGCTGATATCGCCCAGCATCTGGTTGACGCGAGAGACGCTCTCGGCCAGTTCGTGCATGGCGCTTTCGGCCTCGCGCACGAGCTGCGTGCCGCTTTCGACCTTGTCCACCGAGGCGCCGATACGCTGGCGAATGTCCGCCGCCGCCTCGCTGCTGCGCCGGGCGAGCATGCGCACCTCTTCGGCCACGACGGCAAAGCCGCGGCCATGCTCGCCGGCTCGCGCCGCCTCGACCGAGGCGTTCAGCGCCAGCAGGTTGGTCTGAAAGGCGATGCCGTCGATCACCTTGACGATGCTCTGGATCTCATCGGAGGTCGTGCGAATCTCGTCCATCGTCGTCACTACCTGGCTGAAGGCGCCGTTGGTGCGCGTGGCGAGTTCGGCGGCGGTGTGCGACAGTCCGCTGGCCTCTTTCGAGGCGCTGGTGGTATGGCCCACAGTGCTGCTGATCTCTTCCATGGCGGTCGAGGTCTGCTGCAGGCTGGACGCCGCCTGATCGGTGCGTCGGGAAAGATCCTGCCCGCCCTGAGTGATCTCGTTGGCGGCGTGGTGGACCGATTCGCTGCTGGCGCGCACATCCACCAGCACGTCGTGAATCTTGTCGGCGAAGGCGTTGAACTGAATTGCAAGCTCCGCCGTTTCGTTTCGCCCATTGACCGGCAGCCGCTGAGTCAAATCGCCTTCTCCCGAAGCGATGTCGCGCATCCGGTCAGCGAGATGGCGCAGCGGGCGGGAGATACTGTTACCCAGCAACCAACTGACCAGCAGCCCTACCAAGGCGACGACCAGGCCCATGAGAATCATCCCCCACATGGAAGCCTGGTCTTCGTCACTCAGTTCTTGCTGCAGCGTGTAAAGCCCAGCCATGACGGCGCTGTCCGGCAGGCGCAATACCAGCACCCAAGGCGTGCCGGTGTCGCCAATGGTGAAAGGCCAGTAGAGTTCGATCACGTCCTGCTCGGTATCGTGATGGCGAACCGCTTCACCACGTTGGGCGCTTTGGATATACGTTTGTACCGAGGTATCGAGTACGTCACTACCTGGCTGGCCCAGTGCGTCTTCCCGGGCAGTGTGCGCTGTCAATGTGCCGCCCGAGGCCACCAGCGCCATTTCGCCCGCGCCATCGTAAAGCGATTGATTGGCGTCGTTGAGCATGGACTGAATGAAGTTGACCGACACGTCGACACCGGCGGCGCCGCGAAATTCGCCGTCGACCAGCACCGGTGTGCTGAATGAGGTCACCAGCTCTACCTGACCATCATAGTCGTAGGATATGGGATCCACGATACAGATGGCCAGCGTATCGCGAGGGCACAGGTAGAACTCCCCTTCACGTACGCCGCTTGGCTGGAGCGCTGCGCTCTCCATTGACTCATCGAGCGGGATGACCACGACATTGCCGCTTTCATCGCGATACCAGAGCGGCCGAAAACGACCGTCTGCGCCGTAACCCATGCCCTCGCGCCCCTCGAATACCTCATCGCGACCGAACGCATCAGGCGCCCAGCCAATGTAAGTACCCAGTAGTTCAGGATTATCGATGGCGGTCTGGCGTATTGCCTGCGAGAGCTCGCGGCGACTCAGATTCAGAGACGGGCGCCCGGACTCATCGGTCTGGCCCATCAGGGCATTGGTTCGCGCCAAGCCTTCGC
This sequence comes from Halomonas sp. GD1P12, assembly GCF_025725645.1. Classification (NCBI taxonomy): domain Bacteria; kingdom Pseudomonadati; phylum Pseudomonadota; class Gammaproteobacteria; order Oceanospirillales; family Halomonadaceae; genus Halomonas; species Halomonas sp. GD1P12. The sequence continues at coordinate 3,527,599 of NZ_CP107007.1, read as the reverse complement.
TCAGTGACAGGGCGTGTTCCAGTTGGCCCTTGATACGCTCGGCTTGCTCGCCCGCGATGGCGTCCAGGCGCGCTTCGATATTGCGCTCGAGAAGCGCCCTGGTCTCACGTTCAACCAGACGGTTGGAGCGCTTGTCGGAGACCAGCGAGTAGAAGACCAGCGCGGTGATGACGAGCAGAATACAGCCACCGACCAGCAGTGCGATGAGAGTACGCACGGATTTGAATTTCATATCAGGCGTCCTGACTGGTAGCGGGTAGTGGATGTGGCGAAGGCGGGGCTACGTGCGATTCGAAGGAGTAAGGCATTGGGTTCTCGCCAGTTAGGGAAAGGCAGGATAAGAGTGCGTTATACGTAGAGAGCTCTCTCCTATCGACCTGCGCGCTCGTGACTTGAGAGGGGAAACCCTTTTTTAACGCATGCGCAAGGACACGGGCCGTCGCTCTTTCGAGAAGGCCCATACTCTGTGGGGGAGGGGTAAAGCCAGTGGCGGCGCCCGAGTGTTAAAGCGCCGCCTGCCTTCTAACTGCGGGTCTTGGCGGGATCGGATAGCGATAGCTGGGAGCGGCTTGAATCGCCTTCCAGCGTGAACCCGCCCACCAGCTCGGCCAGTCGCTCCGCCTGCTCCTTCAGCTGCTCGGCGGCGGTGGTGGACTCCTCGACCAGCGCGGCGTTTTGCTGGGTCATCTGATCCAGGTCGTTGACCGCGATACTGACCTGACCGATGCCGTCGTTCTGCTCGCCGGCGGCGGTGCTGATGTCGCCCAGCATCTGGTTGACGCGAGAGACGCTCTCGGCCAGTTCGTGCATGGCGCTTTCGGCTTCACGCACGAGCTGCGTGCCGCTTTCGACCTTGTTCACCGAGGCGCCGATACGCTGGCGAATGTCCGCCGCCGCCTCGCTGCTGCGCCGGGCGAGCATGCGCACCTCTTCGGCCACGACGGCAAAGCCGCGGCCATGCTCGCCGGCCCGCGCCGCCTCGACCGAGGCGTTCAGCGCCAGCAGGTTGGTCTGGAAGGCGATGCCGTCGATCACCTTGACGATGCTCTGGATCTCATCGGAGGTCGTGCGAATCTCGTCCATCGTCGTCACTACCTGGCTGAAGGCGCCGTTGGTGCGCGTGGCGAGTTCGGCGGCGGTGTGCGACAGTCCGCTGGCCTCTTTCGAGGCGCTGGTGGTATGGCCCACGGTGCTGCTGATCTCTTCCATGGCGGTCGAGGTCTGCTGCAGGCTGGACGCCGCCTGATCGGTGCGTCGGGAAAGATCCTGCCCGCCCTGAGTGATCTCGTTGGCGGCGTGGTGGACCGATTCGCTGCTGGCACGCACATCCACCAGCACGTCGTGGATCTTGTCGGCGAAGGCATTGAACTGGATCGCGAGCTCAGCGCTTTCGTTGCGTCCGCGCACCGGCAGGCGCTGGGTCAAATCCCCGTTACCGGAAGCGATGTCGCGCATCCGGTCGGCCAGGTAGCGCAGCGGCCGGGCGATGCGGCTGCCCAACAGCCAGCTGGCCAGCAGACCCGCCAGGGCAATCAAAAGGCCGACGAGGAGCATGCCCCACATGGAGGCCTGGCCTCGGTCGGCAAGCTGTGACTGTAAGTTCTCAAGTCCCGCCATGACCGCGCTCTGCGGTAGACGAATCACCATCACCCAGGGGCGGCCGCTGCCATCGACGCTGAAGGGCGTATAGAGCTCGAACATGCCCTCGTCGGTGTTGGTCTGGTTGATGCGCTCGCCCTGCTGGGCTTGGGCGATAGCGCCTTGAAGCGAGGCGGGCAGTGTGTCGACGCCGCGGCCCAAAAGCTCTGCCGCGCCGGTATGGGCGGCCAAAGCCCCTTGGCCTGCCACCAGCAGCATTTCACCTGCACCATCGTAAAGCGATTGATTGGCCTCTTCCAGCAGGCCTTGAATGAACGCGACCGACAGATCGACGCCGGCGCTGCCACGGAACTCGCCATCGACCATGATGGGCGCGTTGAAGGAGGTCACCAGCAGGTTGTCGCCGTTGTAATCGTACCAGTGCGGGTCGACCACGCAGGTGCGCTGCGTTTCCCGCGTGCAGAGGTAATACTCGCCTCGGCGAATCCCGTCGTCGCCAAGCGCTTCGTTTTCCATATCCTGGCCCAGCGCGAGCACCTCGATGGCGCCGCTTTCGGTGCGATACCACCAGGGCGTGAAGCGGCCGTCCGGTCCGAACCCCTGATCCTCGCGACCGATAAAGCGCGCATCGAGACCAAAGGCGTCCGGCTCCCAGCCAACGAAGGCATCGAGCAGTTCGGGGTTGTCGACCACCGTTTGGCGAATCAGCACCGAAAACTCCCGGCGGCTGAGATACAAAAGCGGCCGGCCAGCCTCATCCACTTCCCCCAGCATGGCGTTGAGATTGGCAAGATTCGTTGCCAGCGTCAGCGCATGATCGAGCTCGCGCTTGATCTCTTCGGTATGCGCCGAGGCGAGCGCCTCGAGCCGCGCTGCGGCGTTTTGTTCGAGCAGCGTTTCGGTTTGCTCCTCCACCAGCGCCTGGGTGCGTGCGTTGGCGATCAGCGAATACACCACCAGCGCCGCCACGACCAGCAAAATAGCGCTACCGGCCAGGGTCGCGATCAGCGTGCGAAGCGATTTGAAGTGCATGTTCGAGTCCTTATGCCTGATGGAAAAGCCACTACGCGCGCGGCGCCATTAAAAAGCGACGTCAACGAAACAGTCGGGCGTTAACAGGAATATCGGCATGAAAAGCATCTTCTTGACATACCGACGTGGCTTCGCGGCAAAAAAGCGCACGGCTGTCGCGGCCGGCGCTTGGGGCGTCGTCTTTGGATCAAATGCGGCGCTCACCGACCGTCAGGGTCGAGAGCGCCGCGGGCAAGCCGGGAGCGGCGTTTTTTAGAACGCGGGCTGTGACGGAGCGGCGGGGAGGGCGGCGGTCTGGCGCGTCGAGCCGAGGGCCGGCGTGGTGGCCGAGAGGGTGAAGCTTGCGATCGTGCGGGCCAGGTGATCGGCCTGCTCTTTTAGCTGCTCGGCGGCGGTGGTCGACTCCTCGACCATGGCGGCGTTCTCCTGGGTCATGCGGTCGAGATCGTTCACCGCGATATTGACCTGCTGAATACCATCGCTTTGCTCGCTGGTGGCGGCGGTGATTTCAGCAAGGACGTCGGTGATGCGCGCGCTGTTGGTCACGATCTCCTGCATGGTGTCGCCGGCGTTGCGAACCAGCGTTGTACCGCTATGCACCCTGGCCTGGGAGTCCTCGATGACGCGTTTGATATCGTTGGCCGCGTCGCTGCTACGTCGGGCCAGCTGGCGAACCTCTTCGGCGACCACCGCGAAACCGCGGCCGTGCTCGCCGGCCCGCGCCGCCTCGACCGAGGCGTTGAGTGCGAGCAGGTTGGTCTGGAAGGCGATGCCGTCCATCAGTGTCACGATTTCACCGATGCGGTCAGACGCGCGGGTGATCTCCTCCATGGTCGAGACGACCCGGGAGACATCCTCATGGCCCCGATGGGCGACTTCGGAGGCGGCCTGGGAGAGCGCGTTGGCCTCCTTTGACGAGGCGGCGGTTTGGCCGACGGTGCTGTTGATCTGCTCGATGGAGGCCGAGGTCTGCTGCAGGCTCGCGGCGGTCTGGTCGGTGCGCCGTGAAAGATCCTGTCCGCCCAGCGCGATCTCGCTGGCGGCGTGGTGCACGGTTTCACTGCTGGTGCGCACGTCGATCAGCACCGTTTCCATCTTGTCCGCAAAACGGTTGAAGGCGCCGGCGATGCGGGCGATCTCGTCCTTGCCCGTGGCCGGCAGGCGCTGGGTCAGATCGCCGTCGCCGGAGGCGATGTTGTCCATCGCGTGGCCGACGCCCTTGAGCGGGCGCAGCAACAGCGAAAGCAGCACGCCAAGGCCGAGCGCGGTCAGCACCGCCACGATGATGAGCGTGGCCAGTGACGAGAAGGCGATGGCGCGAAGGCCCGCGGTCGCTTCCTGCTCATCCATGGCGACCACCAGCTCCCAACCGCTGCCAAGCCCGACGTCGCGCCCCATCAGCAGTTTTTCGCGCTGGTCGAGCACTAGCGGCGTCGGCGTGTTGTTGCTCTCCAGGTTCTTTAGAAAGGCGGGGTCGAGCTGCTCGCTCAGTACGGTCGAAGGCTCGAGCGCCAGCGCGCTGTCCGGATGCGCCGCGATGGTGCCGTCGTCGGTGACCAAAAAGGCGAAGCTCGACGGCGTCGGCTGAATGCCGGTAACGATACCCACCACGTCTTCGATACCGATATCGCCGCCGATGACGCCCAGCAGTCGGCCGCTATCGCCGTCGGCGTAGTAGGGGTGAATGAAGGAAACCACCAGCTCGCCGGAGATCATGTCCAGATAGGGGGACGTCACGATAGTGGTGCCAGCCTCGACGGCCTGCTGGTACCAGGGGCGCTGGCGCGGGTCGTAATCCGCCGGCGGCTGCCAGCCGTCGGAAAAGACCGGCGGTTTCGACGACGCGTAGGCAACGTAGGTGGTCATGAAGTCGCCAGCGGTCTGAAGCTGCTGGAGTGCCGCCAGCGGGTCGGCGCTTTCAACGACGGTGGGCAGTGAGGCAACCAGACGATTACGGGCGGCCACCCACTCTCTCAGTGCTTGGGCGTTGCCCTTCAGGGCGGCATCGAGATGGCGATGGATCTGCTCGTCGTTGTGGCCCTTGACGGTCCAGTAGCTGGCAAAGCCATTGAGGGTCAATGCCGCGATGATCGCTGCCAACGCGGCGAGCAGAATACGGGTTCGTAGGGAGGATAGCATGGCCGCTCTCTTGATCGATGAACAGATGACACTACTTTTTCCAATAAAAGCAGCGCATTGGTTATCGGCAGGAGCGGCCTTAACATGAGTTGATTTTTAACTGGGGCGACGCCCGGCAGGATCAGAGCTTCTTGATCGCCTCTTCGATCTCATCGCTCGAAGCCTTGGTGTAATCCTTGGAGAGCGTATGCGTCACCAGCTTCTGCGTCGGCTTGTCGAGCTTGTCGCGCAGAAGACCCAGAAACTTCGGCGCGGCGATCAGGATCAGCTCGTCCATCTTGTTGCTCGTGCGGGCGTCGAACAGGTATTGCACGACCTGCTTGGCAAACATCTCGTTTTCGTGCTCGAGCGCCTCGCCGCCTTCGGCGGAAGAGCGGGCAGAGCCTTGTGAGCCAGTATGTACGTCCGCCCCGGGGCTATCGGTCACCAGGTCGCCTTCGTGCATTTGCCCTTCGGCGTGCACCAGGCTCTCTTTCTCGGTGAGCTTGTTCGCGGCATGGGTGAAGATGCGCGCGCGTCCTGCGTCGGCCACCACAATGTAAGTTGGCATGATCAAACGTCCTCCGTGTCGTTAGTGGTTGATTAAACATGGCAAGCGATCGACGTTCGGTCAACCGCTGGCCGCGTTAAAGCACCTTGCGCCTCAAGATACTCGTAAGCGCCTCCCCAATCAGCACGAGCACGATGATCGCCAGCAGAATCGTTGCAACCGTCGGCCAGGCGAAGGTATCGATCGCGCCCTGGAGGATCACGCCGATGCCGCCGGCGCCCACCAGCCCCAGCACGGTGGATTCTCGAATATTGATATCCCAGCGCAGAATGACGATGGCGAAAAACGCCGGCATTACCTGGGGCACGATAGCGTAGGCGATCACCTTGGCTTTCGAGGCGCCGGTCGCCTCCATCGCCTCGACCGGGCGCCGGTCGATTTCCTCGATCGCCTCGCCCATCAGCTTGCCGATGAAGCCGATCGAGCGAAACACGATGGCGAGAATGCCCGCCAGCACCCCGGGGCCGAAAATGGCCACGAACAGCAGCGCCCAGATGATCGTATTCACCGAGCGGCTCGAGACCAGAATGAAGCGCCCAAGCCACAGGCACGCCCGGTTGGGTGTGGTGTTCTGCGCGGCGATATAGGCCACCGGCAGCGCGAGAAAGATGGTGAGGAAAGTGGCGAGCGTGGCGATGTGCACGGTTTCGAGCAAAGCGCTTACGATGTTGGCAAAGCCCGCCGGGCTCGGCGGCCACATGCGCGCCGCCAGCCCGGAGATCTGATTGGGCGCGTCCCACACCCAAGGCCAGAAAATATCGATATCGCTCAGCGCCCAGACCACGAGCATCAAGGTGGCGAGCAGCACCGCGTAGCGAATCAGGCGCTCCTTGCGATCGAAACGTTGCCAGACGCGGTCGGCGAGTTGTTCGGCGTGATCTACCATATCTTTTTCCTCACCCAGCCGCTGATACCTTCACTCAACAGGATCACCGCGATGATCACTAAAAGAATCGCGAAGGCGAAGTCGTAGTCGTAGCGTCCGAAGGCGTTCATCAGCGTGCCGCCGATACCGCCGGCGCCGACGATACCGACCACGGCGGAGGCGCGCAGGTTGCTGTCGAGCTGATACATGGAAAGCCCGATCTGGCGCGGCAGTATTTGCGGGAACACGGCGTAGAAGAGCGTGGCCAGGTAGCCCGCCCCCGCGGCGCGCATTGCCTCGACCTGGCCCCAGTCGATCTCTTCGATCTCTTCGGCCAACAGCTTGCCGACGAAGCCGATCGAGTAGAGCGTCAGCGTCAAAATGCCCGCCAGCGGCCCAAAGCCCACCGCGGCGACGAACAGAATCGCCACGATCACCGGGTGAAAACTGCGGGATACGATGATGATCGCGCGCCCGACCAGATAGATCGGCATCGGAGCGATATTGCGCGCCGCCATCACGGCGAAAGGAATCGAGAGCAAAACGCCCAGCAGCGTGGCCAGAATCGCGATCTGGAAGCTCTCCTTGAAGCCGGTCACCAGCAGCTCGAAGCGGTCGAAGTTGGGCGGAAAGCCACCGCTGAAGATGCGCGCTGCCCGCGGTACGCCTTCGCTGATGCGCGCCCAGTTGAACGGCAGCGAACCAAACGCCCATATCAGATACGCGGCGGCGACGATCAAAAGGCCGTAGCGTACCAACGGGTTAGCGATGAACGGCGGTTTTTTCCACCGGCGTGGTGGCGAGGACTCAGTGGGCGTCATGCGTCGCCTCCGGGGCCTCGGAATCTGCGGTGATATCGCCGTCCGGCGCCTCGATGCCGCCATAGATCTCGTCGAGTGCGTCCTTGTCGAACGCCGCCGGAGCCCCATCGAAGATCATCTTGCCGTGGCGAAGCCCCACGATACGCTCGGTATAGGTTTTGGCCTGGGCGACATTGTGGATGTTGATCAGCACCGGCAGCGAAAGCTCACTCGCCAGGCTTTGCAACAGCACCATGATCTGTTCGGACGTACGCGGGTCGAGTGAGGCGGTCGGTTCGTCTGCCAGCAGCACGTCCGGTTCCTGCATCAGTGCACGCACCACGCCGACGCGCTGACGCTCGCCGCCGGAGAGCTCGTCGGCGCGCTTGTTGGCGTAGTGGGCGATCCCCACGCGCTCCATCAGATGAAAGGCGCGGTCGATATCCCCCTGCGGGTAGCGTCTGGAGATGGCCTGAAACAGATTGACGTAGCCAAGCCGCCCGGCCAGCACGTTCTCCATCACCGTTAGCCGGTCGAGCAGGTTGAAGCCCTGAAAGACCATACCGATTTTGCGCCGGGCACGTCTGAGCTCGGCGCCCTTGAGGTGGACGAGCTCGACCCCGTTGAGCGTGATGGACCCCGACGTCGGCTCCACCAGTCGGTTGATACAGCGCAGCATCGTGCTTTTGCCCGCGCCCGAGGCGCCCACGATGGACACCACGCTGTTACCTTCGACCTTGAGATCGAGCCCCTTGAGCACGGGCTCGCTGTGGCCATAGCGTTTGACCAGATTCTTGATTTCCAGCATGTTGTCGCTTCCATCGGCAGCCAGCAAACCGCGCCTTGAGGCGCAGTGCGATTTACTCTTCCATATTCTCGGGCGTATAGGTCACGCCGTTGGCGGCCTGGATGGTGCGAATCACCTGCCAGTTATCCTTGTAGTTGATCGGGATGAACTTCTCGACGCCGTCGAACTCCTCGCCAAGCTCGGTGCCGGCGAAGTCGAAGCTGAAAAATGCCTCTTCGATCTTTTCGACCAGATCCGGGTGCAGGTTGTAGGCGTAATTGTAGGAGGTGGTGGGGAAACGGTCGGACTCATAAATCAGGCGTACGTCCTCCTCATCGTAGAGTCCGCGGGCGGCCATGCGCTCGACCACTTCCGAGGCCACCGGGGCGGCGTCATAATCGCGCGCCACCACGCCGAGCATCGACTGGTCATGGCTGCCGGAGTAGACGACCTCGTAATCCTCGTCCGGAGTGACGCCGAGCTCGGGCAGAAGCGCCCGAGGGGCGAGGTTGCCAGAGTTGGAGGTCGGTGAGGTGTGCGCAACGCGCTTGCCCTTGAGATCCTCGACGGTTTCGATGTCGGAGTCAACGTGGGTAAACAGCTGAAGGGTGTAGCCGAACTGGCCGTCGTCGGAGCCCATCAGCGCAAATGGCACCGCACCGGCCAGGTTGACGGCAAAGGGCGTGGGGCCGGTCGAGAAGCCGGCGATATGGAGCCGGCCGCTGCGCATTGCCTCGACCTGGGCGGCGTTGGACTGCACGGCGAAAAAGCGCACGTCGCGCCCGGTCACCTCGGACAAGTGCTCAATGAAGGGCTGCCAGATATCGGAATAGATGGCCGGATCCTCGACCGGGGTATAGGCGAAAATCAGCGTGTCCGGGTTGGCCCATTCGGACTCATCGGCGGGGCGGTCGGCGACCATGTCGCCATTTTCATCGCAGTAAATGGCGTCGAGGTCGCCACGTTCGCACTCGGCAAACGCTATGGATGAGAGTAGCGCAAGAGGCAGTGCCGCCGCCCATGACAGCGCGGGCCTGGAGGAGAGAAGCTTGTTCATGGAAACCTCGGAGGTAGTTTGTTTTTATAAAGACGTGTTGTGACGGTTTTTATGACCGGCGCGCACTTTCGAGCGTTATGGCGGCGGTCAGCGCGCTTTTTGGTTTCGTTACTGCGCATTTAATGCTTGTTTTTCGAAAACGACGCTTCTTCAACCTAGGGTTTGTGACAAACATATGTCAAGTACTTTACAGGGTTCCTACTACCATTGGCGCAACCGCTATCTGCTGATGCGCCACGGCCATAGCCAGGCCAACGAGCAAGGACTGATCATTAGCTCTCCCGAGCGCGGACTCGACGCCTTCGGGCTTTCCGAAACCGGCGAGCGCCAGCTTGACGAGGTAGTGAAAAATTGGGTCTGGCCGACACCCACGCGCATCGTGCACTCGGATTTTCTGCGCACCACTGAGACGGCGCGCCGGGTGGCGGATGCGCTGGGTGTACCGATAGAGAAAGACGAGCGCCTGCGCGAGCGCTACTTCGGCGAGTTCGAGGGGCAGAAAGCGGCGCTTTATGAGGGCGTCTGGGTGCTCGATGACCGAAACGCCGAGCACGCCGCGCACGGGGTCGAGCCAGTCGCCCGGGTGGCGGCGCGCATGCAGGCAGTGATCGAGGCGTGGGAGGCGCGCGTAAGCGGCGAAACGATTTTGCTGGTCAGCCACGGCGACCCGCTGCAGATACTGCTGACCGCGATAGCCGGCAAACCGCTCACCGGCCATCGCGACCAGACACCGCTAGAGCCTGCCAGCATCACGCTGGTCGACAAAAGCGCCTAGTGGCCGAGGATCTGGCTCAAGAATAGCTGGGTGCGCTCGGACTGCGGGTCGTTGAAGAACGGCTCCGGGGCGTTCTCCTCGATGATCTGGCCCTGGTCCATGAAGATCACCCGGTCCGCTACGGTCTTGGCGAAGCCCATTTCGTGAGTCACGCAGAGCATCGTCATGCCTTCCTCGGCGAGCTCGACCATGACATCGAGCACCTCCTTGATCATCTCCGGGTCGAGCGCCGAGGTGGGCTCATCGAATAGCATCACGTCCGGGTGCATGCACAAGGAGCGGGCGATCGCCACGCGCTGCTGCTGGCCGCCGGAGAGCTGGCCCGGGTACTTTTTCGCCTGCTCGGCGATGCGCACCCGCTCCAGGTACTGCATCGCCTCGGCCTCGGCCTCGCGGCGTGATTTTTTCTGCACCCACATCGGCGCGATGCAGCAGTTCTCCAGCACCGAGAGGTGAGGAAACAGATTGAAGTGCTGGAACACCATGCCCACGCTTCTGCGCACCTGCTCGATACGCTTGACGTCCTGGGTGAGCGGTACGCCGCCGACGACGATCTCACCCTGCTGATGCTCTTCCAGATGGTTGATACAGCGGATCATGGTGGACTTGCCCGAGCCCGAAGGCCCGCAAATGACGATGCGCTCGCCGCGCTTTACGTCGAGGTCGATATCACGCAGCACGTGAAAGTCGCCGTACCACTTGTTGACGCCGCGCATCTCGACCATCGAATCCTGAGGTTTTAAAGCTGCTTCACTCATGAGGTTATCCTTGAAAGGGGGCGGCGTTAGCGCTTGTGGCCGGTGTTGAGGCGGCGTTCGAGATACTGGCTATAGCGCGACATGCTGAAACAAAAGATCCAGAACACGAACGCGGCGAACACGTAGCCCTCCAGCGAAAAGCCCAGCCAGCGCGAGTCGGACAGCGCCGCCTGCACGATGCCCAGAAGATCGAACAGGCCGATGATCATCACAAGCGTGGTGTCCTTGAACAGCGATATGAAGGTGTTCACGATGCCGGGAATCATCATCTTCAGCGCCTGGGGCATGACGATCAGCCCCATGCGCTTCCAGTAGGTCATGCCGAGCGCGGCGGCGGCTTCGTCCTGGCCGCGCGGAATCGCCTGCAGCCCGCCGCGGATGACTTCGGCCATGTAGGCGCTTTGAAACAGCGTGATCCCGATCAGCGCGCGGATCAGCCGGTCGACGGAGAGATCCGAGGGCAGAAACAGCGGTAGCATCACCGAGGCCATGAACAGCACGGTGATCAGCGGCACGCCGCGCCAGAACTCGATGAACACCACCGAAAAGCTCTTGACGATCGGCATGCTCGAGCGCCGCCCGAGTGCCAGCACGATGCCGATCGGCAGCGCCCCGATCATACCGACCGAGGCCAGCAGCAGCGTCAGCATCAGCCCGCCCCAGCGGTGGGTCGGCACTCGCGGCAGGTCGAAGTGGCCGCCGTGAAGCAGCACGTAGGCAATCACCGGGAACACCACCAGCGCGAACACCGCCACCCAGCGCTTGAGCGGCAGGCGCGGGATGGCAAGCCAGGCGATCAGCGCGAAAAAGCCGACGAAGACGATGTTGGCGCGCCAAAGCTCCGAGCGTGGGTAGAGCCCGTAGATGAACTGGGTAAAGCGCGCCTTGACGAATACCCAGCAGGCGCCTTCACGGGTGCAGTCTTCGCGCGTGGTACCGACCCAGTTGGCGTCGATGAACGCCCACTGCACGGTAGGCACCACCAGCAGGTACAGCACGTAGAGCCCGACCAGCGTGAACAGCGTATTGAGCGGGCCGTTGAAGAGATTGCCGCGCAGCCACGCCGCAGGGCCAATGGTGCTTTTCGGCGCCGGGCGCTGGGCGATCATGGTTTTATTGTGAATCATGGAGTGTCATCCTCGCCTAGCGTTCGACCAGCGCCACGCGGGCGTTGAACCAGTTCATGAACAGGGAAACCGTGAGGCTGATGGTCAGATAGACCGCCATGGTCATGGCAATGACCTCGATGGCCTGGCCGGTCTGGTTCAGCGTGGTACCGGCGAACACCGACACCAGATCCGGGTAGCCAATGGCCGTCGCCAGCGACGAGTTCTTGATCAGGTTCAGATACTGGCTGGTGAGCGGTGGAATGATCACTCGCATCGCCTGAGGTACTACCACCAGCCGCAAAATCAGATTGCGCGGCAGGCTCAGCGCCTGGGCGGCTTCGGTCTGGCCGTGGGAGATCGCCTGGATACCCGAGCGCACGATCTCGGCGATGAACGAGGCGGTGTAGATCGAAAGCGCCAGCCATAGCGCCAGAAACTCCGGAATCACCGTCACGCCGCCGCGGAAGTTGAACCCGCCCAGCGCCGGCACGTCCCAGGTGATCGGCACGCCGGTGGCGAGCAGCACCAGAAGCGGCAGGCCGATGAGCAGTAAAAGCGCTATCCAGTAGGCGGGCAGGCGTTTGCCAGTGGCCTCGTGGCGGCGCTTGTTCCACACGATCAGCGCGATGCTGGCCACGATCGCGACCAGAAACGCAGCGGGAATCAGCCCGAAGCCGGACTCGAACAGCGGCTTGGGCAGGTAGAGCCCGCGCACGTTCAAGAAGATGACGTCGCCAAGCGCCATGCTCTCGCGAGCGCCGGGGAGCGTGCGCAGCACCGCGAAGTACCAGAAAAAGATCTGCAAAAGCAGCGGGATATTTCGAAAGGTTTCGATATAGGCGGCGGCCAGCTTGGCGATCAGCCAGTTGGGCGAGAGCCTGGCGATCCCGACGATGAAGCCGATGAGGGTCGCGGCCAGTACGCCAAGCCCGCCCACCAGCAGCGTGTTCAAAAGCCCGACGAAAAAGGTACGCCCGTAGGTGCTCTGCGAGGAGTAGTCGACCAGGCTCTGAACGATGCCAAAGCCTGCGGTGTTGTCCAGAAAGCCAAAGCCCGTGGTGATGCCGCGGGCGGCCAGGTTGTCCTGGGTGTTGCTCACGATGTAGAGCAAAAAGACGGCGACGGCCGCCACCACCAGCACCTGAAAAATGAGCGCGCGCTTGGCGCGGTCTCGCCAGAAGGGGGGCTTGTGGCCCCCCGGGCGAGCGGTTGGTCTTGCTGACATGAAGGCGTCTCCGCGATACGGCAGGATCGATCAAACGGCCCGCCGGGCGATGCACGGCGGGCCGGGTATTGCGAGACGCTTAGCGAATCGGCGGTGCGTAGTGGAAGCCGCCCTGGTTCCACAGCGCGTTGACGCCGCGTTCGATCTCGAGCGGGGAATCCATGCCGACGTTTCGGTCGTAGCTCTCGGCGTAGTTACCGACCTGGCTGATGATGTTGTACGCCCAGTCGGCCTCAAGGCCCATGCCTTCGCCGTAATTACCGTCCTGACCCAGGATACGCGCGACGTCCGGGTTTTCGCTGTCCATCATGTCGTCGACGTTTTCAGAGGTGATGCCGTACTCCTCGGCGTTGAGCATCGCGAACAGCGACCACTTGACGATGTTGAACCAGGTGTCGTCGCCCTGGCGTACCACCGGGCCCAGCGGCTCTTTCGAGATGATGTCCGGCAGGATGACCGCGCCTTCCGGGTCGTCGAGCTGGATGCGCAGCGCCGCCAGCTGAGAGGTATCGGAGGTCAGTACGTCGCAGCGCCCGGATTGGAAGCCGCCCACGGTCTGCTCGGAGGTGTCGAAAACGATCGGGTCGAACGCCATGTCGTTGGCGCGGAAGTAGTCCGCCACGTTGAGCTCGGTGGTGGTGCCGGACTGAATACAGATCGCCGCACCGTCGAGTTCATCGGCGCCACTGAGCCCTAAGTCGCGGTTGACCATGAAGCCGATACCGTCGTAGAAGGTGACGCCGGCGAAGTTGAGGCCGAGTGTCGTGTCGCGGGTGGTGGTCCAGGTGGTGTTACGCGACAGCACGTCGACCTCGCCCGACTGCAGCGCGGTGAAGCGCTCGACGGCGTTGAGCGAGATGTAGTTGACCGCGTCGGCATCGCCCAGTACCGCGGCGGCCACGGCGCGGCAGATATCGACGTCGAGCCCCTGCCACTCGCCGCTATCGTTGGGGGCGGAGAACCCCGGCAGGCCATCGCTCACGCCACACTGCACGGCGCCTCGTGAGCGCGTATCTTCCAATACGTCCGCCTGAACGCTCGCGACACCGGATAGGGTAAGAGCGCCGGCAGAGGCCAGCAGTACCGCGTTTTTCTTATTGAACATGGTGTTTCCCGTCCTGTTATTTGAATATCGTTATACATGCCGGTAGTGCATGACACCTCTAACGCTAGCAAGGAAGATGCCAGAAAGGACTTGGCGACTCATTCAGCGCTTTTCAACGCAAAAGCGCCAACGTTATGACCAAAGTGGTGGTGTAAAACGGTGCGGAATCGGCTACGCATCGCTCTCTTTTGGTGCGACTTCCAAACGTTTGTTTGAAATTCGTCGAGCAAAAACAGCCAAATAGCGCCGGCGCGCCTAGCGAATGGGCGGGGCGTACTGCACACCGCCATCTTTCCACAGCGCGTTTAGCCCGCGGCCGATATTAAACGGTGAACCCGTGCCAACGTTGCGATCGAAGGCGTCGGCGTAGTTGCCGACCTGCTTGATGATTTGATAGGCCCAGTCGGCGTCAAGTCCCATGCCCTCGCCAAAATCGCCGTCGCGGCCCAGTAGGCGCATCACCTCCGGGGCGTCCTCCTTGAGCATGTCATCGACGTTGGTTTGGCTCACGCCCAGTTCCTCGGCGTTGAGCATGGCATAGAGCGACCACTTGACGATGTTGAACCACTGATCGTCGCCCTGGCGCACCGCCGGCCCCAGCGGCTCTTTCGAGATGACCTCGGGCAGCACCACCGCCATGTCCGGATCACGAAGCTGCATGCGCTGGGCGTAGAGCTGCGAAGAGTCCGAGCTCAGCACGTCGCAGCGGCCCTCCTCGAAGCCGATGATCGACTGCTCCGGGGCGTCGAAGACCACTGCTTCGAAGGTCATGTCGTGGCGGCGAAAGTAGTCGGCCAGGTTGAGCTCGCTGGTGGTGCCGGACTGGGTGCACACCGCCGCCCCGTCGAGTTCGCGCGCGCTTTGCACCCCCAGGTCGCTTGCCACCATGAACGCCTGACCATCGAAGTAGCTCACCCCGGTGAAGTGAAGGCCAAGGGTCGTGTCGCGACTCGAGGTCCAGGTCGTGGTGCGAGCCAGCACGTCGACTTCACCGGACTGGAGCGCGGCGAAGCGCTCGACGGAATCGAGCGGCACGAACTCGACGCGTGCGCCTTCGCCAAGCGCGGCGGCGGCCACCGCCCGGCAGATGTCGGTATCCAGCCCCCGGTAGGTATCCTCGTCGTCCAGCGCCGAAAAGCCGGGCTGGGCGGCGTTGACCCCGCAGCGCAGCGACCCGCGCTCCTTGACCGTCTCCAGCGTATTGGCCTGGGCCAGGCCCGGGAGTAACAGCGCCGCGGCCAGCACGCCGGCCATACCGCTGCATCGATGGAGTTTGTTCATTGTTATTGCTCCCTCTGATTGGAAAGTCGTGCGATCTACAAATACCATCAAAAAGACCGGGCAGTGCCCGGTCTCGTCAACGTTTTGGCCGCTCGATGAGCGTTAGGCGAAGGCGGCGCGCATGAACGGCGGCAGCGCCAGGGCGCCGCGATGAGCCTCTACCGTGTAGTACTGTAGCGGCATTTCGTGGCCTGCGGCAGCCTCTTCACGGAAGGTTTCAACGCTTGCCCCCTTGCCGGCCAGCGTCACGCTCCACCAGCCGGACGGATAGACCGGCTGCGGGAAGGGGAGGGTCGCCACGCTTTCAAAGCCTGCCGCCTGCATGTCCGTGCGCAGCTCGCGAATGATCGAGCCCGAGTGATAAAGCGGCGACTCGCTTTGCTGCACCAGCACGCCGCCGGGCTTGAGAATCCGGTGGCAGCGCTTCAAAAAGTCGGTCTTGAACAGCCCTTCCGCCGGGCCGACCGGGTCGGTGGAGTCGATGATCAGGACATCGATGCTTTCGTCCTCGGCGTCATTGACCCACTTCACGCCGTCGGCGAACAGAAGCTCGGCACGCGGGTCACTATTGGACTCGACCAGCGCCGGGAAAAAGCGCTCGGAAGCTTTAGTGACTTCCTCGTCGATATCGATCTGGGTAACCTTCTCGACGCCTTCGTGGCGCAGTACTTCCTTGAGCGTGCCGCAGTCGCCGCCGCCGATGATCACCACACGCTTCGGGTCTTTGTGAGTAAAGAGCGCCGGATGAGCGATCATTTCGTGGTAGAGGAAGTTGTCGCGGTCGGTCAGCATCACGCAGCCGTCCAGCACCATCAGGTTGCCGTAGGTTTCGGTGGCGTACACCTCGAGGTGTTGATAGTCACTCTGCACGTCCCAAAGCTTCTCGGTGATCTTCATCGAAAAGGCGCTGCCGTGACTGTCGAATACTTCGGTAAACCATTGGTCCTGATTGAAATCGCTCATCGAACGTCTCCGGTGTCGTTCTGGTGATACTGCGGACTGAGTTCGTGAAGCGCCTCCATAAAGGCGCTCACGTTATCCGGGTTGGTAAACTGGCTGATGCCGTGGCCCAGGTTGAATACATGGCCCGGCCCATGGCCGTAACTCTCCAGCACCCGCGCGACCTCGGCGCGAATGGCGGACGGGCGGGCGAAGAGCACGTTGGGGTCGAGATTGCCCTGAAGCGCCACCTTGTGGCCGATACGCGCGCGGGCATCACTGAGTTCGGTGGTCCAATCGAGCCCCACCGCGTCAGAGCCGGCGCAGGCGATGTCCTCGAGCCACTGCCCGCCGTTCTTGGTGAACAGGATCACCGGCACCCGGCGGCCTTCGTGCTCGCGAATCAGACCCGAAACGATCTGCTCCATGTAGCGCAGCGAGAACTCGAGATAGGCGGGCGTGGAGAGCGAGCCGCCCCAGGTGTCGAAGATCTGCACCGCCTGGGCGCCGGCGCGAATCTGGGCGTTGAGGTAGTCGGTCACCGCGTGGGCCAGCGTATCCAGCAGCTGATGCATGGTGTCCGGGGTGTCGTAGAGCATGGTTTTCAGGTGGCGAAAATCCTTGCTCGAGCCGCCTTCGACCATGTAGGTGGCCAGCGTCCAGGGGCTGCCGGAAAAGCCGATCAGGGGCATGCGGCCGTTTAATTCGCGGCGGATGGTGGAGACCGCGCGCATCACGTAATCAAGGTCGCGCTCGGCGTTGGGCACGCTCAGCGCGGCGACTTCTTCCGGAGTGCGCACGGTCTTTTTAAACTTGGGCCCTTCGCCGGTTTCGAAATAGAGCCCCAGACCCATGGCGTCAGGGATGGTCAGAATGTCGGAGAACAGGATGGCCGCGTCCAGCGGGAAGCGCTCCAGCGGCTGCAGCGTGACCTCGCAGGCGAACTCCTGGTTGCGGCACAGATCCATGAAGCTGCCCGCCTGGGCGCGGCGCTCGCGGTACTCCGGCAGGTAGCGTCCGGCCTGGCGCATCATCCACACCGGGGTGCGGTCGACCGGCTCTTTGGCGAGCGCACGAAGAAAGCGGTCGTTGTGCAAGGGAGGGGGAGTCGCAAAGGAAGACATAAACGCCTGCTCTTGAGAAATTTGCCCTATTGTAGGCGAGGTGGTGCACTGTGGGATAGCCGGCTCGGCGCAGGCCGTGAGACCGGCGCGCCTTTTTGATAGACTACCGCGCTTTGATACTCACATCGTTGACGGCTCCAGTCGATTTGCGAGGTAATCCGTGACCATCCGCTTCATTTCCGCTTGTCGGCTCCCCACGCCCTGGGCCACCTTCACCATGCACGGCTTCGAGGACGAGGCGACGGGCAAGGATCATATCGCCTTGACACTGGGCGACGTGACAAGCGATGAGCCGGTGCTGGGGCGCGTGCATTCGGAGTGTTTGACCGGCGATGGGCTTTTCTCGATGCGCTGCGACTGCGGCTATCAGCTCCAAGAGGCGCTCAAGCGCATCGCCGCAGAGGGGCGCGGGGTGCTCTTGTATCTGCGCCAGGAAGGGCGCGGCATCGGGCTTTTGAACAAGATTCGCGCCTATGCGCTTCAGGACCAGGGCGCCGATACCGTTGAGGCCAACGAGCAGCTGGGCTTTGGCGCCGACCTGCGCCGCTACGATCTGTGCGTACCGATGCTCGAGCACTTGGAGATCAAGGCGCTCAAGCTGATGACCAACAACCCGCGCAAGGTCGCCGCGCTGACAAGCGACGGCGTCAACGTCGTCGAACGCCTGGCCATCACCACCGGACTCAACCCGCATAACGAGCAGTACCTGGCCACCAAGGCCGGCAAGCTCGGCCACATGATGGCGCTAGGCGATTTTACCCAGGCCGACAGCGTGGATATCGAACGTAAAAAGTAAGTGATTGATGTCACTTGACTCTTAAGGCGCTTCTGCTCAATCTTGCCTAACGACTCATCAAAAGGCATGACATGACTCAGATACCCCGTCAGCTGTCGATCGTACTGGTGGAGGACGACCCGGGCGACGCCACCCTGATTCAGTACACCTTCAAGTACGATCATCAGGAGAGCGAGCTGATCTGGGTCGAAAGCCTGACGGCACTTGCCGACGCGCTCGAACGAGCGAGCCGCCTGCCCGACGTCATTCTGCTGGATCTCAGCCTTCCCGATACCAGCGGTATTCAAACCGTTTTGACGTGTAAACAGACCGTCGGCGCCATTCCTATCGTGGTGCTGACCGGCTACGACGACGCCGAGTTTTCGCTTCAGGTGCTCGAAGCTGGCGCCCAGGACTACCTGATCAAGGGCAACATCGACGCCGACTCGCTCAATCGCGCCATTCGCTACGCCATGAGTCGCGCCAAGCTGGAGCAGCGGCTGGTGCTGTCCGAGGAGCGCATGGCCGCCGCTATCAACGGCGGTAAGCTCGGTGTATGGGATTGGCTGTTCGATAGCCAGACATTCATCTACAGCGACCGCTGGCTGGAAACGCTCGGCTATCACCGCGACGATGCTGACCTTCCCACGGACGCCAACGCCTGGTTCATGCGCGTTCATTCGGAGGATCGTGAACGCATCGAGCTTGCCATCGAGCGCCATGTTCAGGGCGAAAATGCCCACTATGAGTGCGAATTTCGCATGCAGCACCGTAGCGGCCACTGGGTGTGGGTGCTGGAGTCTGGCCATATCGTTAGCCGCGACGCCTCCGGCAAACCGCTTCGCATGGTGGGTGTTCAGCAGGACATCAGTGCGCGCAAGGCCATGGAAGCAGAGCTGACGCGACTTGCCATGCACGACGAGCTGACGGGTCAGCTCAACCGGCGCAGCTTCATGGACCTGGCCGAGCGTGAGCTTGCCCGGGTCAAACGCAAGCCCGGCTACGTCACCTGCATGGTGATGTTGGACCTGGATCGCTTCAAAAGTGTCAATGACCGCTACGGCCACGGCGCCGGCGATGCCGTACTGAAACGCTTTGCCGATACCGTCAGCGCAGAGCTTCGTAAGATGGATGTGTTTGGCCGGCTCGGCGGCGAGGAGTTTGCAGTGATGTTGCCGGATACCGATGTCAGCGGCGCCCAGGTCGCCGCCGAGAAGCTGCGTCGCGCCGTCGAGGCGATGACGGTACGCGTGCCAAGCTTCGGCGAGCCGCTCAAGGTCACCACCAGTATCGGCGTGGCGGTGTTAAAAAGCAGCGACATACTCCCCGATAGCGCGCTCGCCCGCGCCGACAGCGCCCTCTACGAGGCCAAAAACAGCGGCCGCAACCAGGTGTGTATTAACGTTTAAGACGATTTGGCCGATACGCATTGAAGGACCCTATCATCGAAGGACCTTGTCAATGCGAGGAGTCGGCGTGAACTCACGGCGTGCCGCCAACAAAGTGCAAAGAGCGGTCTGGTGCCGTGGACTTTGGTGCGTGGGTACGTTTTATCCTGTGGCGCTGTACGCCGGTGATGCTGCTCCCCCGAACACAGCGACTTTTTTCTCAGACGATTGGTTGATGGCAGCGCTTCTGGCGGGGCTTGCCGCTTCGCTGTTGCTGCTGGCCTACGTCTACGGGCGAAGCCGTCAGCACCTTCGCATTCTGCGTCGCCAGCAGCAGGCGCTCAACGGCATTCTGTGGGGTACCTCGGCGGGTTCCTGGGAGTGGAACGTCAAAACTGACGAGCTGCATCTCAACGAGCGCTGGGCCGACATGCTCGGCTATACGCTCGAGGAGCTGGCGCCGGTTACGATCGCCACCTGGGAGCGGCTTTGCCACCCGGAAGACCTTGAGCGAGCGCGCCAGGCGCTTTCGACTCACATCGACGGGAGCGCCGAAAGCTACGGCGTCGAGATTCGCCTGCGCCATCGCGACGGGCGCTACCTATGGATCTACTCGCGCGGGCGCGTTCTGGCCCGGGACCCGGAGGGCGCGCCGCTGTTGATGGCGGGCATCCATATCGATATCGATGCGCGCAAGGAGGCCGAAACCCAGGCGCGCGTCATCCATGAGCGTCTAACCAAGCTCAGTGCACGCCTGCCCGGCACGATCTATCAGTTCTGGCGGGGCGTGGATGGGTCCATGAGTTTTCCCTACGCAAGCGAGGGCATGAAGGAGGTCTATGGTATTACGCCGGAAGAGGCCAACCGGGACGTTAATAAGGTTTTTGCGATTATTCATCGCGATGATCTGGCGAGTGTATCGGCCAGCATTGAGGTCTCTACCAACACGCTAACGCTTTGGAGCGAGATATTCCGCGTCCATCACCCCGCTAAAGGGCTTTGTTGGATCGAAGGGAACGCCGTTCCTGAGCGGCTAGAGGATGGCAGCACGATGTGGCATGGCTACTTGCGTGACATTACCGAAAGCCACGAGCTGCAAAAAGAGCGCGACGTTTACCGTGAGTCGCTGGAAAAATCCAACGCTGAACTCGAGCACTTCGCCTACGCCGCCTCTCACGATTTGCGCCAGCCGCTTCGCATGGTGACCAGCTACGCCGGGCTTTTAAAGCGCCACCTGGGCGATCAGCTCGACGCCGACGGCCAGACCATGCTGCATTACATGAGCGATGGCGCCAAACGCATGGATGACATGCTGCTCTCGCTGCTGGAGTACTCTCGTATTGGCCGCCAGGGGGAATCCTTCACCGAAGTGGCGCTTCGCGAGACCCTCGATGAAGCGCTGCACTTTCTCGCCCCGGCGGTGGTAGAGGCCAGCGCGACGATCCGCATCGAGGGCGAGTGGCCCAGGCTTCGCGCAAGCCACGATGAAATGACGCGGCTGTTTCAAAACCTGATCGGCAACGCGCTCAAGTATCACGCCGCTGACACGTCAGTCGAGGTGCGCATCGACTGCCTGCGACGTGAAGAGGGGGTTTATATCACCATTGCCGACAACGGCATCGGCATCGACCCGAATCAGATCCCTCGGTTATTCAAGGTGTTTCAGCGTTTGCACGGGCGCGACGAATTCGAAGGCACCGGGGTAGGGCTGGCGCTGTGTCGCAAGATCGTCGAGCGTCACCAGGGCCGTATTTGGGTGACCTCGGCGGGCAAGGGCACGGGCAGCTGTTTTCATGTCGTGCTGGCCGAGGAGGTGGCCGCGTGAAGCGCCTTTTCGTGTCAAGCCGATACGCGCAACTGGCGCTGACTTTTCTGCTCGCTCCGTTGACCGCCTGGGGGCAAACCACCTTCGATGAGTTTTTTCAGAATAGCCCTTCGCCGATGTGGATGGTGGCTGTCGACGATGGCGAGATTGTGCGTGCCAATCCCGCCGCCAAGGCGTTCTATGGCTACCCGAATCTGGAGAAGATGCAGATCGATCAGATCAACACCTTTACACCGGAGCAGCTTCGCGCCGAGATCCAGCTGGCCAGTCGTCAGGAGAGAAACCATCTGATTTTCCGCCATCGGTTGGCAGATGGGTCGACCCGACTGGTCGGCGTTTACACCCAGCCCTATCAGTGGCAGGGCGAAGCCGTGCTGCTCTCCTCACTTTATGACATGAGCGCGGTGGATGGTGTGACCGGTCGGCGCTATGTCGCCACGATCGAAGAGCAGGTCGATCTGCAAACGATGGAACTCGAGCATGCCCGCGAGCGAACGCGCTGGCTCTGGATCGGCAGCGCCCTGGCACAGGGCATCGTGATCGTGCTGCTGGCTCTTGCCCTATGGCGCCTGCGTGGCGCCCAGCGTGAGCGCACGCGCCTGATCGACGAGCTATCGTTTCGCAATCACGAGCTCGAGCGCATCAGCCAGGCCATGGCGCATCACTTTCAGGAGCCCAGCCGCCGCCTGGTCAGTTTCTCCCATCAGTTGAAGCGCCTGCCGCCGGAGGTGCTCGACGACTCCTCGAACGTGGCGGTGGGGTTCATCAACACCCAGGCGCAGCGGCTGAGCGAACTGGTCAGTGACGTGCAGCGCTATTTGAGCCTGGATCAAACGCCCTTGACCCTTGAACGTCTCAACGTCGAGCGCATTATTGACGAGCTTTATCAACGAGACCCACTTCTGGGGCCGCTGCGCGACCAAAAAGCGCTATCGATCGATCATCCGCTGCCCGAGGCCTTTTTCGATCGCAAGCAGCTGGGCCTGATCTTCAAGCTGCTGCTGCATAACGCCTGGCAGTATCGTCACCCTTCGCGCCCCCTGACGGTCGAAATCAGCGGGAAAGTGGTCAGGGGGCGCGCTCAGTACCGCGTGGCCGATAACGGCCAGGGCATCGCGCCGGAGTATCGCCGGCAGGTGTTCGAGATGTTCAATCGGCTCGTGCCCAATGGAGATGCCTATCCCGGTACCGGGGTGGGGCTTGCGATTTTAGTGAAGCTGCTGCGCAAGGCGGATGGCCAAATAACAATAGAGGATGGCAGGGACGGCGGTGCGTGTTTCGTGTTCGACCTGCCGCTGCCCGGGGAGAAGCGTCAATGAGTGAGCCGTTTGTCGTACTGCTGGTGGAAGACGAACCCGCTGATGTGCACTTGAGCCGGATGGCCTTTCGCGAGGGCCAGATGCTGGTGGAGGTGTTCGACGTCGGCGACGGTGTCGAGGCGCTGGCGTTTTTGCAGCGGGAAGGGCGATATGCCGATGCGCCGAAACCGGATCTGATTTTGCTGGATCTCAACATGCCGCGCATGGATGGCAAGACGTTTTTGAAACGCATCAAAACGATCGAGGCACTGCGCCGGATTCCTGTGGTGGTATTGACCACCTCGGAGGCCGAGGCGGACATTTTCGCCTCCTACGACCTGGGCGCGGCGGGGTTCATCGTCAAGCCGATGGACATCGAGCGGTTCATCGCCTCGATTCGTTCGCTGGAAGAGTACTGGCTAACGCTGGTGCGTCGGCCTGCTTGAGGCCTGCCTCTCAGGCGTTTCGCAGCCGGTTGCCCAGGCAAAACCCCAAAAGCCCGAGCAGCGTGATGCCGAGCGTCGTTTCGAGCGTCGTGGCCCACTTCAGCCAGCGGCTCGAGAGCTCGGCATCGAGCGAGGCGGTCATCGCCTGGGCGCTGAACAACAGCGCGTCGTTGAGCGTGTTCAGCGTTTCGCCTTGTGCGCCTGCCACGCCGGTCACCGCGTAGAGGCCGGCGAAGGCGAGCATCACGACCAGCAGCGTTACTACCACGCGCAGCGGGCTTTCACCAAAACCGGCGACCAGATCGGCGCTGGTGCCCAACAGCCAGCGCAGCGTCGCACGAAAGAGCCCCGGGCGCGTTGGCGTATCCAGCTCTCGCTCGATGCGCCGGCGCCGCCACACCTGGTCCGGGCGTACCGCCCGCGTTTCCAGCCGACGGGCGTGATAATAGGCCCAGCCCGCATCCCGCGTGCTGCCCTTGGCACTCCAGTGGGCCGACAGCGCGCGGTAGATATCCGCCGCCTCGCGATGGCGGCGCGACAAATGCAGCGGGGTACGTCGTGGATCGTCGCCCCGGCCGCGCGCCGCCAAATCGGCGTGAAACGCGGCGAAGTCCTCCTCGCGCTCCTGCAACAGCCCGCTTTTGAATCCTTCCTCAATCGCCTCTCGCGGTAGCGCCACGCCGTCGAACACCGCCAGATGCAGCGAGCAGGCGCTGATGTCCGAGGCCTCGAAGACGGTATTCATCCCCAGTCGCGCCCGGTAGAAATCGCAGCCCTTGAGCCGTGCGCGCTTGAAAGAGACGCGCTCGAACTCGGCGTAGCGCAGGTCGCAGTCGATCAGTTCGGCCTGTTGAAACTTCACGTCGCGAAGCTGTGCGTTGGTGAAGGTACAGCGAAAGAGCCGCGCGTCGCGAAAGTCGAAGCGTTCGAGTAGCGTGGCGTAGTGCGGATTGCCGAAGTCGACCTCCTCGAGCGCGCACCCGACGAAGTCGACCCAGTCGTTCTGGCGAGCGGCGAGCCGCTCATCGACCTGTGCCGCGCTCAGCCGCTTCACGGAGCGCTTTCCAAACCGAAGTGCTGGCGTGCGATGCGGGCCACCGCCAGCGGGTCGCCATCCTGGAGCGTGGCCAGCGGTATTGGCAGCGCCACGCCTTCCGGCGCCGGCGTGCCGCGGTCGAGCAAAATCGTCGGGATGCCGAGCTGACGGGCGCCCAGCACGTCATCAAAAGGGTTGTCGCCGACGTAGATGACGTTGTCCGCAGGGCAGTCGAGCGCCTCGAGGGCGGCGCGAAACAGGGCCGGGTCCGGCTTGCAGGCCAACACGTCAGAGCTGAACAGCACGAGCTCGAAGTCGTCCCAAAGCCCGAGCATGGAAAGCTCGGCCTCGGTGTAGGCGCGCTGGGTGTTGGAGGCGATGGCAAGGCGAAAATCTGCGGCACAGGCGTCGAGCATCGCGCGCGTGCCCGGCCATAGGCCGATCTCGCGGGTCGTGATCTGACGATAGGTCAGGGCGAGCTCCGAGGCCAGCGCGTCGCGGCGCGCGGCGGGCACGCCTGCCTCGGCAAGCAGCGCCTCCCACACCCGGCGCACGTCGACGTCTGGCGCTTCGCCGCCGGCGGCCTCGAGCTGGCCTCGGGTAATCGCCCAAAAGCGCTGCTCGAGCCTGGGCGCCTCGATGAAGACCTGACGGTAGCGCAGCCAGTCGGCTAGAAAGGCGAAGGTGCCCGCATCGACGTGGTCACCGTCGAAGACGAGCAGGGTTTTGAAGACGTCGAACAGCAATACGGGCCTGGAGGCGGGCATCGTTGATTCCCTTGAAAGCGAGGCCGTCATTGTAGGTCGGCGCCAAAAGTGTGACCAGCGCCCATCAAACGGGTTAGCCGGTCGGCTCGCTGCCGGCTTTTTCGGCGGCGGCTTTCTCTTGTGCGACGGCGCGGGCCATGGCGGGGCGCTCGAGCTGTGCGGTCATGTAGTGCTCGAGCGTTTCCGGCAGGCGGTACTTCATGCTCTTCGCCCAGCTCAGCGTATGGGCCAAAAACAGATCTGCCAGCGTGAAGTGCTCACCCACCAGATATGTCTGCCCCTGATAGCGGCGCTCGAGCGCCTTGAGCGCGCGCGCAAACTCCCAGGCGCACGTAGGGATGACCGCCGCTACCCGGTGCTCTTCGGGCAGTGCGAAGGTGTGCTTGGCGTGATTCCAAAGCGGCTGTTCAAGCTCCGTGGTCACGAAGCAGAGCCATTGATCGACCTCGGCGCGCCCTTCGGCGGAGGCGGGTAAAAGTTTGCCTTCGCCATGGCGCTCGGCCAGGTAGCGGCAAATGGCGACAGACTCGAACAGCACCAAATCGCCGTCCTCGAGCACTGGGACCTTGCCCCCCGGATGGCGCGCCAGGTGCGCCTCGGAGCGACCTTCACCCTTGTCCAGCGCCACGTGCTGGCAGCGATACTCGACGCCCAGCTCCTCGAGGGTCCAGGCCGCGCGCAGCGAGCGGGAATGGGGGTATCCGTAAAGTGTGATCATGGGTCACCTGACTTGAAACAAGAGTGCCAGTGGTTAAAGGAAATCAGGGAGCGTCGCTGATGTCACCGTAGCCGACAACACTATCCTCTTCGATCCATTCGATCCGGCCGTCGTTATCCAGTTGCACGCCGTAGCAGCTGACGTCGTCGCCGCCGTAGTCGAAGCACATGGTGTCGCCTTCGATACTGGCCTGGCCCGAGTAGCCGTCGCCGACGATTTCACCGTTGGGCAGGTAAATCTCGCTGTACGCCTGGTCTCCCGCCATGGCGCCCTGCACCTGATGGCCCCAGATCAGCTCACGAATTTCGTTGCCGGTCAGGCGCTCGCCGACGGTTTGGGCGAGCGCCTGACCCGCTGAAACGCCGCTAACAATGAGGGCAAGAGAAGCCAGTGAAACGGATAGACGCATGGTGAAATCTCCATTGGTCGAACAGTGAGCCGACGCCGCCGGGCGCGACCGATTTAATTCGCCTCGCGCGCGCTTTTGATGCGCTCGAAGGCGTTACTGATCTCGCTGGTGCGCTGCTGGGCCATGTCGCGCATGCTCTCGGGCAGGCCCTTGCTGGCCAGCTTGTCCGGGTGATTCTGGCTCATCAGGCGCCGGTAGGCCTTTTTGATTTCGGCGTCGCTCGCCTCTTCGCTGACGCCGAGCACCCGGTAGGCATCCTTCAATGAGGCTTCGCTGGTCGCCTGGCCGTTGCTCGCGGCGCGCTCGAGCATCGCTTCGAGCTGCTGAATCTCGGTGTCGCTGCAGCCGATGCCGCGGGCTACGCGCATCATCATCGCACGCTCGTCGTCGTGAATCTCGCCGTCGGCGGCGATGGCGTTGAGCTGTACCTGCAAAAAGATCTGACGCAGCATCGGCTGGCGGCGAGTCAGCTGCCCGACCGTGGCAAGCTCAGCCTCGAGGTCGAAATCGTCGCCGCGCCCGCGCTCGAAGGCGGCGCGCGCCTGGCGGCGCTGGGCGTCGTTAAAACGCATCTGGGTGAACAGGCGCTCGGCGATGTCGCGCTCGCCGTCGCTGACGCGACCATCGGCCTGGCACAGACAGCCCATGACCGAAAACACCGACTCCAGATACCCCTGCTCGATTTGCACGCGGGCGGCCAGCAGCCGGCGCACGGCGCGCTGGGCGATCCAGAAGCCGAAGGCACCGCCCATCAGTAGCCCCACCGGGCCGAACAGGGCAAGGCCCAATAATCCAAACAGCAGCGTCGAAATCGTTAGAAATACCATGGCTCTCTCAAAACGGGTGAAAAAAGGGCGGGCTAAGTGGTTATCCAGCGCCACTATATCGAGAATTGAGAGTCAGTATAGAAGGATTGGTTTCTCTCGCTTGACCTTGTCGGACTTTTGTCCAGACTTTATGAGCTTGATAACGGTCGGCGGCCACGCCAATGGCCGCCCCGAATGCCTTGCCAGGAGATGCGCAATGACCTCGCCCAGCAGCCAAAAGCCTGCCGATAAAAAAGCCCGCGAACACGACCCGGACGTGGGCACGTATCGCAACCCGGCCGGCGGGTGGGGCGCGCTCAAGGCGGTGGGCCAGCATCTTCTGCACAGCCGCTCGCCGGCGACCAACGCTCGTTCGCTGTTGAAGCTCAACCAGCCCGACGGCTTCGACTGCCCCGGCTGCGCCTGGGGCGACCCGGAGCATGGCTCGTCGTTCGAGTTTTGCGAAAACGGCGTGAAAGCGGTGACCTGGGAGGCCACGGCCAAGAAGGTCAAGCGCGACTTCTTCGCCCGCTACAGCGTCACCGAGCTCAAGAGCTGGGATGACTATCGCCTCGAGGATCAGGGCCGGCTGGTCGAGCCCATGGTCTACAATGCCGAGACCGACCACTATGAGCCGATCGGCTGGGACGAGGCGCTCACGCTGATCGCCGATGAGCTCAAGGCCCTGCCCACCCCGGATGACGCGATCTTCTACACCTCCGGCAAGGCGTGTAACGAATCCGCCTACGTGTTCCAGCTGCTGGCGCGTCTTTACGGCACCAATAACCTGCCGGACTGCTCCAACATGTGCCACGAGGCGAGCGGTGTGGCGCTGGGCGATGCGCTGGGCACCGGCAAGGGCAGCGTGCGGCTGGAGGATTTCGAGCACGCCGAGGCGATCTTCGTGTTCGGCCAGAACCCGGGCACCAACCACCCGCGCATGCTGGGGACGCTGCGCGAAGCCGCCGAGCGCGGCGCCATCATCGCCAGCTTCAATCCGCTTCACGAGCGTGGCCTCGAGAAATTCGCCGACCCGCAGAAGCCGCTGGAGATGCTGCACAACGGTAGCCACCGCATCAGCTCGCACTACTTCTGCCCGAAGCTTGGCGGCGACATGGCGGCGGTGCGCGGCATTGCCAAGGCGCTGTTCGAGCGCGAGGCTGGCGGCGAAACGGTGCTCGACCACGCCTTTCTCAGCGAGCACACCGAGCAGCTCGAGGCGTACCAGACGCTGGTCGAGGCGACCCTGTGGGGGGAGATTGAGGCGCAGTCCGGCCTCACCCGGGCCGAGATGGAGAAGGCCGCCGAGCTTTACGCCCGCTCGAATGCCACGATCATCTGCTGGGCAATGGGCATCACTCAGCACGAGCACTCGGTGCCCACCGTGCGCGAGATCGTCAACCTGCTGATGTTACGCGGCAATTTGGGCCGGCTCGGTACCGGCACCTCGCCGGTGCGCGGCCACTCCAACGTCCAGGGCGACCGCACCATGGGCATTTTCGAGCAGCCTTCCGACGAGCTTCTGGACGCCCTCGAGGCGCGCTACAAGCGTTCCATGCCGCGCGAACACGGGGTCGATTCCGTGGCCGCGGTCGCCGCGATGCGCGACGCGCCGGGCAAGGTGTTCGTGGGGCTGGCGGGTAACTTCACTCGGGCGATTTCGGATACCTTCGTGGCCGAGGCGGCGATGAGCCAGTGCCGGCTGACCGCGTTCATCAGCACCAAACTCAATAGAAGCCACCTGATCACCGGCGAGAAAGCGCTGATTTTGCCCTGCCTTGGGCGCAGCGAAATCGACAAGACCGGCGGCAAGACCCAGCTGATCACCGTCGAGGACTCCATGAGCATGGTGCACGGCTCCGCGGGCATCAATCGCCCGGCAAGCCGCCATCTGCCTTCGGAAATTGCGCTGTTGACCCAGCTTGGCGAGAAGCTGGTGGGAAGCGAGGCGGTCGACTGGGCGGCGATGCGAAACGACTACGACGTGATTCGTGAGCACGTCGCCGAGGTGATCCCCGGTTTTGACAACTTCAATGAGCGGGTGCGGGTGCCGCGCGGTTTCTGGCTCGGCAACCCCACCGCCGAGCGCACGTTCCCGACCGAAAGCGGCAAGGCCGTGTTCTCCGACGCGCCGCTGCCAAAAGACGTGATGCACCAGCGCATGGCCGCCCGCGAGGGCTGGCTGACGCTTCAGACCATGCGCTCTCACGATCAGTACAACACGACCATCTACGGCTACAACGACCGCTACCGCGGCATCGAAAATGGCCGCCAGGTCGTGTTTCTGAATAAGGCGGACATCGAGCGCCTGGGTGTATCCGCCGGGCAGTGGGTCGATCTGGTGGGCGAATCCGACGACGGCGTCCAGCGCCGGGTCGAGGGCTTCAAGGTCGTGGCTTACGACACCCCGGCCGGCTGCGCGGCGGCCTACTACCCGGAAACCAATCCGCTGGTGCCGCTTTCCCACAAGGGCGAAGGCAGCCATACCCCGGCGTATAAATCCATCGCCATTCGCCTGGAACCCAGCGCCCGCATTGCCTGATGGAAACACTCGAACGCGCGCTTGAGAACCTGCAGCGCGCCTACCCGGCGCTCGACGCGCTGCAAGCGCTGGTGCTGCTGGCCCTCGATGAGCAGGGCAAGCCAGGGATTTCCAGCGTGCGGCTGTCGCGGCGCCTGGAAATCGAGCACGCGCTGATCCGCCGCGCGCTGGCCGAGCTCGAAGCCCAGGGCTGGGTGCGCCTCACTTCAAGCGGCGGGCCGTCACCGGCGCTGCGCATCGAGCTTGTGCGCTCCTTATCGAACACGTTGACTTAACAGTCGCGCTGGCGTCGCCGCCACCGCCTGCCAGGCTGACGAAAGCGCACTATCTCAAACCCTCGCACACCTCAAAATCCAACAGGGAGTAGGATGATGAACAAACACCCACTGGGCCGCTCCGGCATCGAAATCGCGCCGCTCGCGTTTGGTGGCAACGTGTTCGGCTGGACCGCCGATGAGAAACGCTCGTTCGAGCTTTTGGACCGCTTCGTCGAGCGCGGCTTCAACGCCGTCGACACCGCCGACGTTTACTCGTCCTGGGCGCCGGGCCACGAAGGCGGTGAGTCCGAGACGGTGCTGGGCAAATGGCTCAAGCAGACCGGCAAGCGCGACGACATCGTGCTGATGAGCAAGTTGGGGCTTTGGGAGGCGCGCAAGGGGCTGGGGGCGGCCAATATCGAAGCGGCGGTGAACGACTCGCTCACGCGGCTGAACACCGACTATCTCGATGTCTACTTCGCCCATACCGACGACCAGGATACGCCGCTCGAGGAGACGCTCACCGCGTTCTCGAAGCTGATCGAGGCGGGCAAGGTACGCACGATCGGCGCGTCCAACTACTCGGCCGGGCGCCTGCGCCAGGCGCTGGACGTCTCGAAAGCGCAGGGCCTACCGCGCTACGAGCTGATCCAGCCGCTTTACAACCTCGTCGAGCGCGACAAGTACGAAGGCGAGCTGGCCACGCTTGTACGTGAGCAGGAGATTGGCGTGGTGAGCTACTTTTCGCTCGCCAGCGGCTTTCTCACCGGCAAGTACAAGACGCTGGAAGACACCAAGGGCAGTGACCGTGAGCAGTTTCTCGGCCACTACTTCGATGCGCGCGGCAAGCGCGTGCTGAGCGAACTTCTGAGCGTGGCCGATGAACTTGGAGTCAAGCCCGCCCAGGTGGCGTTGGCCTGGCTGCTCGCCCGAAACGGCGTCACCGCGCCGATCGCCAGCGCCACGAAGCTCGAACAGCTCGACGATACGCTGGATGCGGTCGAGCTGGTACTTCCCGGTGAGGCGATCGAACGCCTGACGAAGGCGGGCGAGTAGCGCACTCGGCGCGCGTGTAAAACCAGACGCCGCCAGCCGGCAGGCCGCTCTGCCGGCCGGTGGTCGTTGGAGCTAGTCGTTTAACGCCGCAAGACGCTTTTCGATCGCCGCCTGAATGCCCGCCGCGTCCAAGGCGCAGTCGCGCAGAAGCTCGTCCGGGGTGCCGTGCTCGACGAAGCTGTCGGGCAGGCCCAGGTGCAGCACGTTGGCCGTTACGTTTTCAAAGTGCAGTAGCTCGCTGATGGCGCTGCCGGCGCCGCCGGCCACCACGTTCTCTTCGAGCGTCACCAGAAGGTCGTGCTCGGCGGCGGCACTCAGCACCGCGTCGCGGTCCAGCGGTTTGATCGAGCGCATGTTGATATGCGTGGCGCTTAAGCGCTCGGCGACGTCCTCGGCCGGGCCGTTCATGCTGCCAAACGCCAGAAGCGCCACCCTGGGGCCGTCGCCGTCGGCGCGTCGGCGCGTGTCGGCGCGGCCAATGGTCAAGGGCTCCAGGTGCTCGGGCACCGCCACGCCGGGGCCGGTGCCGCGGGGGTAGCGCACCGCCGCCGGTCCTTCATGCTGGTAGGCGGCGCTCAGCATGGCGCGACACTCCGCTTCGTCCGCCGGGGCCAGAATCACCATGTTGGGCACGCAGCGCAGAAACGAGATGTCCATGCTGCCGTGGTGGGTCGGGCCATCCTCGCCGACCAGCCCTGCGCGGTCGATAGCAAAGGTGACGTCGAGCCCCTGCACCGCCACATCGTGAATCAGCTGATCGTAGCCGCGCTGCAAAAAGGTCGAGTAGATCGCCACGACCGGCTTCATGCCCTCGCAGGCCATGCCGGCGGCCAGCGTCACCGCGTGCTGCTCGGCGATCGCCACGTCGAAGTAGCGCTCGGGGTACTCTTTCGAAAAGCGGATCAGATCCGAGCCTTCGCGCATGGCCGGGGTAATGCCCATCAGCCGTGCATCATGAGCGGCCATGTCGCACAGCCAGTGGCCGAACACGTTGCAGTACTTCTGCTTGGGCGCGGCCGGGGCGGCGGCGGGCTTTTTCGCCTCGGCGTTGGCACCGCGCGGTTTTTCCAGCTTGGTGATGGCGTGATAGCCGATCTGGTCGGCTTCCGCGGGCAAAAAGCCCTTGCCCTTGACGGTCTTGATATGGAGAAACTGCGGGCCGCTCTGTTCGCGCAGCGCGCTCAGCGTATCGGTCAGCGCTTCCAGATCGTGGCCGTCGATGGGGCCGACGTAGTTGAAGCCAAGCTCCTCGAACAGCGTGGCGGGGCTGACGAAGCCCTTCATGTGCTCTTCGGTACGCTTGGCGAGCTTCAAGGCGCCGGGCAGGTGCGAGAGCACCTTCTTGCTCTCTTCGCGCATCTTGAGATACGGCTTGCTCGACAGCATGCGCGCCAGATAGGTCGCCAGGCCCCCCACGTTTTCCGAAATCGACATCTCGTTGTCGTTGAGCACCACCAGCATGTTGGCATCGACATGGCCGGCGTGGGTCAGCGCTTCAAACGCCATGCCCGCGGTCAGGGCGCCGTCGCCGATGATCGCGCAGACGCGGCGGTCGTCGTTTTGCGCGCGAGCGGCCAGCGCCATGCCGAGCGCCGCCGAGATCGACGTGCTCGAGTGGCCCACACCGAAGGTGTCGAACTCCGATTCGGCGCGTCGCGGAAAGGCGGCCAGGCCGCCGTGCTGGCGAATACCGGTCATCGCCTCGCGCCGCCCGGTCAGAATCTTGTGCGGGTAGGCCTGGTGGCCCACGTCCCACACCAGCCGGTCTCTGGGCGTATCAAAGACGTGATGCAGCGCCACGCTGAGTTCGACCACGCCAAGGCCCGCGCCAAAGTGGCCGCCGGAAACGCCCACGCTGTAAAGAAGGTAGGCACGCAGCTCGTCGGCAAGCTCGGCGAGCTGAGCGTCGTTCATGGCGCGCAGGGCGGCCGGGTGATCAATGGCGTCGAGCAAGGGCGTTGCCGGGCGCTCGCGGGAAATCTCGTCGAACAGCTTCATGGGCATGTAGTCACGGTCATTTTTTGTACAGACACTGTCGAGACAGCGCTCGTTTAGTGGTCGCGCTCGATCATGTAGGCGGCAAGCTCGATCAAGGGCGCGGCGTCCTCGCCAAGCCCCTCAAGCGCCGTTTGGGCCTCATCGACCAGCTCGCGCGCCTTCTGCCGGGCCCCCTCAAGGCCCAAAAGGCTCGAATAGGTAGGCTTGGCGCGCGCGGCGTCGGCGCCGGAAATCTTGCCAAGCGTGGCCGTATCGCCGGTCACGTCCAGCACATCGTCATGAATTTGAAAGGCTAGCCCAATGGCGCGGGCGTAGCGAGCCAGCGCCTCGAGGCGCGGGTCGTCCTCGTCGACGGCGCAAAGCCCGCCCAGGCGCACCGCGGCTTCGATCAGCGCGCCGGTCTTGTGCGCGTGCATGTGCTTGAGTGCTTCGACATCGGGAAGCCCGCCCACGGCGGCCAGATCCAGGGCTTGGCCGGCCACCATGCCCTGGCGCCCGGAGGCGACGGCCAGGGTGGTCACCATGGCGGCCAGGCGCGGCGGGCGCGGGCGCGCCAACACCTCGAAGGCGAGCGCCTGCAGAGCGTCGCCGGCGAGAATCGCGGTGGCCTCGTCATACGCCTTGTGCACGGTGGGCTGGCCGCGGCGCAGGTCGTCGTCGTCCATGGCCGGCAGGTCGTCATGGATCAGCGAGTAGGCGTGAATCAGCTCGATGGCGGCGGCCGGGGCGTCGAGCGCTTGGTCATCGGCGCCCAGCGCCTGGCCTGCCAGGTAGACCAGCAGTGGGCGCAGGCGTTTGCCGCCGACCAGCAGGCCGTGGCGCATCGCGGCGTCCAGGCGCGCATCGACGGCGCCGTCGGCCAAAAGCGCCTTCAGGGTGGTGTCGACTCGGGCGCGGCTGATGTCGCGGTGCTCGCTCAAGGAGATGGGGCGCTCGCTTACCATGGGGGCGTATCCTCGGCGTCGTCGTCGGGGGAGGCGCTCGCCGCGGCGTCGGCCGGGCTCTCGAAAGGCGTCATCGTGAGTTTGCCGTCACCGTCTTCGCTCAGCGCGCGCACCTTGAGCTCGGCGCTGTCCAGGCGCTTCTGGGCGTCGCGGGTAAGCTGCACGCCCTCTTCGAACGCGGTCAGCGCCTCTTCCAAAGAGAGCTCGCCTGATTCCAGCCGCTCCACCAGAGTTTCCAGGCGGGAAACCGTGGCGGCAAAATCCTGTGAAGGGGGAGTGGTATCGCTCATTGACCCGTGCCTGCCTGTTGGCGCCCATGCGTTGGGCGGCGAGTGTGCCTGCTATCGAGGCCACAGTATACACCCAGACCCAGAGGTGGTCTGCCCTTGCGCCCGCGGCGCGGCGCCCGCAACGTGCGCCGCGTTCATTTTGAAAACGCACACTTTTCATCCAGCCCAGGCGCCGGGAAAGGCGCGGGCTGTGCTACCATGTCCGCCTTTCATGAACCGATAAACGGCGCGCGTCGCCGACCATAGAGGTTGATTCAGTCATGGCCAAAACGTCCCTGGACAAGAGCAAGATCAAAATCCTGCTACTCGAGGGCGTCCACCAGAGCGCGGTGGACAATTTTCGCAACGCCGGATATGAAAATATCGAGCACCTGCCCACGTCGCTGGACGAAGAGGCGCTGATCGAGAAGATCCACGATGTTCACTTCATCGGCATTCGTTCGCGCACGCAGCTCAACGAGCGCGTGTTCGCCGCGGCCGAGAAGCTGGTGGCGGTTGGCTGTTTCTGTATCGGGACCAATCAGGTCGATTTGAACGCCGCGCTCAAGCGCGGGGTGGCGGTATTTAACGCGCCGTACTCCAATACCCGCTCGGTAGCGGAGCTCGTGCTGGCCGAAGCGATCATGCTGCTGCGCGGCATTCCGGAGAAAAACGCCCGCGCCCACCAGGGCGGCTGGCTGAAATCCGCCGCCAACTCCCACGAAGCGCGCGGCAAGACCCTGGGCATCGTTGGCTACGGCAGCATCGGCGCGCAGCTTTCGGTGCTGGCCGAGTCGCTGGGCTTTAGCGTCATCTATTATGACGTCATCACCAAGCTCGGCATGGGCAACGCAAGCCAGGTCGGCAGCCTCGAGGAGCTTTTGAGCCGCTCCGACGTGGTCAGCCTGCACGTGCCGGATCTGCCCTCCACGCGCTGGATGATCACCAAGAAAGAGATCGCGGCGATGAAACCCGGGGCGATCTTCATCAACGCCTCGCGTGGAAGCGTGGTCGAGATCGAGCCGCTGGCCGAGGCGATCAAGTCCGGTCATCTCAACGGCGCGGCGGTAGACGTTTTCCCGGTCGAGCCCAAGGGCAATAGCGAAACTTTCGAAAGCCCGCTGCGCGGTCTCGAGAACGTCATCCTTACACCGCACATCGGCGGTTCGACCCTGGAAGCCCAGGAGAACATCGGCATCGAGGTGGCAGAGAAACTCACCACCTACTCCGACAACGGCACCACCATTACCTCGGTCAACTTCCCCGAAGTGGCACTGCCCGCGCACCCGGACAAGCACCGCCTTTTGCACATTCACGACAACGTGCCCGGCGTGATGTCCCAGATCAACCGCGTGCTCTCGGAAGACGGCATCAACATCTCCGGGCAGTACCTGCAGACCAACGAAAAGGTCGGCTACGTGGTGATCGACGTGGACAAGGCCTACGGCCCCCAGGCGCTGGAGGCGCTCAAGCAGGTCGAGCATACGCTGAAGATTCGCGTGCTCTACTCGGCGCACAATAGCTAAGCCCCGCAGGCTGATCATCGCTTCAAACCGGCCTCCTTCGGGAGGCCGGTTTTTTTATGCACCGTGTGCAGGCGTTACGCCAGATCGAACAGCAGCACATCGGCGCCGGCGGCGTCGGTCAGCTCGAGCGGCTCCGTGGGGTCGAGTGCGGCGGCGTCGCCGGCCAGCAGGCGCGTGCCGTTGACCGTGAGCTCGCCCTTGACCAGGTGCAGCCACGCATGGCGATGAGGCGGCGGGGTGGGCAGGTCGCCGTCGAACAGGCCGGTATACAGGTTGACGTCCTGATGCAGGCTGATCGACCCATCACGGGCGTTTTGCGAGGCGAGCAGGCACCACCGCTGCTCGCGCTCGGCGCGGGGGAAGTGCTTTTGCGCGTAGCTCGGCGCCATGCCGGGAGTGGCGGTTTCGATCCAGATCTGCAGAAAGTGCAGGCCTTGAGTGCTGGAGGCGTTGTACTCGCTGTGGCGCACGCCGGTACCGGCGGACATGCGCTGCACGTCCCCCGGGCGCATGGTTTCGCCATTGCCCAGGCTGTCCTCGTGCGCCATCTCACCGTCGAGCACCCAGGAGATGATTTCCATGTCGCGGTGCGGGTGAGTGCCGAAGCCGTGACCCGGGGCGACGCGGTCCTCGTTGATAACCCGCAGCGTGCGAAAGCCCATGTGCGCCGGGTCCATGTAGTTGGCGAACGAAAACGTGTGGTACGAGCGCAGCCAGCCGTGGTCGGCGTAGCCGCGATCTTGAGAGCGGCGAATTTTCATGAAGGTTCTCCGTGTCGATCCAGGGCATTAACCAATGCCGCTCACTATACGCCCGCCGCCGCGCGGGCAAAGTGATGCTTTTCTCTCGATCGCGTCGATAAAATCGATCGATACCCGGCAAGCCCGCTTGATCTGCGTCAATCCGCCAGGCTGCCCTCGGGCAAGGCTTTGCGTTAGAATGGGTGCGTTTTTTGACCCGGTCCGCCCTTTGCGAGGGCGACTACCAGGAGAGTTTCATGACCCAACCTTCCTCGACGGCCCCCATCGTGGTGGCCGCGCTGTATAAATTCGTCACCCTGAACGACTTCGAGGCGCTGCGCGAGCCGCTTAGACAGACCATGGTCGATCACGGCGTGAAAGGCACGCTGCTGCTCGCCCGCGAGGGCATCAACGGCACCGTGGCCGGCTCGCGCGAGGGCATCGACGCGCTGCTCGAGTGGCTGAGTAGCGATGAGCGCCTTGCGGATCTCGACCACAAGGAGTCCTTTTGTGACGAGATGCCGTTTTATCGCACCAAGGTGAAGCTCAAGCGCGAGATCGTCACCCTGGGCGTCGACGGCGTCGACCCCAACGACACCGTGGGTACTTACGTCGAGCCGGAGCAGTGGAACGACGTGATCAGTGATCCGGAAGTGCTGGTCATCGACACGCGCAACGACTACGAAGTGGAGATCGGCAGCTTCGAAGGCGCCATCGACCCCAAAACCGCGACCTTCCGTGAGTTTCCCGAGTACGTTCGCAAGCATTACGACCCGGCCAAACACAAGAAGGTCGCCATGTTCTGCACCGGCGGCATTCGCTGCGAGAAGGCGTCGAGCTTCATGCTGAACGAGGGCTTCGAAGAGGTGTTCCACCTCAAGGGCGGCGTGCTGAACTATCTCGAAAAAGTACCCGAGGAGCAGTCGCTGTGGCGCGGTGAGTGTTTCGTGTTCGACAACCGCGTCACCGTGCGCCACGACCTGAGCGAAGGCGCTTTCGAGCAGTGCCACGCCTGCCGCCGGCCGATTTCCGAAGAGGATATGGCGGATGCGGCTTATGAGCCTGGCATCAGCTGCCCGCACTGCATCGACTCGCTGCCGGAGAAGACCCGCGCGGCGGCCCGCGAGCGCCAGCGCCAGATCGATCTGGCCAAGGCCCGCGGCGAGCCCCACCCGCTTGGCCATGACCAGCGCCGGCGCGCCTGATCTGCTTTACCCTTTCGATTCTCGTTCGATAGCGCCGGTGGGCGCTATCGGCGTTTTTACCGCCAGAATGGGATTTATTTCCGCAAACGCGACATTCACCAGCGCCTCGCGTTATCCTGCTCGTTTTGCGCGGCGAGCGCTGCGCGGCAATCGAGTCAAGGAGAACGTACGGTGAGTGAGGCCAAGCGCAGGTCCGTAGGACGCCCGGCCGGGGCCGCGAAAGCCAGCGGTGGGCACAGCCAGTCGTTGGTACGCGGCTTGACGCTGCTCGAGCATCTGGCGGCAAGCCCGCTGGGGATGGCGCTTTCCGAGCTCGCCGAGACGGCACAGCTGGCGCCTTCGACCACCCACCGCCTGCTTCAGGCGCTGCAAAGCCAGGGCTTCGTCACCCAGGAAGGCGAGCAGGGGCTTTGGCGCATCGACGTCAAGACGTTTCGCATCGGCAATAGCTTTCTCGAGGCGCGTGACGTGGTCGCCACCAGCCGCCCGTTTCTGCGCCGCCTTACCATGGAGACTGGCGAAACCGCCAATCTCGGCATTCGCGATGGCGCTACGGCCGTGTTTCTCGCCCAGCACGAATCCACCCAGATGATGCGCATGATCACCAAGCTCGGCTCGCGCGCGCCGCTGCACGCCTCCGGCGTGGGCAAGGCGCTATTGGCCGGCATGAGCGACGACGAGCGCGCCGAGCTCTTGAAAGGCGATGCGCTGTCGCGCGTCACACCCAATACCTTCTTCGACCCCGAGGCGATCGAGGCGGAAGTGCGCACCATCCGCGCCCAGGGTTTCGCCTGCGACCGCGAAGAGCACGCCATTGGGCTGCACTGCGTGGCGGCGTGCATCTTCGATGAGCGACGCATGCCGCTGGCGGCGATCTCCGTGTCCGGACCGATGGCGCGCATTCCCGAAGAGCGCCTGATGGCGCTGGGGGCGCTGGTGCGTGAGGCGGCGAACAACATCACCGCCCGGCTCGGCGGCCGGCTGCCCTAGCTCGCAGCGTACCGAATTTCTCTCCCGTAGCGCCTGACGCCCGTGTTCAGCCTTTTCTGGGTCGCGCTCTTGAGCGCCACGCTTTTGCCCGGCGGCTCCGAGGTGTGGCTTGCCCGCCAGTGGTGCCAGGGCGAGCCCTGGGCGGCGCTTTGGCTGGTGGCCACGCTCGGCAACACCCTGGGCAGCCTGATCAACGTGGCCCTGGGCCGCTACGCCCGCCGATTCCAGCACCGGCGCTGGTTTCCCGCCTCTTCCGCCCAGCTTGCCCGCGCCAGCCGCTGGTACCAGCGCTTTGGCGCCTACAGTTTGCTGCTGAGCTGGGTGCCGATCATCGGCGACCCGCTCACCGTGGTGGCCGGACTTTTACGCCTTGAGTGGTGGCGTGCGGTGGCGCTGATCCTGCTGGCCAAGGGCGCGCGCTACGCGCTGGTGCTGGCGTTTTCCGCGCAGTGGCTGGCGTCTTACTGTCTTTAATGCCTGCGGCGGATAACCCGCCAAAGGCCGCCCATGTTACCCTGCCACGCGCTGCATGGGGCGCTACAAAAAGGCGCTGCGCTGGACGCGGCGCGCCTGCCCGCTATGATTTGCATAACGCGGCTAAGCCGTTAGATTGAATACACTACCTCACCCAAAGGGAGACTCCGGTGTGACGCCATCACGTTTACTACCTTGGCTGGGCGTTTGGCTGCTTGCGCTTTTTGCCATGATGAGCCCGGCGCTGGCTCAAACCACGCTTAGCGCCGACGACGAAACCGCCGACTCGCCTCCCTCCTACGAGGCGCTGGCCGACCTGCTCGAAAACGATCAGGCGCGTCAGGAGCTCATCGAACGTCTGCGCAGTGAAGCCTCTTCGCTGCCGGGCGGGCTCGATGCCGAACTCTCGCCGGAAGCCGCCGCCGAAGGGGGCAATCTGGCCCCGGAAGAGGTGTCGCTGCCACGCCAGCTCGCCGAGCTCACCAGCAGCGTGGTGGGCAATATCGGCTCCCAGCTCGAGCAGGCGGCGGGCGTCGTCACCGGAATCTTTAGTGGCCAGGGCGGCAGCACCTTCGACAGCGCGGCCTTCATCACTGCGGCGATCAATCTGGGCATCGTGATCGCCTCCACCTTCGTCGTTTTCATGCTGTTTCGGCGGCTGGCGAAGTCGCTGTTCACCAAGCTCAGCGGCTGGTCGCAGCACGGCGAGCGCTCGATCTCGATTCTGCGTCTGATCGGCTGCGTGATCGTCGCCGCGCTGATCGATGCGCTGATCATCGGTGCGGCCTACGTGGCGGGTAATTTGATCGCGACCTTCGCCGTGGGCGAAACCGGCGAGCTCTCCACGCGCGCCTCGCTGTTCCTCAACGCGTTTTTGGTCATCGAGCTGATCAAGGCCGCGTTTCGCATGCTCTTCTCGTCGCGCTATGAAGGGCTGCGCCTGCTGCCCATCTCGGCGAAAGAGGCCGGCTATTGGAACAGCTGGATTGCCCGGCTGGTCGGCATGGTCGGCTACGGCCTGATGGTCGTGGTACCGCTGATCAACTTCTACATCGCCCCGGCGCTGGGCCAGGCGGTCGGTACGTTGATCATGGTATTGGCGTTCATCTACGCCGTGGCCGTGGTGCTGAGAAACCGCGTGCGCCTGCGCGACAACCTGAACGGCATGAGCCGTCAGAGTACGATGGCGGCGAGCCGCGTCTCCCTGAAACTCTTTGCCCGTACCTGGCACCTGTTCGCGCTGCTCTATTTCCTGATCGTGTTCGTGCTGGTGCTGGTGCGCCCGGGCGACGCGCTGCCCTTCGTGCTGTTCGCCACGCTCAAGACGCTGGTCGCGGTGGTCGTCGGTATTCTGCTTTCGAGCTTCTTGACCCAGTTCATCGGTCGGCGTATCGAGCTCTCCGATGACTTGCGCCGTAAGCTTCCGATGCTCGAACACCGGCTCAATAGCTACATCCCCAACGCGCTGCGCGTGATTCGCGTCATCATTCTGGTGGCCGTGATCATGGTGGTACTGGATGCCTGGGGCGCCTTCAATCTGGCCGCCTGGTACGCCTCCGAGCGCGGCGTTTTGATCGTGGGTCGGTTGATCAGCATCGCGGTAATTCTCATCGTCTCGCTGGGTATTTGGCTGGCGCTGGCGAGTCTGATCGAGCACAAGCTCAACCCGGAAACCGGTGGCGGCGAGCCCTCGGCGCGGGCCAAAACGCTTTTGAGCCTGTTCCGTAACGCCCTGGCGATCGCCATGGTGACCATCACCGGCATGATTTTGCTCTCGGAAATCGGCATCAACATCGGCCCGCTGATCGCCGGTGCCGGGGTGCTGGGTCTGGCGATCGGTTTCGGCGCCCAGAAACTGGTGCAGGACGTGATCACCGGCGTGTTCATCCAGATCGAAAACGCCATGAACACCGGCGACGTGGTCACGGTGGGCGGTATCACCGGCACCGCGGAGCGTTTGAGCATTCGCTCGGTGGCGATTCGCGATCTCTCCGGTACCTACCACATCGTGCCCTTCTCGAGCGTGGATACCGTCTCGAACTACATGCGCGAGTACGGCAACCACGTAGGCGAGTACGGCATCGCTTACCGCGAGAGCATCGATTACGCCATCGAGCAGCTCCAGCTCGCCTTCGAGGATCTCAAGGCCAGCGAAGAGCACGGCTTCAAGCTCTTGGCGGACATGACCGTGGCCGGCGTGACCGCACTTGCCGACAGCTCGGTGAACATCCGGGTCGTCATCAAGACCACGCCGGGCGATCAGTGGGGCGTGGGCCGGGCCTTCAACCGGCTGGTCAAGATGCGCTTCGACGAAGCCGGCATCGAGATTCCGTTCCCGCATACCACGCTCTACTTCGGCGAGGACCGCGACGGCAAGGCGCCGCCCGCGAACCTGCGGATTCTGGACTCGACCGCCAGGGAGAAGAGCGCGGTGCAAACGCCCCTCTCCGAGGCGACGCCGCCCAGCCAGCAGACCAGCGAGGCGGACCACAAGACGCCGCACCACGACGACGTGGACGACGCCGACGAGACCTGAGTCGTTCAAGGACTCGTCAGTACGACCAGCGGGGCCGCCTTCGGGCGGCCCCGCTGCGTTTGGGCACGCGGGCTTTGGCGCCCAACTGCCCGGGCCAACCCGTAACCACAGGTGATCGTGCGGCGGGTTGGCACGGGCTGGTCGATGACCGAGTACATCCTTTTTTGCCTTTTCGGGCCAGTGCCGAGTTTCTGCAAGGCGTTATCGGCTCGATGCATTCCTACAGGGCATGAGTTGGGCGGTTTTTTTCGTTTGTGAAGGGCGTGCACCTCTGCTTTCATGAAAGGCATCCTTTTTTAGCCGCGTGAGCCGCCGGCCGTGCGCTCAGGCGTGCACCGCATCCCGGAGACCCCCCCATGACACAGCAACGTTGTCTGCCCGCCAACGAGATTCGCGATCGCTTCTCGAAGGCGATGTCCGATATGTATCAAACGGAAGTGCCCCAGTACGGTACGCTGCTGGAGCTGGTAGCCGAGGTGAACCGGGAAACGCTAGAAGAACGGCCGGCGTTACGCCAGCGTCTGGAGGCGCAGGACGAGATGACCCGGCTCGGCGTCGAGCGCCACGGTGCCATCCGTGTCGGCTCACCCAACGAGCTTTCGATGCTGCGCCGCCTGTTCGCCGTGATGGGGATGTACCCGGTAGGGTATTACGATCTGTCCGAGGCGGGCGTGCCGGTACACTCGACCGCCTTTCGTCCCATCGACGATGACGCCTTGGCGCGCAACCCCTTTCGCGTGTTCACCTCGCTTTTGCGTCTCGAGCTGATCGAAAGCGACGCGCTGCGCCAGCGCGCCAAGCGAATTCTTGACGCGCGCGATATCTTCACCCCGCAAGCCCGCGAGCTGATCGAACGCTTCGAAGCCCAGGGCGGGCTCACCGAGGAGGAGGCCGCGCAGTTCGTCGAGCAGGCGCTGGAAACCTTTCGCTGGCACAAGGACGCCACGGTCGATCTCGACACCTATCAGGCGCTTCACGATGAGCACCGCCTCATTGCCGACGTGGTCTGCTTTCGCGGCCCCCACATCAATCACCTGACGCCGCGCACGCTGGATATCGACGAAGTACAGCGGCGTATGCCAAGCGTGGGTATCACGCCCAAGGCGGTGATCGAAGGCCCACCCCGCCGGGAGTGCCCGATCCTGCTGCGCCAGACCAGTTTCAAGGCGCTGGAGGAGACGACCCGCTTTGCCGGCGACGGCGAAGGCACGCACACCGCGCGTTTCGGCGAGATCGAGCAGCGCGGCACGGCGCTCACCCCCAAGGGGCGCGCCCTGTACGATCAACTGCTGAGTGAGGGGCGAAAGCGCGCGGCGGGGCTCGACAACGACGCTCACCAGGCGGTAATGGGCCAAGTCTTCGAGGCCTTCCCGGATGATCTGGAGGCCATGCGTCAGGAGCAGCTGGGATACTTTCACTACCACCTGACCGAGGCGGGCCAGGCGTCTGCCCCTCAGCCCGGTGTAGAGATCGAGGCGCTGATCACTGAGGGACTGGTCGAGGCGCAGCCGATCACCTACGAGGATTTCCTCCCGGTCAGCGCTGCGGGTATCTTCCAGTCCAACCTGGGCGGCGGCGAAAACGACGCCTATGCGGGCAACGCCAACCGCGATGCCTTCGAGCAAGCGCTCGGCGCACCGGTGACCGACGAACTGGCGCTTTACGCCGAACGCGAGAGAACCTCGCGGCAACAAGTGCTTGCGGCACTAGCAGGGTAGGTCGCAAAGCAGGGTGGCTCAGCCCTGGGCGGCACACCTGGTCAGGTGCTCGACGAAACGGCGCACCTTGGCCAACTCGCCCAGGTGCTCCGGGTAGACCAGATAATAAGCGTTGGCGCTACTGAACCGGTGGTGCCAGACGATCGCCAGTTTGCCAGCGGCCAGCTCTTCTTCCACGGTAAAGTAGGGCACCAGCGCCACCCCGCCGCCGGCCATCGCCGTACGCAGAATCATGGGAAAGGTCTCGAAGCGATGGCCGTGATAGCTTCGATCGGTCGCGACACTCTGGTCGGCGAACCAGTGATGCCAGGCATCGGGGCGCGTCGATAGATGCAGTAGCGACAGGCCAGCCAGATCCTCTGGCCGAGTGATGCGGTGGCGCTCGATCAGCGCCGGGGACGCAACGACCACCATCTCTTCGTCGAGCAGCTTGTGACAGGCCAGGTTCGGCCAGCTTCCGTGCCCGTAGAAAAAAGCGACATCGATGGACTGCTGCTCGAGATCGAAATCCTCCACTCGCTCGTGAAACTCCAGGCTAATGCCCGGATTGGCGGCAATGAAATCGGGCAGTTTGTTCGCTAGCCAGCGGCTGCCAAAGCTTGGCAGGGTGGCCACCTTCAATACTTCGCTGTTGCCGCTATAGGTCATGACGGCCTGAGCCGACATCTCGATCTGAATGAGTACCTTGCGCACATCGCTCAAAAACATGGCGCCTTCCGGCGTGAGCAGAAGGCTTCGACGCACGCGGCGAAACAGCTTGTGTTGAAGGGTCGCCTCCAGGTGCGCTACCTGCTTGCTCACCGCGCTCTGCGACAGGTTCAGCTCCTCGGCTGCGCGGGTAAAGCTCAGATGGCGGGCCGCCGCCTCGAAACATTGCATGGCGGCGGTGGAGGGGAGATGTCGCGATACCACGGGCGCTCCTGATCGTCTGGGCTGCTCCGACGATGGTCGGAGCAGATGGGCGAGCCATCATAGCGCAAACGTCAGCGCCTCCCGAAAGACGTCAGTCGATAATTCCCTGCTCGCGGGCCATCGCAAACGCGGCTTGCGGGCCGTTCCAGAGCGAGGGCAGCAGGAACAACGAGACCGGCACGGCGGTGATGACGATGAACTGCTGGAGGGCGGCGATCTGGCCTTCGCGCATGGCCAGAAGCACCGCGGCCATGATCGCCATGATCACGCCCCAGAAGGCGCGCAGAAAGCGGCTGGGCTCGTCGTGACCGGCGCCGACCATGGCGATGGAGTAGCTCATCGAGTCGCCGGTCGTGGCGACGAAGATCGTGGTCAGCAGCAAAATCGCCAGCGCCATCCAGGTGCCGCCGGGCAGCGCTTTGGCCACGGTGAGCGTGGCGATGTCGAACTGGAAGGCCTGCAGGGCATCGCTTAAATCGATCGCGCCGGTCATTTGATAGAAGATGCCGGAGCCGCCGAGCAGCGTGAACCACACCGTGGTGGCAATGGGCGCGATGACCGACACGGCGAGGATCATTTCGCGAATGGTACGCCCGCGGGAAATTCGCGCGACGAAAATCGCCATCAGCGGCGCAAAGGCGATGAACCAGGCGTAGAAGAAGACGATCCACCACTGCATCCACTCCGCCGGGGCGGTTTCCGCGGTCATGGTGACCATCTTGAAGAAGTCGCCCAGATAAG
The DNA here is from genome assembly GCF_025725645.1 of Halomonas sp. GD1P12. Taxonomy (NCBI): domain Bacteria; kingdom Pseudomonadati; phylum Pseudomonadota; class Gammaproteobacteria; order Oceanospirillales; family Halomonadaceae; genus Halomonas; species Halomonas sp. GD1P12. Next base: position 3,483,078 of record NZ_CP107007.1, on the reverse strand, counting down.
TGCCCATGCCGGCGAAGTAGCTGTTGAACAAAAATAGCGTCGGGCCGAACACGAAGATCACCGCGCCAATGATGAGCGCCAGGATGACGTTGAAGCGGCTAAGAAGCTGCATGCCTTTCTGCACGCCGCTCACCGACGACAATATGTAGACCACGCCCAGTACGACCAGCACGGCCAGTTTGGTATAGAAGTTGTTGGGTAACCCGAACAGGTCGTGCAAGCCAAAGCTCACCTGGGTTGCCAGAAAGCCGACCGGCCCGACGGTGCCCGCGACCACCGCAATGACGCAGCAGGCGTCGATCAGCCCACCCAGCGGGCCGCGCAGCAAGCGCTCGCCCAGCACCGGATAGAGCAGGGTGCGCGGCTGCAGCGGCTGGCCTTTCACGTAGTGGGCGTGGGCCAGCACGATCGCGGTGAGCGAGCCCAGAATCGCCCAGCCGACGAAGCCCCAGTGGGTGAAGGATTGCGCCAGCGCCCCGGGTACCGCGGCGGGCACGCCCGGGTCGGTGTCGAAGGCCGGCGGCACGACCACGAAGTGGTAAATCGGCTCACCGGCGGCGAAGAATACGCCCCCGCCGGCCAAAAGCGTACACAGAATGATCGAGATCCACTTGAACGTGCTCAATTCTGGTGCATCCAGGTTGCCAATTTTGGCCTTGCCCGCCGGTGACAGCGCAAGGCCGATGGCGATGAAGAAGGTCACCAGCATCATGAATTGGAAGTAGGTGCCGAACTTGAGCGCGCTCCAGGCGAAGCCCTGGCTGATGGTGTCGGCGACCAGATTCAGGTCATAGAAAGAGAAGGCAAGGAAAGCGACGATAAATCCGATACTTAGGATAAGTACTACGGGGTCGCCTAGCGTAGAACGCCTGCGGCTGTCAGCGTCGTGAGCCGATGGTTTCATCAAGAAGAACACCTTTGGTGGGACGAGAAGAAAACGCGTCAGTGCGTAAATCGCGGGTAAAAAAAAGCGCCATTGGGGAAATGGCGCGAGGACAGGAAACAGTGTTTAGTATACAAGCCGAGTAGACGAAAGTCGAATATGTTTTTCTTTGGTGCGTAAAAAAAGGTTCGCGCACCGTTTGGGCGCGCCCGTGACACGGTGGATCCTTCGTAGCGCACTTCAAGCTGCTGAATTCATTGAGATTGCTTGGGTCTGGCAGCGTTGCTGCAACGCTCAAACCATTTTCATTTGTATACAAGGTGCTCTCGATGACTCATCGCAATAGCTCGTTCGGGGTAAAAAAAGCGCTCTGGCTGGGCCACGCCTGCGCACTGGCGATGGTGCCCTCGGTCACGTTGGCCGACACGCCGATTCGTTTTCAGCTGGACTGGCGCTTCGAGGGCCCGGCCGCGCCTTTTTTGATGGCTGAGGAGAAGGGCTATTTCGCCGAAGAGGGCCTGGACGTACAGATCGATTCCGGCAGCGGCTCGGCCGGGGCGGTCAACCGGGTGGCCTCCGGCGCCTACGAAATGGGCTTTGGCGATTTGAACGCGGTGATCGAGTTTCTGGCTGAAAACCCCGAGGGCCCCGGTGTTCATGGGGTCTACGTACTCTACGACGGCACGCCCGCGGCGGTCTTTGCGCGCAAGGACCGGGGCATCGACACCCCGGCGGATCTGGCCGGTAAAACCATTGCCGCGCCTACCTTCGATACGGGCTACCGCGCCTGGGACGCCTTTGCCGCGGCCAACGATCTCGCCCCGGACGCAGTAACGTGGCAAAACGTCGACCCTACGCTTCGCGAAACGCTGCTGATGCGCGGCGACGTCGATGCCATTACGGGCTTCTACTTCACCAGCCTGCTGAATCTGGAAGAGCGCGGCATGAGCGAAGAGGATCTGACGATCATGGCGTTCCCCGAGTTCGGCGTGCCGATCTACGGTAATGCCATCATCGCAAGCGACGCCTTCGCCCAGGCGCATCCCGAGGCGGTGGAGGGCTTCTTGCGCGCCTTCAACCGGGCGCTGGTGGAGACGATCGACGACCCCGAAGCCGCGGTGGCGTACGTCAGCGAGCGCGATGGCTTGATCGATGCCGCCGTCGAGACCAAGCGTTTGGAGCTTGCCATCGAGAGCGTCATCGACACGCCCTACACGCGTGCCAACGGCGTGGGCGACGTCGACGAAGAGCGCCTTGGCCAGGCGATCGAGCTGGTCGCCGACATTTACGATTTACCCACCGTGCCGACGCCGGAACAGGTGTTTAGCTCACGGTATCTTCCCGCTGCCGAGGACCGGGCGCTGTTTTCGGAGGCCGAGTAATGGGGCAGGCGTTCGTTCACTTTGACGATGTCAGCCTCTCCTATGACGGCGTGGAGAACGCCATCGAGCAGATCGACCTGTCGATTCATGAAGGTGAGTTCGTCGCTTTCGTGGGGCCATCGGGGTGCGGTAAATCGACCTTCATGAAGCTCTGCACCGGGCTCAAAGCCCCAGGTAGCGGCACCGTGAGCGTGGACGGCGACCCGGTGACCGGCCCGCTCAAGATCACCGGCATGGCGTTTCAAAACGCCAATCTGCTGCCTTGGCGCACCACGCTCGATAACGTCCTGCTGCCGCTGGAGATCGTCAAACCCTATCGCCATCAGTTTCGCCGCCGCCGCGACGAGTTCGTCGGCTGGGCGCGCGAGCTTCTGGAAACCGTTGGGCTAAAAGGCTACGAGGATAAATACCCCTGGCAGCTCTCCGGCGGTATGCAGCAGCGCGCCTCGATCTGCCGGGCGCTGATCCACCGGCCGAAACTGCTGATGCTCGACGAGCCCTTCGGCGCGCTCGATGCCTTCACCCGAGAAGAGCTCTGGTGCGTGCTGCGCGATTTGTGGGAGGCGCAGCGCTTTACCGTGGTGCTGGTTACTCACGACCTGCGTGAAGCCGCGTTTCTGGCCGATACCGTCTACGTCATGAGCCGCCGCCCGGGCCGGGTGATCGAGCAGCGCGCGATCGACCTGCCGCGCCCGCGCTCGATCGACTCCACCTACGAAAAGCCCTTTATCGATCTGGTGCACGCATTGCGAAGCCGGATCGGCGACGTGCGTGCAAGCTAAAAGGTGTCTTATGAAACGACCGGGTAAAACCACCGAGCGGCTGGCGCCCTGGATCGCCGTGGCAGTGCTGGTGCTGGTATGGGAGGCCGCGGTGCGGCTTTTCGATGTACCAGGCTTCATCTTCCCAAGCGCGCTGGACACCGCCCAGGCGCTCGTCGACTACGCCGGGCCCATCGGGCGTCACTCTTGGCAAACCTTCTGGACCACGCTGATCGGCTTTGGCCTCGGCGTGGCGGTGGGGCTGGTGCTGGGCTTCATCATCGGCTCGTCACGTTTTCTGTATAACGCCTGCTACCCGCTGCTGGTCGGCTTCAACGCCATTCCCAAGGTCGCCTTCGTGCCCATCCTGGTGGTCTGGTTCGGCATCGGCTCGATCCCGGCGATCCTGACCGCCTTTTTGATCTGCTTTTTCCCCATCGTGGTCAACGTGGCCACGGGCCTTGCCACGCTGGAGCCGGAGATGGAGGACGTGCTGCGCGTGCTCGGTGCGCGGCGCATCGACGTGCTGCTCAAGGTCGGCATGCCGCGCTCGCTGCCCTACTTTTTCGCCTCGCTGAAGGTGGCGATCACACTCGCCTTCGTGGGGACCGTGGTGTCGGAAACCGTGGCGTCGAATCAGGGGATTGGCTATCTGATGATGAGCGCCGGCTCGCAGATGCGCATGGGGCTGGTGTTTGCGGGCTTGATCGTGATCAGCGCCATGGCGATGGTGATGTACGAGCTGTTCGCGGTGCTGGAAAAGCGCATGACGGCCTGGGCGCACCGCGGTCAGTAAGGGGGGATGCGCATCGCCTTACCAGCGGTACAGAAGCGAGGCGCTGGTGGTGTTGTCGGTGCGCTCGATGGTATCCGGCGGCGGCTGTGAGTTGTGCTTGATCTCGTGGGACAAGCGCATCGAGATGCGCGGCGTCACCCGAGCGGTCAGGGCGGTGAAGGAGCGTGAAGTGGTGTTTTCCGACGTGTACTCGACGGACATCTCCTGCTCGAAATCCGTGCCCTCGGCGAACCCGAAACGATACGCCAGCGCAGTGTAGGCGACGGCCAAGCGCTGATCGTCGTACTCGCGCAGCCGGTCATTGCGATAGCCCGGGCCCGCCTCGAGCGACAGCGACTGTCTATCGCCTGCAAGCAGCTGGCGCCCGTAGCCGCCGATCACCGAGAGCTGCTGGTCGTAGCCGGCGAAGCGGTCCTTTTCCCAACGGGCGAAGCCGAACAGATAGTGCGGGCCGTTGAAATCAAAGCGTTCGCGCCCGGCCAGCAGATACTGCTCGGCGCTGGTTTCGCCATCCTTGGTGACGTTTCTGACCTCACCGCGCAGCGAGTGGGTTAAGTCGCCGGTCAGCCAGGTCAAGCGGGTCTTGCCGATCAGCGTCTGGCTGTCGGTATTGCCCGAAAGATGGGTGAAGCCGAGTTCGGCATCGCCGGTGAAGTTCGGTGAACTGTCATCCGGCGGGGGCGGGGCGTAGAACGGGTTGGCCAGCGCTGCACCAGCCAAGAGCGGCCAGCTCATCAGTACACTGCTTCTCAATAAAGTAAGCACGTTACCTTCTTTTCCAGAATCCACGAAAGCGAACCACGCCCGGTCGCGCAAAAGCGCCATAGATTACCCCGGCTTTGGCCTGCGTGCCATAATGACGCTTTTGCGCCCGCTGAGTTCCCCCCATGACGTTGTCACGGCCTTCGCTTGCCGATTTGAAACCCGGCCAGCGGCCCCGCTCACGGCGCCGCTGGTACAAACGCAGCTTTCGCCTGCAGGTCATGCTGCTGGTGGGATTGTTGCTGGCCGGTATGCTGCTGGCCCAGGGCACGTATCTGAATCACCGCAAGGCCGACATCGTTACCGCCCAGATGGGCGAGCGGGCGCTGGCGGTGGCGAACACCGTGGCGAGCATGCCGAGCATCGTCGCCGCCTTTGACACCGACGACCCGGCGCGCATCATCCAGCCCCTGGCCGAGCGGGTGCGCATGGAAACCGGCGCCCGCTACGTGGTGGTGGGCAATACCCAGTCGATTCGCTACTCCCACCCCGTGCCGGAGCGCCTTGGCCAGCGCATGGTCGGCGGCGACAACGACCAGGCGCTTCGCGAGGGACGATCCTACGTCTCCGAGGCGACTGGCACGCTGGGCACGGCGATGCGCGGCAAGGCGCCGATTCGAGACGAGGCGGGCAACATCATTGGGCTGGTCTCGGTGGGCTTTCTGGTCGACCGGGTGGAGATGGATGCGGCGCGCTACACAAGCCTTGGCTGGATGCTGGTGGGCCTGATGATTCTGCTCGGTTTCGCCGGGGCGTACGTGCTCTCCCAGCACTTGAAAAAGGTGATCCTCGGGCTCGAGCCCTACGAGATCGCCCGGCTCGCGCTTGAGAAAGAGGCCATTTTGCAGTCCATCCACGAAGGCATTCTGGCGGTGAACCGGGAAGGAAACATTACGCTGGTGAACCAGCAGGCGCGCCGCCTAATGGAGCTGCCCGATGACCAGGCGCTGCTGGGCCAGCCGATTCGCGAGGTGGTGCCCAACTCGAGGCTTTTAGAGGTGCTCAAGCGTGGCGAGCAGGAGTTCGACCAGCAGATGTGGCTGGGTGATCATCCGGTGGTGGTCAACCGCGTGCCGATCATCGACGAGGGCGAGGTCGAAGGGGCGGTGGCGACCTTTCGAAGCCGGCGCGAAATCGTCGATCTATCCGAGGCGCTGACCCAGGCGAGTCGCGATGTCGACATGCTGCGCGCTCAGGCCCACGAGTTCTCCAACAAGCTCTACACTATTTCCGGGCTTTTGCAGCTCGGGCGTGTTGAGGAGGCGCTCAAGCTGATCCACCAGGAGAGCGAGCGCGCGCAAAAACAGATGAGCTTTTTGATGAGCCACGTGGCAGACACGGTGCTAAGCGGCACGCTTTTGGGCAAGCTGACCCGGGCCCGTGAGCTTGGCGTGGCGCTCGAGATCGACGAGCAGAGCTCGCTCTCTCAGCCGCTGACCCCGAGCGGCCAGGAGGCGATGATGACCGTGGTGGGGAATTTGCTCGACAACGCTTTCTTTGCCGCGCTTCACGGCCCCCGCGCGGATTCACCGACGGTGCGGCTGTTCTTTACCGATCTGGGCGAGCAGCTCGTCATCGAGGTGGACGACAACGGTCCGGGCGTGTCCGCCGAGCACGTCGAGTCGATTTTCAGCGAGGGCTTTTCGACCAAGACCGGCCAGCACCAGGGGTTGGGCCTGGCCCTGGTCGCGCGGCTTTGCCGGCAGTACGGGGGAAGCATCACACTCGAGGAGAGCGAGCTGGGCGGGGCCTGCTTCATCGCCGTATTGAACCGTTCGCTGTGCGTGCAGGCCGGGCCCGAGCCGCCCGTGGTAGACTGCTAAGCCAGCGCGACGCATCACGTCAGTGCCATAACGACAACATTAATAAAGACAACATCCATAACGACATCGACCCTGGAAGCGCTATGGCGGCACACGAGTACGGTATTCTGGTGGTGGAGGACGATTTTCGTATCGCCGATATTCACCGCGCATTCATCGAACAAAACGACGGGTTCAAGGTGGTTGGTCAGGCGCGAAGCGGCATTGAAGCCCGTGAGCAGATGGCGCGCCGCGGCGACAGCGTCGACCTGGTGCTGCTGGATGCTTACCTTCCGGACGTTCAGGGGCTCGAGCTCCTTTGGGCGCTGCGCCGCGATCATGTCCACGTGGAGATCGTCATGGTCACCGCCGCCCGCGAGGTAGAGACCATCAGCGAGGCGCTGCGCGGCGGCGTTTTCGACTACCTCATCAAGCCCGTCGAGGCCGAGCGCATGCAGCAGATGCTGGCGCGCTTTCAGCGCGAGCGGGCCCAGCTCGCCTGTCGCCAGCAGATGAGCCAGGCCGAACTCGATCGCATGCTGGCGCGCGTGCAGCCGCCCGCCCCGCCGGTCGCCGGGCGCAGCCTGCCCAAGGGCATCGACCGCCTGACGCTTCGCGCGATCGTCGAGGCGCTGCAGCACGCCGACCAGCCGCTGGCCGCCGCTCAGGTCGCCAGGGCCATGGGGGCCAGCCGCTCCACCGCGCGGCGCTATCTGGAGTATCTGGTGTCGGTGCACGTGGTCGAGGCGGAATTGGGCTATGGTGATGTAGGCAGGCCCGAACGCCGCTACCGCTTACAGCGCACCAGCACCGAGTATCTCGAAACGCTGTAATGGTTGCCGCCGTTCCCGCCTTCAACGTCTGGGCCGGCGCTCGTGAACACAATGAACAAAATGCCCACAATGCTCTTTTTGTGCATTATGTTCAGAAGCTTGTTGCCAAGTCCTATCCTCTTCTAACGTCTCGCCGTTACGCGTTGCATGATCAGCGCGGTGCATCATCACAATAAGTGCTGCGCACGACTTAATAAGCACCACAACAATAGATCACCTTCAGGAGAGCGCCATGACCCTCACGTCCTCATTCAAGTACGTCACGCTGCTGGCTCTGCCGCTGGCCGCCGCTTCCGTCGCCACCACCGCCGTCGCCTTCGATCCCACGGGTAAGGTCGAGTGCATCGCGCCGTCCGACCCGGGCGGCGGCTGGGACTTCACCTGCCGAAGCGTCGGTAACGTGATGCAGGAGCTCGACCTGGTGCCGGCCAACGTGCAGACCATCAACATGGCCGGCGCCGGCGGCGGCGTGGCGTTTGCCCACGTCGTGAGCAAGCGCGCTGGCGATGACCAGCTGCTGGTCGCCGCCTCTACCGCGACCACCACGCGCCTGGCCCAGGGGCAGTTTCCGGGGCTTTCCGCGGACATGGTCAACTGGGTCGGCGCGCTGGGCGCCGATTACGGCATCATTGCGGTATCGGCAGACTCTGAATACCAGAATCTCAACGACCTGATGGACGCGCTAAAAGAGGACCCGCGCAGCGTCAAATTCGCCGGCGGCAGCGCCCGGGGCGGCTGGGATCATCTCAAGGTGCTGATCGCCGCTCAGGCCGCCGAGGTCGAGAATCTACCGCGCGTCGCTTATTTGTCCTACAACAACGGCGGCGAAGCGCTGACCCAGGTGATCGGTGGCCACGTGGACGCCTTCACCGGCGACATCACCGAAGCCCAGGGCTTCATGGAGTCCGGCGATCTGCGCGTGCTGGCGGTGCTTTCCGAAGAGCGCCTGCCCGGCGAGTTCGCCGACATCCCCACCGCGCGTGAGCAGGGCATCGATGCGCTCGGCCCCAACTGGCGCGGCTTCTACATGCCTGCCGATATCTCCGACGACGCCCTGGCCTACTGGACCGACGCCATGGATACGATCTACGAGAGCGAAGAGTGGCAAAGCGTCATGTCGCAAAACGGCCTGATGCCGTTTCACATGACCGCCGGCGAGTTCGAGGATTTCGTGCTCAATCAGATCGATGAAATCGAACAAATTTCCCAGGACATCGGGCTGATTCAGTAATGACCTTCAACGACCGCATCTTCGGGATCCTGCTTATCGTCCTGGCCGTCGCGTACGGCTGGGCCGCCTCGCAGTTTCCCGTACCGTTTGGTGGCGGCGAGGCGGTGGGGCCGGACACGTTCCCCAAGCTTTTGGCCGTGGTATTGGCGATCTCCAGTCTCTACCTGATCGTGCGCCCCGACCCGGATAACGCCTGGCCCTGGAGTCGCACCGGCGTCGAGCTGATCGTCGCCGTGGTGGTGCTGATTCTCTACGCGATGCTCTTGCAGCCGCTGGGCTTCATCATCAGCACGACGCTTGCCGTGGGCACGCTTTGCTGGCGCATGGGCGCACCGCCCGTGAAAGCTTACGTGACCGGGGCTGTGGCCGGGGTGATCGTCTACTTCCTGTTCAGCTACGGGCTGGATCTTGCCCTGCCGCTGGGGCTGCTCTCCTTTCTGGAGGTGAACTGATGGAAACCCTTGGCTTTTTGATGGACGGGTTCGGGGTGGCGCTACAGCCCCACAACCTGATGTTCGCCTTGCTGGGCGCTTTTTTGGGCACCCTGATCGGCGCGCTTCCGGGGCTGGGCCCGGCCAACGGCGTCGCCATTTTGATTCCGCTGGCCTTCAGTCTGGGGTTGGCGCCGGAAACCGCGCTGATCATGCTGACCTCGGTTTACGCCGGGGCGATGTACGGCGGGCGTATCTCGTCGATACTGCTCAACATTCCCGGCGACGAGCCGGCCATGATGACCTGCCTGGACGGCTATCCCATGGCCCAGAAGGGCAAGGCCGCCGAGGCGCTGGCGATCTCTGCCATCGCTTCCTTCATCGGCAGCCTGGTGGCGACCGTGGGCTTGATTCTGCTGGCGCCGCTTTTGGCCAACTTCGCGCTGACCTTCGGGCCGGCGGAGTACTTTGCGCTGTTCATGCTGGCGTTCGCAACGCTGGGCGGCATCACCGGCAAGAACCCGATCAAGACGGTGGTGGCGGCGTGCCTGGGGTTGATGATCGCGACTGTCGGGATCGATAACACCGGGGTGCAGCGCTATACCTTCGGTGTGCTCGAGCTGTTCGAGGGCGTCGACTTCATCATCGCCATCGTCGGCCTGTTCGCCATTTCCGAGCTTTTGTTCTTCATCGAGGAGCGCGCCGGCGGTGGCAAGGAGAACATGAAGGTCAACAAGCTCGCGCTAAGCTGGCGGGAGATCCGCGAGATTCTGCCCTCGAGCTTTCGCGGCGGGGTGCTGGGCTTCGTCGCCGGCGTGCTGCCGGGTGCCGGGGCGTCGCTTGGAAGTTTCATCAGCTACACGCTGGAAAAGAAAGCGGTTGGCAAGAAAGGCCGCTTCGGCGAAGGCGACCCGCGCGGCGTGGCCGCCCCGGAGGCAGGCAACAACGGCGCCTCGAGCGGCGCACTGGTGCCCATGCTGACCCTCGGTGTGCCCGGTAGCGGCACGACTGCGGTGCTGCTGGCGCTTTTGATTTCGCTGAACATCACCCCCGGCCCGCTCATGTTCACCCAGAACGCCGATATCGTTTGGGGCGTGATCGCGGCGCTGCTGATCGGTAACTTCCTGCTTTTGGTGCTCAACATTCCGCTGGTGGGCATCTTCGTGAAGCTTTTGTCGATTCCGCCGATGTACCTGCTGCCGGTGGTGACGATGGTCGCGTTCGTGGGGATCTACTCGATCAGCAACACGACGTTTGACCTTTACTTCATGGTGGCCTTCGGCGTGGGCGGCTATATCCTGCGCAAGCTGGAAATACCGCTGGTGCCGGTCATTCTGGGACTGCTGCTGGGCCCGGAAATGGAGAAGAACCTGCGCCACGCCATGGAAATTTCCGACGGCGACTGGATGATCTTGTGGGACAGCGGCTTGGCGATCGGCCTGTGGGTCTTCGCCGGGGTGGGGCTGATCCTGCCGTATCTGCTGGGCCCGCTGCTGCGCCGGCGTATGCATAAACCCATTGAAAAGGGCACGCCGGAGAGCGATTGATCCAGCTGCTCGCAAGGCTCTGAAAGCGGGGCGTCGACACCAGTCGGCGCCCCGCTTTTTTGTGGGGGCCGTGTTTTGAGCGCGAGCGCACGCTAATGGTGCGCGTGATCATAGTGGTGCAGCCTGTTTGCCCGCCGCTGCGAAAACGCCGCGCTCTTTTAGTGCGTAAGGGGTGCGTCCAATTTTAAATCGCGTGTTTAAGTTTATGATTAAAAATGCATAAGCGGTTAATGCTCCGAGGTGGCGCACTCCTTGCAGGGTCATTGAGCTAGTGGTCATCGGGCGGCTGTGCTCGATGGGGCTCAATAACAATCCCCGCGCAAGGGGTGCAAGGAGATTCACGTGGTCCATCCAACGCACAATTCGCTCTCCCGCCGTTTCGTCACCTCGCTTCTCGCCGCCGCCGTCATGGGCGCCGGCGCTCAGGCCGTTGCCCAGGAAAGCGACGACCCGATCAAGGTCGGTATCCTGCACTCGCTCTCCGGCACCATGGCGATCAGCGAGTCGACGCTGAAGGACACCGTCGAAATGCTCATCGAGCAGCAGAACGAGGCTGGTGGTCTGCTGGGCCGTCAGTTGGAAGCCGTGGTGGTCGACCCCGCTTCCAACTGGCCGCTGTTTGCCGAGCGCGCCCGCGAACTGCTGGCTCAGGAAGAGGTGGATGTCATCTTCGGCAACTGGACCTCGGTTTCCCGTAAAGCCGTGCTGCCGGTGGTCGAGGAGCTCAACGGCCTGCTGTTCTACCCGGTGCAGTACGAGGGTGAAGAGTCGTCCGAGAACGTCTTCTACACCGGGGCCGCGCCCAACCAGCAGGCGATTCCCGCCGTCGACTACCTGATCAACGAAGTCGGCATCGAGCGCTTCGCCTTGGTCGGCACCGACTACGTCTATCCGCGCACCACCAACCGCATCCTCGAGGCCTACCTGCAAGACGAGCACGGCGTGGCGGAAGAAGACATCATGGTCAACTACACGCCCTTTGGCCATTCGGACTGGCAGAACATCGTCTCCGAGATTCGCCGCTTCGGTGAAGAGGGCAAGCCCACCGCGGTGGTCTCGACCATCAACGGTGACGCCAACGTGCCGTTCTACCGCGAGCTCGCCAACCAGGGCATCGACGCCGCCGACATTCCGGTCATCGCCTTCTCGGTGGGCGAGCAGGAGCTTTCCGGTATCGACACCGGCCCGCTGGTCGGCCACCTGGCCGCCTGGAACTACTTCATGAGCGTGGATACCGACGAGAACTACGACTTCATCGACGCCTGGATCGATCACACCGGCGATGAGATGTCGGTGACCAACGACCCGATGGAAGCGCACTACATTGGCTTCAACATGTGGGCCGAAGCGGTGCGCAAGGCCGGCACCACAGATGTCGACGCGATCAAGGACGCCATCATCGGTGTTTCTGTGCCGAACCTCTCCGGCGGCTATGCGGCCATGATGCCCAACCACCACATCACCAAGCCGGTGCTGATCGGTGAAATTCAGGACAACGGCCAGTTCGACATCGTCTGGCAAACACCTTCTACCGTGGCCGGCGACGCCTGGTCCGACTATCTGCCGGGCTCCCGCGATCTGATCGCTGACTGGCGCAAGCCACTGGCGTGCGGCAACTTCAACGTCGTCAGCGGCTCTTGCGGTGGCAGCACCGCAGCGGAAGAAGCCGAAGCGGCGCTGGCCGAGTAACGCTCCCTTCACCCGGGCCGCCGTCGCGGCCCGGGGCACGCCACCTCCCACTGACACTCAAAGGAACAACCCATGAGGCGCTTCCTTTTCTGGTCGTTCGTCTGCTTGTTGCTGGCCGGTTTTCTGCCAGGTGCCGCAGCACAAACCAGCGCACAAGATAGTGACCCCGGCTATTCGCTGCTCGAAACCTTGGACGTTGACTCCTACCGCGATAAGGGCGAGGCGATCAACGAGATTTTGCAAAGCGATGACGAGCGCGCCCGCGGCTGGCTGCAGGCGCTGCTCGACGGCCGCCTGCAGCGCACCGATGACGGCCGCTTCGTCATCGTGCTGAACAATACCGGGCGCAGTTGGCCCGTCGAAGACGCGCTGAGCGGTGAGCCGCTGGGTGAGATGTCGCGCCGCGAGCTCGACCGTATCGGGATCAACAACGCGCTGCGCAATCAGCTTAGAAGCGCGATTGCCGTGGTGGATCTCTACTCGCCCAACGTCGAGCGCCGACGCACCTCCGCCGACCGCCTGCTGGGCGAGGTGGACGATGAGCTTTTCGAGACGCTGACCCCACTGATCGAGGAGGCCGAGGACGACTACGTGCGCCGGCGCCTGGCCCAGGCGGTGGCGATTTACCAAACCGAAAACGGGGAGATGGCAGGGGTCGAGGCGCTGGCCGGAAGCCTGCATCCGCGCGCCCGCGTGGCGCTGAACCGCGCCACCAATGCCGAGAACCCGGCGGTGGCGGACGCCGCCCGCTCAGCCCTTGCAAGCGTCGAGCAGAACTTGAAGATCAACCGCGGCGTCGAGACGCTCTACTTCGGCCTGAGCCTTGGCTCGGTGCTGGTGCTCTCCGCGATAGGACTTGCCATCACGTTCGGGGTGATGGGCGTGATCAACATGGCCCATGGCGAGCTGATGATGCTGGGCGCCTACACCACGTGGATGATGCAGCAGCTTCTGCCCGGCCAGCCCGGCCTTGCGCTGATGCTCTCGATACCCGCCGGCTTTCTGGTGGCCGCACTGGCCGGTATCGCCATCGAGCGTAGCGTCATTCAGTTTCTCAAGGGCCGCCCGCTGGAAACCCTGCTGGCCACTTTCGGCATCAGCCTGATCCTGCAGCAACTGGTACGCACGGTAATTTCGCCGCTCAACCGCACGGTGATCACCCCGGAGTGGATGAGCGGGTCGCTCGTCATCAATGACGCCCTGTCGCTGACGCTCAATCGCATGTTCGTACTTGGCTTTGCGCTGCTGGTTTTTGTCGGGCTGATGCTGATCATGCGCCGCACGCGCCTGGGGCTCGAGGTGCGCGCCGTGACGCAAAACCGCGCCATGGCGCGCTCGATGGGAATTCGCGCCACCCGGGTGGATATCCTGACCTTCGCACTCGGCTCCGGCGTTGCCGGGCTTGCCGGCGTTGCGCTTTCCCAGCTCACCAACGTGGGGCCAAACCTTGGCCAGAACTACATCATCGATTCGTTCATGGTGGTGGTATTCGGCGGGGTGGGCAATCTCTGGGGCACGCTGGTCGCGGGGCTGTCGCTTGGCGTAATCAACCAAGTCCTCGAGCCCTGGGCGGGCGCGGTGCTGGCCAAGATCATCGTGCTGGTATTCATCATTTTGTTCATTCAAAAGCGCCCGCGGGGACTCTTCCCGCAGAAGGGCCGCGCGGCGGAGGGTTAACCGATGAGCTTTCAGGCAACCTCGAGCCGCTTCTGGCTCGCCCGCCCTTTCACCGAGCGCGCGACGCAAATCTTTCTCGGCGTGCTGCTGGCCGCGCTCGTCATCGTCACCGTGCTGCACGTGGCCGTGCCGCAAGGCCACGCGCTGCACGTGAACGCCTACACGGTGAACCTGTTCGGCAAGTACTTGAGCTATGCGCTGCTGGCCGTGGCGGTGGACCTGGTGTGGGGGTATCTGGGCATTCTGAGCCTGGGCCACGGCGCCTTTTTCGCCATCGGCGGCTACGCCATGGGCATGTACCTGATGCGCCAGATCGGCGATCGCGGCACCTACGGCGACCCGGTACTGCCGGACTTCATGGTATTTCTCAACTGGGATAGCCTGCCCTGGTACTGGCTCGGCTTCGACATGGCCTGGTTTGCCTTTGCCATGGTGCTGCTGGCGCCGGGGCTTTTAGCGCTGATCTTCGGCTTTCTGGCGTTTCGCTCGCGGGTGACCGGGGTGTATCTCTCGATCATCACTCAGGCGCTCACCTTTGCGCTGATGCTGGCGTTTTTCCGCAACGAGATGGGGTTTGGCGGCAACAACGGCCTGACGGATTTTCGCGAGATTCTGGGTTTCAACCTGCGAAGCAGTGACACGCGCCTTGGCCTATTTTTGGCGTCCGGGGTAGCACTGGCGCTGGGCTATCTTCTCTGCCGGGCCATCGTGACCAGCAAGCTTGGCCGAGTCTGCGTGGCCACCCGCGATGCCGAGGCGCGTACGCGCTTCATCGGCTACCGGGTCGAGCGCTTTCAGCTCTTCGTGTTCGTGGTATCTGCCATGCTCGCGGGTGTGGCCGGGGCGCTTTACGTGCCGCAGGTCGGCATCATCAACCCCAGCGAGTTCTCGCCGCTGTTTTCCATCGAGATCGTGCTGTGGGTAGCGCTGGGCGGGCGGGCCACGCTGTATGGCGCGGTGATCGGCGCGATTCTGGTCAACTACGCCAAGACCGTGTTCACCGGCGTGATGCCGGATGCCTGGCTGTTTGCTCTTGGCGGGCTCTTCGTGCTGGTCACGGTGCTTTTGCCCAAGGGCGTGGCCGGGCTCTTGTCCCACCGTCGCCAACGCGGTTCCATCTACTCACCGGAGGCGAGCGCATGAGCTTTTTCGAGTCGCTCAAAGAGCGCGACCGGGTCTTCGATTTCATGACCCCTCAGGCATCCACCGTGGACGTGCGCCACGGCCCGATCCTTTACATGGAGGACGTCACCGTCAGCTTCGACGGCTTCAAGGCGATCAACAAGCTGAACCTGACCATCGATGACGGCGAGCTGCGCTGCATCATCGGCCCCAACGGCGCGGGCAAGACCACCATGATGGATATCATTACCGGCAAGACACGGCCCAATGAGGGCAGCGTTTGGTTCGGTAGCCGGCATAATCTCTTGAAAATGAACGAACCCGAGATCGCAAGTTTGGGAATAGGACGCAAGTTCCAGAAGCCCACGGTGTTCGAGGCGCTCAGCGTGTTCGAGAATCTGGAGCTCGCCATGGCCGCGGACAAGCGCATCTTCCCGACGCTCACCGCACGCATGACCGGTGAGGCGCGCGATCGCATCGACGAGGTGCTCGGGACCGTCGGGTTGGCTGCTCTTCGATTCCAGCCGGCGGGCATTCTCTCTCATGGCCAAAAGCAGTGGCTTGAGATCGGTATGCTTTTGATGCAGCGCCCGCGCCTGTTGCTGGTCGATGAGCCGGTGGCCGGCATGACCGAGCAGGAGATGGAGCGCACCGCCGAGCTTCTGACGCGTCTCGCCGGCAAGCAGTCGGTAGTGGTGGTCGAGCACGACATGGGCTTTGTGCGCTCCATCGCCCGCAAGGTGACGGTGCTCCACCAGGGCAGCGTACTGGCCGAGGGCAGCATGGATCAGGTCGCAAGCGACCCGAGCGTGGTCGAGGTGTACCTGGGTGCGGACGACGAGGAGGCCGCCTGATGCTCGCGATCGAAAAACTTAACCAGTTTTACGGCGAAAGCCATACGCTATGGGATCTGGATCTCGACGTGCCGAAGGGGCAGTGCACCTGCGTGATGGGCAGAAACGGCGTGGGCAAGACCACGCTGATGAAAGCGATCATGGGCGAGGTCGCGGTCAAAAGCGGCGCGCTCAAATTTCAGGCGGAAGGCGGCGAGGTCGAGCTGACCCAAAAGGCGATCGAGGCGCGCTCGCGCTTGGGGATAGGCTTTGTGCCTCAGGGCCGGCAGATCTTTCCCATGCTGACCGTCGAGGAGAACCTGCGCACGGGCCTTGCCGCCCGGGGCGACGGGCTCAAGAAGATCCCCGCGCGGATCCATGAGCTCTTCCCGGTGCTCGAAGAAATGAAGCACCGCCGCGGCGGCGATCTCTCCGGCGGGCAACAGCAGCAGCTCGCCATCGGACGCGCCCTGGTGATCGAGCCCAAACTCTTGATTCTGGACGAGCCCGGCGAGGGCATTCAGCCCAATATCGTCACCCAGATCGGCCAGGTGATCCGCCAGCTGATCGAGGAGGACGGCCTGACGGTACTGCTGGTCGAGCAGAAGCTGCCCTTTGCCAGAAAATACGCCGACCGCTTCGTGATCATGGACCGCGGCCGCCCGGTGGCAAAAGGTGAGATCGGCGAATTATCCCAGCAGTTGATCAAACAGCACCTGACGGTGTGAGTTATCCACAATGGGTTTAGTCCACAAATAAAGCGCCCGCCAGATGGCGGGCGCAATTTTATGTACAAGAGCGTCGTTCGTTAGTGCTCTGCCAGTTCGCGGTAGAAGGCTGGGTTGTCCTGAATGGTGGCCAGCACCTTGGCCGCCAGCCCTGTTGGATTGCGACGGCGATTTTCCCAGCTTTTGATGGTATCGATACTGGTGCCCATTGCTTGGGCGAACTCGGCTTGGGAAACAGCGAGTAACGCCCGAATCTGTTTGACATCCGCTACTTCGAAACGCGTGACTCGGTCGGCTTGGCGTTTCTGCGTCTTTATATCGACGGCTTCTTCCAGGGAGTCCTTGAGCGCGTTGAAAATACTCACGGTATATGCTCCTTGGACAAGCCCAAAGGCGGCTCCACCGGCGCCCGCCGCTGTTTGAAGGCGCGCGTGACCAGCCCGTAGCGCGGCCCGAACAGGAAGGCGAGGATCAGGAACGCGCCGGTCATTACCGCCATCATGCCGCCGATCGAGACGTTCAGGTGCACGGCGAGTAAGTAGCCACTAATGCTCGAGGCGATCGAGATCAGCGCGCCGATGAGAAACATCATCCACAGCCGGTCGGTGAGCAGGTATGCCGCCGAGGCCGGGACGATCGCGAAGGCGATGAACAGCACCGCGCCCACGGCGTCGAACGCCGCCACGGCGGTGGAACTGGTCAGCATCAGGAGCACGTAAAAGAGGATCGTCGGCATGAAGCCGAAGGTCTTGGCCAGCGCCGGATCAAACGTGGCGAGCTTCAGCTCCTTGTAGAAGAGCCCGATGAAGGCGTAGTTGATCAGCGTCATTGCGCTCATCGACACCAGCGCTTGAGGAATGGGGAGGCCAAAAAGCTCGACGGTGTCGAGCCAGACGAAGCCGATTTCGCCGAGCAGGACGGTGTGGGTGTCGATGTGAACGTCCTGGGCATAGAGGTTGAGCAGCAACACGCCGATGGAGAACAGCGCCGGGAACACGAGGCCAATGGCGGCGTCCTGCTTCACTCGCTTGGTGCTGGCGAGCGCCTCGGTGAGAAAAACGGTCAGAAGCCCTGTCAGCGCGGCGCCAATGAGCTGCACCGGGCCGCTTTGCTGTTTGGTCAGTATCCAGACGATGACGATGCCGAAAACGATCGAGTGGCTGATCGCGTCCGACAGCATGCTGTTGCCGCGCAGCACCAGAAAGGTGCCCACCGCGGAAGAGGCGATGCCGACCATGGCGCCGACCAGAATGATCGGCAGCGCCGTGCTGTTCAAAAGCTCTGCGATCATGGCGTGGCCTCCTCGAAAGCGGCGACCACTTCCCGGGCGCGGGCGCGGCCCGACGCGGTCAACGCCACGCCTGCCTTGTTTGACGAGCGGGCAACGTGGCCCTGACGGGTGAGCGCTGCCAGCGTGCGCCGGGCGCTGGGGCTCAGGCGCGGCGGCGTTTGCGGATGCTTGTGAAGAGCGTAGAGCAGCTGCTGGGTGTGCAGCTCGCGCTTCTGGCGATAGTGCTTCACGATGCCCCACAAAAGCCCTCGGCCGGGGGCCAGCGCCAGCGACAGCAACACGATGGCGGTGGCGGTCAGTACGATCAGCGGGCCGGTGGCAAGTCCGCGCGACAGCGTGCTGATGGTGGCGCCCGAAACGCCGCTAATGATGCCAACGCCAGCGGCGATCACCAGCATGCCGCCCAAATGGCGGCTCCACTGCCGCGCTGCTGCGGCCGGCGCCACGATCATCGCAGCCATCAAAATCACCCCGACCATTTGCAGGCCGACCACCACGGCGAGTGCCACCATGGCCGTGAGTACCGCCTCGATGGCCGCCGCGGGCATGCCGAGGGTACGGGCATACTCGGGGTCGAAGGTAACCAGCTTGGCCTGTTTCCAGAACGCGGCGAGCAGCGCGAGGGTGGCCAGCGTAATGGCGCCCATCACCCACAGATCCGAGCGCAGCGTTGCCGCGGCCTGGCCGAACAGAAACGCCTCCAACCCCCCCTGGGCGGCGTTGCGGGTGCCCTGAATGTAGGTGAGCAGCACGATACCCACGGCGAAAAAGAGACTCAGGCAGACGCCCAGCCCGGCGTCGGTTTTAAGCCGGCTTTTACGTGTGAGCAGCAGCATGGTGAGCGCGGCCAGCGTGCCGGTGACCAGCGAGCCGATAATGATGCCGCCCAGATCGCGGCTGCCGGTGATGATGAAGCTCAGACATATTCCCGGCAGTGCGGCGTGGGAGATGGCGTCGCCCAGAAGGCTCTGACGGCGCAGCACCGCAAAGCAGCCCAGCGGCCCGCTGATCAAGCCCAGAAGCGAGGCGCCGATCACCACGTTTTGAAAGGTGTAGTCCGATAAAAGCTCAAGCCAGTGCATGCATCACGTCACTTTGGAGGCGGGGAACATCAGCGATTCTCTGTCGCCGAGCAGGGCGATCTGGCCGCCGTAGGCCTTGCGCAGATGATCGATCTTGAACACGTCGCGCGCCTGGCCGGCGGCGATCACGCGCACGTTCAAAAGCAATAGCCAGTCGAAGTACGTACTCACCGTTTGCAGGTCGTGATGAACGACGATCACCGTTTTGCCTTCATCGCGCAGGCGGCGCAGGATGTCGATGATCGCCCGCTCGGTGGTGGCGTCGACCCCGGCCATGGGCTCGTCGAGAAAGTAGACGTCGGCTTTTTGCACCAGCGCGCGGGCCAGAAACACCCGCTGCTGCTGACCACCGGAGAGCTGGCTGATCTGGCGGTTGGCAAGCTCGCTCATGCCGACCATCGCCAGCGCTTCCATGGCCTCGCTGCGCTCGCGTCGGCCCGGGCGCCGGAGCCAGCCAAGGCGCCCGTAAAGCCCCATCATCACCACGTCCAGCGCCGTGGTGGGAAAGTCCCAGTCCACGCTCGAGCGCTGCGGCACGTAACCCACGCGCTTGCGTTGGGAGGCGTAGGACTTGCCGTGCACCCGCACCTCGCCGGAAAGCGACGGTACGAGCCCCAGAAGGCTCTTGATCAGCGTGCTTTTGCCCGCCCCGTTGGGGCCAACGATGCCCGCCATGACGCCGGCGGGAATATCCAGCTCGATATCCCACAGCACCGGCTGGTTATGATAGCTCACGGTCAGGTTCTTGATACTGAGTGCCGGCTCAGCGTTACCGGTCGTTGTCATCAAACAGTGCCTTTGATCGTCAGGTGTCGAGCTGCCATTCGCTTGCCCAGCCCTCGAGCGCTTGTGGCAGGGGGGCGAGGGAGCCGCCCAGCGCCTCGACGATGTGTTCGGTATTGCGGTAGATCATGCCCATGTAGGTGCCGTCGACGGTGCCGTCGTCGCCCATGGCGTCGGAGTAGAGCTCGCCGCCGACCACGACCTCATGACCTTTTTGGCGCGCCGCGTCGATCACCGCCTGAATGGTGCGCGGGTTGATGGTGCTTTCGACGAATACCGCCGGCACGTTGCGCTCTACCACACTATTGGCCATGTTGCGGATATCGGCAATGCCGGTTTCGGTTTCGGTACTGATGCCCTGGATGCCCTCGACGTCGATATCGTAGGCGCGGCCAAAATAGCTGAAAGCGTCGTGGGCGGTGACCAGTACGCGCTGCTCCTCGGCAATGGAAGCGATGCTCTCCTTGACCCACTCGTGCAGCGCGAGAAGCTCGGTTTCGTAGCGCTCGGTGTTGGCCTCGATGGTTGCGGCACACGCCGGGCGCGCCTCGATCAGGGTGTCGCTCAAGGTCGGGACGATGTTCGCCCAGAGCGAGACATCCATCCACAGGTGCGGGTCGACCCCGTAGGCGCCCTGGGACGTGATCAGCGCATCCTCCTCGATCGACGCGGGGGCGACGGCAAGCGTCGGCGTGCGTGTGGCAAAGTTCTCCAGCACCGAGCCAAGCTGGCCCTCCAGCGCATAACCCGAGTAGAGAATTTGCTCGGCGCCGCGCAGCATGGCCACATCGTTGGCGCTGGCCTGGTAGAGATGCGGGTCGACGCCTGGGCCCATCATCGCC
The DNA here is from genome assembly GCF_025725645.1 of Halomonas sp. GD1P12. Taxonomy (NCBI): domain Bacteria; kingdom Pseudomonadati; phylum Pseudomonadota; class Gammaproteobacteria; order Oceanospirillales; family Halomonadaceae; genus Halomonas; species Halomonas sp. GD1P12. Next base: position 3,462,603 of record NZ_CP107007.1, on the reverse strand, counting down.
TCGACGCTGACGCACTCGCCGCCCACGTTCTGGGCCACATCGGCAATCATGCCGATGGTCGCCACCACGTTCAACGGCGGCTCGTCGGCCAGCGACAGCGAGCTCAGCGGCAGTAGCGCCATAGCGGCAACGAGACGTTGTACGGCCATGATGGATCCTCGCGGTGATCGAAAAGCGGGCGTTTTTTTTGCGTCTGGTAAGAAGTATAGCCTTTGCTAAGTTTCCTGCCAGCGGCGCTGCCTGTCAAGCGATGCAAGGGCGAGAAGACGTGCCCCGGCCCCCGGGAAAAGGGCCGGGGAAAAGGATCAAGCGCCGCGTGCGGCGAGGCGGCGCTGCTGCAAAGGACGCACCACAAACCCATCGATGAGCAGCATGATGAGAATCGCCGCGCCGGTCAGCGGAAAGAGCACCCCGCCGCCGACGAGAATCGCCAGAATGCCGCGAAACGCGCGTTTGTCCCGCGGCAGCGGCGGCACGCCCAGCCCGCCTTTCGGGCGACGCTTCCACCACATGACGCCGGCGCTGACGCACAGCAGGATGATCGCCACGCACACCGCCAGAAAGAGCAGCTGATTCGCTCGCCCGAACTGCTGACCCATGTGCACGTTGATGCCGAACTCCAGCCACCGCCCGAGCGGGCCGTAATCGGCGTAGCGCATGTCCACGAGCGGCTCGCCGCTGTAGCGGTCCAGATGCACCACCCGCTGCTGGCTCACCTCGTCCGGGTAGACCGAGCCGGAGTAGACGCCGGTCGGGGTAGTGGGCAGGCTGACCGCAAAGCCCGAGTGCAACCCAAGGCGCTCGAAGGTGGCCACGGCCTCGTTCAGGCCGATATCCGCCTGGCCCGTCGACTCGGTCGATTCGGTCGATTCGGGCACTTGCGCCTGCTCCAGCGACCAGCTCGTCGGCGCCTGCTCGCTCAGTTGCGTGCTGGACATTGGCACCTCGGTTCGAACCCCGGCGGGGTAGCCGAAGTTGTTGCCGTTGGCCCACTGGTTCACCTGAGCGCCCCACACGCCGGACCAGGGCATGCCGGTGATCGCCAGAAACAGGATGAAGGCGCCGACGAACAGCCCCGTCACCGCGTGCAGGTCGCGCCAGAAGACACGCTTTTGCGGCGCGCCGCGTACGCTGACCACACCGCCCCTGGCGTTGGTGCGTGGCCACCACAGATACACGCCGGTGAGCACCAGCAAAATCGCGAAGCCGCCGGTGATCTCGATCAGCTTGCGCGGCGTGGCGCCGAAGAGCTTGAAGCTGTGCAACTTTCGCACCGTCCACATGATCGTTCCGCGATCGTCCAGTGCGCCGAGCACGCGCCCGGTGTAAGGGTTCACATACACCGCCAGGCGCTCGTCGTTGGTCGTGCGCACGGTGACTTCCGCCGAGCTCTCCGGCGTGGCCGGGGCCGTGTACTTGAGCGCCGTTCCCGGATGCGCGTCGAGGGCGGCGCTCACCTGAGCGGCGGGCGTTTCTACGCTTTGCTGCACCGCGACGCGTTTGACGTCGGCGTGGACGATGGCATCGATCTCGTCCTTGAAGAGATACAGCGCCCCGGTGATCGAGAGGGTGATCAGAAAGGGCAGCACCAGAAGGCCCGCGTAGAAGTGCCAGCGCCAGATGGCGCGGTAGAGATCGAACGGCGTCTTCGCCGCCGATCGGGGGTCGACATGAGCAGTCATTACGGCTCCTGCAGCGCCCGCTCGAAGGGGCGCCCGAGTGATAGCGACACGCACCCGGCGGCCAGGGGCGGCCGTCAGGTCGTCAGAATCGGGTCATACAAACTGATGGGTGTCGTCAGGCGAGCGGCGGGGCGCGGACAGGCGCATGCAGGTAGTTGTCGAAGGACGCGAACCCCTGATGCGGCGACTTTGGCCGCGGGGCGTGGTGAACGAATGCCTGCCGCGCAATGGCGGGCAAAAACGCATGAGCCGAGGGAAACTGCTGCCACAGGGAGCAGTAGCCGCACTCGTGAAACCAGGTGAAGATGGGCTCGATCGACGGCTCAGGCGACGTTTCTGGGGCGGCGTGAGAGCGGTGCGCCGAGGATGGGTGGTCGTGGTGCGCGCCGGAGGCGGCGTGTCGATGCGCCTCGTGATGACCGGCCTGGGACTGCGAAATCAGCGGGCCGATCAGCAGCAACAGCATGGCCGTGAGCGCCGCGTGAAGCGCAACGCGGTACCAACGACGATGGGTAAAGCGCTGAAGTGGCAAGATGACGACCCTTGGCAAAACGTCGATAGCGGGCCTTGAGGGGCAGGCGGCCCGATTGATCGTGCCATGGTAGCGTAAAACGTGACCCGTTAAGAGGTTCGCGATGTGGCCTTTTGTCCCGGGCTCGGTCCCGTTATTACACGGCTTGCGCTTTTATGGTGCCTTTTCAGTCAGAATGTTCAATTCTGGTGCATGACGTTGGTCACGATGAGTTGCTCTGCCCCGGCAAAGGGCCGCTTGGCATCCTTTCACCATTTTGGCGCATTAATTGCATTGGTCAGGGAATATGAATCAATCGATCAAGAGCGACCGTCTGATGACGGCATGCGATAGCAACGCATCATACACCCCCTCCGGCCACCGTTTCGACGACCAGCGCCGCTGGGCGGCGTCGCTTGCGCTGCGTTTTGCCCAGCGCGACGGCGCCACGCGCATGACTCAGGCGCGCCATCAGGGCCCGCTTCGCGTACAGCGCCCGTTCTACCCGGAAGGCCGCGGTGAGGCCTGCCATATCTACGTGCTGCACCCGCCTGGTGGTTTGGTCAGCGGCGATGCGCTGAGCATCGAGGCACAGGTGGAAAAGGGCGCCCACGCGCTTTTGACCACCCCCGCCGCCAACAAGCTCTACAAGGCAGACAGCCAGGGCGTGGCCTGGACCCAGCGCACTGCGCTTACCGTGGAGGATGGCGCGGTGCTCGAGTGGCTCCCCCAGGAAACCATCGCCTTCGATGGCTCGAAAGGCGAGCAGCGCACCCATATCGCCCTTCACGGTAGTGCCAAATGCCTGGGCTGGGAGGTGATGGCGCTGGGCCGCCCGGCAAGTCAGCTTCCGTTCGTGTCCGGGCGCATCGAGCAGCACTTTCGCCTGACGCTGGATGGCAAGCCCCTGTGGCTCGAGCGCCAGCCGCTGGACCCGCTGCACCCGCGTTTCGTCGGCCGTTGGGGCCAGGGCGGCGCCACGGTGCAGGCCACCCTTTGGGCGATAGGACTCGAGGACGGCCCCGCCGCCATCGAGGTGCTGCGCGAGACGCTTGCGGCCGAGCCGAACTGGGCAGTGACTCTTCGCCATGGCGTGCTGCTTTTGCGCTACCTGGGCGGCTCGCGGGTGGATGCCTGGGCGCTTTGCGAGCGGGCCTGGCAGCTTCTGCGCCCGCGCTTGATCGACCGCGAGGCCCACACGCCGCGCATCTGGCTGACCTGACGCTTCATCTTTTTGAGAGGATAACGCCGCATGGAACTGACCCCGAGAGACAAGGACAAGCTGCTGCTGTTCTCCGCCGCGCAGCTAGCCGAGCGTAGAAAGGCGCGCGGTTTGAAGCTCAACTACCCGGAAGCCGTGGCGCTGATCAGTTTCGAGATCATCGAAGGCGCCCGCGACGGCAAAACCGTGGCCGAGCTGATGAGCTTCGGCCGCGAGATATTAACCCGCGATGACGTCATGGAGGGCGTGGCCGAGATGGTCGACGAGGTGCAGGTCGAGGCAACGTTTCCCGATGGCACGAAACTCGTGACCGTTCATACGCCGATCAACTAGCGTTACACCCCTTGGAGGCAGCCATGATTCCTGGTGAGTATCAGTTAAAAGAGGGTGAGATCGAGCTGTGCGCCGGCCGCGAGCGCATCACCGTGGAGGTCGCCAACACCGGCGACCGGCCCATCCAGCTCGGCTCTCACTACCACTTTGCCGAGGCCAATCCGGCGCTTGAGTTCGACCGCGCCAAAACCCGTGGCTACCGGCTCGACGTGGCCGCTGGCACCGCGATCCGCTTCGAGCCGGGTCAGAGCCGCGAGGTCACGCTAATTCCGTTCGTCGGCAAGCGCGAGATCTACGGTTTCCGTGGCGATGTCATGGGTGCGCTGGAAGGAGACACGCAATGACCACGAACAGAATCAGCCGTCAGGCTTACGCCGACATGTACGGCCCCACGGTAGGCGACCGCGTGCGCCTGGGCGACACCGAGCTCTGGATCGAAGTCGAGCGTGACGCCACCCACTACGGCGACGAGGTGAAGTTCGGTGGCGGCAAGGTGATCCGCGATGGCCAGGGCCAGAGCCAGCGCGTCGATTCCGCGGTGATGGATACCGTCATCACCAACGCGCTGATTCTCGACTGGTGGGGCATCGTCAAGGCGGATGTCGGCCTGCAAGCCGGGCGTATCGCTGCCATTGGCAAGGCGGGCAATCCTGACACCCAGCCGGAGGTGGAGATCGTCATCGGCCCGGGCACCGAGATCATCGCCGGTGAAGGCAAGATTCTGACCGCCGGCGGCATCGACGCCCACATTCACTTCATCTGCCCCCAGCAGGTGGAGGAGGCGCTGATGAGCGGCGTGACCACCATGCTCGGCGGCGGCACTGGCCCCGCCACCGGCTCGAACGCTACCACCTGTACGCCCGGCGCCTGGCATATCGGCAAGATGCTCCAGGCGGTGGACGATCTGCCCATGAACATCGGCCTGCTCGGCAAGGGCAACGCCAGCCTGCCGGAAGGGCTCGAGGCGCAGCTCGAGGCCGGCGCCATGGGGCTCAAGCTTCACGAGGACTGGGGCACCACGCCGGCGTCCATCGACACCTGCCTGAGCGTGGCGGAGAAGTACGATGTCCAGATCGCGATTCACACCGATACGCTCAATGAGTCGGGCTTCGTCGAGGATACGCTCGCGGCGTTCAAGGAGCGCGGCATTCACACCTACCACACCGAAGGGGCGGGCGGCGGCCACGCGCCGGACATCATCACCGCCTGCTCGCTGGAGTACGTGCTGCCGTCCTCCACCAACCCGACGCGCCCCTACACGGTCAACACCATCGACGAGCATCTGGATATGCTGATGGTCTGCCACCACCTGGACCCGAATATCCCCGAAGACGTCGCCTTTGCCGACTCGCGCATTCGCCGGGAAACCATCGCCGCGGAAGACATCCTGCATGATCTGGGCGTGATCTCGATGATCGCCTCGGACTCCCAGGCCATGGGCCGGGTGGGCGAGGTGGTCTGCCGTACCTGGCAGACCGCGCACAAGATGAAGGTGCAGCGCGGCCTGCTGCCGGAAGACGAAGCATTGGGCGCCGACAACCTGCGCGCCAAGCGCTACATCGCCAAGTACACCATCAATCCGGCGATTACCCACGGGATCAGTCACGACGTGGGGTCTATCGAGGTGGGCAAGCTGGCCGATCTGGTGCTCTGGAAGCCGGCGTTTTTTGGCGTGAAGCCCTCGCTGATTCTGAAGGGCGGGATGATCGCTGCGGCCCCCATGGGCGACCCCAACGCCTCGATCCCGACGCCCCAGCCGGTGCACTATCGGCACATGTTCGGCGCCTTTGGCCGCGCGGCGAGCCAGACCCGTCTCAACTTTGTCAGCCAGGCCGCCATCGATGCGGGGCTCAAGGAGCGCTTGGGGCTGCAAAGCGCGCTGTCGGCGTGCAAGAACGTGCGCGGGGTGCGCAAGAAGGACATGAAGCTCAACGACGCCTGCCCGGAACTGACCGTGGACCCGCAGACCTATGAAGTACGCTGCGACGGCGAGCTTCTGACCTGCGAGCCCGCCACGGAGCTGCCGCTGGCGCAGCGGTATCACCTGTTCTAGGAGCGGTCGCTAGCTGGAGCTACTCCTACAGGGTGCGGGCTCGCCCTTGTAGGAGCTGGATTCATCCGGCGATGGAAGGCGCTAGCCTTCCCTTGATGAGGTGCCCCCTTAAAGAGGTCGCTAGCTAAAGCTACTCCTACGGTGCACGAACGTATTGTAGGAGCCCGATTTATTAGTGGTCCGACACTTCGGCGATGGAAGGCGTTAGCCTTACCTTGGTGAGGTGCCACCGTCGGTCGCTAGCTGAAGCTGCTCCTACGGGGGGCTGGACGAGACAAGGCGCGCCACTTATTGAATGGCTAAGAGGTCGATCATGCTGAAACTGATAGAACGGTTAGGCCCCGTGGAAGCGAGCGCCGCCAGCGATACGCTCACGCTGCCCTTCGAGCTGCGCATCCGTGGCCGCCTGAAGGCCGAAAGCGACGCCGGCCAGGCACTGGGGCTGTTTCTCGATCGCGGCCCGGTACTGCGTGACGGCGAGGGGCTGAAAGCCGAGGACGGCACCGTGGTGCGGGTGTGCGCTGCCATCGAGCCGGTGGTCACCGCGCGCGTATCCGCTGGCCTTCCGCTGGCGCGCTTGGCCTATCACCTGGGCAACCGCCACGTGCAGCTGGCGCTGGGCGAAGACGAGAAGGGCGGTTGGGTGCGCTTCCCGCCGGATCACGTGCTGGAGGAGCTGGCAACGCTTCTGGGCGCGCGCCTCGAGCACCATAACGATACCTTCGACCCGGAGCCCGGCGCCTACCAGCAGTTGGGCCACGCGCATGCGCACGACCACGGCCACCACGACAGTGAAGAGGTGGAGACGGCGCATGAACACTCTCACGAACATTCGCATGAGCATTCGCATGAACATGGCCATGACCACACCCATGGCCACTGAGTCCCAAAACGATCTGGCGCTGCTGGGGCTTTTGCAGCTGGTCAGCCCGGCGCTGCCGATCGGCGCCTTCGCCTTTTCCCAGGGGCTCGAGAGCGCGTTTGAGCTTGGCTGGGTGGACGATGAAGAGAGCCTGACCGAGTGGCTGTCCGGCGTGCTCGACGACGGCCTGACCCGCTGCGAGCTGCCGGTGATCGCACGCCTGTTCGAGGCCTTCGAGCGCGGCGACGCCGCCGACGTTGCCGAGTGGGACGCGTGGCTTGCCGCCACCCGGGAAACCGCGGAGCTTGTCGCCGAGGACAGCCGCCTCGGCGCATCCCTCAAGCGGCTATTGGGCAGTCTTGAGCTTCTGCCTGAAGGGAAATTGCTGCCCGAGCAGGCCGGTTACGTAACGCTTTTCGCCTACACCGCCTTTACGCGCAGCGTAAGCCCGCGCCAGGCCCTGCTCGGCTTTGGCTGGGCGTGGCTCGAAAACCAGCTGGCGGTGGCGTGCAAGGCGCTGCCGCTGGGCCACACGGCCGCCCAGCGCATCATCGAGCGGCTGCGTCCTGCGCTTTCATACGCTGTGGACCAGGCGCTAACGCTTGATGATGACGCGCTCGGCCCGGTGCTGCCCGGCGTGGCGCTGGCAAGCGCGCTGCACGAAACCCAGTATTCCCGGTTGTTTAGAAGTTAACGTTTAGAAGCTGATTGACCGATTCAGGAGAACGATATGACACACTGTTTACGCGTAGGAGTCGGTGGACCGGTAGGCTCCGGCAAGACCGCACTACTCAAGCAGCTCTGCCTTTCGCTGCGCGATCACTACGATATCGCCGTGGTGACCAACGATATCTACACCCGTGAAGACGCGGATTTTCTGCTCAAGCACGACGCGCTGGCGGCAGATCGAATCCTCGGGGTCGAGACCGGCGGCTGTCCGCACACCGCGATCCGCGAGGACGCCTCGATGAACCTGGCGGCGATCGACGAGCTGCAGAGCCGCCACCCGGGATTGGAGCTGGTGCTGGTGGAGTCCGGCGGCGACAACCTCTCGGCGACCTTCAGCCCGGAGCTTTCCGATCTCACGCTCTACGTGATCGACGTCTCCGCCGGCGACAAGATTCCGCGCAAGGGCGGCCCGGGCATCACCAAATCGGATCTTCTGATCATCAACAAGATCGACATCGCCGAGCAGGTGCACGCCTCACTCGAGGTCATGGAGCGGGATTCGAAAAAGATGCGCGGCGAACGGCCCTTCGTATTCACCAATCTTTACGACGGTGTCGGGCTCGAGGAGATCATCCGCTTCATTCTGGACAAGGGGATGCTGGAGGAGCGCCGGCCCGAAAGCGCTAGCGCGTAAAAACAGGTCGGCGTACAGGCAATAAAATGGCTGCCCTGGCCAGGCGGTTAAATGGTCAGAGCAGCCCAAACGGTGCGGCACATCCGTGTCCAGGTGGGCCGTTTTTGGCCTCAAGGCTCCCACAGTGAACCTCGCGCCTCTCAATCGCCTTAACTCAGGTTAATAAGAGGCGTTTTACACCGTTTGTAGCCTACTTGATTGGTTAACCGGCGATTGTGAAAGGGCAAACGCGCACGTTAGGGCTTTTTGATAGCACTCGTATTCAGCTGGCCTGGCGCTGGCTTAGCCGCTCGGCGAGCAGCATTGCTGCCTGCCTGGCCACCGGCGAAAAGCCCGTCGCGTCACCCTGCACGCGCTCAGCCAGGCGCTTTTTCATCGTCCGCGCCCAGAAGGTTTCAAGGTGACGGCAGGTGGCGCTGGCCGCGGTGTCGTCATCGCGCCCGCCGCTCAGGTTGGCGGCGATCTGGTTGACCATGTGAATCAGGTTGTCGTCGTTGTTCGACATAACGTTGCTCCCTTGGAAGGTGCCGCGCTCGGGCGGTGATAGATCACGTGGCGGTGGCGGCGGGCGAAGCCCACGAGCAGCAGCTTCGCCGCCTGGGCCTGGCGCACGGCGAGCGCCGTGGCTGCGGAAACCGCCACCAGCGCGCCGATGCCGGCGCTGGCGCACTTGTGCACCATTTCATAGCTGGCCCGGCTGGAGACCAGCACGAAACCGTTGTCGAGCGCCGCTTTCTCGCGCGCCAGCGCGCCGATCAGTTTGTCCAATGCGTTGTGGCGGCCCACGTCTTCGCGCACGCAGAGAATCTCTCCCTCCAGGCTGCACCAGGCCGCACCATGCACCGCGCCGGTGGCGGCTTTCAGCGGCTGGTGGGCGGAGAAGGCGTCGAGCGCACGGGCGATGGCGGCATCCGTAAGGACCGGCGCGCGAACCTCGGGAATCGGGCGGATCGCCTGATCGAGCGCCTCGGTGCCACAGAGCCCGCAGCCGGTGCGCCCGGTCATGCTGCGCCGGCGCTCCTTGAGCGCCATCAGGCGCTCGGTGGCAATCGTCAGGTGAACGGCCAGGCCGTTCTCCTCCTCACGGATCTCCCAGTCGTAGCACTCGTGCGGGTGGGCAATGATGCCCTCGGTCAGGCTAAAACCGAGCGCCAGATCCATTAGTTCTTTCGGGCTTGCCATCATCACCGCGTGGGAGATGCCGTTGTAGATCAGCGCGACCGGCACTTCTTCGGCCAGCGCGTCCTCATCGACATCAGCCTGCCAGCCGCTCTGGTGGCGACGCACCTCGACCGGCAGGCGCGTTAGCGCCTGCTCTTCGCGCTCGGTAGCGTTCACGGCGCCTCCTGCTGCGCCTTCGCCAAATGGCGCTTTTGGGTCTGATCGAAGGCGTTGAAGCGCTGCTGCCAGGCGGAGGGCTGGCTGACTTTTTCTACCTGCACGGCGGTCACCTTGTATTCCGGGCAATTGGTGGCCCAGTCCGAGTTGTCGGTGGTGATCACGTTAGCACCGCTGCCCGGGTGGTGGAAGGTGGTGTAAACCACGCCGGGCTGCATGCGCTCGCTAATGCGCGCGCGCAGCACCGTCTGGCCCGAGCGGCTGGTGATGCCGAGCCAGTCGCCGTCGCTCACGCCACGAAGCTCGGCGTCACTCGGGTGCAGCTCCAGCACGTCCTCGTTGTGCCAGTGCTGGTTGTGCGTGCGCCGCGTCTGCGCACCCACGTTGTACTGGCTCAAAATCCGCCCGGTGGTCAGCAGCAGCGGGAAGCGGCGGTTGGCGCGCTCTTCGGTGGCCACGTATTCGGTGATCGCAAAGCGGCCAAGCCCGATCGGGAAGTTGAGCGCGTGCATGGTCGGCATGCCTTGCGGGTTTTCGTCGTTGCAGGGCCACTGGAGGCTTCCGTACTGCTCGAGTTTTTCGTAGCTCACCCCGGCAAAGCTCGGCGCAAGCGCTGCGATCTCGTCCATGATCTCGGACGGGTGGGCGTAGTTCATCGGGTAGCCCAGGGCGTTGGCGAGATCCTGAGTCACTTCCCAGTCCTGCTTGCCGGCCACCGGCGGGGTCACCTTGCGCACGCGGTTGATGCGCCGCTCGGCGTTGGTGAAGGTGCCGTCCTTCTCCAGAAAACTCGAGCCCGGCAGCAGCACGTGGGCGAACTTGGCGGTTTCGTTGAGGAAAATATCCTGCACGATCAGGCAGTCCAGCGAGCGCAGGGCGGCTTCGACGTGCTGAGTGTTGGGGTCGGACTGGGCGATGTCCTCGCCTTGCACGTAGAGCGCCTTGAAGGTGCCCTCGATCGCCGCGTCGAACATGTTGGGAATGCGCAGCCCCGGCTCATCGTCAAGCTGCACGCCCCATTTGGCCTCGAAACGGCCGCGGGCGTTGGGGTCCGCCACGTGCTGGTAGCCCGGAAGCTCATGAGGGAAGGAGCCCATATCGCAGGAGCCCTGCACGTTGTTCTGGCCGCGCAGCGGGTTCACGCCCACGCCTTCGCGGCCGATGTTGCCGGTGGCGAGCGCCAGGTTCGCGATGCCCATCACCATGGTCGAGCCTTGGCTATGCTCGGTCACGCCCAGCCCGTAGTAGATCGCGCCGTTGGGAACGGTTGCGTAGGTGCGCGCCGCCTGACGGACGGCGTCAGCGGGCACGCCGGTGATGGGCTCAGACACCTCGGGCGAGTGGCGCTCTTCACTGATGAACGCGCGCCAGCTCTGGTAGGCATCGGTATCGCAGCGCTTGGCGACGAAGTCCTTGTCTTCCAGGCCTTCGGTAATCACCACGTGGGCCAGGGCGTTGACCAGCGCCACGTTGGTACCCGGGCGCAGCGGCAGGTGCTGGGCCTCTTTCAGGTGCGGCGTTTTCAGCAGATCGATGCGGCGCGGGTCAGCGACGATCAGCTTCGCGCCTTGGCGCAGGCGCTTACGCATCATCGAGCCGAACACCGGGTGGGCATCGGTGGGGTTGGCGCCGATAACGATGATCGCATCAGATTGCATCACCGAATCAAACGTCTGGGTACCCGCAGATTCGCCTAGCGTGGTTTTCAGGCCGTAGCCGGTGGGCGAGTGGCAGACCCGGGCGCAGGTGTCGGTATTGTTGTTGCCGAACGCCGCGCGGATCAGCTTCTGCACCAGATAGGTTTCCTCGTTGGTGCAGCGCGAGGAGGTAATACCGCCGATGCTTTCGCGGCCATGCTCGGCCTGAATCGCTTTCAGGCGTTTGGCGGCGAAGCTGATCGCCTCTTCCCAGCTCGCTTCGCGCCAGGGCTGGTCGATGGAATCGCGAATCATCGGCGTGGTCAGCCGGTCCGGGTGAGAGGCGTAGCCGAAGGCGAAGCGCCCCTTCACGCAGGAGTGGCCGTGGTTGGCGTCGCCGCCCTTGTAAGGCACCATGCGCACGAGCTTGTCGCCCTTCATCTGGGCCTCGAAGGAGCAGCCCACGCCGCAGTAGGCGCAGGTGGTCACTACGCTGCGATCCGGCACGCCATGGTCGATTACGCTGTTGTCCATCAGCGTGGCCGTGGGGCAGGCCTGCACGCAGGCGCCGCAGGAGACGCAGTCCGAGTCCATGAACGCCTCGTCCTGGCCGGCGGAGACCTTGGAATCGAAGCCGCGCCCGTCGATGGTCAGCGCGAAGGTGCCCTGCACCTCGTCGCAGGCGCGCACACAGCGCGAGCAGACGATGCACTTGCTCGGGTCAAACGTGAAGTAGGGGTTGGAGGTGTCCTTTGGCTTGTCGAGGTGGTTCTCTCCTTCAAAGCCGTAGCGCACCTCGCGAAGCCCGACGCTGCCCGCCATGTCCTGCAGCTCGCAGTCGCCGTTGGCGGAGCAGGTCAGACAATCCAGCGGGTGATCGGAAATGTAGAGCTCCATCACGCCCCGACGAAGCTTCGCCAGGCGCTCGTTTTGCGTCGTGACCTTCATGCCCTGAACCACCGGCGTGGTGCAGGAGGCCGGCAGGCCCCGGCGGCCTTCGATCTCGACGGCGCAGAGCCGGCAGGAGCCAAAGGCCTCGAGGCTGTCGGTGGCGCAGAGTTTGGGAATGCTGATATCGGCAAGGGCGGCGGCGCGCAGCACGGAGGTGCCTTCCGGCACGCTCAAGGTGATGCCGTCGATTTCGACGCTGACCGAGGCCGCGCCCGGGCGGGCAGCGGGGGTGCCATAGTCCTTGCTGAAATCGTCCTTCGCGAAATCGACGCTATTGGCCTGACGCCGTGGATCGAAATGTTCAATCATGAGTGTTCTCCGCTGGCTGGACGCTGGAAGTCCTCGGAAAAGTGCTTGAGCGCGCTCTGCACCGGGAAGGGGGTCATGCCACCCATGGCGCACAGCGAGCCATCCACCATCGTCTCGCAAAGATCATTGAGCAGCGCGAGGTTGGCGTCGCGGTTCTCGCCCTTGCGAATGCGGTCGATCACCTCCACGCCGCGGGTCGAGCCGATGCGGCACGGCGTGCACTTGCCGCAGGACTCTTCCTTGCAGAACTCCATCGAAAAGCGCGCCTGCTCGGCCATGTCGACGCTATCGTCGAACATCACCACGCCGCCGTGGCCCACCCCCGCGCCGACCTCGGCGAAGGTTTCGTAGTCGAGCGGCATGTCCCACTGGCTTTCGGGCAGGTAGGCGCACAGCGGCCCGCCCACCTGCACCGCGCGAAGCGGCCGCCCGCTCAACGTGCCGCCGCCAAACTCCTCCATCAAGGTGCGAAGCGTCGTGCCAAAGGCAAGCTCGATTAATCCGCCGCGCTTGACGTTGCCCGCCAGTTGCAGCGCCAGCGTCCCGCGCGAGCGGCCCATGCCGTAATCGGCATAGGCCTGGCCGCCTTCGGCCAGAATGAGCGGCACTGCGGCAAGTGACAGCACGTTGTTGACCACGGTGGGCCGGCCAAACAGACCCTCGATGGCGGGCAACGGTGGCTTGAAGCGCACCAGGCCCCGCTTGCCTTCGAGGCTTTCCAGCAGCGACGTCTCTTCGCCGCAGATATAGGCGCCGGCGCCCAGGCGCACTTCCAGATGAAAGGCGCGCCCGCTTTCGCGGATGTTATCGCCCAGATACCCCGCTACCTCGGCGCGCTCGATCGCCTCATCGAGGATCTCTTTCGCCAGCGGGTACTCCGAGCGCAGATAGATATAGCCCTGGGTTGCGCCCACCGCGAGCCCGGCAATCGTCATGCCTTCGATCAGCATGTAGGGGTCGCACTCCATCGCCAGCCGGTCGGCGAAGGTGCCGGAGTCACCCTCGTCGGCGTTGCAGACGATGTATTTTTGATCAGAAGGCGCGTCGAGCACCGTTTGCCACTTGATGCCGGTGGGAAACGCCGCGCCGCCGCGCCCGCGAAGCCCGGAGGCCTTCACTTCATCGACGATGGCCTGGGGCGAAAGCGAAAGCGCCGCCTCGAGCCCGGCAAAACCCCGGTGGTCGCGGTAGTCGTCAATCGACAGCGGGTCGGTCACGCCGATGCGCGCAAAGGTCAGGCGCTGCTGGCGGGCGAGATAGTCGATGTCATCCACCGGGCCGAGCGCCAGCGGGTGGCTGACGCAGCCTTCGAGCAGGCCGCTGTCGAGCAGGCTGGGCACATCGGCGGGCGTGACCGGGCCATAAGCGACGCGGCCTTTCGGTGTTTCGACCTCGACCATCGGCTCGAGCCAGAAAAGCCCGCGGGAGCCGTTACGCACGATATCGATGCCTTCGTGGCGAGCGGCGGCTTCGCGCTCCAGGCGGCGCGCAACGGTGTCGGCGCCCAGTGAAAGCGCGGTGGTGTCGCGGGGAACGAAAACGCGGATGCTCATGCGCTGATCTCCAAGGGCCGGGTCTGCAGCTCATCGACAAGCTCGTCGAAGGTGTCCTGGGTCACGCGGCCGCGGACCTGGCCGTCGACGCTGATCGAGGGCCCGCAGGCGCAGTTGCCGAGGCAGTAAACGGCCTCTAACGTGATTTCACGGTCCGGCGTGGTCTGGTGATAATCCACGCCCAGGCGCGACTTGGCGTGGGCCTCGAGCGCGCGCGCGCCGACGGACTGGCACGCCTCGGCACGGCAGATCTGCAGCACGTGGCGCCCCGGCGGGGTGGTGCGAAAGTGGTGGTAAAAGCTGATGACGCCGTGGATTTCAGCGCGGGTCTGCTGGAGCGAGGCGGCGATCAGGGGGATCGCATCGGTCGGGATGAAGCCGAAGCGGTCCTGCAGGGCGTGAAGAATCGGCAGCAGCGCGCCGGGCTTGTGTTTGAGCGCGTCGATCTCGGTTTGAATCGACGCCGACGACCATTCTGGAGACGGCTTCATCGTGTCTCTCCCGGTACGGATTGTTTGTTATCAATATGCACGCTGATGCTTATTTGAAATCGATTTTAAAAGGCGTGCACCACGGTCAATGTCACGCTAGCATCAAGCCCATAACGACAAAATATGAAAGATGCTGCCAATGAAGAAAATCACCGTGCTTCCTACCTGGTGCTTTCGTGACGATGCGGGAAACCAGCTGGATTTACAGCTACTTCGCCTTCTGGGCGCGGTTTACCGGCGGGGTAAGTTAACCCAGGCCGCCGAGGACGTGGGTATCTCATACCGGCACGCGTGGAACTTATTGCGCCAGGGGAGTGCGTTTTTCGGCGTGGCGCTGGTCGAGATGCAGCGTGGGCGCGGCGCGCAGCTCACGCCGCTGGGTGAAAAGCTTCTATGGGCGGAGCAGCGCGCGGTGGCGCGCCTGGGCCCGCAGCTCGAAAGTCTCGGCTCGGAGCTGAATCTCGCCATCGCGCGCGAACAGCAGGGCCAGGTGTCGGTGCTGCGCCTGCACGCCAGCCACGGCTTCGCCGTCGAGCTTCTGCCCAAACACCTCACGGCGCTGCCGCTGGACTTGCAGTACTGCAGTCCTCAGGAGTCGCTCGCTGCGCTTAACCGCGGCAGCTGTGACGTGGCGGGTTTTCATTTGCCCCGCGGGGCGGTGGGCGAGCGCATTCGCGCCACCTACCAGGGCCTGCTGAAACCCCGCGAGCATCGGGTGATCGGCTTCATCGCCCGCACCCAGGGGTTAATGGTGGCGCCGGGCAATCCGCTTGGCATTCAGGGTGTCGCATCGCTCGCGTTTGAGGGCGTGCGCTTCGTCAACCGCCAGGCCTCTTCCGGGACGCGCTCGCTGCTCGACTGCCTGCTGAGCGAGGCGGAGGTGGCAAGCGTCGCCATTCGCGGCTTCGAAGTCGAGGAGTTCACCCACTCCGCCGTCGCCGCTTACGTGGCCGCCGGCATGGCCGACGTCGGCTTCGGCGTACAGGCCGGCGCCGAAAAGTTCGGCCTCGATTTCATCCCGCTGGCGGTGGAGGACTACCTGCTCGCCTGCCACCACCACGCCCTGAAGGAGCCACGGCTCCAAAGCTTTCTCGAGGTACTCAGCGGCGAAGCATTCCAGCAGGCCGTACAAGCCCTGCCCGGCTATCGCCCGAGCCGCTGTGGCGAAGTGATGGAGGTGGAGAGCGTGCTGGATGTCGATTCGCAAAGCGAGTGAAAGACTTGAGCGGAGTTGGAAAAAGCGCCATTACTATCAGGTGGACCTAACGTCAGGGGGCGTTATGCGAGACAGATTCTCGAGTACGTTAAAGAACAAGAACATGGCGTATATCGCCCCAAAAAACACGGATGACAGCGCCAAAAGCACGCGGCGCGTGGCCTTCATCCTGCTGGAAAACTTTTCGATGATGGCGTTTACCGGCGCGGTGGATGCGCTGGTGACCACGAACCTGATGAAGTCCTCGACGCTCTACGAGGTGCGGGTGGTGGGCGAGCGAGCGGCGACGGTGTCCGATCTGGGAATCGAAGTGTCGACGGATATGACGCTTGCAGATTTCGACAGTGCTGCGCTGGACGTAGACGTGGTCATCGTTTGCGGTGGGCTGCGCGTCAAGGCGCAGGCCACCGCGCTTTTACGCAGCCGGCTCAAGAGCGCGGATCACCACGGCGCGGTGCTGGGCGGGCTCTGGAACGGCGCCTATTTTCTGGCCGAGGCGGGGCTGATGAGCGGCTATCAGTGCGCTTATCACCCGGACGGCCGGGCGATGATGGCGGAGCAGTTCTGGGATGTATCGGTGACCAGCAGAAGCTTTATCGTCGACCGTAATCGACTGAGCTGCGCCGGGGCCAGCAGCTCGCTGAGTATGATGCTCGAAGTGGTTCGCTCCGACTGCGGCAACGCGGTGGTCGGCGCTGTCGAGGAGATGCTCAGCTGCGACAAGGGTCTGGACTCGCCGGATATCTCGACACTTCGGGTCGATCAAAACCACACCCTTCCGGAGAAGCTCAAGATCTCGCTGCAGCTGATGAAGAACAACATCGAAGAGCCCCTTTCGATTGCCGAGATCAGTAACTGGGTGAACATTTCCCGGCGCCAGCTCGAGCGCATGTTTTCGATCTACGTCAGCGCAAGCCCGTCACGCTACTACATGGAGCTTCGCCTGACCCGGGCGCGTCAGCTTCTACAGCAGACCAACAAACCGCTGGCGGAGGTGGCGGTGGCCACGGGCTTCGTCAGCATCTCGCATTTTCGCAACTGTTTTTATCAGCTCTTCGACATCACGCCGGGGCAGTTTCGCAAATCCTGCCAGCAGGGTGACCAGGGCGCCTGAGCGCCGTCGCCGCTTTTTGAACATAAAAAAGGGAGCCCATGTGGGCTCCCTCGACGCGCAGATACTATATGGTCAGTTTCCCGACCAGCCCATGAAAATCGGCACGTACACCACCAGCAGCAAGACGCCGATCAGCCCCAGTAGATAGGGAATGATCGCGCGGGTGATGCGCTCCAGCGGCAGCTGGGTCACCGATGACGCCACGTACAGGTTGATCGCCACCGGCGGGGTGATCATGCCGATCGAGAGCCCCACCACGATGATCAGCCCGAAGTGGATCGGGTCGATCCCGAGCTGTAGCACCAGCGGCAGCAGCACCGGGGTGAGAATGATCAAGGCGCTGGCGGTTTCGATGAACACGCCGGTGAGCAGAATCACCGCAACGACCAGCAGCATGATCACCAGCGGATTGGTGGAGAGCGACAGCACCGACTCGGCGATGGCGCCGGGCACCTGCCAGCTCGATAGCGTCCAACTGAGTACTGCCGACATGGCGATCACCAGCATGATCACCGCCGTGGTCATCGCCGAACGGATCAACAGCCGGTACGCCTGGGCCACGTTCAAATCGCGGTAGACGAATAGCGACACCAACAGCGCGTAGTTCACCGCTACCACGGCGGCCTCGGAGGGGGTAAAGATCCCGGTGAAGATACCGCCCAGAATGATCACCGGGGTCATCAGCCCCCAGCTGGCGGACTTGAAGGTGCGCCAGATGGTGGCAGACGACAGCGGCGTACCCTTGGGGTACTGGCGCTTGTAAGCCTGCACCAGGGCGATCGCCATCAGCCCCACCCCCATCGCCAAACCCGGTAGAAAGCCGCTCAAGAACAGCTCGGACACCGACTGCTGGGCGATCACCGCGTAGATGATCATCGGCACCGACGGTGGTATGACCACACCGATGGTGCCGCTCGCCGCGATCAAACTCGCTGCGGAGGCCGGCTCATACCCCTTGCGCTTGAGTTCCGGCACGAGACTCGACCCCACCGCCGCGGTGGTGGCCGCGCCGGAGCCCGAGATCGCGGCGAAAAACATGCCTGCCATGACCGAGACGATCGAGAGCCCGCCGCGCAGAAAACCCACCAGCGAGTCGGCGAAGCTCACCAGCCGCTCGCTCACCCGCCCCTGGGCCATCAAATCGCCGGCCAGAATGAACATCGGAATGGCGACCAGCGCAAACGAGTTGATGCCCTGGAACATCTGCTGGGTGACCACCATCAGCGGCACGCCGCCCTGGTAGAGCGCGTAGAGCGAGCTTGCGCCGATGGCGAAGGCGATCGGCACGCCCAGCAGCATGAGGAGAAAGAAGAGCCCGAAGAGAAGAAGCGTCATGGTGTCTGCTCTCCCATCGGTTTTCGCGGCTCGCCCTCGAGTACGATTTCGAAAAGATCCACCAGCGCGTACCAGGCCATGAGCGCCGCGCTGACCGGCATCACCGCGTAGACATACGACATCGGTACGCGAAGCGAAGCGGATTTTTGAAAGCTCTGCACCTGCATGTAGCGGTAGCCGATCACGATCAGCGTGATCATGAAAGCGATCACCGCCAGCACGGCGAGAAAGCGCGCCACCCGGCGTAGCGTGGGCGGCAGGGCGTCGACGGCGAAGGTGACGGCGATATGGTGGCCGCGCTGAAACGCCAGCGTGCCGGCGAGAAAGGTGATCCAGATCAGCAGAAAGCGGGCGACCTCTTCGGTCCAGCCCGCCGCGGTGAAGAACACCCGGGAAACGATCTGCAGCGTGATCACGACGATCAGCGCGGCCATGCCGAGAAACACCACGGGCTTGAGCACGGCGTCCAGGCCGCGCTCGATGGCCCGCAGAACGCTCACCACGGGGTCAAGCAACGAGAGCAACGAAGTCGATGGCGGTCTTGAGGACATGGCGGCTTACTCGAGGGCGGCCTGAATGCGCGGCAGGTAGTCGCCGAACCGATCGCCGTAGCGCTCGTACACCGGCGCTACGGCCTCGCGGAAGGCGTCGATATCCGGTGACTCATTGATCTCCATGCCGGCTTCGCGCAGCGCTGTGAGCTGCTCGGCTTCAGCCTCGGCGTTTTGCGCGCGCGCGTAGGCGGACGCCTCACGGGCGGCGTCCTGCACCAGCGTCTGCACCTCGTCGGGCAGCGCGCTCCACTTGGGCAGGCTCATCACAAACAGCGCTGGGGCGTAGATGTGACGCGTCATGGTGAGATAATCCTGAGTCTCGGCCAGGTCAAAGGCGTAGATGGCGTTGACCGGGTTCTCCTGGCCATCGATGGTGCCCTGCTGAAGTGCGGTCAGCGCTTCGGTCCAGGCCATCGGCACGGCGTTGGCGCCCAGGGTGCGAAAGGTGTCCACGTAGACTTCGTTTTCGATCACGCGCAGGCGCAGCCCGTCCAGATCCGCCGGCTCGTTGATCGGGTTGCGGCTATTGGTGATATTACGAAAGCCGCGCTCGGCAAACGCCAGCCCCTTGAGGTTCACGCCTTCGAGCTTGTCGAGAATCTCCTGGCCGATCTCGCCGTCGAGTACGTCATACGCCTCGTTGGCGGTGGGGAACAGAAACGGCAGTTCGAACACCGAAAACTCGTCGACGAAGTTGGCCACCGGGCCATTGGTGATCACGCCCATGTCCACGGTGCCGATCTGCATGCCTTCCAACAGCGTGCGCTCGTCGCCGAGGCTCGCGTTGGGGAAAATCTCCACGCTGACCGCGCCGTCGCTCTGCTCATCCAGAATTTCCTGAAAGCGCGTGGCGGCGAGGTGGTAGGTGTCGTCACTATTCACCACGTGGGCCAGGCGCAGAGAGGTTGAGGGAATATCGGCGCTGGCGGTGGCGATGCCGAACAGGCCGGCGGCAGCCAGAACGAGCAGACGGGGCGTGAGACGAGAGGGGGCGTGTTCCACGTGAACTCCTTGAGAGCGCTGTTTTAATCGTTGGAGGGCATTTTTGCCGGGGCACTTTATCATAACGGCGCCAGACCATGCGGAGGCGGCTGGCGCTTGAGCCAACATGGCGTTGGCGGTAGCCTTCATGGCCCCGCACACATCATCAATGCTTTCGCGGGAGGCGATGACAGGATAACGTTGCATTCGCTTTGGCTAAATTAAAACAGGCGGGCCGGCTTTGCAGGCCTCGCTCGACAGGTAGAGATCATGAACACGCTGATTAACGAGCTTGAAAACATCGTCGGTAAAAAAGGCATTCTGCTGGGAGACGACGTCGCCCAGCGAAGCGTCGACTGGTTCACCAAGGCCCCCTGCGAGGCCATGGCGATCATTCGGCCGCAGACGACGCAGCAGCTCAGCCAGGTGATGGCGGCGTGTCATTCGGCCAAACAGGCGGTGGTGACCCACGGCGGCCTGACCGGCGTCGTGCATGGCGCCGTCGCCAGCCCCAACGAGCTCGTGGTCTCGCTCGAGCTGATGAACCAGATCGAAGAGGTCGACGCGGTGGGCTCGACCATGCGCGTACAAGCGGGCGCGACCCTGCAGCGCGTGCAGGAAGCCGCCGACGATATCGATATGCAATTCCCGCTGGATCTCGGCGCGCGCGGCTCCTGTACGATTGGCGGCAACATCGCCACCAACGCCGGCGGTATCCGCGTGATTCGCTACGGCATGATGCGCCAGCAGGTGCTGGGCCTTGAAGCGGTGCTCAGCGATGGCACCGTGGTCAGCTCGATGAATACCATGCTCAAGAACAACGCCGGGTATGATTTGAAGCAGCTCTTTATCGGCAGCGAAGGCACCCTTGGCATCGTCACCCGTGCGGTGCTGCGCCTGCAGCCCAAAATGCCCAGCGAGCAGACCGCGCTGGTCGCGGTGCCGTCGTTTGAGGCGCTCACGCGGCTTTTGCAGTTCGCCTCCAAGGAGCTTGCCAACAGCCTGAGCGCGTTCGAGGCGTTGTGGAACAATCACTACGCGCTGATGACCAGCGAGGCCACCAAACACGCGGAGATTCTCGCCGGCGACTCGCCCTTCTACGCCATCATCGAAACCCTTGGCGCTGATGAAGAGAAGGACGCCGAGGCCTTCGCCGCGGTGCTCGAGAAGGCGCTGGAAGAGGAGCTGATCACGGACGCGGTGCTGGCGAACTCCAGCACCCAGCGCCAAGGCATCTGGGATATTCGTGAAGACATCGAGACGCTGGTATACGAGCTGAACCCGATGTTCTCCTATGACATCAGTCTGCCGATCGCACACATGGACGCCTACGTCACCACCCTCGAGGAGAAGCTCGAGGCGCAGTGGCCGGGCGTTGCTAAAATCGTGGTCTTTGGTCATCTGGGCGACGGCAACCTGCACATCATGATCACCGTGCGCGACCCGAGCCCGCACAGCCGCCGCGCGGTAGAAGAGATCGTCTACGGCACGCTCAGTCAGTACAGCGGCTCGATCTCCGCCGAGCACGGCGTCGGACTCGAGAAGCGCGACTACCTGAGCATCTCCCGCACGCCGGAAGAGATTGCGCTGATGAAGCGTATGAAACTCGCGCTCGACCCGAAAGGGCTTTTGAACCCGGGCAAGGTTCTGGCCTGATCGCCTCGAGGCGCTTGGAGCCGACAAGGCCACCGCGACGGTGGCCTTTTTTTGTGACGCTGGCGAAAACGCCTACTGGGCGATCGCCTCGCGAATACGCGGCAGGTAGTCACCAAAGCGTTCGCCGTACTGCTCGTAGATCGGCTCGACGGCGCTCTGGAAGGCCTCGATATCCGGCGATTCATTGATCTGCATGCCGGACTCCTTGAGCGAGGCGAGCTGCTCGGCTTCCATGTCGGCGTTGAGCGCGCGCTCGTACTCCGCAGCTTCCTGAGCGGCGCCTTCCAATACCGTTTGAGCCGCTTCCGGGAGCTGGTTCCAGGCGGGCAGGCCCATCACGAAGATCGCCGGCGCGTAGGTGTGGCGCGACAGCGTCATGTAGTTCTGGGTCTCCTCCAGGTTGAAGGAGTGGATCACGTTGACCGGATTTTCCTGCCCGTCGATGGTGCCCTGCTGCATGGCGGTGAGTGCCTCGGTCCAGGCCATCGGCACCGCGTTGGCGCCCAGCGCCCGGAAGGTGTCGGTGTAGACCGGGTTCTCCATCACGCGGATGCGCAGCCCGTCCATATCGTCCGGTGTATTCACCGCGCGCTCGCTGTTGGTCAGGTTGCGAAAGCCACGCTCGGCATAGGCCAGTCCCTTCAGGTTCACGTCCGCGAGCTTATCCAGAAGCTCCTGACCGATTTCACCGTCCAGCACGCGGTAGGCGGCCTCGGGGGAGGGGAAGAGGAAGGGCAGCTCGAATACCGCCATCTCCTCGACGAAGTTGGCCACCGGCCCGTTGGTGATCACACCCATATCGACCGTGCCGATCTGCATGCCTTCGAGCAGCGTGCGCTCGTCACCGAGGCTCGCGTTGGGGTAGATCTCGATATCGACCTTGCCGCCCGTGCGCTCCTCTACCAGCTCCTCGAATTTGGTCGCGGCCATGTGAAAGCCGTCCTGCTCGTTGACCACGTGGGCCAGACGCAGCGTGACCGGGTCCATGTCGTCGAAATCATTGGCATGGGCGCTGCCCACCGCCGCCAGTGAGACCGAAAGGGTCAGCGTGCTCAGCGTGAATTTTTTCATGTTATTGGGTTCCCGATGGGTTGCGAAAAGCCGTGCCCGTTCAGCATGCCCCAGGGCGCTTCGGGCGGCAATGCGACCCCCGTCTAAAACCGCCCACCGCTGGACAGCGCCCGCCCACACAGGTAGGATACGCCCCCTACGCGCCCGTAGCTCAGTTGGATAGAGTATCGGCCTCCGAAGCCGAGGGTCGCAGGTTCAAATCCTGCCGGGCGCGCCAGAATTGCTAAAAAGCCCACGACGTTGTCGTGGGCTTTTTGATTTTAACTGTTCCTTACCTTTAATAAGCCGATTATTGCATCGAAAAGCGATCAAGGCTGCTATTGCTATGTCTAGGAAGGGCGTTCGATATAATATTAAAGATTGGGTTTCTGTTTATTCAACCAAGTTGCAGGAATGGGCGTAGGCCATTACGAATGGCTAGTAACTGCTCAGGTTAATAAGAACAATTCTCATCTTCGCATTGAAAATGATCAACATAAGGGGGAGTATTTTTAATACGAACATGCACCAACCTGTTTTGAACCTGGAGTTGCTCTGTAGCGAAAAAATCCAAGAATAATATAGTTGTCGATGTTGCTTTGTATAAATAACTTATACAGATGAAGCAGGAGAGTTGCGCATATAAAATAATACGGAAGTACCGTCCCACGCTATATACAAATACCTGCCTACTTCAATTCTGGAAGTGACCTCCCTGCCTATCCGGTGCTCGGGAGCTCGCCTAGCATTTCGAAGAGACTTATAGTAACTGAACTCAATAGGTGAGGGCGCTTGTCCAGAGCTTGGGTTTGGTACCCAAAGTCCTTTTAACCCCGGAGCATCGGGATCTCCACCCTCTAGTGGAGCTATCCCTGCTAACCGAAGAATTTCCTGCTGCTCAGGACTGGGAAGATAAGCATGCTTGTTAAAGTCGGTTTCTTGCACCAGTTTTACTGCGACTCGTATCTGGCTTGGCGTTGGATTCATGTCATATACCTCACTATATGAATGATATTTTACGTCTTGATTGCTTTCATAAATTCTTTTTACTCCAATGATGACGTATGACGCAACATGTAAGGAGTGAAATACAGAGTAGATAGTCTTCTTAAATGGATAGCCTGATCCTGTTCAAATTTCACTACGTGATTTGTTTCACTGGCTAGAGGAGGCGAAGTAACCCCATGTATAGGCTATGTCAATTGCACTTAACCACTAGGGAAGAGTGGAGATTAGCTGCCACAAACCATGAGTTTAAAGGCGTAAGCCATTTTGAAGGTCAGTTCCCTTTTGAGCGCAGTAAGGTGTTAATAGGTCTAAATAGAGGAGAGCATTTGATTTGACGACAAAATAGCGAGTTCTTTTGAAGTCATTCCCTCAATCCACCCGACTAATCGCCGCCCGATCCGGATCCACGTACCACTTGAGCCCCAGCCGCGAGTTACGCTCGAGTTCGGCGATCACTTGCGCGCCCAACAGCAAAATGATGGCGCCGATTTCCAGGCTCAGCAGCACGATGATGAGCGCGGCCAGCGAGCCGTAGATGGCGTTGACGAAGGATAGATGCGCGAAGTAGTAGACCAGCAAGAGCCGGACCCCTTCCCACAAAAGCGCGGCGACGAAGCCGCCGATGATCGCGCGCTTTAGGGCGATCTTGACCACCGGTAGAATCTTGTAGACGGCGCTGAAGAGCAGAAACACCCCAAAAAAGCTGATCAGGTTGAGCACCGGCCCGGAGAGACCGGCCAGCGGCAGTTGCTGAGCAAAGAGCGCCAGCGCCAGCGTATTGAGCGAGCTGATCAGCGTGACGACCAGCGTGAGCGCCAATAGCCCCGCGCCGAGTACCAGCATGAAGGCGTAGGGCAGCAGCACCGATACCCAGAGGCGCCGCTGTGGGGTTTCCGAGGTGTGAAAGATCAGCGCCAGCGCGTCTTCGAGCATGCGAAAGGCAAACGAGCTTAAAAGCAGCAGAATCGGAAAGCTCAGAATGCTGATGACATCGCGCGAATCCAGTAGCCCGCGTACCGCGTCCATCACCACCTCGGCGTGCGCTGGGGCCAAGTGGCGTGCCTGCACCGAGAGCACGTTGAGCAGATGCTGCTCGTCCACCACGCGGGTCAGCATCACGCCCAGCAGGGCGAAAAGCGGCACGATGGAAAGCAGGATGTTGTAGCCCACGCCACCGGCCAGCAGGATGCCGCGGTTGTGCAGAAAGTGCGTAAGCACCCGCCAGGCGAAGGCCGCAAGTCGGGGGATCAGGAGCAGAACGCTCTCGAGCAGTGTGCGATGTCGAACCATAGCGAGCCACGCTCCTTGTGCCCCAAACGGGAAAAAGATGCCGATACGCTGCGCCAGCAAGAGAGAGGCGAGCGCATGCGCTCATCTTACCCGTTTGACGGCGTTGAGCGTTAAAACATTGGTGCGCAAGACAAACGGGTGCGGCCCACGCTCGCGTGGCTAAAGAGATAAACCCGTGCTGGCGGCGGTGGTTACATTACGGGTTGGTCGGCGTTGTGAGAAGGCGCTGAAAACTTTCTGGTGACATGGGCTTGGCCAGGTAGAAGCCCTGTGCCTGGTCGCAAGTGAGCGCCGTCAACCGGCCCAGCTGCTCGGCGGTTTCGATCCCTTCCGCCGTCACGGTCAGGGAGAGCGCGTGGCC
Source organism: Halomonas sp. GD1P12 (assembly GCF_025725645.1). Classification (NCBI taxonomy): domain Bacteria; kingdom Pseudomonadati; phylum Pseudomonadota; class Gammaproteobacteria; order Oceanospirillales; family Halomonadaceae; genus Halomonas; species Halomonas sp. GD1P12. The sequence continues at coordinate 3,437,733 of NZ_CP107007.1, read as the reverse complement.
CATGCTGATGATGGCGTCCACGATGGCCTGGCTGCTCTGCGACTGATCCAGCCCCATGATGAAGCTGCGATCGATCTTGATGCCGTCGAAAGGGTAGCGGCGCAGGTAGCTCAGCGAAGAGTAGCCGGTGCCGAAGTCGTCCATCGACAGCCGTACCCCAAGCGCCTTGAGCTCGAGCATGGTGGTCAGCGCGGACGTAGCGTCCTCGAGCATGACGTTTTCAGTGATCTCAAGCTCCAGTCGGTGTGCCGCGATGCCGGTTTCCCTGAGCACGCGATCGATACGCTCGACCAGATCCGAGCGCTGAAACTCCACGGCGGAGAGATTCACCGACACGATCAGCGCCTCCTCCCAGGACAGGGCATTTTGGCAAGCTTCTCGCAGCACCCAATCACTGAGCTCGAAGATGAATCCAGTCTCTTCGGCTAAAGGAATAAAACAGGCGGGGCTCAGCAGCTCGCGGGTCGGATGCGCCCAGCGCACCAGCGCCTCGGCGCCCAGCACCGCTTGCGAGAGCGCGTCGTAACGCGGCTGGAAAACGATGCGAAACTCGCCCCGGCAAAGCGCCTGACGCATATCGATTTCCAGCTGCCGGCGCTCCATGAGGCGCTCAGTCATCGTCGGCTCAAAAAAGCAGAAGCGGTTACGGCCGCCTGCTTTTGCCTCGTAAAGCGCAATATCGGCGTAGCGTAAGAGCTCCTCGGCGCTGGAGCCATGTTCCGGGGCGGCGACAACGCCGATACTGGTGCCTATGTTGACCTCGCTGTCGCCGAGGCTAATCGATTGGTTGATCTGCTCGATCAGGCGCTGACACAGACGCTCGGCGTGCTCCTTCGTATGGCAATCGGGGGCCACGATGACGAACTCGTCGCCGCCCTGGCGTGCGATAAAGTCGTTTTCACGAGTGCAGCGGCGGATAGCGCGGGCTACCTCCTTGAGCACGGTATCGCCGGCAGCGTGACCGAACGTGTCGTTGACCGGTTTGAAGCGGTCAAGGTCCAGGGCAAACAGGAACATCGGCTGGCTGGCGCTTGCACTGATGCCAGGGCAGTGATCGAGATAGTCATGTAGGTAGTGGCGGTTCGCCAGTCCGGTCAGCGCATCGTGATGACTGATGTGCTCGATGTGGGCTCTCGCCTCGATTTCTGGGGTGATGTCGCACACGGTGCCCTGATAGCCCTGAAGACGCTGCGCCTCGCGCACTTCACAGGCGAAAAGCTGGCAATGGCGCCGCTGGCCCTGGCTGTCGCGCAGGTCACAGGCTATCGGCTTGCGTCCAGGCGCGTTGCCGTGTTTCGCCGCGCAGGCAAGCCTGGCGGGGTCGTGGCCGAGCAGGTCGCTCAAGGGGCGTCCAATCCAGTCGCGGCGCGCAAGGCCAGTGAGTTGCGCAAAGCGCTCGGAGAGATAGGTCAGCGTTTGTTGGGCGTCGGTTTCCCAGATCCAGTCCGATGACGCCTCGGAGATGTTCTTGAACCGCTGCTCGCTGATACGCAGTTCGTGCTGTGCCCGCTCTATTTTTTCGCTCGCCTGATGAACGCGTCGACGCAGGCGCACGATCAGCAGCGTGGTCAGAACGCCCAGCAGCAACAGCATCGGCAAAAAGCGAACCAGAACCGAGCGGCCCATCGCTTCGCTTTTCCATTGAAAGGTGACACCTTCGCCGATACCCCGTTGAAGCGCCAGCGAGGGGGAGGGCGCCCGAGTGATACCCGGTACCGCCGCCAGCTCGCGCAGGTTGAAGTCCTGCGCGAGCTCCAGAAGGTCGGCCTTGCCCAATATATCGACGAACACCAGGTAGGAGAGCTGATCGAACTGTTGATAAGTGCTGTCCGGCCGGATGACGGCGGCGTAGGTAATGGCGGGAGTGCCGTTGACCGAAAAGTAGGCGTAGGAAATATCATCTTCCAGCGAGGCCGTTTGAGCGCGGTCAAGCAGCGCTACCAAATCGCCCGTGATCCAGTCGCGTGCGGTGACATCGCTGCGGGCGCCGTTGACAACGGCGTAGCGCGTTGCGCCCGTTGGCCCCACAATGAAAACGCCTTCCAGGCCGTACGTCTCAAAGAGCGACGGGCCGATATTGTCGCGCTCGAAGGTCCAGTTCGTATCGATGGTATCCTGGGTATAGCGATAGGCGTCGAGCCAGAACGCGTAGTCCGCCAGTGCCGTGCCGGTCTTGTCCTCGCGGCTCTGGAGCGCTCTTGCGGCGTAGACTTCGCTTTGGCGCACCTGATGAGCATCCAGGGAAAGCGCCAGATAAACGAGCGTTGCTCCCGCTGCCAGAAACAGTGCGCAGATGACACCAATGAATACCCGCGAGGCGCCCCGGGTAGCGGCAGCGTAGTGCGCGTCATTCCTGAAAGGTGTCGATGCGTTTTCGGTCATTGAGCGCTCGGTAACCTGTAAGAAAAGTGAAATGCCCCCGGCCTATTAAATCGACCCGTAACCGACGATCTTTAATTCTGCAAGGCATGAACGCCGCTGTCAGGGACCTGCGCACATGCGTGGCGAAGGGGAAATCCAGGTTGCGGAGTGTGAACAAAATATGAACGTCTGCATCACGCTCGAGTAAGGTAGTGCGCCGTAGAGTGATCACCACTGGATGAGACAGCCCTGCACCAACAGGCATCTTGTACAGCGAAGCGTCATTTCATTGAAAAGGATGATCACCATGAAAAAGACAGCAATCGCCATCGCTATTACCGCCGCCGCCACGCTGGGTCTCGGCCAAGCCGCCATGGCCGACCAGAACGACTATCAGGAAGCGCTCGACCAGGCCGCGTTTGCCGACATGATCCAGCAAGCCGAAAGCGCCGGTGTTGCATCGTTTCGTGAGCTACAGATCGACGAAGAGCGCGGCACGATGGAGTTTGAAGTCGAAGGCTGGGATGCCGATGGCCAAGCGTTTGAGCTGACGCTCAATGGCGAAAGCGGTGAGGTCATGCACGAGTCGTCCACCGCAACCCAGGTCGCGCCCTGGGGACTGGACGCGCAGCAGCTCAACAGCGTGCTCGACCGCGCAAGCCAGGACGGTTTTGACCGCTTCGAAGATATCGACCTCGATGAGGACGGCTCGGTCGACGTCAGCGGCTTCGATGGTGACCAGCGCGAAATGGAGCGCAGCTACGGCCTTGACGAGTTCAAAGGCGGCCAGTAAACGCCGAGCGTAAATCATAGCGCTGCTTTACGATAGCGCTCTCACCGCCCCGTCGGCTCGATGTCGACGGGGCGGTGGCGTTTTAGAGAAGTACGTTCAAGCGTCGACCGGCACGAGGCGTACTTGGAGGATATCGAAGGTTTCCCATACTCGTCCCAGGGTATAGGGATCCTGGTCGATCCACTCGTCAAGCACCGAACGATTCTCGAAATTGACGTGAATCGTAGAGCCGATCATGCGCCCTTCGTCATCCAAGCACCTCCCCCAGATGCCTGCCGAGCAGTAGAAACACCTGTACGTGGCTACTGATCGTTCAGGGTGCTGGGTGTATCGGAAAGTCGGGCACAGCCAGCCCATGAAAGATGCACGGGCGTTCATTAAGCGGGTGGAAGAGAAGAGTCCCTTTAATATCCTGACAGTAGTGCTGACCGATAACGGTATGCCTTGGCAATCATCATTTTATGGCCCCCTCAGGAAAGCGACGATAGGTTAAAGAAGCTCCTTTGCTGCTCGCCTCATCATTTCTACTAACCATTGAATACCGGGATCCTGATCACGATAGGCATGCCACTGAATACGTTCTTCAAGCATAGGAATGTCGAAGGGAAGAGGGTGAATATCTATGGGTAATGATTCTTTATAAGTCTCTGCAAGTTGCTCGTGCACAGTGGCAATACGGTCGCTGCCCATAATCAAGTGAGGAAGCGAAGAAAACGTATAGCTGGTTAAAGCGATGTCGCGTTCTATACCCAGTTTTTCAACCCACTTTTGTTCAAACGTTGCAGCTCCAGTCGAAGGTACCATCTTTACATGGCGTGCGCCGCAGTAGCGTGCCAGGTTCATTTCCTGGCCATGATGCCGGCTTTGAGCACACGTTATGCATACGTATCTTTCATTGAAAAGGTGCTCATTAGGATGCTCGGTCGAGAGGAGTGGCTCAGGCGCCACCAACAGATCGGCATCGCCTTTTTCGATCGCTAAGTGAGGTGTTTCAATCTGAGGTAAAAAGCTGAACGAAATACCTGATGACTTTATATCGATTAGTTCTAGCACCCTGGGGATCAACGTGGACATGACGAAATCCGATAGGATGATACGAAATTTGCGGGTAGATTGACTCGGGTCAAATAAGATATCTGTCGATACTGTAGCCTCTACACGTACCAAAATATCGCGTACAGAGTGCTTCATTGATTGCGCGCGGGGGGTCAGTTCCATTCGACGTCCTACCTGAACAAGGAGAGGGTCGTCGAAGTAGCCTCTTAATCTTGTCAAGGCGTTTGACATGGCAGATTGGGTAAGATTCATGCGCTCTGCCGCTTGGCTGACCGACTGAAGAGCTAGCATATGGTCCAAGGCGACCAGTAGATTAAGGTCCAACTTGTTGAAATGCATATCTAAACTCAAATTTTATAGTATTTTTAAGGTATTTATGGCGTGCATGGATTGCATGTTTAAAGCTGGTATCGCGAATTTGTGTATCAATTGCATGAATATAAGGCGGGTTGATCATTTGCTCATATGATTAATTAGTCGAATAACGAAGAGTCATTTTTCACCTTTTATCAAAATTTGTAGTTTTCGTACGTAAGGGAGCGGTTTGCCTGCGTAACCATTCCCTAAAATAGGTGCATGCGCCGTCAATATTCTCCGGCCTATAAGGAGGCAAACGGAGTGCAGCATGAAAAAATCAAGGCACAGCGAGTCCGCAGGTGACGTCTCGGTGTGTGAACGCAATGTGAACGTATGCATCACGCGCGAGTAAGTTAGCGCGCCGTAGAGTGCTCTCCACTGAATGAGACAGCCCAGCATCAACAAGCTATCTTGTACAGCGAAGCGTCATTTCATTGAAAAAGGATGGTCACCATGAAAAAGACAGCAATCGCACTCGCTATCACCGCCATCGCCACGCTGGGTCTTGGTCAAGCTGCCATGGCCGAGCAGGACGACTACCAACAAGCGCTCGACCAGGCAGCGTTTGCCAACATGATTGAGCAAGCCAACAACGCCGGTGTCGCCTTGTTTCGTGAAATTCAAATCGATGAAGAACGCGGCGCGATGGAGTTTGAGGTCGAAGGCTGGGATGCCGGCGGCCAAGGGTATGAGCTGACGCTTAACGTCGAAAGCGGGGAAGTCATGCACGAGTCGTCTACCGAGACCCAAGTTGCCTCTTGGGGGCTGGACGAGCAGTCGTCCACCCCGACCCAGGTCGCGCCCTGGGGGCTGGACGCGCAGCAGCTCAACAGCGTGCTCGACCGCGCAAGCCAGGACGGTTTTGACCGCTTCGAAGATATCGACATTGATGAAGACGGTACGGTCGACGTCAGCGGCTTCGATGGTGACCAGCGCGAAATGGAGCGCAGCTACGGCCTTGACGAGTTCAAAGGCGACCAGTAAACGCCGAGCGTAAATCATAGCGCTGCTTTACGATAGCGCTCTCACCGCCCCATCGGCTCGATGCCGACGGAGCGGTGGCGTTTTAGAGAAGTACGTTCACGCGTCGACCGGCACGAGGCGTACTTCGCGGATATCGAAGGTTTCCCATACTCGCCCCAGGGTATAGGGATCCTGGTCGATCCACTCGTCAAGCGCCGAACGATTCTCGAAAGCGACGTGAATCGTGGAGCCGATCATTTGCCCTTCGTCATCCAGAATCGCACCGCCGCTTAAAAAGCGTCCTTGTGCGATCAGCTTTTTAACCCCTGCTAAATGCGCCTCACGATTCGCCATTCGGCGTGAAAGGGCGTCTTCATCGGTAAAGTCGTAGGCCGTGATGACATACTGCATGAAGCTTTTCCTCGTTGGATGACTCGTTTGAGCGGGTTGCCATGATAAACAAGGTAGCCGCTCGTATGCTGCCTCTCAAAACGGGCGATACCTCTTGCGCCTCCGATTTTGCCGCTCTAGCAGGAACCGCTAAGGTAATTGTTGACCTGCTGTAAAATCTCGCGCGTTTTAAACAGGGGATTTCTTTTGGCGACATCGCCGCTACATCAAGCCCTGCGGATCGTCGGTTTCGATGAAGGATTACTCATTCTTTAATATGAGTTAAAGTAATTTATTGAGCATATGGGGATCAGTAAGAACCTGCCCTATTGTATCAATTCCTTACGTTGGCAGACGCGATGGAACACCTCGTTTTTCCCCGGATGATCGCCGCCCCATTTAAACTCGTCAGTTCGTTTTTAAGGCCCGCGCCGCCATGTACACACCCAGCCTGCTCTCGTTAGATGAATTCCCGGTGGGGTGCCTGGTGACGGATGCGCGGCGCCGGGTGCTTTACAGCAATCAGTACATGATGGAGCAGTATGGCCACTCGCCCGCGGCGCTGGCGGGGAGGGAGCTGTTCGATCTTTTCAGCAAGGCGTCGCAGATTCTTTGTGAGTCGTTCATCGTTCCGGCGCTGGCGCGAGAGGGGCAGTGCGAAGAGATTCGCTTGACGATGAGGTCGCCCAGTGGCCAGAGCCTGCCGGTGATGGTCAGCGCAGTGCACGATGACGCCTGTCAGCGCTGTTTCTGGAGCATCGCCAATGCCCAGCGCTCCGAGCAGCTCTACGTGGAACTGAAGAAGACCCAGCAACTGCTGGAGCAGAAGGTGGCGCTTCTGCGTTCGCTCTCGCACGCCGATCCGCTGACGGGGCTGCCCAACCGGGCAGCCTTGAGCAAACATCTGGATCACAAGATCGACTGCGCCCGCCCGGGGAGCGCCGGTTTCGCGCTGGCGCTCATCGATCTGGACGGCTTCAAGGCGATCAACGACCGCCATGGCCACGAGACCGGTGACAAGGCGCTGCAGCAGGCCGCCAGGCGCTTGGCCGACACGCTGCGCCAGCAGGATCTGGTCGCACGGTTCGGCGGCGACGAATTCGTCGTGGTGCTCGATGGCCGCTTTTCCCGGGCGCTGGATGAGCCGATCTGGAACCGGCTGACGCAACGGCTGGCAGCGCCGCTATTGATCGATGGCGTGTCGCTGAGTCTTTCGGCCAGTATCGGTATCACGTTTTATCCGCAGTCCAACACGCTGGAGCCCGACCAGCTGATTCGCCAAGCGGATCAGGCGATGTATCAGGCCAAGCTGGCGGGCAAGAACCAGGTCTGCCTTTTCGACAGCGACGGCGAGATCGTTCAGAAAGAACGCCATGCCGCGCTTTCAGGCCTCGACGAGGCGCTGGTCGCCGAACAGTTTCGGCTCTTCTATCAACCCAAGGTCAACATGCGAACAGGGGAGGTGCTGGGCGCCGAGGCGCTCATCCGCTGGCTGCATCCCGAGCAGGGCCTGCTGGGCCCGCAGGCGTTTTTGCCGGTGCTCTCGAACACGCCAAGCGGCATTCGGCTTGGGCGCTGGGTGATCATGACGGCGCTGCTGCAAATGCAGACGTGGCGCGAACAGGGCCTGAACCTGAGCGTCAGCATCAATATCGATGGCTACCATTTACAGCATCCGCAATTTTTGCAGGAGCTGGGCACGATGCTGGCGGACGTACCCGAGGTGCCGAAAGCAAATATCGAACTGGAGGTGCTGGAAACCAGCGCGATCGAGGATGCGGCGCAGGCGGCCATGATCATCAACGCCTGCCGCGCGCTGGGGCTCAAGGTGTCGCTGGACGATTTCGGTACCGGCTACTCCTCCCTGAGCCAGCTGCGCGACTTGCCCGTGGATACGCTCAAGATCGATCGCAGCTTCGTGCAGAACATGCTCACTCGCCCCGGCGACCTGGCGATCCTCAAGGGGGTGATCGGCTTTGCCGGCGCTTTCGAGTGCGGCGTGATCGCCGAAGGGGTGGAAACGCTGCAGCACAGTCAAAAGCTGGTGGCGCTGGGCTGCGAAGCGGGCCAGGGCTACTATATCGCCCGCCCCATGCCCGCTGACGAGTTCCCCGGCTGGGTTGAGCGGTGGACACACAGCGAGTTTGATCAAAAGTACGGCACACAAGCGCACGGCACACAGGATAACTGAGGAGTCACCGGGTTTGCTGAACAGGACATCCATCACGGCGCGCAATAACGTGACCGTGACAGGAGAAGGGGCAAAAACGCTCGTGCTGGCCCACGGCTTCGGCTGCGATCAGCGGGTGTGGCAGTACGTCGTGCCCACGCTTTCAAAGCGCTACACGCTGGTGCTGTTCGACTACGTCGGCTCGGGGCGCTCGCAGCTGTCGGCGTTCAGCCAGGCGCGCTACGCCACGCTGGAGGGTTACGCGCAGGACGTCGTGGAGATCTGTAAGACGCTCGATTTACGCGACGTTCATTTCGTCGGCCACTCCGTCAGCGCCACGATCGGGCAGCTGGCGGCGCTCGAGATCCCCGAGCGTATTGCCAGCCAGATCATGATCTGCCCCTCGCCCTGTTTTCTCAACGTGGGGCCGGAGTACCAGGGCGGCTTCGAGCGCGCCGATCTCGAAGAACTGATCGAGCTGATGGATCGCAACTACATCGGCTGGGCTCACTATCTGGCGCCGCTGGTGATGGGCCCGGAAAGCTCGGAACAGCTGATCGGCGAGCTCTCGGAAAGCTTCTGCTCCACCGATCCGGTCGTGGCCAAGGTATTCGCCAAGGCGACCTTCTTCGCCGACTACCGGCACCTGCTTCCCCGGGTGACGCCTCCGGCGCTGCTGCTGCAAAGCCAGGTCGACTCACTGGCAAGCCCCGCGGTGGGGCGCTATATGCATGCGCGCATGCCGCAGAGCACGCTCCGGGAGCTACCGTGCGTCGGGCACTGCACTCACATGACCCACCCGGAGACCGTCATTCGTGAAATCGATGCCTGGCTTGGTCAGTCTAGCTGAGCAATAGTTCGCCCTCGATGGGCACGAACTCGCTCGCCGCGCGCATCAGCGAGGCGGCGGTGAGGGCGGCCACGCCGTACACTTCGACGCGCTTACCGTGCACCCGGCGAATCTTCTCGGCCAGCAGGTCGAAGTCGCCGTCGCCCGACACCAGTACGATGACATCGGCCCGCTCGGCGTACTCGATGGCGTCGAGCGTAATGCCCACGTCCCAGTCGCCCTTGGCGGAGCCATCGCCGCGCTGAATGAAAGGCTTCAGTTTGACCTCGAAACCGATATGGCGCAGCGCGTTTTGAAACTTGCGCTGCCCCGAATCTCCCTTGTCGGTGGCGTAGCAAAAGGCCGCGACGACCTCGCGATGGGCGCTCGCCCGGCGGTAGAAGGCGCCGTAGTCGAAGTGCTTACCGAAGGCGTCGCGCGCGGTGTAGTAGACGTTCTGGGTATCCACGAAAAGGGCGACGCGGGTCATGAAAGGCTCGTTTGAAAGCGGAAGAAGGCCCGGACAAGTGAGGCGGGGCGCGTCTGACGTTTCATTATAGCGGCTAGTGCCGCCCTTCGAGAAACCGGCCGCGTGGGCGCCTTCAGCAGAGCCGGCGGAAAGCGATGAGCGGGATGTCGCCGTCGGGGTCGTCCACCAGCCGCGCCTCGACGCCGAACAGCGCGCGCAGAAGCGTGGGCGTCAGCACCTCGAGCGGCGGGCCGAGCGCCACCTCGCGGCCTTCCAGAAGCGCCAGCACCCGGTCACAGCGCAGCGCGTGAGAAAGATCGTGCAGCGCGACCACGGCGGTGATCGGCAGCGCCTTGATCAGCGCCAGAATGGCGAGCTGGTGGTGGATATCGAGATGGTTGGTGGGCTCGTCGAGCAGCATCAGCTGCGGTTGTTGCGCGTGGGCGCGGGCGATGTGCACGCGTTGGCGCTCGCCGCCGGAAAGCGAGGCCCAGAGCCGGTCGGCCAGCGCCTCCATCTCCACCGCGCCAAGTGCCCGGTCGACGGCGGCGGTGTCCTCGGCGCGCCAGTGGCCCAGCCGCCCAAGCCAGGGCGTGCGACCAAGCTCCACCGCGTCGCGGGCGGTGAGCCGCTCGTCGGTGTCCGCCTGCTGCGCTACCAGCGCCATGCGCCGGGCGATCTGGCGCCGGCTCAAGCGCGAAAGCGGCGTACCCTCGAAGCGCACCTCGCCCCGGCCTGGCGGCAAGAGCCCGGCCAGCAGACGTAAAAGCGTCGACTTGCCCGCGCCGTTGGGGCCAATCACGCCCAGCGTCTCGCCGGGAAAGACGTCGAGGTCGATGCCGTCGACGAGCCTTCGCCCGGATGCCGAAAAGCTCACGCCGCGGGCGCTCAGTAGCGGCGGGATCGCTTGACTCACTGCCGCCCCCGCACCATCAGGTAGGCAAACGCCGGCGCGCCGACCAGCGCGGTGATCACGCCGATGGGCAGCACCTGGCCGGGAATCACCACCCGGGAAACGACATCGCACAGCACCATGAACACCGCCCCGCACAAGGCGGTCGCCGGCACCAGCCGGCGGTGGCGCACCCCGACCAGCAGCCTACAGGCGTGGGGCACCACCAGCCCGACGAAGCCGATCGCGCCGGTGATCGACACCATCACTGCCGTCGCCAGCGCCGCCGTGCCGATCAAAAGCCCCTTCGTTGCCCGCAGATTCACACCGAGCGACGCCGCGCTTTCCGCACCGAAGGCGAAGGCGTCGAGCGAGCGCACGTGTCCAAGCGCCACCGCCAGACTCGCCCCGGCCACCGGCAGCGCCAGCCAGGCGTCCGGCCAGCGCACGCCGGACATATTGCCCAACAGCCAGAACATGATGCCCCGGGCCTGCTCGGCGTTGGCGGAGTGGGCGATGATGAAGGCGGTCAAGGCGTTGAACAGCTGCGCCCCGGCGATACCGGCGAGAATCAGAATGCCCGCGCCGCGCACGCCCTGGCCGCCGCCGGCCAGATGCGCCAGCAGCGCCACGAAGCTGAAGGCGGCAAGTGCCCCGGCGAAGGCGCCCATGGACATCGAGATCATTCCCGCCCCGAGGCCTGCCACGGTCACCGTGACCGCGCCGGTGGAAGCGCCCGCCGAGATGCCCAGCAGGTACGGGTCGGCCAGCGAATTACGTAACAGCGCCTGCAGAATCACCCCGGACACCGCCAGCCCCGCGCCGCAGCAGGCCGCCACGACGGCGCGCGCCAGGCGGTAGTGCCACACGATCGCCTCGTCGAGGGTGGAAAGCGGCCGGTCGATCATGCCAAGCTTGCTCGCCAATACGTTCAGCACGGTAGAGAGCGGGATGCGCGTCTCGCCGATCGAGGCGCCGACCAAAAGCGCCGCGATCAAACAAAGCGGCATCAGCCAGACCCACCGCGCGGAACCTGCGCCGATACGTGTCGCCCCCATCAGGACGACAGATCCATCTCGGCCAGCGCCTCGACCAGCGTCTCGAGGGCGTAGATGCTGCGAATCGACGGATCCATGGCGTGGGCGTCGATCTCGACCAGCCGGTCCTGCTCGACGGCCTCGAGCAGCCGGGTGACCGGATCGTTTTGCAGGAATTCGCGTTTCACAGCGATGTCGTCGGCGGGAAAGCGGCGCCGATCCATGCGCGCGGCAGCGATGAAGGTGGGGTCGGCGCGGGCGATGCTCTCCCAGCCCACCGTCGGCCACTCCTGATCAATACGCACCACGTTGTCGATGCCAAGCGTCGTCATCATCCAGTCCGGCACGCTGTTGACGCCGGCAACGTACGGATCGATCCCCAGGTCCGCCGAGGAGTACCAGAACACCCCGCGCAGTTCGCCCTGCAAATCGAGCGCCTGAGCGGCCTCGATTGCGGCGGTTTCTCGCGCCTGAAGATCGCTCACGGCATTCTCGCCGCGCTCGACGACGTCGAAGATCTCGGCCAGCGTTTCGATACTCTGGTACACCAGCGCCGGGTCAAACAGGCGTTCGCGGGCGCCATCCATGCTCTGATGGTTGTCCTTGCCCACACACTCGGTGGGCAGCGTCCAGAGCGGCACGCCGGCGTCATCGAACATCGCGGGCGTACCCACGACGCCGGCCGGGCCGACCATCCACTCGTAAGCAGAGATCACCAGGTCCGGCTCTTGCGCCAGCACGCTCTCGAAGCTCGGCGCGTTGTCGGACAACCGCTCGACGTCGGCATTCGCCTCGGCAAACGCCTCGAGCACCGGATTGACCCAGAGCGAGGTGCCTGCCACGTGCTCTTCAAGGCCCAGCAGGTAGAGCATTTCCGTCGGCGCCTGGCCGATGGTGACCACGCGCGCCGGCGCTTTTTCCAGGGTGATTTCGTGGCCGCAACTTTCGAGCGTTAGCGGGTAGGCGGTGGCGGCCTGGGCGTGCGGGGGCGCGCCCAGAGAGACGCACAGCCCTGCCAGGGCCAGCGCCGGGGATCGCTTCAACATCATGTACACTCCCGTGCATGATCGGCGCGCGTATGGCGCGGCCTGGTTGTGAGGATGCGTCGGCAGGTCTCCTGACTCACGGGTCGTCGCTAGCTCGCCTTCCCGGACGGATGTCCAGTGGCACGTGTGAGCATCGCTCGCCGCCTACAGTTGCGGGGGCAGTTCCGGTTCGCGCGAAGCGCTTCGGATTCCCTATCAAGTTCCGTACGGAACACCGATGCCGGCCATTCTAGAGAGCGCTGCAGGGTAGGGCAATCACGGCCCGCGCCGCGGTGGCGCTCATCCAATGCCTTGCCTACGCTGATAGCGACATCAGGGAGTTCGGCCATGACGTACGATGCGAACAAACGCGACATCCATGACATCAAGCGCTCGCGCTGGGCGGCGGTGCTGGTCGGCATCGGCGCGATGGCGGCGCTCGATGAGATCGTCTTTCATCAGCTGCTGCAGTGGCACCACTTTTTCGACTTTTCCACCCCCGCTTTCGGCATTCTTTCCGACGGCCTTTTGCACGCCTTCGAGCTCTTGGCAGTGGTGGTCGGCGTGTTTCTTTTGCTGGATCTCTCCCAGCGCGGGCGCTTGAGCGTGGCCTGGGCGAAGGCGGGGTTCTTTCTGGGGATGGGCGGCTTTCAGCTCTTCGACGGCCTCATCAACCACAAGATTTTACGCCTGCACCAGATTCGCTACGGAGTGGACCCGCTGATGTACGACCTGGTCTGGAATGCCTTCGCGGTCGGGTTTCTGCTGATCGGTGCGTGGTTCTGGCGCCGCGCCCGCGTGTTGCCCGCGCGCTGAATGCACGCCGGCCACCCCGCTTCGCCGCTCGACTGGCTGCCGTTTTTACTGGTCGTGCTCGTCACCTGCCAGTATCTGGCGGCGGCCGGGCTTCAGCGGGCGGGTGGGTCTGGCTGGAGCCTCTGGCGCTGCGGCTTTTTCCTTTTTGGCAGCGCACTTCTGGCCATTGCCTTCTGGCCCTTGTTGATGGCCTGGGCGCATGGCGATCTGGTCGGCCATATGACGCTGCACCTTTTGATCGGCATGTTTGCGCCGCTTTTCTGGGTGTTGGCCGCGCCGACGACGCTGCTACTCAAAACGCTGCCCCAGGCGGGCGGGAAATGGATGGTGAGGTTCCTGCACAGCCGTTTCATGCGCCTGGTGACCCACCCGGTCACCGCAACGCTGCTCAACGTGGGCGGCATGTACGTACTTTATCTGACGCCGCTCTACGCCGCCTCGCTGGAAAGCTCCCTACTTCACTACATGATTCACCTGCACTTTCTGCTTGCGGGGTATCTCTTCTGCTGGGCGATCCTCGCCGAGCCCGACACCTCGCCCCACCGGTTAAGCCTGTGCTTTCGTCTGATCGTGCTATTCGCCGCGATCGCCACCCACAGCCTGCTGGGCAAGCTGATGTACGGCTGGGGGTTTCCCCGCGACACCGGCCACGCTCTCGAGCACGTCCAGGCCGCCGCCCAGTGGATGTACTACGGCGGCGACCTGGCCGAGGTGTTGCTGGCGGTGGTGCTGATGACGTTGTGGTTGCGGCGGCCGGCGGGGCGGCGCGAGGCCCTGCTGGGCTCGCATCCGCAGACCGGTTAGGCGATGGGCGCCTCGGCCCTGGACAGCGCCGCGCGGCCCTTGTCCAGATACTCCCGCATCTGCTCCTCGGGCACCATCGAGCCGCCGGTGGCCCAGACCAGGTGGGTGGCCTTGGCGAGGTGGCCGGCAAGGCCGAGGGTGTCGAGCGTGGCGCGGTCGGCGCGGGCCAGGTGCGCGAAGCCCGGCAGGCCCGCGACGGCGGAGGGTTCCAGCGCCAGCTTTTCGTGCTTTTGCGTCATGGCGACCAGGGCGTAGAGCTCCTCGTCGCTGACGGTGTAGAGCGCGTCGAGCATCGGCTCCATGAGCGTGCCGACGAACGCCGAGGGCCGCCCGACCGCCAGGCCGTCGGCGCAGGTGAGATTATCGAGGCCGATATCCTGAACGCTGATGGCGTTGTGCAGTTCGGTGGCCATGCCCAGCAGCATGCAGGGTGACGACGTGGGCTCGGCGAACACGCAGTGCACTGCGTCACCGAAGGCGTGTTTCAAACCGAAGGCGACCCCGCCCGGGCCACCGCCGACCCCGCAGGGCAGGTAGACGATCAGCGGGTGCTCTGCATCTACCCGAATGCCTTCTGCGTCGAGCTGGCGTGCCAGGCGCCGGGCGGCGACGGCGTAGCCCAGAAACAGCGCCGTCGAGTCCTCATCGTCGACGAAGTGGCAGCGCGGTGTGGCCAGCGCTTCCTCACGGCCCTGGGCAACGGCGACGCTGTAGTCGGAGGGATGCTCGACTACGTCAACCCCTTTCTCGCGCAGCAGCGCCTTCTTCCAGTGCCTGGCGTCGGCGGACATGTGCACCGTGACCTTGAAACCGAGCTGGGCGCTCAGGATGCCGATGCTCAGCCCCAGATTGCCGGTCGAGCCCACCACGATCGAGTGGTGCGCGAACAGCGTTTTGAACGCCGCCGTGGCGAAGCAGGCGTAGTCGTCGGCGAGTGCAACCAGTCCGTGCTCCAGGGCCAGGGTTTCGGCGTGGAGCAGCACTTCGTGAAAGCCGCCTCGGGCCTTGATCGAGCCCGAAATCGGCAGGTGGCTATCGCACTTGATCCACAGGCTTGCCGGCGCGGAGACCCGCCAGCGCTGGGCGGCGGCGAAGGAGAGCGTATCGGCGCGGTGTAGCGGCGACTCGATGATGCCCCCGGCCGCGGCGGTTTCCGGAAACACCTGAGCGAAGTAGGGGGCGAAGCGCTCAAGCCGTGCGGCGGCTTCGTCGATGTCCGCCGCGCGCAGCGGCAGCGTGTCGCGAACGCTCTCAAACATCGTGCGTTTCGAGTTGACCCAGAAGGTCGCCTCGCGCCGGGTCAGCGCGCGCAGCAGCGGGTCGGTGCCGGCGCGGGCGAGCGCCTGCCAGTGGTCGAGGGCGTGGTCGGCCATACGGTGTCCTTTTGTTCAGTCGGCGTAAGTAAAGCGTCAGGTTCGCGCTAGAACCCCATGAAGCCCTCGGCACTCTTGAGCGGCGCCGCCTTCAGCAGATCGTTCAGATCGACCCGGGGGCGTGCCAGCGCATCGTCGCCCTCGAAGAGCGTTTCGAGCTCCCGGGCGAAGGCCAGGGTCTCCAGGTCGCTGCCGCGCCGGCCGATGATCTGAAGCCCAAAGGGCAGGCCGCTTTCGTCGCGACCGGTCGGCAGCGTCACCGAGGGGTGGCCGGCGAGTGTGGAGGCGTAGGCCATGGAGAGCCAGTGGTAGTAGCTCTGGGTTGGCTCGCCGTCGATCTCGGTGGGGTAGAGTTCGTGCCAGTCTCGCGGGCTGATGGTGGTAGTAGGCGCCAACACGAAGTCGTGATGCTCGAAAAACGTCTGCCAATGGCGGTACAGATGCTGTTGATTGGTCAGTGCGCGCACCACGTCCAGTGCCGAGTAGCTTTCGCCCTCGCGCACGTTGTCGCGCACGTTGGGGCCGACCAGCTCCGGGTACTGCTGCAAGAGCTCGCGGTGCATGCCGGAAAAGCAGAGCGCGCGAATCACCGCGAAGGTGTCGTCGGCTTCCGGGCATTCCGGGTGGGTGTCGTCGAGCCGGCCGAACACGTGGCCAAAGCGGGCGAGCTTGTCGCTGAAGCTTCGACGCACGAGTTTTTCGGTCATGGCGAAGCCGAAGTCCGGCGTGAAGGCGACGCGCTGACTGCAGAGATCCACTCGGGGCAGCTGACGAAACGCTGCCGGCGTGTGAACGGCTTGACCGTCGACCACCGGCGTCCAGGGATCGCGGCGGTCCGGGCGAATCATCGTCGAAAGCATCAGCGCGGCGTCCTCCACGGTGCGCGCCATGGGGCCGTTCATCGACATCGGAAGCCAGGCCTGGGCACGGTTGCCCGGCACGAGCCCAGGAGTGGCTCGAAAGCCCACCACGCCGCAAAACGCCGCCGGGTTGCGTAGGCTGCCGCCGGTGTCGGAGCCGGTGGCAAGCGGTGCCATGCCGCAGGCCAGGGCCACGGCAGAGCCGCCGGAGGAGCCCGCGGCGGAGCGCGTCACGTCGAACGGATTGGCGGTCGCACCATAAACGGCGTTGCGGGTGTTGCCCCCGGCGCTCCATTCAGGATTGTTGGTCTTGCCGACCATGAGCGCGCCGGCCTCGCGCAGTTGCGCCACCATCGGGTCGTCGCCCTGGGCGACGTTGTCGGCGTAGATCTGGCTGCCGAAGGTGGTGGGCAGGCCGGTCACATCGACCATATCCTTCACGCACAGCGGCAGGCCATGCAGTGCCCCGAGACGCTCGCCCTGGTCGATGGCGCGCTGGGCGCTCTTCGCGCCCTGGCGCCAGGCGTCGACATCCTGGGCCACCAACGCGTTGACGGCAGGGTTGATCGCTTCGATACGGGCCAGACAGCTCTCGGTCAGCTCCACGGCGGAGAGCTTTTTGGTACTCATCAAACGTCGCGCCTCGACGGCGCTCAGGTCACAGGCATTCATCGATATCGCTTCCTTGTAGCAAAAAATCGGCCGGGCGGCCCGTGTCACGCGACCGGGGCAAAGGCGGTGAAATCCCAGCTTCGCCCGGGCGCGACCTCGATCAGCTGGCGGGTGTAGTCGGCGCGCGGGTTGCCCAGCACCTGCTCGGCGGGGCCGTATTCGACTACCTGGCCACGCTGCATCACCAGGACGTCATCACAGATCTGAGCGGCGACGCGCAGGTCGTGGGTAATGAACAACACCGCCACGCCGAGACGTTCCTGAATGTCGTCCAAAAGCGCTAGTACCTGGGCCTGCACCGAGACATCCAGCGCCGAGACGGCTTCATCCGCCACGATGACGTCCGGCTCCATCGCCAGCGCCCGGGCGATGGCGATCCGCTGACGCTGGCCGCCGGAAAACTGGTGCGGGTAGCGCTCGATGGCATCCGCCGGCAGACCCACGAGTTCTAGCAGTTCGCGCGCCCGGGCCAGGGCCTCCCGGTACGGCTTGCCGTAGTTGGTTGGGCCTTCGGTCAGGCTCTGGCCGATGGTCAGACGCGGGTTCAGCGAGCGGTAGGGGTCCTGAAACACCATCTGAATGCGCCCGCGATGCGGCTTGAGGCTTCGCGAGCGAAGAGCGGCGATGTCCTGGCCGTTGACGCGCACGGTGCCGCCGGTCGGGGTGATCAGGCGCATCACGCAGCGCGCCAGCGTCGACTTGCCGGAGCCCGACTCGCCGACGATGCCCAGCGTACGCCCGGCCTGGAGCTCGAAGCTGACGTCATTGACCGCGTGGGTGGCCGCGCGGCGCGGTTTCAAAAAGCCCAACAGGCCGCGTTTGGGCGCAAATTCCTTGTGCAGCTCGGTAACCCCGAGCACGCGGCGTTCGCTCTTGATGGGACGGGCGGGGCGCGGGGTCAGGCTGGGCACCGCTTCCAGCAGGCGCCGGGTGTAGGCGTGCTGCGGGCGGCCGAGAACGTCACGCACCGGGCCGGTTTCCACGATCTCGCCGGTCTTCATGACGCAGACACGGTCGGCGATATCCACCACCACGCCCATGTCATGGGTGATGAACAGCACCGCGGTGCCGTGGCGCTCTTGCAGTTCGCGAATCAATTTGAGTATCTGGTGCTGGGTGGTGACGTCTAGCGCCGTGGTGGGTTCGTCGGCGATCAAGAGTCTGGGCTTCAAGAGCAGCGCCATGGCGATCATGATGCGCTGGCGCTGCCCGCCGGAGAGCTGGTGGGGAAAGCTGTGATATATGCGCTCGATATCCGGCAGGTGTACCTGGGCCAACGCGTCCAGCACCTGGGCGAAGCGCTCGGCACCGGATAGCGAGGTGTGACAGGCCAGCACCTCGTCGAGCTGCTTGCCGACGCTTAGCACCGGGTTGAGCGCGGTCATCGGCTCCTGGAAGATCATCGCCATGCGGCTGCCGCGAAGCTGGCTCAGGCGCTTGGGCGTGGCTTCTAAAAGCGATTCGCCGTCCAGAGTGATGCGCCCGCCGGTGGCGATGAGGCTTCGCTTGGGTAATAGCCCCATGGCGGTCAGCGATGATACCGATTTACCGGAGCCGGACTCGCCCACCAGACACAGGGTTTCGCCGGCGTGAATGTCGAAGGAGACGCTCTTGAGAATGCGCTTGGGCGTCTTGTCGGTGGTATCGACTATCAGCTGATCGACGCTCAGTACGGGAGGCTCAATTGGCATCTCAACTCTCCTTGCGCTTCATGGTGGGGTCCAGCGAGTCGCGCGCCGCGTCGCCCAGCAGGTTGATCGACAGAATGCACAGCGACAGCAGAAAGCCCGCCCAGAAGATCAGCGACGGCTTGAGCTGAAAGTAGATGCGCCCGTCGGACATGATGTTGCCCCAGGTGGGGATTTCAGAGCTTAGCCCCACGCCCAGAAACGACAGCGTGGCCTCGGTCAGAATCGCCGCGGCGCACACGTAAGTGCACTGCACGATGAGCGGGGCGAAGGTGTTGGGCATCAGGTGGCGCCAGAGAATCGTGCGAGTGGGTGTGCCCATGAGCGTCGCGGCTTCCACGAAGGCCTCTTCCCGCGTGGCGAGCACGTTGGAGCGCACCAGACGTACGATCTGCGGGATCTCCGGTACCGTGATCGCGATCATCAGCATCCAGAGATTCGCCGAGGTGAGCGAGACGATGGCAATGGCCGCCAGAATGCCGGGAATCGCCATCAGCCCGTCCATGAAGCGCATCAACACCGCGTCGATGGCGCGAAAGTAGCCGGCAATGAGGCCCAGCGGCAGACCGATCAGAAGTGTGAGCGCCGCCACACCGACACCGACGGTGAGCGAGACGCGGGCGCCGTACACCACGCGTGAAAAAAGATCGCGGCCGTAGGCATCGGTACCCAGCCAGTAGGTGGCATTGGCCTCCTGTAGCCGGTTGGCGGGATTGATCGCAGTCGGATCAAAAGGCGCGATCAGCGGGGCCAGCAGCGCCATCAGCGTAATGACGATCAAAATGATGGCGGCGATCCACGTGGTGGTGCGCGGGCGCAGGTGCAGCAGTCGAGAGGTCACGGCGTGCAGTGATGGGCGCATGTCGAACCTCCGGGGATAGGTATAGGTGGTCATCAGTAGCGGATCCTCGGGTCGGTCACGGCGTAGGAGAGATCGATCAACAGATTGATCAGCACGTAAAGCCCGGCGGTCAGCAGGATGATCGCCTGGATCACGGGGTAGTCCCGTGCCAGCACGGCATCGATGATCAACCGCCCGAGCCCGGGGATGTTGAACACGCTTTCGGTTACCACCACTCCGGAGACCATCAGCGCGAAACCGGTACCGATAACGGTGAGAATCGGCACGCCGGCGTTTCTCAGCGCGTGGCGAAACAGCACCAGCCGCTCGCCCAGGCCCTTGGCGCGGGCGGTGCGGATGTAATCCTCCTTGAGCACTTCGAGCATGCTGGCGCGGGTCATGCGCGCGATCAGCGCGATATAGACCGACGACAGCGTCAGCGCTGGCAGCACCAGGCGGCTGGCGAATTCAGTAAAGCCGTGTTCCAGGCTGCGATAGCCCTGTACCGGCAGCCACCCCAGGTTGATCGCGAACACCTGAATGACGATGTAACCAATCACGAAGACGGGCACGGAGAAGCCGACCACGGAAATCGACATGACGAGGTTGTCGATCCAGCTTCCCTGACGCCAAGCGGCGATGACACCCAGGGGCACCGAGATCAGCACGGTGAAGACGATGGCCGCCACCGCGAGGCTAACGGTGGGCGCAAGGCGCTGGGTGATCATCGACAGCACCGAGGTCTGGGAGATCAGCGAGGTGCCGAAATCACCCTGGAGCATGTTGCCCATCCAGATGACGAACTGGGTGTAGATGGGCTGGTCGAGCCCGAGTGCTACGCGAATGCTCTCCACCTGGGCGGGGCTTGCCATGTCGCCGGCGATGATCACCGCCGGGTCGCCCGGGGCCAGGCGCAGTAGAAGAAAGACGCTGAGCGCGACTACCAGCATTACCGGTATGGCCGCCAGCAGTCGGCGAATGAAGTAACTGAGCATGGGAAACTCCTCACATGGGCAGGCAGAATCCCCCGCCCGCAGGCGGGGGCGGCGGGTCATTCGGCCTTGTGCATGCCCCAGAACACCGGGATGGGGCCGGCGACGACATCGCTTAACTCGTCACGCCAGGAGATCACGTTCTGGAACTGGCCCAGGGGCACGAAAGTGACCTGCTCCATGGCTTGGCGCTGAATATCCTCGGCAAGTGCTTGACGCTCGTCGCCTTCGGTCGCGAGAGCAAACTCGTCGAGCAGCGCTTCCATGTCCGGGTCCGTGGGCCAGCCGAACCAGCTATCCTCTTCGCCGGTGCTGATCAACAGTGGGTTGATGCTCGGCGACCAGAGGCTGTCCACGCCGAAGTTGGTGAAGATCATGTCCCAGCCGCCGTCGCTCGAGGCCTCGCGGCTGGCGCGCTGGCTGACCAGGGTCTGCCAGTCCATCTGGCGAAGCTCGACGTTGAAGCCGGCGGCTCGAAGCGCCTGGGCGACCACCAGCGGCTGTGGCGTCAGCGTGGCCACATCCGACGGCTGAAGCAGCACGATGGGGGTGTCGTTGTAACCCGCCTCCTCGAGCAGCGCGCGCGCCTCGTCCAGATTGCCGCCGCTGGTCAGTGACTCGCCGCCGGCCTCACTCGAGAGCGCGGTGTTGCAGCCGTAGACCGACGCGCAGGTTTCATAGAAGCGCGGGTCGCCGACGAGAGCTGCCATCACGTCGTCCTGGCCGATGGCGAGCAGCGCAGCGCGGCGGATGCGCTCGTCGTTGAAGGGAGGGTGGAGGAAGTTCATGCGGGCGAGTGTCAGCATGCCGAGCGGGTCGAGCACCTCGGCGTGAATCTCGGGGTTGCTCTCCAGAAGCGGCAGCAGATCGAAGGGCGTGCGTTCGATGTAGTCGATATCGCCGCTGTTGATGGCGTTGACCATGGTCTGCACGTCCGGCATGTGGATCCACTCCACCCGGTCGACGAACACTTCCTTGCTGCCCGCGGTGCCGGAAGGCGCCTCGTCGCGCGGCACGTACTCGTCAAAGCGTTCGTAGACCGCCTTCACGCCGGGCTGGAAGGCGTCGCTCACGAAGCGAAACGGTCCGGAGCCAATCTGGTTGGGCAGCGGCTGGCCCGGCTCGATCGAGGCGACCGCCTCGGGCATCATGAACGCGGCCACCGCCGAGGGCTTGGCCAAAAGGCCGATGACATCGCCAAGCTCGGTGGTCAGTTTGAGCTCGAAGCGGTGTTCGTCCAGCGCCGTCAGGCTCTCGAGATGATCGAAGATCAGTGTGCCGCCCGGGTCGAAGCTCGACCAGCGCTCGAGCGAGGCGATGCAGTCCGCCGCGGTCACGGGGCTTCCGTCGTGCCAGGTCAGCCCCTCGCGCAGGGTGAAGGTGTAGGTGAGGCCATCCTCGGAGACCTCCCAGTCCGCCATCTGCGGCTGCGGCGTCAGATCCGCATTCAGCCCAATCAGCGTATCGTAGATCATATAGCCGTGGTTGCGAGCGATGGTGGCACTGCTCGATACCGGGTCGAGTGCGCGCAGCGCCGAGTGCATCACGGCGTTGACGGTGGTGTCGGCGCTGGTTTGTGCGCTGAAGGATAAGGCACTGGCCAAGCCCAAAGCGGTCAGCAGCGTTTTTTTGGGGAAACGGGCAGGGAACGTCGGATTCATCGCAATCTCCATTGGTATTGTTGGCGGCTGGCGATTACCACGTTGATGGTGGGCAGATCGGCGCTTGTTATTGGTGGGGCGCCTTGTCGATTTGCCTCGGGCGGTGCTTCTTTCTCGATACTAGTGCTGGCAAAGCCCATCACGTTAGCGGTATTTTTCGAAAGCGGTATTGCCTTTTAAGCAATACCCGAACCCGTCCCGACCTGGAGGTTTTCAATGAACGAGCGGCTTCTGATCGACCCCGCGCTGCGCTATTTTCTGGAAATCGTGCGCCACGGGTCGATCAACAAGGCCTCCCAGACACTGCACGTGGCGCCCTCGGCGGTCAGCCGTCAGATCGCACGATTGGAGTCGGAGCTTGGCAGCCAGCTCTTCGAGCGCCACCCCGCCGGCATGCGCCTGAGCCCCTCCGGCGAGCTTTTGGCCGCTCACGCGCGCAAGGCGCGTCTGGACGCCGCCCGGGTGATCGAGGAGATCACCGGGCTCGAGGGTATTCAGCGGGGAACGGTGCGCATTGCCAGCATCGAGGGGCTGGCGAGCTATCTTCTGCCTCACGTGATCAGCCTCTACCGCGAAAAACACCACGGCATTCATTTCGACGTCACGGTGACGTCCTCGACGGACGTGATTCAGCGGGTGTGCGAGGGGCTGGTGGATATCGGACTGACCATCTCACCGTCGCCGGAGAAGAACATCAAGGTGGAAAAGCGCGTCATGGCGCCGATTCACGCGGTCATGCACCGCTCGCATCCGCTCGCCGACAAAAAGCAGGTGTCGCTTGCGCAGCTGGGAAGTTTCGATCTGGCGCTGCCCACCGAGAACACCACCATCCGCCAGCTCTTCAACGTCAGCTGCAGCCGTCAGGGACTTCTGATCGAGCCGGTGATGACCAGCAACTTCGTCACGACGCTGGTGCACTTTGCGATGTGCCAGGGCGGCATCACGCTGATCGGTGACGTGTCGATCCGGCATCTGGGTGAGTCCGCCGAGCTGGTGTCGCTGCCGATTCGTGATCGGGAAATGAGCGGACGCACGCTGGAGGTGCAAACGCTTGCCGGGCGCGTGCTGCCCAAGGGCGTGGCGGACTTTCTGGGGGATCTGTGCCAGGCACTGGAAACGC
Organism: Halomonas sp. GD1P12; assembly: GCF_025725645.1. Taxonomy (NCBI): domain Bacteria; kingdom Pseudomonadati; phylum Pseudomonadota; class Gammaproteobacteria; order Oceanospirillales; family Halomonadaceae; genus Halomonas; species Halomonas sp. GD1P12. The sequence continues at coordinate 3,414,564 of NZ_CP107007.1, read as the reverse complement.
AAACGCCGTAACGCAGGGCGTCACGGCGTCGCTCGCGAAGGCGTTGGTCAGGCGTGGGCTTTGCCCGCCGCCAGCACGTACAGAAATTCAAGCCCCAGGGTCGCGGCGGCAAGCGAGGTGATGTCGCCGTGATCATACGCCGGGTTCACCTCGACCACATCCATGCCGACAAGCTCCATGCCGACCAGCCCGCGAATGACCTTCAATAACAGGTCGGTCGACATGCCGCCGCACACCGGCGTCCCGGTGCCCGGGGCAAACGCCGGGTCGAGGCCGTCGATGTCGAGGCTTACGTAGGCCGGGTGGTGGCCGACGCGGGCGCGGATCTTCTCGAGCACGGCTTTCGGACCGTGGTCGTTCACCCAGTCGGCGTCCAGCACTTCATACGGATGATTGTGGCGATCATAGCTTGTCCGAATGCCGATCTGCAGCGAGTGCTCCGGCACCACCAGGCCTTCCTTGAGCGCGTGGTGAAAGATGGTGCCGTGATCGAAGCGCGTGCCCTGCTCGTAGGTGTCGGTGTGGGCATCGAAGTGGATCAGCGCCAGCGGGCCATGCTCACGGGCGTGCGCGCGCAGTAGCGGCAGGCTGATGTAGTGATCGCCGCCGAGCGTCAGCATTTTCTTGCCCGCGGCCAGCCAGCGCCCGGCGTGGCTCTCCAGGTTATCCACCAGGCTTTCCGGCTCGCCGTAGGCGTAGTCCAGGTTGCCCGCGTCAACCACGCAAAGGCGCTCTTCCAGGGCAAAGTCCCAGGGCCAGCGCTTGCCTTCCCAGATCAAATTCGCCGTGGCCTGGCGAATGGCGTTGGGGCCCATGCGCGTGCCGGCGCGTCCCGAGCAGGCGAGATCGAAGGGCACACCGCTGATCACGACGTCCGCATTACTCGCTTTTGGGTCAGTGGCTTTTTCCACGTTCATGAACGTCGAGATAACATCGCCGAACAGGCTTGGCATGATAGGGGACTGGGCCACTCGCGGGCGCCTCCTCGAAAGGGAGTGAAGGCGAAGACGATAAAAGGTTTTGAGTAATGAATGAAATGAATGTTTAGAATCGGATCATTCGCTATATGAATGGTGATTCGCCATGAAGTTGTTTCGGCATTTCGATCTGAACCTGCTGCGCGTTTTCGTGACGCTCATGCAGGAGCGCCACGTCACTCGGGCGGCGCTAAAGCTGCATCTTTCCCAGCCCGCCATCAGTCACGCGCTCAAGCGGCTGCGCGAAGGGCTCGACGATCCGCTGTTCGTTCGCATCGAGCAGGGCATGCAGCCCACGCCACGGGCCGAGGCGCTGCTGCCGACCGTCGTGCAGGCACTGGCGCTGCTCGAGCAGGGGCTCGCCCCGCCCGCAAGCTTTGCCCCGGCGACCAGCGCGCGCCACTTTACCCTGGCCACCACGGACTACTTCGAGGAGGTGATGTACCCGCTATTTTTGAGCCGGCTGCTCGGCCAGGCGCCGGGGCTGAGTTTCTCGATCGAGCTGATCACGCCTGACGCACTCGACGAGGGTCTAAAAAGCCGCCAGGTGGATATGGTGGTCGGGCTCGATAGCCGCGTCGAGCTGCCTACCGGAGTGGTGAGTACGCCGTGGCTCGATGAGGAGTGGGTGTGTTTGGCCGCGGCAGACAATGTCCAGGTGGGGGCATCGCTAACGCTTGGCGACTTTGCCGCACTTGCCCACGTCGAACTCGCCGACATCAGCGGGCTCGGGTTGGGGCCCATCGACGGCTGCCTGCGTGCGCACGGATTGAGCCGGCGGGTGATCTCGCGCAATCTCAACTATATCGCCGCGGCCCGGGTCGTGGCGCTAACCGGGGCGATCATGACGCTGCCCCGGCACATGGCCGAGCGCTTCATCGCGCTACTGCCGGTGCGCCTGGTCGAGGCGCCGCCGGAACTCGGCGCGCTGACGCTCACCCTGATCCAGCACGAACTCTACGCGCGCGAGCCCGCCACGGCCTGGTTGTTCGATGAGCTTCGCGCCTTCGCCGCAAGCCAAACGGCTTCGGGCTGGCCCGATTCTTGCCCGTAACGTTCGGGCCCACGGCATCGAACCCGGTGACGTGTGGCTGGCAGGGCGTGGCTATACGCTTTGCCCGGCGGATGCGGTAGGCTCGAAGGAACGCGTTTTGTATACGAGCGTCGCCACGTCGTTTCACAACGCAATTTCATTTTGATCAGGAGGCGTTATGGCGCTGGATATTGTCGTCATTGGTGCGGGCATGGGCGGGTTGAGCGCGGCGCTGGCCTTCAAACGCCAGGGCCACCGCGTGCGGGTCTTCGAGCGCGTCGAACAGATGCGCCCGGTGGGGGCCGCGATTTCGCTATGGCCCAACGGGGTAAAAGTGATGCATCGGCTGGGGCTGGGCAGCGCCATAGAACAGATCAGCGGCGAGATGACGCGCATGCGCTACCTGAGCCACGAGGGTCACCTGTTAAGTGATTTCTCGCTCACCCCGCTTTACGAGGCGGTGAATCAGCGCGCCTGCCCGATTTCCCGCGCCGCGCTGCAAAAGACCCTGTTCGACGCCGTGGGCGCCGAGCATATTCGGCTCGGGCGCCACTGTGTGGATGTTGAAAGCGATGATGAGGGTGTGACGGCCGTGATGGAGGACGGCGAGCGTGTCAGCGCTGATCTGCTGGTCGTGGCCGACGGCACGCACTCAAGGCTTCGCGATAAAATCGTCGGGCAGCGGGTGGCGCGCCAGTACGTGGGCTATGTGAACTGGAACGTGCGCGTGGCGGCCACCGAGGCGCTGGCGCCGCTCGAAAGCTGGGATCAGTACGTGGGCGAGGGCAAGCGTGTGTCGCTCATGCCCATGGGGACCGGCGGTAATGACGAGGGGCAGCAAGAGTTCTACTGCTTTTTCGACGTGCCGATGGCGGCAGGCTCGCAAAGTGACCCAAGCCGCTATCGCGACGAGCTCAAGACGCATTTCAAGGGCTGGAGCCCGGCGGTGCAGGCGCTGATCGAGCAGTTCGACCCCGCTCGCATGGCGCGGGTCGAGATTCACGACATCGAGCCGCTCGAGCGGCTGACCGACACGCGGGTGGCACTGATGGGCGACGCCGCCCACGGCATGGCGCCGGATCTTGGCCAGGGCGGCTGTCAGGCGATGGAGGATGCCTGGGTGCTGAGCGAGGCCGTCAGCGCCGCGCTTGATGAAGCGCCTGATACCACGACGGCGCTTGCGACAGCGCTCGAACGCTACGACGGCGCGCGCGTCGAGCGGGTTGGGGAGATCGTGGCGCGCGCGCGCAAGCGGGCGGCGATGATTCACGGCGAGAACCCCGCCGAGACCCAGGCCTGGTACGAGGAGCTTGGCCGCGAGGATGGCCACGGCGTGCTCGAAGGGATTCGCAAAACGGTGGCGGGCGGCCCACTTGCGTGACCGCCCGCCGAATTTGCACGATGAACGTGCGTGATGCGCTTGCCTGAGGCTTACATGATGAACTGGACGACGATATAGCCCACCGACAACAGCGTCAGCGTGGCGATCGCCAGCCAGCTCCAGGCATTAATCAGTTTGGAGGGGCGAAGTGATACCGGCACGGTGGCGCCGTTGGCGGTGAAGTGGTTGAGTGCGGCGAGAATCGGGCTCAACAAAAAGGCCACCACCATCACGAAGTCCATGAACAGGCGAAAGTTGCCCATCAGTGTGTAGAGAATGACCGCGGCGAACAGTGAAAGCCCGATCAGCGAGATCAGAAACGCCGGGCTGCCCTCGATCGTGCGCGACTCTTCGGTCGCGCCCACCGGGCGGGTGAAGGTGTACCAGGAAGCACTGATCATGCGCGGGAAGCCGTCGAGCACGGTCAGCAGGGTGGTGAGCATGACAGTAAACGCGGAAATGCCCACGACCACGCCGCTCCACTCGCCGAGTGTGCTGGTGTAAAGGCTGATGACCTGGCTTGCAAAGCCTACCGCGCCGTCGGCGGGGCTCACGCCCTGGCTGTGCATGACGCCGGCGCCCATGATCACGAAGCACGCTGCCAAAACGCCGGCGCCGATATAGCCGATGTTGAAATCGATCTTCTCGGCGGTAGTGTCGCTACGCTTGCCCTGGGTTTTGTTGCGCGCCTCGGACCACAGCGAGTTCATGACGGCAAGCGTAATGTCCGAGGGCATCAGGCCCAGTACCGCGACCAGCGTCACGAAGGTGGCCACGCTCCAGAGCGGCGAGGCCGCGGTCGCCGGATAAAAGGTCCAGTCCACCAGCGGCAGGGCAACGATCGCCGCCAGCACCGTGGTCACGCTCAAAATCACCACGAACACCTTGTTCACCCAGTCCAGCAGCCGGTAGCCGCCGGCGAAGGTGAGCACGCCACATAATGCGATCAGAATCACCGCCACCGTGGGCGGGCTGAGCGTCAGCGGCACGATGCTGCCGGCCAGACCCGCCGTGGTGATCGCAATGGCGGCGATGATGATCGCGGTGACCGGAATCTGCACCAGCGCGAAGAGCCCCACCACCGAGCGGCCGAAGGTCTGACGGTAGCCTTCGACCAGCGACTTGCCGGTCACGCTGACATAAAACGGGCCGAAGAAAAACGACGGATACTTCAACAGCACCGCGAGCAGAATAAATCCTAAAAGCCCTACGCCGTACTCGGCGCCGGCGCGAGTGGATTGCACCACGTGGGAGGTGCCGATGGCCGCGCCGGCAAACAGGAAGCCGGGGCCAAGCGCGGCCAGGTACTTTTTGGCGCGCGACGGTGAGCGCGCCACGTCGTCACGCAGTGAAGCGGAGTCTTGAGAGGGCATTGGGAGTTCCTTGTGAGCCGGATAACCAGCCAGGCGGTATGATTGTTATGGCCTTCGCTGAGCGTGGCGCTATGGTAGCCTGGCTCGCCTGCGCTTTCATGCCGCATTTGACCATGGTGGTAGATCTGTTAAATATGAAGGACGCACGCTTCACCCCCTCCTTTCACCCTCGTCAATAGGCCGGCCCATGCTCATCGCACTCGTTTACGGTTTGATCTTCGTCGGCGTCACCGCCACGCTCTATCAGCTTTACGCGGTGAACTACGCCATCAATTTCGACAACGCACAAAAGCTCTCCTCCACCAATCGCGCAAAGCTTGCGCGGCTGGGCGCGGCGGCAGGGCAAGGCGGGCAGGGGAAAGACACGCACGCGGAAACCTTCGATCACGCTGTTGATGCGACCCTGGGCGAGCACTTCGATAAAACGCTGGCGCGTGAGGCGATCGAAAGCAACGATGAGAACGCCGCACGCGCGCTGCTACGCCGCCACGACGATCTACGCTTTGGCTCACGCGTAAGCGCCCGCATGGGGCCGTTGGGCCGCGCTCATTTGCCCCGGCGCGACTGGCGGGCGCTGTTCATTACGCTGGTGATCATCAATAGCCTGATCGCGCAGTTTTTGGGCGGCATGAGCATCTATACGCTGCTCTACCCGGTGCAAGCGCCGGCGCTTGTCTGGCTCAACGAGCCGGCGATCCTGATGGGGCTTATTTTTTTGCTTCTGCCGGTGAATCATCTGCTCGGTCAGCTGGATTTCTACCTGAACGATCTCTACCGGATCGGGCGTCTCATTCGGGAAAAGGGCGCCAAGGCACGCTTCGCTTGAGCCGCCTTCATAATACGCTCGGGAGTCGTTAAGATAGCAGGCTCATTAAATAGACGAAGACCCTGTTCATGAGCTCAAAACGCTACCCCGAGCAGCGCCTGCTGGCGGCGCGCAAGCTGCACCCGAAGTTCACGCCCGTGGTCTTCGCCTTCTACATGTCCTCGATCATGGCGTTTTTGATGACCATCGTGATCACGGCCGTAAACGCGGGGATGGCCGAGGGCTTCATGTCGCTGGTCTGGCAGGCCTACCAGATAGCCATGCCGGTGGCGTTCGTGTGTATCCTGATCGTGCGCCCGGTAGTCGCCCGGCTGGTGCAGTGGACCGTGCGCTCGGTGTAGCCCGCTGGATGCATCAATCGTTGACCTGCCGCCAGGAGCGCCGACCAAGCGGCGCCTCATTGAGTTCGACGGTAATCACGCCGGTGTCGCCGGCATCCGGGTTGCCGGTGAACAGCGTCTCTTCCCCGTCACCGTTTTTAATGCCCACCAGGCGCTCGCCGCTGCCTAGCTGAAGCCCAACGATCGCATCACCGTTGAGCAAGAGGCCGGTATCGATTTCGCCATCCCTGTTGAAATCGAAGATAGTGCCGCCGCCGCTGCCGCCGGTTTCGGCTACAAGCGAGAGAAAATAGCCCACGCGGCGCACGTTACACGGATTCGTGGTGTCGGGCCGCATGGTTGAAAAACGCACCCGACGGGGCAAGCCGCTCGAGAACGATGGCGAGGCAATGACGCGCTCACCCGCTGGCAGCACCATGCGCCAGCCCAACTGGGTCGTCAGTGGTTTATTGGTCGTGGCACGCACGGTCATACCGCTCTGAGTGCCGGTCGCACTGATTTCTTGCACCAAAAGCTGTCCGGATGCGACTGACGTCGTGCGACTCTCCTGATCACGAATACCGATCAGCTGCTGCACGCTCTGATCGTTGCCGTCCTGGGTTCTGAAGTAGCTGCCGGTGCCGAAGATGACCATCAACCGGTTATCGGCCCCGCCGCTCAAGGTGACCGCCGGCGCTGATGTGATCGGCTGGGTACGCGCGCCGGTATAGAGTTTGGTGATCGTGCCATTTTGGGTAAGCGGGAAGCGCCACAGATTGCCGTTCAAATCCCCGGCGTAGGCAAAGCGGGCGCCGCCGTTGAACGTGGGCCATGCGGTGACCGTGGGCGTGGCCAGTCCATTGGGGGTATCCAGACTGCCTTCGCCGGTGTCGAGTCGGGCGACGAGCGCGCCTGTCTGCAGGTCGACTACGTAAAGCGCGGCCTTGTAGCTTGTGCTGTTGTAACCGTTGCCGAAAATGGCCACCCAGCGGCCGTCGCTTAGCTGGGTGATGGTGGGCTCGCTGACGCGACTGCCAAGCTCTGGTCGGCGGAACTCCCACAGCACGTTTTGCGCGCCCATATTAGTCGGGTTGCTCACATCCAGCGCAAACACCGTACGCCCGCCGGCACCCATGGTCCCGACCGCAATGGCGCGTCTATTGCCGTTTGGCAGCGTGATCTCTCGTGCCGCTGGCGTGCCGTCCATGAAGTAGCGGTGGCTGTAGCCCGTGCGGGTCAGCTCGCGAAGTGGGGGTGAAGTGCCTTGGGTAAGCTCGGCGGGCAGGTAGGCGAAAAGTTCGCGGCCGGTATCGGCGTTAAAGCCGTGCAGCATGCCGTCGTTGGCGGCGACCAGTAGAAGTGGCGGGCGCGACTCGCGCCCGGGCAGCAGCACGGGGCTTGCGTTGATGATGTCGCCCAGCGGTGACTGCCGGGTACGCAGTCCGGGCTGGTTGGAACCTTGTAACCAATTGATTTCGGCTTGAGTAAGGCCGCTGGTGCTTGTCGAGAGTAAAGCGCCGGCCTTGCGCTGGCCTGTAGGCTGGTGCGAGGTCAGCAGACGTCGGCTCCCGACCTGTTGCGCAAGCATCGTTTCGGCATCCCAGCGTGGGGTGCGCTGACCGCGCTCGTTTACAGCGGAGGCGACCAGCCGCCCCGACCAGTCGCCGCTTCGGTAGCCCGCGCTGTAGAGCAGGTTGTTGCCTTGCAGGTCGAAGGTGTCGCTACTGACCGCCGAGGCGGTGCTCGACTGCGACGAGCTGATGATGCGACCCAGCACCTGACGCATGACCTGGTTGAGCGAGGCCTCGTCGTTGGCAAAATAGGCGCGCTCGGTGCCGCCGGCTTTAGCCAGCTCGCCCAACGGGTCGGTGGGCACGCCCGGCAGATTATTGATGTCCGGCGGCAGGTTGAAGCCCACTACGTAGGTGCGCACCGGGTTAGGCAAGGCGCTTGCGGTATCGCTGTAAAGGCGGCGAATGGCGTTCTGGGCATCGGTTAGTGCCTGGCTTACGTTATTGCCAAGCGAGCGACCGGTACGGTCTACCGAAGGCAGGCCGTCGGTGAGCCAGATGTTGGCGTTAACCAGGCACTGGCGAGCCGTCGCGTTGCTCATGTTCGGAATCGTAATACCTGATTGGCGCCCCTGCGCGCTGCTAAACGATGTGCCACTGCTGGTGTTGTTGAGAAAGTAGTCCCGCACGGTGTACATGGTGCCTTCGATAGGCGTTAGACCGGTGGCCAGCAAAGGCCAAGCGGGGTCGATCATCGGGTTGCCAAGGCTGCTCCAGTCGTGGCGTTGGGGCTGTAGCTTTGTGAGAATCCGGCTCCAGTGTGCATCATTAATCGAGCCGTCCGTATTGAGCCCGCCGATCGGAACATGCAAATAGCCAAGCCCGGGGGAGGAGGTGGTGCGCCACTCCAGCTGATTGAGCTGCAAGGAAAGAATGTTTTGACCCCAGTTGGGAATGCCGCGCTGGCGCATGCTATCGACCAGCGCAATTTGAGCGGCACCATCATAGTCCGAGTAGTACAAACCGTTCGAGCCCTGGAGAAGACGCAGGTAACGATTGATGCTCTGGTCGCCGCTCGCGCTCACGCCGGTATTCGCCCAGTACTCGGTGCGATCGTCGCTTGCGTCCGGTGGCAGCAGGCTGGTTCGGTTGATGACGTAATAGCCGGGTAGGCCGACATTGAAAAACGCATGTATGCTGCTATTGGGTAGCCGCGTCCGATAACGCTTGGTAGTCGCATTCCAGGCGCCCTCGAAACTCGGGTTGTACCAACTGGGGCTCGCATCCGTTGAGTAGCGCACATCTAGCGCTCGCTCGGTCAAACGCCAAAGAACGGTATTATTGGCAAAGCTGTTACGGTCTCTGGACGCCTGGTTCTGCTGATAAGCCATCAGCCCTAGATTGATCTCCCCGCGATAACGGTTGATGAGCTCGCGCCCAACACTTTTCATGATGCTCGATTTGCTCAGCGGTGAACGAGCCCCTGCTGGACACCTGGAGGCATCAAAGGTATTGGTCTGACAGGCGGCTAACGTTTCACGATCGCCCAAGGCGTTACCAATCGCCACGCGCCCATCGAGCCCTTCCTGACCGCTTTCGGAGTTATCCAGAATAAGCAGAATGTTGGGCGGAACCTGGCTGACCACGTTGAGCGGCGCGTTGGAGAGCCCGGTTCTGTCCGCGGGAACCACGTAGTTCTCGTCTACCGTCCCTTCGCCGCCGCTGATCGGCGTAGCCGGTGTAGGGGCGGGCTGGGTGGGTTCCTGTGGCGTCGGCTGGGTCGGCGTGGGCTCTGTCGGTGGCGGCGGGTTGTAGGTCGTACCGCCCCATGCCGGTGCCGTAGCCAGACACATTAACAGTGTCAGCCAGCGCGTAAGTAAAAGCCGAGTACCGCTATGTTGGGACATGATCGATTACTCCACGCGAACGTAAAAGGCTTCGAGCCTGACGCTGGTATCCGTCAAGCGGCCACTTCCTCGAGCTTCGAGACGATAGAGGACCTCGAGTGTTTCGACCCCTTGGCTGGTAACGCGTGAGCCGATCACTTCGCCAGTTTGCTGAGGCATTTGATACTGCCCTTCGATGGTGGCACTTGCGCTATCTGCCGTGTAGGACGTCCACGTCGCTGGGGGCTTATTGCCTCTTTCCAGTACGCGCTCGGCCTCCTGCAGCGCGGCCTCGGCGGCCTGCAACGCCACGCTGTAATCCTGCTGATTGAGAGCCATGCTTCCCTGAGTCATGGCGCCCTGCATCGACGAGAGGCTCACCAGCGTCACGATCGTGAGAAAGATCAGGCTGAGTATCAGCGCCATGCCGCGCTGGGCCACCGGATAGAAGTCATCGTTTTTCACGACCGATTCCTCAGGTCGATGGTGGTCGTAAATACCTGATACAGGCGTCCATCGTTGGCGGTGAACGGGTTCGAACGGAAGTTACCGGTTTCGATAGTCGTCGGGGTTTGGCGCAAGTCGGTGCGCTCGCTCTGCACGATCAGGCTTACGCGCACCGCGCGTACGTTCTGCCACTCGTTGGCGTCCACGTCATTGACGGTGACGTAAGCATCGTTTTTCAAAAAGCGGGCGCGCAGCGCGACCACGTGGCTGGCGAGCACTTCGTTGACCGGCGTGGCGGTACTCGTATCCAAACGCATTAGCGAGGGTCTATCGGCGTTGGTCGGATCGCGGCCCAGGTAGTAAACGCCGCTGGTCAGCGCTGTCAGTGTGACAGCCTGGTTCTGGGTATAGGGCAAGGGCGCCGCCTGCGCGCTGCCCGTGGGCCAGCCCATGGTACTTTTTTGTAGCTGGTCGGGCTGGCTGGCCGCATTGAGAAAGAGCTCGCAGCGCTGCGCGCTTTGAAGCAGCAGCATTTGGCCAGCCGCGTTATGAGCGGGCGCGAAGCTGAATGTCTGGTTGGATACGCCCGTAATACGGCCTTTTATCGGTGTGCCCGCCGCGCGATAAGCGATCACTTGAGCGTTGGCGAGGGGCTGCTCAAAGGTACTCGAGAGCGTCGTGTTCTGGGGAGAGGTAAACCCCTGCAGGCCAGGGGCGGGCGCGATGTTCGTCGTGCGCGCAAGGCTTGGAATGCTCACGTTGATCTGGCCCGGCGCGCAGCCACCTCTGAAGTCTGCCTGACGAAGTTCGCGGGCCAGTGTCTCCAGCGCGAAGCGCCCGGTATCCTGCATGTTGGCCAGTGCCGTGGTCACGCGATAATTCTGCTGCGAGGCGATGAACAGCTGGGTGGCACCCAGAATCACCAGCACCCCGATGACCATGGCGACCAGAAGCTCGATGAGTGTAAAGCCTGTTTGTTTTTGGAAGACGCCACGAGCGGTATTCATTTCACAGCTCCGTGGCCAACTCGATCGTGCGTTTGCCGCTCGAGAAAGGATTGTTGAAGCGCACCGCGACGCTGACCTGACCATTCACTTCGATCTTGCCCTCGCCTTCGGGCAGCACCGCCTCGAGGTCGCATATCCACGTGGCGGTATCGTTGGCCACAAGCCCCGGGCCACTGCAGTCTTCGCCCACGTCTTCGTCAAAGTCCAGGTTATAGGCGCTAGCCTCATCGGGGTTGGCGCGAATCCGGTCCATCATGTCCTGAGCCATGTTGGTGGCTTGAGTTTCCAGGTAGGCGCTTCGCTGCTGAGTCAGTGCATTGGTTTGCAGCGCCACCACGCCCAGAAGGCCCACCGACATGATCAGCATGGCCACCAGCGACTCGATGAGCGAAATACCCTGCTGTGTCCGTCTCATATGGCTTCAGCCTCGCATCAGGTCGTGCACGCCCTGGGGGTGTCCTGTACGCGCGAAAGGCCGCTGGGTTCAAGGCGGATACAGCGGCCTTTTCCATCGGCTTGCTCACCCAGCCAGATCGATATCCAGACGGTCTCGGGGCGGCTTCGTTGCAAGCGCCCCAGGCTGTTGAACGCCAGCCCCCCCGAAATGGGTTTTTTGGCCGCATCGAGAACTTGAATCTCAAGCCCCCGGGTGGACTGCGGCCAGTAGCGTAGCGCTTGGCTTCCGGACGCGACCTGCCAACCCGCACTCCATCCTTCGGGCAAGGGCGTAAGCGTCACGCTTTGATTGCGGCGAACCGCCTCGCTTCGCGCGTAATTCATGGCGGTCTTGAACTCATTGGTGGCGCTCACGACACGGTTGATCTCGATCATGCGCAGGAAATTGGGAAATCCGACGCCCAGCAGAATCCCCATGAGAGCCAGCGCCACTAAAAGCTCCAACAGCGTAAATCCTTTCAGGTAACGGTTACGGGCCATGGCATACTCGCTATCGGACCGAGCAGAGCCACTGTGCAGAGGGCTGCCATTGATCGATATGAAATAGTTAATTCGCTTCTAGCATTAAAGTACCAGATGAAGATCAAGGGTAGCGTTGAAATACCCGGGGTGAATAGGCCCATTTGCGTCGATACGTTCACTAGCCTTACGGTATCCCGCATTACTGATACCGACTTGTTCATCACCTCTTGACGTCATGTGACCGGGGCAGCCAGTGCGGCCCCGGTTGTCTCAGGTGCTCTCTTTTACCAGGAGAGCGATATCAAAACGCTTCCCACTCCGGTTCGGCCACCGAGGGTTTGGCAAGCGCTTTGGGCGCTGCCGGTGTTTGAGGTGGTATCGATGAAGAGGGTTTGGCCGGGTGCCGGGTTGCGACGTGGGTGGTGTGATCGAGAATGAACTCACCCATCAACCGATCCAGCTGCTCGGCATTTTCACGCATGCCTGCTGCAAGCGAGGCGCTCTGGCTGACCATGGCGGCGTTTTGCTGGGTCATGGTGTCCATTTCCGCTACTGCCGTATTCACCTGCTCGATGCCTGCTGTCTGCTCGCGAGCGCCCGCGGTGATTTCGCCGACCACGTCGGAGACCTGGGTGATGCTGCGGTGAATCTCGCGCATCTGCTGGGCGGCGTGGCGGACGATATCGTTACCCTGCTGGGCGTGATCGACCGAGACGTCGATCAGTGTGCGAATCTCCTGAGCCGCGCTGGCCGAGCGGCTGGCCAGGGTGCGAACCTCGTTGGCCACCACCGCGAACCCGCGGCCCTGTTCACCGGCGCGAGCGGCTTCTACCGAGGCGTTGAGCGCCAGAATGTTGGTTTGAAAGGCGATGGAATCAATCAGTCCGATAATGTCGCTGATTTTCGTCGAGGACTCGCTGATGGAGGCCATCTTCTCTTCCATGCGCGCCATCGACTCGGTGCCCCGCTGGGACGCACTGGCCGCCTCCACGGCGAGTCCGCTGGCCTGTTCGGAGGCCTGGGAGGTATGGGCGACCGTCGAATGAATTTGCTCCATCGAGGCCGAGGTCTCCTGAAGATTGGCGGCCGCCTGGTCGGTGCGCGTGGAAAGCTCCTGGGTGCTATCGGCCATGTCCACGGCGGTGCCCAGCACCGTCTGGGCGTTGTGGCGTACTTCTGAAAGCGTGGCCTGCATGCGCTCGGCGAAGGCGTTGAAGCCCTGGGCCAGATCGCCCACTTCATCCTGGGTGTCGACGCTCAAGCGGCGGGTCAAATCACCCTTGCCCTGGGCGATATCCTTCATGGCCCGTGCGGTGTGCTTGATGGGGGCGAGCGCGCGGCGCGCGGCGAACGCCACCACGATCAGCAGCAGGCCGAACAGCACGACGCCTGCGATCAACAGCGACATCAAAAGCTGGTGGGTGACGCCGGTAAAGACCGACATCGGCACCGTGGTGCCGACCACCCAGGACGTCTCATCGACCGGGCTCCAGATCAGCGTTTTGCGCTCGCCGCTGGGCATGACGATCTCGCCGGTGCCCGGCTCGCCGCTGAGAATATCGCCGCTGAGCGCGCTCAACCCTTCGTAATCGTGGGTTTCATCGCCATCGGCGTAGTTGAGTGTGAGCCGGTAATCCGCGTTGGGGTGTGCAATCACGCGGCCCTGGCTGTCGATGAGCCAGCCGTAGCTGCCTTTTCCGACATCGATATCGGTGGTCACGCTCGAGAGGGTATCGAGCGATAGGGCGATGCCGATGATCCCCACGCGCTGGCCCTGCTCGTTAAAGAGTGTTTCCACCATGAGCGCGGCGGGCTCGTTGGTTGCCTTGGAGACGAAGGGGTCGAGCAGCATGCGATCCGCCGTGGCATCGGTCATCAGCGCCTGGAAATAGGGGCGCTCGGCGATATTGAGCACCATCCCTTCCTGGTTGATGGTATTGCCCTGCGCGTCAGAAACGAACAGGGACTCGATCGTGCCGTCGGTTTGATAGCGTTTGGCAAGCCAGTCCACATGTCTCTCCAGCGGTGCGCCCCGGCTCAGGCGCTCGTCCTGGGCGAGTACGTTCAGCCATTTGCGATAGCCGTTCAGCCACTGGCTGACTTCGTCGGCCCGGGCGTCCACCTGACGCATGGCCGTGTTGTCGATCAGCGATGGAATGGCCCGGCTCAACTGGGCTTGAACGATGATGCCCAGCACGATAGCCACCCCGCATAGCGGCAGCGCCACGGCGAACAGCAGCTTTTGGGTCAACGACAGGTGAGAAAGCTTGCGCATTGATGGCCTCGGTTTTTACGACATTATTTGACGGCGTGGTTGTCACGAATCGTTTTACGGCATCGTTTTACGACCAGGGCGCAACACGACCTCGTACGCTGGCGAATCGGTCGAGCGGAGAAGCTTGCCCAGGGCTACGGCACCCGTTGTAATAACGACTCACGAGGCGACGACTTTAATAAAAATGTTCGCATTTAATTAAAATGGCGAAATTTTGCATTATGTTATGGGATTTCGGCGTTTACCTGAGTATCAGGGAAGCGTTTACGGCGATCTGGCGTGTATGCTTGCTCGCTGGACTTAAAAACAACACAACGAGGTGACCTATGGCGCGGGACAAGTGGATAGGGGCTATCGCGATGCTGGTAGTGCTGTGCTGCCTGGTACCCTATACCCTGCTTTCAAACGTGGCGGCCTGGTACGGCAGCTTTCTTTTTTGGAGCGTGGCGGGCGTCGTCGTGATTGCGCTGAACGTGTTCATTACCAAGGGGTTCAAGGAGCACGATCGTGACTGAATCGATGATCTGGATGGCCATTGTCGCTTATCTTGCGGTATCGGTGATGATCGCCTTTCTCTCCCGCCAGAAGGGCGTGGAGAGCATGTCGGGCTTCTTTTTGGGCAACCGGCAGATGAACGGCTTCGTCTCGGCGCTGAGCTACAGCGCGACGACCTACAGCGCCTTCATGATGGTAGGGCTTGCCGGGCTGACCTACGCCGGCGGCGTGGGCGCGCTCGGTTTCGAGATCATCTACTTCGCCGGGGTGTCGCTGGTGGCGATTTTCGGGCCGCGCTTCTGGGCGGTCGGCCGCGCGTTCGGCTTCGTCACGCCCAGCGAAATGCTCGGTTTTCGCTATCACAGCAAGGCCGTGGCGCTGTCGATGTCGATCGCCAGCTGTATCTTTTTGATTCCCTACTGCGCGGTGCAGCTCGCGGGGGTGGGGTATCTGCTGGAGGGCATGACCAACGGGGCGATCGGTTTTACCACCGGGGTATTGCTGGCCACCGCGATCGCGATTTTCTTCTCTTATGTGGCGGGCATCCGCTCGGTCATGTGGACCGATTCGCTGCAGGCGCTGGTGATGATCGTCGCCTCGACGCTGGTCGCGCTGTTGGTCATTCAGGCGCTGGGCGGTTTTGGCGAGCTGTTCGATACCCTCGCCCGCGAACACCCTGACGCCTTGACCGTCCCCGGTTCCGGACTTTTCAGCCTGACCACGTTTCTGGGGCTGAGTATCCCGTGGTTTTTCTTTAGCCTCTCCAACCCTCAGGTGAGCCAGCGGCTGTTCATGCCGGCGTCGCTTTCGGCCATGCGCCAGATGCTGATCGGCTTCATGGTGTTTGGCTTCGTTTATACCCTGGTGTCCATCCTATGGGGCTTTTCCGCGCTGACGGCCTTTCCAGGGCTCGAGCGAGCGGATCTCGCCACCCCCACGCTTTTGGGCTCCGACTTCATTCCGCCGCTTCTGGGCGTGATCGTCATGGTCGGTATTCTGGCGGCGGCGGTCTCTACCATCGACTCCATCATGCTGACGCTGGCCTCGATGCTCTCGCGGGACGTGTATGCGCACGTAAAAAATGATGTGAGCGAAAAGCGCCAGCTGCTGGTCGGCAAGTTCGTCGTCCCGGTGATCGCGCTATTGGCGCTGGGCTTTGCCGAGCTTCAGCTCGATTTGATCGCGGTGCTCTCTGTGGCTGCCTCGTCGGGGCTGGTCGCCGTGGTGCCGGCGATCATTGGCGCGTTTTTCTGGCAGAGCGGTACGGCGTTCGGCGCGCTTTTAAGCATTCTGGGCACCAGCGCGTTCGTTCTCACGATGTACGCGACCGGCAACGCGCTTTGGGGGCTACCGGCGGGTATCTGGGGCATCGCCGTCGCAACGCTGTTGTTCGTTGGTGGGAGCCTTTTGACCACGCCCCACGAGCCGTCCCGGGTGGCGTTTTTAGACGCGGTGAACGACGTACTGACCAAAAGACGCTAACCCGCAGTCCTTATACTTTGCGAGAAGCGCCCAAGGCAGCGGGCGATAGGGCTATAGGTGATAGGGCTATGGGTGATAGATCGATGGGTGACAGGACGACGGTTTAAGCGTCTTAGCCGAAATGCGAATAGTGATGAACGTAATATTACTACATAGTGGCTGGTTTTGAGATTGCGGGTGGTTTTGAAATTACCGGTGCCTGGGTAGATAACACTTGCTGGACAACAAGAGGCGGCTCTGTACCGGGCCGCGTTTCGATGCCGCGCCGACGCTTGGCGAGTAGGCGCGGCGGGGCTTTCTCATTCAGGGGAGACGACGAGTGAAAATAGGCGCACTAAAAGAGAGCAGCCGGGGCGAGGCGCGGGTCGCGCTCACCCCGGAGAGCGCGGGGCAGATTCAAAAGCTGGGCCACGAGTGCCTGATCGAGACCGGGGCCGGTGTGGCCGCAGGCTTCGACGATCAGGTTTACCGCGACGCCGGGGTGACGGTGGTCGACACCGCCCAAGCGATTTTCGAGGCCGCCGAGGTCGTGATCAAGGTGCGCGAGCCTTCTGATGAGGAGGCCGAGCGCCTGCGCGAGGGCCAGACGTTGATTTCCTTCTTCTGGCCGGCCCAGAACGAGGCGATGCTCGAGAAGTGCCGCGCCAAGGGCGCGACGGTCATCGCCATGGACATGGTGCCGCGGATCTCGCGGGCGCAGAAGATGGACGCGCTCTCGTCGATGGCCAACATCGCCGGCTACCGCGCGGTGATCGAGGCGGGCAACAACTTCGGGCGCTTCTTCACAGGCCAGGTGACCGCCGCGGGCAAGGTGCCGCCGGCCAAGGTGCTGGTGATCGGCGCCGGCGTGGCCGGGCTTGCTGCCATCGGCACCGCCACGAGTCTGGGTGCCGTGGTACGCGCCTTTGACGTGCGCCCGGAAGTCTCCGAGCAGATCGAATCGATGGGGGCGGAGTTTCTGTTTCTCGACTTCGACAACGCCCAGGACGGTTCGGAAAGCGGCGGCTACGCTGCGCCCTCGAGCCCGGAATTTCGCGAGAAGCAGCTCGAGTGCTTCCGCGAGCAGGCATCCGATGTCGACATCGTCATCACCACCGCGCTGATTCCCGGCAGGCCTGCGCCGAAGCTCTGGCTCGAGGACATGGTCGCGGCCATGAAGCCGGGCTCGGTAGTCATCGATCTCGCCGCCGAGAAGGGCGGCAACTGCGATCTGACGAAGCCCGATGAGCGGGTGGTGTCTGATAACGGCGTGATCGTGGTCGGCTACACCGATTTTCCCTCGCGCATGGCCACACAGTCATCGCTTTTGTACGCCACCAACATTCGCCACATGCTGACCGACCTGACGCCTGAAAAGGACGGCGTGATCGATCACAACATGGACGATGACGTCATTCGCGGGGCTACGGTCACGCACCAGAATGACGTCACCTTCCCGCCGCCGCCGCCGAAGGTGAAAGCGATCGGCGCGTCCAAGCCCAAGCCAAAGGAGAAAGAGCCCACCGCCGAGGAGAAGAAGGCTCTAGAGACCGCCGCCTTCAAATCCCAGACCAAACGCCAGGTCACGCTTCTGGCCGTGGGCGGGGCACTGATGCTGCTGCTCGGCCAGGTCGCACCGGCCTCGTTCATGCAGCACTTTATCGTCTTCGTGCTGGCGTGCTTCATCGGCTTCCAGGTGATCTGGAAAGTGAGCCACTCGCTGCACACGCCCCTGATGGCGGTGACCAACGCGATTTCCGGCATCATCATTTTGGGGGCGGTGCTGCAGATCGGTTCGGGCAGCGCGATCGTCACGCTCATGGCGGCGATCTCGGTGCTGATCGCGACCATCAACATCGTGGGGGGCTTTCTGGTGACACGCCGGATGCTCGCCATGTTCCAGAAGTCCTGAGCGGCGGAGAAACGGTATGCTGAGTCAAGGGTTCGTATCCGCCGCGGCGATCGCGGCGAGTGTGTTGTTCATCCTCTCGCTGGGCGGGTTGAGTAATCAGGAAAAAGCCAAGCGCGCCGTCTGGTACGGTATCGTCGGCATGGCGGTGGCAGTGCTGTTCACCGCCTTCGGCCCCGGTATCGGCGGCTATGGCTGGCTGATTCCGATGATCGCGATCGGGGCGGCGATCGGGGCGTATCTGGCGCGCAAGGTCGAGATGACCGAGATGCCCCAGCTGGTGGCGGCGCTGCACAGCTTCGTGGGCCTGGCGGCGGTGTTCGTCGCCTGGAGCGCGGATCTCGAGCGTCGCCGGGTGCTGGCGGCGCGCGCTGCCGACGGCGTGATGCAGGAGTTTTCGGCGTTCGCCGCGCTGGTGGCCACCAAGGCGCCGGACGAGCTGACGTTCTTGCAGGTCGAGGTAGTGCTCGGCATCTTCATCGGCGCGGTGACCTTTACCGGCTCGGTGATCGCGTTCGGCAAGCTCGCCGGCAAGGTCGATGGCAAGCCGCGCCAGCTGCCCGGCGGGCATCTGCTCAACGCGGGTGCGGCGGTGCTCTCGCTACTGCTGGCCATTTTGTATCTCAACGGCGCCGGCTTCTGGACGCTGTTGGTACTGGCGGGTTTGGCGTTCTTCATCGGCTACCACCTGATCATGGGCATCGGCGGCGCCGACATGCCGGTGGTGGTATCGATGCTCAACAGCTACTCCGGCTGGGCGGCGGCGGCGATCGGCTTCACGCTCTCCAACGACCTGCTGATCGTGACCGGGGCGCTGGTGGGGTCGTCGGGCGCGATTCTCTCCTACATCATGTGCAAGGCGATGAACCGCAACTTCGTCAACGTTATCCTCGGCGGCTTCGGTGGAAGCCAGGGCCCGGCGGCGGAGATCGAGGGCGAGCAGGTGGCGATCGACGCCGGCGGCGTGGCCAGCGCCTTGAACGATGCCGATAGCGTCATCATCGTGCCGGGTTACGGCATGGCGGTGGCCCAGGCACAGAGCGCGGTGAGCGACCTGGTGCGCAAGCTGCGCGCCGCCGGCAAGGAGGTGCGCTTTGCCATCCACCCGGTCGCCGGCCGTCTGCCGGGGCACATGAACGTGCTGCTGGCAGAGGCGAAAGTGCCCTACGACATCGTGCTGGAGATGGACGAAATCAACGACGATTTCGCCTCGACGGACGTGGTGATCGTCATCGGCTCCAACGACATCGTCAACCCGGCGGCGCAGGAAGACCCGAACAGCCCGATCGCCGGCATGCCGGTGTTGAAGGTCTGGGAGGCCAAGCAGGTGTTCATCTCCAAGCGCGGCCAGGGCACCGGCTACTCCGGCATCGAGAACCCGCTGTTCTACAAGGAGAACAGTCGCATGTTCTACGGCGATGCGCGGGGAAGCCTGAATACGCTGTTGCCGCTGGTGGACTGAGTTCACCGGGCCGGAACGAAAAACCCGCGATCCAGGATCGCGGGTTTTTTTATGGGCCGCTGTTGACGGACAGCCCTTCAAGGGTAAACGTGACGTCGGTCCGAGGCGTTAGAACTCTTCCCACTCCGCCACTTCCGGCTGTGGTTTGCGCGGCGCGACGGGCTTGGCCGGCGAGGGCAGCGCGGAGGTGCCCTGAGACGCAGAAGGCCCTGCTGAAGCGCGTCCGGTAGAGGAGAGCGCAGAGGCGAACGAAGGCGACTCGTTGCCCAGCACGAACTCGCTCATCAGCCGGTCCAGGCGCTCGGCGTTTTCGCGCATCTGCGCGGCGAGCGAGGCGTTCTGGCTGACCATGCTGGCGTTTTGCTGGGTCATGGTGTCCATCTCTGCTACCGCGGTGTTGACCTGATCGATCCCCGAGGTCTGCTCGCGCGCACTAGCGGCGATTTCGCCCATCACGTCCGTGACCTGAGTGATGCTCTTGTGGATCGCGCCCATCTGCTGGGCGACCGCATCGACGATCTGGTTGCCTTCCTGGGTGTGGCTGACCGAGACGTCGATCAGCGCGCGGATATCCTGAGCGGCGGTGGCCGAACGGCTGGCCAGGGTGCGCACCTCGTTGGCGACGACGGCGAAGCCGCGACCCTGCTCGCCGGCGCGCGCCGCCTCGACCGAGGCGTTGAGCGCCAGGATATTGGTCTGGAAGGCGATCGAGTCGATCAGGCCGATGATGTCGCTGATCTTGTGTGAGGATTCGTTGATCGCCTGCATCTTGGTCTGCATCTGGCGCATCGACTCGTTACCGCGCTGGGAGGCGCCGGCGGCTTCGAAGGCGAGGCCATTGGCCTGCTCGGACGCTTGCGAGGTATGCGCGACCGTCGAATGAATTTCCTCCATCGACGCGGAAGTTTCCTGCAAATTGGCCGCCGCCTGCTCGGTCCGCGACGAAAGCTCCCGGGTGCCATCGGCGATGTCGCCGGCGCCGATCAGCACCGTCTGCGCGTTATTACGCACTTCCAGCAACGTGCCCTGCATGCGCTCGACGAAGGCGTTGAAGCCCTTCGCCAGATCACCCACTTCATCCTGCGTCTTGACCTCCAGCCGGCGCGTCAAGTCACCCTTGCCCTGGGCGATATCCGCCATGGCGCTGGCGGTATGTTTGATGGGCGCCAGCGCGCGGCGTGCAGCCAGCGCCACCACGACCAGCAAGAGCCCGAAGAGCACCAGCCCGACAATCAGCAGCGAAAGCAAAAGCCCGTGGGTCACCGAGGTGAACACCGTCATGGGGATGGTCGTACCCACGACCCAGGACGTGCCGTCGACGGGGTTCCACATCAGTCGCTTGTGCTCACCGTTTGGCATGGTGATCTCGCCGGCACCTGGCGTGCCATCAAGCATTTGCGCACTCAAGGCACTCAGCCCTTCATAGCCGTGGGTCTGATCGCCTTCGGTGTAGTTGAGTGCCAGGCGATATGACGCTTCCGGGTGGGCAATGACCTGGCCTTGGCTATCGATCATCCAGCCGTAGCTGCCTTCGCCGACATTGATGTTCGTCGTGATATCGGAAACGGCGGACATGGCCACGGTAATACCCAAAAGGCCGATGCGGTTGCCGCTATCATCGAACACGGTATCGACGATCAGCGCGGTGGGTAGTCCGCTCACCATGGAAACCACCGGATCTGCCAGCAGCGTATCCGCGGTGCCGTCGACGACCAGCTCGCGAAAATAACCCCGCTCGGAAATATCCAGGCGCACGCCGGCGTGAGTCAGCGTATCCCCCTGAGCGTTGGCAAAAAACAGTGACTCGATAGCGCCATTGTCGGGATAGCGTTTGGCAAGCCACTCGAGATGGGAAGAGAGTGGAACGTCTTCGGCCAGCCGCTCATCCTGAGCAAGCGTTGCATTCCAGCTTCGCAGCCCATTGATCCAGCGACCTATCTCGTCGGCACGCGCGTCTACCTGACGAGCGGCAGTATTGTTGATCAGCGACGGTATCGCCTGATTAAGCTGAAAATTGACCACCACGCCCAGCACGAGCGCCACGGCCAGCAAGGGTAACGCGACCGCGAAAAGCAGCTTTTGCGTTAACGAAAGACGAGCAAACTTACTCATTGATATCCCCAGTAGAAAAAAAGTCGGGCGCCGCCGAGCCGGCGCGAGCATAGATACATTGTTAGTGTTTTTACTTAACTGATAACGGCGGATCCGTGGGTAACTTGAGCTAAAAGGTCGGCATCTTGCTTTATTTTCGTTTAAAGATCGTTGTTGTTTTTTGGCTTAAAAGTATATTGGCGCTGGAGACAGTGGACTCGATCCAACCGTCGGTACATCTACTCTCATAACACCGCCTTCCTTGTTCATCGATCGTGCCGATATGGTTTATACCGTAATCGGCTCTTTAAGAAGCCTTCTAACCGACTCGGCGGTGAAGGGCGGGCGAGTAAAACGAACACCGGTTGCGTCAAACAGCGCGTTGGCAATCGCCGGAGCGCCGGGCAGCGATGTAGACTCGCCCACTCCGAGCGGCGGCTGGTGGGGCTGCTCAATCATCAAAAGCTGTATGTCGGGTAACTCTGAAAAGCGCAAAATGGGGTAGCTTCCCCATTCACGATTGACCGGCATGCCTTGCTCGAAAGAAACGTACTCCTTGAGGGTGCGGCTGAGCGTTTGAATGATGTTGCCTTGTACCTGATGACGTACTCCCGCCGGATTCACTATCAGCCCAGCGTCTTGGGCGACGTACAAGCGCTCGATGACGATACGACCGCTAGCAGGGTGAACCTTGAGTTCGACGACCCAGGCAGCGAGTGCTGCTCCAAATCCCGGAAACTTGCTGTGCACATACTGGGCGTAGGCGAAACCCCGGCCGTAGTGCCAGCCGTCGTTCGAGCGCGGCGTGCTGAATGCCGGTCGAGCATCCCAATGCGCGCGCTCGGCCAGAGCGCTCACTAGCTCCACCGCTCTTGGATCGTTCAAGTGGCGTACTCGAAAGGTCACCGGATCTTCGCCCGCTTTGTAGGCCAATTCATCGATGGCGCTTTCGTGGGCGAAGGCGTTGGGCATGGCGGAGACGCCTCGTAACCAGGAGGCGCGTACCAGTGTAGGCACGTCGTCAGAGGCGATATAGCGATGGCGGTAGCGGTACGGGGGAACCGAGGTACGATCGCCCATTTGAAACGGTACGTCGCTCGGCGCTTGGGTGCCCGTCAGCAAAAGCGCCAGCGTCGGCGCGTTATTGGAAGGATAGCGGGTAACGAACCGATAGCCTTCAAGTTCGCCGTAGTCATTGATGCCGGTATCGACCTCCATGCATTGAGCCGCGCCCTTGGGTTCCCATAGATGCTCCTGTTCGCGTGTGAGCTGAACGCGCACCGGCTTGCCGACGGCCCGGGAAAGGAGCGCTGCGTCGGCGCCCACATCGTCGGCGCAGTTGCGCCCGTAGCAGCCCGACGCCTCCATGCGGGTCACGGTGATGACGCCTTCGTCCAAACCCATTAGGCGCGACAGATCCGCGCGCAGGCTGTGCGGGTTCTGGGTGCCGGACCAGACTTCGATTTTGCCCTCACGGTAATCGGCCACCGAACACGATGGGCCGATCGAGCCGTGAAGCTGAAAGGGCCAGAGATAACGGCGCTGCACGCGATGCGTTGCCGTGTTTAGCGCCGCGTCTACCTCGCCTTCTTCGAGCAGTACGCGCCGGGTGGCCTTGAGCCCGACAAGTGCCTGCTCGACATTCTCCAGGTCGGGTAACGACTCGGGCGTGCGCCAGGTCACCTTGAGCCGGCGGGCGGCCCTGGCTGCCTGCTCTTCGCGCTCAGCCACCACGCCAACGAAATCGCCGATCACGACGACCTCGATGACGCCGGGCATGAGCTTGACCGAGGCAACGTCGACGGAGATTAGCGAAGTGCCCACGAAGGCCCCGCGGTCATGGCCCGCGTAGGGTGGCCGTATCACCCGCCCATGCAGCATGTCGGGCACACGCACATCATGTACAAAGGTCAGCGCCCCGGTGGCTTTGCCGGGAATGTCCACACGGGCGCAGGAGTGACCCACCAGTTGATAGGTATCGGCGGATTTCAACGGCGCGTTGATATCGAGTTTCAAGGCGTGGCGGGCGCCTTCGAGCAGTGTGGCATACGCTACTGCTGGCAAGGCACCTCCTTCAGTCGTAATGCAACCATCGCGGCAGACCAAAAGTGCACGTTCGACACCGAAATACCGCGTTGCAAGATCCAGCAGGTGTTCGCGCGCTTGAGCGGCGGCACGGCGCAAGGGTTCGGCGGTGATCTGGATGGTGGCGCTGGCAAGCGTTGGGCCCTGATTGGGCACTTCAAAAGGGTTGCCCAGCACCATGGTGACCGCGTTGAGTGGCGTACCGAGCTCCTCGGCGACGATTTGGGCCAGTGCGGTGCGAATCCCCGTGCCTAGATCCACATGCCCGTTGAACGCCAGCACGCGACCATCGGCCAGGATGGCGATGAAGAGCTCCGGCTCGGTCGGTACGAAATCCGAGTGGGTACCTGGTTGGCCGGGCGCCGGTATGGGCGAGGGCAGCGCGTCTCGATAAACGATGAGCAGGTCATTATCGTTCAAGAGTGCTTGACGGTCGTAATGAACGCCACTGTGGTCGTTGCTGCTCAAGGGAGCCTCCCGCGTTATTGTCATTGAAACGCCGTTAAAACCATTATTGAGAACCTTGATGAAATGCTCGGCTGGGGATCAAGGGTTGCTTGCATTTAATAGGAAATTATAATGTACACACCATAAATAGTTGGCATATGTCGTATGTTTGCCTTGCGTGAAAAGAATTTTCTTTATAAGCCCCGGCTTTTCAGTGCCACCGCTTACTTTTCACATCGTTTAAAAATCAACGTTTACTCCAGGGAGTTTGAATGACATCGGATCGTTCAGCGCACGATGGCACACACCACGACCATGCCACGCCATCGCAACAGGGATACGACTTCTCCGAGCAGGTCGGACATTTATTGCGCAAGGCGTATCAGCGCCACATTGCGATCTTTCAGCGTCATACCACCGATAAGCAGCTCACCGCCATTCAGTTCGTGACGCTATGTACGGTCATGGAGCGCGGTCCTAGCTCCTTGACCGATATCGTCAATGCGACGGCCATCGATCCCGCGACCATTCGAGGCGTGATCAAACGGCTCAAGGCACGTGGCTGGGTGAGCTTGAGCACGGATCCTTCTGATCAGCGCAAGGTGATGGTCGTGATTAGCGAGGCGGGTGAGGAGCTGGTGGAAGCGATGGTGCCCAAGGCCAAAGAGACCAGCGACGCCACCATGGCGAACCTCAACCCGGCCGAGCGTATCGCGCTGATGCACCTGCTGGAAAAAATGAATGCCGATACGCTGCCCTAAGACCGCGCTTTGCCTGTCCGCACCGCACTGCGTCACGGTAGCTTCGCGCGCTTGATATCCTTGCCAAGGCGCACCCAAAGCGGGGCCAGTAGCGGCAAGGCGATGGCCAGAATCGATAGGCCGATCAGGCCCAGTGCGATCGGGCTGTGTAGAAACACCTCCCAGGAGCCCCGTCCCAGCAGCAAACTGCGACGCAGGTTCTCCTCGAGTAAAGGCCCGAGAATCAAACCGAACGCCAGCGGCGCGGCAGGCAGGGATAACAGATACAGCACGTACCCCACCGCGCCGAATGCCAGCATGATGTAGACGTCCGCCATGCTGCTGCGAATCGCATAGGATCCCACCACACAGAGTAACGCGATGCCGATGAGCAGCGTATGAGAAGGAATGCGCAGCACCCAAGGCAGCCAGCGCATCAGCAAAAGGCCGATGACCAGTGTGAGCAGCAGCGCGATAAAGAATCCGGCGTAAAGGCTCGAGACGAACTCCGGGTTGTTGGCAAACAGCATCGGCCCCGGGCGCAGGCCATGGATCAGCAGTGACCCCATCAACACCGCCGTGATCGCGTCCCCCGGTACGCCCAGGGTTATCATGGGGATCAATGTACCGCCGATGCTCGAGCTATTGGCGGCTTCGGGCGCCACCACACCTTCGATGGCGCCATGGCCAAAGCGCTCCGGGTGTTTGGAAAAGCGTATTTCCTGGGCATAGGCGATGGCCACCGCAATCGCCGAGCCGGCAGCGGGAACGGCGCCGACCAGCGCGCCAATCAACGAGCCGCGCAGCATCGATGCCCAGCGCTTGGCGATCTGGCCAATTCCGGGCAGCGGCATGGCCGTGGCGCTTGCGTCGACCTCCGGGGTGGGGCGGTGAGTTCCGTGCAAGTGCCTGAGCACCTCGGCAAGACCAAATAGCCCCACGCACAGCGGCACCAGCTCGATGCCGCCTTGCAGGCCGCGCGTGTCGAAGGTGAAGCGCGATACGTCCGTTAAGGCGTCAAAGCCGACCATGCCACATAAGAGTCCGATGGCACCGACCAAAAGTCCGCGCACCGTCGAACCTGGCGAAGCGTAAGCTAAAAGCACCAGACCGAATACCGCGATCGCCGTAAACTCCGGGCTTCTAAAGCTCATGGCGATCGAGGCAAGCAGCGGTGCGATGAGCACCAAAAGCACCAAACCAACGACCCCGCCAATGGAGGAGGCCACCAGTGCATAGACCAGAGCTTCCTTGGCCCGGCCTGCGCGCGCCAGCGGATGCCCGTCCAACTGGGTAACGATGGCGCCGGGCGTGCCGGGAATATTGATCAAAATGGCCGAGATCGAGCCGCCATAGACACTGGCAACGAAGACACAGAGCAAAAACAGAATGGCAAATGCTGGGTCCATGCCAAAGCTTAATGGCAATAAAATGGCCAGCGCCATGGTAGAGCTTACCCCGGGCAGCGCACCAAGCACGATGCCCAGCAGGGTGCCCAGCACCGCCAGCGTCAACCCCCAAGGGGATAGCAGCGTCGTCAATAGCGCCGTGAAGAAACTATCGATCAGCATAATCGTCTCCTGGCTTGGGCATCATAGCGCCACCCCGAGCAGTGTGATGAAGATAAGGTGCAGCGAAAGCGCGAGCATCGCGGCCATGGTGATACCCACCAGTAGAGCGCGGCGCTTTGCATGGCGGCGATACTCGAGCCAGACCAGCCACGGCGCGGCAAACAGCCAGGCGGCTACCATGAAGCCCAGCCAACTCTCGACGCTTGGCAATACCAGCAGCGAGGCGAGTAGCGCCGCGGCATGGGCGTGGCGGCTGAACGCGGCGTCTGGCGTTTGCCGCTCGGCAGGTGAACGGCGTTTCGACGCCCAGCCGGCCATACCCTTGAGCAACAGCAGCACGCCGCCGAACATAATTAGGCTCAGTATGACCAGTGGTAAAAGCGCCGGCCCCGGGTCGGGGCCTCGGCCCAGGCTATCCAGCAACTGCGGGTTGGTATAAAGGTCGAAAAAACCGGCCAGGGCGACGGTGCTGAACAAGAGCCCGCAGGCCAGGTCGCGCCGTGCAACGCGATCGATACGAGAGGCAAACGAACGCATGGTGTTATCTCCCAAGACAAGACGAACCAGAGTTTGCGTGCTTAGCGCGTCAGCTCGGCATCCACCAACCCGGCGGCTTCGAGAATACCGTAGACCTCGTCGGCGCGGTCACTAAGGTAGCGATTCGTGGCCTCTCGGTCCTTGGGAGCAATCACCAGGCCCACATCGCTGGCTGCTGTTTGAAAATCGTCATCCTCGAGCAGCGTGTAGAAGGCTGAAGCCAAGGCGTCACGGCGCTCATCCGAGACATCTTGAGGCAGGTACAGCATGAAGAAGTCCTCCGCCGTGAAGTCGTAGCCCTGCTCCTGGAAGGTAGGGATGTCCGGGGCGAAGGGATGGCGTTCGGTGGCGGCGACCCCCAGCAGTTTGAGCTGACCCGACTCGTGCTGGTCAGCGAGCAGCGGTATCGGTAAAAGTGCCGACATCACCTCACCAGAAAGCAGCGCCGAAAGCGTCGGTGCGTAGCCCTGATAAGGGATCTTGGTCAGTTCGACGTCGAACTGCGCCTCGAGCATGCTGGCCGCGATAAAGGAGAAGCCGCCGGGGGAATCGTTGCCGTTGATGATCGCACCCGGCGCGCCTTCGAGCATGTCGAGGTAGGCGTCCAGGTCCTCGATGCCAGTGCCACTTCCTACCGCAAGGGCAGCGGGTTCCGGGCCGATGAAGACCAGCGGATCGAGTTCGTCCAGGGGCGTCGCATTAGGGTTCATGTAACTCTGGGCAATGGCATGGGTGCCCATCATCCCCAGGGTGTAGCCATCGGCGGCGGACTCGGCCACGTGGCGAACCCCGGTAGAGCCGGCGGCGCCGGTTACGTTTTGCACCACCACGGGCACGGAAAGCACGCGGCTAGCGTGGTCGGCCATCAGGCGTGCGGCTAGGTCATACGCACCGCCAGCGGGCCAAGGCACGACGAGAGTGAGGGCGCGGTCGGGAAATTCATCGGCCAGGATGCTGGAGCTCAGGGCCAGGCCCAGGGTGGAAGCTACGATCAAGCGGCGAAAGGTCATGTCGGTTACCTATCAAGGGGTCAGGGGGGATCAACGCGAAGCGTTTGTTGTGGTTGTTGGTGAGTGAAGGCGTGCGTTGAGGGGGCTCCTTTTTTTAAGTGGTGAATAATGAGTCGTTGGTCGGAAACGCCCGAAAAATAGCGGTCTCTCGGGCGTTTTGGTCAGCGTTTCTGGAGATGATCGATGGCCGTTTGCCGATCGATGACGTCGCCGTACTTGCTGTCGATATCGAACAGGTTCGCCTCGTGTGGGTCCGGGTGGCGGTCGCCCACGCAGTCGCGCACGACCATGACGCGAAAGCCGTATTGCAGCCCGTCAACGGCAGTGGCGCGAATGCAGCCGCTGGTCGAGCAGCCGGTGACGATAATCGTGTCGACCTCCATCGCCACCAGCATCGAGGCAAGCGAGGTGCCGAAGAAAGCGCTGGCGTACTGCTTGGTGATGACCGGCTCCGTCGGCGCGGGCGTCACTTCGTCGCAAAACTCGGCAAACGGATTGCCCGCCACCATGGCGCGCATCACCGGTGATTTCTTCACCCAGACACCACCGTCGATCTGCTCGGGGGCGTGGTAAAGAATGTTGGTGTGGAGGATGGGGGTGGCGCTTTGCCGGGCGGCGTCGAGCAGCGCCGGCATATTGGCCACGGCCTCGACCACCCCGGGAGCGTAGAGCGGCGACTCTTCCAGCACGTAGCCTTTCATGAAGTCCACCACCAGCAGCGCTGCTTTCCGCCCGAAGCCAATCCGGCCGTCCCATACGCCCCGGTAGTTGTCCTGAACCGAGCTGTCCTGTGTCGCCATGACCGTTACTCCTGATAAGCGCCCGAGAGCAGCGCCCCGGCGCCGGGCACGATCGGTTCGATATCCAGCGCCTTGAGCATGGCGTAGGTGGTGGCGATAGCGGCGGTGATCACCGGCTTACCGGTCAGCGCCTCGACCTTGGGCACCGCCGCAAGCGAGGGCATCTGGACACAAGCCGATAGCACGATGGCATCGATGTCGGTCAGATCGAGACTGGCCACGATATCCGGCAGGTTGGCCGGGTCGTGGCGCGCCACGTCCAGGTTATTGGGAATTTCCAGCGCCCGATAGTCGACGACCTCGATGTTCTCCTGGCGAATGTAGTCCACCACCATCTCGGTGAGCGGCTTCATGTAGGGCGCCACGACCACCACACGCTTGGCTTTCATCACGTGCAGGCCGTCGACCAGCGCGCCGGCGCTGGTTACGATGGGCGTATCGCTGTCGTTTTCCTGGGTGCGGATGCGCAGGCGTTTCTGAGACTCGCGGTGATAGCCCGGCCCCATGGACATGATGGCCACGAGACAGGCGTACCCCATGACGTCTACGGCGGCGTCGGAAAGCTCCAGTGCGCAGCGGTCGGATTCGCCATCCATCGCGGCCAGCTCGTCCTTGCTGACGTTTTTCATGCGCATACGGCTGGAGTGGAACGTGAAACGTTCCGGCCTGATCAACTGACGCGCGGTCAGCATTGCAGGGATTTCCGTCTCCATGGTGATGTTGGAGCTCGGCACGATCTGGCCGATACGGTAGGTCTTGTTATCAGAAGTCATGGCAGCGCTCTCTTAAAGTGAAGTGCCAAGAAAATCGTCGAAGGCGGTGAAGAAGCCCTCGAAATCGTCCCATGGAATCATGTGACCGGCGTTGTCGGCGGTGGTGATGCGAATCGACGGCAGTAGGGTCTGAATCTCTTCGCGATCCTCTGGCTGAATCACCCCGCCTTTGCCCGCGCAGATCAAAAGCGTTGGTACCTCGATACTCGGAAAGTCCTGATGGATATCGACGGTGTGGAACTCCTCGAAGGTCTGCACGATGGCGGGCGTGTAACAGGTATGCAGCCACTCAGCGCGTAGGCGAAGCTGTTTTTCGCTCCAGGTGGGGCAGTAGGTGCGCATGGTGTCGATGTCGGCGCCTTCGGTGCAGTCCTTGATGGAGTCCACGTACCAAGGCAGCTTACTGGGATACTCTCGTCGACCAGGGCCGGAGACCGGCGGGTCGATCAACACCAGCTTGTCGATACCGCTGGCACCGCGATTCATAGCGCGAAGCGCAAAGCGCGCGCCCATCGAGTGTCCGGCCAGAACAACGTTCTTGAGACCCAAGGCTTCGACGAAGGCCACGACGTCATCGGCGCAGGTGTTGGTATCGTAGGCGATCTCTGGGCCGGTCGAGGACAGCCCGCGCCCGCGAACGTCGAGCACGTAGGTATCGAAATGGCGACCCAGCCGATCAGCCACGAACGCCCAGGTAATGGCGGGGCTGGTGATGCCCGGGATGATCACCAGCGGTTGGCCGGTGCTTGAGGCCTCGCCACCAAAGCGCAGGTAGTGCTGACGAATACCGTTGGCGTGAACGTTGGCACCGTACTGATATGCGCTGTTGGAGATTGTGTCGGTCATGCCGGATTCTCCTCGTTGGCGGTGTTCGGTGTTTTCAGCGGTGTTTCAAACACGTCGTAACCAAAGACCCACGCCGGGTCCTCTTCTTCACGAAGCCAGGTATTGTCGTGGGACACCTTTTGCACGCGAGAGGCGCGCTCGAAGCGGTTGGCGCGGTAAAGCTCGAAAGCCGCGTGGTAGTCGTCTGCGCCCACTTCTTCCAGGCAACGCACCAGCATGGCGGCGTCTTCAATGGCCATGGCGGCGCCTTGGGCCATGTGCGGCTTCATGGGGTGGCAAGCGTCTCCCAATAGCACCAGACGGTTGTCGTGCCAAAGTGGCAAGGGGTTACGCTCCAGAAGCGGCCATTTGGTGACCGACTCGGTGCATTCGATCAGCGCTTGAACGGTCGGGTGATACCCCTTGAAGGCCTCGAACATCTCTTCCTGAGAGCTATCGACGAACGAGGTGCCGTGATTCCAGTCGGGCTCCGGCACGCCGGTCACGTAGTAGTACTCTTTTTCATCGCCGGTCACGAAATAGACCATCATGTGGCGATCCTCGGACCACCACTTTACGCAGGCTTCGAAATCCAGGTTATACGCCTTGAGCTTCTCGGCAGAGATGATGGCCCGATGGGCGACCCAGCCGCTGTAAATCGGTGCTTCCGTACCCAGTAGCTTTTCGCGAATCTGCGAGTTGACGCCGTCAGCGCCGATTACCAGATCTGCCTCTTCGACCGTACCGTCGGCGAAGGTTAAACGGACCTTGTCGCCGTTGTCGTCGACGTCGGTCACGCGCTTGTCGAAAAAGAGCTGGTCCTGATCAAGAGTGTCGACCATGAGTTCGTGTAAGTCGCCGCGGTGCACGGTGATATAAGACGCCCCGTAGTGCTCCCGGGCGTATTCGCCCAAGGGGATGCGCGACTGATATTCGCCGGTCATGCCGTTACGGCTGAACCAGTAATCCGGGTGAGACCCCATGGCATCGAGCTTGTCTTCGATGCCGATGCGACGCATGACCTTCATCACGTTGGGCCCTAAGTGTATGCCTGCGCCCAAGCGAGAAAAGGACGGGGCCTGTTCGTACACCTTGGTGGGATAACCAGCCTGTTGCAGCAAGGCGCCCGCCGCGGCGCCGCCCAAGCCTGCACCAATAACGGCAATGGTGGGTTTATCGTTCATGGAGTCGTTTCCTCGCTTTTTATTGGCGTATGGCTGGCGCCAGGAGAGCGCCTAAGGCCTCTTAAAAGTAGCCATTATCTCTTGTTAAATAACGTATACACCATTTATTTTTTGGTCAAGAAAAAACGCACGTCAATTATATAAACTCTTCGTATAGTGTGTTTAATTTATAAGTTAATGAATTTAAACATTATTAATTAATTTATAGGTTTTTTTAATTAAGACTTGATTGTAATGCAGCGGGAATGATATACGTTTTATATGCATTATTTAAGACGTATGCACTGTTAATGCCCAGGCTTTAAAGGTATGCACTTCTATGGTGCCGAGTCGATTTCCCAACCATCGGGTCGGCTTGAAAAAACGCTGCTTTAAAAGCGAATAGCGGCATCGCTTGGCTGCACTAAAACGCAGATCTGCTAAGCAGTAGAGCTTAAGACGCACCACCAACGACAGACGACTTCAACAATAACGATGGTCATCCCCTATGACGCTGAAGTTAAACGTAAATGGCCAGCACCATACATTGGCCGTTTCTCCGGATACGCCGTTGCTGGCCGTTCTGCGCAACGACCTGGCGCTGAATGGGCCGAAGTATGGCTGTGGGCTCGGCGAGTGCGGGGCGTGCAGCGTGCTGGTCGACGGCGTCGCGGCGCGCGCCTGCGTATTGACGGTAGCCGCGGTGCAAGGCTTCGAGATCACAACGCTTGAAGGGCTTGCCGAACATCAGCGCCTGGATCCGGTGCAGCAGGCTTTTATCGACGCCCAAGCCGCCCAGTGCGGGTATTGTCTGAACGGTATGATCGTTAGTATTCGCTCGTTGCTTAACCATACCGCCACCCCTTCCGACGAACAGATACTGGCCTCGCTCGATCACAACCTATGCCGCTGCGGTACTCACCTGGAAATTCTGTCGGCGGCGCACCTGGCCGTGGAGCTTGAGGCCGACCGGCGGGGAGGCCTGGATGCGTAAGTCGCTGGGCGCTTCATCTTCAGCACAAAAGACGCTGCCCGCTCAATTGCCCGGGCTTCGTTATGGCGTGGTGATTCGCCCGCCTACCTATGGCTGGACCGGCGAGCGCTTCGAAAGCGCCCGGTTGATAAGCGTCGATGACACTTCGATTGGTGCTTTGGGGTGCGAGACACGTGTTGTCGTTGAAGGTAATTTTGTCGGGGTGGTCGCAACGACCTTTGAGTCCGCGCGCAATGCGGCCCAGCACCTGGTGCTTCGCTGGGAGAAGCCTGCCTCGGTGGCTAATACGCAGCGCGAAACCCTTCTTGAAAAACAAAACACAGAAGACGCGTTTGCCCGCGATTATGGTTGGCCAAGCCGCTTGCGCTGGGGCGAGATACCGGAATGGGTGATCGCTGAAAGCCGCGACGCTGCATTGAATGTATGGACGCGAACCGCCACCCCCGAGGCGCTGCGCCACGATCTGAGTCTGGCCACATCGGTCGATGGTACGGCGATCACATTGCATGCCCCGGATGGCAAGGCACTGGCGACAGGTCTGGGTCGCCACTGTGGTGACGACGCCGCCGTGGATGCGGCGCTGCTGGCGAAGGCGGTCGGCGCCCCGGTGGCCGTATGGCTTAGCGCGGCGTACGAAGCCGACGTGAAAGCGCTGGGTCGGGCGCAGCGTATGATGCTGAGTGCGACGCACCAAAATGACGCAACCATTTCGCATTATCGGTATCGTCAGGCCTACGCCAACGGCGAAGTCGCGGCCGTTGGGCTACTGCTGAGCGGGCGGGCGACCCTCGGGGCGCAGACTGAACGTAAAACATTGCTTTTTACCCCCTACCGTTTCGAACAATCGCACCTGTCGGCGCACACCGGTGAGCGGCCCGCGGCCAATATGACGCTTCAGGACGTGCAGCAGACCTTTGCTCGCGAGGCGTTCGTCGATGAGCTCGCCCACGCGAGGGGGGAGGACCCGTTAACGCTACGTTTGGATCACCTGGACGATGACCGGGGTAGCGAGTTGCTTACTTCTGTGGCTCGTCAGGCCGGCTGGCCGAAGAAAGAGCCAGCAGAGCCATCCGCGAGCGACATCTTGAAAGGGCGAGGCTTGGCCTACGCCCAGCTTCCCGACCGCCACCAGCGCTTGGAAAGCGGTGTGCGCTCCGCTTGGATTGCCGATGTCGACGTCAACCGCGTGACCGGCGATGTCCGGCTGACGCGGCTGGTGGTAGGACAGGATAGCGGCGACGAGGTGGACACGGCACACCTTCAGCAAACCCTCCAGGAGCGGGTGCTGGGCGAATCGCGCGGGCTGCTCGGCCGCGCCCCGACCTTCGATGAGTGGGGTGATGGTCAGACGCCGGAGACTTCTTCAAACGCGCTCGCGACGCGCACGACAGAACTTTCGACGTCATCGTTCTCAAAGCCTGCGGATTCATCCACCTTGCCCTTGGTCCTGGAGGACGCCGAATTTGCCCCCGGCGTCGCCGTTATCGCCAATGCGCTGTTCGATGCCACCGGCGTGCGTTTTCGCGAGCCCCCCTTCACCGCCGGGCGCGTGCGCCAGGCCCTTGACGAACAGGATCCCGAATGTCGAAAAGGCTTACCGCCCGGTGCGAAGCCACCGCGCAAGAAGGCGACTCGGCGGCGCTGGCTCGCGGCGGCGGCGCTGACGACGGTGGCGGGCAGTGCGGTCATGGCTTGGCCGTGGAAAGGAGCGATCACCCCGATCACCCGGCCCGGTGCCAACCTCTACTCTGTCGAGACCATCGAGCGGGGACGGCTGGTTGCGGCGGCGGGCGACTGCGCCGCCTGCCACACGACCGAGGGTGGGGCCACCAATGCCGGCGGACACGCCTTCGAGACCCCCTTCGGCACACTTTACAGCACCAACATTACCCCAGACGAAGCGACGGGCATCGGTAGCTGGTCCTTTGCGGCCTTCGAGCGCGCCATGCGCGAGGGGGTCGGTCGCGACGGGCGCCACCTCTATCCGGCGTTTCCCTACACCGCGTTTGCCAAGACCAGTGATGCAGATCTCCAGGCGCTTTACGCTTACTTGATGGCACAGCCGGCGGTGTCTGCACCGGCACCGAAAAACGCGCTGACGTTTCCTTTCAATGTGCGTGCGCTCATGGCGCCTTGGCAGGCGCTCTATCATGACCCCACGCCCTTTCAGCCAGACCCTACCCAGAGCGAGCTATACAACCGTGGCGCCTACCTAACCGAGGGGCTTGGACACTGTAGCGCCTGTCATAGCCCGCGCAATGCAATGGGCGCCGAGAAGCAGGGCGAGCAGTACCTGGCGGGCGCCGTAGTAGATGGGTGGGAGGCGCCGGCGCTCAATACACTGTCGCGCTCGCCGGTGGCCTGGAGCGAAAGCTCGCTCTTCGATTACCTGCGCCATGGGCGCTCCGAGCTGCACGGCGTTGCCTCAGGGCCGATGGCGCCGGTGGTAGCCGGGCTCGGCGAGCTGCCAGAGTACGACGTTCGCGCAATTGCCCACTATGTGGCGCAGCAGATGCAAGCGCCGGCCGAAGACGCCTCTTCGGCTCGAGCCGAGGCCCAGCGCTTGACCGCCGCCACGAGCGCTGAGCCTGCAGGCATGGAAGAGGGGGCGCAGCTTTTCCAGGGCGCCTGCGCGGCCTGCCATGTGGATAACGGCGTGCCTGGGTTTACCAAGGCTTCAACCTCGCTTGCACTCAATACCAATCTGCACAGTGACCGGCCTGACAACGTCATTCAATCGATCATGGGCGGTGTACACGATACCGCCGTTCCCGGTACGGGCAGCATGCCTGGTTTCGCCGACAGCTTTAGCGATACACAGGTCGCAACGTTAACGGCTTATCTACGGGCGCGCTTCGCGCCCGAGGCGCCCATGTGGCAACAACTCGAACAACGCGTCGCTGAAACACGCCAACCTCACTAAAACAACACGACCTTTCTTCCTAACGATACAAAACGAGGTGGATCATGAAACGAAGCAAGTGGATATGGGCCGTCTGGCTGGTGGTGCTATTGAGCTGCCTTGTGCCGTACACCCTGCTGACCAATATCAACGCGTGGTACGGCAGCTTTTTGCTGTGGAGCTGTGCAGGGCTCGCCATCATTGTGCTGAATGTTCATATCACCAAGGATTTCGAGGAGCACGACAATGACTGAATCGATGATTTGGTGGTCCATCGGCATTTATCTATTGATCGCGGTCGGTATCGCCTTTCTATCTCGCCAAGGCCCGGCGGAGAGCATGTCGGGTTACTTTCTGGGCAACCGGCAGATGAACGGGTTCGTCTCGGCGCTGAGCTACAGCGCCACCACCTATAGCGCTTTCATGATGGTAGGCCTTGCCGGACTTACCTACGCCGGCGGGGTCGGGGCGTTGGGCTTCGAGATTATCTATTTCGCCGGCGTTTCGTTGGTGGCGATCTTCGGCCCGCGTTTTTGGGCGGTCGGTAAGAAGTTCGGCTTCGTGACCCCCAGCGAGATGCTGGGGCACCGTTATAACAGCAAGCGGGTAGCCATGGCCGTTTCCGTGGCCAGCTGTATTTTCCTGATCCCCTATTCCGCCGTACAGCTTGCCGGTGTTGGCTATCTGCTGGAAGGCATGACCGATGGTGCGATCAACTTCACGACGGGCGTGGTGATGGCGACCGCGATCGCTATCTTCTTTTCCTATATAGCGGGCATCCGTTCAGTGATGTGGACCGACTCATTACAGGCGCTGATGATGATCGTGGCATCGACTCTGGTGGCGTTTCTGGTCATCCAGGGGCTGGGCGGCTTTAGCGGACTGTTCGGCACGCTTCAAGCCGATCATCCTGCCTCGCTCAGCGTGCCGGGATCCGGGCTTTTCAGCTTCGTTACCTTCATGGGGCTATGCATTCCCTGGTTCTTTTTTAGTCTTTCCAACCCGCAGGTGAGCCAGCGCCTGTTCATGCCGTCTTCGCTGCGCTCGATGCGCCAGATGCTGATTGGCTTTTTGGGGTTCGGCTTCATCTACACACTGGTCTCGGTGCTTTGGGGCTTCTCCGCGCTCGCTGCCTTTCCGGGGCTCGAGCGAGCGGACTTGGCCACGCCCTCGCTGCTGGCCTCCGAGTTCGTGCCGCCTTTGCTGGGTGTGATCGTCATGATCGGCATCATGGCCGCGGCGGTGTCGACCATTGACTCGATCATGCTCACGCTAGCCTCGATGCTCTCGCGTGACGTCTATGCCAATGCCAAGCCCGGTGTCGACGAGAAGCGTCAATTGATGATGGGGAAAATCGTCGTACCGATCATTGCACTGCTTGCGCTGGGCTTTGCCGAACTGCAGCTGGATTTGATCGCCGTATTGTCGGTGGCCGCCTCTTCCGGGCTGGTCGCTATGGTGCCTGCGATCATCGGCGCCTTCTTCTGGAAACGCGGTACCGGCGCTGGCGCTCTGGCGAGCGTGGTAGGTACCAGCGTTTTCGTACTTGGCATGTATGCCACCGGTAACTCTCTGCTTGGCCTACCCTCGGGCATCTGGGGCATCGTCGTCTCTACGGTCTTGTTCATTGGCGTGAGCCTCGCCACTCAACCCGACCAGGCTTCCGCAGATGCCTTTCTGGGCGCGATTACCGACGAACTGGGCCGTAAAAAGCGCATGTCGGCTAATACTTCGAGCAGCGCTGACAGCAAAGCCACCGTCTGATGCATTGAACGGGGCTTAACCGCCCTCTGCGCTGACGCAGAGGGCGCACCCTCATCGACGCTCTTCAGGAGGCGTTATGGATCACGCAAGCTTTACCGAAATTTGTATTCACCAATTGAAAATGTCCGGGGTCAAATCTGACGAACGGCTCATCGTGCTCACCCAAGGCAACGAGCGTCTTGATTACGCCGATGCGTTCATGGCCGCCGGCCGGCGCTTGGGCGCCAATATGTATCATATGCGCCTGCCTCCACCCTCCGTGATGGGTGGCTGGAACGTGGGAACCACCGGTCTCGCCGCCATGCCGGATGCCGTTGAAGCGCTGAAAAACTGCGATATGCTCATCGACTGTATCTTTTTGCTTTTTTCACCGGAGCAGATGGCTATTCAGGACGCGGGGACGCGCGTGCTCACGGCGGTGGAACCGCCGGAATTGCTGGCGCGCATGCTGCCTTCCAGGGAGCTCAGAGAGAAAGTCGAGATTGGCGCAGCGATGCTTGAAAAAGCCAAGGTCATGCGCATTACCTCGCCCCACGGCACGGACGTAACCTATAAGTTGAACACTTATCCAACGGTTGCCGAATACGCCTGTACTGATGAACCGGGGCGGTGGGACCACTGGCCCTCGGGCTTTGTGTTCACTGGCGGCGACGATGACGGTGTCGACGGCACGATCGTGGTGGCCCCTGGCGACATTCTATTGCCTCAGAATATGTACGTTCGTGAGCCGATTACCTATACCATCGAAAAGGGTTGGATCACTGATATTCGCGGCGGCTTGGATGCCGAGCTGGTCAAATCCTACATGGAGAGTTTCGACGACAAGCGCGGGCTCGGCATGAGCCATGTGGGCTGGGGGATGAACCCGAATGCCAAGTGGCATCGTATGGTGCCCGGCGAATTTCCCGGCGGTATGGGCATGGAGCCGCGCAGCTTCTACGGTAATGTGATGTTCTCTACCGGCCCCAATAACGAGCTTGGCGGCCCCAACGATACGGCCTGTCATTTGGATATCCCCATGCGAGGCTGTTCGCTGTTTCTTGACGATGAGCCGATCGTGGTTGATGGCGATATCGTGGTCAAAGAAATGCAAATGCCCGGGCACTGACGCTTGAAGCAGTACGCAAAAGGCACTCAAGGGTGCCTTTTGCGTTTTGAGTACTACCGTTCAGCGCGCCCGCTCCAAGCTCTGCACCGTCAGATCCAGCGCCTTGTACATGTCGAGCCGGGCGGACAGGCCGATATCCGGGTGGTTGAGATCGTGGGCGCGCTCGGAGGGCAGGATCGGGGCGGTTAGATCGTCGGCGTCGGTGGGTTCGAAATCGAACTCCTCGCCGATCGGCAGGGCGCTGCGGCGTAACAGGATTCGTAGCTGCGCTGGCGTCAGGGTCGGGTCGATCGACATCATGGCTGCCAGCAGGCCCGTCACCAGCGGTGTGGAGTAAGAGGTGCCGCAGTGCGGCTCACCCTGCTCGCCCTCGCGGGCCGTGGAGGCGCGCACGCAGGCGGCGGCGGTGATATCCACGCGCATGTCGATGTTCGAGGCGTCGCGCTTGATCGCGTAGCGGACGTCCTCGATGGCGACCTCTTCGCCGCTTCGCTCGTGACCGCCGACCACGAACAGCTGGTCGGTGACGAAGGAGGAGGGCAGGCGGTAGTCGTCGCGCCCGGAGAACGACGAGGCGTTACCCGCCGAGTTCACCACGACCACGTCCGGGTGCTCGCGGCGTAGCCACAAGAAGAACTCCTCGAGCAGCTCCTCATAGCCGTCCATGGCGATGCCGGAGCGCACCAGCGAGTCGACCTCGTCACCGTGGATATCGACGGTCCCCACGCGGTGAATGCCAAAGCTCCAGTTGAGGAGGCGGGCGCCGTCCTCCACCAGGTTGACCGAGGCGGCCACGTTGGCGGTGATGCCGGCATCCGAACCGCGGTCGACGATGACATCGAAGCCGGGGCCGACGCTGTCGAGCCCGCGTAAAAAACCGCTGTTGCCACCCTCGTTCCAGGCGGCGGCCAGAATGCCCGCCACCGTGGTGCCGTGGCCGTCGGGTTCAGCGGCGTCGGTGGCGTAAACGCAGGTGCGCGTTGCGCTCTGGCGGCAGTCGCCCAGGTAATCGGCGAAGTCCGGGGTATCGAAATCGACGTTGCGCTCGATGACGCCGATACGCACGGGGTGGGTGTCGATATCGTCGTGATCCGGATTCAGGCGCCGCTGATAAAAGTTCACCGCGTCCAGAAAACGGTTCGCCGCCCACTCCTGGTCGTGAGCCTCGGGCGGGGGGCTGGCGTCCTGCTCGATACCGTCTTCAGTACTCTCTTCGGCGTTCGACTCTTCCACCACCACGGCATCCACGCTGAGCTCGCTGCCGAGCCTGAGCACCAGCGCGTCGCGGGCAACCAGGTCCTCTACGGGCAGGCGCAGCTGGTAGGTGTTGAGCGGCGGGATCTGGCCGACGACCTCGGCGCCGTACTTCTCGGCCAGTCGCTGCGCCTCCTCCAGGCCGTCGTACTCCTCTTCGATGATCAGGCTGATCAGATCGACGTAGCTTGTGACACCGTCCATGTTCTCGGCGACTTCGTCGTCGGTGGCGGCGATCACATGACTCCCCTGAAGGCTCAGCCAGACCGGGTTGCTTTGACGTTGGCGCTGTTCGAGCCACAGCGGGGCGCTTTGTGTCTCGCCGTCAACCGTGACGCGAAGCCTTTGCCCTTGACGCTCGATGCGAGAGGGCACAAGGGGTGAACCGCTCAGCATGAGCTGAACGTCATCGTCTTCAAGCCCGCTGGCCACCAGACAAAACGTTTGTGTCGGCTGGCTGAAGCGCTCGCCACAGGGCTGAAGCCTTTCGATGCGAAGCGGGTTCTCGGCGCTGGCGCTCGACGTGCTCACGGTTAGCAGTGCGACCAGGGGTAAAACGGCGTACTTGACGACCATGTCGCGAAATCCTTTACATCCATGAAGGGCAACAGCATAAGCGCGCCGCTTTAACTTAACGTGAACGGTTCACCCGGGGTTAGTCCCAAACGCCGAGCTGGCGCCGGTGAATCATCTGCGCTTGAGTGGCGGTGATTGGTCGAAGCCGTACCTCGGTGCCGGGCAGGCACTGGGCCAGGCGCGCGCAGGCGCTGGGGGTGAGCGCGCCGATGCGCGGATAGCCCCCGATGGTCTGGCGGTCGTTCATCAGCACGATCGGCTGGCCGTCCGGAGGCACCTGGATCGCGCCCAGCGGAATGCCTTCGGAAACGATACCAGAAGGTCCGCTCAAAAGCGGCGTGCCGGTCAGGCGGATGCCCATGCGGTCGGCGCGATCATCCACGCTCCAGCGCTGGTTAAAGGCGTGAAAGAGGCTTTGGCCAGCGAAGCGCGAGGCCTGAGCGCCGAGCACCAGGGAAAGCGGCCCGGGGGTATTCACCGGCAGCACTGCCTTCGAGGGCAGCGCGCGCGAGGCGACCCCGGCGCCGTGCCAGGTCAATCGGTCGCCCGTTTTCAAGGGCTTGCCGTCATCCAGGAGCCCGCCCATCTGTTCGCGCACGGTACAGGCGCGGCTGCCGAGAATCTCGGGGGCATCGAGCCCGCCGGGAAAGGCGAGATAGGCGCGTAGTCCGGTTTTTGGCTGACGAAAGACCAGGCGCTGGCCGGGGCGCAGCGTAAAGCAGGCGTTGGGCGCGAGCGGCGCGTCGTCGAGGCGCGCGTCCAGGTCAGCACCGACGAGCGCCAGCGTCACCTCTTTTTCGGCCTCGAGCGTCAGGTTGCCCCCCAGCACGATTTCGAGCGCGGCGCTGTCCGGGGCGTTGCCGAGCAGCCAGTTGGCCCAGCGATAGGAGATCCAGTCGGCGGCACCGCCCTGGGTCACGCCCAGGTGGCTGACGCCGAAGCGTCCGGTATCCTGTATCAGCGCGAGCGGCCCTGCCTGGCGTACGATCACGCCCTGGTGGTTCGCGTTGTTGCTCACGAACGCTCCTCCAGCGGGGTGCTGTCGCCGCCGGCGGCTTCGAACTCGGCGCGTGTGACGGCCTTGAAGCGCACCTTGTCGCCGGGGCGTAAAAGCGGCTCGCCCTTTTTGGCGTACTCGAACAGCGGCACCGCGGTGCGGCCCAGTATGTTCCAGCCGCCGGGGGAGCGTAGCGGGTAGATAGCGGTTTGGCGCTCGGCGATGCCGACACTGCCCGCCGCCACCCGCTGACGCGGGGTCTTCAGCCGCGGTGTGGCGAGCGCTTCGTCCACCAGCCCCATGAAGCCGTAGCCCGGCGCGAAGCCCAGCGCAAAAACGCAGTAGTCATGAGCGCAGTGACGCTCGATGAGCGCGTCCACATTCAGCCCGGCGCGCTGCGCTACCAGGGGAAGTTCCGGGCCGACGCTTTCGTCGTACCAGACCGGGATCTCGTGAAGCGTGCCGCTTTGGGACTCCGCCGGTGCCAGATCGGTCAGCGCCTTTTCGATGGCCTTGCGCGCGTCGGCAAATGACAGCTGTCGGCAGTCGTAGTGAACCAGCAGCGTCGTGTAGGAGGGCGTGAGGTCGATCAGAGCGCCGCCCATTGCCTGGCGCAGAGCGCTATCCGCCGCCATGATCCACGCCATGTTGTCTTCATCGATGGTCTCGAAAAGACGCACGGTGATGGCGTCCATGGCGGCGGTTTCAAGACGCGGCCTCACACCGACTCCAACGCGTTGAAGGCCTCGCGAATGGCCCGCACCGCGGCCACGGATTCCGGGTTGTCACCGTGTACGCAGAGCGTATCGCAGGCAAGCGTGAGCGAGGTGCCGTCGCGGGCGGTCAAGGGCTCACCCCTGGCAAGCGCCGTGGCCTGAGCGACGATGGTCGCGCGGTCGTGATGCACGGCGCCTTCCAGACGGCGCGAGGCGAGATGGCCGTTGGCCTCGTAGGCGCGGTCGGCAAACGTTTCGAACCAGAGTGTCACGCCCATTCGTTCGGCGAGCTCGCGCTGACCCCGGGTATCGGCGGTGGACATCACCATGAACGGGAGCGTCGCGTCGAAGGCTTTCGCGGCGCGAAGCGCGCCTTCGAGAAGCGCGAGGTTGGCGGCCATGTCGTTGTACATCGCGCCATGGGGTTTGATATAGGCAAGCTCGGCACCTTCGGCGCGGCAGATGCCGGCTAGCGCCCCTGCCTGGTAGAGAATCATGTCCTCGACCTCGGCGGGCGAGCAGGCCATGGAGCGCCGCCCGAATCCCATCAGGTCCGGATAGCCCGGATGCGCGCCAATGCGCACGCCATGCTCGGCGGCCAGCGCCACGGTGCGGCGCATCACGTGGGGATCAGAAGCGTGGTAGCCGCAGGCGATGTTGGCGCAGTCCACGAAAGGCATCACCTCGGCGTCCAGCCCCAAGCGCCAGTTGCCGAAACTTTCGCCCATGTCGCAGTTGAGCAGGGGGAGGGCCATGATGTCTCCTGTCGCGGTGTTGAAGGCAGTGAATGCCGTTTTGGACGTCTTTCCAATATAGGGGAGAGGCTTTTTTGATTGCCAGCCATTTTTCTGCGAATGCTATCGTATTGAAACGCCGGACAATGCTGGCCAGCGGTGCGAAGCGTTGAAATAACGCACGATATTAGCGCCTACACTGAGAAAACCGGGCTGCCCGTTTGAGCCGCGATATTCGCCGCCATGGGATCGACGAGGATTTTGACGAGGGTTTTCGAACCCTTTGGTGCGTTTTATGGCGCGATGCAAGCGAGCTGCCAGACGGCAGTGCTGTTTGGCCTTGATGTTGCATCGATAGCGCATTCACATTCGAGTGTCTGCTTCAAAAACAACGACCCGATAGGGAACAAGAGGAACTCTCCATGCGTATTCGTGCCACCCAATCGCTGCTGCTGATATCTGCTTGCGCCTTCGCCTCGAGTGTACAGGCGGCGCAGTGGACCATGGCGACGCCTTACGGCGATGCCAGCTTCCATACCCAAAACACCAAACAGTTTGCCGAGGATGTCGCCGAAACAACCGACGGCGAGTTGACCATCACCGTTCACAGCGGCGGTTCGCTGGTGGCCCACGGCGAGATCAAACCGTCGGTGCGTCGCGGCACCATCGATGCCGGCGAAGTTTTCCTGTCGGTGCTCTCCAACGATAACCCGATTTTTGAAGTGGATACGCTGCCCGGTGTGGCCGGCAGCTACGATGAGGCCTTTTCGCTTTGGCAGGCAACCAGGCCGATGATCACCGAGCTCTTTGCCGAGGAGGGCCTGATTCCGCTCTATGCCGTTGCCTGGCCGTCTCAGGGGATTTACACCAGCGAGCCGTTGACCGACCCGGCGCAGTTCGAAGGACTCAGGGTGCGCGCACCGAACATCAATACCCAACGCTTCGTCAGCAATTTGGGCGGCAGCCCCACCGAAACCGAGGAGTCGGACATTCCCACTGCCTTCAGCACCGGCCGAGTGGATGCGATGATCACCTCGAGTTCGACGGGCAACGCCATGACGGCCTGGGACTACGTCTCGGACTACACCGACGCCAACCTGTGGC
Organism: Halomonas sp. GD1P12; assembly: GCF_025725645.1. Classification (NCBI taxonomy): domain Bacteria; kingdom Pseudomonadati; phylum Pseudomonadota; class Gammaproteobacteria; order Oceanospirillales; family Halomonadaceae; genus Halomonas; species Halomonas sp. GD1P12. The sequence continues at coordinate 3,371,092 of NZ_CP107007.1, read as the reverse complement.
TGCCGAAAAATATCGTGTTTATCAGCCAGCGAAGCTTCGACCGCCTGGACGAAGAGACGCAAAGCGCACTGATGGACGCGGCGGCCCGGGCCGAAGAGCGGGGCTGGGAGGCGAGCCGTGAAGACAATCAAATGAGCCTCGAAGCGCTCGAGGAGAACGGCATCGCGGTTTCAACGCCCAATGAAGAGGTCTCGGCGGCGCTGCAGCGCGCGGGCGACGCACTGTTCGAAGATTGGCGCTCACGGGCGGATGACGAGGCCGAGCAGGCGCTGAGCGACTATCGTGAACAGGTCGGTCGTGAACAGGCCGGTCGCGAATAAATCGGTCGAGAACAAACCCGTTGAAAGCGAACGGGTCGCTCAACCGACGAGCCAGGCATGAGCTTTACGCCGGTGCCCGGCGTCGGCGTTTTTACGAGGCGCTACGATGGTGTTCAAACTCGATAGGCTTTACCGGCTTGGCGCCTGGGGGGCGGCGGCGTGCATGATCGCGATCTGCACGCTGATCACCTTTCAGGTGCTGTTTCGCCTGCTGGATGCGCTGCTGGTGCTGGTTGGGCAGAGCCGGCTCGGCATCAGTATTACCGGCGTTTCCGAGATGGCGGCGTATCTGCTGGTGGGGGCCACGTTTCTAGGGCTGGCCTACACCTTCACCCACCACGCACACATTCGCGTGACGCTGGTGATTGCCCGGCTGCCTTCACGGCTGCGCGTATGGTTTGAGGTGTTTGGGCTGCTCGTGGCGCTGATCATCAGCGTGATGCTGTGTTACGGGCTGGTGAGCCTCGCCCGCGAAAGCCTTCAGTACAACGATGTCTCGTCGGGCTTTTTGTCGCTGCCACTGTGGATACCCCAAAGCGTGCTGATTCTGGGCGTAGCACTTCTGTGCCTGGCGCTTCTGGAGGCGTTGCTCATGGCCGTGCACATCGGCGTACGTGATCCGGCAAGCTTTCGCGAGGCGACGGCCACTGACGACAGCGAGATGCACTGATCATGGCTTGGCATTTGTCACGACCCTACCAGGCAGGTTCAAGGCGACGAGCACGCATGATCGAGAACGATACAGAGTGGGAGACGCGCTCGTGCTATTACTCAGCCTGATAACGCTGGTCACGCTCTTTGCGCTGCTGGGAAGCGGCGTTTGGGTGGCCTTTGCGCTCATGGGAACGGCCTGGATCGCGCTGGCGTTTTTCAGCCCCTTCGACCCTAACCCGATACTGGCCTCGGATTTCTGGGGCGCCAGTTACGGCTGGGATTTGACTGCGCTTCCGATGTTCATCTGGATGGGGGAAATCCTCTTTCGCTCCGGGCTTGCCGACAACATGTTTCGCGGCCTCTCGCCCTGGCTGAACCGGCTGCCCGGGCGCCTTTTGCATACCAACATCATCGGCAGCGGCCTGTTCGCCGCCGTCTGCGGCTCCTCGGCGGCGACCTGCGCGACCGTTGGCAAGATGACGCTGCCGGAACTCGAACGGCGCGGCTACGATAGCCACATGGCGATCGGCACACTCGCCAGTGCCTCGACGCTGGGACTATTGATTCCGCCTTCCATCGTGTTGATTGTCTACGGGGTCGTGACGGAGCAGTCGATTTCGCGGCTCTTCATGGCCGGCATCGGGCCGGGGCTGATGATTCTGGCGCTGTTCATGAGCTATCTGGTGCTCTGGGCGCTGATCAAGGGGCGCAGGGACGGGTTGACCGGCGCCGATGAAGCCGATATGCCGCTTTCCCAAAAGCTACGCAACACCCTGGCGCTGATGCCGATTCTACTGCTGATCGGCGGCATCATCGCCTCGATCTACGCAGGTCTTGCCTCACCCACGGAGGCGGCGGCGGTGGGCGTGACGCTTTCGATCGTCATCGCGCGCATCAACGGCCATTTCGACCGTCAAATCTTTGCCGATTCGCTGTTCGCCGCGGTGCGCACGGCGTGCATGATCGCCTTCATCATCGCTGGCGCCTCGTTCTTGACCTCGGCGATGGGGTTTACTCAAGTCCCCATGCGCCTGGCACAGGCGATCGGCGATATGGGCCTCTCACCGACGCAGCTACTGGTCGCATTGACGCTTTTACTGCTGGTAATGGGATGCTTTCTGGACGGGATCTCGCTGATCCTGCTGGTGACATCGATCATCATGCCGGTCATCAGCGCAGCCGGGTTCGATTTGATCTGGTTTGGTATCTATCTGGTGATCGTGGTGGAAATGTCGCAGATCACCCCGCCGGTAGGCTTCAATCTATTCGTGATCCAGAGCCTGACGGGCAAGGATATTCTCACGATCACACGCGCAACGCTGCCGTTTTTCCTGCTGATGCTGCTGGCCATCGCGCTGATGCATCTGTTTCCCGCGATCGCGCTCTACTTGCCTCGTGTCATGACGGGGTAGTCAGCGTAACGCCTTGATCATTGGCCGTAGATCGACACGCCGCTGCGCCCCGAGCGCTTGATGTAGTACATGCTTTGATCGGCGGCGGCGATCAGCTCGTGTTCGCTTTCGAATACGCCGTCTGACAGGCAGGCGATGCCGATGGACACGGTGATGTAAAGCGGCTTGGTATCGTGGTAGGCCATGGCCTCTTTTTCCAGCAGCGTCATGATGCGCTGAGCGAGGCGCAGCGCGCTCTGCGCCGTTTCATCGGGCATGATGATCAAGAACTCTTCACCACCGTAGCGTCCCGCCACATCGGAGGCATCCACCAGCGCCAACAGCGCCTTGCCAAAGCACTGCAGCACCTCATCGCCGACCCGGTGGCCGTAGCGGTCGTTGAGCGTCTTGAAGTGGTCAAGATCGATGAAAACGACCGACATGGTGCGCTTTTTTTGACGGCACTTTGCAAAGCGCTCCTTGAGCTGCTCTTCGAGCCAGGCGCGATTGGCCAGCTGGGTCAGAGGATCAAGGCGGCTATGCTCGAGCAGGGCGTCATGCTGCTGCTCGAGCTTGTGAAAACGCTGCTGCTGCGCTTCGAGTCGAGCGCTGATGGCCAGCGCGTGCTGAAACAGTAGCTGCTTGGCCTCGCTCAGCACGGCCTGACTGTCGATGGGCAGCGGTACCGCCAGTTTGAGAAGGTCGCTTAAAAGCTCAATTTGCTGATGCATGCGATGAAAAAGCGATTCAAGCAGGGCGACGTGCTCCGACTGCGCCGAGGAGAGCTCAAACAGCAGCGTGGAGAAGGATTGAGGCGCGTTGGGTGACAGCCAGGCATCTGCCAGCGGCCCGGAAAAGCGCACGCACAGCGCCACCGGGTCGTCGGTGAAAACAGTGTCATGGCTTTCGTCGATCATCTGAACCAGGCTCTCTGGAAGCCCCCACTTGGCCGCAAGCCAGGCACCGATGAGCGTATGATCACAGCCAAATCGCTGACGCTCCTCCTTGGCCAATTCCATGTGGGACAGATCACGCTGGGTGTAAAGCGTCGCTGCCTCTTCGGGGTAGGCCAGTTGAAGTGCCAGAATGCCGATATCCTGTAAAAGCGCTGCGGTGAACACCTGCCCCAGGCGCTCAGGGCAGCACTTTTGTGCAAGTTGGCTCGCGATCGCCGCCGAGGCGATCGCTCGCTGCCAGGTCGGCAGAGCGATGTCGCTGGTCTGCTCATCCTTGAACAGCGCAAAGCTCAAAACGGTGGCAAGCGTGGCGTCGGTGCCCAGCCGCTGCGTCGCCTCGAGACTCGTGATGGCGGGGTTGGGCGAGCGCACGTGGTGCGCGGTGTTCGCCACGGCGATCAGGCGCGCCGTCAGGGCCGGATCGTGTTCGATCACCCCGGCATACTCCTTGAGCGAGGCATTGGGCGCGCGCGCGATTTCCAGCACCTGCATCACCACGGCCGGAAGCGATGGGAGCGAGGCGGTCTTTCGCAGCGACCGGCTTAGAAAATGGGGCAGCTTGTCGGTCAGGGAGTGATAAAGCGGCTGCTCCGGAGCCGGGTGGCTCTTCATTTTTTCTCCATGGACACTGCCTCAGCGCAATAAGCGGTTATTATGACTGCATGGACAAAGCATATACTTTTAAACGCTTCTCGTCGCCCTGCACGCTGGGTCAATATGCGTGAAGCGTCTATTTATACAGCTGAAATTATTAACGTTATAAGATAAAAACGTTGTTTCGACTGCGCTAATTCCAAGGGCGGGTTTGCTCATGCAAAAAAAGGATGAGACGGCAGAGACTTTTCGTCCACTGGCGAAAGGATTTGGGCGCGAAGACGCCAGGCGGTTTTATCTTTTAATGGCAGAAAAGCTGGCGCAGCTTTTACACATGGATCATGTGCTGATCGCCGAATATGTGGGCGCGCGTAGCGCCCAGGCCCTTGCCTTCTGGTCACAGGGACAATCCAGCAGTCACTTCACCTACTCGCTCAAGGGCACGCCCTGCGAGACCATCAGTGAGCATGCCCCCTGCCACTATCTGGAAAAGGTGCAGACGCTTTTCCCCCGGGACGAGCTGTTGACGTCGCTCAACGCGCAAAGCTATGTCGGCTTTCCCGTGTTTGGCTCAAACAGCGCGCTGCTCGGGTTCGTGGCAGTACTGGCGAACCGCGCAATTACCTGGGGGGCGTTCGAAAACGACATACTGATGATCGCCGCGGCCCAGCTGGGGACGGAGCTCGAGCGTCAGAAAACCGCGCTCGCGTTGAAAAAAAGCGAGCGGCTCTCCCGGGAAAGCGAGCGGCGTTTGAACACGCTGCTTAATCATCTGCCGGGCATGGCTTACCGCTGCCTCGACAATCGCCGCCGTGACCTGCAGCTCGTAAGCCTGGGCGCTCGGGCATTGACTGGCTATTCGATCGAGGCGCTAAAAGCGGGTCAGAGCGTCACGCTGGGCCATTTGATTCATGACGAGGATCGCGAGCGGGTATTTACCGAGCTTTATAACGCGCTCAAGGCGCGTAACCCCTACCGGCTCGTGTACCGGCTTCGCCATCGAGATGGCTGCTACCGCTGGGTATGGGAGCAGGGCCAGGGCGTATTCGATATCCAGGGCGCGACCGTTTGTCTGGAAGGCTTCATTTGCGATATTACCGAGCAGCACGAATTCGAGCGCGTACAAAATACGGTCGTCCAGGTCGCCTCGTCGGTCACCTCACGGGTGAACGGGCACTATTGCCAGCAACTGATCGCCACGCTCATTACGCTGCTGGAGGCGGATGGCGGCTTCATTGCGCTGCTCGATAAGCCGCTGAGCCTTAAAACGCTTGATGCCCAGGCGCTTGACGAGCACATTGGTCGGGCGAGGATCACCACGGAAAGTCTGGTCGTGCGAGGTATTTCGCTACCGGCGCACGCCTTTGGTCTTCGCGGTTCGCCCTGCGAGCGGGTCGTGCGCGACCAGGAGGCGGTCGTTCAGGACAGCGGCGCCATGGCGCTGCCAGCGGTCGAGCTCTGTGCCAAGGCCTGGATCGGGCGGCGGCTCGATAACGCCGCGGGCGAGGCCATCGGCGTCATGATGGTGTTTTACCAGACGCCGCTCAGCGCCAACGCTTTTGCCACCTCGGTGCTGCGAATTCTCTCCAACGGTGCCGCCGCGGAGCTCGAGCGTCAGCGCGATCATCGTCGCATCGAGTATCTGGCCTATATCGATACCACTACGGGCCTACCCAATCGGGCCAGGTTCATGGAGCGTTTGGCCGCCTTCGCCGCGCGCGTTCATGCCCTGTCCCTCGTGCTGCTGGATATCAAGGATTTTCGTGAGATTAACGATCTTCACGGTCACGCGGTGGGCGATGAGCTATTGATCGCCGTCGCAAGGCGGCTTCAGGCGGCCGCGCCGTCTGGAGCGTTCATCGCGCGACTATCGAGTAATGAGTTTGCGGTGCTTTTTGATAAAGCGAAGGGCAAGGCGCTCGACGCGACCGCCCTGCAGCTGGAAAACGCGGTGTGTCAGCCCGTATGCCTTGATCACCTAACGCTGTTGATCGGGGTCAATATCGGCCTGGCGCATTACCCCGACACGGTCGAGGCGCCTGACGATCTTTTCAATGCCGCCACCCTGGCGCTGCATCACGCCAAGCGCACGGCCCAGACGCGCTGTCGCTATCAGCCGGCGCTGCGTCTCGATATCCAGCGCCGCCAGGAACTCACCGAGCGGCTACGGCTGGCCATCAGCGAGCAAACGCTGAAGCTTTATTTTCAGCCGCAGCTGGATCTTGTGAGTGGCGAGCTGGCCGGGGCAGAAGCGCTGTGCCGCTGGCACGACGTCCAGTGGGGCTTTATCAATCCTTGCGAATTCATCGCGCTGGCCGAAGAGCGTGGGCTGATCAATCTGCTGGGTGAGTGGGTGCTGGCTCAGGCCGCCACCCAGCTAAAAGCCTGGGCGAGTGCGGGCACACCGCTGACGGGGCGCCTGTCGGTCAACGTCTCCGCTCAGCAGTTCGCCAACCCGCAGCTGTTGGAGAAAGTTAAGCGATTGACCCAGGGCGTTGCGCCGCAAGCGCTGGGTCTGGAGCTGACGGAAAGTGCCGTCATGCGCAGCCCGGATCAGGCCGTTTTGACAACGCAAGCGCTGCGCGAGGCGGGCTATACCATTGCCATCGACGATTTCGGCACCGGCTACTCCTCGCTCTCCTACCTGCGCCGCTTTGCCGCAGACGTGCTCAAGATCGACATCTCGTTCGTGCGCCATATCGTCGATAATCCGCAGGACCGGGCCATCACCCAAACCATCATCGATATCGCCAAAACCCTGGGGATCAAGCCGCTGGCTGAAGGGATCGAAAGTGAGGCCCAGGCACGGCTACTCACCGAGATGGGGTGTCACCAGGGGCAGGGGGACTGGCTGGGCGAGCCGCTTGATGGCGATACGTTTGCCCGGCGGTGGCTGGGCGCCTGAGCCAAGCGACGAATAAGCTTTTTTAGAAAGCTCCAAGCGCCTGACCGATCAGATTGGCGCCCACCAGCAGCATGGCGATGATGACCAGCCGATAGAACAGTACGTCGTTGACGCGACTTTGCAGCCAGAGTCCGCTACGCACGCCTATCCACGCCACGGGTACCAGTAAAAGCGACGCCCAGGCACTGGTCAGGTTGACCTCCCCCAGCCACACGTAAGGCCCCAGTTTGATGGCGTTGACGATGGCGAAGGCCACCGCGCAGGTAGCGATAAAGGTCTCCTTGGCAAGCTTGCGCGGTAAAAGGTACACGTTGAGCGGGGGTGCGCCGGCGTGGGCGATGAAACTTGTGAAGCCGCAGACGCTGGCCGCCGGTAGCGCCCAGCGCGTCGAAATGGGCTTTTTGGCGACGGGCTTGAACAGCATGTACACCGCGAATACCAGCGATAATCCCCCCAGCACCAGCCGCACGCCCTGATCGCTGAGACTGCCGAACAACAGCGTGCCTACCGCCACGCCGATGAAAAGCCCCGGCAGAAAGCGCCACACTTCCGCCATGTCGTGCTTGCCCCACCACGCTTTCACCGCGAACACGTCCATCACCAGAAGCAGCGGCAGCAAGAGCCCTGCCGCCTGGGTCGGGCTGATCACGAGCGCCATCAGCGGCACCGACAGCGTACCAAAGCCGCCGGCAAACCCGCCCTTGGAAACGCCGGTCAGATAGACCGAAAAAATGATGAGCAGCCAAGCGAGAAGTGAAAAATCGGGGAGCATGAAAGCCTTGACGGTTGAGCGCGACCCCAGGATCGCGCGTCCATTGAAAAACGATAAATATGCTATCGGCTCGCCTCGTATGCCAGTACTGCCTTCCAGGCCCCTATTCCAGCTTGGAACGCATGCCGAGGCGGCCTGTTCACATCGAATCAGACCCGCACGTGGCAGGACCTGAGCGCCTTATTAACGGCGATCGCTTAAAGAATGATCACCGTCGCCAGGCCCAGAAACGATAGAAAGCCCACCACGTCGGTCACGGTGGTCAGAATGACGGCACCCGAAAGCGCTGGGTCGATGCTCAGGCGCTTGAGAATGAGCGGAATCAGCACGCCCGAGAGATTCGCCAGGCTCATGTTAATGAAAATCGCCAGCGTGATGACCAGCGTGATGAGCACCTCGCCAAACCAGAGATACGAGATCGCACCGACCACCAGCGCCCAGACCAAGCCGTTGCTCATGCCGACCCATAATTCCTTGTTGTAGAGCCAGCGCTTGTTGTTACCGGCCAGCTGACCCAGCGCCAAGCCGCGTATCACCACCGTGAGCGTTTGGCTACCGGCAATACCGCCCATACTGGCAACCACCGGCATCAAAATCGCCAGCGCCACGATCTGATCCAGCACCGCCTCGAACTGGCCGATGACGAAGGCGGCCAAAAAGGCGGTCATCAGGTTGATGCCGAGCCAAATGCCGCGGCTTTTGGCACTGCGCACGATCGGGGTGAACACCTCCTCCTCATCGCTGACCCCGGACATGTGTTTCAGCGTCATGTCCGCGTCGTCCTGGGTGATTTCCAGCACGTCGGCGGTGTTGAGCTGACCCACCAGCAGACCGTCGCTGTCGCACACCGGCGCGAAGGGGAGTTCCTTGGAGCGCAGTAGCGTCGCTGCGTCGCTGATTTTCATCTGATCGTTCAGGGTGAAGAAGTCATCCATGAACTCATCGACGATCGCTTCCTGGGGCTGCTTGATCAGATCGATCAGCGTCACCGTCCCCAGCAGTCGCTTATCCTTATCGGTCACCATGATCTGCTGCGACTCCTCGTCGAGCAGGTGATGAATCCGGATATAGCGCTGCACCGCCTCCAGCGACACCCCTTGCTTCACATTCACCGTTTCCGGATCCATGTAGCGGCCCACGACGTCCTCTTCGTAGGCATGCAGGTTCTCTACCTGGGCGCGAATGTTGTCATCCAGGCTGGCATAAACGGTCGTCTTGACGTCTTCGTCGGCGACCTCGAGCACCTCGGCCACGTCCTGGGCATCCAGCCCCCGGACGAGATTTTCGATATCGCTGACCGACAGGTCTTCCACGTAGTCGGCGCGAATGTCCTCATCAACACTCGCCAGCACCTCACCGAGCAGCGCCTCGGGAATATAGGCCCATAACAGATTGCGGGTTTTGGCAGGAAAGGACTCGAGCAGCCGCGCAATGTCCCACGCGTCGAGCTCGTTAAACAGCGCGCTTAGCGCTTCGGTGTCATCATCGTCGAGGCGCTGCTGCAGATAGAGCAGCTGTTCCTCGGCGTTGGTGTATTTTTCTTCCTCGTCCATAGGGTCCCTCCCTGGGCACTGGCGGGTGGAAGCCACTCACGTCGTGGGCGGATGGCATTCACATCAGTTTATGGCTCGAACGGCTTGAAAGCCATACGGTTTGGGTGATGGGATGCTGAGAATGACGAGAGCGCGAAGAGAGAAGTACCTGAAAACAAAAAAAGCGAAGTGTGCAGCTTCGCTTTTTAAAGAGGGCTTGTGATCGAGGCGTTTGAGCGATGAGTTTTTTAGTCGCGCGGATAGCGCGCTTCGAGTTCGGCGACCTGCTCTGGCGTCAGAATGCGCGGATTTTCACCGCGCAGCAGCAAAAACAGCTTCGCGGTTTCTTCGAGCTCCTCGGTGGCGTAGACCGCCGCTTCCAGATTCTTTCCCGCCACGACCGGGCCGTGATTGGCCAGCAGCACGGCGCTATGCTGGCCCGCCAGGCCGCGCACGGCATCCCCCAATTTTTCATCGCCCGGCACGTGGTAGGGCACCAGCGGCAGTTTGCCTACGCGCATGGCGTAGTAGGCGGTGATGGGAGGAATGCAGTCACAAGGGTCGATACCGGGCAGGCAGGAGACCGCGACCGAATGAGTGGAGTGCAGGTGGACGATCGCACCGGACTGCGGGCGCTCGTCGTACATGGCGGTGTGCAAGAAGTGCTCCTTGGTCGGCTTGTCACCGCTCAATAACTGCCCGTTTTGATCCAGGTGCGATATGCGCGCCGGGTCCAGTCGGCCAAGGCAGGCGTTGGTCGGCGTCATGAGCCAGCCGCCGCTTTCCAGGCGCACGCTGATATTGCCGCTCGAGCCCATGGTCAGGCCGCGGTCGAACAGCGATTTTCCCAGCATGCTGATCTGCTCGCGCAGCTGGTTGTGCTCGTGAATACTCATGGCAACACCTCGAAAGCGCGCGTGAAAAAGTCGACGCCGCCGAAATTGCCCGACTTCAAGGCAAGCGAAAGCGGCGTGGCGTGGCCTTCCAGCTGTGCCTGGGTCCAGGGCACGCCCGGGTCGATTTGTTCGCCAATGCGAAGCGCGGTAATTTCCAACGCGGATACCACCGCCCCCGAGGTTTCGCCCCCGGCGACCAGCAGGCGCCCCACGCCCTTGTCGACTAGCGAGACGGCCAACTGGCTGAGCGCTTGCTCAACGAGGTGGCCGGCCTTCGCCACGCCGAGTTTTGCCTGGGCAGTCTTTACTTTTTCCGGGTCGGCGGAGGCGTAAATCAGCACCGGCGCGTTTTGCTCGATACGCGACAGCGCAAAATCATGAGCATCTTGCCAGTGAGTGTTATCCCGTGACAGCGCCAGCGGGTCGATGGCAAAACCGCCTTCTGGAGAACGCGTCAAAAAGTCATCGACCTGGGCCAAAGTGGCGCGCGAGCAGCTTCCCGACAGCACCAGCGCACTGCCGGAGGCAGGCTCGAGCCGGCCGGGCTTGGAAATATCTGCAAGCCAGCCCTTGTGACGATACTGCGCGGGCAGGGCCTGACCTAGCCCAGAGCCACCTGTGACCAGTGGCAAGTCGACGGTGGCACCGGCCAGCGTTTCAAGGTCGCTTTCGTCCACGCTATCGCAAATGACGTGACGCACTTCATCAGCTTTCAGGTCAGCCAAGCGCTGGCGCGTGGCTTCCGGGCCCTGGGTCAGTACGGCGCGGTTGATGAGACCCACTGTGTGCGGGGTCTGGCGAGCGAGAACGCGCACGAGATCCGCATCAGTCATGGGCGTGAGCGGATGGTGCTGCATGCCGCTGTCGTTCAAGAGACGATCACCGACGAACAGGTGGCCCTGGTAGACCGTACGACCGTTGATCGGAAACGCTGGCACCATTATGGTCTGCACGGCGCCCAAATGATCGAGCAAGGCATCCGCCACCGGGCCGATATTGCCCTGATCGGTCGAATCGAAGGTCGAGCAGTACTTGAAAAAAATCTGACGCGCGCCCAGTTCGCGCAGCCAATCCAGGGCGGCGACGGAGTCGGCGATGGCCTCCTCTGCGGCGCAGGAGCGCGATTTGAGCGCCACTACGACGGCATCGACATCGGACAGATCAGGCAGCGAGTCCGGCACCCCGATTACCTGCACGCAGCGCATGCCGCCGCGAACCAGGTTGTTGGCCAGGTCGGTCGCCCCGGTAAAATCGTCGGCGATGGCGCCCAGTACGATGGTCATGTTGCTTCTCCTTGAGTCGCTGTGCGGCGCCGTGCGCGTTTGATGAGTGGCATGACGAGCGTAGCTGTCAGCAGCACCAGTGCCACCGCCAGCAGCGTGGCACTGATCGGACGATCCAGAAAGATGTCGAAGCTCCCTTGCGACATCGATAGCGACCGGCGCAGCTCGCTTTCGGCGATAGGGCCAAGTACCAGCCCCAGAATGATCGATACCATGGGAAAGTTGATCTTTTCGAGCAGATAACCCATGACCCCAAAGCCTAACATTAGCCAGACATCGAACATGGAGTTACGTACCGAGTAGGTGCCCACCACGCAACACATGATGATAATCGGGCCGAGTGCCGAGTAGGGTACGTTCAGAAGTTTTGTGAACAACACGATGAACGGTTTGGAAAAAAGCAGGATCATGAAGTTGACGATGAAAAGCCCGGCGAATACCGCGTAGATCAAATCGCTACTGGTGAGCATGAACATCGGCCCCGGCTGCAGGCCGTGCATGATGAAGGCGCCCAGAATGACGGCGGTGGTACCGCTTCCGGGAATACCCAGTGCGAAAAGAGGCACCAAAGCCCCCATGGCGGCCGCGTTGTTGGCGGATTCCGGGGCTGCGATACCTTCCGGGGCACCCTTGCCGAATTTTTCCGGATGCTTGGACCAGCGCACCGTTTCGCTATAGCTGACCATGGCCGCCGTGCTCGCCCCGATGCCGGGCAGAATGCCGATGATGACGCCGATGATCGAGGAGCGCGACAGCGTGGCGCCGATCTGGCGCAGAATGGGCATATCGAAGATTTTGACCTTCACTTTCGTGAGCGGCTGGTGGCTTTCGTGATCCAGGGTCCGCTTCATGACTTCGGACACCGCAAAAAGTCCCACGATGACCGGAATCAAGCCCACGCCTTCCGCCAGGTTGAGGTTGCCAAAGGTGTAGCGGCTGGTGCCGGTGAGCGGGTCGATGCCGATGGTGGCGATGAAAAGCCCAAGTGCCGCACCGATCAAGCCAAAGATGAGGCGTCCGCCTAATGATGCCACGACGGTCAAACCCAGCACGGCCAGCGCAAAGTACTCCGGCGACGAGAACTTGATCGCCATGTTCGCCAGAAGGGGCGTAAAGATGATAAGTGCGATGGTGCCGACGATGCCGCCAATGGCCGAGCTTAGCACGCCGATCCCCAGCGACTTGCCCGCTTCACCGCGCTGGGTCATCGGGTAGCCATCGAAGGCGGTCATGACCGCTTCTGGCGTGCCTGGCGCGCGGTAGAGAATGGCGGTGATCAGTCCTGAGAACACCGTAGCCCCATAGATCGCGGTCAGTACCATGAAAGCGGTGGTCGGCTCCATGCCGTAGGTCACCGGCAGTAGTATGACGACCAGAATTACGCCGCTGATACCCGGCAGCGCGCCGCCGATGAAGCCGATGAAAACGGCGGAGGTTAACAGCAGCAGGTTCAGTGGTTGCATCACCACGGCTAACCCGGCCAGGAAATTTTCTAGCATGATCGACTCCCGGAACAATTAAGGGGTAGTGAAGCAGTCTCAGGGCATGGGGATGCCGAGCAGGGAGACGAAGACGCCCTGCATCAACACGACGGCCACGACCAGCGTGATGGCAATGGTGATCCAAGAGCGGGCGCCCAGCAGCAGCGTGCCGGCGAGCGTGAACACCACGCTCGCAATCAAAAAGCCGGCGACCTGCATCAACAGGGTGTATCCGACGGCGGCGGCGATGAACCACCAGTGGCGCGTACGTCCTATCGAGAAGGCACCGCTATTATCGCTGGGACACTTTTCTTCAATATCGACGTTGGCACGGGCACGGGCGCGGTCGCGGTCGCGCCATGTCAGCGCCAGCAGCGCGATACCCAGTACGAACAGAATGATAAGCAGCGTCAGGGGCCAGACCCGCGGGCCGATGAAGGTAGAGACTTGAGCAGAGCTTGGGAATTGCAGGGTGGGGTAGAGCCCCACGACTGCGAGTAACACGATCCCCAGAGCAAAAATAGAGATTCTGGCGTGCATGGTAAATCCTGAGCGGACATGGGAAGACCGGCCTCGAAAGGCCGGTCCTTGATGCGAATGAAGAGTGGCGCGTCAGGCAAGCCTGGGCGCATCACTCGTTTTCAAGCAGGCGCGAGTAAAGCGTGAAGTTGTTTTCCAGACGCTCGCGGTACTCATCACCGTTCATCCAGCCTTCGCGATAGTCGAGATTGACCCGCTCGGCGTACTCCTGGTATTCCTCGGAGTCGTAGACCTCCTTGAGGATCTCTTCCAGACGCGCAACGATCGGCTGTGGCGTTTCAGCGTTGACGAACACCGCTCGGTCGTTGCCGTCGGTCAGATCCCAGTTGTGCTCCATCGTGGTCGGAACGTCCGGGTAATCCTCGAGGCGCTCATCGCTGAAGACCAGAATGGGGGCCATTTGACCTGCATCGATATAGCTCAAAAGCGGGCTGAGCGATGTCGTGGTGGCGTCGATATTGCCGCCCAGTACGTTGGCCGTTGCATTGCCCGTGCTGTCGTAGGGAATGAAGTTCATGTCCAGACCCGAGGCATCCGCCAGCGAGAGAAACGCCATGTGATCGGGACTTGCGGTGTGCGTCCCGCCAACCGTGACCTCGCCCGGATTTTCCTCGGCGTACTGTTTGAATTCCTCGAAGCTCTCGAACCGCTCCGGGTTAACGAACAGGGCCATGACATCGGACTGCATACGAGCAACGGGGGTCAATTGATCCAGACCCACCGGGTTTTGACCCGCCGCCAGAGAGGTAATGAACGTTGTCGAGGCAAAGTCCAGCGTATGGCCATCGGGGTCACCGTTCGCCGCGCGCTGGTGGGCAAGCGCACCCGAGGCGGCTGGCAGGTTGATGACAGTGATGCGTGCACCGTCTACCGCCTCTTCGAACATGGGGCGAACGACGCGGGCGAAGTTATCGGTGCCGCCGCCGGCGCCGGCGGCCACCAGAAACTGGATGGCCTTGCTGGGATAGGCCTCTGCCACTTCATCAGCCTGAACGGTAGTGACAGTTCCCACGAGCGCGAGGCCAAGGGCGGCGTACTTGAAACGAAGTTGAGTCGGCATGTTTTTCTCCAAAGCGGTTATTGTTGCTTTTAGCGGTTATCTACATGGAACAAGGGCAGCAAGGATCGCTACCCCGATGGCGATTCGGAAGGTTATCCGGCAAAAAGCTCGTCCTGCTTGAGGCGAATTTCCTTCAGCTTGCTCTCCGGTAGCTCCACATCGGTCAGCGTGATCGGTTGGCCAGCATCGATATCACGGATGATTTTTGCACCGGGAAGCAGATAAAACGGTACGTTGGCACTACCGGCCAGCGCTTCGGCGGGATGAATTTCAGGGCGCAGACCTTCGATGTGGCGGTGATGACCCTTCATTTCGAGCAGCTGACCGGCGGCGATGGCCTGAGTGGCGCGCGCCGTCAGATCGAACTTGGGCGTGGTGGCATTACCGCCGCCCGAGGGCAAGCCGTTGAGTACCGCATCGAGAAGCGAAATGGGGGCTTCGAGACCCAGTAGGTGGCGCGGCAGATACACCATGGCGCTATCGCCGCTTTGGCTCAACACGTGGCCCTTGTCGCGAAGCAGTTGCCAGACGTGGGGGTCCTCGCAGCGCACCACCACGAAAACACCGCCGGCGAAGCTCAGCTCATCCGGGCGGCGCAGACAGTTGAACACCTCCAAACGTCGATTGCCTTGAAGGACACCGCCGTGAGACTCGGTATCCAGCAGCGAGGGCACTTCGATGGTACGCAGCACCATGGCATGAAATTCGGGTAGGTCGGGCTGCAGGCCGGTGGCGTTGGCCACGTTGACCATTTCGCATAGATCCGGCACTGAGATTTGGGGAATGTCCGAGAGCACATCGCTGCGTGCGCTGACCGTTGCGCGAGCATCGCTTTCATCCAGTGCCCAAAGAGAGGTCATGTCGGCGGCGCTGTACTCGTTTCCATTGCAGGTGACCGTTGCTTTCGCTTCATCCCAGATGAAGTCGTACTCGCTACTCTTGCCAGCCGAAATAATTTCAAACCCAAGCGTTTCAGCCCAGGTCAATAGACCGACCAAAAGGCTGGGCTGGTCACCATCGAGAGGAGTGAAAAGCACGCCGTGCTGTTGAGCCAATCGCGTAAGATACGGCCCGACGACCGACTCGGTTTCCTTGGTGGCGATACCGACATGTTTACCCGCCAGAATCGCGCTCTCGGCATACCGTGCGCCCACATCCGGAATGCCGGTCGATTCGACGAGGATGTCGAAGGGTAGCGTTTGCACCGTATCGAACGCCGAGGTGGCAATGAAAAAGCCCTGCGACCACGCGATTTCAGCTTCATGACGAGAATGGCATACCATTATATCGCTATCGGCGATGCCCGCTTGTTTGAAGGCTTGCGCCGCACGTTCGGGATTGATATCGATCGCGATACGAGCGGAAAGTGCCTTCATTTGGCGGGCTTGACGCAGCACGCCACGGCCAAAGTCGCCTGCCCCGGCAATACAGGCTTCTACTGTTCTATTGCTTTCAAAATGGTTCAAGTAGTTCATGGTTAAAGATTATTTCCTGGCAGGGCAGTGAAGAATTCATATGCGGTCGAATGCGAATCGATTATTTGGCCGCAAATCAGACGATGATTTGGTTGAAGGAATGTTGTGGTATACCATTTGAGAGGTCAATGAAGCAGGGCTACTACTTTAGTATTGAGTCGCTTTTTGTTTGTGTAAGCTTATGAATAGAAAGATATTTAAAAGATATCTGGTCGTCGGTTAAATTTGAAAGGACTTGTCTGGTATGCCAATCTTGCTCATCCCTAACAAAAGTGAATAACGCCATGGAAGAGACCGCTCAGACTACTCATGCCGGCCTGGTAGAGAAGGTGGCTCACTACCTGCGCGAGCACATCGTGATGGATCACTTTCAGCCGGGTCAGCGCCTGCCCGAGCGTACACTCGCCGTCGAGCTGAATGTGTCGCGTACGCCGCTGCGCGAAGCGCTGAAAATCCTGGCGGCCGAGGGTCTTGTGGTGATCTCGCCCAACCGCGGTGCCGTGGTGGCCGATGTCAGTGCGGCGGACATGAAAGAGAAAGCCTACGTTTTGAGCGTACTGGAGCAAGCGGCGGCGGAACTCACTTGCGCGGTGGCAACCGATGACGACATTGCCGAATTTCAAGCGCTGCATTACGAGATGAAAGCAGCGTTCGTGAGGCGGGACCGGCAGAACTACTTTCGCTTGAACCAGGATATCCACAACCGGATCGTATCGCTTTCAGGTAACTCGACACTGATCGATATGCACGCGAATTTGAGTCGTCAGCTGTACCGTGTTCGCTATCTGTCGAATCAAAGAAACGAAAAGTGGGCAACCGCCATGGAGGAGCACGAAGCGATTCTGGCGGCGCTGGAGGCGCGCGACGGCAAGCGAGTCGGAGACGAGTTGCGTAACCACTTGGGGAAAACCTGGGTCAAGTACGCCAACGGTGAGCCGGTCGACCACCCCGGTAAATAGCTTTCGGGCGACACATCATTGGGTTTTCATCAATTGTCCAACAGACCGGGTTCGTCTGGTAGTTCGCTGTAAGTAGTTCACGAAAAATGCGCAGGCGTTCAATAGGCGTGTGGCAAGAGCGGCGCTCTTCATATATCAGTTTATGCTGGCCGATAGAGACCAGCCTTTTTCCGATAGTTCCTTGTAAGTAGATGAGCTCACGCTCGGTAACTGCCCACCCCAGGCACCAGATGTCCGGCCTATGGTTTTGATTATGGGCTTATCAAACGGCAAAGCCGACGATGAACAGTGCGTGGCAACAATCTAATAGCCCGATTGACGATGCGGTGGTGATTTAGCGCTATGGCGCAGGCGAAGACATGGAGCACATGTTCAAGCGTCAAACCTGGTTATACAGTCATCGTGTGTTGCAAAGAGTGTTTCATCACTCGTCGCGAGTCGTAGTGACGAAGAAGTAGCAGTCCAAGGTATCCCGAAATATTCGTTAAGCGAGTAATCAATCAGGTAAGACTCGATCGCTAACTGTCGCTAACTGTCGCTAACTGCCTTTTTAGTTAAAAGAAATGGTAGAGGTTGAGTTTTTTGCATGCGTTTAGTTTTAATACATATTTATTAAAGTATTTTAAAGGTTTTAGGCTTCAGGAAAAATTAACTTAACTACTTAAGTGTGAATCAATAAGTTCTATTTTATTTGGTTTTAATCTGAGTTGTTCAATGTATGAAGATCCGCTTTTTTTCTATTGGTGTAATTATTTTTCATTTTTTAAAAGTTAATAATTGGCTTTAATAGAGAATTTTTGATCTTCTTTCTATAAGACTTTAGTTGATCAATATATGAAACCATGGTGGTTTAAACTTTAGTCTTGTTTCCAATGTTATGAGTTGTCAGTACTGCCGCCGCTCGTTATTTTGTTTGTATGATGTATTACATAATATCTGGTTTTTTGCTGGCATGTGCTGATTTTTATGCAGCAATATCAATGAAATAAAATCTATAAAGACATGAGGAGTTAACCATGATGACCAGAAAAAAAGTGACGCTGTGGGTTTCTGCATTGAGTCTGGCGATGGCGGCGGGCGCTTCAAACGGCCAAAGTAATTTTCCCAGTGACGATATCAGCTTCTTCGTGCCGGCGACCGCAGGCGGCGGGTCCGACTACCTGGTGCGCTCTCTTCAGCCCTCTCTCGAAGAAACCTTCGATGTCAGTATCGTTCCGCAATACGTGCCCGGAGGCGGTGGGGCGATCGGTTTCATGAGAGCGTTGCAAGCCAGACCCGATGGTCAAAGCGTGGTGGCCATCGACAACAAGGTCTTTACTCAGCAGGGTCTGGGTAACGTGAACTTTGAGTATGAAGACTTCGATTATCTCGCTCAGATGTATTCGGTTCCTTACGTGCTGGCTCTAAATAGCGACCTTGGCTTCGATACGCTGGAAGAAGCCCTGGAGAGCGGCGATAACCTGAAAATTGCGTTTGCGGGTGTCGGCTCCTCCACGCACATCATGAGCGTACTGGTGGGCTCCGAAATGGATGCCAACTTCGAATATGTCGCTTACAGCGGTGCGCCGGATGCGATTGCGGCCGTTATGGGGGGGCATATCGACGGCATGGTGATGGACCCAACGGATCTTAAAGGGCCTTTGGAATCCGGCGCCGTCACTCCGCTGGTTCAAACCAGTGCCGAGCGCAGCGGCGCGCTACCGGATGTACCCACCATGAAAGAAAAAGGCTTTGATGTAACCGTTTCCAACTGGCGGGGTATTGCCGCGCCTGCGGGGTTGGATGAAGAAACGAAGCAACAGTGGGTCGAGGCATTGCGAATCGCCTCTGAAGATCCGCGTTTTATCAACGCAGTCAACAACATTGGTCTTGAAGTGGATTTCATGGCCGGACCCGAGTTCGATGAATATGTCGACAGCCTGGCCGATACGATCATTCCGGCGGCTCAACAGGTCGCGGAAATGAATCGGTAATCAACAGGAGAGGGTGAGATATGCAGAGGACCAAGCAAGAACTGGTGTTTAGTGCCTTTCTGACCCTCTCTGCCGCCGCTGTTTTTTACTTTTCGCTGCAGATTGGAGGAATGGTCGTTCGATCCGTTTCTCCCGGGGCTTTCCCCAGCGTGTTGTCCGCCTTGATCGTTTTACTGGCACTAGGCAACACGCTTCGCTGTGGGTGGCAGATCAGTAAGCATAGCGGCAGTGCAGAGAGTGTCGATGAGGCGGACAAAAGTGGCATGTCGCTGCGCGGTATCTTCAACGTGTCAGCTTTCGTGATCGCCAGTATCGTCTATGTCATGTCCCTCGCCACGCTGGGGTTTGTGGTTACGACGGTCGTTTACCTGTTTGTCATTTCACTGGCCATCTCGCTAATTACGGGACACGACCTGACGCTTAGGAGACTGGTGATATCGCTGATTGTGTCGGGTGCAAGCACCGCGCTTTTGTACGGGGTCTTCGTGGAACTGCTGAACGTGCGGTTCTAATGAGCTAAATAGGTGGAATTATGTCTCCTTTGATGGAAGTAGTGTCCATGTTTAGCCCCATGGCTTTCGTGGCGATTTTTGTCGGGACCGTTCTCGGCATCATACTGGGGGCGCTGCCAGGGCTTTCTGCTGCCATGGCGGTGGCGCTGTTGCTACCGCTGACGTACTCCCTGGATACGGTCGCTGGTATCGGCTTGTTGCTGGGCGCCTTTTGTGGCGCTGTAGCCGGTGGCTCTGTGCCCGCTATTCTACTGAACATGCCAGGTACGCCGGGGTCGATCGCCACCACTTTCGATGCTTACCCCATGGCCCAGAATGGCCAGGCTGGCAAGGCGCTAGGGCTTTCGGTGGCGGCTTCCTTTTTAGGAGGCATCATCAGTGGCGTGATTCTGATTCTGGTATCGCCGCTCATCGCCGCCATTGCGCTAACCTTTGGCCCTGCGGAGTATTTCTCCCTGAGTATTCTGGGGCTGATGATCATCGTGTCACTGTCGGGGCAGTCGTTGATCAAGGGGCTCATCGTGGGTCTGATCGGTATGTTGCTCTCGACCGTGGGCGCTGATCAGGTGACAGGGACACTGCGCCTTACGTTTGGTCAGATGTCGCTGTTAACTGGCGTAAGCTTGCTCGCGGTGATCGTTGGGTTGTTTGCTTTCTCGCAGCTGCTGAAGGATACGGAGTTTTTGAGCCGCAACGATACTGGCGATAAAAAGGTCGACAGCGGGCTCGATCGGGCCTTCCCACGCTTTCGCGAAGTGCTGGGTAACTGGAAGCTGTTGGGCGCGAGCTCGTTGATAGGCACGGGCACGGGGGCGGTGCCCGGCGCAGGCGGCAGTATCGCGTCACTGCTGGCTTATGATCAGGCAAAGCGGATGTCCAAACAGCCCGAGCAATTTGGCAAGGGCTGCTCGGAAGGGGTGGTGGCGTCGGAGTCCTCGAATAATTCAATGGTCGGTGGCGCGCTGATTCCCATGCTGACCTTGGGTATTCCGGGTGAGGGAGCGACGGCCGTATTGATGGGCGGTTTGTTGATTCAGGGCATTCAGCCCGGCCCGATGCTTTTCGATACGCAGACCGGGCTTGTGTACGCCATTTTCGCTGCGTTTATCGTGGCCAATATCTTCATGCTGTTTACCCAGTGGTGGGGCATCAAGGCGTTTGTACGTATCCTGCAGGTTCCTCAGCATTTTTTGCTCCCGCTTATTTTCGTGTTCTGCGCGATTGGCGTTTACAGCGTCAACCGGGACTTTTTCGATGTGTATCTCATGGTCGGCCTTGGCCTGCTGGGCTTTTTTCTGAACCGTTTCGGGTTTGGCGTGGCACCGGCGGTGATCGGTTTGATACTGGGGAACGTGGCCGAAACCAATCTACGCCGTGGGCTACAGGTTTTCGACGGCGACTGGACACCTTTCTTTACCCGCCCGGTCAGTGTGGCGTTACTACTTCTGGCGGTGGTGTTTTTGGTGATGTCGCTGCGCAGTTCCTGGAAATCCGCGCCATCAAGTTGATCGAGAATAGGGAATTTATGTCATGGCAAAGCAAAACCTGGTAGTTGTTCACGAGCTGTATCCGGAACTGATTGAGACGTTGGGAGCCTCCTATAACCTGACGCACTTTACCCGCTTGTCCAGTGAGCAGGACAAGGCCGATTTTGAACAGGCCATGGAGCACGCGGACGCCTATCTTGGCTCGAACGTGAAATTTACCGAGGCGCTGTTGGATAAGGCGCCCAATCTGAAGGTGGTCGCCAGTGTCTCGGTCGGTGTCGATAGCTATCCCATCGAGGCGATGCATCAGCGCGGAATCGTATTGACCAATACGCCGGATGTGTTGACCGAGTCGACCGCAGACACCGGTTTTCTGCTGATGATGATGGCCGCGCGGCGTGCCGGTGAAATGCTGCGCAAGGTGCGCAACCACGAGTGGACCTCGTCGCTGGCGCGCCGTGACTTTGGTGTCGATGTGCACGGTAAAACGCTGGGCGTCGTTGGGATGGGGCGCATTGGACAGGCCGTCGCCAAACGAGGCCACGACGGCTTTGGCATGCAGATCAATTACTATAACCGCTCGGCCAAACCCGAGGTGGAAGAGACGCTGCAAGCGCAGCGCGTTGATCTGGAAACCCTGTTCCGGGAGTCGGATTTCATCTGTGTGACGATCCCGCTGGATGCGCAGACCGAAGGCTTGATCGGCCAGGAGCAGTTCGCGTTAACGCGCCCGCACGCCGTGTTTGTGAACATTTCACGCGGCAAGGTCGTGCGCGAAAGCGAGCTGATTGCCTGTCTGCAGGATGGCACGCTGCACTGTGCCGGTCTGGACGTCTACGAAAAAGAGCCGCTCTCTACAGAGTCTCCGCTCATGACGCTGGACAACGCGGTCTGCTTGCCCCACATCGGCTCCTCCACGTTTCAAACGCGCAACGCGATGTGCGATTTGGCCGCAGACAATGTCAATCGCGTGTTGAGTGGCGAGCAGGCGGTGACGGCTGTATAACGTGTGGCTCGCGGCTTGTTGATTCGCTCGGCTCATGCGTCGGGCGAGCAAGCCCCTCGATCTTGCGGCCACGAGCGCTAACCGTTTCTAGTTCGAGCAGCGTTTGATCACCAGGCACAAAAAAAGCACCCGAAGGTGCTTTTTTTGTGGGGTGTTGGTGGAGGCGGCGGGAATTGAACCCGCGTCCGCCAGCACTCGCCCATTGGCTCTACATGCTTAGATTTCGTCTTTTGCTTTAGCGCGACTGGCTCCGACGATCAGGATCCAGCTACGCGAGCCTTCTAAAGTTTGACGGTTGACGAGAAGACACCGCCAACCGCGGTCCTATCAGCTTTAGCTCATATCCCCTTGGCGATGAATAGGCACATCACCGCAGGGCCAGACAAGAAGCTAGCAGGGTTTAAGCTGCCAGCGCGCCTTGAGCGTAGTTTTCGTCGTTTGCGACTATTTTTCGTGATGTGGTATTTACGAGATACATCACGCTCTCGGCATGCACCGCAGGGTTTGTCACCGGCGTCGAAACCATGTCGCCCCCAGAACTGAGCATTCTAACGTGTTCAACAGGAATTGACCAGCTACGCGCGGTTATGTTCCCGCATGATTCGTCCTTTTTGACGATTCCAGTCGCGATCCTTTTCGGTGGCGCGCTTGTCGTGCAGCTGTTTACCGGTCACCAGCGCCAGCTCGCACTTGACCATGTTGCGCTTCCAGTAAAGCTTCAGCGGTACACAGGTGTGGCCCTTGTCCTGAGTGACCGAGAAGATCTTGGCGATCTCCTTGCGGTGAAGCAGCAGTTTACGCGTGCGGGTTGGGTCGGCGATCTCGTGGGTGCTGGCGGTGTTGAGCGGCATGATGTGGCTGCCAAGCAAAAACGCCTCGCCGTTACGCACCAGAATGTAGGTATCGGTGAGCTGCGCCTTGCCCGCACGCAGGCTTTTGACTTCCCAGCCGGCCAGCGACAGACCCGCCTCGAAGGTTTCGTCGATATGGTATTCGAACCGCGCCTTCTTATTTTGAGCGATCACGCTGCTGCTGGGGCCCTTGGTCTTGCCTTTCTTAGTGGCCATGAAACCTCATCGTTAATCTGTCGGTAGCCCCCCTTCGTTATTGGGGGAGGCGTGGTACCATTCAAGGTCTAAATAATGTTTCCCATGATACGCTGTGGGCACTGTGAAGTCAGCGGAGAGGTCAATGCCAACCGTTAATCGTTCCGCCCTGGTGCGGCACACCCCCCAACAGATGTTCGACCTGGTCAATGACTTCGAACACTACCCGGAATTCTTGCCCGGGTGCCGCCGTGCCCGTTTGCTCGAGCGCGACGAGTCGCACCTGATTGGCGAAATGACGCTGGGTCGTGCCGGCGTCGAACAAACCATCACCACGCGTAACGATCTTTACGCACCGGAGCGTATCGAGCTTTCGCTCGTCGACGGCCCGTTCAAGCGCCTGAAAGGGCGGTGGCTGTTTACTCCCATGGGAGAAGACAACTGCAAGGTTAGCCTGGAAATGGAGTTCGAGTTTGCCAATCGGCTGCTGGGCATGGCTTTTGGCAAGCTGTTTCAGCAAATTGCCGGGCAGTTGGTCGATGCGTTCACCAAACGCGCGGACGAGCTCTATGGCCGCTGAGCCGCTGTTCGCCGTTGAGGTGGCGTTTGCCACGCCCGCCAAACAGCACCTGGTCGTGGTCGAGGTCACACCCCACACCACCGCCCGCGAAGCGGTGATGAAAGCCAACCTCCCGACACTATTTCCCGAGCAGTCAGAAGACGTGTTTGCTCACGCTCCCCTGGGTATCTTCGGCAAGGCGCTACGCGAGCCGCAGCGCCACACGCTGAGTCCGGGGGATCGCATCGAAGTGTATCGCCCGCTCGAGATCGACCCGAAGGCCGCCCGCCTGGCGCGTGCCGAGCGCCAAGCAAGGCGGTAGCCTTTCTTACTCCGTCACGATGACCGGGGTTGGCTCCGGCGTGGCGGCGGGTGTGGCCGCCGGTGCGTTCTCCGGGGTGGGCGTCGGCGTTTGCTGGTTCGGCGTCAGAAGCGGCATGACCGGGTCCGCGGTCTCCAGCGCCGGGCCGGCGCCGCGATTGGCGCTGATCGACGGGGAGCGGGAGAGATCGCCCTGCTGCTCAATGTTAACGAGTCGACCTGTGTCATCGAAGGTCAGCGTGACGCGGCGCTGCTCCACCCCAGCGTAGGCCTTGTCCAACCGGTAGACGTAGTCCCACTCGCGGGAGTCGAAAGGCGCCTCCAGAAGCGGGCGTCCCATTACGTAGGTGACCTGCTCCTGGGTCATGCCCGGCTGTAGCTGGCTGACCATTTCTTGGGTCACCAGATTGCCCTGGGGGATGTCGCGCTTGTAGACGCCGACGTAGCTGCAGCCGCTGACGACGGTCAGGGCAACGGAAAGCGTAATGATACGAGTCAATTTTTGCATTTGGTCCTGTTCTTCACTATCGTGGTTTCGGTCGATGATACCCGACCTAACCTGTTACTGCGAAGAGCAACCATGGCCGATCAGAACCATGAACTACGCAAAGCCGGGCTAAAAGTGACCCTGCCGCGTGTCAAGATCCTGCAGATTCTCGAAAATGCTTCGGGCCAACACCACCTTAGCGCAGAAGAAGTGTATAAAACACTCATCGATGCGGGCGAGGATGTGGGGCTTGCGACCGTCTACCGCGTACTGACTCAGTTCGAGTCGGCGGGCCTTGTGATTCGTCACAATTTCGACGGCGGCCATGCGGTTTTCGAGATGACCCAGGAAGACCACCACGACCACATGGTGTGCCTGGAAAGCGGTGAGATTATCGAGTTCGTCGATGAGGTCATCGAACGGCGTCAGCAGGAGATCGCCGAAGAGCACGGTTTCGAGCTGATCGATCACGCGCTGGTGCTCTACGTGCGTCCCAAAGCCTGATACGCACAGTACTTTCGGCCGTATAACAAAAACGGTGCACGCCAAAAAACGCCCCTGCCGCGATCGCGGCAGGGGCGTTTTGGTTTTTATCGAACGTCGCTTTTCAGTGCGGTGGGCGCTGGCTGGCGTTGAGCATTTCGCGGGCGTGGGCCAGCGTCTGCTCCGAGAGTTTGACCCCACCCAGCATGCGCGCCAGCTCGCTCACCCGCCCTTTTTCATCGAGCAGCGCCATGTGCGTCAGGGTGCTGTCGCGTTTTGCCTGCTTTTCGATATGCAGGTGCTGATGCGCTTGGGCGGCCACCTGGGGCAGGTGGGTAACGGTCATCACCTGGCCCTTTTCACCGAGCCGGCGCAGCAGTTGGCCGACGATTTCGGCCGTAGCGCCAGAGATGCCCACATCCACTTCGTCGAACACCAGACTCGGGATAGTGGAGTGGCTGGCCGCGACCACCTGGATGGCCAGACTGATGCGTGAAAGCTCACCGCCAGAGGCGACCTTCGTCAGCGGGCGGGCCGGCTGGCCAGGGTTGGCGCTGATCAAAAACTGTACCTGATCCAGCCCGTCCTGAGCGGGCGTTTCGCGGCTCGAAACGGCCACCTCGAAGCGCGCCTTGCCCATGGCCAGAAACGCGAGCTGCTGCTGCACTTCCTTACTCAGTTTGCCGGCGGCTTTTTGACGCGCCTCGGAAAGCGCTCTGGCGTCCTGACGGTAGCGCTCACGGTATTCGGCGACCTGACTGCTTAACGACTCGAGGTCTTCATCGCTTGCCTCCAGCTGGGCCACTTCGCGGGCAAGCGACTGGTGCAGCGCGTAGAGTTCCTCCGGGGCGACGTGGTGCTTGCGCGCGATGCGATGCACATCCGTAAGGCGCTCGTCGACCCACGACAGGCGCTCCGGGTCGAGCTCGGTGACACTGGCAAAGCGGGCGAGCTCGCCCGTGGCCTCTTCGACCTGAATGCGGGCGTCCGAGAGCATCGCTAGCGTGTTGGCCAGCACGCCCTTGTCGCTGCCAGGCAGAGCGCTGAGCCGGGCATAAGCCTGATTGAGTAGCGAAAGTGCGCCGCCGTCATCGCTTTCACAGCACTCCACGGCGAACTGGGTTTCACGCAGCGTTTCTTCGGCGTGGGCAAGCGTCGACTGCTCCTCTTCGAGCACCTCGAGCTCACCTTCGCCCAGCGCCAGCTGGTCGAGCTCCTCGACCTGGTAGCGCAGAAGCTGGCGCCGCGCTTCGACTTCGCTCCCCGCTTCGCTGCGCTTTTTAAGCCGTGCGCGGGTCGCGCGCCACTCCTTGAAAGTCTCGGCCAGCGCCTGGCGCTTGCCCTTGAGACCGGCGTAGTCGTCCAAAAGCGCCAGGTGAGTCTCTTCGCGCATCAGCGCCTGGTGGGCATGTTGGCCGTGGACCTGAATCAGCAGCTCGCCAAGCGTCTTGAGATCGGCAATGGTCGCCGGCTGGCCGTTGATCCACGCCTTGGAGCGGCCGCTGGCGGTCACCACGCGGCGAAGCAAGCACTCCTGAGAGGAGAGCTCGCGCGCCTCGAGCCACTCGGCGGCGGCGGGCAGGCGGGCAATGTCGAAGTTGGCCGAAAGGTCGGTGCGTTCGCTGCCGTGGCGCACGCTCCCCGCGTCGGCGCGCTCGCCCAGGCAAAGCCCCAGGGCGCCGAGCAGGATGGATTTACCCGCCCCGGTCTCCCCGGTGATGGCAGTCATGCCGTCGGTCAAATCGAGTTCCAGACGGTCAACGATGGCGTAATCCTGAATGACGAGCTGAGTCAGCATAGGGCCTCCCGGGCAGGGCTCTATAGAAACTGGATGCTTATACAATGATTGTTGTTTTATACAGTAGTCGACAACTCACTTCAATGCCCCTCTTGAGATGCCAAACAAGGCCCCCATATAGCGTGCATACGCACTAATGAACCCGTTTATCTCACACACTTTATTTCAACCAGCGGGCGCTTACGCGCCGCGACCGCATTCAGGAGTACGGCATGGCGAAAGAACCGCAAACCCCGATCGATGACGAGCTGGCCCGCCAGGAGCAGGACGCCGAAGTAACCGAGCAGGCCGACGAAGAGCGCCTGATCGAAGGCGATCTCGAAGGTGTACTGGACGATGAGTCGCCGCTGGGTACCGAAACGTTCGCCGAAGGCGTGAGCAACCCGGAAGCCGAGGTGCTGGCGGCCCGCGTCGAGGAGCTCGAACAGAGTCTTTCCGAGGCGAAGGATCAGTCGCTCAGAGCGTCTGCCGAGGCCCAGAACGTGCGTCGCCGCGCCGAAGCGGAAGCGGAGAAGGCGCGCAAGTTCGCTCTCGAGAAGTTCGTCAAGGAGCTGCTGCCGGTGGTGGATAGCCTGGAAAAAGCGCTCGACAGCATGCAAGAGGATGCCTCTGATGCGCACCGTGAAGGTGTGTCCATGACGCTCAAGATGCAGCTCGACGTGCTCAACAAGTTCGGCGTCGAAAGCGTCGAACCCAGTGGCGAGCCCTTCGACCCGCAGGTTCATGAGGCCCTGACCATGGTGCCCAACCCGGAACTCGAGCCCAACACGGTAATGGAAGTCGTGCAGAAGGGGTATTTGCTCAACGGACGCCTGGTGCGCCCGGCGATGGTCGTGGTCAGCCAGAAAGCGGGCTAGTCGAGTTGGGGGATAATGCAAATTCCCCCCTTGAAAAGTTCACGGCGGCCCCCAGATAAAGGCCAACCCGCGGTAATCACCGCAGACCGATTGCAACAGTTTTTGTCACCACCGAATTCGAGGTTTTTGCTATGGGACGTATTATTGGTATTGACCTGGGCACCACCAACTCTTGCGTGGCGGTTCTCGACGGCGACAGCGCCAAGGTCATCGAAAACGCCGAGGGCGGCCGCACCACTCCCTCCATCATCGCTTACACCGATGACGGTGAAACGCTGGTCGGCCAGTCCGCCAAGCGCCAGGCGGTCACCAACCCGGAAAACACCCTGTACGCCATCAAGCGTCTGATCGGCCGTCGTTTCAAGGACGACGTCGTTCAAAAAGACATCAAGATGGTGCCGTACAAGATCGCCGAAGCCGATAACGGCGACGCGTGGGTCGAAGTCAAAGGCAAGAAAATGGCACCGCCGCAGGTCAGCGCGGAAGTGCTCAAGAAGATGAAGAAGACCGCCGAAGACTACCTCGGCGAAACGGTCACCGAGGCGGTCATCACGGTGCCAGCTTACTTCAACGACAGCCAGCGCCAAGCCACCAAGGATGCTGGCCGCATTGCCGGTCTCGACGTCAAGCGCATCATCAACGAGCCGACCGCTGCGGCCCTCGCCTATGGCATGGACAAGTCGCGCGGCGACAAGACCATCGCGGTCTATGACCTGGGTGGCGGTACCTTCGATATCTCCATCATCGAAGTGGCCGACGTCGACGGTGAAACCCAGTTCGAAGTACTCGCCACCAACGGCGACACCTTCCTGGGCGGCGAAGACTTTGACCTGTCGCTGATCAACTACCTGGTATCGCAGTTCAAGTCCGACAGCGGCATTGATCTGTCCGGCGACAATCTGGCCATGCAGCGTCTGAAAGAAGCCGCCGAGAAGGCCAAGATCGAGCTTTCAAGCGCCCAGCAGACCGACGTGAACCTGCCCTACATCACGGCAGACAACACCGGTCCCAAGCACTTGAACGTGAAAGTGACGCGCGCCAAGCTCGAGTCACTGGTCGAAGAGCTGGTTCAGCGCTCGCTCGAGCCGTGCAAGATGGCGCTGAAAGACGCCGGTCTTTCTGCCTCTGAAATCGACGACGTCATCCTCGTCGGCGGTCAGACGCGCATGCCGCTGGTTCAACAGAAAGCCGCTGACTTCTTCGGCAAGGAAGCGCGCAAGGACGTCAACCCGGACGAAGCCGTAGCCGTAGGCGCTGCGATTCAGGGTGGCGTACTGGGCGGCGACGTGAAAGACGTGCTGCTGCTCGACGTAACGCCGCTAACGCTGGGTATCGAAACCCTTGGTGGCGTCATGACGCCGCTGATCGAGAAGAACACCACCATCCCGACGAAGAAGACCCAAACCTTCTCCACCGCGGATGACAACCAGACGGCCGTGACCATTCACGCCGTGCAGGGTGAACGTAAGCAGGTTTCGCAGAACAAGTCGCTCGGTCGTTTCGATCTGGCCGACATTCCGCCGGCGCCGCGCGGCGTGCCGCAGATCGAAGTGGCCTTTGATCTGGACGCCAACGGCATCCTGAACGTCTCCGCGAAGGACAAGGCGACGGGTAAAGAGCAGTCCATCGTCATCAAGGCCTCGAGCGGTCTGTCGGACGAAGAAGTCGAGCAGATGGTGCGCGACGCCGAAGCTCACGCCGACGAAGACAAGAAGTTCGAAGCCCTCGTGCAGCTACGTAACCAGGCCGACGGCATGATTCACGCCACGCGCAAGACGCTGGAAGAAGCCGGCGACAAGGCGACCGATGAAGAGAAGCAAAACATCGAAACCGCCATCAGCGACCTGGAAGCCGCGGTGAAAACCGACGACCAGGACGACATCCAGAAGAAACTGGATGCGCTGACCGAGGCCTCTGGCCAGCTCGCGCAGAAGATGTATGCCGAGCAGGCAGATGCCTCTCAGGCTGCGGAAGGTCAGGAGGGCGAACAGGCCCAGTCCAAGCCGGAAGACGACGTTGTCGACGCCGAGTACGAAGAAGTCAACGACGAGCAGAAGAAGCAGTAACCGCTCTTTCTGTAAGGATCGCAGCAACGCGGGAGCCAGCTCCCGCGTTGCTGTTTCCAGGACCAAAACGATGATCACGGTTCGTACCGTCAAGAGCATACCCTAACCAGGAGGCGTAGGACCCATGTCCAAGCGCGATTACTACGAAGTCCTGGGTGTCGAAAAAGGGGCCGATCAGAAAGAGATCAAAAAGGCCTACCGCCGCCTGGCGCAAAAATTCCACCCTGACCGTAACCCGGATGACGAAACCGCCGCCGAGAAATTCCGCGACGTATCCGATGCCTACGAAGTACTCAGCGACGAGCAAAAGCGCGCTGCCTACGACCAGTTCGGCCATGCCGGCGTCGATGGCCAGGGCGGTGGCGGCTTTGGCGGCGGCGGTGGCGGCGCGGGGGATTTCAGCGATATCTTCGGCGACGTGTTTGGCGACATTTTCGGCGGTGGCGGCGGGCGTCGTCGTGGGCCCAACGCGCCGGCGCGCGGCTCGGATCTGCGCTATAACCTGGAGCTCGATCTGGAAAACGCGGTCGCTGGCACCACCGTCGACATTCGCGTTCCGCGCCATATCACCTGCGATCGCTGCGATGGCGACGGCGCCGAACCCGGCACCAGCAAGGACACCTGTCCGACCTGTCAGGGCATGGGCCAGGTGCGCATGCAGCAGGGCTTTTTCGCCGTGCAGCAGACCTGCCCGACCTGTCACGGCTCCGGCATGCAGATCAAGGTGCCGTGCCACAAGTGCAACAGCGAAGGCCGCGTGCGCGAAACTCGCACGCTCTCGGTCAAGATTCCGCCCGGCGTGGATACCGGCGACCGCATTCGCTTGAACGGCGAAGGCGAATCTGGTGTGAACGGCGGCCCGGCTGGCGATCTTTACGTGCAGGTGGCGATCAAGTCGCACCCGATCTTCCAGCGCGACGGCAAGCACCTGCAGTGCGACGTGCCGATCAACTTCGTCGACGCCTCGCTCGGCGGCGAGCTGGAAGTGCCCACACTCGACGGCCGCGTGAAGCTCAAGATTCCGCCGGAAACCCAAACCGGCCGGCTGTTCCGCCTGCGCGGCAAGGGCGTGAAGCCGGTTCGCGGCGGCGCCCCGGGCGACCTGCTCTGCAAGGTGGTGATCGAAACCCCGGTGAATCTGAACGAAGAGCAAAAGGACCTGCTGCGCCAGCTCCAGAAAAGCTTCGACGACAGCAACAGCCACAGCCACTCGCCGAAGAAAACCGGCTTCTTCGACAGCGTGAAGAAGTTTTTCGAAGAGATGAAGCCGTAGGAGCATGCCTGCATGCCCGTCGCGATGGTACAACTGTTCCGCTAGCGTCGCGATACGTTCGCCATTAGCGTACTAAGTCCCCGGTGCCCACCGGGGACTTTTTTGTTTTCGAGGAAGTCGGTCATGACTGGATTACAGGATCGCCCGGGGCTGGGCATTTTCTTACGCGTGTTGTCAGGCGTGATGTTCACCGGCATGTTCGTGTGTATCAAGGCGGTGAGCGAGGCGGTGCCGGTGGGCCAGTCGATCTTTTACCGCTCGCTGTTCGCGCTGATTCCGATCGTGATCTTTTTGGCGATTCGCCGGGAGTTTCCTCAGGGGCTTGCGACCCGGCGCCCGCTTGGGCATCTGTTGCGCTCGGGGTTGGGAGCGGCGGCGATGTTCTTCTCGTTCTCGGCGGTGGCGTTTTTGCCGGTGGCGGAAGCCACACTTCTGGTGCAGCTCTCGCCGATCTTCATGGCGGTGGGGGGCGTGCTGCTGCTGGGCGAGAAATTTTCGCTCTATCGCATGGGGGCCATCGCGCTGGCGCTGGCGGGCATGGCGGTGCTGGTTGTGCCGGAGCTAAGCGCGGGCAGCGGCGATGGGCGGCTTTTGGGCTACGCGCTGGGCACCGCCGGGGCGCTCTTGACGGCGGGCGCGCTGCTCACCATTCGGCATATCTCGCGCACCGAAACCGCCGGCTCCATCGCGTTTTACTTCATCGTGGTGTCGTCGCTGGCGGGGCTTGCCACGTGGCCGCTGGGCTGGGCCGACCTGACCGAGACCGAGTTCGCCCTGCTGGTGCTTTCGGGGCTGTTTGGCGGGGCGGGGCATATCGCCATGACGCTGGCGTTTCGCTACGCCGAGGTGTCGAAGCTCGCCCCGTTCGAGTACGTGGCGCTGGTCTGGCCGATCGCCGCGGACTGGGTGCTGTTCGGCATTCCCATCTCCAGCGGTTTCATTCTGGCGCTGCCGCTGATGCTGGCCGGGGTGGCGCTGGCCTCGCTCGAAGGCCGGCGCTTCAAACGGCCTCTTCGACGATGAGCTGGGGGCGGCCCTTCGAGCAGGGCTCGATGCGCGCCGCCACCCGGTAGACCTGGCGCAGAAGCGCCGGGGTGATGACGTCCTCGGTGGCACCGCAGGCGATCAGGCGGCCATAATCCAGCACCATGGCGGCGTCGGTGAAGCGCAGCGCATGATTCAAGTCGTGAAGCGCGACCAGAATCAGCATGCCGCGCTCGTCGGCCAGCCGTCGCAGTACGGTGAGCAGGTTGATCTGGCGGTTCAGGTCCAGCGCCGAGGTGGGCTCGTCGAGCATCAGGATTTCCGGCTCCTGCACCAATGCCTGGGCCGCACTCACCAGCTGGCGCTGGCCGCCGCTCAAATCCCCGATATCGCGCCCGCCGAGCGAGGCGATGCCGAGCTCGGCAAGCGCCCGGTCCACCTGCTCGAGATCCTCCGGCTGTACCTTCAGGCTTCGCCCCTGCATGCGCGCCAGCAGCACCGATTCATACACGCTCAGCACCGCCTTCGCGCCGGTGTCCTGGGGCATGTAGGCCACCGGGCGCTCGGCGGTTGTCTCTTCGATGCTGACCGTGCCGTCGCCTGCCACCAGCCCCAGAATACGGCGAAACAGCGTCGACTTGCCTGCCGCGTTGGGGCCCAGCAGCGCGACGACCTGGCCGCCGTGAAAGCGGGGCGTGGAGATGTCTTCGACGATGGTGCGCCGCCCGTAGCGGGCCGATACGCCGTCAAGCGTGAGAGTTACCATGAGCGAGTCACCATGACGTCTTCTTGTGGTTGAGCACCAGAAACAGGAAAAACGGGATGCCGACCAGTGAAGTGATGATGCCGATCGGAATGATCGTGCCGGGGATGATGAGCTTGGAGATCACCGAGCCCACCGAGAGAATCAGCGCGCCGCACAGCGCCGAGCCTGGCAGGAAAAAGCGCTGATCCTCGCCCAGCAGCATGCGCGCGATGTGCGGTCCGACCAGCCCGATGAAGCCGATGGTGCCGACGAACGCCACCGCCACGGCGGAAAGAAGCGACACCAGTACCAGCACTTCCAGGCGCAGTGAGCGCGGCTTGACGCCCATGCTTTCAGCCTTGGCGTCGCCCAGGCGCATGGCGGTCAGCGCCCAGCCGTGGCGCGCCAGAAGCGGCAGGATGGCGGCCAGTATGCCAAGCGCAATCCAGAACTTGGGCCAGGTCGCCTTGGTCAGGCTGCCCATGGTCCAGAACACCACCGCGGCCACCGCTTCCTGGCTGGCGAAAAACTGGATCAGCGCCATGAGCGAGTTGAAAATGAACACCATGGCGATGCCCAGCAGCACGATGGTTTCCACCGTGACGCCGCGCTTGAGGCTCAGTGCGTGGATCAAAAACGCCGTGAACATCGCCATCACGAAAGCGTTGATCGGCACCACGAACTCGATGGCGGCGGGCACGATGGCGACGCCAAAGGCCAGGCCCAGCGCGGCGCCGAAGCTCGCGCCAGCGGAAATACCCAGCGTAAAGGGGCTCGCCAGCGGGTTGCTCAGAATGGTCTGCATCTGCGCGCCGGCCACTGACAGACTCGCGCCCACCACCAGCGCCATCAGCGCTACCGGCATGCGAATCTCCCAGAGAATCACCCGCGCCTGGTCGCTGACGCTTCCCGGCGTCAGCAGGGCGGCGATGACTTCCGTGAGGCTGTAGCGCGCAGGTCCAAGCGCCAGATCGACGCACAGGCTGAAAAACAGGGCGACCACCAGCGCTGCAAGGATCAGCTGGCGGCGCACGACCTGGCTTTTATAGTGGCTGCGCCCCTGGGTCGTCGGCGCGGTCACGGCGCTGTCACTCATCATTCAGGGACATCCAGTAGCCGGGTTCATAATCGATTGGCAGAAAGCGCTCGTGAAGCTCTTCCATGGTCGCTTCCGGGTCGAGATCCTCGAACAGCTCTGGATGCAGCCACTTGGCCAACTGCTGGATCGCGACGAAGTAGTAGGGGCTGTTGTAGAACTGGTGCCAGATGGCATGCACGTTGCCGTCCGCTACCGCCTGTACGCCGGTCATGGCGGTGCGCTCGGTCAATGCGTCGAGCTTGTCGCGCGCGGCGTCCATGTCGGCACCCGGGCCCATGCCCACCCAGGCGCCGCCGGGCACGTAGGCGTCCCAGTTGCCGCCAGTCACCACCACGTGCTCCGGGCTTGCGGCGATGATCTGCTCCGGGTTGAGCGTGCCGAAGCTGCCGGGAATGATACCGTCGGCGATGTTGCTGCCACCGGCGAGCTCGACGTACTCGCCGAAGTTGCCGGGCCCGAAGCTCATGCAGCACTCGTCGGAGTAGCCGCCGGCGCGGTCGATGAACACGCTCGGCCGCGCCGGGTCGGCCTCATCGATGACGTCCGTTACGCGAGCGAGCTGCTCCTCGGCGAAGTCGATGAACGCCTCGGCGGCAGCGTCGTCGCCCATGATCTGGCCGATCAGGCGCATCGAGGGAATGGTGTGGGCCACCGGGTCTTCGCGAAAGTCGACGTAGACGATCGGGATATCGAGCTGGGCGAGCTTGTCGTCGTAGCCGGCATCTTCGGTGGCGGCCTTCGCTTCGAGGTTCATGAAGACCACGTCCGGCGAAAGCGAGGCGGCCTGCTCTACATCAAACGTGCCGTCCTTGAAGCCGCCGAAGGTGGGAATGTCGGTCATCTCGGGAAAGCGCTCGGCGTAGCGGGCATAGTTGTCCGGGTCCGCCTGGGAGAAGTCCTCGCGCCAGCCCACCACGTGCGTGAACGGTGCCTCGGGCTCGAGCAGGCCCAGCAGATAGATTTGACGCCCTTCGCCCAGGATGACGCGCTCGGCGGGGCCCTCCAGGCTAACGCTGCGCCCGGCAATGTCGACCACCTCGATGGGGTCGGCCAGAGCCGGCAGAGCGCCAAGCGTCGTGGCCAGCGTCAGCGACGTTAATAGGCCCGACGTTAAAACCGTGGACTTTGAAAAAGTGACGTTCATGGGCGGGTTCCGAAGAGTGAGTAAGGATGACCCCAACAGTCGTTCGACGTTCCGGATGGTTCGGCAAACTGGGTATGATTCGCATTTACATGGCGGCATTATCGAGAAATCTTGTGAAGCTGTACAGGGTCTGGCACGAAACTGTTCTGAATGGCGCAACGAATCGTTGCGCGCCCGCCAGTAGGCTCGGCGTGTATCGAAGGCGGTGAAATTGAGATAATGTGAATGTTTCTTGTTCAAGGAGAGCTGCATGCCGATTTCTCGCGCCGAAATTGCCACCCAGTCCGGTGGACGCCTGATCAACCGCCTCTGCAAGCACTGGTCGCACAAGCTCGAGGTCGAATACACCGAAAGCGATGCCAGAATCGTCTTTGCGGAGAAGGGCACCTGTCTGATGTACGCCGACGCCGACAAGCTCTCGGTGTCTATTGAAACGCTCGATGAAGCCTCTCTCGACCAGCTCGAAGGTGTGGTCGAGAACCACCTCGTGCGTATGGCGAAAGACGAGACGCTGGAAATCGTCTGGGAGAACTGAGTCCGGCGTCGAGCGCCTCTGATATACTCGCGCCATTTCACCCAACCGGGCCGCGCGCCCTCAAGGAGATTACATGACGCGAGTCGCTATCGTGGGCGTTGCCGGGCGCATGGGCCGCACGCTGGTCAGCGCCGTGAATGAAGATGCCGGCGCAACGCTTGCCGGCGGTATCGTCGAGCCGGGAAGCTCGCTGACCGGCGCCGATATCGGAGAGCTTGCCGGCTCCGGCAAGTGCGGCGTCGCCGCCGTCGACTCACTCGATGCAATCAAGGACGAGTTCGACGTGCTGATCGATTTCACCGCCCCGCAAGTGACGCTTTCAAACCTTGCGTTCTGCGCCGAGCACGGCAAGGCCATCGTGATCGGTACCACCGGCATGAACGATGACGAGCTTGACGCGCTCGATGGCTACCGTGACCGCGTGGCGATGGTCTTCGCCCCCAACATGAGCGTGGGCGTGAACCTGACGCTGAAGCTTCTGGAAACCGCCGCCCGGGCGCTGGGCGACGAAGGCTACGACATCGAGGTGATCGAAGCGCACCATCGCCACAAGGTCGACGCGCCGTCCGGCACCGCCATCCGCATGGGCGAAGTCGTCGCGAAAAGCCTCGACCGCACGCTCAAGGAGCACGGCGTGTTCGAGCGCGTCGGCCAGTGCGGGCCGCGCAGCGACACCGAGATCGGCTTTGCCACCGTGCGCGCCGGCGACATCGTTGGCGAGCACACGGTGATGTTCGCCACCGAAGGCGAGCGCATCGAGATCACCCACAAGGCCTCGAGCCGCATGACCTTCGCCAAGGGCGCGGTGCGCGCTGCGCGCTGGGTAGCGGGACAACCGGCCGGTTGCTTCGATATGCAGGACGTGCTGGGGCTGGCGGACGTTTGAGCCGTCATGGTGGCCAAAAGTGCTAGCCCGGGCGGCGAAAATGCTGTAACATTCCAAAAATTTTGGCCGGGCGATAGACATGTGAGCAAGAACTAAACGGCAAAGCGCTGCGCTTGTTGCACTGGCCTCACTTGAAAGCCGTTCGTATCACATGGCCCTGCCACGCAAGAACAACAAGCGGGATGAAACCGATTTTTAATTTGTCGGCTTCGTCCCGCTTTTTTACGACCCGACGTTTGCCCGCAAACGCCGACACCGGATCGCCGAGCCTGCGCCCACAGGCTCCCACCAGCATGGGAGAACGAGCCTTGAATAACCCCGCATTGAGCAAACCCGCAATACTGGCCCTGGAAGATGGCAGCGTGTTCCACGGCATTGCCATCGGCGCCGACGGCGTTACGAGCGGGGAGGTGGTGTTCAATACGGCCATGACCGGCTACCAGGAAATTCTCACCGACCCCTCCTATACCCGCCAGATCGTCACGCTCACCTACCCGCATATCGGCAACACCGGCATCAACACCGAAGACGTGGAGTCCGCCTCCATCGCCGCGGCGGGCCTGGTGATTCGCGATCTGCCCCTGATGGCGAGCAGCTTTCGCAGCCAGCAGAGCCTGAGCGAGTACCTTGAGAGCCAGAACGTGCTGGGGATCGCCGAGATCGACACCCGCCGCCTGACGCGCATTCTGCGCGACAAGGGCGCACAGAACGGCGCGATTTTGGCAGGCGCTGAGGCCGAAGGTGACGACGCCGTCGAGCGAGCGCTGGCGGCCGCGAAGGCGTTTCCGGGGCTCAAGGGGATGGACCTTGCAACGGAGGTCTCCTGCAAGGAGGCCTATGAGTGGAGCGAAGGCGAGTGGACCCTGGGCGCGGGCTACGCCGATACCACGACCATTGAGCGCCCCTACCACGTGGTGGCGTTTGATTACGGAGTGAAATTCAACATCCTGCGCATGCTGGCCGCTCGCGGCTGCCGCCTGACGGTGGTGCCGGCGCAAACCCCGGCGCAGGAGGTGCTGGCGATGAACCCGGACGGCGTGTTCCTGGCCAACGGCCCCGGCGACCCGGAGCCCTGCGACTACGCCATCAAGGCGATTCAGGAAGTGCTCGAAACCGACACGCCGGTGTTCGGCATCTGCCTGGGCCACCAGCTGCTGGCGCTGGCAAGCGGGGCGAAAACGGTGAAGATGAGCCACGGCCACCACGGCGCCAACCACCCGGTACAGGATCTGGACACCGGCACGGTCATGATCACGAGCCAGAACCACGGCTTCGCCGCGGACGAGGCGACGTTGCCCGCGAATCTGCGCGCCACGCATCGCTCGCTGTTCGACGGCACGCTGCAGGGCATCGAGCGCACCGACCGCCCGGCGTTCAGCTTTCAGGGTCACCCGGAAGCGAGCCCCGGCCCGAAGGACGTGTCGCCGCTGTTCGACCGCTTCATCGACCTGATGCAGGCGCGCCGCTGATCCGTCCGGCGCTTTAACCGTTTATTTCGCTGCTCATCGCCACTTTTTTGCGGGAACCGTTATGCCCAAGCGTACCGATATCAACACCATTCTCATCATTGGCGCCGGCCCGATCGTCATCGGCCAGGCCTGTGAATTCGACTACTCCGGCGCTCAGGCGTGCAAGGCGCTGCGCGAGGAAGGCTTCCGGGTCGTGCTGGTGAACTCCAACCCGGCCACCATCATGACCGACCCGGCCATGGCGGATGCTACCTACATCGAGCCGATCACTTGGCAGGCGGTGGAGAAGATCATCGAGGCGGAGAAGCCAGACGCCATCCTGCCCACCATGGGCGGCCAGACCGCGCTCAACTGCGCGTTGGATCTGGAAAAACATGGCGTGCTGGAAAAGCACGGCGTCGAGATGATCGGCGCCAACGCCGACGCCATCAACATGGCCGAAGACCGCGACCTGTTCGATCAGGCGATGAAGCGCATTGGCCTTGAGTGCCCGAAGGCGAAGGTTGCGCACACCATGGACGAGGCCTGGGAGATCCAGGCGGAGCTCGGCTTTCCGACCATCATTCGCCCCTCCTACACCATGGGCGGCTCCGGCGGCGGCGTGGCCTACAACAAGGAGGAGTTCGAGGAGATCTGCACCCGCGGGTTCGAGCTTTCCAACAACCATGAGCTCTTGATCGACGAGTCGCTTTTGGGGTGGAAGGAGTACGAGATGGAGGTCGTTCGGGACAAGAACGACAACTGCATCATCGTCTGCGCGATCGAAAACTTCGACCCGATGGGCGTGCACACCGGCGACTCGATCACCGTGGCCCCGGCCCAGACGCTGACGGATAAAGAGTACCAGATCATGCGCGACGCCTCTCTGGCGGTGCTGCGCGAGATCGGCGTCGAAACCGGTGGCTCCAACGTCCAGTTCGGCATGGACCCGCAAACCGGGCGCCTGGTGGTCATCGAGATGAATCCGCGGGTCTCGCGCTCATCGGCCTTGGCCTCCAAGGCCACGGGCTTCCCGATCGCCAAGATCGCCGCGAAGCTCGCCGTCGGCTACACCCTGGACGAGCTGCAAAACGACATCACCGGTGGCGCGACCCCGGCCTCCTTCGAGCCGTCCATTGACTACGTCGTCACCAAGATTCCGCGCTTCACCTTCGAGAAGTTCCCCCAGGCCAACGACCGCCTGACCACCCAGATGAAGTCGGTGGGCGAGGTGATGGCGATCGGTCGTACCTTCCAGGAATCCCTGCAGAAGGCGCTGCGTGGCATGGAGACCGGCAACGACGGCCTCGACCCGATTTTCGAGCAGTTCACCGATGAGGCGATGGCGCAGATCAAGGGCGAGCTGCAGGCCGCTGGCGCCGAGCGCATCTTCTTCGTGGCCGACGCGATGCGCGCCGGCATGAGCGTGGAAGAGGTCTTCGCGCTGACCAACATCGATCGCTGGTTCCTGGTTCAGCTGGAAGACTTGATCCTGACCGAGAAGGCGGTGGCCGAGCGTAACCTTTCCGACTTCACCGCTCAGGAGCTCTACCGCCTCAAGCGCAAGGGCTTTGGCGATGCGCGGCTGGCCAAACTCCTCAATGTCAGCGAAAAGGCGTTCCGCCAGGCCCGCCAGGCCGCCGGCATTCGCCCGGTCTACAAGCGGGTCGATACCTGCGCGGCCGAGTTCGCCTCCAGCACCGCCTACATGTACTCCACCTATGAGGAGGAGTGCGAAGCAGACGTATCCGATCGCCAGAAGATCATGGTGCTCGGCGGCGGGCCGAACCGCATCGGCCAGGGCATCGAGTTCGACTACTGCTGCGTTCACGCCGCCTTTGCCATGCGCGACGACGGCTATGAGACCATCATGGTCAACTGCAACCCGGAAACCGTCTCCACTGACTACGACACCTCGGATCGCCTCTATTTCGAGCCGGTGACCCTCGAGGACGTGCTCGAGATCGCGGACAAGGAGAAGCCGGCCGGCGTGATCGTCCAGTTCGGCGGCCAGACGCCGCTGAAACTCGCCCGCGAGCTCGAAGCCGCCGGCGTGCCGATCATCGGCACCACGCCGGACGCCATCGACCGCGCCGAGGATCGTGAGCGCTTCCAGCAGATGATCGACAAGCTGGGGCTCAAGCAGCCGCCCAATGCCACTGCGCGCAGCTTCGACGACGCCTTCGCCAAGGCCGAGACC
Organism: Halomonas sp. GD1P12; assembly: GCF_025725645.1. Lineage (NCBI taxonomy): Bacteria > Pseudomonadati > Pseudomonadota > Gammaproteobacteria > Oceanospirillales > Halomonadaceae > Halomonas > Halomonas sp. GD1P12. Next base: position 3,331,365 of record NZ_CP107007.1, on the reverse strand, counting down.
ATCGGCTACCCGCTGGTGGTACGGCCAAGCTACGTGCTCGGCGGGCGCGCCATGGAGATCGTCTACGACGCCTCCGAGCTCGAGAACTACATGACCAACGCGGTGAAGGTCTCCAACGACTCGCCGGTGCTGCTGGATCACTTCTTGAGCGCGGCGGTCGAGGTCGATATCGACGCGGTTTCCGACGGTGAGCAGGTCGTGATCGGCGGCATCATGCAGCACGTCGAGCAGGCGGGCGTCCACTCCGGTGATTCCGCCTGCGCGCTGCCGCCCTACTCGCTGCCAGCGGATGTGCAGGACGAGATGCGCGATCAGGTCAAGCGCATGGCGGTCGAACTCGGCGTGAAGGGGCTGATGAATGTGCAGCTTGCCTGGCAGGACGGCGAGATCTACGTCATCGAGGTCAACCCGCGCGCCTCGCGTACCGTACCGTTCGTGTCCAAGTGCATCGGCACCTCGCTTGCTCAGATTGCCGCGCGCTGCATGGCCGGCACCACACTTGCCGCCCAGGGCTTCGAGCGCGAAATCGTGCCGCACTTCTACAGCGTCAAGGAAGCGGTGTTCCCGTTCAACAAGTTCCAGGGCGTCGACCCGATCCTTTCGCCGGAGATGAAGTCCACCGGTGAGGTAATGGGTTCCGGCGAGACCTTCGCCGAGGCGTTCTTCAAGGCGCAGCTTGGCGCCGGCGAGGCGATTCCGGCCCTCGACGGTCCGCGCAAGGCATTCCTTTCCGTGCGCGAGCCGGACAAGGCGGGGATTATCGAAGTCGGGCGTTCTCTGCTAACATTGGGCTTCACGCTATGTGCCACCCGCGGCACGGCCGCCGCACTCGAAGCGGCCGGTCTCGAGGTCGAGCACGTCAACAAGGTATATGAAGGCCGCCCCCATATCGTCGATTCGCTCAAGAACGACGAGATCGCCTATATCGTGAACACCACCGAAGGTCGTCAGGCAATCAACGACTCTTCGATCATTCGCCGTACTGCTCTCGCGCGCAAGGTGCCCTATGCGACCACTTTGGCGGGCGCCAATGCCGTTTGCATGGCGCTGGAGTACGGCCGGCAGATTACGGTGCGGCGCCTTCAGGATTTGCATGCAGGAGCGAGTCAATGAACAAGGTCCCGATGACCGTCGCGGGCGAAAAAAGCCTTCGCGAAGAGCTCAATCACCTCAAGGGCGAAGCGCGCCCTACGGTGATTGCGGCCATCGCCGAGGCGCGTGAGCACGGTGATCTCAAGGAGAACGCCGAGTATCACGCCGCCCGCGAGCAGCAGGGCTTCATCGAAGGGCGCATTCAGGAGATCGAAAGCAAGCTCTCCGGCGCCCAGGTGATCGACGTGACCAAACTGCCCAAAACCGGCAAGGTGATCTTTGGGGTGACCGTGTCGCTTTTGAATCTCGATAGCGACGCCGAGGTGACCTACCGGATCGTCGGCGAGGACGAAGCCGATATCAAGTCCGGGCGCATCTCGGTCACCTCACCGATCGCCCGCGCGCTGATCGGTAAGGAGGAGGGCGACGTGGTGGTGGTGAAAACGCCAGGTGGCGACGTCGAGTACGAAATCGAAAGCGTCGAGCACATTTAGCTCGCTCGAAGGCCGGCGCGCAAAGCGCCGGCCCACGAAAAAGCCCGAAGAGCATGACTCTTCGGGCTTTTTTGATGCCGCCAGGTTTTACCAGGGCGGTGCTTGCCGGTGCGACGCGGCGCCGAGCAGGCGTTAGTGGCGGCCGTGATGGTTCTCGAAGCGGGTCACGTTGGAGAGCTTCGGGTTGGCCTTCGGGTTGCGGCGATAAAACAGCGCCATTTTGCCGATGGTTTGAATGAGTTCGGCGCCGCCTTCGGTGGCAAGCTCCTGAATCATCGCTGCGCGGTCGTCCCGCTCGGGCAGGGCCAGCTTGACCTTGATCAGCTCGTGGTCTCTGAGCGCGCGGTCGAATTCGGCGAGCAACGTCTCGGAGATGCCGTTTTCAGAGACCGTCACGACAGGGTTCAGGTGATGGCCAATGCTGCGAAATGCTTTCTTTTGTGCCTGTGACAAGCTCATGGTATCTTGCGGTATCCCGGTTTGCGCTTAACGCTCCATCTTACGGTGAAACGCCGTCGAGTGAAAGCGCCCCTCCCGGCACTTTCTCACATTCACTCTTCACGCCCAGATATAGACGCCCCATGCAGCAAAAGCCCCCAGGTCAAAAACGCGCCGCCAGCAAGACCAGCGCCAGCTGGATGAAGGAGCATTTCGACGACCAGTACGTCAAGCAGAGCTGGCAGGACGGCTACCGCTCCCGGGCAAGCTACAAGCTTCTGGAGCTCGACGAGAAGGACAGGCTCTTTCGTCCCAACATGACGGTGATCGATTTGGGCGCCGCCCCTGGCGGCTGGAGCCAGGTCGCCGCCGAGAAGGTCGGCATCGACGGCGTGGTGATCGCCTCCGACATTCTCGAGATGGACGCTTTGGCCGGCGTGGACTTCGTTCAGGGCGATTTCACCGAACAGAGCGTGCTGAACGCGATCCTCGAAAAGCTCGGCGACCGCCGGGTGGACCTTGTGATGTCGGACATGGCCCCCAATATGAGCGGTATGGCCGCCATCGACCAGCCACAGGCGATGTATCTGGTCGAGCTCGCCCTGGAACTTGCACGAGAAACCCTGCCCAAGGGCGGTACGTTTCTGGCCAAGGTGTTTCAGGGCGAGGGCTTCGATGCCTACCTCAAGGAGCTCAAGGGGTCGTTCGACCGCGTGGTGACGCGCAAGCCCGGTGCTTCCCGTGCACGCTCTCGGGAAGTCTACTTCCTGGCCCAGGGCTTTCGCGGTTAACGCCCGTAATACGAAAAACTTATCAAGGCGATTGCCGAGCCGGCAGGCGCAAAGCGTGTCACACTGCTCAAAAGCGGGATGGCACGGATGGCCCAAAGTCGAACGTGCTTTGGCAATGGTTGAACGTAGTACTCTAGTGTAAGGTCTGAGTATCGACGGTTAACTGACGGATTCTTGTAATGAGGGTAGCCCCTTGAACGATATGGCGAAGAACCTGATTCTGTGGTTGGTCATTGCGGCCGTGCTGCTGACAGTGTTCAACAATTTCAGTACGGAAAGCGCACCTCAATCCACCAACTACTCTCAGTTCGTGCAGCAGGTGCAAAATCAACAGGTCCGCAGCGTGACCATCGACGGCTACACCATTCAGGGTGAGCGTACCGACGGTTCGCAGTTCCAGACCATCCGGCCGGCGGCGGAAGATCCGAAGCTGATGGATGACCTGTTGAGCAACAACGTCACCGTGGTGGGCAAGGAGCCTGAGCAGCAGAGCATCTGGATGCGCCTGTTGATCGCCAGTTTCCCGATCCTTTTGATCCTCGCCATCTTCATGTTCTTCATGCGCCAGATGCAGGGCGGTGCCGGCGGCGGCAAGGGCGGGCCGATGAGCTTTGGCAAGTCCAAGGCCAAGCTCCTCTCTCAGGATCAGATCAAGACCACCTTCGCCGATGTCGCTGGCTGCGACGAAGCCAAGGAAGAGGTCGAAGAGCTCGTCGACTTCCTGCGTGACCCGACCAAGTTCCAGCGCCTGGGCGGTACGATTCCGCGCGGTGTGCTGATGGTGGGCCCGCCGGGTACCGGTAAGACGCTGCTGGCAAAATCAATCGCTGGCGAAGCGAAAGTGCCGTTCTTCTCGATTTCGGGTTCCGATTTCGTCGAGATGTTCGTGGGTGTCGGTGCCTCGCGCGTGCGCGACATGTTCGAGCAGGCCAAAAAGCAGGCGCCTTGCATCATCTTCATCGACGAGATCGACGCCGTGGGTCGCTCGCGCGGCGCCGGCATGGGTGGCGGTAACGACGAGCGTGAGCAGACGCTCAACCAGCTGCTGGTGGAAATGGACGGCTTCGAGGCCAACGAAGGCATCATCGTGATCGCCGCGACCAACCGCCCGGACGTGCTCGACCCGGCGCTTTTGCGCCCGGGGCGTTTCGACCGTCAGGTGACGGTTGGTCTACCCGATATTCGTGGCCGTGAACATATCCTTGGCGTTCACCTTCGCAAGGTGCCGCTGTCGGACGACGTCAAACCCGTCATCATCGCCCGGGGAACGCCTGGCTTCTCTGGCGCTGATCTGGCTAACCTGGTCAACGAGGCGGCGCTGTTTGCCGCGCGTCGCAACAAGCGTCTGGTCAGCATGGAAGAGCTCGAGCTTGCCAAGGACAAGATCATGATGGGCGCCGAGCGCAAATCCATGGTCATGACCGACAAGGAGAAGCTCAACACCGCCTATCACGAATCCGGCCATGCGATCATTGGTCTGGTGATGCCCGAGCACGACCCGGTCTACAAGGTGACGATCATTCCGCGCGGACGCGCCCTGGGTGTGACCATGTTCCTGCCCGAGGAGGATCGCTACAGCCTGTCGCGCCAGCAGATTATCAGTCAGATCTGCTCGCTGTTCGGTGGCCGTATTGCCGAGGAGATGACGCTGGGTGCCAACGGCGTGACCACCGGTGCCTCCAACGACATCAAGCGGGCAACTGAACTGGCCCACAACATGGTCGCCAAATGGGGACTTTCCGACGAGATGGGCCCGATCATGTACGACGAGGACGAGTCACACCAGTTCCTCGGCGGCCCCGGGCAGGGCGGCAGCAAGCTGAAATCCGGCGAAACCACCACGCGTCTGGACAAGGAAGTACGCAAGATCATCGACGACTGCTACGAGCAGGCGCGCCAGATTCTGCACGACAACCGTGACAAGCTGGACGCCATGACTGAGGCGCTGATGAAGTACGAGACCATCGATGCCAGTCAGCTCAAGGACATCATGGAAGGCAAGGACCCGCGTCCGCCGGAAGGCTGGGACGACGGTGACTCCTCTGGTGGCGGCACCCCGGTAGGTGGCGACAAGCCGCAGCCCAAAGCCGACCAGCCGGACACCCACGACTCAAACGACGACAGCGAAGAGGATGACGACGAGCCGCGCCGCCGCCCGTCCGACCCGCTGGGCGGCCCGGCTGGCCCTTGATCAAAAGAGCCGGTTCATCATCGAGGCGCCCCGCGGGGCGCCTTTTTTTTGCTATGCTGAGCGCCCTCGAGCCGCAACGTTTTTATTTACAGGCTGTACCATGAAATCAACTACCCCAGCGCTCTTGCCCGAAGCGGCGTCGTCACTGCAGTGCGGTCGCCATCGGCTGGATCTCTCCTTTCCCCGTGTCATGGGCATTCTCAACGTCACGCCCGACTCCTTTTCCGATGGCGGCCGTCACGTCGCGCTCGACGATGCGCTGCGCCACGCCGAACAGATGCTCGCCGAGGGGGCGGCCATGATCGACGTGGGCGGCGAGTCGACCCGGCCGGGGGCCGAGGCGGTGCCCGAGCAGGAGGAGCTCGACCGGGTCGCGCCGGTGGTCGAGGCGCTGGTGCGCGAGCTCGACGCGCTGGTCTCCGTCGATACCAGCAGCGCCCTGGTGATACGCGAGTCCGCCGCCCGCGGGGCGAGCATGATCAACGACGTGCGCGCGCTGGAGCGCGAAGGGGCGCTGGCCGCCGCCGCGCAGAGCGGGCTACCGGTTTGTCTGATGCATCGTCAGGGCGAGCCCCAGGCGATGCAGCACGCCCCTCACTATGAGGTGCCCGTCGAGCAGGCCGTCGCCGAGTTTTTGAGCAAGCGTGTAACCGCCTGCGACGCCGCCGGGCTGCCCCGTGATCGACTGCTGCTCGACCCGGGCTTTGGCTTTGGTAAAAGCGTCGAGCACAATCTGCGCCTTTTGAACCGCATGGATGCACTCGAGGCACTGGGGCTGCCGCTGCTGGTCGGCATGTCGCGCAAGAGCATGATCGGTAAGGTGCTCGGCCGTCCGGTCGAGGAGCGCCTGTTCGGCGGGGTGGCGCTGTCGGCGATGGCGGTCGAAAGAGGCGCAAAAATACTACGAGTGCATGATGTCGGCCCCACCGTGGATGCCGTTACCATGGCGTGGGCAGTTTTACAGGAAGGCTGCGAGCCGTCGATCAACAAGGAACACCTCTCATGACACGACGTTATTTCGGTACCGATGGTATTCGTGGCACGGTGGGCGAGGCGCCCATCACCGCCGATTTCATGCTCAAACTCGGCTGGGCGGCAGGCCAGGTGCTGCGCCGCGAGAAGGGGCGCACCCGCGTGCTGATCGGCAAGGACACCCGCATCTCGGGCTACATGTTCGAATCCGCCCTGGAGGCCGGGCTTTCCGCCGCCGGCGTCGACGTCTCGCTTTTAGGCCCCATGCCGACACCGGGCATCGCGTACCTCACCCGCACCTTTCGCGCCGACGCGGGCATCGTTATCTCCGCCTCGCACAACCCCTTCGCTGACAACGGCATCAAGTTTTTCTCCGCCGAGGGCAAGAAGCTTGCCGACGAAGTGGAGGACCGCATCGAGGCGATGCTGGACGCACCGCTCGACACCGTGGGCGCCGGCCAGCTTGGCAAGGCCGCACGGATCGACGACGCCGCCGGGCGCTATATCGAGTTCTGTAAATCGACGCTGCCGGATCGCTTGAGCCTGCACGGCTTGAAAGTCGTGCTCGACTGCGCCCACGGCGCGACCTATCACATTGCCCCGAGCGTGTTTCGCGAGCTGGGCGCCGAGGTAAGCGTCATCGGCTGCGCGCCGGACGGACTCAACATCAACCGCGACGTGGGGTCGACCCATCCAGCGGCGCTGCGCGCGGCGGTCATTCAGCAGGGGGCGGATCTGGGGATCGCTTTTGACGGTGACGGCGACCGCGTGCTGCTGGTCGATGCCGACGGCCGCGAAGTCGATGGCGACGACATTCTCTATCTGATCGCCCGCGACCGCTTCGACCGCGGCCTGCTACAGGGCGGGGTGGTGGGCACGCTGATGAGCAACTTCGGCCTCGCCATGGCGCTGGAAAAGCTCGGCATTCCCTTCGAGCGCGCCAAGGTAGGGGACCGTTTCGTCATGGAGAAGATGGCCGCCAACGGCTGGGAGCTGGGTGGCGAGTCGTCTGGCCATATCGTTTGCGCCCACGCGCAAACCACCGGTGACGGCATCGTCTCGGCGCTGCAGGTGCTGGCGCTGATGATGCGTGAGCAAAAAACGCTGGTGACGCTGTTACGTGAGTTCGAGAAGGTGCCCCAGGCGCTGGTCAACGTGCGCCTGCCCGCCGGCACCGATGCCAGGGAAGTCATGAAGGCGCCGGAGCTCGACGCGGCGGTAAGCGGGCTTGAGGCGGAGCTTGGCGACCAGGGGCGGGTGCTGCTTCGTCCGTCGGGTACCGAGCCGTTGATTCGCGTGATGGTCGAGGGGCGCTCGCACCTGGATGTCATGGGGCTTGCCAAAAATCTCGCCCAGCGCGTCGAAGCGCTGCTGGCCTGACGCGACGATTCACCAGAAAAGGCCCTGATGTTGACAGCGGTTGTCTTGACAGGGCCGCTCCTATACCATTTCGCCCCACCTTGAGAGAGGACAACGAATGCGCACACCATTGATCGCCGGTAACTGGAAGATGAACGGCTCCACGTCGTTGATCGAGGACTTTGGCCGCAAATTTGCCGATGCGACATTGTCCGAGGCGGTCAGGGTCGTGGTGATTCCGCCTTTTCCCTACCTGGAGGCGGCCCGTCAGGCGTTTCGCGATACGCCGCTCGCGCTTGGCGCGCAGACGCTCAATCCGGCCGATTCCGGGGCGCATACGGGCGAAGTCAGTGGTCGCATGCTGACCGAGCTCGGCGCTACCTACGTACTGGTTGGCCACTCTGAGCGCCGCGAGCTCTACGGGGAAAGTGATGAGCAGGTGTTCGACCGCTTGCTTGCCGCGCTGAGCGTGGGGCTCGTGCCGATCCTGTGCGTGGGCGAATCGCTTGAAGAGCGTGATGCTGGACGGACCATGGACGTGGTGCTGCGCCAGGTAGGTTACGCCATGGCAAGGCTCGACCCCGAACAGCGTCAAAAGGTCGTCATCGCCTATGAACCCGTTTGGGCCATCGGTACCGGGCGCACGGCGACCCCGGAGCAGGCTCAGGAAGTGATGGCCGGCATCCGCGCCTATCAGGCAGAATTCAATACCGCGCTTGCCGAGCAGCTCACGCTGCTTTACGGCGGCAGTATGAATGTAAAGAACGCGGCTGAGTTACTTGCCCAGCCCGATATCGACGGCGGTTTGGTGGGCGGCGCTTCGCTCAAAACCGATGATTTTTTCGCTATTTGTCAGTCAGCAGGATAACGCCATGCAAGTTGCAATTTTAATGGTTCACGTGGTCATCGCGATCGCGCTCGTTGTACTTATTCTGCTTCAGCAGGGTAAAGGGGCCGATGCCGGCGCCTCCTTTGGCGGTGGTGCATCGCAAACCGTTTTTGGCTCGCGCGGTAGCGGTAACTTCCTGTCGCGCACCACCGGCGTTCTGGCCGCGGGTTTTTTCGTCACCTCGCTGGCGCTCGCCTACTACGCGACCCAGGCGGGACAGTCGCCAGAGGCCGGTATTCCGGACTCGCGTTTGATCGAGCAACAACAAAGCGTGCCAACGCTTGACGAAGGCTCGGAAAGTGTGGATAATGCAGCGCCAGTGCTAGAGGGAAACGGCGAGTAAGTAGTTGAGCCGCTTTCATTTAGCCTCCCCTGATGCCGAAGTGGTGGAATTGGTAGACACGCTATCTTGAGGGGGTAGTGACCTTACGGTCGTGCGGGTTCAAGTCCCGCCTTCGGCACCAACGAGATACCTGTAACGGGTTCTCAGCGTTCGACGCAGCTGGCAACAGATGTCGTTTGAGCGAGCAGTATCTGCGGCGAGAAAGGCGCTTGACGAAAGCAGTGCAAGTCGCTAGTATCGTCCAGCTTGATTGATGCGGGGTGGAGCAGTCTGGTAGCTCGTCGGGCTCATAACCCGAAGGTCATCGGTTCAAATCCGGTCCCCGCTACCATCTTCTACAAACGGTGTATGCACAGCGACGTTTTCAGAATGCTGGCAACCACATCTCACCGGTTTGTCGAAATGGTTTTACAGGTTTCTTTTAAAAAGCCCCTTCCTGTGAAGGGGCTTTTTGTTAGTAGCGCCTTTGCATCGCGGCGCTTTTGACAGTTTAAGAGTAGCTTTTTGCGAGCCAAGCGTGTCTGGCGTGCCGGCAGGGCCGGGCGGTCGAAGACACATTTTCAGGTAACGCCAATCAGCCACCTAGCTTTTCTCATGACTCCTGGCCAGGTGCCTGATGCAACGGCTAAAGGAGCTTCGTCTGTGGCCACGAAACATGCAGCGCTGCACGCGCTGGTCGAGCCCGTTGTTGCCGCCATGGGCTTTGAGCTATGGGGCATTGACCATCTTTCTCAGGGCAAGCACTCCCGGCTTGTGATCTATATCGAGCGTGAAAGCGGCGTCAGCGTCGAAGACTGCGCCGATATCAGCCGCCAGGTCAGCGCCGTTTTGGACGTCGAAGACCCGATTCCTGGCGAGTATCGCCTGGAAGTCTCGTCGCCGGGCATGGCGCGTCCCTTGTACACTCTGGATCATTTTACGCGCTTTCAGGGCCACCAGGTCGCGCTCAAGCTGCGCACCGCTTTCAGTGGTCGGCGCAAGTTTCAGGGCCTGCTTGCCGGGGTGGAAGGCGACGAGGTGTTGCTTCAGCTTGACGACGAAGAATACTGCTTTCCCATCGAAAGTATCGATGCTGCACACATTGTCCCGCAGTTCGACGACTAGGCTCGACGATTAAAAAAACGGCGGCCCCCCGGTTTGGGCGAGGCATAAAGGACAGGTTTACTGGCGAGGCATACGCATGAGTAAAGAAATTTTAATGGTCGTTGACGCGATCTCCAACGAGAAAGGCGTTTCGCGCGACGTCATTTTTGAGGCGGTCGAAGCGGCGCTTGCCAGCGCCTCACGCAAGCGTTTCGAACACGAAGAAGCCAACGTGCGCGTATCGATCGATCGCCGCAGCGGTGACTACGATACCTACCGTTTCTGGACGGTGGTCGAGGACGACGAGTTCGAAACCCCGGATTACGAAATCAAGCAGACCATCGCCGAGCAGCGCGATCCGCCGCTGGCGTTGGGTGACATCGTCGAAGAGAAGATCGAGAACGCCGTCTTTGGCCGTATCGCCGCGCAAACCGCCAAGCAGGTCATCGTGCAGAAAGTGCGCGAAGCCGAGCGCGCCGAAGTCGTGCGCCAGTACGCCGACCGCGAAGGCGAGCTGGTTGCCGGTATCGTCAAAAAGACCACTCGCGACGGTTTGATCATCGATCTGGGCGAGAACGCCGAGGCGTTTTTGGCGCGTAACGAAATGATCCACGGCGAACGCTACCGCATGAACGAGCGGGTACGGGCGCTGCTGGTCAAGGTCGACGCCGACGCGCGCGGTGCCCAGCTTCAACTCTCGCGCACCAATCCGCAGTTCATCATCGAGCTGTTCAAGATCGAGGTGCCGGAAATCGCCGAGCAGCTCATCGAGATCAAGGGCGCGGCGCGCGATCCGGGCTCGCGGGCCAAGATCGCGGTCAAGACCAACGACCGGCGCATCGACCCGGTCGGCGCCTGTGTCGGCATGCGCGGTTCGCGCGTTCAGGCGGTCTCCTCGGAGCTGCAAAACGAACGCGTGGATATCGTGCTGTGGGACGATAACCCGGCTCAGTTGGTCATCAATGCCATGGCCCCGGCGGACGTCGCCTCCATTCTGGTGGACGAAGACGCCCACGCCATGGACGTTGCCGTCGCCCAGGACAACCTCGCCCAGGCCATCGGCCGCAGCGGTCAGAACGTGCGCCTGGCCTCGGAGCTCACCGGCTGGCGGATCAACGTCATGACCGAGGACGAAGCCGAGTCCAAGCGCGAGCAGGAAATCGATAGCCTCGTGGACTCCTTCGTTCACCACCTGAGCGTGGACGAAGACGTTGCCCGCCTGCTGGTCGAAGAAGGGTTCACGACGCTGGAAGAAGTCGCCTACGTGCCGCTTGAAGAGATGCTCGAAATCGAAGAGTTCGATGAAGAGCTGGTCGAAGAGCTGCGCGCACGTGCCAAGGACGAGCTACTCACCATGGCGATCGCCTCGGAAGAAGCACTCGATGGTGCGCAGCCGGCGGACGATCTGCTTGAAATGGAGGGCATGGAGCGCCATCTGGCCTTCATTCTCGCCAGCAAGGGCATCGTTACCATGGAGGATCTCGCCGAACAGTCTGTCGACGATCTGGTCGATATCGAGGAGTTAGACGAAGCGCGCGCAGCGGCACTGATCATGACTGCCCGTGCGCCCTGGTTTGAAGACGATAGCGAAGCGGCTTCGAACACACAGTAAACAGGTCACGGGCTTGGAGGGTCACAATGTCGGATATGACAGTTAAAGATTTTGCAGTAAAGGTGGGCCGCGACGTGCCCCGCTTGCTAGAGCAGATGAAAGAGGCGGGACTCAAGCACGCCTCGGAAAGCGATGCGGTGTCCGAAGAGGACAAGCAGACGCTCTTGAGCTTTTTGAAGAAAAGCCACGGCGGCAGCGACGCCGCCGATGCGGGTAAAAACCGGATCACCCTGACGCGCAAGACGCGCAGCCGCATCAAAACCGGCGAGCGCGGTAAGACGATCGAAGTTCAGGTCAGAAAGAAAAAGACCTACGTCAAGCGCGCCGAAGAAGAGAAGCCGAAAGCCCAGGAGCCGGTCCACAGCGGCCCGCGTCAGCTGGTCGGTGACATGGCCGAAGCCGAAGCCGAGCGCAAGGTACAGCAAGCGCGTGAAGCCGAAGAGCGCGCCGCCGCCGAAAAAGCCCGCGCTGAAGAAGCCGAGCGTCAAAAGCAGGCCGAAGCCTCCAACAAAGCCGTCGCTCCCGAGATCGACGTGCCGGAGCTTCAGATCGACGACAGCGCGCCCTCGGAAGAGATGCCTCCGGCACCGCCGAAGGAAGGCCGTACCGACCGTCGCACCGCGCCGCCGAAGAAAGCCGCGGCGAAGAAGAAGGGGCGTGACGAGGACGATGATCGCGGCGATCGCGAAGAGCGTAAGCGCGGCGGCGGGGCCAAAAAGGCCAAGCGCTCCGAACGCCGCGGCGGCCGCCGTGGCCCGGGCGGCAGCGGCAACGGCAAGCACGGCTTCCAGAAGCCGACGCAGCCGATCGTGCGTGAAGTCTCGATCCCCGAGTCGATCAGCGTTGCCGAGCTTGCCGACAAGATGTCGATCAAGGCCAACGAAGTGATCAAGGCCATGTTCACCATGGGCGCGGCCGTGACCATCAACCAGACCATCGATCAGGACACCGCCGCGATCGTCGTCGAGGAGATGGGCCACAAGGTCAAGCTGGTCAAGGACGATGCGCTCGAAACCGAAATGATCGAGGGTATCTCCTACGAAGGTGAAGAGATCACTCGTTCGCCGGTCGTGACCGTCATGGGGCACGTCGACCACGGTAAGACGTCTTTGCTCGACTACATTCGTCGTGCCAAGGTCGCCACCGGCGAAGCCGGCGGTATCACCCAGCACATCGGTGCCTACCACGTGGAAGACAACCACGGCGGCGTCACCTTCCTGGATACCCCGGGCCACGCGGCGTTTACCGCCATGCGTGCTCGCGGTGCCAAGGCGACCGACGTGGTGATCCTGGTGGTGGCGGCGGACGACGGCGTCATGCCGCAGACCATCGAGGCGATCGAGCACTCCAAGGCCGCCGAAGTCCCCATGGTCGTGGCGGTGAACAAGATCGACAAGACCGGCGCGGATTTCGACCGTATCCGTAACGAGCTCTCCCAGCACGGCGTGATTTCCGAGGACTGGGGCGGCGATACACAGTTCGTTCACGTCTCCGCGAAAACCGGTGATGGCATCGAAGAGCTGCTGGAAGCGATCCAGCTGGTGTCCGAAGTGCTCGAGCTCAAGGCCGTTCCGTCGGCGCCTGGTAAGGGTGTGGTCGTCGAATCGCGCCTGGACAAGGGCCGCGGTCCGGTCGCCACGGTGCTGGTACAAAACGGCACGCTCAAGCGCGGCGACATCGTGCTGGCCGGCCTGCACTATGGCCGCGTGCGCGCGCTGACCAACGAGCTCGGCCAACAGGTCGAGGAAGTGGGTCCGGCCATGCCCGTGGAAATTCAGGGCCTGGACGGTACGCCGGACGCCGGTGATGACTTCATGGTCGTGGCGGACGAACGCAAGGCGCGCGAAGTGGCCAACTTCCGTCAAGGCAAGTACCGCGAAGTACGCCTGGCGCGTCAGCAGAAAGCCAAGCTCGAGAACATGTTCAGCCAGATGGGTCAGGACGAAGTGGCCAAGGTCAACATCGTACTGAAGGCCGACGTGCAGGGCTCGCTTGAAGCGATCCGTGGGGCGCTCGAAGAGCTCTCCACCGATGAAGTTCAGGTGGCCGTGGTGTCTTCCGGCGTGGGTGGTATCACCGGTACCGACGCCAACCTGGCGCTCGCCTCCGAGGCGATCGTGGTCGGCTTCAACGTCCGTGCCGACGCCGCTGCCCGCGAGATCATCGAACGTGAAGGTCTGGATCTGCGCTACTACAGCGTCATCTACCACCTGATCGACGAGGTCAAGCAGGCGATGAGCGGTATGCTCGCGCCGGAGTGGAAAGAAGAGATCGTTGGCGTTGCCGAAGTGCGCGACGTGTTCCGTGCGCCGAAGATCGGTGCGGTAGCCGGCTGTATGGTCGTCGAAGGCACCGTGTCACGCAGCAAGCGTATCCGCGTACTGCGTGAAAACGTGGTCATCTATGAAGGCGAGCTCGAGTCGCTGCGCCGCTACAAGGACGACGTGCAGGAAGTTCGTAACGGCGTCGAGTGTGGTATCGGCGTGAAGAACTACAACGACGTCCAGGTCGGCGACAAGATCGAAGTCTTCGACCAGGTCAAGGTCGAGCGCACCCTGTAAGGGCCGCGAGGAGCAATCATGCGCGAATTCAAGCGTACCGACCGGGTAGCCGACCAGCTCCAGAAGGAGCTGGCGGTACTCATCCAGCGTGAAATCAAGGACCCGCGCCTTGGCATGGTGACGGTCAGCGGCGCGACCGTCAGCCGCGATCTGGGCTACGCCGACATCTACGTCACCCTGTTGGGTGAACAGTCGCCCGAGCGTATCAAGGAGAACCTGCAGGTGCTCAAGCGCGCCAGCGGTTTTTTGCGAAGCCAGATCGCCAGGCGCATCCAGCTTCGCCATGTACCGGAGCTGCGCTTTCATTTCGATGAAAGCGTGGTGCGCGGTCAGCAGCTCTCCTCGCTGATCGACGAGGCGGTCTCCACTGACCGCGCGCGTCAGGGTGAGGAAGGCGAAGACGCCCAGGGCGAGGAGCCGCGCTAATGGCGCGTCGCCGCAAGGGGTTGCCGGTCAACGGCGTGATGCTGCTGGATAAGCCCAAGGGCCTTTCCAGCAACCACGCGCTGCAGCGCGTACGCCGTCTGTTTGAGGCGCAAAAGGCGGGGCACACCGGCACCCTCGACCCTATGGCGACGGGCCTTTTACCGATTTGCCTGGGCGAGGCGACCAAGTTTTCCGCCCACCTGCTGGAAGCCGACAAGATGTATCGTACCCGAGTCGAACTCGGGGTGATGACCGATACCGGCGACGCCGAAGGCGAGGTGCTGGAGCGTCGCGACGTGCCCGCGCTCACCGAGCACGATATCGAGGCCGCGATCGCGCGCTTTCGTGGCGAGATCGACCAGGTGCCGCCGATGTACTCGGCGCTCAAGCACCAGGGTAGAAAGCTCTACGAGCTTGCCCGGGAAGGCAAGGAGGTCGAGCGCAAGGCGCGGCGCGTGTGCATTCACGAGGCGCGCTTGATCGGCTTCGACGGCGCGGCCATCGAGCTCGAAGTAAGCTGTAGCAAGGGTACCTACATTCGAACGCTGGCCGAAGATATCGGCGCGGCACTCGGGTGTGGCGCCCACATCAGCGCCTTGAGACGGCTCAGGACCGGGCCGTTTGATAGCGAAGCGATGTGGACGCTCGAGGAGATCGAGGCGCTCGCCGATCAGCCCACCCGCGAGGCGAAGCTCATGCCCGTGGACGTGCTGGTCGACCATTTGCCGGCGCTGACGGTAGACGATACCGGTCACCAGCGTCTTTCTCGCGGCCAGCCCGCGGCGCTCGACGCCACGGCGCTGGGCCTGGAGAATTTGGCACGTCTTTATCACGCCGACGCGTTTATCGGGCTCGGCGTTGTAAAGGGGCCGCAGGAAGTGGCCCCGAAGCGGCTGTTGAGTACGGTCGCTCGTTCGTAAATTCGTCGGAGAATCGTTGCAAGGATGCGGCGATCTGCGCGAAAATAGCCTTGAGACTGCAAATATGCGTGGTCTCACCCATTCAATGTTAAGCATATTGCTGACTGGAGAGACAGATGGCACTAACCGCTGAGAAAAAGGCCGAGATCGTCAACGAATACGGCCGCGGCGAGAGCGACACCGGTTCCCCCGAAGTGCAGGTTGCCCTGCTGAGCGCCAACATCAACGGCCTGCAGGACCACTTCAAAACCAACAAGCAGGATCACCACTCCCGTCGTGGTCTGATCCGGATGGTAAACCAGCGTCGTAAGCTGCTGGACTACCTCAAGCGCAAGGATTTCGAACGCTATCAGTCTCTGATTCAGCGTCTGGGCCTGCGTCGCTAAGACGCTTTGCCGCTCTTTGGGGTGGCAAGCGCTGCGTGCAGTCGAAACGGGCCGCCTTCTGGGCGGCCCGTTTTTTTATGCCTGTCCGGTGCGCGGCCTATTTCGGGTTTCTGGTAGCCGTTGACGGCGACAGCGCCTAGAATAGTGGCAGTCAAAACGACCCCAGAAAAGACAAGTAGCTATTTCATGTTAAAGGAAGTCGCCGTGAATCCGGTAAAAAAGACGTTTGAGTTTGGTCGCAGCACCGTCACCCTGGAAACCGGGCGCATCGCCCGCCAGGCAAGCGGTGCCGTCATGGTCACCATGGACGACACCGTGGTGCTGTGCACCGTGGTGGCAAAGAAGGAAGTGAACCCCCATCAGGCGTTCTTCCCTCTGTCGGTGCATTACCAGGAAAAGACCTACGCGGTCGGCAAGATTCCCGGCGGTTTCTTCAAGCGTGAAGGGCGCCCCACCGAGAAAGAGACGCTCACCTCGCGCCTGATCGACCGGCCGATTCGTCCGCTCTTTCCGAAAGGCTTCATGAACGAAGTGCAAGTGATCTGTACCGTTCTCTCCACCGATCGTAACCACGACCCGGATATCGCCGCCATGCTCGGCACCTCGGCGGCGCTTTCGATCTCCGGCGTGCCGTTCAACGGCCCGATCGGCGCGGCGCGCGTCGGCTTCAGCGAAGAGCAGGGTTACTTTTTGAACCCGACCGTCGAAGAGCTCGCCACCTCCGAGCTCAACATGGTCGTCGCCGGTACCCAAAACGCCGTGCTGATGGTCGAGTCCGAAGCCCAGGAGCTACTCGAAGACGAGATGCTCGGCGCCGTACTTTACGGCCATCAGGAGATGCAGGTCGCCATCAGCGCCATCGACGAGCTGACCCGGGAAGCCGGCAAGCCGCGCTGGGAGTGGCAGGCTGCCCAAGAGAACGCCGCGCTCAAGAGCGCCATGGCCGAGCAGTTCGAAACGAAGGTGGGCGAGGCCTACCGCATCACCGACAAGATGGAGCGCCAGGACGCGCTGGCCGGGCTGAAAGAGCAGGCCATCGAAGCGCTGGGCGCCGTCGAAGGTGAACCGGTCAACGACAAGTTCGACCGCGACGAAGTAAAGGGTGCCTTCTCGAGCCTCGAGAAGCGCGTGGTGCGCTCGCGCGTGGTGAAAGGCGAGCCGCGTATCGACGGCCGCGACAACACCACCGTGCGTCCGCTTTCCATCGAAGTCGGCGTGTTGCCCAAGACCCACGGCTCGGCGGTGTTCACTCGCGGCGAAACCCAAGCGATCGCGGTGGCCACCCTCGGCACGCTGCGCGACTCACAGCTGATCGAGTCGCTGGAAGGCGAGCGCAAGGACCGCTTCATGCTGCACTACAACTTCCCCCCCTACTCGGTGGGCGAAGCGGGCTTCATGGGCGGGCCGAAGCGCCGTGAAATCGGCCACGGCCGTTTGGCGCGCCGTGGCGTGCAGGCGATGCTGCCGTCCGAAGAGGAGTTCCCCTACACCATTCGCGTGGTCTCCGAGATCACCGAGTCCAACGGCTCGAGCTCCATGGCCTCGGTGTGCGGCTCCTCACTGGCGCTGATGGATGCGGGCGTGCCGCTGAAGGCGCCGGTCGCCGGTATCGCCATGGGCCTGGTCAAGGACCCGGAAGGTTACGCGGTGCTGACCGATATCCTGGGTGACGAAGACCACCTGGGCGACATGGACTTCAAGGTCGCGGGTTCCGAAGAGGGCGTCACCGCTCTGCAGATGGACATCAAGATCGAAGGCATCAACGAAGAGATCATGGAAACCGCGCTGCAGCAGGCCCACCATGCGCGCATCGCGATCCTCGAGCAGATGAACGCCGTGATCAACCACAGCCGCACCGAGGTGTCCGAGAACGCCCCGTCGATGGCCACCATCAAGATCGACCCGGAGAAGATTCGCGACGTCATCGGCAAGGGCGGCGCCACCATTCGCAAGATCTGCGAAGACACCGGCGCGTCGATCGATCTCGACGATGATGGCACCGTGCGCATCTACGCCGAAGACAAGAAAGCGGCCAAGGCCGCGATCGATACGGTACTGGCGATCACCGCCGAAGCCGAGATCGGCAAGCTCTACAACGGCAAGGTGGTTCGGATCGCCGACTTCGGCGCGTTCGTGAACATCATGCCGGGCACCGACGGGCTGGTACACATCTCGCAGATCGTTGCCGAACGCGTCAATAACGTGCGCGACTTCCTCAACGAAGGCGACGATGTGGTGGTCAAGGTCCTCGATATCGACAACCGCAACCGCGTGAAGCTCTCCATCAAGGAGATCACTGAGGAAGAGAAGGCGGCCTTTACCGCTGAAAGCGAAAACGCCGCCGAGTAATTCTCGCCGCGGTGCTCACTCCGCCCCCGCAGCCCCTGGCTGCGGGGGCGGAATCGTTTGGATACGCAGGACAGGAGAGGGCATGGAGCAGCAAGCAAGGTGGTGGGCGGTCATTGCGGTCATGAGCGGCATCTTTCTACTGGTGACCGCCGAGCAGCTGCCGATCGGGTTGCTCTCCCAGGTGGCGTTGGATCTGGGCGTTACCGAGGGCACCGCCGGGCTGATGGTCACGGTGCCCGGGGTGGTGGCGGCGCTCTCGGCACCGCTTCTGCCGGTGGCGGTGGGTCGGCTCGACCGGCGGGTGATGCTCACCGGCCTGATGATCATCATGACGCTTGGAAGCGTGCTCTCGGCGATGGCGGAAAGCTTTGGGCTGCTGCTGGCCGCACGTGCGCTGATCGGCATGAGCATCGGCGGTTTTTGGGCCATCGCCGGCAGTATCGCACCGAGGCTGGTGCCCGAGGAGAAGGTCGCCCGCGCGATGACGATCATTTTCGGCGGCGTGACCGCGGCCTCGGTGCTCGGCGTGCCGCTGGGCACGCTGCTGGGTGATATCAGCAGCTGGCGCTGGGTGTTCGGCGGGCTCGGCGCTTTTAGCCTGCTGACCGCCGGGCTGATCTGGTTGTGGCTGCCGACGCTGCCGCCTCGCGAGCCGGTAAGCCTTGGCATGCTCTTCCAGCAGGTGTTCAACCGCGGCGTGCGCGTTGCGGTACTCACCACTGCCTGCGTGGTCGTGGGCCACTTCGTCGCCTACACCTTCATCAGCCCGATTTTGCAGAACATCAGCGGCATCGAACAGCGCAATGTCAGCACGCTGCTGTTGCTCTACGGCGCCGCCGGCCTCATCGGCAACGTGGTGGCGGGCATGAAGGCCGCGCGCAACCCCTACGCCGCCGTGCTGGCCATTCCGGTGCTGTTGCTGCTGGTAGTGGCGAGCTTTCCGCTTCTGGGCACCCGTCCGATCAGCGGCGTTCTGCTTTTGATGGTGTGGGGGGCGATCTTTGGCAGTATCTCGGTGAGCATTCAGACCTGGATACTGCGTACCGCGCCGAATACCGAGGCGGCCACCGCGCTGATGGCGTTCGTGTTCAACATGTCGATCGGCCTTGGGGCGCTGATCGGCGGGCGAGTGGTCGACGCCACCAGCCTGCCCACAACCATGTGGGCCGCCGCGGCGCTGTTTCTGGTCGGCGTGGTGCTGGTCGGGCGCACGCCGTCGCGGCTGGTCAACGGGGGGCGGATTCGCTGATCCGCAACGTGCAGGCAATAGAAAACCCCGCTTTCAAGCGGGGTTATTTGTTTTATCTGTACTGGCACACTGTCAGTTGAGGCCAGAAGTGACCCGTAGCGAGGGTCTTTCGCCAGGGAGGGCGAAAGTAGCGTACAGGGACGTATTCACAGCGCCCTCGCGTAGGGTCGCTTCTGGCCGGAGCACAGAAGCTTAAGGACGCTCGATCGCCAGCGCCACGCCCTGACCGCCGCCGATGCAAAGAGTGGCGAGGCCCTTTTTGGCATCGCGGGCGATCATCTCGTGAATCAGCGAAACCAGTACGCGACAGCCCGAGGCGCCGATGGGGTGGCCAAGGGCGATGGCGCCGCCGTTGACGTTCACTTTCGAGACGTCCCAGCCAAGCTCCTTGTTGACCGACATCGCCTGAGCGGCAAAGGCTTCGTTGGCCTCGACCAGGTCCAGGTCCTCAAGGCTCCAGCCCGCTTTCTCCAGGCAGCGCCGGGTCGCCGGTGCCGGGCCGATGCCCATGATCGCCGGATCCACGCCGGCGTTGGCGTAGGCCTTGATACGTACCAGCGGCTCGAGTCCCAGCTCTTTCGCCTTCTCGGCGGAGCAGACCATGACCACCGCGGCGCCGTCGTTGAGCGACGAGGCGTTGCCCGCCGTCACGGTGCCATCCTTCTTGAACGCGGGCTTCATGCCGGCGAGCTTCTCGGCGGTCACTTCGCGCGGATTCTCATCGGTATCGAACACGATTGGATCGCCCCGGCGCTGGGGGATTTCGACCGGCACGATCTGGCTTTTGAACTTGCCTTCCTTGATCGCGTTGGAGGCGTTCTGCTGCGACTGGGCAGCGAATTCGTCCATCTGCTCGCGAGTGATGCCGTACTTTTCGGCCAGATTTTCTGCGGTGATGCCCATGTGGTAGTCGTTGAAGGCATCCCACAGGCCGTCATGCACCATGGTGTCGATCGCCTTCCAGTCGCCCATGCGCTGACCATTACGCGAATTCGGCAGCACGTGGGGAGAAAGCGACATGTTCTCCTGGCCGCCGGCAATGATCAGGTCGGCGTCGCCGCAGAGAATCGCCTGGGTCGCCAGATGAACGGCCTTGAGACCGGAGCCGCACACCTTGTTGATGGTCATCGCCGGGACGGCGTCCGGCAGCCCCGCCTTGATCGAGGCCTGGCGCGCCGGGTTCTGGCCCACGCCCGCGGTCAGCACCTGACCGAGCAGCACTTCGTTGACCTGCTCCGGTGGGACGCCGGTGGAGGCGAGGATGTCCTTGATGACGTATGAGCCGAGAACACTTGCAGGAATACCCGCGAGCGAGCCGCCGAAGCTACCCACCGCGGTGCGCCGCGCGGCGACAATGACCACTTCTTGCATGACAGAACTCCCGATATGAATAAGGCCGTGGGCCTGTGAACGCGCTCGTTTGTTTCAAGCGTTAGCTGTTTCAAGCGTTTGGTTATTTTAAGCGCCTGATTGTTTCAACCTGGTTGTTTCAAGCGTGTTCTTTCAGCATAGGGAAAGTTGTGCGTTGCGACAATACGCCTTTGGCTCGCGCGCCGCCGGGTTGAGTAGGCTATTGGCCCAGCGTGACGCGGACGTTGTCGATCAGCCGCGCCGGGCCGAGCTTGGCCGCGGCCAGCAAAATGGCCTCGCGCGTTTGCGGCGTGACCGGGCCGAGCTCGGCGCTTTTGAGCTCCACGTAGTCCGGCGCAAAGCCGGCCGCCCCGAGCGCCTCAATCGCCCGGTCCAGCACGTTGGGCGCCGGCTCGCCACGCTCGAGAGCCGCCCTGGCCGACATGAGCGTTTGGTAAAGCGCCGGGGCGGTGGCGCGCTCGGCCTCGCTTAAATAGCCGTTGCGCGACGACAGTGCCAGCCCGTCCTCGGCACGCTGAGTCGCCACGCCGAGAATCTCGATTGGCAGGTGCAGATCCGCCGTGAGCTTTCGAATGACCGCCAGCTGCTGGTAATCCTTCTCGCCGAACAGGGCGATGTCTGGCTGCACCAGGTTGAACAGCAGTGTCACGACGGTCGCCACGCCATCGAAGTGGCCAGGGCGTGCGCCTCCGCAGAGCCCTTCGGACACCAGAGGCACCTGCACGCGGGTCTGGCCCTGGAGCCCGTTGGGGTAGAGCGCGGCGGTGGACGGGGCGAACAGCACGTCACAGTCGGCCTCAGTAAGTTTGACCTGGTCCGCTTCGAGGGTGCGCGGGTAGGCGTCGAGATCTTCGCTGGGGCCGAACTGCATCGGGTTGACGAACAGACTCGCCACCACGACATCGGCGTGGCGGCGCGCGGTTTCCACCAGCGCCACGTGGCCGGCGTGAAGATTGCCCATGGTGGGCACCAGCGCGATGCGCTTGCCGGCGCGGCGGTGCTGGGTCAGCGTGGCGCGTAAATCGCCCAGGTCGTGCAGTGTGCGCATGATGAAGTCGCCTGACAGTGAAGCTGAAAAGTTAACAATGGGGCAAGGCCGCGTTAGAAGCAGTGCTCGGCGGCGGGAAAAGCGCGGCTTTTCACCGCCGCGTGGTAGCGCTCGAAGGCCCCCGGAATGCTGTCGGCATCCATCATGAAGTTTTTGACGAAGCGCGGGGTATGGCCGTGGGTGACGCCGAGCACGTCGTGCATTACCAGTATCTGCCCGTCGGTATCGGGCCCGGCGCCGATGCCGATCACCGGCACCGACAGCGCCTCGGTCACGGTCTTGCCAAGGCTTGCCGGCACGCACTCGAGCAGGATGATCGAAGCGCCAGCGTCCACCAGCGTTTTGGCATCGTCGAGGATTCGCTTTGCCGTCGCGCCATCGCGCCCCTGTACCTTGTAGCCGCCGAGCTGGTGCACGGTTTGCGGCGTTAGCCCCAGATGCGCGCACACCGGCACGCCTCGGCGAGTCAGCTCGCGCACGCCCTCGGCCATCCACGCCTCGCCTTCGACCTTGACCATTTCGGCGCCGGCGCGCATCAGCCGCCCGGCATCCTTCAAAAGGCTCTCAATCGTGGCATTGCTCATGAAGGGCACATCCACCATCAACAGGCTCTCGCCCTTTCCGCGGGCGGCGCACGCGGTGTGGTAGCAGATGTCGTCGACGGTTACGGGAAGGGTACTGGTATGGCCTTGCAGCACCATGCCCAGCGAGTCGCCCACCAGCAGCACCTCGATGCCGGCGCGGCTGGCCGCACGGGCAAAGGAGACATCATAGGCGGTCAGGCAGCTAAACGGCTCGTTGGCGCGCTTCAGGGCGCCGAGCGTGCTGAGGGTAACGGGTTTCATGGCGAGCTCTCTGTCCTGGGGAGCGCTAGGGCACTCGTCGGTTCGCAATAGAGAGCCCGATTGTTACTCGGGAAAGCGCGCGGTGTCGAGCGGGCAAAAGGTCTAGCCCCGACTGTTTCCGATCCTTTGAAGGCCGGGGTCATCGAGGCGTTGGAGCCAGTGGTCGGGCGCTTGCTCGAACACGGCGAGCGAGGGGTCGAGCTCTTGTAACGGCACCAGCACGAAGGCGCGCTCACGCATGTGCGGGTGCGGCACCTTCAGGCGTGGGTGCTCGATGCGGGCATCGTCGAAGAGCAACAGATCCAGGTCGAGGGTGCGTGGGCCCCAGTGCCGGAGCCGACGGCGGCGGTGGCGCTGCTCGAGGGCCTGAAGCTGATCCAGAAGCGCAAGGGGCGAAAGCGTGGTCTCGAGTTCGACGACCGCGTTGACGAAATCCGGCTGATCCTGCGGCCCGACCGGGCGGCTCGAGTAGAGCGACGATGCGGCCTTGACGGACGTCAGTGGCAGCTCGTCAAGCTCTTTCATCGCCAGGCTTACCTGGCGCACCGGATCGTCGAGGTTGCTGCCAAGGCCAATATAGGCCCGCGCGGTTTGTAGGCCACCCATTAGTCAGGCTTGCGCGACGGCTTGCGGCGCTTCTTGCGCCGCCGGTCGCCCTGGCTTGCCGGGTCGCCGCCGACCTTTTGCAGAAGACGGCGCTGTTCGTGCTCGTCGCCCTGCTGGAACGCTTCCCACCAGTCGCCCAAGCCGCGGGGAATCTCGCCGGCCTGCTCGCGCAACAGCAGCAGATCGAAGGCGGCGCGAAAGCGCGGATGTTCGCGACTCTGGAACGCGCGCTTGCCGCGGCGCTGGGGCAGGCGCGCCTGGAGCTCCCAGATCTCACGCATCGGCATGCCGAAGCGTTTGGGAATCGAGATGTGCTGGAGCTGGCGCATGACCACCTGTTGGGACGCGGTTTGCAGCGCGGGAACCGCGGGCATGCCCTCGTTTTCAAGCGTAGCGGCGCGAAGCGCTACCGGCCCCCACAAAAACGCGGCGAACAGAAACGCCGGGGTGACGGGGCGGTCGTTGGCGATGCGCTGGTCGGTGTTTCTCAGCGCCTGCTCGATCAGCGTTTCGACCCAGGCCGCGTCCGCCATCGCCTCTTCGGCTTCCGGGAAGAGCATGCCGAACAGGCCGTAGTGGCTGAGCAGTTGGAACGTGAGCAGCCCCTGGCCGGACATGAAAAGCTTGAGCGCTTCATCGAACAGCCGCGCCGGCGGTATCTGTAACAAAAGCGGGGCGAGATCGTACATCGGCGCTTCGGTGTCCGGGGCGATCTCGAAGCCGAGCTTGGCGGCAAAGCGCACCGCGCGCAGCATGCGTACCGGGTCCTCGCGATAGCGGGTCGCCGGATCGCCGATCAGGCGCAGCGTGCGCGCGTTGATGTCGCCGATGCCGCCGGCGAAGTCGTGGATCGAGAAGTCGGCGATGCTGTAATAAAGCGCATTGACGGTGAAGTCGCGACGCAGCGCGTCCTCTTCGATGCTGCCCCAGACGTTGTCGCGAAGCAGCAGCCCATCGTCGGACTGCTGAGCGATATTGTCGCCGTGCTCGTCTTGAGGCTTGCCGCGAAAGGTCGTGACTTCGATGATCTCGCGCCCGAAGCGTACGTGAACGATGCGAAAGCGCCGGCCGATCAGCCGCGAGTTGCGGAAAAGGTCGCGCACTTGTTCCGGCGTTGCGTTGGTGGCGACGTCGAAATCCTTGGGCGTTTCACCCAGCAGCGCATCGCGAATGCAGCCGCCGACCAGGTAGGCCTCAAAGCCCGCGCCGTCCAATCGATAAAGAACTTTCAAGGCGGCATCGCTGATCTGCTTGCGCGACACAGGGTGCTCGGAGCGGGGGATGACTTGGGGCGTCAGGGCCTCGACGGGGCTGTCTGGGGAATCGAGCAGCTTTTTCAATTGCTCTCCCGAACCAGGTAAAAAACGGGTAAGTCCTCTAAACATGCGATGGTATCGACTCGCAGTTAAAACGTAGGGTATTTAACAAAAGATTTGGTAAATGATAAGTCGACGAGTGTAGCCGACCCCCAACGCCTTGCAAAGCATTGAAACCAGGATTGCCTAAAACCACCGCGGGTTGGCCGGCGGATCGCAGCGTTTTAAAGCCTTTTAGGGCGATATTTGCGACATGATCCTCGATGCAACGTAAAAAAACACAGGGGCCAGACGCGGAAAGGGGAGGCCAAGTGGGCCTCCCCTGTCAATTCGTTTAGTTCAGCATCCATGCTGCTGTTTTTCTTCATGATGGCACATCGCCCTGAATACGCACCGCAGTCAAAAACTGTACTTGTTGGGCCTCGTGTAGCGAGCCTTGACCGCCTCGTATTCAAAACAATAATCCAACCGCGAACTTTTCTCTCCCGGCGAGTTGTTATTGGCTCCGGGGGTGTACGGCTCGAAACGCTTGTTGTTGTTCGTCGTCTCTTGCGTACGTCGCGTCCATTTTCGGGCTTTGCTATCGATTGTTGTTATTGTTGCGCCATTCTCAGCGCCAGCACTTTTGAGACATTAGCCCGTTGTTGTTGTTAGTGCCTTGTCTCACCCTCGCCCTGTTGTTTTTGTTGTGGCGAGGTTTTCGCGGTACGGCTCGTTGTTATTGTTATGAGCGCTATCAAACCGCTGCCCGATTTATTCTTCTTGCCGAGTAATACTGCACCTGCCGTGCCACTTGTTGAAAAAAAGTGCTATTTCATCGGCTTGTAAAATTTCAGAAAATTTTGGGCGGGCCAGGCGATTGAAGTGTTACCTGCAAAACGGCGTTTTTTAACCCTGGATGTGTGGGAAGGTAACAGGGGGTGAAACCGAAATTCAGGATATTTCTTTTTCAAATCAGGCTATTGGACGTTAGTTGTAAGCGATGTAGCGCGGTTCCAGGAAGGCGCCGCCTTCAGGCCTGATCCGGGCGCCTGGCGGTCTTTTTGCGCGGAATGCCCAGCCGCTGGCGCCGCTCCCACAGGTTTTTGCGGCTGATGCCCAGTTTTTGTGCAAGCTCGGTTTCGCTCATCTGATCCTGGTGCTCCAGTACGAAATGCTGGAAGTAGTCCTCGAGCGACAGATCCTCTTCGTCCTCGAGCGCTTCCTTTGCATCCGGCGCAGCGGGCGCCGGCGCCGAGCGGTGAGTCACCGGACCAAGGCCCAGATCGTCCGGGTGAATCAAATGGCCCTCGGCGAGAATCACGCCGCGCTCCAGCGCGTTTTCCAGCTCGCGCACGTTGCCAGGCCAGGGGTAGTCCTGCAGATCCTGGCGCGCGGCTCGGGAGAGCCGTAGGCCCTGGCGTTCGTGGCGCTTGCAGGCCTTCTCCAACAGGATGTCGGCGATTTTCAGCACGTCCTCGTCGCGCTCGCGAAGCGGAGGCAGGGCGATCTGCATGACGTTCAAGCGGTAGTAAAGGTCCAGACGAAACTCGCCGCTTTTGGACAGCGCGCGCAGGTCGCGGTGGGTCGCGGTGATCAGGCGTATATCGACATGGCGGGTTTCGACGGAGCCGATCTTGCGGATTTCGCCCTCCTGCAGCACGCGAAGAAGCCGCGCCTGGGCATCCAAAGGAAGCTCGCCGATTTCGTCGAGAAACAGCGTGCCGCCGTCGGCGGCTTCGACCAGCCCCGTGCGGGCGGCGCTGGCCCCGGTGAAGGCGCCTTTTTCGTGGCCGAACAGCTCGGATTCGATCAGCGTTTCGGGAATCGCGGCGCAGTTGACGCAGATCAAGGGGGCCTTGGCGCGCTTGCTCTGCTGGTGAAGCGCTCTGGCGACCAGTTCCTTGCCGGTACCGGACTCGCCCTGGATCAGCACGCTGACGTCCGCCGGCGCGGTCTTTTTGATGCGCGTGTAGACGTGCTGCATGGCGGCGCAGTCGCCGATCATCATGGACTGGGTGCCGCGTTCGTCGGTGATCGAAGGGGCGCTGCCCGAGGCCATCGCGCGCTTGTGCAGAATGTCCTGAACGGTTTCGAGCAGTTCGTCGTGATCAAAGGGCTTGGCGACGTAGTCCACCGCGCCGAGCTTGAGCGCCTCGATGGCCGAGCGCATGCTGGCGTAGCTGGTCATCATCAAAACCGGCGCCGGGGCGGCGGCCTCGATCAGCGCGGTGCCCGGGGCGCCGGGCAGGCGCAGGTCGCTGATGATGAGATCGAACTCCGATAGGGCATGCGTTTGGGCCTGCTCGACGCTGTCTACCTCGACGACCTCGAACTGGCTTCGCTCCAGAAGGCGCTTCAGGGCGCTGCGAATAATCGCTTCGTCTTCAACAATCAGTATCCTGGCCATGTGAGGGTCGATCATCCTGTTGGTAAAGCGGCAGCCACAGCGTGATGGCGGTGCCGCGCGATTGTCCGCTGGGGGGCGAGGCGCACTCGATCCGGCCCTGGTGTTCGCTGATGATTTGGTACGCCACCGACAGCCCAAGCCCGGTGCCTTCCCCCGGCGCTTTGGTGGTGGTGAAGGGCTCGAACAGGTGATCCTTCACGCTCGGCGCAATGCCCTCGCCGTCGTCGGTCACCCGCCACCACACGAGCCCGTTTTGCTCGCCGGCCTCGACGGTGACCCGCCCCGGCGTCTGGCAGGCGTCGCGGGCGTTACCCAGCAGGTTCACCATCACCTGGGTCAAGCGCTGGCGATCCCCCTGGACCATGAGCGCGGCCGGGCAGGCGTTCTCAAAAGTGACATCCTCGCCCGAGCGTGCCAGATGGATCAAGTGCAGCGCATCGTCGGTGATTTGGTTCGGTGCGACCGGCTCGGCAGGCGGGGCCAGCGCCTGGCGCCCGCCGTGGGCGAAGCCGACCAGTGAGTTGACGATCTTGCTCACGCGCTCGGTCAGCGTCTGGATATGGTCGGCGGTTTCCAGCAGCGCCGGGTCGTCGGTGTCAAAGCGCAGGTTCTGCGCCAGCGACGAAATCCCGGTGATCGGGTTGCCGATCTCGTGGGCAACCCCGGCGGCGAGCTGGCCGATCGAGGCAAGCCTTGCGGCGTGCACCAGCTCCTCTTCCAGCCACTTCATTTCGGTGTGATCCTCGACGAGGATCACGCTGCCGCCACGGCTATCGAGTCCGCTCAACGCCGCCTTGTGCAGCGTGAGAAAGTGATCGCGGCCGTGCAGATTGACCGGCTGTTTATAGAGCGGCGCGCCGGTGGCGCTGAGCGCCTGGGCGAGAAGCGCCGGCCAGGGGGCGGGCAGGCTGTCTCGATGGGCACCGATGACGCTTTCGCCGCTGATGCCGGAAAGCTCGGACAGCGCCTGGTTCCAGAGCGTGAGTTCGTCGTCGTCGCCGAGTACGCAGAGCCCGACCGGCAGGTAAGCGAGCGTCTGGCGGTGGTGGCGGCGAAGCCCATCGAGCTCGCGGGCAAGGCCGGTGAGCCGCGAGCGGTAGGCCTCGAGCCGGCTCTCGACGAAGTGGATGTCGTCGGTGCCCGGTGTGTCGTCGTGGCGGTAGGGCAGGTAGCGGTCGACGATGTCGCGGGCCACCGACGGGCCCATCAGTCCGGAAAGGTTCGCCTGAATGCGGTCGCGCAGCCGGCGCAGGGCGTAGGGACGGCGCTCCTCCGGGCCGAGGTTGAGTGCCTTGAGCGCGCGAGCGACCTCGCGGTCGGCGGCTTCGTCGCCCAGCGCCTGGGCCAGCGGTGCGTGGAAGTCGCGGGCGCTGGCGGCTTCCAGCGGCAGACGCTTGGAGCGGATCACCGCGTCCACCGAGCAGGCCTCGGCGGCGCTGCGCTCGCCTTCCGAGGTGCGGGTGAAAAGCGACACCACGATCAAAAGCACGATGTTGACCGAAAGCGAGATCAGCGTGGTGGTGTACCAGTCTGGCGCATCGGGAGGCATCAGGTCGCTGAAGACCAGCGCCGGCAAGGGGGTGCTTACCAGCAGCGGCAGCCAAAGCCCCCAGAGCCAGATCAGCGCGCCGCCAATGAGGCCTGCGACCATGCCGTTGCGGTTGGCGCCGGGCCAGTAGAGCAGCGCCAGCATCCCCGGTAGGCACTGGGCGATGCCGACGAACGCGGCCAGCCCCAGATCGGTCAGGGTGTGATCGCGGCTGATGCCTTCGGCAAAAAGCCAGCCGCTGGCCACCACCGCCACGATCAGCGCGCGGCGAAGCCACAACAGCCAGCCGTAGAGGTTGCTGCGCGCCTCCGGCGGCCGGGCGACGAGCACGCCGTGGTTGAGCACCATGCCCGAAAGCGACAGCGCCATCATGATCATGGTACCGCTGGCCGCAGCAAGCCCGGCGACAAAGGCGAGCGCACCAACGCCCCAGTGGCTCGAAAGCAGATAAGCGGCGTACGCGGGCAGCGGTATGTCGCTTGCAACCGACTGCGCCGCCCACCACACCAGCGGCACCGGCAGCGCCAGCAGCAGTAGATAAAGCGGCAGCGTCCAGCTCGCCTGCAACAGCGTATGGCGCGACAGGTTCTCGGCGAAGGTGATCTGAAAAAGATGCGGCATCATGAAGGCGCCCGCGAAGAACAGCAGCAGCAGCGTACGCCACTGGGCGGATTCGAGCCGGGGGGTGGCGGCCTGTAGCGCGGCTCCCGGGCCGTCGAGCCACTGCTGCAGATCCTGGGGGCCGCTGAACACCCACCAAAGCGCCACGCCGCCGAGTGCCAGCATCGCCGCGAGTTTGATGAGTGATTCCAGCGCCAGGATGCCCAGCAGCGTATCGTGACGGTGCTGGTGGCGGTGGCGCGCGCCGCAGAGAATCGCGCCGAGCGCGATAGCGGCGCAAAACAGCAGCGCGATACCGTCGCTGTGGCGGCTTTGCGTCAGCTCAAAGACCGCCTCGCTCAGGGTTTTGACCTGAATGCCCAGAAGCGGCAGCACCGCTAAAAGGCTCAACAGCGTGACCAGCGACCCCACCCAGCGCGAGCGAAAGCGAAACGCGAACAGATCGGCGATCGAGGAGAGCTGGTAGGTGCGGGTGATGCGCTGGATCGGCACCAGCAGCACCGGGGCGAGCAAAAATGCACCGGCCGCGCCCAGGTAGTAGGCGAGATAGCCAAAGCCTGCCTTCGAGGCGAACTCGATGCTGGCGTACACCGCCCAGGCGCTGGCGTAGATGCCGAGTGCCAGGGTATAGACCAGCGGATGGCGCGTCACGCGTACCGGGATCCGCCCGCGCTCGATCGCTACCCCGCAGCCGAGCAAAAACGCGAAATAACCAAGGCCCAGGCCGAGAACGACGATCAGCTCAGCGCTCATCCAGCTTCCTTTTCTGCTCGAGCCACAGCGTCAGCGCGATCAACGCGCCCCAGATCAAAAACGGCCGGTACCACACGGTGCCCGGCTCGTTCCAGCCGCCCATCAGCACCGGCGACAAAAGATAGCCACCGAACACCAGAAACAGCAGCAGACGATAGACGTACATGTCACCTCTCTTCTTGGTGCGCGTCGGGAGCGGGGCGCTCGCGAGCAGGCGCTATGCGCTCGACGCGCCAGTGCGCCACCGCCCAGGCGAGCTGCTCGGCGGGCGCGGCGCCCTTGAGCTCGACGGGCGGCGCCTGGTCGAGCGTTTCGATCGCCTGGAAAAGCTGGCGGGCGATGGCGACCGGCTCGCTTGCAAGCGCCGGCGCCAGATTCTGCTTGGAGAGTTTCTGGCCATCCTGTGACATCACCAGCGGCAGGTGCAGGTAGCGGGGCACCGGGTAGCCAAGCGCGCCTTGAAGCTGCATCTGCCAGGGCGTGTTGTCGAGCAGATCGACCCCGCGCACGATATCGCTGATGTGTTGATCGGCATCGTCTACCACCACGGCGAGCTGGTATGCCCA
Organism: Halomonas sp. GD1P12; assembly: GCF_025725645.1. Lineage (NCBI taxonomy): Bacteria > Pseudomonadati > Pseudomonadota > Gammaproteobacteria > Oceanospirillales > Halomonadaceae > Halomonas > Halomonas sp. GD1P12. The sequence continues at coordinate 3,301,146 of NZ_CP107007.1, read as the reverse complement.
GAGGCCGTCCTTGCGCTTGAGCACCACGTCGCCCAGATCCGCCGGGTCGAAGCGCTGCGCGCCAAGGAGGCGGTCCGGCCATATGATCGGGCGCTGGCCGAGATCGGTTCGAAGCCGCCAGGCCACGGGTTTATCTGGCTCGCAAAGGCCGTCGCGACACCAGCCGGGGTAAATGGGGTGCGTCTGCCACTGCTTGCGCGAGCAGGTGCACGGGTAGCTCAACCCCTGTTGGCGAAGGCGCTCGAGTGCCGCCTGATAGGCGTCGCTGCGCGCGCTTTGCCAAACGACGGGGCCGTCCCAGTGCAGGCCGAACGCCTCGAGCTGGCGCAAAATGGTGGTGTCGGTGCCCGGCGGGCAGCGCGGCGGGTCGATGTCCTCGATGCGCACGAGCCACTGCCCGCCCACGGCGCGGGCGTCCAGGTAGCTTCCAAGCGCGGCCACTAACGAGCCAAAGTGCAGCGGGCCGGAGGGCGTGGGCGCAAAGCGGCCCCGGTAGTGAGAAAAAGTGGTCATGAGGGGCATGATGCGGCAGGTGAAATGACCCGGCAAGCCATAAAAAAGCGGGCACCCATGAGGGTGCCCGCTTTCAGGACATCGAGGCGGTGCTTAGCCGCCGAGCTGCTTCTCCTTGAGCTCGGCAAGCGTCTTGCAGTCCACGCAGAGCGTGGCGGTGGGGCGCGCTTCCAAACGGCGAATGCCGATCTCGACGCCGCAGGCCTCGCAGAAGCCGTAGTCGTCCTCGTCGATGTTCTCGATGGTCTCGTTGATCTTTTTCAAAAGCTTACGCTCGCGGTCCCGGGTGCGCAGCTCCAGGCTAAAGCCCTCTTCCTGGGTCGCCCGGTCGGCGGGGTCGGCGTAGTTATTGGCGTCTTCCTGCAGGTGGCGCACGGTGCGGTCCACCTCTTCCATGAGGTCCTGCTTCCAGTTGAGCAGCAGCTGGCGAAAGTGCGCAAGCTGCTTGTCGTTCATGTACTCTTCACCCGGCGCCGGCTCGTACGGAGTGAAGGATGTGGACGCTTCCGGTTTTTGTTCCGCTACAGACATGGGAGTGCCCCTTGCTCGAGTGACTGTGTTCCATCGCGACAACACCACGATTTCACGCCAAAGGGATGCTTGTTTAGCCTAAAATGCATCGCCATGCAAGCACAACCGGCTGTCTACGACGAACGTCTAGTTTCTTAACGCACTTTACTACCTCTCATCGATAGAGCGCTCAAGGAGTTTAAATGGGCTGGAATCCCCGCCTCGACCAGGTCGCGCCGTTTCGCGTGATGCACCTGCTGGAAATGGCCCAGGCCCGCGAGGCCCAGGGCTTCGATGTCATCCATCTGGAAGTGGGCGAGCCGGACTTCCCCACGCCTGCGCCGATTCTTGCCGCCGGTCAGGCTGCCCTGGCCGACGCGAAAACCCGCTATACCCCCGCCGCGGGATTGCCGGCGCTGCGCGAGGCGATCAGCGGTCACTACCGGGATCACTTCGGGGCCGAGGTGGATCCGGCGCGCATCATCGTCACCCCCGGCGCGTCCGGAGCGCTGCTGCTTGCAAGCCAACTGCTGGTTAGCCCGGGTGACCGGGTGTTGATGGCAGACCCGAACTACCCCTGCAACCGCCACTTCATGGCGCTGGCCGGCGCCGAGGTAGACGCCATCCCGGTCGGCGCCGACACCGGCTGGCAGCTCGATGCCGGGCTGGTCGAGCGTCACTGGCAGCCGGCCACGCGCTTGGCCATGCTCGCCACGCCGTCAAACCCCACCGGCCACACCCTGAGCCGGGCGGGGCTTGCCGGCGTGTGCGAGGCGGTTGCGGCTCGCGGCGGCGAGCTTCTGGTCGACGAGATCTATCAGGGGCTCAACTTTGACGGTGCGCCGCTTTCGGCCACGGCGCTTTCAAGCGAGGCATTCGTCGTCAATAGCTTCTCGAAGTACTTTGGCATGACCGGCTGGCGCTTGGGTTGGCTGGTGGCGCCGGAGCGCGCGATCGAGCCCTTGACGCGGCTGGCCCAAAACGTCTTTCTGGCGGCATCCACGCCCGCCCAGCACGCCGCGCTTGCGGCCTTCACGCCTGAGTGCCGTGAGGAGCTGGAGCGTCGCCGCGCCGTGCTGAAAGAGCGCCGCCGAGTGCTGCTAGACGGTCTGGCCTCGCTGGGTTTGGCGCCGGACGTGGCGCCCCAGGGCGCGTTCTACGTGTGGATCGATATTTCGCGCTACAGCCGCGATAGCCAAACGTTTTGCCAGCGGCTGCTCGAAGAGGAGAACGTGGCGATCACGCCGGGCATCGATTTCGCCGTCGAGGGCGGCGAGCGCTTCGTGCGCATCGCCTTCACCGCGGACGTGGCGCGCCTGGAGGAAGCGCTGGTGCGCCTGGCCCGCTTCGTGGCGCGCGCATGATTTACCATGACGCCCTGGTGCCGGGCATCCTGCTGCGCCGCTACAAGCGCTTTTTTGCCGATGTGCGGCTGGACGACGGCCGCGAGGTGACTGCCCACTGCCCCAACACCGGCTCGATGAAAAGCGTCAACGTGCCGGGGTGTCGGGTGTGGCTCTCGCCAAGCGACAACCCCAAGCGCAAACTGGCCTGGACCTGGGAGCTGATCGAGCTGCCGGAGGCGAGCGGCCAGGTGGCGCTGGCCTCGATCCACACCGGACGCGCCAACCGCATCGTCGAGACGGCGCTCGAGGACGGTAAGCTCGACGCGCTGGCCGGGTTCGATACGCGCCGCCGCGAGGTGACGGTCGACGACTCGCGGCTCGACTTTCTGCTCGAGGACTCAAGGAGCGGGCGCCGCGCCTATCTCGAGGTCAAGCAAGTGACGCTCCTTGAGGACGACGGCCACGGCTACTTTCCGGCCTCGGTCAGCACCCGCGGACTCAAGCATCTTCAGTCGCTCGAGGCGCTGGCGCGGCGCGGCGAGCGCGCGGTGCTGGTGTTTTGCGTGGCGCACCAGGGCATCGACGATGTCGGCCCGGCCACGCACATCGACCCGGCCTACGCCGCGGGCTTGCACGCGGCGGTGGCGCAGGGGGTGGAAGTGCTGGCCTACGGTATCGGCATCGGATGGGAGGCGGGCGCGCCGACATCGATCTTCATCGAGCGCGCCCTGGACGTGCGCCTTTAACGTCGACGGACGCGGAAGATGGCGATCTCGCCGAAGAGGTTGGGCCACCACTTGGACGTCCAGTGGCCGCGATGCTCACCGACACCCACGGCGCGGTCGACGATCACCAGCCCCTTCTCGCGACATAGCTGCTCGAAGTCGTTGAAGGTGGAGAGGTGAATGTTGGGCGTGTCGTACCAGGCGTGGGGCAGCGACTTCGACACCGGCATGTAGCCGCGCAGGCCCAGATACACCCGGTGGCGCCAGTAGGCGAAGTTCGGAAAAGTGATGATGCCTTCGTTGGCCACCCGCAGCATTTCGTCGAGCATCTTGTCCGGTCGGCGCAGCGCCTGCAGCGCCTGGGTCATGATCACCTGGTCATAGCTCTGGTCGCAGAAGTTGCCAAGGCCATCGTCCAGGTTGTGCTCGATCACCGAGACGCCGCGCGCCACGCACGCAGTGATGCCCGCCGGGTCGATCTCCAGGCCATAGCCGGTCACCGCTTTCTCGCGGCCCAGGCGCTCGAGCAGCGCGCCGTCGCCGCAGGCCAGATCCAGCACGTGCGCGCCTTTGGGAATCCAGTCGAAAATCTGCTCGAGGTCGGTGCGCATCATGACCGGGGCTCCTGGCGAGTGGCATCGAGCCCGAGCTCCTCGGCGGCGCGCGCCATGAAGGCGCTAAACAGCGCCTCGTAGCGCGGCTCGGGCAGCAAAAAGGCGTCGTGGCCGTGGGGGGATTCGATGTTGGCGTAGCTGACCGGCTTGCCCGCGTGAATCAGCGCATCGACCAGCTCTTTTGATCGCGAAGGCGGAAAGCGCCAGTCGGTGGTGAAGCTGACGATCAAAAACGGGCACTGCGCCGGCGCTACGGCCCTGGCCAGCTCGCCGCCGTGCAGCGCCGAGGGGTCGAAGTAGTCCAGCGCCTTGGTCATCAACAGATAGGTGTTGGCATCGAAGGCGGTGGAGAAGGCGTCGCCCTGGTAGCGCAGGTAGGATTCGACCTGAAACTCGACGTCGAAGCCGAAGTTGAGATCCTCGCTACGCAAATCGCGGCCGAACTTGGTGCCCATGGCGTCTTCGGAGAGATAGGTGATGTGACCCACCATGCGCGCAAGCTTCAAACCCCGTTTGGGCACCGTGTCGTGCTCGGCGTACCAGCCGTCGAAAAACTCCGGGTCCGAGCGAATCGCCTGGCGGGCGACCTCGTTGAAGGCGATGTTCTGCGCCGAGAGTCTGGGCGTGGCCGCGATGATCACCGCGTTGGCGACCCGCTCTGGATGGGTGATCGTCCACTGCAGCACCTGCATGCCGCCCAGGCTTCCGCCGACCGCCGCCGCCCACCGCTCGATCCCCAAGTGATCCGCCAGGCGCGCCTGGCTTGCCACCCAATCGCTCACCGTCACCATGGGGAAGTCCGGCCCCCACTGACGGCCGGTGTCCGGGTTGTGGCTAACGGGCCCGGTGCTTCCGTGGCAGCCGCCCAGGTTGTTCAGCGATACGACGAAAAAACGGTTGGTGTCGATCGGCTTGCCCGGGCCGATGTGCGCGTCCCACCAGCCGGGCTTTTTATCGTCCAGATGGTGGTAGCCCGCGGCGTGATGGTGGCCCGAAAGCGCGTGGCAGATCAGCACGGCGTTGGTGCGCTCGGCGTTCAACGTGCCGTAGGTCTCGAAAATCAGCTCGTACGCCGGCAGCACCCGGCCGCAGGCGAGCGGCAGCGGCGTGTCGAAGCGGGCCACGTGGGGTGTGACCAGCCCGACGGAGTCCGGCGGGTAGTCGCGCCCGGGGCGCGTATCCAATTCAGGCATCAATGGCGTCAATCCTGCAAAATCCGAGTGAAGGCGCTCACAGCCCGACCAGCGCGCCGGGCGCGCCCGCCTGGCGAATCAGCGAGCCCACGACGAGTCCATCGATCAAATTGATGGCGATGAACACCACGATCGGCGAGAGATCGATCATGCCCAGCGGCGGAATCACCTTGCGCACCGGCGCCATGATCGGCTCGACCAGCTGCATCACCAAAAGCGCGCCCGGGTGGCTTGCGTTGGGCGCCACCCAGCTCAGAATGATCATCACGATCAGGGCGAAGAAGTAGATCTTCAAAATAGCGTTGGCAAGGGACGCGATGCCGGCGATGACAAGCTGCACCACCGGCGGCATGCCCAGGCCAAACAGCATGAAAATGGCGATGATGCTGACCACCTTCAGCACGAACGCCGCCGCCAGTGTGGCCAGATCGAAGCGCCCGGCCACTGGCCCTAAAAAGGCCTGGAAGGGCCCGACCACCGGCTGGGTGATCTTGACCACCGACTGGCTCATCGGGTTGTAGTAGTCCGCGCGCGAGGCCTGCAGCAGAAAACGCAGCATTAAAAGAAATAAATAGATGTTGATGAGCGTGTTGACGATCATCAACCCGGCGCTACCCACTTGGCTGCCCATTGCTTGCGTCTCCGTTGCGTTAAGTCGTGCTTAGTGTGGAAGGTTTGGCGCCGCTTAGGCTCCGTCTGAAAAGTGACTGCGCTCGACAATCCGGCGTTAAAAATTGGCTCAGAATACTCATTTACACGGTGTAAACTCCGTTTTTTCGCCAATTTTTGCCTTGTCTTGACTTCGCTCGTCGACTTTTCAGACAAACCCTAGTGGCCGCGCAGCTCGCGGGCCATGTCATCGGCGCGGTCGGCGCAGGACTGCATGGCCGCTTTGATCGTTTCACGCAGCTTCGCCGACTCCATGTGCTCGATCGCCCGTTCGGTAGTGCCGCCGGGCGACATGACGTTGCGCTTGAGCGTGGCCGGGTCGTGTTCGCTTTGCGCGGCCATGGTCGCCGCGCCCAGCGCGGTTTGAATCGCCAGGCGCCGCGCGGTCGCCGCCGGCAGCCCCTGGGCCACTGCGGCCTCTTCCATCGCCTCGAACATCAAAAAGAAGTAGGCCGGGGCGCTGCCGGATACCGCGGTGACCGCACTCAAGAGCGCTTCGTCTTCGACCCATTCGACGATGCCTACCGCTTCCATGAGCTCGCCGGCCAAGCGGCGCTGGTCGTCACTGACGTTGGCGTTGGCGTAGAGACCGCTGGCGCCGACGCCAACCAGCGAGGGCGTGTTGGGCATGCAGCGCACCAGCGCCGTCTCGCCGCCAAGCCAGCCGTCGATTGTAGCGGCTTCAAGGCCCGCAGCAATCGAAATGACCAGCGGCTTGCTTGCCTGTACGGTTTCTCTCAGCGCCGCGCATACGTCCTGCATGATCTGCGGCTTGACCGCGAGGATCACCACGTCCGCATTTTTGACCGCCTCGAGGTTGTCGGTATGGGTGTGAATGCCCAGGGTCTCGCGAAGCGGCGCAAGCTCCTCCTCTTTCGGCGCGGTGGCGGTGATCTGTGCCGCGGAAAAGCCGCTGTCGAGCAGGCCGCCGATGATCGCCTTGGCCATGTTGCCCGCGCCGATGAAGGTAATGTTGTTCGCCATTAATGATGCTCCTGATTGAATAAAAGTGGCCGCTCGCAGCGGTTACCGTGATCGAGTACCTGGATTCACGCCTGAACGCGGGCGCCAAAAATCGCGCTGCCCAGGCGTACCAGCGTCGCGCCTTCGAAAACGGCGGCTTCCAGATCGTCGCTCATGCCCATGGAGAGCGTATCCAGCGGCGCGTCGGGCAAGGCGGTCTGCAGCTCAAAAAGAAGCGCCTTGAGCGCGGCGAAGGGTTCGCGCTGGCGCTTGGGGTCATCACAGGGTGCGGGAATCGCCATGAGCCCGCGCAGCGAAAGACGTTCGAGAGTGGCGATCTCCCTGGCGAGTGCCAGCGCGTCTTCCGGTGCGACGCCAGCCTTGCTCGCCTCGCCGCTAATGTTCACCTGCAAACAGACGTTGAGCGGGGGGAGATGTGCGGGGCGCTGCTCATCGAGTCGCCTGGCGATCTTTTCGCGCTCGACGGTGTGCATCCAGTCGAAGTGCTCGGCCACCGCCCGGGTCTTGTTGGACTGCAGCGGGCCGATGAAATGCCACTCGATATCGTCGAGATCCGCAAGCTCGCGCTGCTTGTCGAGCGCCTCCTGCAGGTAGTTTTCACCGAAGGCGCGCTGGCCGTGCTGCCAGGCCTCGCGCAGCATCGCGGCGGGTTTGGTCTTGCTCACCGCCAGAAGTCTGGCGCTGCCCGCCGGGCGATCGGCGGCGTCGAGCGCCCGCTCCAAACGCCGGTGGGCGGCGTCAAGCGACGTGCAAAGCGCGATCTCTGCCATACTGAAGTACCTTTAACCGCCAGGGAAGTGAGATGGATATTACCGAACTGCTGGCATTCTCGGCAAAACAGAATGCCTCCGACCTGCATCTGAGCGCCGGTTTGCCGCCCATGATTCGCGTCGATGGCGATATTCATCGGCTCAACGTCCCCGCCATGAGCCACGAACAGGTGCTGTCGCTGGTTCACGCCATCATGAACGACCGTCAACGCCAGGAGTATGACGAGCATCTGGAGATCGACTTCTCCTACGCCTTGGCGGAGGTCGCACGCTTTCGCGTCAACGCCTTCACCCAGGGGCGTGGCGCCGGGGCGGTGTTTCGCACCATCCCAAGCCAGGTGCTGTCGATGAAAGCGCTGGGCCTGGGAGAGGTATTCGAGCGCCTGGCAATGCTGCCGCGTGGGCTGGTGCTGGTCACCGGCCCGACCGGGTCGGGCAAGAGTACGACCCTGGCCGCGCTGATCGACTACATCAACGAATACCGCTATGAGCACATTCTCACCATCGAAGACCCGGTGGAATTCGTGCACGAAAGCAAGAGCTGTCTGGTCAATCAACGCGAAGTGCACCGCGATACCCACAGCTTCGCCAACGCCTTGAAAAGCGCGCTGCGTGAGGATCCGGACGTGATCATGGTGGGGGAGCTTCGCGATCTCGAAACCATTCGGCTGGCGCTGACCGCGGCGGAAACCGGGCACCTGGTCTTCGCCACGCTGCACACCACCTCGGCGGCGAAGACCATTGATCGCATCATCGACGTTTTCCCCGGCGAGGAGAAAGCCATGGTGCGCTCGATGCTATCGGAGTCGCTGCAGGCGGTCGTCGCCCAGACGCTGTTAAAGCGCGAAGGCGGCGGGCGCGTGGCGGCCCACGAAATCCTGATCGCCACCTCGGCGGTGCGCAACCTCATCCGCGAGGACAAGGTGGCGCAGATCTACTCGGCGATGCAGACCGGCGTCAATCTCGGCATGCAGACCCTCAACGCTTCGCTATTAAAGCTGGTCAAGGAGGGCGCGGTCAGCTTCGAGGAGGCTCAGACCCGCGCCCAGGGCGCGCTTACTCCGCCCCGCGACTAACTCAGGCTCAGCGCGCGTAGATCCCGCCGAGCACGCGAGGGCCACGCGCGCCGGTCACCGAGGGCAGGTTGCCGGGCAGGTTTTCCAGCCGCCGGTGGGCCAGCCAGCCAAACGCGCCGGCTTCGATCCAGTCCGCCGGCCAGCCGTACGCTTCTGGCGAACTCAACGTCGCACGCGGCAGGTGATGGCCCAGTCTCTCCATCAGGTGGGCGTTGTGGGCACCGCCGCCACCGGTGATCAAATTGACCCGTGTGGTGCTGGGTAAAAGCTCGCCGATGGCGCGGGCGACGCTTACCGCGGTCAACTCGGCAAGCGTGGCCTGCACGTCGGCCGGGTTCTCATCGCCATTAAGCCTTTTGAGCAGCCACTCGAAATGAAACAGTTCGCGCCCGGTGCTCCTCGGCGGCGGCTGGCGGAAAAAAGGCTCGTCGAGCAGCCGGTCGAGCAGGGCGGTATCGATGCGCCCGCTTTTCGCCCAGGCGCCGTTTTTATCGAAGCGCTCGGTCGCTCCCTTTGAGCAGTGGTGCGCAAACCAGGCGTCCATCAGCACGTTGGCCGGGCCAGTGTCGAAGCCGATGACCGGCTCATTGGGGGCGCCGGGAAGCCAGGTGACGTTGGCGATGCCGCCGAGATTCAGCACCAGCTGCTCGGCCCCGGCCGCCGAAAAAAGCGCCTGATGAAAGGCCGGGGCAAGCGGCGCGGCCTGCCCGCCGGCGGCGAGATCACGCCGGCGAAAATCCCCTACCACGGTGATGCCGGTAAGCTCTGCCAGAAGGCTCGGGTTGTCGAGCTGTAGCGTATAGGCCGGGCCTTCGGTGTGGCCTTGCGGAGCGTGTTCGATGGTTTGGCCGTGGCTGCCGATGGCGCGAATTTCCTCATTTGAGACGCCGGCCTTGCCGAGCAGCGCCTGAACCGCTTTCGCCTGCAGCGCGCAAAACTGCGTCTCGACGCTTGCAAGCTCGGCAAAGCGCGCCTGATCCGAGTGGCACAGCGTTAGTAGTGCCTGGCGCATCGGCTCGGGCATCGGCTCGGCGTGGGTCTCGAGCAGTCTGGGTGCGGCCGTGGGGGCGATGGCCACCAAAGCGGCGTCGATGCCGTCGAGGCTGGTGCCGGACATCAGCCCAATATAGAGCAGCGTGTCCGGCGCCGGGGGCGTCTTCATGGGTGAATCCATGGGCGTATCCAGAGTAGTGAAGGCTCAACCGGTGTCGATTGGCGTGATAACATTGGCGGCTATCGATCGTTTCCGCCCCGAACGGGCAAAGCTTACCAGTGGAGAGAGGCAATGAGTGAGGTGGATCAGGCGCTAGCGCTGCTGTCGCGCGGCACACACGAAATTCTGGTCGAGGACGAGCTGCGCAAGAAACTCGAGTCCGGCCGCAAGCTGCGCATCAAGGCAGGCTTCGATCCCACCGCACCGGATCTGCATCTGGGCCACAGCGTTTTGCTCACCAAGATGCGCCAGTTTCAGGACCTGGGCCACACCGTCATCTTTTTGATTGGCGACTTCACCGGACGTATCGGTGACCCGACCGGCAAGAACGTGACGCGCAAGCCGCTCACCGAGGCCGACGTCAAGGCCAACGCCGAGACCTATAAAGAGCAGGTGTTCAAGATCCTTGATCGGGAAAAGACCGAGGTGCGCTTCAACGCCGAGTGGTTTGGCGAAATGGGGGCGGCCAAAATGATCGAGCTGGCCGCGCAAAGTACCGTGGCGCGCATGCTCGAGCGCGACGACTTCGAGAAGCGCTACAAGGCCAATCAGTCGATCGCCATTCACGAGTTTCTCTATCCGCTGGTACAGGGCTACGACTCCGTGGCGCTCGAAGCGGATGTGGAGCTGGGCGGCACCGATCAGAAGTTCAATCTCCTAATGGGGCGCGAAATCCAGAAGCACTTCGGCCAGGAGCCTCAGGTCGTCATCACCATGCCGCTGCTCGAAGGGCTGGACGGCGTGCAGAAAATGTCGAAGTCGCTGGGCAATTACGTCGGCGTCGATGAGTCACCGGGGTCGATGTTCAACAAGCTGGTCTCCATGCCGGACAGCCTCATGTGGCGCTACTTCGAGCTTCTGTCGCTGAAGTCCAACGAGGAGCTCGAAGCGCTCAAGCAACGCGTCGAGCAGGGTGCCAACCCGCGCGACATCAAGATGGAGCTCGCCCGCGAGCTGATCGCCCGCTACCACGGCGACGAGGCCGCGGCCAACGCGCACAAATCCGCCGGCAACCAGCTGGCCGATGGCGAACTGCCGGAAGACCTGCCGGAGGTCGAGGTCGACTTCGAAGGAGGGGAGGCGCCGATCGCAAGCGTTTTGACCCGGGCGGGGCTGACCAAAAACAGCGCTCAGGCCAAGGACATGCTCAAGAATGGCAGCGTGAAGGTCGACGGTGAAGCGGTCGCGCCCAGCACCATGCTGGCCACGAATAAGGCCTACGTCATTCAGGCCGGTAAGAAGCGCTACGCTCGTGTCACGCTCAAATAACGCTTTTTGAAAAAAGCCCTTGCGCTCGCCGCATCAAATCCGTAAAGTACGCATCCGCTGCCGGGGACGGACAACGTTTCCAGCGGTGGATGAAGGTGAAAACCTTCGATTTGTCAGGAAGTTAGAGCACTGTTCGGCAGGTTTGAATGGCTCGCTTCACTCGCTGAAATCAGCGGTTGACAAATTCACCGGAATGCGTAGAATACGCCTTCCTCGACGGGCAAGCGGTTCAGGTCATCGAACGGTTCGTCGAACAGCTCTTTAACAATTTGATCAGGCAATTCATGTGGGCGTTTGCCGATGAGGGTGACAAGTCACCTTATATCAAGGCAGACGAACACAGCGATACCTTTCGAGGTATCACGGTAAATTCGTTTGAACCTTGAGCCAGGATTGATTCGCCTCTGCGTCATGTCTTCGTATGTGGGGCAGGCAAGAATCACACTGATTTTAAACTGAAGAGTTTGATCATGGCTCAGATTGAACGCTGGCGGCAGGCTTAACACATGCAAGTCGAGCGGCAGCACGGGAAGCTTGCTTCCTGGTGGCGAGCGGCGGACGGGTGAGTAATGCATGGGAATCCACCCGATAGTGGGGGATAACCTGGGGAAACCCAGGCTAATACCGCATACGTCCTACGGGAGAAAGGGGGCTTCGGCTCCCGCTATCGGACGAGCCCATGTCGGATTAGCTAGCTGGTGAGGTAACGGCTCACCAGGGCGACGATCCGTAGCTGGTCTGAGAGGATGATCAGCCACATCGGGACTGAGACACGGCCCGAACTCCTACGGGAGGCAGCAGTGGGGAATATTGGACAATGGGCGCAAGCCTGATCCAGCCATGCCGCGTGTGTGAAGAAGGCCCTCGGGTTGTAAAGCACTTTCAGTGGGGAAGAAGGCCTGCCGGTTAATACCCGTCAGGAAGGACATCACCCACAGAAGAAGCACCGGCTAACTCCGTGCCAGCAGCCGCGGTAATACGGAGGGTGCAAGCGTTAATCGGAATTACTGGGCGTAAAGCGCGCGTAGGTGGCTTGACAAGCCGGTTGTGAAAGCCCCGGGCTCAACCTGGGAACGGCATCCGGAACTGTCAGGCTAGAGTGCAGGAGAGGAAGGTGGAATTCCCGGTGTAGCGGTGAAATGCGTAGAGATCGGGAGGAATACCAGTGGCGAAGGCGGCCTTCTGGACTGACACTGACACTGAGGTGCGAAAGCGTGGGTAGCAAACAGGATTAGATACCCTGGTAGTCCACGCCGTAAACGATGTCGACCAGCCGTTGGGTGCCTTGTGCACCTTGTGGCGAAGTTAACGCGATAAGTCGACCGCCTGGGGAGTACGGCCGCAAGGTTAAAACTCAAATGAATTGACGGGGGCCCGCACAAGCGGTGGAGCATGTGGTTTAATTCGATGCAACGCGAAGAACCTTACCTGCTCTTGACATCCTGCGAACCCGGAAGAGATTCCGGGGTGCCTTCGGGAACGCAGAGACAGGTGCTGCATGGCTGTCGTCAGCTCGTGTTGTGAAATGTTGGGTTAAGTCCCGTAACGAGCGCAACCCTTGTCCCTATTTGCCAGCGCGTAATGGCGGGAACTCTAGGGAGACTGCCGGTGACAAACCGGAGGAAGGTGGGGACGACGTCAAGTCATCATGGCCCTTACGAGCAGGGCTACACACGTGCTACAATGGCCGGTACAAAGGGCAGCGAACTCGCGAGAGCAAGCGAATCCCGAAAAGCCGGTCTCAGTCCGGATCGGAGTCTGCAACTCGACTCCGTGAAGTCGGAATCGCTAGTAATCGTGGATCAGAATGCCACGGTGAATACGTTCCCGGGCCTTGTACACACCGCCCGTCACACCATGGGAGTGGACTGCACCAGAAGTGGTTAGCTTAACCCTCGGGAAAGCGATCACCACGGTGTGGTTCATGACTGGGGTGAAGTCGTAACAAGGTAGCCGTAGGGGAACCTGCGGCTGGATCACCTCCTTAAACGATGCGTCATCCTCGCGGTAAACGTCCACAATGAATTGCCTGATCAAGTGATAGAGCAAACGGTTTGGCACGATCCCCTCTTGGGTCTGTAGCTCAGTTGGTTAGAGCGCACCCCTGATAAGGGTGAGGTCGGCAGTTCAAGTCTGCCCAGACCCACCAGATTCCCGTAATGCCCGCATTAAAAAGCTCTTCGTATGGTGGTCTGTACGTTGTTGCGTTTTGTTGTGTCTCACGGAAATTGATGGCAAGAGGTGAAATTGCAAAACGATGGGGCCATAGCTCAGCTGGGAGAGCGCCTGCCTTGCACGCAGGAGGTCAGCGGTTCGATCCCGCTTGGCTCCACCATTATCTCGTTGCCGTGTTGTTGTACCGTTTGTTGTTTTGTGATCATTGACAAGGCAGGGTTTTAAAAGCCGTCTTGTCACTGTTCATCGAACAGTCGCTCTTTAACAATGTATATCATGCTGACAGTATCGAATGACGATACGGTGACATGAGCTTCGGCTCCTGTGATCGTGACGTGATCTCGATACGCAATTGTTTTGTGATACGTCTCAAGCGTATCCGGCAATCGTTGTCATTGCGGGCCCGGACTCCTTCGGGTTATAGGGTCAAGCAATGAAGCGCACACGGTGGATGCCTAGGCAGCCAGAGGCGATGAAAGACGTGGAAGCCTGCGATAAGGTTCGGTGAGGTGGCAAACGACCTGTGACCCGAACATCTCTGAATGGGGAAACCCACCGACCACAAGGTCGGTATCGTATCCTGAATACATAGGGATACGAGGCGAACCGGGGGAACTGAAACATCTAAGTACCCCGAGGAAAAGAAATCAACCGAGATTCCCCCAGTAGCGGCGAGCGAACGGGGACCAGCCCTTAAGTTGTGCAATCGATAGGCGAACAGTCTGGGAAGTCTGACCATAGCGGGTGATAGTCCCGTAGCCGAAATCCGAGCACAGTGAAATCGAGTAGGTCGGGGCACGAGAAACCCTGATTGAAGACGGGGGGACCATCCTCCAAGGCTAAATACTCCTGGCTGACCGATAGTGAACCAGTACCGTGAGGGAAAGGCGAAAAGAACCCCGGCGAGGGGAGTGAAATAGATCCTGAAACCGTGTGCGTACAAGCAGTGGGAGCAGACTCGTTCTGTGACTGCGTACCTTTTGTATAATGGGTCAGCGACTTATATTCAGTGGCGAGCTTAACCGAATAGGGGAGGCGTAGAGAAATCGAGTCTTAACTGGGCGACCAGTCGCTGGATATAGACCCGAAACCGGGCGATCTATCCATGAGCAGGGTGAAGGTTGAGTAACATCAACTGGAGGCCCGAACCAGGATCTGTTGAAAAAGATTTGGATGACTTGTGGATCGGAGTGAAAGGCTAATCAAGCCCGGAGATAGCTGGTTCTCCTCGAAAGCTATTTAGGTAGCGCCTCACGTATCACCACCGGGGTAGAGCACTGTTTCGGCTAGGGGGTCATCCCGACTTACCAACCCGAGGCAAACTCCGAATACCGGTGAGTGCAGCGTGGGAGACACACGGCGGGTGCTAACGTCCGTCGTGAAAAGGGAAACAACCCGGACCGTCAGCTAAGGTCCCCAAATCCTGGTTAAGTGGGAAACGATGTGGGAAGGCTCAGACAGCCAGGAGGTTGGCTTAGAAGCAGCCATCCTTTAAAGAAAGCGTAATAGCTCACTGGTCGAGTCGGCCTGCGCGGAAGATGTAACGGGGCTAAACCAGGTACCGAAGCTACGGGTTCATCCTCTGGATGAGCGGTAGAGGAGCGTCGTGTACGCCGACGAAGGTGGATCGAGAGGTCTGCTGGAGGTATCACGAGTGCGAATGCTGACATGAGTAACGATAAGGGGAGTGAAAAACTCCCCCGCCGGAAGACCAAGGGTTTCTGTTCGATGCTAATCAGAGCAGAGTGAGTCGGCCCCTAAGGCGAGGCCGAAAGGCGTAGTCGATGGGAAACGGGTCAATATTCCCGTACCGGACATGATTGCGATGGGGGGACGGAGAAGGCTAGGTGAGCCGGGCGCTGGTTGTCCCGGTGAAAGCAGGTAGGCTGAATGCTCAGGCAAATCCGGGCGTTCAAGGCCGAGATGCGAGACGAACTGACCACGGTCAGGAAGTCACTGATGCCACGCTTCCAGGAAAAGCCTCTAAGCTTCAGATCATGTGCGACCGTACCCCAAACCGACACAGGTGGTCAGGGTGAGAATCCCAAGGCGCTTGAGAGAACTCGGGTGAAGGAACTAGGCAAAATGGTGCCGTAACTTCGGGAGAAGGCACGCCGGCGTAGGGTAGAGGGACTTGCTCCCCGAGCCCGAACCGGCCGAAGATACCAGGTGGCTGCAACTGTTTAGTAAAAACACAGCACTCTGCCAACGCGCAAGCGGACGTATAGGGTGTGACGCCTGCCCGGTGCCGGAAGGTTAAGTGATGGTGTTAGCCCTCGGGCGAAGCTCCTGATCGAAGCCCCGGTAAACGGCGGCCGTAACTATAACGGTCCTAAGGTAGCGAAATTCCTTGTCGGGTAAGTTCCGACCTGCACGAATGGCGTAATGATGGCCACGCTGTCTCCACCCGAGACTCAGTGAAATTGAAATCGCCGTGAAGATGCGGTGTACCCGCGGCTAGACGGAAAGACCCCGTGAACCTTTACTATAGCTTCACACTGGATACTGATGTTGCCTGTGTAGGATAGCCGGGAGGCTAGGAACTCCGGACGCCAGTTCGGAGGGAGCCACCCTTGAAATACCGGCCTGGCATCATTGGTGTTCTCACTCCGACCCGTCATCCGGGTCGAGGACAGTGTGTGGTGGGTAGTTTGACTGGGGCGGTCTCCTCCCAAAGAGTAACGGAGGAGCACGAAGGTACCCTCAGCACGGTCGGACATCGTGCAATGAGTGCAAGAGCATAAGGGTGCTTGACTGCGAGACAGACACGTCGAGCAGGTGCGAAAGCAGGTTCTAGTGATCCGGTGGTTCTGTATGGAAGGGCCATCGCTCAACGGATAAAAGGTACTCCGGGGATAACAGGCTGATACCGCCCAAGAGTTCACATCGACGGCGGTGTTTGGCACCTCGATGTCGGCTCATCACATCCTGGGGCTGAAGTCGGTCCCAAGGGTATGGCTGTTCGCCATTTAAAGTGGTACGCGAGCTGGGTTTAGAACGTCGTGAGACAGTTCGGTCCCTATCTGCCGTGGGCGTTGGATGTTTGAGAAGGGCTGCTCCTAGTACGAGAGGACCGGAGTGGACGCACCTCTGGTGTTCCGGTTGTCACGCCAGTGGCATTGCCGGGTAGCTATGTGCGGACGGGATAACCGCTGAAAGCATCTAAGCGGGAAGCCCCCTTCAAGATGAGACATCCCCGAGGCCTTGAGCCTCCTGAAGGGCCCAGCGAGACCAGCTGGTTGATAGGCACGGTGTGGACGCACCGCAAGGTGTTGAGCTAACGTGTACTAATGGCCCGTGAGGCTTGACCCTATAACACCCAAGGGGTTCGGCCCGCAGTGACAACGAAGCAAGAACCGGATACGCATGAGCATGAAGCGAAAGGCTTCATGTCGAACGGGACGATCACGAAACCGTCAGCCGATATACATTGAAAGTTACGCCTGACGACCATGGCTTGCGTGAACCACCCGATCCCTTGCCGAACTCGGAAGTGAAACCGCAACGCGCCGATGGTAGTGTGGGGTCTCCCCATGCGAGAGTAGGTTATCGTCAGGCACCTATTCGAAAAAGCCCCGAGCACTCTGTGTTCGGGGCTTTTTTTTATGCGTGGAAAAAAGAAGGGAAAAGGCCCGGAAGGCAGGGTGCCTGCCGCCCGGCCCCGGCGGCGCGGTGCGCCGCATCGCTGGCTGACGCCTGCTCCTACAGGACAATCGCGCCCCGATCGACTGCAGGTGCCCGATTCATTGGGTGATGGCGGCACCCGCCGCCCGGGTGGGATTTGCTGCCACCGTGCCTGCTGTCCACCCAAGCGACGCGTTGCGCCGCATCGCTGGCTAGCGCCTGCTCCTGCAGGGCAATCGCGCCCTGATCTACTGTAGGAGCCCGATTCATCGGGCGATTGCGCCTGCAGGTGCCTTGGATCGCCATACCGAAGTCGGCCATGCGCCACAGCGCGTTTCAGCGGCCGGCACTGGCGCTAGGATTTGTGCTCTATTGGCGAACGCGCTAAAAGAGAGCGACACTCCCCAACGAATGTCACGCTCATGCGCTTGCACGCCGATCAAAGCTTGCTTCTACTCATCGATTTTCAGTCGCGGCTGTTGCCTGTCATTCCCGGTGCGGAGCAGGGCATTCGTGAAGCCGGGTGGCTGGCTGGCGTCGCCTGTGAGCTCGGCATGCCGGTATGGCTGACCGAGCAAAATCCGGCTCAGCTCGGCCACACCGAGGCGTCGCTAACGCAGGCGCTGGGTGAGTATGAAGTGTGGGAAAAGCAGCACTTCAGCATTACCGAGGAGCCCGCGTTCATGCGTGCGCTGGAAAAAACAGGGCGGCGACAAATCGTGCTGTGCGGTACGGAGGCGCATATCTGCGTGCTGCAAAGCGCGCTGGGGTTTTTGGAGGCGGGATTCGAGGTGTACTGGCTGGTGGAGACCACATTAAGCCGGCGCCCGGCAGAGGCCGAGCTTGCAAGAGCGCGTGCCGGCCAGCACGGCGCGGTGAGTATAAGCGCCGACATGGCGGCTTACGAGTGGCTCCACCGCTGCGACACCGCGCTTTTCAAACGCATCCACCGTCAGTTTTTGAAGCCGCGCGCCGGGCGCGCGCTTTCGTTTACGGGCGATCCTTTTCGCGGCGCGTAAAGACCAGCTCGCGCTCGTTTGAGGCGGCCTTGTCGAAGCCGTACCCCGCCACATCGAACGCCTTGAGCGCCTCTGGCGAGTTGACCTGCTCGCGAATGATCCAGGCACTCATCAGCCCGCGCGCCTTCTTGGCGTAGAAGCTGATGATCTTGTAGCTCCCGTTTTTCTCATCCTTGAATACCGGCGTTACGATCTCGGCGTCGAGCTTTTTAGCGTCGACCGCCTTGAAGTACTCGTTGGAGGCCAGGTTGACCAGTACGTTTGATCCGCTCTCATCAATCGCCTCGGCAAGTGCCGGCGTCAGAATCGGTTTCCAGTAGGCGTAAAGATCCTTGCCCGCGGCGTTGGGCAGTTTGGTGCCCATCTCCAGTCGGTAGGCCTGAATCAAATCCAGCGGGCGCAAAAGCCCATAAAGTCCGGAGAGAATACGCAGATGTTTCTGGGCGAAGCGGTTATCCGTCTCGCTGAACGACTCGGCCTCGAGCCCGGTATACACGTCGCCCTGAAACGCCTGGGCCGCCGGCTTGGCGTTGTCCAGCGAAAACGGCGGCTGCCACTCCTTGAAGCGTGCAGCGTTGAGCCCGGCAAGCTTATCGCTGATGCCCATTAGCTCGCTGATCTGCTGGGGGGAGTAGTCGCGCAGAATATCGATCAGCGGCTGGCTCTGCTCGATAAAATCCGGCTGTGTAACGTTGTCCGTCGTAGGTGGCGTTTCAAAATCCAGCGTCTTGGCTGGTGAAATGACGCTTAGCATCGCGAGCTCCTTGAGCGCGGCGTATAAAAGAGATAATAGCGGCCCATGATACCAGGCCCCGGCGAGTGCCGGGGCTATGGCGTTGATAGTCAAAGCGTTCGCTTGGCGGGGTAGGGCTCAGGGGCTTGGGTTGGAGATGCGCTGATGGATCGCGTCGATGCCTTCGAGCACCTCGTCATCGAGCTTGAGCGCTTCGCTTTCGAGGTTGGCTTCAAGCTGCTCCATGGTCGTCGCGCCGATGATGTTGCTGGTCAAGAACGGCCGCGAGTTGATGAAGGCGAGCGCCATTTGCGCCGGGTCCAGCCCGTGCTTCTGGGCCAGCGCGACGTACTCCTGAGTTGCCTGCTCTGCCTGAGGCGAGGTGTAGCGCTTGAAGCGCTCGTAAAGCGTCAGCCGGCCTTTGGCAGGGCGCGCGCCGTTCAGGTACTTGCCCGACAAAACGCCGAAGGCCAGCGGCGAGTAGGCCAGAAGGCCGACGTCCTCGCGGTGAGCGATTTCGGCAAGGCCGACCTCGAAAGATCGGTTCAGCAGGTTATAGGGGTTTTGTATTGAGGCCACGCGGGGCAGGTCGAACTCCTCGGCCAGTTGGAGCATGCGCATCACGCCCCAGGGCGTGTCGTTGGAGACGCCGATGGCGCGCACCTTGCCCGCATCGACCAGCTCCTTGAGCGCGCCAAGCGTCTCTTTCAACGGTGTGGCATCTTGATCATCGGCGGCGGTGTAGCCAAGCTGACCGAAGAAGTTGGTTTTGCGCTCGGGCCAGTGAAGCTGGTAAAGATCCACGTAGTCGGTTTGAAGGCGCGCAAGGCTTGCATCGATCGCCTCATGAATGTGGGCGCGGTTCATGCGCGAGCCGCCGCGAATATGCTCGACGCCGGGGCCAACGATCTTGGTCGCCAGTTTGATGTCGTCGCGGGCGCCGCGCGCCTTGAGCCAGCTGCCCACGTACTTTTCGGTCAGGCCCTGGGTCTCGGCCTTGGGCGGAACCGGATACATTTCAGCGGTGTCGATAAAATTAATGCCGAACGCCACGGCGCGGTCGAGCTGTTCATGGGCCTCGGCTTCGCTGTTTTGCTCACCATACGTCATGGTGCCCAAACACAGGCGGCTGACATCGAGTCCGGTTCTGCCAAGTGGACGGGTCTGCATTCTTATCTCCTGGACGGCGTAAAGGGGCCTAACGGGCGGACTTCAACGCCCGTGCGGCGATGGCGTCAGAGCATGTTAGCGACCCCCGCTTCAACCGGCAAATGAAGGGGGTTGAGTCAAAGCGAAGGCAGGCGTATGCTTGCCAGCCCATTTGCCGGCCCAGGGTCGGTTTTCCGTAGGGTTAGCCATTCAGGTGGTTGGCTAGCTAAAGCTTTCAACAGATAGGCAGGGTGGTTTGCCATGCCGCAGGCATCATCTTTGTTTATTCGGCTCGAGTTTCGTTTGGCCGAACAGCTGTTTCGTTCCCGGTGGTTGCTTCCCCATTCGCCCCGCACTCAGCGTTTGACCATGCGCCTTTACAAGCGCTGCGCCGAGGCCGGGCATCCGGATGCGCTCTCCACCTACGGCCAGATGCTGTTTCACAAAAGCCGTTCGCCCCAGGACAAGGCGCGGGGTGCGCGCTACGTGCTGGAAGCTGCTCAGGCCGGCGACGTTCAGTCGCAGTACCAGGCGGCGCGCATTCACGAGCACGGCTGCGTTCAGTACCCGTGTCGCGAGGATTACGCGGTGACCTGGTACGCCCGCGCTGCCCAAAAGGGCCACCGGCTTGCCGCTGAGCGCCTGTCGCGCGCCTATGAGCGCGGCGAGCTGGGGCTTGGCATCGACCGCGAGCGCTCCGCTTACTGGGAAAGCATTGCCAACCCCACCCAGGTGGTAGCGGCATGACGGTAAAGCGATGACACACTCTGCAGGTGAGCCGCTGCCGACCGTACTGGATATCGAAGCCTCGGGCTTTGGTCGCGGAAGCTATCCCATCGAGATCGGCCTGGCCCGCGCCGATGGGAGCTGCTGTGCGTTTCTGGTACAGCCGCTTGACGAGTGGACGCACTGGGACCCGAAGGCGGAGCTTCTGCACGGCATTTCGCGCGAGCGGCTTTTTCAGGAAGGGTACCCGGTGCGCCAGGTCGCCTGCTGGCTCAATGACGAGCTTTCCGGGCTTGGCAAGGCCTACAGTGACAGCTGGGGCTACGACAACACTTGGCTTTCACTGCTGTTCCATCACGCCGGCATGCTGCCGCGCTTTCGCCTCGAGGCCCTGCGGATTCTGATGACCGAACCCCAGCAGGCGCTTTGGAGTGAGACCAAGGAAGCGATCATCGGCGACCAGCCCATTCAGCGCCACCGGGCCGGCGACGATGCGCGCCTGCTTCAGCTTACCTTCGAGCGCACCCGCGCCGATATTCAGGGCGTGAGCACCAGGCCCTCTTGAGCGTTTCTCTCAACGCCTATCTAAGCTCGCTCTCCAGCGCCTCGATGAGCGCTGTCGGGGTAGCCGCGTCCATCAGCATGGCGCGGGTGGCCGGCGCTAGAAAACCGTTCTCGACGGTGTTGTCCAGAAAGGCCAACAGCGGCGCGTAGAAGCCTTCGGTATCCAGCAGCGCCAGGGGCTTTTCGTGCAGTCCGAGATAACCCCAGGTCCAGATTTCGAACAGCTCTTCGAACGTGCCGATACCGCCTGGCAGCGCCACGAAAGCGTCGGCGTGGGCCGCCATAGTGGCCTTGCGCTCGTGCATGTTGGCGACCCGAATCAGCTCGGTCAGCCCGAAGTGGGCCTGCTCGCGTTCGACCAGATGGGTCGGCATTACGCCGATCACCTCGCCGCCGGCCTCGAGAGCGGCATTGGCCAGCGCCCCCATGAGCCCGACGCGCGCGCCGCCGTAGACCAGGGTGTGGCCGCGCGTCGCCAGGGTTTCGCCAAGCGATCGGGCCGCTTGCATGAAGGCGGGGCGTTGGCCCTCGCGCGAGCCGAGATAAACGCAGATGCGCGACATGGCGTGATTCCTGTAATGCAGTGGTCTATGTGAAGGGAAGAGAGCGCTAGACGTGGCGATCGATCTGGTAGTGCTCGTCCATCCAGGCGCCGATCACGTTGTGGCTGCCCAGGTGATGGGCGTACTGGGTGTGCAGGCAGCGTATCTGCTGCCAGTTGCTGATGCCGCCGATGCCGCGCTCGGTGAGCACCTCACGATAACCAAGACGCTCGACCTCACTGCGCTGCGACTCGCTCATGAACGACCAGCGCGCGGCGACGTAGTCACGGTGGCTTTGGCGGTAGCGCTCCAGAAACTCGGGCTCTTCCTGCAGGCGCTGCTCCAGCGACTTGATCACCCCGACCGCCTCGACCCGCGAGATTTCGATCTTGAGCACGTCCGAGCAGAGCCAGTACAGCGTGGGGAAGGGCTTGCCGTCGACGATCGGCGCCATGCGCAGCGCCAGGGGCGTGCCGTGTTCGTCTTCGGCGGCGACGGCTTCGATACCGCGGGGCGCCCGGCCCAGCTGTCGGGTGATGATCTCAAGCTGATGCTCGGTGGGGGCGTGGTCGGTACGGATTACCATCAAAAAATCTCTTAGCGTTGCTCGTCTCGAACAAATTTATTGGAGCGGCCCACGGCGCGGAAAAAGCAGCGGTTGAGCTGCTCCGGGGAGGCGACGTAGGACCAGGTGCGCTCGCAGTACTCGGCGGCGCGCGCGATCAGCACGTCATACAGACGATTGAACGGGGCATCATAATCGTAGGGGTCGGCGCCGAACAAGCGGATATGCGGATAGTCGGCGAAACGCTCCACGAAATAGCGCTCCAGGTCCGCCTCCACGGTCTTGTGTCTGGCCGTGTTGTCCGGCTCGAGCCAAAGGTTGTAGCGTATGGCCATGGTCTCTCCTGCGCTCGGCACGGGCGGTGGATCAGGCGGGCGCGTCCTGCAGGTGCGCCTCCAAAGCGGCTCGCAGCTCGCCTTCGATGGGCAGCGCGCGCTTGGCCTGATGATCGTATTGCAGCATGACGGTGTGGCCCACGTTGGTCAGTTTACCCAGCTGATGCGCTTCCTGAGTCACCGTGAACGAGCTGTTGCCCAAGCGCGTCAGGTAGGTACGTAGTTCGACGGGGTGACCGTAAAACAGTTCAGCACGGTAGTCGACTTCCATGCGCGCCATCATCAGGCGCCACTTTTTGGGGTCGAGATCCGGCGTGAACAGCGTGAACAGATCGTTGCGCGCAAGCTCGAACCAGGCGGGCAGGCGCGTGTTGTTGATGTGGCCGAGCGCATCGGTGTCGTAAAAAGCGGGGTCGATGGTGCGTGTGAACATGGGCGTCCCTTTTAAAGAGTGGAATACCTGGCATAGATGCCTGGTCGCGTTTGGTCAAACGCCGGGCCTTGCTTTGAGCCGGCGTGCGCTCCACCAGCGTTGAAGCTTCATCCAACCAAGAAGCCAGAGCGTTGCGACCAGAAAGCCTGCCAGCGTTCCCGGGACCAGCCCCCAGGCGTCGTAGGTATAGGAAACGCACAGCGCATAGCTCCAGAGCGAGCCAAGCCCCATGGGGTAGTGCTTGATGACCGTGGCGGCTGGGGCGGGCCCCTGGCTCAGATGAAGAATCAGCAAAAAGGGCAGCATGGTAATCGGAAAGGCGGCCAGCGTCCCCGCCCAGGCGGTCGGTACCCAGTGGGCCAGCGTGGTAATGACGAAAATGATCGCCGTTGCCAGCAGCGCGCGCGCGAAGAGCGCCCGCCAGGAGAACGGCGCTCGGGCGCTGGCCACGCTGTCGGGAATACGCCGAAACAGAAGACTGAACACCACGATGGCGCACAGCGTTACAAGCGTGCCGGAGAGTCGCGTGAAATCGAACCGAGCAAGCACCAGGCTCACGGCGAACCAGGCCGCCAGGCCCCCGCAGGTTCCCAGCAAGATGCCTCTCATACCGGGCGTTCGCCCGCAAAGCCAGTAGCCCGCGCCCAGGGCCATGGTAGCGGTAAAGCCTGCCAGGGTATGGACCGCGCTTTGCGCAGCGTAGAGCGGTGAGATTTCAAGGCCAATGAAAAAAAGCGCCAGCGCCGTGCCCAGTGGATAGCCCGCCAAAAGCCCCGCGACCCGAGGGCTCACGCGCACCGCGATGACGCCCAGGCCCAGCACCATGCTCACCGAGGCGGCAATCTTGGCCAACTGCCAGCCGAGAGGAACTTCCAGCATTCTCGATTATCCTTATACGTATTAATGATGTTCAAGTTTTGCCGCTCAGGAGATCCAGGCTTCGTGGATACCGCGTTCTCATCCGGCCATTCGCTGTCGCCGCCCGCCAAGCCGGCGCAGTGCGAGCTATGCCATCGAGCCGCAGCGCTCACCAAGCACCACCTGATTCCCCGTACGCTGCACAACAAACCGCGCTATCGAAAACGCTACAGCCGCGAGGAGCGCCTGACCGCCATTGCCTGGCTTTGCCACCCCTGCCACAAGCACCTTCACCGGCTTTACAGCGAGCGCGAGCTGGCCGACCGCTTTCCAAGCGTCGAGTCGCTGGCCCAGGACCCGGACATTCGTGCCTTCGTCGAGTGGCTGTCCACCAAGCCCGCCGGATTTAAGCCGAAATCGCCGGTGCGCAAGCGCTAAGCGCAGGTATCGATGCGCGTCGCCAGCGGGTCGGCGCTGCCACTCTGCACTCCATGGTCGTTTATATTCGCGGCGCGTCATATAAGCACTTTGTATACAGGCGGGCGAAAAGCCGGAAACGAACAGCCGGCAGTAAAAACGAGGAGCATGAAGACGGGGTAATGAAAACGAAGAGACACGCCGGGTCCACCGGCGCGGCGGGTTAGATCAGGCGCAGGCCCTGCTGGTCGCGCCAGGCCGCGTCGAGCGCCTGCTCGAGCGGGGCCTGAAGGTGGGCGGGCAGGGCGGCGCGAGCGGCCTCTTGTGAATCGAACGCGCGGTTCTTGAGCCAGCAGTAGGCCCAAGCGCACGCCTCTTCATCGCTTTGCGGCGTCGGGCGGGCAGGCATCTGATTGAGCAAAAAAACCGCGGTGCGCGGTGCCCAAAGCGGCATGGTGCCCTCGGTGTCATCGCTCCAGCGCTCGAGATCCCGCCCGCTGGGCGTGGCGTCCGGCGTGCCCAGCTTGGCGACCCGCGCGGTTTCCGCCAGAATGAGTGCCAGCTGGTCGGCATCCGCCTGACCCAGCGAGCGCCACTGGCGTAAAAGCGCCGCCAGTCCCGCGCGCATCCTGGTGTAAAAGTCGTTTTGCGCCATGCTCGTCGTCAATCCTTTCGCAATCAGTGAGAACTCTCATGGGCTTCGATTTTGCCACGCCTGTCGAGCGGCGCCACCCCGAAGGGGGCTACTCGTCACAAAAATGGCACCGCTACGGCGCCGACATCCTGCCGCTGTGGGTGGCGGACATGGACTTTCGTTCGCCGCCGGCGGTGATCGAGGCGCTCGAGCGCCGCGTCGCCCACGGCGTGTATGGCTACGGCGAGGTGCCCGAAACGCTCAAGAAGACGCTTTGTGATTGGAGCGCGGCACACTACGACTGGCCGATCGAGGCCGAGTGGCAGCACTGGCTGCCCGGCGTGGTGCCCGCACTGCACTTCGCCACGCTGGCGCTGACAAAGCCCGGCGACGCCGTGCTCACCGCCACACCCATCTACCCGCCGTTTCTGGCCGTGGCCGAGCGTACCGGGCGCGTGAGTCAGCAGGCAAGACTCGCCGAACCCACCAGCCCCGGCGAGTCCTGGCGGCTCGATCTCGAAGCGTTGGAAGCTGCCATCACGCCAGAGACGCGTCTGCTGCTCTGGTGCCACCCGCACAACCCGACCGGCCGCGTCTGGCGCCATGAAGAGCTTGAAGGATTGGCCGAGCTGGTCGCGCGCTTCGATCTTTTCGTGGTGTCCGACGAGCTGCACTGCGATCTTCTGCTCGAGGAGGGTGCGCAACACCGCCCGTTGGCCGCACTGTTTCCGGAGCTCGCCCGGCGCACGATCACGCTCTGGGCGCCGTCCAAGACCTTCAACCTGGCAGGGCTCTCGAGCGCCTGCGCGGTGATTCCGGACGCCACGCTCCGCCAGCGATTTGCCACGGCCTGCAAGGGGCTACTACCGGAGGTGAATGTGCTGGGTCTGGTGGCCGCCGACGCCGCCTATGGCCAGGGCGAGCCCTGGCGCCAGGCGCTGCTAGAGGTGCTGCGCGGCCACCGCGACAGGCTAAAGCAGTATGTGGCCCGCTGGCCCGGGGTGAGTCTAAGCGTCCCGGAGGCGACCTATCTGGCGTGGCTCGACGTGCGCCGGGCGAATCTGGGCGATTCGCCCTATCAAGCGCTCAAGGAGCAAGCGGGAGTGGCGCTTTCCGACGGAGCGGCGTTTGGCCGCCCCGGCTTTCTGCGCCTGAATTTCGGCACCACGGGCGCCGAGCTCGAAGCGGCGCTTTTGCGGCTCGACGCGGTGCTGGGGCCCGCGGCTCAGTAGAGCAGCGCAAAGAGCTTGCGACGGTAGGCCACGGTCAACGGGTGGTCGGCGCCGAGGGCGTCGAACACCTGCAAAAGCGTCTTGCGCGCGGCGTCATCGTTATAGGCGCGATCGGACTTCATCAGCGTCAGAAGCCCTTCAAGGCCCGTATCGTAGTCGCCGTCGGCGACCTGACGCAGGGCGCGCTGGTAGCGCGCTTCGCTGTCGTCGCGAACCCCCAGGGCGGCGATTTCCTCGGCGGAGAGGGCCTGCTCGCTGAATTCGATGCTGGCGCGTACGCCGCGGGCGGCTGCTCCTTCGCGCTCTTCCGGCGGCAAGTTGTCGAGCACGCTGCGCGCCTCGTCGCGCTGGCCCTCGGCCACCAGCACCTTCGCCATGGCTACCTGGTAGGCGTGGTACTCCGGGTACTGGGTGATCAGCGTCTGGTAGATCTCCCTGGCGGTGGCGGTGTCACCCTCGGCCAGCGCCGCTTCGGCCTGCTCTTCGGGCGTGGCCGGTGCATCCTCCGGGGCCTGAATGTAGCGCCCGAGCCACTCACGCACCTCTTTTTCCGGCAGCGCCCCCTGGAAGCCATCGACCAGGCCGCCCTGGCTTACGAGCTTGACGTCCGGCACCGAGCGCACGCCGAGCTGTGCGGCGATCTCCGGGTTGGCCTGAGCGTCGAGTTTGGCCAGCAGGAAGGCGCCGCCGTACTCCAGCGCCAGCTTTTCGAGCACGCTGATCAGCTGCTGGCAGGGCTCGTTGGCCGGCGAGTAGCTGTCGAGCAGCACCGGTACCTGGCTCGAGGCTTCCAGCACTTTCTGAATGTTGGCCGCGCTCAGCTCGATGATCACATCGTCGCGGGCGACGGCGGGCCGGCTGCCGCTGGCGGCAGTGTCGGCGGCGGGTTCGGCCGTCAGCGTATTTCCGGTGCGGGGATCAATAATCGACATGTCACGTTCTGCGCTCTGCTAGGGAAAGAATAAAACAAGCATGGCACATGATATTAAGGCGGGGAGGGCGTTATTCAAGCGGTGCCGCGCAGGCAACGACACCGCAAAGGTGTGACCGGTTATTGGCGGGCGTCGAGCTCGGCCTGCATGTCGTCGATCATGGCGTACATGTCGTCACATAGCGCCTGGGAGGGCTCGTGACCTGATCCTGGCTCCATCAGTTCGAGCTCGTCCTGATGGCGAGAAAGTACGTCCTGAACGCCGCCGGCGCTGGTGATCGCTTCCATGTCAGCGGTGAGCTCCTCGGCAGTTTTGCCCTGCTGCATCTGGTTGGCCGCGTAGGCTTCCAGCTGGTCGTACACGTTCTGGTTGGCGGCCATCAGCGCCTCGGACGAGCACGCCTGGCTTTGAGCGAAGGCGCCCTGGGTGGTTAGGGCCGCGGCCAGGCTCAGAAATAGGGCGAATTTTTTCATGAAGACACATCCTTTATAGGTAGAGCGTTGCGCTCAAGAGACACTCTCAAGTGGGAGTCGTTCCCGTAATGACGTCATTTGAACGGGAAACGCCGGCAGCACCGCCTGGAAAAGCGCCTGCCCCTCTGGTGAGGTCAGCGTCAATGGCGAGGTGACGGGGCGGTCCTCGACCAGCCGCCCGGCGCCCATGACCAGTACCCGTGAGCAGAAGCGCTCGACCAGACGAAGATCGTGAGTGACGAACAAGAACGCCACGCCAACGTCGCGCTGCAAAGCGGTGAAGAGTTCGAGCATCTGGAGCTGCAGGTGCAGATCCAGATTCGAGACCGCTTCATCCAGCACGATCAGCGACGGCCGAGGCGCAAGTGCCCGGGCGATACACACGCGCTGAAGCTGACCGCCGCTGAGTTCGAACGGGTAGCGGTGGGCAAGCCGGCGGGCCAGGCCGACGGCGTCGAGAAGCTCCGCCACCCGGGCCGGGTGCTGGGCACGGTCCAGGTCGGTGAGGTGAATCAGCGGCTCGCTGATGATATCACTCACGGTGAGGCGCGGGTTCACCGCGTTCTGCGGATCCTGAAACACCATTTGCACCTGGCGGCGAAACGCCTGCCAGCCGGGTTTGTCGAGGTTGGATAACGCGTTGCCTTGAAAACGCACCGTGCCCAGGCTTGGCGTTTCGAGCCCGGTGAGCAGGCGCGCCAGAGTGCTCTTGCCGCAGCCGCTGCGCCCGAGAAGCCCCAGGGTTTCGCCCGGTGCGATCTCAAGCGACACCTCTGACAGCACGGGCTGGGCCGGGCGGCGGCGCAACAGCGACCGCCTCGAGGAGTAGCCGTGAGAGACGCCTTCGGCGCTTAAAAAACTCATATGACCAGCCTCATGACGGTGCCTGCCGATGCGGGTAGAGCGCCAGGTGCGCCTCGACCAGCGCCCGGGTGACGCCGTGCTGCGGGCGCTCAAAAAGCGTTTCGACCGGTGCGCTCTCCACCAGCCGGCCCTGGTCCATCACCAGCACCCGGTCGGCCAGGCGCGCCACCACGCCCATGTCGTGGGTGATCAGCAAAAGCCCCAGCCCGAAGCGCGTACGCAGATCGGCGAGCAGATCGAGGATGTCGCGCTGGTGGATCACATCGAGATCCGTGGTCGGCTCGTCGGCGAACAGAAACGGCGCTTCGCTTGCCAGCGCCAGCGCGATCATCGTGCGCTGCAGCATCCCGCCGCTCATTTCAAACGGATAAAGCTTCAACAGCCGCTCGGGCTCATCGAGCCCCGCGTCGAGCATCGCCTGGCGGCTACGCGGCCCGCGCGCCTTTCTCGCCACGCCTAGCGCCTTGAGCGTTTCATCGAAGTGGCTTTTGAGCGTGCGCACCGGATTGAAGGCGCTGCGCGGGTTTTGCATGATCGAGGCGACCACTCGTCCGCGCAAAAGCGACGCGGCGATCGGCATACCGTCGAGGTGGACCTGGCCCGCGCGTTTGATCGTACCGCTGGGCAGGGTGTCGAGGGCCGCGGCGCAGCTCAGCGACTTGCCCGAGCCGCTGGCGCCGACCAGCGCCACCACTTCGCCGCGCTCGAGAGTGATCGAGACGTCGTCGACCAGACGCTCGTCGTGGGTGTCGACGGTCATGCCTTCAAGGGTCAGGGTGCGGTGCGTGGGCGGCGCGTTCAATGCGTGTGCTCCCGTTGAAGTTGAGGGTCGAGGCGGTCGCGCAGCGCGTCGCCCAGCAGGTTGAAGGCCATCACGCTCAAAAACAGCGCCAGCCCCGGCCAGAGCATCAAACGTGGCTCGGTCCAGACGAACTGGCGCGCATCCGAGAGCATCACGCCCCACTCCGGCGTGGGGGCGGCGACCCCGAGCCCGAGAAACGACAGGCCCGAGACGTGTAGCATGATGTGACCGATATCGAGCGAGGCGAGCACCGCCAGCTGCGAAAGCGTGGATGGCAGCAGGTGGCGGGTAAAGATGCGCAGCCGCCCGGCGCCGGCCATGCGCGCGGCGCTGATGTAGTCGCGGTGCTTGAGCGACAGCACCACCGAGCGAGTGATCCGCGCGTACCAGGCCCAGTGGGAGAGGGCGATGGCGAGTATCACGTTGGTAAGCCCCGTGCCCAGCATGCCGATCATGAACAGCGACAGCACGAAGGTGGGGAAGGTCAGAAAGATATCCGTCATGCGCATGGTGATCTGATCGAAGCGCCCGCCGATGACCCCGGCGCTGCCGCCCACCACGATGCCCAGCGCCAGCAGCAGTGAAAGCGTCACGGCGACCACGCCGAGCGAGACCCGCGTGCCCTCCAGAAGCCGTGCGAGAATGTCGCGCCCCAAGTGGTCGGTGCCGAGCCAGTGCGTGGCGCTCGGCGGGGCGAGGCGCTCGGAGAGCGTCACGGCGTTGGGGTCAAACGGCGAGAGCCCGGCGCCGAACAGCGCCACGAACACCAGCCCCGCCACCAGCGCCAGAGCGATGCAGGTGGTCAGGCGCGCCTTGGGCAAGCGCCCCCGAGATGGAGAATGAGACGACGGCGAGAACGATGCGCTCGAAGACCTCACTGCACGCCCTCCCTGGAAATACGAATGCGCGGGTCGGCGGCGGCGTAAACGATATCGACGATCAGATTGCAGACCACGAAGATGGTCACCATCAGCAGCGTGAAGCACTGGATGACCGGGTAGTCGCGGTTGAAGATCGCCGATACGGCGTAGCGCCCCACGCCCGGCCAGCCGAAGATGCTCTCGATGATCAGCGTGCCGCCGATCAGCTCGCCGACGTGCATGCCGGTGGCGGTGATGATCGGAAGCAGGGCGTTTCTCAGCACGTGGCGGCGCTCCACCTCGCGCTCGCCAAGCCCGCGCAGACGGGCGTACTGCACGTGGCGCTGGCTTCCCACCTCCAGCATGCTGGCGCGCAGCATCCGCGCGTTGATCGAAAGCGACATCAGCGAAATCGCCACGGCCGGCAGCACCAAGTGCGCGACGCCGCCGCGGCCCATCGGCGGAAGCCACCCCAGGGTCACCGAAAACAGCAGCACCAGCAGAAAGCCGAGCCAGAAGTTGGGCATCGATACACCAAAAAAGGCGATCAGGCGCACGACGAGATCCGGGGCGCGGTGATGGTGGCGCGCCGCCCAGCGGCCGAGCGGAATCGATACCAGCAGCGTCAGCACCAGCGCGACGCCGGCAAGCTCGAGGGTCGCCGGCAGAAAGTGCAGCATGTCCTCGAATACCGGGCGCTGGGTGGCGTAGGAGACGCCGAAATCGAGGCGCACCGCGCTTGAAAGCCACTGAGCGTACTGAGTGATCAGCGGCTGGTCGAGGCCGAGCGCCGCCCGCGCGTGCTCGAGCGCCTGGGGCGTGGGCGGCACCTGGGAGAGGCGCAGGTAGTCCATCGCCGGATCCGACGGCCCGAGACGCAGCAGCAAAAAGATGATGATGGACGCCGCCAGCAGTAGTAGCGGCAGCAATAAAAGCCGCTTGAGGATGAAACCGGCCATCAACGCCCGGCCTCGGGGGTGAACCGATCAAACGGAATTTCGCTGGCCATGGCGCCAAAGTGGATCTCGCCGACCTCAGGGGAGGCCACGGCGAGCACGCTGGCGTAGGTCAGCGGCAGATAGACGGCGGCTTCGTGCAGGCGGGTCAAAAGCGTCTCGTAAAGCGCCTGGCGCTGCGTCTCGTCGGTCGAGGTCAGAATCTCGCCAATCAGCGCGTCGATCTCGGGTTTGTCAGAAAGCCCCAACTGCGCCTGGTAGTCGGCGTGGGCGGGCGCGCGCATGGCGCTAATAAACGCGTGGGGATCAAACGGCGCGCCCCAGGTCCGGTTGAAGATCATGCCGAAGCGCCCGTCGCGCTGGCGGGCGTAGACACTGCTCTCCTCCTCGCCGATCAGGCGAACCATCATGCCCAGCGCGGAAAGCTCTGCCTGGATGATTTCCGCGGTAGATTTCGACACCGCGTCGTTGCCCACGAACACCAAATCGATCTGCAGCGGCTCGCCCTCCTTCATGCGCACGCCGCGGTCCATGCGCCAGCCCGCCTCATCGAGCAGCTCGGCGGCGCGGTCTGGATCGAACGCGTAGGGGGTGAGTCCCACATCGGCGTAGGGCACGCCGGGGGCGAATAGCGTGTCGGCGACCTGCTGCGTGCCGTAGAAAACGCTTTGGGCGATGCTGGCCTTGTCCACCGCGTGATTGATCGCCTGGCGTACGGCCAGCTCCGCCGTGGCGCCGCGCTGGCTGTTCAGCGCCAGCATCAGGGTTTCCGTCGGCTCGGAAAGCGCCGTCGTATAGCGCTCGTCCTGGGAGAAACGGGTAAAGGTGTCCGGCGAGATCAGGCCGTTGGGCCCGTAAATCAGGTCGATCTGACCGGTTTGAAGCGCCAGCGCCCGGGTGTTGGGATCGACGATCACGCTGACGTTTACCTCATCAAAGGCCGGCGCTTCGCCCCAGTAGGCGTCGTTTCGCACGAAACGATCGAACTCGCCCAGACGCGTCTCAATGAGCTGCCAAGCCCCGGTGCCAATCGGCGCGCTCACGCCGGCGGTAAACGTGCCGTCGACCAGCTGCGACGGGGCGATAAAGCGAAACGGGCGGGGCAGCGCCAAATCCTGCAGTACCGGGTAGTAGGGCGCGTGCAGGTTCAGCTCGACGCGAAACTCGTCCAGCGCGCGAACGCTTTCGATCTGCTCGGTCAGCCCAAGCCAGGCGTGGCGCTCGCGGTGGGCCAGAATCGCGTCGAAGTTGGCCACCACCGCCGCGGCGTTGAAGGGCTCGCCGTTGGAGAAGGTGACGTCGTCGCGCAGCGTAAAGGTATAGGTGCGCCCGTCGTTGGTGATTTCCCAGCGCCTGGCAAGCCAGGGCGCCACGATGCCGTCGGCCTGGTAGCGCACCAGCGGTTCATACACCATCGCCTGGGCGAACATCTGGTTGGGCGTATAAAGGTGCGGGTTCAGCGCCCCCACGTTGCTCGGCCAGGAAGCGTCGAGCCGCGATTCGGCCGCGGCCGGGCCGCCAGGGCCCAGCGTCAGAGAGAGTGCCAGAAGGGCGCCTAGAGCTGCGCGCATGATCACCTCGGTTCGCTCGAGCATTCGCTCGAACAGTGTGCAGAGTCAGTATGAAGAATTGCGAAAATTATCATACTTTCCCACCGAGGCGTAGGCAGGTGCCCGCTTGCGGCTTTTCAGAGCGAGCGGGTGCCGCGCTAGCTTGTCTGGCCGCAGCGCTCGATCTCGTCGGCGATCTGCTCGAGCAGTGCCGGGTAGAGCGACGCATCCAGCGCCAAGCCTACGCCCAGCGGGTCGAGCACGCCGGTATAGACCGCGGTGTCGCCAAAGACGCTCTCGACGAGACGGGCGTTGAACTGCGGCTCGCTGAACACGCACTGAATGTTCTCGTCACGCACCAGGTTCTGGAGCGCCTCGATACGCGCCGGGCTTGGAGAAGAGGCGTCACCCAGCGAGATCGCCCCGGCAGCCGGTACGTCGAAAGCCTCTTCGAAATACTGGTAGGCGTCGTGAAAGACGACGTAGCGGGTGTCGTGCTGATCGATGAGCTGCTCTGCAAGCCGCGCCTCGAGGGCGTCGAGCGCTTGCCGGCCTTGCTCGGCGTTGGCGCGGTAGTCGTTAGCGTTGCCCGGGTCGAGCTCGCTTAGCTGCTCGGCGATGGCGCCCAGCCACTGGCGGGCGTTGTCCGGCGAGAGCCAGGCGTGGGGGTTGGTGCCTTCGTGGCTATGCTCGTGGCTGTGTTCGTGACCCTGGTCCTGCTCGCGGTCATGCCCATGATCGTGATCGTGAGAATGATCGTGGGCGTGGCCGACGCTATCGTCCAGGGCGAAGGTGGCGCTGTCGCGGTACGTGAGCACGGTGGTGTTTGGGGCCTTGAGAAGCTCCAGATGGCGCGCATCACTTGCCAGGTTCTCGATCGGCGCGGTGAGCCAGGGCGTCAGGTCGTGGCTTACCCAGACGACCAGGTCGGCATCATTCAGGGCCTGGGCTTCGGAAGGGCGCAGCGAGTAGCCGTGGGGCGAGGCGCCGGGCCGGATGAAAAGCGCAGGCTCGCCGTGTTCGCCCAGCACGGTGGCGACCAGCGACTGCACCGGGGGAATGTCTACCGCAACGCGGGGAGCGTCGGCGGCAGCGGCCAGAGGGAAGGCCAGCAGCAGGGGCCAGGATAAACGCGTAGACAGCATGGTGTGCTCCAGAGAGTCATCGAGGGTGGGTCAGGTGACGGCCTTTTACCGACAGCGGCAGGGAAGGGTCGTCAAGACTCGATAGCCATGTTATAACATAACAATATTTTACAAGACGATGCTACCGATGGAATTAGCTCCCAATACCCCGGACGACGTGCTGGTAAGCATTTCGCACCTGAGCGTGCGTTTCGGAAGCGAGTTCGTGCTCGAGAACATCGACCTGACGCTCTATCGCCATCAGATACTCACGCTGATCGGCCCCAACGGGTCGGGCAAGTCGACGCTGGTCAAGACGCTGATCGGCGCGGTCAAGCCCGCCACTGGCAGTGTGCGAGTCGGCGCAGGGCTGCGCATCGGCTACGTGCCCCAGCGCCTGCATCTCGACCCGACGCTGCCGATGACGGTCAAGCGCTTTATCAACCTGCCGCACCGCCAGGCCCCGGCGGCGGTCGAGCGCGCCCTCGACGAGGCCGGCGCCGGGCATCTTCTGCAGGCGACGATGAGCCATCTGTCCGGCGGCCAGTTCCAGCGCGTGCTCTTGGCGCGGGCGCTTCTGACCCGGCCGGACATTCTGATTCTGGATGAGGCCACCCAAGGGCTCGACCAGCGCGGCACGGCAGAGTTCTATCGCCGTATCGAGGCGGTGCGCCAGCGTTACGGCTGCGCCGTGCTGATGGTCAGCCACGACCTGAACGTGGTGATGCGCACCGCCGACCACGTCGTCTGCCTGAACCGCACCCTGTGCTGTCAGGGCAAGCCCGAGCGGGTGGCGGCGTCGCCGGATTACCAGGCGCTGTTCGGCGAAACGCTCCTCAACAGCGAGGGTAATGAGGCGCTAGCGCTTTACCGTCATCACCCGGGAGAGGTCGCCGATGCTGGATGATTTCATGGTGCGCGCTACCCTTGCCGGCGTGCTGGTGGCGCTGGCGGCGGCGCCGCTTGGCTGCTTCGTCGTCTGGCGGCGCATGGCTTACTTTGGCGACGCCACCGCCCACGCCGCGATTCTGGGCGTAGCGCTTTCGCTGCTCATGGATATGTCGATCTTTACCGGGGTGCTGGCGGTGGCGCTGGTCATGGCCTTCGGGGTATCGATGCTCAGCGGGCGAGGCGTTGCCATGGATACGCTGCTCGGTGTGGCCGCCCACTCGGCCTTGGCGGTTGGGCTGGTGGCGGTGTCGTTTCTCTCCGGGGTGCGCATCGATTTAAACGCTTATCTCTTTGGCGACATTCTGGCGGTGGGCAAGCGTGATCTGTGGGTCATCGGTGGCGGGGCCCTGTCGGTGATGGCGCTTCTGCGCTGGCGCTGGTCGGCGCTTTTAATGGCGACCCTGAACGACGAGCTCGCCTACGTCAGCGGCGTCTCCCCGCGCCGAGAGCAGCTCATTCTGACCCTTTCGCTTGCCGTGGTCGTGGCCGTGGCGCTGAAGGTGGTGGGGGTGCTTCTGATCACCGCGCTTTTGATCATCCCTGCGGCGGCGGCGCGGCCCTTCTGCCGCACGCCGGAGGTCATGGCCATCGGCGCTGTCGGCGTGGCGCTTGCCGCGGTGGTCGGCGGGCTGAAAACCGCCTATGCGCTCGACACCCCCACCGGCCCGACCATGGTGACGCTGGCCGCCGCGCTGTTTCTGGCGGCAACGCTTACAAGCCAGGGCCTGCGCCTCGCCCAACGCCTGATGGTGAGTGCCTGATGCGCGCCCCAACACTCAAACACCGGAGATCGCCATGACGTTACAACGCAAAGCCACACAATCACGCCTGCCCGATCACGCTGCGGCGGACACCGATATCAGCGTGCTGCCGCGCATCTTCGACGAGGCGATCAACATCGCCGTGCTCGAGCGGGCGCTGCCGGCGGATATAGCGCTGAGCGCCCGGGCCCAGTGTCAGACCGAACGCACCTGGCAATTTAGCTGGCTGGGAGAAATCAACGAGGCCTTCACCGAGGATCTGCGCCGCCACCTGCCGGCCCCGGAAGCCGGCGAGGCGCTGATCGAGGATATCGCGACCGTCGCCTCCGCCGTGGCTTTTCTGTTCGAGACCGACACGGTCGGCGTGCGGCTAAGGCTTTTGAACAGCGCCATGTGTCCGCGCTTTCACTGCGACAACCTGGCGGTGCGCCTGGTCACGACCTACGTGGGCCCGGGCAGCGAGTGGCTGCCGGAGCACGCCGTCAACCGTCTGGGGCTGGGCGCGCCCCGCGCTGATCGCCCGGAGGTCGCGGCCGACCCGCACGCCGTTCAGTGTCTGGAGTGCGGCGATATCGCGCTGATCAAGGGCAGCGGCTGGATAGGCTGCGAAGAGCGCGGGCTCGCCCATCGAAGCCCGGCGCTCACACCCGGCGAGAAGCGGCTTTTGGTGACCATCGACCCGGCCTGAAGGAGTGAACGTCATGACGACACCGCCCTTGATTCCCGTCAACGTGCTCACCGGCTTTCTGGGCAGCGGCAAGACCACGCTGCTCAACCGTTGGGTGCGCCAGATCTCCATGGACAACACCCTGGTGGTGATCAACGAGTTCGGCGACATTGGCCTCGATCATCAGCTGATCACCCAAAGCGACGAGCAGGCCGTGATCGAGATGAGCAGCGGCTGTCTGTGCTGTACGCTGCGCGGCGACTTGAGCCGCACCCTGCGCGAGGCGCTCGAGGATCTCGAGGTGCGGGGCAAGCCCGCCCCAGCGCGCGTGGTGATCGAAACCACGGGGCTGGCGCTGCCGACTTCCCTTTTGCAGCTGTTGATGACCGATGCCTGGCTTGCGCACCGCTTCAAGCTCGACAGCGTCGTGTGCTGCGTGGATGCGGTCAACGGCGAGGCCACATTGGACGCTCATGAGGAGTCGCGCCAGCAGGTCGGCGTGGCGGACAAGCTCCTGATCACCAAGACCGATCTCGCCGAGCAGGCGAGGGTATCCGGGCTTGCCAACCGGCTCGCTCGGCTCAACCCGACCGCCGAGCAGTGGCAAGTGATCGACGGCAAGCTCTCCGCGAGCCTGCTGGTGGGCGCCGGGCTTTACGCCGACGGCGGCTATCAGGTCGACCAGTGGCTCAAGGCCGGGCGCTACACGGTCAGCGCCGCCGCACCCCACGCGGGCACCGCGATTTCCTTAAGCCCCGGCCCTGTCACGGCGCACCATTTAGTCGATCACCACGCCCACCAAAGCGACTCGATCCGCGCCTTCTGCTTCACCGTCGAGGAGCGCATTGCCCCGGATACGCTGGAGAACTGGCTGGACATGCTGATGTCGCTGATGGGCGACAAGATGCTGCGCATCAAGGCGGTGGTGCACCTGAGTGACCGCGACGCGCCGCTGGCGATTCACGGCGTACAGCAGATCTTCCACCCGCCTGCGGAGCTTCCTCTCGAGTGCGTTTCGGATCGCGTCTCGCGGTTCGTGTTCATCACCCAGCACATCGCGCCGGAGACGGTGGCCGAGATGTATCACTTCTTTAGCGCATCGAAAGAGAGCGCCTAGAGCGCCGCGCTCAGTGCATGACCTCGGCGCGGGTGGTCTTGAATCGCGCCCGGTAGGCGGTGGGCGTGAGCGCGTAGCGCCTGGCGAACACCTTGCGCATCCGCTCGTCCGAGCTGAACCCGGTGCGCCAGGCGATGCTCTTCATGGGCAGGTCGGTATCCAGCAGCAGCGTTTTGGCGCGCTCGCAGCGCGCCTCTTCCAGCCGGTTCAAGGGCGTCATGTTGAACTCGGCCACGAAGGTGCGGCTCAAGTGGCGCGGGCTCATGCCGGCTTTCGAGGCCATGTCCGCAAGCGTCAGCGGGGTGTCGAGGCGCTCGGCGATCCAGCGCTTGAGTTCGCGCATGCCGGGGGATCCGCTCATCTGGCTGGTCAGCGCGGTGCTGAACTGCGACTGCCCGCCCGGGCGCTTGAGATACACCACCAGGTCCCGCGCCACGTCCAGTGCCAGGTCGCGCCCGGCGTCCTGTTCGACGAAGGCCAGCGCCAGGTCGATCGCTGCGGTGACGCCGGCGCAGCTCCAGAAGTGGCCGTCCTGCACGAAGATCGCATCCGCATCCACCTCGAGCGCGGCGAAGCGCCGCTGTAAAAGCGGCGCGTAGTGCCAGTGGGTTGCGGCGCGCCGCCCGTCGAGCAGCCCCGCCTGGGCCAGAAAGAACGACCCCGTGCACAGCGCGGCAAAGCGCCGGGCGTGCTGGCCGCGCCGCTGGCACCACTGCACCAGCGCCGCTTCGCGCGCAAGCGCCTGCTCGATCTCCACGGCCCCGGCGATCATCACCGTCTCGAGTGGCGCGTTATCCGGCAACGGGCCGCCGGCGTCCAGGCTGACCCCGGTATCCGACACGACGGCCCCCGGTACCGGAGCCACCAGCGACACCCGGTAGCGAAACGCCTCGCCGTGCGCCGCGAGGCGCTGGTTGGCGTAGCTGAACACGCTAAGCGGCCCCGCCGCCTCCATCAGCTTGAAGCCGGGGTAGATAACCAGATGCACGTGCTGCTCGTCCGGCGCGTCGCTGGTCGCTGCTGCGCTGTTTGCTTCACCGCGCTGCATGGCGTCTCCTCCTGGTGGTTTTTCCGCGTTTTTCGTTTGGCGCTCTGCACGTCTCGATGGCGGTGTACGCTGTCCGGATTCGACCGGTCGTCCGGCTATGGCGCATTATATAAATGTTATAACATATCATTTTGCATCGAGCAGGAGAGATATCATGAAAACGCGCGCCGCCATTGCCTAGGAGCCCAACCGCCCGCTGGAGATCGAAGAGATCGACCTGGAGGGGCCGAAAGCGGGCGAGGTGCTGGTCCGTATCGTCACCACCAGCCTCTGCCACACCGACATGTTCACGCTCTCTGGCCGCGACCCGGAGGGGCTCTTTCCCGCCGTGCTCGGCCACGAAGGCGTGGGCATGGTCGAGGAGGTAGGCCCCGGCGTTGTGTCGGTGAAGACCGGCGATCACGTGATCCCGCTCTACACCCCGGAAGATCCCAACTGCCCCTACATTCAGTCCGGTAAGACCAATCTCTGCCAGACCATTCGCGAGGCCAAGGGGCGCGGGGGCATGCCCGACGGCACCTCGCGCTTCTCCTACAAGGGCAAGATGATTCACCACTACATGGGCACCAGCACCTTCAGCGAGTACACGGTGCTGCCGGAGATCGCGGTTGCCAAAATCGCCAAGGAGGCGCCGCTGGCCAAGGCGAGCGTCATGGGCTGCGCCGTGCCGACCGGCATGGGCGCGGTGCGCAACACCGCGAAAGTGACGCCCGGGGCGAGCGTGGCGGTATTCGACCTCGGCGCGGTCGACATGGCGGTGATCCAGGGCGCGAAGATGGTCGGCGCCGGGCGTATCATCGGTATCGATACCAACCCCAACAAGTTCGCCCTGGCCCGCGACATGGGCGTGACCGAGTGCGTCAATCCGAAGGACTTCAGCCAGCCGATCCAGGAGGTGCTCGTCGAAATGACCAACGGCGGCGTCGACTTCTCGTTCGAGTGCATCGGCAACGTCATGCGCGCCGCGCTCGAGTGCTGCCACAAGGGCTGGGGCGAGTGCACGGTGATCGGCGTGGCCGGCGCCGGCGAGGAGATCGCCACACGGCCTTTCCAGCTGGTGACCGGGCGCGTCTGGCGCGGCTCTGCGTTTGGCGGCGTGCTGGGCCGCAGCCAGCTCCCCGGCATGGTCGACGAGTGGCTGCGCGGCGACTTCGACCCCTACATCACCCACAACATGACCCACGACCAGATCAACACCGCCTTCGATCTGCTGCACGCAGGCAAGTCGATCCGCTCGGTGATCCACTTTCAGCCCGGCGAGACCATGCAGCCGGAGGGGCTTACGGGCAAGACCGTGCCCACGAAATAACTCTGTCCAAACAAGGTCAAGCCGCTATTCTGAGTAGCGGCTTTCAGCCTTCTCGCTGAAGCATTTATACTTTCGCAGCCATCTTACCCGAATTTATATTTAAATTATCTGTGGGGCATGAGCCCTAGACGATACGTCAAATAGTTCAAAATTGGAGCATTAAGTAAATGGCAAAGCGGGTTTGCCTTGTAACCATCCCCTAAAATCGGTACATGCGTCATTAGAGTTCTCCGGCCTACAATGAGGCAAATGGAGAGCGACATGAAGAAATCACGGTACAGCGAGTCACAAATCGTCAAAATTCTGAAGGAGGTTGAGAGCGGTCGACTGGTCAAGGAAGTCTGCCGTGAGTACGGCATTTCCGAGGCGAGCTACTACAACTGGAAGTCTAAATACTGCGGCATGGAAGCCTCTGATGTGAAGCGTCTCAAGGAGCTTGAAGAAGAAAACCGCCGGCTGAAGCAGAGGTATGCCGAGCTGAGTCTGGATCACAAGTTGCTGAAGGATGTGATCGAAAAAAGCTGTAAAGCCAGCCGTTCGACGAGAATGGGTTGATTACCTCAAGCAGGCGCATGGTGTCAGCATCCGCAGAGCCTGTCGAATCGCTGGCATCAGTGACTCTGTGTACCGGTATCGGCCCAATACTTTCCGTGATGAACCGGTGATTACAGTGCTTCAAAGCGCCACTCACCGCTATCCCGCCTACGGATTCAGTAAACTGTTCAAGGCGCTGCGACGCTTGGGGCATGGATGGAATCACAAGCGGGTCCACCGGCTGTATTGTGCACTCAACCTGAATAAACGACGACGGGGCAAGAAACGGCTCCCGACACGAACCCCGGCGCCATTGAGCGTACCAGCTACCGTTAATCGATGCTGGTCGATGGATTGCATGAGCGACAGTCTGTTCTGTGGTCGCCGGTTCCGGACGTTTAATGTGGTGGACGGCTTTAACCGGGAGGTGCTGGCTATCGAGATTGACCTGAATCTACCAGCACCAGGGGTCATACGGGTTCTGGAACGCATTATCGCCTGGCGAGGCTACCCGACCAAACGACGCATGGATAATGGCCCGGAATTCATTTCGCTTGCCCTGGCAGATTGGGCTCAGCAACGCAGTATTGAGCTGGCGTTTATCAAGCGGGGCACACCAACTCAGAACTCGTATGTTGAGCGCTTCAATCGGACTTATCGGGATGAGATCCTGAATATGTATGTCTTCCGGAACCTCACCGAAGTCCGAGAACTGACAGAATCCTGGATGACGGAATACAACGATGAGCGTCCCCACGATTCACTGGAAGACCTGACACCATGGGAATACCTGGCGAAACATCAACAGGCGGAAAACTCTAATCAGCGATGCCACTAAAACCGGGATGTTTACAGAATGGACGATGCCCGCTAAAGCGCTCAAGCTCACCCCAAAATCCCTGAGTGCCACCCGAAAGCGGAAACTGTACCGTGACCATGTCCACGGCATTGCCTTTCGTGTGCTTGGCGCCGTGTTTGTGCGTTTGCCCTCTGTTCAAGAAGCGCGGGTATCCGGATATCGTCAGGTGGTCGATCCCGCCACGGGTGGTACCCGCGATCATTACCTTTACAGCATCAAGGTCACCCGAGCGCAGTGGAACCGAATCCACTTTGATCAGCTGGCGCAGGTCGATCCTGTTGCGGCGGTAGAGGCGTTTACACTCCGCCGTGACATGACCAAAACCGGCATCTTTCGTGATATTGAACCGTTTAAGCTGGTTTAAATCGCCTCTCGCCAATACCGAATCGACGTTTCAGAGACTACTCCCTGCTGGGTGCCGATCTTGATGACGGCTTGCTGAAAGGTGTGGGCTAGGTCGGGCTGGTGGCACAAGGCTAACGACCGAATCATCCGTGTGATGCGTAAATGGTTATGGCCACCCGCTTTTAGCCAAATATGGGTTTGTATTGCCAGCGTTGGTTGAGCGACGATATCGCTCCCATCCCGAGCGAGGCCAAAAAAGTCGAGCATCACCTCAAGTGAGCGCTGCTGATGCTGGCGCATAACGTCACTTCTCTCAAACGCAGCCTGTACCGTGGGCGTCAGCAAGGGAGCAAAGGCGTTAAAACGACCCGCCTCAGGGATAGGGAACAGCCACTGAATATAGTCGTGGGTGTGCTCCAGCCAAAAAGGCGATAGCGCCCAAATATCTTCAAGGCACCGGCCTTTATGATCGCGGCCTTCACCGCAGTAAAACTCAATCAAGCGCTGATCATTATCCATTAAGTAGCACTCATCAGGGGTTCCATCGGGGCATATAACGCCATCTCTCGGGCATGGCGCTCGGCATTGTCATCCTGATGCGCCTCAATGCCTTCCAGCGCACGAAGGTAATAGGCGGGCAGGCCATGCTCGCTTGCCCCGGCAAGCACATGGTGCTTATCCTATGTATATGTGCGCAGACCGAGTGCGGTGAGGTTGCCGATATACGCCTGCACCTCAAACTGCCGGTCAATGGCGAGATCCGTGACGGTAAGCCAAGTGTCGTTATACGCCGCGCCCAGTCTCTCATAGCGATCGAGCGTCGGCTTGTGATGAAACGCCATTTCCCAAATGACTCCATAGACAGCGGACTGCGCTAAGGCAGGCACAATATCGCATTTGCCTGAGCCTGAGCCGTCACTGCCGCGCTGGTGAAACGCTAGGCGGTAAGCGGGCAGAAGGGCCGTGGTCACAAAGCGTGCTGGAACGCGAGCCGCTAAGCGCTGGGTTGCCATATTGGAACCGTAGGCAAAATAGAGCATGGGTACCCTTCTTGGTGTAGCAATGATAACGTCGTCGCGCTTTTCCGCATGCGGAAAAAGTGTATATCGAACCATGAGGCTTGCGGGTGTTTATGAAGTCACAGGGGATTCAGTGGCGTAGTGCGCCAGCATCTGTTCTGCGTTCGTTTTGATCGTCTCTCGCCACGAGTGAGGCACGGTGACCTTGATATTGGGTCCCATGCCCATCAACCACCACAGCGTCTGCTGATCATCCGGTACGTGGGCGGTCAGCCGATACCAGCCGTCAGTATCCGGCAACGCTTCTATCGATTGTGTGTCAGATAGCGGTGTTTCCTGTAGTAGCCACGCCACCGGCTTAGCAATCTCGGCTTCCAACACTACATCGCTAGGCCCTTGCCGATATCCAAACGCTCCACCTTTGATGTAATCATCAATGTCAAAGTCGTGCTGCTCTTGCCAGGGCTGTTGACTGAGTGTTGCCTGCTTCACGCGGTGAAGAGCGAACTGGCGCAGATCCTTAAACCCATCTACATGAGCTAACAAATAGGTGGCACTGTGGCGGCTCACAATGCCTTGAGGGTGGAGGGTAAACGTCTTTTCAGAGTGACTCGTGCGTGATAGATAAATAACGTCAACGGCTTTCTGCTCAAGGAGCGCCTGCGAGATGGTCTGCCAGGTTGCCTCGTTAATCTCAGCAGGTATCAGTGCTTTGCCGTTAGGAATGGCGCGTACCTTACGTGCCCACTGGCTAAGCCCATTAGCGCTCATGTCGTCCAGCAGTTTCCGGGCGTCAGTAAAGTGGGGCGAGAGCTGGCCGATCACTACTGGAGGCAGCAACCCCTTCAAATACTCTTCCGCTAATACTAGCGTTAGCGCACTGGGTACATCCAGCGCGGGTAGCTGGCACTGGAATTCACGATCAAAATACCAACGGTAAGGTTTTTGACTATCGTCACAGCCAATCGGAAACTGTGTAGAGAGCTTCTGGCTTAAATCCCGTTGCAGTGAACGCGTATCAATATTAAACCCTCGTTCAGCAAGCTTCTCTTTCAGCACAGGCGTCGCGATACGCCCTGGATAACGCGGGATTAGCTGCAGCATCGTGAGATAACGGAAAAGCGTATCGCGGGATTCGGACATAGTAATGCCAACCTGGGCTGTGCTAATGAAAGCGACGAGTTTAGCGTGCCTCACAAAACTTAGCGACCCGTGCTGGTAAAGCGCCGGGTTCTTTGGCTATAAGGTGTGCACGCTGCCGCCACATAGCAACGGTACTGTGGTCTATACGGGTATTGGGCAACTCATGCCATAAAGCGGCGGGGTGTATGTCTAAAGACGCCTCTACCGCAATATTGGGGTGACCTTCTAACCAGCGATACACACTCATCGCGCTGCGTCCCACGCAGACTGGAAAGAGCAAGGCATCAGCGGGGAAAGGAACGTCAAGCGCCAGGAGCAATGCATTCACCTCATGGTCACAAGCGAGATGCCAACGACGATAGTCGGCAACCAGCGGTGCGGTCAGATGACCTGCCACACAGTGCCAAATGAGGTGCGCTTGTAAAAACTGACGGGAGGTATCAGATAGTGTGGCACTGTAATCTGGGCAGATATAAAGTTGTTTGCCATCCGTGCTGGCACTATGAAAACGTGAGTCAGTGACGGGGGT
This sequence comes from Halomonas sp. GD1P12, assembly GCF_025725645.1. Lineage (NCBI taxonomy): Bacteria > Pseudomonadati > Pseudomonadota > Gammaproteobacteria > Oceanospirillales > Halomonadaceae > Halomonas > Halomonas sp. GD1P12. Next base: position 3,257,415 of record NZ_CP107007.1, on the reverse strand, counting down.
AAGGGTAAGAAACTGGCTTAAAAAGCCCATGACGGGCATTTCATGTTTCCACTGCTCACGGTCAGCCAACCACTTAGCTATTTCCTGTTGGGTAGTGTCTTGAGTCGTTACACATTCGGTCATGGTCATCGTAGCGTCCACCGTCCCTGATAAGAGAGAATGAGGCTATGACGTGGTTGCGACATTATGCGTCGCATAGCCCAGCAAAACGTTCTCACGGTGGCATTATCGCGTTAGAAAAATGTGTCAAGGTAGCTGTTGGTATAAACACGCATAAGCACGCTGCCGATATAACAATGTCAGCAACAACCACTGTCGTTCGTTAAATATGAGGTCTAGAAATGAGTAGCCGTCATGCCAATCGCGCCATCCTGGTGCTTGAGTCTCCATGGGCGTTAGATGACAAAGACGCAAACCGAAGCAGTGTGCTTCCATTTGTGCAGGGAGTGGCAAAGCTAACCGGTGACACAGATGTACATCATGCCAATTTTTACGATGAGGGTAGCTTTCGCAAAGCCCTGGAGTGTCTATGTAAAGGCGAGCTTGATAGCCGTATTGTTTACATAGCTGCCCATGGTTTGGGAAAGGAGATTGCAGGCGCCCCTATGTTGAATCTGCTATGCAGCGTAGCGAATCAATCCAGACGGCATAAGATTGACGGTGTGCTCATTGGCAGTTGTTTTGTGGGTGAGCACTCCACCACCATGGAGGTTTGTATCGAAGAGTCTCGCTTGCGCTGGTGTGTCGGGTATACCGCAGCCACGAACTGGTTGGACAGTACCCTTTTGGATTGCAAGCTATTAGCAGAGCTGTCGGAACTCGAAGATAGCGACTTCTTGAAAAGTGACAAGGCGATCGATGCAATGAGCGATGCGTTAAGCTTATTTGATCCAAGCGCAGTGATTGGTGAAGATTATGATCAAAACCCAGTCGTGCTACGAGATGCCATGAGTTTTGTTTTGCAGCTTCGGGGCCAGGGGCAGCGCGCTCGTAATATTACAGACGCTGTTTGGGACGGCATTGTAAAGTAGAAGTAACGATACGCCTGTCGGCTGGTCGCCCTTCCTACGCTTCACGCTTAGGGAGGCCAGCCATAGCTGTATTGATAACGTTGCTTAGGACTGGTCTGTGAGAACCTATTTAGTGTATTCCTATGTCAATAGGCCATTTTAGAGCCTCGCTGCCACGGCTCAAATTATTTGCAGCACAGCACCTATATCCTTTCTTAGCATAGTGATAACCTCATTATTATTAATGCTTCCTCACTATTTAGCATGACAGACACAGTGCGACACGGAATGTCGGGGCTTTCGCCTACACTCCTGATACCCCTCTGGTCGCCTTTGGTTGAAACAAGGAAACAGGCATGTCAGCTCTCTACGCCCCCGGTGCACGCGTGGTCATTCGTGACTGTGAATGGATTGTGCGACGCGCAGATGCCAGTGATGACGGCGGCTATATCCTTACCGTGGATGGCTTGTCAGAACTGGTCAGTGGCAAAAGCGCCCGCTTTCTGACCAAGTTGGAAGAAGCTGAGAACGCTATTCGTGTGCTCGACCCCGCCGAAACCCGCTTAGAGCAAGACCTGACACCAGGCTTTGAAAAAAGCCGCCTGTTTATTGAAACCCAGCTGCGCCAGATCACCCCAGCAGATGACAACATTCACCTGGGCCACAAGGCCGCGATGGACCCCGTGCCGTACCAACTTGACCCCGCGCTGCAGGCGCTCAAGCAGAACCGCCAGCGTATTCTGATTGCGGATGCGGTGGGGTTAGGCAAAACCCTAGAAGCCGGCATTTTAATGACCGAGCTAATGCGACGTGGCAAAGGCAAGCGCATCCTGGTGCTCACGCTGAAAAGCATGATGACCCAGTTCCAAAAAGAGATGTGGAACCGCTTTACCATCCCGCTCACGCGGCTGGATTCTGCTGGCCTACAGCGGGTGCGCAACAATATTCCGGGTAACCACAACCCGTTTTACTACTACGACAAGTCGATTATCTCCATCGACACCCTCAAGCAAGACAACGAATACCGCCGCCACTTAGAACAAGCCTACTGGGACATCATCGTGATTGATGAAGCCCACAATGTGGCAGAGCGCGGTTCAAGCTCTCAGCGTGCCAAATTGGCTCAGCTGCTGGCAGGACGTTCAGACACCCTCATCATGCTCTCGGCCACGCCCCACGACGGCAAAGCGCGCTCGTTTGCCAGCTTGATGAACATGCTCGATCCCACGGCGATCTCCGACCCCGACGACTACGCAAAAGAAGATTTCCGCGACAAAGGCTTGGTCATTCGCCGTTTTAAGAAAGATATTCGCGACCAGGTGCAGCAAGAGTTCAAAGAGCGGGTAGTGAACGATATTTACCTGGATGCCTCGCCTCAAGAAGAAGCCGCCTATCAAGCGTTATTAGAGGTGCCTTTCACCTACAGGGGTGAGCACAGCGCCACCAAAAACGGCCAGCTAGTGCGCATTGGTTTGCAAAAATCCCTGTTTAGCTCGCCAGCAGCGGCCAAAGTGTCGGTTGAACAGCGCATTAAAAAGCTAGCAGGCCGTGGGTCTGAGCATAAGCAGATAAGCGAAGACGAACAGCATGAAATTCAATCGCTGCAATCGTTACTGTTAGCGCTGCGAAACGTCACGCCAGAAAGTTTCAATAAATACCGCGAACTGATCAAGCTGCTGAAAAGCAGCGCCTTCGGCTGGAAGAAAACCAACACTGAAGACCGTCTAGTCATCTTTTCCGAGCGCATTGAAACGCTTAACTGGCTGCACAGCCAGCTGGTGGACGATCTCAAGCTTAAAGAAGACGCCCTGCGAATACTGCACGGCGGCATGAGCGATATCGAACAGCAAGACATCGTGGAAGCCTTTGGTAAGCAGGAAAGCAAGCTGCGCGTGTTGCTATGTTCCGATGTCGCAAGCGAAGGCATCAACCTGCACTACCTGTCGCACCGGCTAGTGCATTTTGACCTGCCCTGGTCGCTGATGGTGTTCCAGCAGCGCAACGGCCGGGTAGACCGTTACGGCCAAACCGAAACACCGATCATTACCTACCTGATTAACCAGAGCGATAACCCCCAGGTGCGCGGCGACCAGCGCATTCTTGAAATCCTCAAAGAGAAAGACGAGCAGGCCTACAAGAATATCGGTGACCCCGCCACCTTTATGAAAGTGCACGATGCCGAAGCCGAAGAAGGCCTGACCATGGAGGCCATGGCCACCGGCACCGATGCCAGCGCCTTCGATGCCCAGTACCAACCCGATGCCACCAACGAAGGCGACGACCTGCTGGCGCTGTTTCTTAACCCAGAAGCCAGCACACCCAACGCAGAAGAAGCCGAACAGCACACGCATCAAAAAACCAAACAGCGCTACAGCCTGTTTGCTAGTGATTTCGCCTTTGCCCACCAAGCGTTAGAAGCCATTAACCGTGAGCGCAAGCAGGTGGCATTTAGCGCTAACCAAGAGCGGCAAACACTGACCCTAACGCCTCCGGACGACCTCGACTACCGCTTTCGCTTTTTACCGCCGGAAATTCACCCTCAAGATGGCAGCCTGATTCTCACGGCCGATAAAGCCCGCTTTGAAGACGAGATCCGCCGCAGTCGGCAGGACGAAAATGCCTGGCCCAAGCTGCACTATTTATGGCCCCAGCACCCCGCCATACAGTGGTTAGAAGATAAGCTGCTAGCCCAGGTAGCCCGCCACAGTGCGCCAGTGCTTGCCCTGCCGGATGTCCAAGCGGTTACTCAAGCGCTACAGCCGGATGAAAGCGTCTTTCTAGTCAGCGGGCTGATCCCCAACCGCAAAGCCCACCCGGTTATTTGGCAATGGTTTGCTATCCGCTGCCGCACCTCACAAGCGCAAGGCGTTATAGAGATACAAAGCGCCGAAGAGTGGCTGCAGCAGTTGCAGCTGAACAACAAACTGCCTAACCGTGCTCAGCCGATCACTTTAGCCGCATTAGAAGCCCTTCGCCCGGCAGTGATTCAGGCCGCCAACGCCGAAATGCAGCAGCGCCAGCAGGCCTACGCCACTGCCAAACAAGCAGAGCTTGCTGAACAGCTAGCGGCGCTTAACGCACTAAAAAGCCGCCAGGTTAACCAGCTAAGCCTTCAGTTAGAGCGCTCCGGCCAGGCCGAACACTTTAAAGCCGCCCGCAAGGAAGAGCGCATGAACCGCATCGAGCGGGTGTTCAGCGAGTATGAAACCTGGGTGCAAGACACCCTGACCATCGAGCCGGTGCCGTTCATTCAGATCATTGCCGTGTTTACCCGGGAAAACGACTAACCGCCCGGGTGGGCTAAGGGAGCAATACCAGATGGCCGTACAAGAAACCGTCGCCACGTTCGTAGGCTTAACCAACGACAACGAATTCTTCAGCGCGCACTACCTGGCAGAAGTATTCCAGGGCGACTTTGCCAACACCATTGAAGAGTGGAACAGCCGCGAAGACACCGCCAAACAAGCAGGCAGGGAAGACCCAAGCCCCCACCGTGGCTTGCGTAACCTAAACCAGCGCTACTTTGCCTTGCGTCACAGGCTCAAGAGCGAGCGCAGCGCCGCCGAACGTATCCGCCTGCAGCGGGAGTTCTTTCAAGCGCTGATGAGCGTGCTAGGCATACCCTATCAGCCAGAAAACCGCGAAATTGCCCCCAATGCCGAGCTACCCGTGCTCAGCGTGCTGGGCGACCAGCTCTGGGTGCTAGGGGCGCTTGATGCCAACAACGAAGGCGAAGACCCGCTCTCCCTGGAGCTGCACAGTAACCAGTTCTTCGGCCCCGGCCCGCACCACGACAAGCTGAAGAACACCAGTTGGTACAGCATCCTCAACGACGCGGTGTTCCGGCAGTCGGCACCTTGTAACGAAAACCCGCCGCGCTGGGTGCTCTTGTTGAGTGATCGCCAAGGCATTTTGATTGACCGCTACAAGTGGTCGCAAAACCGCATGCTGCGCTTTGATTGGGAAGAGATCCTAGGCCGCCGAGACGACAAAACCCTAAAAGCCACCGCCGTGCTGCTGCACCGGGAAAGCCTAGCGCCCCCTGAAAACGGTGGAAAGCAAGGCCAGTGCCGGCTAGACAGCCTGGACGAAAACAGCCACAAGCACGCCTTTGCGGTCTCCGACGACCTCAAATACGCCCTGCGTCATGCCATTGAATTGCTCGGCAACGAAGCCGCCGCGCAGCTCATCGAGCAGGCCCGCGAGCGCAAGGAAGGTATCTACAGCGGCGAAAATGCCCTAGACCCCGACCAGCTCTCCAAAGAGTGCCTGCGCACCATGTACCGCATTCTGTTTCTGTTCTACATCGAAGCGCGGCCAGAACTCGGCTACCTGCCCAGTAATGATGAAACCTGGCGCATGGGTTACAGCCTGGAAAGCCTGCGCGAGCTGGAAAGCGTGCGCCTAACCACCGAAGAGAGCCGCCGTGGCAGCTACTTCCATGAAAGCCTGCAGCGCATGTTCCGGCTCATTTACGAAGGCTACACCATTAACCGCCAAGGCAGCCTGCACGAAAGCACCGCCAACGCCTTTACGCTGCAAGGGCTGGATAGCCACCTATTCGACCCCGCCAAAACCTCGCTGCTTAACCGCGTTACTTTCAGCAATGAAACCCTGCAGCAGGTGATTCAGAGCATGTCGCTGACCCGGCCCACCAGCGGAAGAAAACGCCGTGGCCGCGTCAGCTACACCCAGCTCGGCATCAACCAACTAGGCGCGGTGTACGAAGCACTGCTCAGCTATCGCGGCTTCTTCGCCACCCAAGACCTGTTCGAAGTCGCCCCAAAAGGCCAAAACATCAACCCCGACGAACTTGATACCGGCTACTTCGTCACCCGTGAGCAGCTAGAAGAGTTCGATGACAAAGAGCGCGTGTACGACAAGGTAGACGGCAAACTCAGCCTGCGCACCCACCCCAAGGGCAAGTTTATCTATCGCATGGCCGGGCGAGACCGGGAAAAATCCGCTAGTTACTACACCCCGGAAGTGCTCACCAAAAGCTTGGTGAAGTACACCCTAAAAGAGCGCCTAACCCGGCACATTACCGCCGACCAGATTCTCAAACTGACGGTTTGCGAACCCGCCATGGGCAGCGCCGCGTTCTTGAATGAAGCCGTTAACCAGCTAGCGGAAGCCTATTTAACCCGCAAACAGCAGGAGCTGGGAGAGCGCATTCCCCATGAAGAGTACCAGCGCGAACTGCAGCGGGTAAAAATGCACATGGCCGACCACAACGTCTACGGAGTCGACCTCAACCCCATCGCGGTGGAGCTAGCGGAAGTCTCCCTGTGGCTGAACGCCCTGAGCGGCGGCCACAACGTGCCCTGGTTTGGCTACCAGCTGTTTACCGGCAACAGCCTGATTGGTGCCCGCCGCGAGGTTTACCCCGCCAGTGCGCTGAAAAAGCAGCACAAAGATGGCCTGTGGTACAACACCGCCCCGCGCCGCCTAGCGCCGAAAAGCCTGCTAGCACCAGCATCTACATCTACAGCAACCACCGGCGAAGGCGCCGTAAGCGGGCGCAAAACAAATGAAATTTATCACTTCCTGTTGCCCGACCCCGGCATGGTGGGTTACAGCGATAAAACTGCCAAACAGCTGCGGCCAGAGGCTTTCAAGAAAATTAAAGCGTGGCAAAAAGCGTTTTGCGCCCCGCTAGACGAGCAAGAAATTAAAACCCTTCAGCTACTTAGCGACGCGGTCGACCGCCTATGGCGGGAACACACCCAAATGCTGGCCAAAGACCGCAAACGCACCACCGACAGCTACTCCCTATGGGGCCAGCAGGGTGGCGACGAATACCACACCAGCACAAGGGAAAAAGACGACATTCGCACCCGGGGCATTTTCAATACCAACGCCCGCATCGCCTCGCCTTACCGCCGCCTGAAACTGGCCATGGACTACTGGTGCGCCCTCTGGTTCTGGCCGCTGGATAACGTCGACCAACTGCCAGACCGGCAGAAATGGCTGTTCGACCTGAACACCATCCTCAACAGCGCCGGCACCTTTGATTTCGCCCCGGCCCAGGAAAACCTGCTGGAGAACACGGCTACCCCTGAAGACCTGTTCGCCAAACCGGTAGACGACCTGTTCGCCGCCGACGAACCCCAGCAAAGCCTGCGTGCCGAAAGCCGTCCTGAAACAAAAGCCGCCCGGGAAGTCAGCAACCAGCGCGGTGAACTCAACCTGGAAAAACTGTTCAAAAACCCCTTCTTCGCCACCCTCAAACTGGCCAACGAGCTGGGCGAACAGTACCGCTTCTTCCACTGGGAACTGGCCTTCGCCGACATCTTCGCCAACCGCGGCGGTTTCGACATCACCCTGGGTAACCCGCCCTGGCGCAAAGTGGAATGGCAGGAAGGCGGCATCCTCGGCGACCACAACCCCGCCTTTGTGCTGCACAAACTCAGCGCCAAGCAACTGACCGACGAGCGGGAAGCGGCATTCGAACGCAGCCCACAACTGCAGCAGGCATGGTTTGCGGAGCTGGCGGAAGCGGAAGGTTCGCAAGCGTTTTTGAACGCCACCCAGAACTACCCACAGCTCGCCGGGCAAAAGGCCAACCTGTACAAATGCTTCCTTCCCCGTGCCTGGGCCAATGTGAACGGGCAGGGCGTGAGTGGCTTTTTGCATCCGGAAGGGATTTATGACGATCCCAAGGGTGGGGCGTTCCGGCAGGAGGTGTATCGGCGTTTGCGGGCACATTTCCAGTACGCTAATGAAGTGAAGCTGTTCGCTGAGGTGGATAACCACACACGCTACAGCCAGAACATTTATGGGCCGGTCGGAGAGGCTAAGTTTTACAACATATCCAACCTGTTCGTGCCGCAGACGATCGACTATTCATTTAGTCATGACGGGCAGGGGCCGGTTCCGGGCATCAAGGAAGAAGTCGAGCTTCCGGATGGACGAGTTAAAGTGAAATGGGGATTTGACGGCCACCGCGACCGCATCATCGAAGTCGGCCAGCATGAACTGGCCCTGTTCGCCCAGCTCTACGACGAAGCCGGCACCGACGCTCTGGAAGCCCGCCTGCCGGCGTTACACGCCCGCCAGTTAATGGCGGTACTGGATAAATTCGCTGCCCAGCCCCGACGGCTGGGAGACTTGAAAGGGCAGTACTACTCCACGCAGCATTGGAACGAAGTGAACGCCCAGCAGGATGGCACCATCAGTAGAGAAACTGAGTTCCCGGAAACGCCGGAGCAATGGATACTCTCCGGCCCCCATTTCTTCGTCGGCAACCCATTTTTCAAAAATCCTCGGCCGGGATGCAAAAGTAACAAGGATTACGACAACCTCGACCTGCAAGCCCTGCCGGACGACTACCTGCCGCGCACCAACTACATCCCCGCCTGCGATCCCGCTACCTACCGCGACCGCACCCCGCGCGTGCCCTGGATGGAAGAGGGCGAGCATCGGGCGCGGTTGGTGACGGAGTATTATCGGTTGGTTAACCGGGAAATGATTGGCCCATCATCTGAGCGGACACTTATCACCACGATTATTCCCAAGGGTGCGGCGCACATTAACACCTGCCTGTGTTCCGCATTCAAATCCGAGCAAACCATGCTGGATTACTTCAGCATGACGCTATCGGTGGTATTGGATTACCGCGTAAAAAGTACCGGTATGGGGCACGCGAACACCTCCCTGATTAACCAGCTGCCGGTGCTAACGGACGACCGGGTACGTAATGCGCTGCATGTTCGTGCGCTGGCATTGGTGAGCATCACCAACCACTACGCCGACTTCTGGCAATCCAACTGGCAAGACAGCTTCCGCCAACAACCCTGGGCCACCCGCGAACCCATCGCCGCGCTGCCGAATGGCTTCTTCGCCAAACTCACCCCTGAGTGGCATCGCCATAACGCCCTGCGCACTGACTACGCCCGCCGCCAGGCCCTAGTAGAAATCGACGTCCTCGTCGCCCAGGCCCTCGGCCTCACGTTGGAAGAACTGCTCACCATCTACCGCGTCCAGTTCCCCGTGATGCGCCAGAACGAAGCCGAAACCTTCTACGACCAAACCGGCCGCATCGTCTTCACCCCCAGCAAGGGCCTGGTCGGTGTAGGACTGCCCCGCAAAGCCAAACCTGCAGAGCTAAAAGAAGGTACCACTTACAGCGCCAGCAGCTCGCAACTTACGACACACAATGTCGCACTGGGATGGGAAGATATCCAACACCTGACCGAAGGCACGATAAGAAAAACTTACTTAGACGATACTCTGCCGGGGGGCCCTTCAGAGCGCACGGTGGAATACACAGCCCCATTCTTCCGGCCAGATAGGGAAGAAGATTACCGTGTGGCGTGGGAGATTTTCGAACAGATAGGCAGGTTATGAAATGCACAATTGAGCCACTGTTCAAGGCCTTAAAATAAAACCTAAGTTGATATTAATGAACAAGGGATATGCATGAGCGACGCGATTATCAATATTCTGGTAGTAGGTAAGTCCGGCGCTGGAAAAAGCTCTTTCTGTAATTACATTTTTGGCGATCACGTGTTTGCGACCGGGAATGGCCGACCGGTTACAGGCTGGGACGAGCACTTTCTCTCCAGTTCCGCACCTTACGAAGAGTTTGTGCTGAATCTATTCGACACCGTAGGTATCGAGGCAAATAACTTGGCCAAGTGGGAAGAGCGTCTCAACGAGTTTCTGGCTGAAAGAGCCCCCTCATCTAAGACGATGCCTCAAAATTGGATGCATTCAGCTATTTATGTGCTTAATGCGGCGGCGGCACGTATCGAAGGCGTAGAGCTCAGGCTGATAAGAAAGCTCAGATCTGCGAAGCTTCCGGTGCAAATAGTGCTTACTATGTGTGACAAAGCGAAGCCTGAAGAAATTCAGGACATGAAATCTTATCTGGAGCGCAATTTTCCTGGCACGAGGGTGACCGAAGTCTGTTCTGTTGCTGTGAGGAAGCGCTCTGGAATGAGCGATAGATTCGGCCGAGAAGCGACACTTGATGAGCTTGTTAGCGGACTTGATACCGAATTAGCTGGGACGTTGATAGAGGCCGTATGTGATCGTTTGCAGGCAGAGATAAAAGAAATGGAAAGAAAGCATGTAAGTGCGATTCAAGCGCTGGATCAGAGCTTATTCGACATCATAATGCGCTTTTTTCAGAGCAGAGATGATATCGCTTTAGCCGAATTTCCTGACTTTGATGTTAGTGGGATGTTGGGTAACGAGTCTGAGCCGTTTGAGCAGCTTAATGAATCCATCGATAGTTTCCTACGTGCTTTAGGAACCAAATCGCGTGCCAAAATTACCACAAACGAACTTGTAACACATATCCGGAGTAGTGTTGACCGGGCGATGGCTAAGGCAAATTTAGCTTTAAAAGAAAAAGTTAATGAAGAAGTTAATGCACTCGACAGCGAGGATTTCTGGACTGTCGTGGCCGCAGTTGGAAAACGTATGGTAGGTTTTCAATCTTTCATGAAAGGTGAGATGGCTATTGTCTTGGATGTTGCGCAAAAAGAGCTTGATGCTCAGCGCGCTGCAGCACACCAAGTAATATCATTTATGGACTCTAGGAGGTCTGTATGACCCAGGAAGAATCTTTGCAAGCCGAATTTGATAGTCAACTCAATGATATAGCCAAGGTTAATCTGATGCTGGTGGGCGGTACTGGCGTTGGGAAAAGCAGCTTAATTAACCGGGTATTAGGCGAAGAGCTTGCCGCGGTCGGGGCAGGAAGGCCAGTTACCAGGGGGTGCCAACGGTTCGAGAAAGATAACTTGCCTGTTGTCGTTTATGACAGCGAAGGTTATGAAATTGTTGATGGCGCTATCAACAACGATAACTTTAAATCAGTTGTCTTGGCAGAGATTGATCGTCTTGCCAAGCTTAGCCTGTCGAATCAAATACACCTTTTCTGGTACTGCATTTCGATCAATAGTCATCGAATCACTGAATATGATCTAATGAATTTGAAGCAGCTCGTCCAGAGGGATGCGAAGGTTGCTATTGTATTAACGCAATGTGATGGCGACGAGCTTGACGAAAATGATCAGGGTAAGGTTGCTGCAGCGTTCAAGAAAGAGCTCAAAGATGCGGGTTTTGATAGTCCAGTCTTTGAGACATCCACATCAATCGAAGATGATCTGGACCTGGGGGCGCTTCTGGATTGGAGTGCGGAAAGCCTGCCAGCAGATAAATTGAAAGATGCCTTTGTAGGCGCGCAAAAAAGCAATATCCCACTGAAAGAGAAACAAGCCAGACACGCCATTCTAATGGCGGCAGCTTCGGCTGCAGGCGCTGCAGGACTAAATCCGATACCAATGTCAGACTCTGTCGCCCTATTGCCCATCCAGCTAGCCCTTGCAGCCCGTCTAGCCAATATTTATGGCTTTAACGCTCTCGATGCTGGTGCTATGGCATTGCTGAAAACCCAAATATTGGCGCTGCTGGGCCGTCAATTGGCAGCAAGCCTTACCAAGCTCATACCTGTTCTGGGGCAGGTAGTTAATGCTGGTGTTGCAAGTGCCATCACTGCCGGTTTTGGCTATGGCCTAAATGCAGTCTTCAAGTCTGCATACGTCACCTTGCTCGACACCGGAAAGTTGCCTGACTGGGCCGAATTATTCAAACATCTAGATCTTCTAACTATGGTCAGGAGGGAAAATGAAAAGCAGAAGTTGTAAGTTGATCATCCGCGATACCCGTTGATTACGCTTCCATGACTGAGCACATGACGCGCCGAACGGTCGCATCCTTTATAAAACAAAGAGACTGCTATGATTCCCGGCCTATTAGCCAGTGAAGTCGCTGCCGCGCTATGTGAATTTATTGTTACTGGCTTTGAGACCGAAACCGCCCCATTTAAAGGTGAATTTCAGCGTCTAGTAGAAGAGCAGCAGGGCGGCGAGGCGTTTATTAAAGGCCCGTATATTTCGATGGGTTTGCCGTTCTTAACTGGCTCAGCGGGCCGGAATTTTTTTAAGGGGTTTGAAACCGAGTTTCCTCCTTATGCCCACCAAGAGCAGGCGTGGCAGCGGTTGACCTCCGACAGGCAAGCGGCCAACACTCTGGTTGCGACTGGTACGGGCTCCGGTAAAACTGAATGTTTTATGTACCCGGTGCTGGATCACTGCCACCGGGGGCGGGGCGATGGTGTCAAGGCCATCGTCATTTATCCGATGAATGCGTTGGCCACCGATCAAGCCAAGCGGTTTGCCAAAGAAGTTCACCAACAAGCAGCGCTGAAAGGCCTACGGGTAGGGTTGTTTGTAGGCGGCGATGGGCAGGGCAGCAAGGTAATGGGGCCAGAGCAGGTGATTACGGATAAAGACACCCTGCGCAACAGCCCGCCTGATGTCCTGCTTACCAACTATAAAATGTTGGACTACCTGCTGATGCGTCCCAAAGATCAGGCGTTATGGGCACACAATGGGCCTGATACGCTGCGCTATTTAGTGGTGGATGAGTTACATACCTTTGATGGCGCCCAAGGGACAGACCTCTCTTTGTTGATCCGCCGTTTACGTGCTCGCTTCGGTATGCAGCCCGAGCAGCTCATTTGTGTGGGTACATCCGCCACGCTAGGTGGTGGTGATAGTGCGAAAGGCCTGCTCTCTTACGCGGGGGATATCTTCTCCAGCCCGTTTGGGCGTGACTCGGTGATTGCGGAGCAGCGTATGAGCGATACCGAGTTTTTGGAGAACATCGCGTTTTTGAACCTGAACCCCGACATTGGCCCGGAAGAGCTGCAGGCGGCCCTGCAAGAGGGGCTGGATGCGTATTTGCATACTGCGTATCAACTGTTTTTCAGTAAAGCGCCTGAAGAGGCATTATCTGCCGAGTTAGGGCGCAGAATATTAGGGAGTGAATTAAAACAGCATGGTCAGCTTGCCAACTTGCTGCGTCAAATAAAGCTGGGCACCGGTACCCCTGCCTTTCATGAGCTGGTAAGCAAGTTGGCAGCTCAAGTACCGCAGCGTTTTGCCCGACAGCCTGCACAGGCATTGTTGGCGCTGCTATCGTTAGTGGCCCATGCGAGAGATCAGGTTGGGCGGCCCTTTGTGCAACTGCGTATGCAGCTGTGGTCGCGGGAGCTACGGCGGATTGTGGGTACGCTGCGTGAGCCTGAGGTGGCGGCTGCTACCTCCATTTCAGAAAGGGAGGCGCCTGAAAAATATGAACAGGTGTCGGAATACCCGCCACTGTTATCGTTTGGTGACGACCAGCCGCCTAAAGATCAACCTCAGGTGCGCTTGCCGTTGGTGCAGTGCCGCGAGTGTCATGGTACTGCGTGGTTAACCCGAATGGAGGGAGGCGCTGTAACAGACGATGTGGTGGAAACGGCGCTTCAGGCCATTTATTCCAGCTTCTTTAGCCACCATGCAGAAACCACGTTGCTGCTGCCGTGGCAGCAAGGTGAAAAGCAGTCACCTGCAGGCAAGGTGCTGCATGATTTTAAGGTGTGCCGCCAATGCGGCAAAACAGCAGCGGCGGGCTGTGCCGGTGCATGTAAAGGGTGCCAGGCAGGTAATGAAGCGTTAGTGCGGGTGAGCAAACCTCATCAGCTGAAGGAGGTCACCCGTGGCACGGTCAATCGTGTGGTTCATGAGCACGACTGCCCCTACTGTGCGGCCAAGTCGTCGCTGGTTGTGTTTGGGGCACGGGCGGCTAGCCTTAGCGCGGTGGCGATTCATCAGTTGTTCAGCAGCCGTGATAATGATGACCGTAAGCTGCTAACGTTCAGCGATTCGGTGCAGGATGCCACCCATCGCGCAGGGTTCTTCGCGGCGCGTACCTGGCAAAATAATGTGCGAATGGCGCTTACCCAATTGCTGGAAAGCCAACCTGAGCCGTTACCTATTTTGCAGCTGCCAGAGCAGTTTGAAGCGTTCTGGCTGAACCATGCTGAGCAACAAGGGCGGCTAACACTGCCTTATTATCTACGCGAGTTTATGCCCCCCGATCAGCGCTTTAGCGCTGATTTTGAGCACTTCGAGCAAACCGGTGAGGTGAAGTCGCCAGAGCGTCTGCTACCGCTAATTCGTCAGCGTATGTTGTGGCAGCTATTGGAAGATTTGGCTTGGCGCGCTCAGGTGGGGCGGTCGCTTAATCGGCTCGGTATCGCGGCGCTAGATTGGCCGTTAGCACCGATTGAGCAAGCGGCTGCTCACTGGGCTGAAGTGGCTGATAATACCTTGGGCTATCGAATCGACCGTGCGGCGGCGGTGGGTTTAATGATGGGCTTGATGCAGCACCTGGTGGCGCTGGGGGCTGTCGGCTTGGAGGATTTACGCTATTACCGTGAAAAGTCGGGCACGGCGTATTTGCTCAAGTTTTTGAACTATGTGCCTCCTTTGGGGCCTGGCTCGCCAAGGCCTCAATATCCAGCTACTGCGAACGGTGAAGGGTACGAGCCGCTCTCCCATAGCACAAACGTGCCTTCATGGTACGAGCGTTGGTTAGCATGCTTAAACCCCGATGCACTTGTTGACAAAAAACAGCGTGAGCAAGTGATAGTGGCTGCGTTGGATTCGCTCTGCGCGACGGGGCTTGTGCAGCAAGAGCACAATGAGCGTGGTGTGACGCTATGGGCATTAAACCCCGAGCAGCTGGCAATTACATGCAATATCCAAGCAGTCGAATGCCCAGGGTACCGGCTTTTGCATGTGCCCGCAGATCATGCGGCTCTTTGGTTAGGGTTGCCACTGCTTAATGCGTCTGACCCGCGGCGTGTATACGAGCATACGCGGCCGCTGCGTGATTCGCTCTATCGCACGCTTTTCCGGCATGGTGAAATTCATCGGGTAATTGCCCATGAGCATACCGGCCTGCTGGCCAGCAGTGACCGCACTCGGGTAGAAAACAGCTTTATCAAAGGCGATAAGCCCTGGGAATATAACCTGCTTTCCGCGACGCCAACGCTTGAAATGGGGATTGATATTGGCGATCTTTCCAGCGTTTTGCTGTGTTCAGTGCCGCCTGCGCAAGCCAATTATTTGCAGCGGGTAGGCCGTGGGGGACGCCGGGATGGCAATTCATTTGTATTGACCGTGGCGAATGGCCGCCCTCACGACTTGGTGTTTTATGCCGACCCAAGCCGAATGTTGGATACTCCTGTTGAACCCCCTGCGGTTTTCTTAAAAGCGCGCCATGTTTTGCGCCGCCAGCTGTTAGCTTACGCGATGGACTGCTGGACGCGCGGGGCAAAAGGGGAAAATGTCGTGCCTTCGGGGATGCAGCCAGTCTTGGATGCCGTCGAGAAGACACAGCAAGATCGTTTCCCGTACACACTGTTGAACTTTATTGAGCACAACATGCAGGAGGTGTGGGATGGTTTTGTCAGGCATGTGGCAACTGAATTAAGCGATGAAGACCAAGAACTCTTGCGCCAATACTTGTTTGGTGGCCCGCAGCATAGTGAAGACCACCTGCGGCTCTATGTGTTGAATCGGCTCAGAGTCGTCGCTGATGAGCGCCAGCGAATGGCCGATACCATTAAAGAGTTGGATAAGCAGTTGGAAAAACTGCGTAAGCAGCCCCAAGACGAGCATACCCAAGCAGAAATAGTGGAGTTAGAGCGGGAAGCAGCCGGCTACCGGGGTATGCGTATCCGTATGAATAAGCGCGAAACGCTGAATTTCTTTACCGATGAAGGCTTGTTGCCGAATTATGCGTTTCCTGAGGAGGGTGCAACGCTTCACTCGGTGATTTTTCGCTCTGATAAAGCTGTCGCCGCCAGCGGCGCCGAGCGTGAGTTCATCAAGCGTGAATATGAGTACCAGCGACCTGCCCAGGCGGCACTCACAGAGCTGGCGCCTGAGTCGGTATTTTATGCGGGTAACCGCCGAGTTACGGTAAGCCGCGTAGAAACGGCTAAGGGGCGTAATATTCAAGATTGGCGTTTCTGCCCCCGCTGCCACTACTCCGCCCCGGCGGATGATCCTAGTGCAGGGTTTAACAGTAAAACCTGTCCCCGTTGCCACACTACTCAGTGGGGTGACCAAAGCGCTCGTACCAAAATGCTGAAAATGACTCAGGTATATGCGTTCACCAATGCTAAAGATGCCCAGTTGGATGACCGTTCTGATGATCGCGAGCCGGTGTTTTTCAATAAACAGATGTTAATTGACTTTGCACCGTCAGATATTGCGATTACTTGGGTGTTGGATGATAAAGATAAGCCCTTTGGTTTTGAGTTCATCCGGGCGGCTAACTTCTTGGAGGTGAATTTTGGCCGACGAGAAGGCGAGGAGATGTATTTTGATGTGGCTGGTGAGCATATCCAGCGGGCTGGTTTTCCAATTTGCCGAGAGTGCGGCTCGGTACAAACCAAAGCGGCAGCGGCCGGTAAAAAAGAGGCTGAGCATCTAAAATCGTGCCGTTATTCCCGTGGCCCTAAAAAATTAGCGAGCGGTAAAGAAGATAGCGGTATCGAAAATTGCTTATATCTTTACCGGCGTTTTACCTCGGAAGGTTTGCGTATTTTGCTTCCCAGGTTGGCAACAGGAGGAACAGAGGAGCAGGTGAACTCCTTTGTGGCGGCGCTACAGCTGGGTTTAAAACGTCGTTTTGGAGGCAAAGTTGACCACTTGCGGGTGGCGTACCAAAGCGAGCCGATAGGGGAAACTGATGAGCGTCGGCACTTTATTGTGCTGTATGACTCAGTGCCTGGCGGTACGGGCTATTTACATGAGCTGCTAAGCCGAGCGGACAACATGCAGGCGGTGTTTCAGATGGCTTATGAAGTCATGGAGCGCTGTGACTGTTACGACAACACGATGGATGGCTGTTACCGCTGTTTGCTGGAGTATCGCAATGCCTATGGCATGGAAAGTACCAGTAAAGCGCTGGCGCTGGAAATGCTAAAGGATATTGTGAAAGGCGGCCATCAGTGGGTTAAAAACGAAGAGTCTTTGAGTGCTTTGGGTGGCAACCCATGGATAGATAGTGAACTAGAAGCGCGTTTCCCAGAAGCTCTGGCGCGTTTTTCCGGTGCGCCCTGCGTAGCTGAGCGCAAGGTGCGAGTATCTCAGGATGTGGTGCGTGGTAAGCATGGTTATCGGTTAACCATTGGCGAGGTGGGCTATGAGCTGGAACCGCAGGTAGATCTGGGGGCTGCGGAAGGCGTTCAGTTTGCTAGCCGCCCAGATTTTGTGATGTGGCCCGTGCGTAGCGAGCTCGCGCCGGTGGCTATTTTCCTGGATGGCTACCAATACCATGTTCACGCTGTTAGCAATGACCTGCTTAAACGCCAAGCGCTGATTCATGCTGGTTTTGTGGTGTGGTCGCTAAATTGGTACGACATCAATAGCGTTCTGGGCGATAAAGCGATGGATGTACCCCTACCGGCAGGAATGACCTCTCCTGAGCATAATCATCAAGCGATAGCGGGGCTGGCCAAGGTGGCGGGGGTTAGCAATGCTGCTGAACATTTGAGTCAAACGACTTTCGAGCTACTGCTGCATTTCCTTTGTGAACAGAATATGGATGCCCTAGCGAAGCAGGCATTACTGTTTCTATTCCAGTGTTTGCCTGGTAAATCCCTGGCTGACCCTGCTATTAAACAGCAGGTACAAGATAACCTAAGTGGGCTACCTGCTTCGTTTACTGATTTAACACCTGAGCCAGTCGCGCTAGCAGGCAGTGTAACGCTGTTAGATCAGTCCGGCCCAGCCACGCTAACGCTGGAGGTGGTGGCAGCGAAAACACTGTTAACGTCAGCAGATGTAGCCAGTGCCTTGGTGACGCTTGGTTATGATATGCACAACAGCAGTGAAGAGGCTGCCCGGTATCAGTGGCAGCGATTGTGGACAGCGTTTAATTTTCTGCAGTTCTTGCCAGTGTTCTACGCATGGATGCCAGAATCAAAAAACAGTGGTATCGCTGCGGGCCTACTTTGGCCACCACAGCAGCTATCTTCAGCGGATGCTTCTTCCTGCCAGTACCCTGAATGGTTCACGCTGCTAGATGAGCCCCTCGCAACCGCCCTCAAAAGCCACAATATCGTATGGCCAGCGCAGGCGAGAGTCGCAGAGGAGCTAACAGCCGGAGAGTTCGATGAGGTAGTGGGGGAGGTAGAGTTGCAATTTGACGTTTACAAGGTCGCACTGCTGTTAGAAGAACTAGAAGATCAAGCCGCTGCAAGGCCTTACTTGGAAGCGGAGGGTTGGCATATTTGCACGTCTGCCGATGCGTTGGCAGCCACCTTACTTGAATTGGACTCAGGAGCTTGAAATGGTCAGCGTAGCCTTCTCTGAAAAGTATTTTGAAAGCTTGCTAAAGCTCACACCTAACGAGCAGAGCCAGGCAAACAAAGCAGTGATGCTGTTTCAGCAAGACCCTCAGCATGGTGGGTTGCATTATGAACGCCTGACCGCTTTTAAAGATAACAAGCTGCGTTCCATACGTGCCAATCAAGATGTACGCATAATTTTGGCTGCTGCTGAAAAAGAAAACCTTTATCTGATGCTGTATGTAGACCACCACGAACCGGCGTATACGTGGGCGTCAAAGCGCAAGGTAGAAGTGAACCCCAATACTGGTAGCTTGCAGATGTTTACGGTGGAGGAGGGGGTATTAGAGCCGCCTGCTCATCAGCCTGCAGCGCCGGTGGCGGCTGGCTTATTTGATGCTATCCGTGACCGGCAATTAATGCAGCTAGGTGTGCCGGAAGAAACAATCCCGCTAATACGTAGCATGAAAATTGAAGCAGACCTTGAGACTGCCCGCGTTAACGATCAGCTTCCGCCCGATGCTTATGAGGGGCTGTTTATGTTAATGGCCGGAGCGAGTTTTGAAGAGGCGTATCAAGAAACCGTGCCTGCAGCACCTGACAGCGTGGATACGGACGACTTTAGTGCTGCGCTAGCACGTCCTGAGTCTCGGGCGCACTTTGCAGTGGCAGAGAATGAGCAGGCGCTGCAAGAAGTGCTTAACCAGTCGCTGGAGAAATGGCGCGTCTTTTTACATCCCGCCCAGCGTCGCTTAGCGAATGGCGATAAAAATGGCCCTGTACGTGTGTTAGGTGGGGCGGGTACTGGCAAAACGGTGGTGGCGATGCACCGTGCTAAGTGGTTAGCAGAACGGCTTGTGGAGCAGTCGGAAGCCAGTGAAAGCCATGTGCTATTCACCACGTTTACCCGCAATTTAGCGACTGATATTCAGCAGAACCTAAATAAAATATGCTCTCAGGACGTATTGAAGCGCGTTGAAGTCGTCAATCTTGATGCCTGGGTGGTGAGCTTTCTCAAAAAGCTAGGCTACGACTACGGTTTGCTGATGGACGCTAAAGAAGAAAACAGACTGTGGAATGACGCTTATTCCGAGAAGCCTGCCAGCTCTGATCTGACGCTGGCATTTTTTAAAGAAGAGTGGTCTAGAGTGGTTCAGCCCCAGTCTGTCACGACGCTTGATGCCTATAAAAAAGCGTCGCGCCTAGGGCGTGGTACGCGCTTAAACCGCCAGCAACGCGTGGAAATTTGGCCTGTCTTTGAGCGCTATCGTCATCTATTGGCCAGTAATCATCTTAAAGAAGCAGATGACGCTTATCGTGATGCTCGCAAGCTCTTGGAAGCGAACCCTGACCTGCGGCCATCCATCAGCTCCGTCATTGTTGATGAGGCGCAGGATATGGGCACTCAGGCGTTTATGCTACTGAGGGCTTTAGTGCCTGAAGGAAAAAACGACCTGTTTATGGTAGGTGACGGGCATCAGCGTATTTACGGTAAAAACAAAGTTGTACTGGGCCAGTGCGGTATTAATATTCGCGGCCGCAGTGCGCGGTTAAAAGTGAATTACCGCACCACCGATGAGACGCGTCAACTGGCGGTGAGCGTGTTGGAAGGCGTGGCTGTTGATGACTTAGATGGCGGTGAAGATACTCAGGCGTTTTATCACTCTTTGATGCACGGCCCTGCGCCAGAAATACGCTGCTTCGATAGCATGGACGAGCAAGCTGAGGCGATATTAGCGTCTATGGAGGGCAACACGTTAGCGCCAGAGACCTGCTGTGTGATTGCGCGAACGCGTAAAGAGGTCACAGAACTAAAGCATGCGTTGGAAAGTCGTCAACAGCGATGTCATTTATTGGACGGTCGTAGCACGCGCACGCCAGATGGTGCGCTTAACCTTGCCACTATGCACCGAGTAAAAGGCCTTGAGTTTGATGCTGTATTCATCGCCTCGGTTAATCGTGGACTACTTCCGCTCGATTTTGTAATGAGCGCTGCCGCAGATGCTGTTACCCGCCGCCAGCGAGAGAACGAAGAGCGGGCTTTGGTGTATGTCAGCCTTACGCGCGCACGAAAACTGGCCTTTGTATATGGTTATGAGCAAATGAGTGAGTGGTTTAGCGCAGGGTTTTAATAAGTCGCATTAAATACAGGCTGAAAAATTGTTCCCTCAGACAAATGCTGCTCGACACGGGCAGCTTCTAATATTTCTCGCTCTGAGGGATAGTGCCGCAATAGTCTCTTTGCTTCTACGCGTACGCCTTCAGGAAGGTGTCTACTCTGGCTAAGTTCGGCCAGGAATTTGTGAGTTTGGATAATGGCGCGTGTGCGCTCACTTGGAGTGGTCATAGAATTTACTCCTGATGAAAAAAACCACCACAAGTAATTATGACGGCTTTTACAGTTTTAAAATGTAACCATCCCCTAAAATCGGTACATGCGTCATTAGAGTTCTCCGGCCTACAATGAGGCAAATGGAGAGCGACATGAAGAAATCACGGTACAGCGAGTCACAAATCGTCAAAATTCTGAAGGAGGTTGAGAGCGGTCGACTGGTCAAGGAAGTCTGCCGTGAGTACGGCATTTCCGAGGCGAGCTACTACAACTGGAAGTCTAAATACTGCGGCATGGAAGCCTCTGATGTGAAGCGTCTCAAGGAGCTTGAAGAAGAAAACCGCCGGCTGAAGCAGAGGTATGCCGAGCTGAGTCTGGATCACAAGTTGCTGAAGGATGTGATCGAAAAAAGCTGTAAAGCCAGCCGTTCGACGAGAATGGGTTGATTACCTCAAGCAGGCGCATGGTGTCAGCATCCGCAGAGCCTGTCGAATCGCTGGCATCAGTGACTCTGTGTACCGGTATCGGCCCAATACTTTCCGTGATGAACCGGTGATTACAGTGCTTCAAAGCGCCACTCACCGCTATCCCGCCTACGGATTCAGTAAACTGTTCAAGGCGCTGCGACGCTTGGGGCATGGATGGAATCACAAGCGGGTCCACCGGCTGTATTGTGCACTCAACCTGAATAAACGACGACGGGGCAAGAAACGGCTCCCGACACGAACCCCGGCGCCATTGAGCGTACCAGCTACCGTTAATCGATGCTGGTCGATGGATTGCATGAGCGACAGTCTGTTCTGTGGTCGCCGGTTCCGGACGTTTAATGTGGTGGACGGCTTTAACCGGGAGGTGCTGGCTATCGAGATTGACCTGAATCTACCAGCACCAGGGGTCATACGGGTTCTGGAACGCATTATCGCCTGGCGAGGCTACCCGACCAAACGACGCATGGATAATGGCCCGGAATTCATTTCGCTTGCCCTGGCAGATTGGGCTGAGCAACGCAGTATTGAGCTGGCGTTTATCAAGCGGGGCACACCAACTCAGAACTCGTATGTTGAGCGCTTCAATCGGACTTATCGGGATGAGATCCTGAATATGTATGTCTTCCGGAACCTCACCGAAGTCCGAGAACTGACAGAATCCTGGATGACGGAATACAACGATGAGCGTCCCCACGATTCACTGGAAGACCTGACACCATGGGAATACCTGGCGAAACATCAACAGGTGGAAAACTCTAATCAGCGATGCCACTAAAACCGGGATGTTTACAAAAAATGAAGATCGTTGATGTGGCGCGTGAAACGGGTTTGAACCGCAACACCATCAAGCTGCTTTACAAAGAAACGGCTCAGCGCATTGAGTTGGACGCGCTGGATAAGCTATGCAAATTGTTCAACTGCGGGGTAGGAGATTTGCTCGAATTTGATGACGGCCAGGAAAAATAAACAAGCACAAAGCGATAGGGCAGTCGGTTGCCTAAAGGTCGTAGGGGAAAATTTCTGAGGAAGAGAAAAAGCTAATGTGTCACATATATGTCACAGGAAGTTAGCTAATAAATAAGCACAAAAAAGGCAGATCAGTAAGTAACTGATCTGCCTTTCAAAATATTGGTAGCGGGGACCGGATTTGAACCGATGACCTTCGGGTTATGAGCCCGACGAGCTACCAGACTGCTCCACCCCGCATCAACGTGAGGCGTATTCTACATAAGTCTGAGGAGGAGTCAATCATCGAGTGCGATAAATCGATACGCCATGCGTGGATTCATCGTGCTGCAACATTGGGGGAGTAACGCTATGCTTTCCATGACGCAACGGGCTTTCTCAACTTCAATGAAACCGGCTCGGTGCGCAGGAGCAAAAGATAACAACACGTGCGTGCCAAACGCTTTGCGGTGGCACCAATCCGAAGTGGCTTGCGCCACGTCTTGTGTGGCTCGGATGCAGGTCATTTGTCATTTCAGGGAGGTAAACAATGGCTAATCAACCCCAGGTGGCGTGGGTGACGGGTGGAACAGGCGGGATCGGCACGGCCATTTGCCGGTCGCTGGCCGAGGCGGGGTATTTGGTCGTCGCCGGTTACCGTAACCCGGAGAAGGCAAAAACGTGGCTCGAGAGCCAAAAAGCCGACGGCTTCGACAACATGGCGCTTTCCGGCGTCGATCTTTCGGATTACCAGGCGTGCCTGGACGGCGCCCAAGAGATCGCCGATACCCATGGCCCGATCAGCGTGTTGGTCAATTGCGCCGGTATCACGCGCGACGGTACGCTCAAGAAGATGGCCCGGGAGCAGTGGAGCGAGGTGATCGATACCAACCTCAACAGCGTCTTCAACACCTGCCGCAGCGTGATCAACCCAATGCTCGAGCAGGGCTACGGGCGCATCATCAATATTTCATCGATCAATGGGCGAAAGGGGCAGTTCGGCCAGGTCAATTACGCCGCGGCGAAGGCAGGTATGCATGGGTTGACCATGTCGCTGGCCCAGGAAACCGCGACCAAGGGCATCACGGTCAACACCGTGTCGCCGGGCTATATCGCCACCGATATGATCATGGAGATCCCTGAGAAGGTGCGCGAAGCGATTCGTGAAACCATTCCCGTCAAGCGCTACGGCACGCCGGAGGAGATCGGCCGGCTGGTGGCGTTTTTAGCCGATGAGCAGTCGGGATTCATTACCGGCGCCAATATCGATATCAACGGCGGTCAGTTCATGGGCTGATACGCCCTGGCCTACCGCTGACACTCAGCCGCTTGAATACGGCGTAAAAAAAGGAGGCCACAAGCCTCCTTTTGAGTTTTCCCTTTCCCGTGTGCAACGCATCTGTCGCGCTGCTCTCCTGACGCCTCAAGCGTGGGGCGGGCGCGCAAGCCGGCTCAGCAGCGCGTCGAGCTCACCCACCTCCCGCTCCCACACATCGCCGGGCATCGGCCCCAGCGCCATGAGGGCTGCCAGTACGCTGCGGGTCTCTTCGGCCTGGCTGCGCTCGCCGCCCAAGCCGTCGTTCAAGCGCTCAACTTGAATGGCCAGACGAAGCGGCTCGTCTTCGGGCTTGACGCTGCCCAGCGCCAAAAGCGAGAGATGTACGCGAAGCCGTGCCACGCCCTCTTCGACGGTTCGACGGCTCTGCTCCGGGGCGCTGATCGCCGCGCATCGAGCGGCGTTGCGGCGCTGGTGCGCGTCCAAAAACGCTCCGGTCGGCGGGGTCGCGAGCACCTGCGCCGCCTCGACGGCGTCGTTTTGCTGCGCTTCAAACGCGCGCTGATCCGCGCTCAGGTGCGCCCGGGTCAGCGGCATGAGCGCGTGCCACTGCGCGACGGTATCGGCCACTTCCAGGCGGCTCAACCGCTCGCGTCGGGCGCGAAGAATACCGCTCAGGCGGCGCTGCATGCCTTCGCTTCGCCGGTTGCGCGGCAGCGGTTCGAGCTGCTGGGCGCGCGCAATGAACGTCTCGAGTGCCTGGGCCTCGCGGACGCTTTCCGGCTGCCAGGCGTCCATTTCGTCGATCAGGGCCTGCATGGCGTCGAGCTTTTGCTGCGCGCGCGCCGACTGTTCGCTCTTGTGCGCGTCGCGCTGGGCAAACAGTTGATCGCAGGCCCCGCGAAAGTGCTTCCAAAGCGTTTGCTCCTCGCCCTTTGGGGCCCGGCCCAGGGTGCGCCATTGCTGCTGAAGCGCCTTGGTGCGGGTGGTACGCTCGTGAATGGGGCGCTCGGTGGCGTGCAAAAGCGCATTCACCTCGTCGATCAGCGCGCGCTTTTGCGCGGCGATCTGCTCGGCGCGCTGGTCGATCAGCGCCTGCAGCCGATGGCGCACCTTGCCAAAGCGCCGGCCGACCGTTTCCGAGGCTTCCCGCGGGATGGGCGTGTATTCGCGCCACTGATGCCGGGCGCGATCGCGAATGTCGCGCAGCGCGTCCGGGTCGGCGTTGTCGGCGGGTTGCTCGCACAGGGTTTCGAGCTGCTCGCAAAGCGCTTCGCGGTGGCGAAGATTGGCCTGACGCGTCTGCTCGAGGGTTTCCCGCCAGGGCGCCAGGCGTTCGTGAATGCGCTCGGAAGCGGCGCGAAAGCGCGTCGACAGCGCCCGGCTGGCCGCGGCGTCGCCAAGCTCCTTCCACTCCTTGACCAGCTGGCGATGGCGGCGGTCCAGCGCCGCATCCGCCATCGCCGGCGCCTCGGCCAACGCCTCGATGCTCAAGGTGAGCTGCTCGCGCTTGGGCCCGGCAACGAAGCCGCGCCAGTCTCTAAGCTCCGCCAGCTGCGCGCCGAGCTGTTTCAGGCGCGCCTTGAGCGGTTTGGCCTTGGCGCTGTCCAGCGCGTCGATCGCGGGTTTGAGGCGCTGGTGGAGCCGGCTGGCGCTTTTGAACGCGCCGCGCTCGAGCATGTGCTCGAAACTGTCGAGCTCGGCGGTCAGCGCCTCGAGTGAAGGCGCTTTTTGTGTTTGCTCGCCGGCTGGCTGCTCCAGCGCCAGAAGTGCCTGGGCGCGCTGTAAAAGCGCTGGCTTGGAAAGGTCCTTGGGCCAGGCAACGCGTTTGACTCGATCCTCGAGTGTCGCGGGGTCGTGGTCGGCCAGTCCTCGCTCGACATCGGCCTGGTGCGTCTGCCAGCGCTGCCAGGCTTCTGTGACGCGCTCATACGCGGCAAGCGCCTGGGTGTAGCGCGCCTGGGTCGTCTCCGGCGGTGCGTGAAGATCCGACAGCGCCTGCCAGCGCTGGCCCAAGAGCTGGCGCTGGGCGCGCAGGCTGTCGATGTCCTGAAGGGTGACGGCCTCGGCGTGAACGAGCCCGCTCAAGGTCTCCTCGAGCCCGGCGAGCAGCTGCTCGCGGGTCGTTTCGATCTCTTCGCGGTGCACCTGGCGCTCCTGGCGCGCCTGTTCCTGGGTTTCGTGGTCGTTCAGGGTCTTGCGTGCGCCGAGCAGCGCCTGATGAAAGCGCTCCTCTTCGCGGGGGCCGGGCGGATGGTCGAGCTTTCGCCACTCGCGCTCCAGATGACGAAGGCGGCCGCCGTAAAGCGGCTCCCAAGGCGCGCGGGCGTGCTGCTCGAGTTTTTCCAGCAGCTCTTCGCGGCGCGTCATTTGCTGATCGAACCACTCGTTGTCGTGACGAAGCCGTGAGAGCTTTTCGCGCGCCAGGCGCATGACGTTGCGATCGCGGCGCGCCTGTTTCAACAGCGTCTTCAAACTCGCTTCGCTGTCGAGGCGCTCGGCGGCGCGCTTGCGCACGCTCGCCACACCGTTGTTGCAGGCCTGATAGATCAGATCCTCGTCATCAACGAGCCGCTCCAAAGCGGTCAGGCGAAGATCGAGGTTGTCGCCACGCAGCGCAATCTCGTTGAGCAGTGCCGTGTTTGAAAGTGAGTCGACCAGCCGGCTGCGCGTATAAAGGTCGGTCTGGCCTTCCCGGCCGGTCAGGCGCTCGATCACGGCCTCGCGCCAGCCGGGAACGTGCTGGCGCTCGGGGAGCCGGCTGGTCAGCGTGTCGAGGTCCCCCAGCGCCAACAGGGCGGCCAGCTCAACGGTGGGGTCCGGGTCGTCGACCAGCGTTTTCAGCGCGTCGCGCTGATCGGGCTGCTGCGGGTCCAGCGTTTCGAGAGCCTGGCGGCGAATCTCGGCGTTGGGGTGCTGCCACCGAGGCGCGAACAAGCGTCTTAACAGTCCGTGCATGAATCTTCCTGCAAGAGGTGCATCGCGTGAAAAAAATCAGCCATCGGTGCTTTGGTAGTTGCAGTCACCGTCGCTGTCGCTTAGCTTTGCCAGTGGCAATGTGCGCTGGCCGCAAGAGGTGGGCGAGCCGTCGCATTCCAGCGCGTACCAGCGCTAAGTTTATCTTACCTGAACATGACATGGAGTTCGGCCATGAGCCTCAACGCCGATAGTGCCGACAACGCCTTTACCTTTAAAGGCGGCATGCTGCCCATGACCGTCATGGAGTTGAGCAGCGCCGACCCCGAGCAGATCAGGCGTCAACTGGCCGGCAAACTCTCCCAATCTCCCGCCTTCTTCCAGCATACACCGGTTGTGCTGGGCGTGGAAAAACTCGATGAGCCGCACCTGGCGCTGGAGCGTATCTGCGCGGTGTGTCGCGATCACAAGCTTTTGCCGGTCGCGGTGCGCGGCGGCCCTGAGCCGGTGCGCCAGTCGGCCTGGGCGCTGGGGCTTGGCTGGTTTGCGCCGGTCGAAGAGGGGCGCTCGCGGGCACTTGAAAGCGTCGAGCGCACCGATGCAGGATCTCATGAGACGGCTTCGGCCGAGGTCGAGCGCGAAACCCCGCACGAGCCGGTCGCGGTTGCCACGCGGCTTTTTCGCGGCACCGTGCGCTCGGGCCAGCAGGTTAGCGCCGCCGAAGGCGATCTGGTCGTGATCGGCGCGGTCAACGCCGGCGCCGAGGTGCTCGCGGCGGGCAGCATTCATGTTTATGGCGCGCTACGAGGGCGGGCGCTGGCGGGCATTCACGGCAATACCCACGCCGGCATTTATTGTCGCGAGCTCGAAGCGGAGCTTCTATCCGTGGCCGGCAACTACAAGCGCCTCGAGGACATCGACCCGAAGCTTTTGGGGCTGGCCGCGCAGGTGCACTTCAGTGAAGAACAGCTCGAGATCAAACGTCTGGCCTAGGGTGTGGCTGGTACGATTGACGTAGCGACGTGGCGGGCGCTTTTCGATAGAGTAGCGATACAGGCGACGTCACCGGATTGACACCGATATGTGCGTTGCGCGCGATGACGATAAGAAGAGGCGCCGCGCGATTCAACGACCTCTTAAAGGATATAACTCTTGGCCAAAATTATCGTAGTGACCTCAGGTAAAGGGGGGGTCGGTAAAACCACCAGCGCGGCGGCCATCGCCACCGGGCTTGCGCTGCGCGGCAAAAAGACCGTCGTCATCGATTTCGACGTGGGTCTGCGTAACCTGGATTTGATCATGGGCTGCGAGCGGCGCGTGGTGTACGACCTGGTCAACGTCATTCAGGGCGAGGCGGCGCTCAACCAGGCGCTGATTCGCGACAAGCGCGTGGAGAATCTGTTCATCCTGCCGGCGTCTCAAACCCGCGACAAGGACGCGCTGACTCAGGAAGGCGTGGAAGAGATACTCGAGCAGCTGCGCGGCGATTTCGACTTCGTGATCTGCGACTCGCCCGCCGGCATCGAGCGCGGCGCGCAGCTCGCCATGTACTTCGCCGACGAGGCGGTGGTGGTGACCAACCCGGAAGTCTCCTCGGTGCGCGACTCCGACCGCATCCTCGGGCTTTTGGGCTCCAAGACTCGCCGCGCCGAGCAAAGCCAGGACCCGGTGCGCGAGCACCTTTTGATTACCCGCTATAACCCGTCGCGCGTCACCTCCGGCGATATGCTCACCCTGGAAGATATTCGCGAGATTCTCGCCATCAATCTGCTGGGGCTGATTCCGGAGTCCGAGGCGGTGCTGCGCGCCTCCAACCAGGGCGTGCCGGTCACCCATGACGGCGCCAGCGATGCAGGTCAAGCCTACGCCGACACCGTGTCGCGCCTGCTTGGTGAAGATGTGCCGCTGCGCTTTCACGAAGTACAACGCAGGAGTCTTCTGGGCCGCATGTTTGGAGGAGGTCGGCGATGAAACTGCTCGAATTCCTGAAGCGCGAGCGCAAGAAGTCCGCCTCGGTGGCCAAGGAGCGTTTGCAAATCATCGTGGCTCACCAGCGCAGCCAGCGCGGTCAGCCCGACTACATGCCGATGCTCGAGCGCGAGCTTTTGGAAGTGGTGCGCCGCTATGTCCACGTCGCCGACGATGCCATCCAGGTATCGCTCGATAGCGAAGACAACTGCTCGGTGCTCGAACTCAACGTGACCTTGCCGCGCGACTCGTGAGTGGTTGGTCGTGAGCGGTGAGCGGTGAAGGGCAAGGCGTGAGCGGTTGAGGGTAAGTCGTGAGTAACGGGCGGGCGTAAGCCGGGAGAACGGCGGAACTTTTGTGTTCACCGCCGTTGTTGTAGGGTGGCGGGATACGTCCACGGGAGTATCCGCACATGGCGCCAGCCAACGCCGCCCCTGCCAGTTTTCTTTGGCACGATTACGAAACCTTCGGCGCCGACCCGCGCCGCGACCGACCGGCGCAGTTCGCCGCGATCAGAACCGACGCCGACTTCAACGAAATCGGTGAGCCGGTCGAGATCTACTGCAAACCCGGTGACGATGCGCTGCCGCACCCGGCGGCCTGTTTGATCACCGGTATCACCCCGCAAAAGGCCCGGCGTCACGGCCTGCCCGAGGCCGAGTTCGCCGGGCGCATCCAGGCGCTGATGAGCGAACCCGGCACCTGCGTGGTGGGCTACAACAGCCTGCGCTTCGACGACGAAGTCTCGCGTCATCTGTTCTACCGTAACTTTCTCGACCCCTACGCCCGCGAGTGGCAAAACGGCAATTCCCGCTGGGATTTGATCGACGTGGTGCGCGCCTTCTACGCGCTGCGCCCCTCTGGCATCACCTGGCCCAAACGCGACGACGGCGCGCCAAGCTTCAGGCTCGAGGATTTGACCGCGGCCAACGGCATCGAGCACGCCGGCGCCCACGATGCGCTGGCGGACGTGCGCGCCACGATCAGTCTGGCGCGGCTTCTCAAAGCCCAGAACCCCAGACTGTTCGACTACCTGCTCGGTCTTCGCGGCAAGCGCGCCGTGGCCGCCCAGCTGGATGTCGCCAGCGCCAAACCGGTGCTGCACATTTCCAGGCGCTACCCGGCCAGCCGCGCCTGTAGCGCGCTGGTGATGCCGCTGGCCGAGCACCCCACCAACCCCAACGGCGTGATCGCGTTTGATTTGAGCGCTGATCCGAGTGCGCTTACTTCATTAAGCGTCGAGCAGATTCGTGAGCGGGTGTTCGTCAGCCATCAGGATCTGGCGGAAGGGGAGTCGCGCATTCCGCTCAAGGTGATCCACATCAACCGCTGTCCGGTGGTGTTTCCCGCCACCGCGCTCAAGGACGTCGAGGGGCCGAAAAAGGGCGAGTACGGCGATATCCAGGCGCGCTTAGGGATCGATGTCGACCAGTGTCGCGCCCACTGGAAGACGCTTCGCGATCAGGGCACGGTGATTGCCGAAAAGGTCGCCAGCGTGTTCAGTGCCGGCTTCGAGGACGGGCCCCAGGACCCGGATTTGATGCTCTACTCGGGCAGCTTCTTCTCGGGGGCGGATCGCCAGCAGATGGAGCGGGTGCGCGAGACGCCGGCCTGGGATCTGGTCGGGGCGCGCTTTGCCTTTCAGGATCCGCGGCTCGAGGAGATGCTGTTTCGCTTTCGCGCGCGCAACTACCCGGACACCCTGGAAGGCGAGGAGCGCGAGCAGTGGGAGGCGTTTCGCTGGGCACGGTTGAACGACCCGGCGGTGTCCGGCTTTACGCTCAAGGCCTTCGCTCGGGAGATCGAGCGCTACAACCAGCAGAGCCTGACCGACTACCAGCGCCAGATTCTCGAAGAGGTGGTGATGTTCGTCGAGGCGATGCTGCCCGCCCAGGCGTTCGACGCCTGAGCGGGCGCGGCTCACACTAGCGCGCCGCGTCGTCCTGGGGGAAGGGGTCGAGCGTGGCGCGGTAGGCGGCCACGTCGCTTGGCGTGTCACCCGGATCGAAACGCACCTCCAGCACGTGGGCCATCAGCGATGGCCAGCTGTCGCGCACATCATCAGCGCTGACCTTGAGCACCGCTTCGGCCATTTGCGCCTGGCGGTCGAAGCGCACCGGGTCTAGGGCGGTGGCCTGCCAGTAGCGGCTGGCCATGCTGGAAAGGCTCGTGTCGCGCTGCTCTAGCCGGCGCGCCACGGCCTGGCGGTGAGGTGCTAGCGCCTCGTCATCGAGGGTTTCCAGCGCCTCGGCGGCCTCTTCCAAAAAGCGTTCGATGCGTGCGGCGATGTCGTCGCTGTCGACGTCCGCCGACTGCACCAGAAAGGCGATCCCCGGCGCCTCGAGCAGCGGTGAGTAGCTGGCGTTGACGATATAGCCAAGCTGCTGCTCGGTGCGAAGCGCCTGGTAGAAATCGGTATCCAGCCACTGAGCGATGACTCTGAGCGTTGCCTGTTCGCGCTCGTTTTGATCGCGCCCCTGCACGTAGCGAAGCGCCAGCGACTCGTCTCGAGCGCTATCCGGACGCAGTATCGTATCTCCCTGCTCGACCGAGAGCGGCGTGAGTTCAATGATCTCATCGCGGGTCAGGCGCGGCGTCAGCGCGTTGCGAAGCGTCTCGGCCTCTTCCCGGGCCTGCGCCTTTGTCAGGTTGCCCACCGCCATGGCGTCGACGTAAAGCCCACGCAAAAAGCGTTGGCGGAAGTCCTCCAGGTGGTGGCGGTCGAGGTGCTCGCTCGCCTCGAGCAGCGTGCGACTTCCCCACTGCGGAGACAACAGCGCCTCGCCCACCAAACGGCTGGCCTGTCCGTAGAGCGATGCCTGGGGGGCATTTTGCCACTCGCGCGTAAGCTGGCTGCGCACGCGCTCGAAGCTGTCCTCGGTGATCTCGGCGGTCTTGAGCTGCTCGATGGCCTGCTCGATGAACGGCGCCTGGCCGTCACGCCAGCCGGAAAACGCCAGCGTCATGCCGCGCGCGTGCGGGTAGGCGCTGAAGGAGTGCCCGGCGAGCCAGGCCGGGTACAGGGCGCTACTGAGGCTGTCGTTGAGCCAGCCGGACAGCAGCCGCGTCAGCACCGCTTCCTCGGCGGAGTAGCTTGCGCTTGGGTGCTGCAGGCTGATCCGCCACTCCACGCTTGGCGTATTGAAGCGGCTGTCCTGCATGTGCCAGGCGGTGAAGGAGGGCGTCTGCATCAGCACGCCAGGCGCCTCGTCCTGGCCCGGCTCCAGCGTCAGGTCGCTGGCAATGAACGGGTTGGGCTGGGCAAGCGCAAGCCCGGACAGCGCCTGGCCTGTGGTGTCCGGCGCGTCGAGGCGCGCCCACCGGGTATCGAACCAGGGCGAGGCGGTGTCGCCCTCGACGCTTTGATCCGAGTAGACGCGAATCATGTTCTCTGGCGTCAGCGCCTCCAGGTAGGTTTGCTGCGCCGCGCTATCCATGCCGTCCATGCGGTAGGCAGCGTACTGCACGTCCTCCACCGGGTAGCGCGACAGGCTCATGGAAAGCCGGGTCGCCTCGCTTTGCGGGTCGCCGTGCTGCTGGAAGCGAAACGCCTGCTCGGCAAGGGCGGCCTGCTCGTCATAACGCCAGGTGTCGATGCCTTCGCGGCGAATCTCGTCGATGGCGGCGAAGAGTGTGGCCTGCACGTCCTCCAGCCGCTCGGTACCCTCCTCGGTCAGGCTGATCGAGACCGTGAACAGCGCGTGCTCGCCGTCGCCGCGCCCGACCCCGGCAAAGAGGCCAAGCGCCAGGCCCGCTTCGCGCAGTACGGCGAGCAGACTGCCTTCGCTTTCATCGCCGAGCAGATGCGCGATGAGCTGCGCCGGCTTGGTGCGGTACTCGTCGACCGGGTCCGGCACTGGGAAGTAGAAGTTGACCCGGCGGCGATCCTCGAGCGACTGACGCTCGAGATACGTCGGAAGCTCGTCGCTCAGGACGAGCGGCGCGTCGATGGTCGGCGCCGAGAGGTCGTGGTCCGGGATGTCGGCAAAGCGCTCGGCGACCCATTCCTCCAGCGTATCCAGCGGCTGCGGGGCGACCACGGCCAGATTCATGACGTTGGCATCGTAGTGCTGGTGGTAGAACTCGATGATGCGATCGCGCAGTGAGGCTTCGCCTTCTGCGGGGCTGGCCAGGGTTTCGCGGCTGCCCACGGCGAAGCCGGTGGTGGCGTTGTCCGGGTTCAGCACCTGGTCGAGCACGTCGCTTTCGCGGCGGGCGTCATCGCGAATGCGCGCCATGTACTCGGAGTGGATGATGTTGCGCTCGCTTTCGAGCTGGTCGGCGTTAAACAGCGGCGAGAGAAAGAACGCGCTGAAGCGGTCGAGCGCGCCGGGCAGCGCCTCGGGGTCGACATCGAAGAAGTAGTTGGTGTCCTGCTGCGCGGTGAAGGCGTTGTGCGAGCCCGCGTTGTTGGCGATGTAGCTCTGGTAGGCGTCCGGCTCCGGGTAGGGCTCGGTGCCCAGAAACAGCATGTGCTCGAGAAAGTGGGCAAGGCCCAGAAGATCCTCCGGGTCCTGGGCGCTGCCAACGCGCACGTTCATCGATGCGGCGGCCTTGTCGGCGTCGGGGTCGCTCACCAGTAGCGCCTGCAGACCGTTTTCCAGGGTCAGTACCCGGTAGTCGCGGGCATCGAAAGGGCTGGTGATGGGCGTAGAGGCCTTTGCGACCTGGGGCGGTTCGGCCCAGAGCATCGGCGCGTACAGGCACGTGCCGAGCAGCGCGCCGGTCAAGGCGTCACGCAGGGAGACGCGAGAAAAAGGGTCGCTTGGTAACATTGAAACTCCGTTGTCGAGATACGGCTAAGGGGCGCTCCACCGCAGCATGGGCCCCTGCGGATGGGCGCAGGCGGCCGACTGATT
This sequence comes from Halomonas sp. GD1P12, assembly GCF_025725645.1. Taxonomy (NCBI): domain Bacteria; kingdom Pseudomonadati; phylum Pseudomonadota; class Gammaproteobacteria; order Oceanospirillales; family Halomonadaceae; genus Halomonas; species Halomonas sp. GD1P12. The sequence continues at coordinate 3,224,415 of NZ_CP107007.1, read as the reverse complement.
GGCGGGACTATTGACATGCTTTGATACCGGAAACGCGCCCAGCAGTTCCAGCGGTGCCGGGGTCATCATCGCCTGAAGCTTCTCCGGCGGGCTTTCGGGGTCAAGCCAGGTCTCCAGCTGGGAGGCGTCGATGACCAGCGGCAGGCGGTCGGTCAGCGACGACAGACACACGTTGGCGGGCACGGTGATCAGCGCGGTAGAGTCGGTAAACGCCGTGAGCGTGGTGTGATAGCGACACCACAGCGCGCCGAGCAAAAGCGGCGCGCGGTCGGTGGCGGTGACCAGATAAGGCTGTTTACCGCCGTGACGCGGCTGCCACACGTAGAAGCCGGTGACGGGAATGACGCAGCGCCGGGCGTTGAAGGCTTCCTCGAACATCGGCCGGGCGGCGAGCGACTCCGCGCGGGCGCAGTGCGGGGCGTGGTCGAGCACCTTGAGCCAGGGCGGCGTCAGCCCCCAGAAAAGCGGCTCGTGGCGATAAACGCCCTGCACCATACGGATGGCCGAAATCGGCTGGCGCGGGGCCAGGTTGGGCGAGGTAATGAACGCGTCGTGCTGATCAAGCGATGGCACCATGCGTGAAAGCGAAAGGCGCTGCACGTGTAGGCGTCCCGTCATGCCGGCCTCCTTGTCACCCGGGGATAAAACGCATTAGAGCCAGACGACAAGAATACGCTTAAAGTCGTCATATAGTATCGAAAACAGTGTTCGATGTGGGGTATCCTGTCTTATATTAACCCTTCCTCAAACTCAAGTGCGCTGAGGCTTTCGCCTTTTTGCATGATTTCAAGAGACCGCCATGGCCCGTCCCAGACAGCACGCGCCCGACACCCTTCATGCGCAGGTCATGCAGGCCTGCGATGAGTGGTTGGCCACGCGGCCGGTGCACGGCCTATCGCTGCGTGCGCTGGCCCGGGAGGTGGGGTGCGCGCCGAGTACGCTGCTCAAACTCTACGGCAGCTTCAACAATTTGCTCCAGCACGTCAACGTCGACACCCTGGCGCGGTTGCAGCAAACCATCGAAAGCCTTGCCGAGGACGAGCCCGAGCCCTGGCTTCGCGCGCTGGCCCACGCCTACTGGCGCTTCGCCGAGCAGGGCTGCTACCGCTGGCAGCTGTTGTTCGACTACCCCCTGGCCGAAGAGGGCGAACTCGACCAGCGCCAGAGCGATCTGATCGAGGCGCTCTTTACCCAGGTAGAGTCATCGCTCACCCGCTATCAGCCGGCGCTGGACGACCAGGAGGCGCGGCGACTCGGGCGCACTCTGTGGGGCAGCGTGCATGGGCTAGTGCAGCTTGGCCTGAACGAGCGGTTGGGCTACTGGCAAGGCCAGCAGCTCAAGGTCGACGAGCTGCTCGATCAGCTGATGAGCACGGTGCTGGCCGGGCTTCGCGCTCAGGGAACTGATGGTGAAGGAGTGGGCGCTCAAGGGCGGGGTGCATGAAACGACTGGTCAAACCGGTGCGCTTCGTGCTGCGCCACGCCATTTATATCACCATGCGCGCAAGCTATCGGCTGCGCGTTCATGGCCGCGAGCACCTGCCCGCCAGGGGCGCAGCGCTGGTGGTGTGTAATCACGTAAGCTTCATGGATGCACTGGTGCTGGGCGGCGCGAGCCCCCGGCCGCTGCGCTTCGTCATGGATCAGCCGATCTATGACTCGCCCTGGCTCAAGTGGTGGTTTTTGTTGGTGGGCGCGATTCCGGTCGAGTCCGAGCGGCGTACCCCGGCCGGGCTCCGACGTACGCTTGGAAAGATCAGCGAAGCGCTGCGCGACGGCGAAGTCGTGATGATTTTTCCCGAAGGTCGGCTAACGCCGGACGGTGAGGTACAGGCATTTCGTCGCGGGCTCGAAACGATGCTCTCGCGAGACAACGTGCCGGTCGTGCCCGCCGGGCTTGCCGGGCTCTGGGGCTCCTGGGCGTCGCGCTGCAATGGCCCCGCTTTCAAAAAGTGGCCGAGGCGTTTTCGCGCGCGGGTACAGGTCACCTTCGGCCCGCCGATCATGGCTCAGGAGGCCCAGGACACCGCACTTCGTCACTACCTGCAGGCGCGCGTCGTAGCGCTGAAGGCTGCCGGCGAGCAGGATATCGCCCGCCGCGAACAGGCGGGCGAGAAGAGCGTGCAGTCGCGCAACAAGTAGTCTTGCAAAAAAGTCGCGTCAGCCGGTAGCGCTGGATCGTCGGCCGGGCGTGCCTGGCCTAGCGACGCTGCAGGCGCATCAGCGGCCAGCAGCGTGCCGAGGTGATCAGGTTGTCGCGAATCTCCAGAATCTCCATGCGCGTGCCGCCAATCTGCAGCGACGCGGGGCCTTCCGGAAACGCTTCCAGATGCTCGAGAATCAGCCCGTTGAGCGTCTTGGGGCCGTCGGTGGGCAGCTGCCAACCGAGCATCTTGTTGATCTCGCGAATGTTGGCGGTGCCTTCGATCACGTGGCTGCCATCGTCCTGCTGGTGAATCTCCTCGTCCTCGGAGACGTCGGTGGTGAACTCGCCGACGATCTCCTCGAGAATGTCCTCCAGCGTCACCAGGCCTTCCACATCGCCGTACTCATCGACCACGATGCCGATGCGCCGCTTCTGCTTTTGAAAGTTCAAAAGCTGCGTATGAAGCGGGGTCGATTCCGGAATGAAGTAGGGCTCGCGCGCCTCCTGCACCACCGCCGCCTTGGTCACTTCCTCCTTGGAGAGAAAGCGCGCGGCGTTGCGCAGGTGCAGCATGCCGATGATGTTGTTGATATCGCCCTTGTAGACCGGAAGCCTTGTGTGCTGGCTGGTGCGAATCTGGGCGAGAATCTCCTCCAGCGAGTCGTCGAGATCAATGCCCAGCACCTCGTGGCGCGGCACCATGATGTCGTTCACCGTGACGTTCTCGAGATCGAGAATCGACAGGAGCATGGCGCGGTGGCGATAGGGAATGAGCGTGCCCGCCTCGTGGACCACGGTGCGCAGCTCGTCGCGGGTCAGGCTGTCGCCGCCGTTTTCCACGCTTTTGACACCCACCAGCCGTAAAAGCCCGTTCGAGACCGCATTGACCAGCCATACCAGCGGGTACAGAAGCTTTAAAAGCGGCTCCAGCGCCATCGAGGAGGGGTAGGCGATGCGCTCGGGTTTGATCGCCGCGTAGGTTTTGGGCGTCACCTCGGAGAAGATCAAAATGGTGATGGTCAAAAGCGCGGTGGAGATGGCCGGGCCCGAGACGTCGCCGAAGAAGTGAATGGCGATGATGGTGGCGATCGAGGCGGCCAGGTTGTTGACGAAGTTGTTGCCGATCAGGATGACACCGATCAGCCGGTCCGGGCGAGTCAGAAGACGCATGACCCGTTTGGCGCGGCGGTCGCCGCTGCCGGCCTGGTGGCTGAGTCGATAGCGGTTGATCGACATCATGCCCGTTTCAGAACTCGAGAAGAAGGCAGATAGCAGTATCAGCAGGGCCAGCAGGCCAAACAGTAATCCCAGTGGGAAATCGTCACTCAAGTCGAAGGTTCCTTTGTGGCGTATCAAACTCGTTGTAAAAGGGTGGGGGGTGGCTGTCAAGCGCACCCCCGTCGGCACTAACGCGCGAGAATGATTTCCAGCACGAATTTACTGCCAAAATAGGCCAGCACCAGCAGCAAACAGCCGCCCAGCGTCCAGCGCACGGCGCGCATGCCGCGCCAGCCAAAGCGGTGGCGCCCGACCAAAAGAGTGGTGAAGATCACCCAGGCCGCGATCGACAGCACCGTCTTGTGCATCAGGTGCTGGGCGAAGAAGTTGTCCAGAAAGATCAGGCCGCTGGCGATCGACAGCGTCAACAGCAAAACGCCGGCCCAGACCAGCTCGAACAACACGCGCTCCATGGTGGTCAGCGGCGGCAGCGACTGCACGATGCCGCGAATGTGGTGATGCCGGAGCGCCTGGTTTTGAAGCCCGACCAGCACCGCCTGCACCGCCGCGATGGCCAGTACCGCAAACGCCAGCGCCGAGCTTGCCGCGTGCAGCAAAATGCCCGGCGTAAGCCCGGTGTGGCTGCCCTGGTTGGGTAGCCAGGTGGCGAAGATCAGCGCCACCCCGGCCAGTGGAAACAGTGCGATGGCGGCGTTCAACACCGGCTTGAAGAGGCTGGCGATCAGCACCACGTTCACCGCCACGGCCATCAACAGTGTGACGCTGGTGGTAAAGCCGGGCAAAAGCCCCGGCGCTTCCCGAAGCAGCATCACCACCACAGGGATATGCAGCAGAAGCCCGATAGCGCCCAGAAGGCGCACCATGCCCCGGCGCGGTGGCACGCGGCGAACCAGAGTCATGCCCTGCCAGATGGCCGCGGCGATATAGAGTACGAAAGCGATGGTCGCGAAAGGCAGCGCCTGCATGATGCTATCCGTGCGCATGTTGCGCATAAGTGATGAGGAAACGACGCGAGAACGTGGTCGAGAACGTGGTCATGAGCGATGGCCACGAGCGACCAAAGAGCCTAGAGACTAGCGTCTACTATAACCAATCGTAAAGCGTCGCACAGCAGCGCAACGCGAAGAGCCATAGAGACTCACGCGCTGAGCGCGTATAATCGAGCTAACACACGTCCGGCGGCGTCTACGCCCGGCGACAGCGACAAAGGCAGAGGCCCCATGTTCCAGAATTTGAGCGAGCGTCTTTCCCAGACGCTGAAGTCGATCAAGGGTCAGGCGCGCCTGACCGATGACAACATCAAGGAAACGCTTCGCGAGGTGCGAAAGGCCTTGCTCGAGGCGGACGTGGCGCTTCCCGTCGTCAAGGCGTTCATCGAGCGTGTGCGCGAGCGCGCCGTCGGCCAGGAAGTGTCCAAAAGCCTTTCGCCGGGCCAGCAGTTCGTCAAGATCGTCCAGCAGGAGCTCGAGGCGATCATGGGCGAGGCCAACGAAGGCCTTAGCCTGAAAGGCTCGCCGTCGGTCGTGCTGATGGCCGGTTTGCAGGGCGCCGGTAAGACGACCTCGGTCGCCAAGCTCGCCCGCTATCTGCGCGAGCGTGAGAAGAAAAAGGTGCTGGTGGTGTCGGCGGACGTTTACCGCCCGGCGGCGATCGACCAGCTCGAAACGCTAGCGAAAGAGGTCGAGGTCGACTTCTTCCCGTCAAGTTCGGATCAAAAGCCGGTCGATATCGCCAACGCCGCGATCAAGCACGCCAAAATCCAGTTCCATGACGTGGTGCTGGTGGATACCGCCGGGCGTCTGGCCATCGACGAAGCGATGATGGCGGAGATTCAGGCGCTGCACAAAGCGATCACGCCAAGCGAGACGCTGTTCGTCGTCGACGCCATGACCGGCCAGGACGCGGTCAACACCGCCAAGGCCTTCCACGAAGCGCTGCCGCTGACCGGCGTGATCCTGACCAAGGCCGACGGTGACGCCCGCGGCGGTGCCGCGCTGTCCGTGCGTCACATCACTGGCAAGCCGATCAAGTTCATGGGTGTGGGCGAGAAGGTCGATGCGCTCGAGCCGTTCCACCCGGACCGCGTCGCCTCGCGCATCCTCGGCATGGGCGACATGCTCTCGCTGATCGAGGAAGCCGAGCGCACCGTTGACAAGGACAAGGCCGCCCAGCTCGCCAAAAAAGTGAAAAAGGGCGACGGCTTCGATCTCGAGGACTTCCGCGAACAGCTCCAGCAGCTCAAGAAGATGGGCGGCATGGGCGGGCTTCTCGGCAAGCTCCCCGGCATGGGCCAGATGGCCGAAATGGCTCAGGGCCCGGGTCCGGAAAAGGAGATGGGCAAGCTCGAGGCGCTGATCAACTCCATGACGCCCAGGGAGCGGCGCTCGCCGGACATCATCAATGGCTCGCGCAAGCGGCGCATCGCCGCCGGGGCGGGGCTGGACGTACCGGCGCTTAACCGCCTGCTCAAGCAGCACAAGCAGATGCAGAAGATGATGAAGAAAGCCGGCAAGAAGGGCGGCATGCAGAAGATGATGCGCGGCATGTCCGGCATGATGGGCGGCGGTGGCCCGGGCGGGCCCGGCGGCCCCGGTGGAATGGGCGGCATGGGTGGCCCCGGCGGCATGCCCTGGCGCTAGGCTAAAGCGTCTGGCCCCTGACCCCCAACCCCAGAGCGAATGACGAGAGCGCCCGCCGGTGATCCGGCGGGCGCTCTTGCGTTGGGGTATCGCTTACGCGCGCAGGTGGCGCCGGTACACGCTCACGCCCTGCGGCCCCCAGTGATGGAGGGGGTAGCTGAAGGGCACCGGCTGCGGGCACGGCGTCTCGATACTGCCTGGGGTCAGGTGGTACTCGAACGCCGGGCTACCCGCCACCCCCACGTGGTGCGCGCCCCAGTCGGTATGAAACGGCTGATGGATGTGACCACACAGAATCCTCACGGAGCGACCCGCCAGCAGTTCGGCGAACCGCTCGCGCCCCTCGATCAGACTGAACGTATCCCAGTGCGGGTGGCCGGTCTGAACCGGCGGGTGGTGCATGACGATCACCGTCGTCCCCTTGCTTGAGGCGAGCTCGCCTTCCAGCCAGTTCAAACGCTCGGCGCAAAGTGTCCCGTGGGGCGCCCCCGGCACCACCGTGTCCAGGCCCAAAAGCGTCACGCCGGGAAGCGCCACCCGCGCATTCAGAAACGGCCCCGGCACCAGCCCCGTCAGCCGGCTGCCGAGCCCCTCGCGCATCGCGCCGCGCCGGTCGTGGTTGCCGGGCACCGCCAGTATCGGCATGGAGAGAGGGGCGAGCAGCGCAGTCAGGCGCGCGTAATCCGCCGGGGTGCCGCCGTCGGCCAGATCGCCGCTAATCGCGACGATATCCGGGCGGGGGGCGAGGGCGGCGATATCCGCCACCAGCGCTTCGAGCACGCGCGCGATATCGCCGCGCGCCTCGCCGGTCTCGGAGCGTTCGGTGAAAAGATGAAAGTCAGAAAGGTGGGCGATCAGCATGAAGGAAAGACTCGGGTAGGCACCGGCCTAGCGGCCGATGCGGGACAGCACGTCCGCCTTGAGAAAACGCTCGATGACGAGCATGAAGCCGATGGACGGAATCAGCAGAATCAGCGCGGTGATGGCGGCCACCTGATAGTTCCCGCCCATCGAGGCGTTGAACATCAGAAGTGGCAGCGTGGTGATTTCCGGCGCGCCGACGAAGAACGTGCCGGTGAATTCGTCGACGCTGTCCAGAAACACGAAGATCGATGCGGCGAGCAGCCCCGGCAGGGCCTGGGGCAGCGTCACATCGAAAAACGCGCGCAGCGGTGAAGCCCCCAGGTTGCGCGCCGACTCCTCCAGCGAGCGATCCACCGCCGAGAACGCGGCGGTCGCGATCCACACTGCGTAGACCAGCCCCGGCAGCGAGTGCACCAGCACCACGCCGATCAGCGTGCCGTTTAGCCCGAGCTGGTGAAAGATCGCCGCGATGTTGACGAAGATCGGCAGGTTGGGAAATGCCTGGGGCAGCAAAAACAGCAGCATGATGGCGTGGCGCCCGGGCAGCGCCAGCCGCGCCAGGGCGTAGCCCGCCGGTACTGCCAGCGCCATGGAGAGCGCCACCGCGGAGAACGCGACCAGCACGGTATTGAACAGTGAACTCCAGGCGCCGGCGCGGGGGCGAAAGACCCGCGCCCAGAAATCGAAGCCCCACTGGGTGGGCAGCGTGTGGGGGTAGAACCACTGCTCGGCGAAGGCCCAGAGCCCGAGATTCAAAAGTGGGCCGAAGACGACGAAGGCTAAAAGCCCGAGCGCAAGCCCAAGGCTCAGCTGTGAAACGAGACGCGAGGCGTTCATTGGCGGGCCTCCCGGGCGAGCGTCAGACGTAGATAGATCCAGGCGGTCACGGCGGTCAGCGCATAGGAGAAGAGCCCCAGGGCGTTGGCCACGCCGTAGTCGCCGTAGTAGGTAATGCGGTGCGCCATCATCGAGGTCATCATGGTGGGGTTGCCGGACAGCAGCATCATCGGCACCGACAGTACCGAGAGCATCGCCACCAGCGAGAGAATCAGCCCCACCCAGAGCGTCGGCGCGGCCTGGGGCAGCACGATCTGAAACAGGCAGCGCAGCCGCCCGGCGCCCAGATTGCGCGCCGCCTCGCTGTGGCTCTGATCGATGGCCGCCATCGCGCCGGCCAGCAGCAGGGTGACGAAAGGAATCTGCTTCCAGGCGAAGGTCACGATCAAGCCGCGCCAGTCCAGAAAGCTCTGTGCGCTCTGGGCGCTCATGAGCCCGGCCTCGATCAGCGCGGTGTTCATCATGCCATTGGTGGAAAGAAACGAGCGCGACAGCTGCCCGGCCACCACGAAGGGGATGAACAGCGGCCAGCGATAGAGCCAGCGCAGGGCGCGCACCGCCCAGGGCGTGGCGCCGAGCGTCAGGTAGCCCGCGATGGCGACCGAGCAGGCTGCGATGAGCGCCAGCGCCCCGAGGCTTACGCCGATGGAAAACGCCACGTCGCGCCCGTAGAGCGTGAGCGCGCGCGTCAGATGATCGAAGGTGAGCCCGCTTTTATCGGTAAAGGCGCTCGCCAGCGAGCGCACCAGCGGCAGCGCATATAGCAGCACCACCGCGGTCATGGCCGGAAACACCAGCAGCAGCCCGAGGCTCGGTACCAGGCGCCGTCGCGGCGGCGTGCAGGATGTGGCAAGAGAGGACGAAGTCATGAGGGTCGCTCGTCAACGTGAAGGGGGCGAGACGCCCCCGGTGGCGGGTCGGTGCCGGCTCAGCGGCTGACTTTCTGCTCGTAGGCTTCGAGAATGGCGCGGAAGTAGTCGCCCTGGGGCATCGAACGCCCACGGCTGGCCAGCGTCTCTGGCGAGACATCGGCGTAGAGCGCGTCCCACTGCGCCTGGCTCAGCTCGTCTTTCACGTGCTCGGCGTCGATCCCCGGAAACCAGTTGAACTCACCGACGATGCCTTCGGCCTGTACCTCGGGGCTGGTGGCAAGCGCGATGAACTCGGCGGCAAGTTCGGCGTGCTCGGCGCGTTCGGGAATGGCGTAGTACATCGGTTGGCCAGGCATGCCGGGTTCGGGCAGCAGCAGGCGGAAATCCGGGTTCAGGCGCCCGTCGGCTTTCCAGGTGTAGTACATGTCCATCCACACCGGGCCCATGCTGATCTCGCCGCGGTTCATGGCATCCAGAGTGCCGGCGTTGCCCGGCGTCATGGTGACATCGGCATTGAACGCGCGAAGCCCCTCGAGCGCATCGCTCCAGCGCGCCTCGGCATTCTCCTGCCAGGGGCCGTTTTGCAGGGTGTCCGCCATGTCGGTGAAGGCGTACATCCAGCCGAACACGAAGCCGACGCCGGCCATGCCGCCGGTGATGCCGTTATAGCCGAACGCGCCCGGGTGCTCGGTCACCCACTCGGCAAGCTCGGCGTAGCTTTGCGGCGGCTCGGCCAGCAGCGCCGGGTTGTAGGCCAGCGCGATCTGGCTCTGAAACATCGGCATCACGTAGCCCTCGACGTCCACGCCGAGCGCGTTTTTCGCACTCTCGCCGGTGGCCAGCGCGGCGGTGTCCAGCTCATCGGTGTAGCGGCGCAGCAGACCCTCTTCGACCATCTGCCCGGCCATGCGCTGATGCAGGACGGCGACGTCCACGTCCCAATTTTCACTGTCGCGCTGAGCGCTGATGGTTTCAAAAATCGCCTGGCTGCCCGCATCGCCCGGGCCGGTGCCGAGGGCGCGCACGGTGACATCCGGGTGGCTTGCCTCGAAGCGCGGGGCGAGGAACTCGTTCACGTAGGCGACCATGTTGTCGTCGCCGGCGGTGAAGACGTTGAGCGTGGTATCGGCACTCGCCTGGCCGGTCACCGCGGCAAGCGCGAGCGCCAGTGGCGCGATACGAAAGAGGGGCGAGCGAAGGGCGTTTTCACGGGATGTGTTCATGCGGTGTGCTCCTGACGGTGGGCGGTGGATAGATAACGCTGGTGGGTGTCGAAGGGCATCAGCGCCTTCTCGGGAACCTGCAGGGTGACGAAGCGCCCCGGTGGCAGCGGCGCGGCGGCGGTGGCGAAGAGCGTCGTGCCCAGCACATCGACGCTGACCTGATAGCCGTCGCCGGTGTAGACGCACTCGATGACCTGGCCCTGGCGGCGCAGGCCTTGATCGAGTGCGGTCTCGTCGATGCGAGCATCGCGGGTGCGAAAGCCAAGCGTCGCGGCGCCGGCACGCATCAAGGGGTCCTGTGCCGTGCATGCAACGGTGTTGTCCACGCCCAGAAAGCGGGCGGCGTCCAGATCGGCGGGGGCTTCGTAGAGGGTGGCGGGTGGGGCCACCTGAACGATTTGGCCTTCGCGCATCAGCACGATCTGATCGGCCATCTGCAGCGCTTCTTCCTGATCGTGAGTCACCATGACGGTGGTCAGCCCGAGCGATTTCTGCAGGCGTCGAAGCTCCCCGCGCAGGCTTCGCCGAATGGCGGCGTCGAGATTCGAAAGCGGCTCATCCAGCAGCAGCAGTGGCGGGTCGATGATCAGCGCGCGCCCCAGCGCAATGCGCTGGCGCTGGCCGCCGGAAAGCTGGGTGACCGAACGTGCCTCGATGCCACCAAGCGCCAGCCGCTCGAGCATCGCCGCTACCCGGCGCTGGCGCTCGAGGCTTGGCACGCCGCGAAGCTTCAGCGGGTAGGCGAGGTTCTCGCCCACGCTCATGTGCGGCCACAGCGCGTAGGATTGAAACACCATCGCGGTCTCGCGCTTCTCAGGAGCGAGCGCTGCGATCGATCGCGTGCCAAGGCGAATGTCGCCGTCGCTGATCGGCGTGAAGCCGGCGATGGCGCGCAAGAGCGTGGTCTTGCCACAGCCTGACGGCCCCAGAAGACAGGTGAAACTGCCCGGTGCCACGTCGAGCCTGATGCGCTCGAGGATGCGGCGTTGTTTGAGGTCGACCGTCACGTCGCGCAGAGTGAGAGCATTCATCGGCACTGGCAGGCTCCTCGCCAAACGGGTATTTTGAAAGCGCGTGCAAAAAAGTGATGAGGCGATCCTAAAACGTCACTGTGACGCTTTGATGTCGCTCGCATGGCGCTGCTTTTTTATCGCGCGCGCTCTTTATCCACGACCAGGCAGAAGGTGTGCCATGACACAGCAAAAGCGCCGCGTGACGGCGGACGACGTGGCGGCGGCGGCGGGGGTCTCTCGCGCCATGGTGTCGCGGGCGTTCACACCCGGGGCGTCGGTGTCGGTGAAAAAGCGCGAACACGTGCTGGGCGTGGCCGCCGCGCTCGGCTATCGGCCCAACCTGATCGCCCGGGGCTTGACCGGGCAGCGCACCGGGCTAGTCGCGGTGGTGGTCGGCAGCGTCTCGAAGCCTTATGAGGCCTGGCTTCTGGAGCACCTGCTGGCGGCGTTGACCGAGCGCGGCTATCAGCCGCTGCTGCTGCCCGCCGGGGGCAACAACATGAGCGAGATGATTCACCACGCGCTTTCTTATCAGGTGGAAGGCGCGATCGTGGCGGCGGGCTCGGTGAGCCCGGACATCGCCACGCTGTGTCGCCGAAGTGGCGCCCCGCTGGTGCTGATCGGGCGAGTGCTCGACAACTGTCAGGCCGATGCGGTGTGCTGCGACAACCAGGCCGGCATGGCGGCACTGGTGAACAGGCTCTTGAGCCAAGGGCGCCGGCGTCTGGCCTGGCTTGGCGGGCGCGCGGACGCCTTCTCCCACCAGGAGCGTCTGAGCGGCGCCGAGCGCGCGCTGGCAAGCGCCGGGCATTCGTTCGTGGCCCACGCCCAGGGCGACTTCTCGCTGGAAAGCGGCGTCCTCGCCGCCACCGAGCTCTTGCGCTCGAAAACCGCTATCGACGCCATCGTCTGCGCCAACGACGCCATGGCCCTGGGAGCGCTCGAAGCCGCCCGGCGGTTGGGTATCGAGGTACCCAGGGCGCTTGCGGTGACCGGCTTTGACGACGTGCCGAGCGCGGCCTTTGGGCTCTGCCCGCTGACGACCGTCACCAATCCGGTAAAAACGACCGCTTCTGAAGCGCTTCGGCTGCTGGAGCGGCGCATGGCCACGCCCGCGGCCGCGGTCAATGTCGTTCGCGTGGCCGGGTCGCTCGTCGTGCGCGACAGCGCCTGACGAAAGGCCCTCGAGCCGTGCGATGAAAAACGCCGGGAACGAGGCTGGGCGCGGTTGACGCCCTGCGAGTTTTCTGGCTGTCAGGCTTTCCAAGCAGGCCGCATTTGCGTAGAATGCGGCCTCTTCATGCGTGGGTGTTGGCAAGCGGGGCGTCGAGTGCGCCGTCCGAGCCTGTCGCCTGGGCGTGAAAAAAGGTACAAAACGGCCTGCTGATAGTATCGCCAGGCGCGCGCTGTATCGCGGAAGTTGTGCCGGAAAATAGTCCGGAAAACAGCATGATGAGTGTTCTGATGGCGATGTCGCCATGCTCCACTCTCGTAACCTCAACCGAAGGATAGTTATCGTATGGTTACCATTCGTTTGGCACGTGGTGGCGCCAAGAAGCGTCCCTTTTACCACCTCACCGTCACCGACTCGCGTAACGCCCGTGATGGCCGTTTCATCGAGCGCATCGGCTTTTTCAACCCGGTAGCCCGTGGTCAGGAAGAGCGTCTGCGCGTCGATCTGGACCGCGTCGTACATTGGCAAAGCCAGGGCGCACAGCTCTCTGGTCGCGTTGCCGAGCTGGTGAAAGAAGCACGCAAGCAGGCGTAAGCCTGAACGTTCGTCGATGACGAACAGGGATACGGTTCGTAGGATGGCGGTTTTGTGGTAATGCACTGTAGGAGCACGGGCCAATGACGCGTTTAGACGCCGGCCAGACAGACGAGCACGTGGTGCTCGGCAAGCTGACCAGCCCCCACGGGGTAAAGGGTTGGCTCAAGGTATACTCCTACACAAGTCCTATCGACAGTATCCTGCAGTACCCGGAGTGGTGGGTTCGCCAGGGGGATACCCTGACGCGAATGCCGGTCATTCAGGGGCGCCAGCAGGGCAAGGCGCTGGTGGTGCAGCTCGAGGATGTCAACGACCGAACGGCCGCCGAAGCGCTGGCCCAGGCCGAAATCCTGCTGCCCAAGAGCGTGCTGCCGACACTGGCGGATGATGAGTACTACTGGCACGAGCTCGAAGGTTTGAACGTCTTCACTCGGTCAGGCGAGCGCCTGGGGCAGATCAGCTATCTGTTCGAAACCGGCGCCAACGATGTCATCGTCGTACGCGGCGATAGCGAGGCCATCGATAAGCGCGAGCGGCTGCTGCCGTATCTGCCCGATGACGTGGTGCTCGATATCGACCTCGTCGAGGGCCGTATGATCGTCGATTGGGACAGCGAATTTTGAGCGATCCAACGCTTCAGAACGCGCCCTTTGAAAGCGAACGCGGTGAAGAAGCACCCGCCCTGTGGTTTGGCGTGGTATCGCTTTTTCCCGAGATGTTCGACGCGCTCACCGGCCAGGGGGTCGTGGGTCGGGCCGTCGAACGGCGCCAGATCGAACTCGGGTTCTGGAACCCGCGCGACTACGCCACCGACAAGCATCGCAGCGTGGACGACCGACCTTACGGCGGCGGCCCCGGGATGCTGATGAAAGTCGATACGCTACGCGCATCGATCGCCGATGCAAAAGCCCATGGGCTTTCGCGGACAGGGCGAGTGCCAAAGGTGATCTATCTTTCGCCCCAGGGACGAAAGCTCGATCAGCCGGGCGTCGAGGCGCTGGTGCAAGGCGGCCCGCTGGTCGTGGTTGCCGGGCGCTACGAAGGTATCGACGAGCGGGTGGTGGAAAGTGACATCGACGAAGAGTGGTCGATCGGCGACTATGTGCTGAGTGGCGGTGAGCTGCCGGCCATGGTACTGATCGACGCAGCGGCAAGGCTGATTCCCGGCGTGCTGGGGCATCAGGACTCCGCCATCGAGGACTCGTTCAACGACGGTCTGTTGGACTGCCCGCACTACACCCGGCCGGAAGTCATCGACGGGAAGCGGGTGCCGGATGTGCTGCTAAGCGGCCATCACGGCGCGATCAAGCGCTGGCGGTTGAAGCAGTCGCTTGGGCGCACCTGGCAGCGTCGGCCCGATCTGTTGGCCGGACGCACCTTGAGCGCCGAGCAGCAGCGTCTGCTTGACGAGTTCATCGAAGAAAACGCCCTGCCCCACGGGTAGGCCAGGGCGGCGGTGCAGGGCTTAACGCACCTGCGTCACCCATAACGACTCCCGCGTGGCTCGTTTCGAGCGCCGGGATCACGGTTTGCCCCTTCCACAACTGCGTGGCAAACCATTACGTTATTCAGGAGTAAGACATGAGCAGCAAGAACAAGGTGATCCAGGCGATCGAAAACGAGCAGATGAGCAAGGAAATTCCGGGCTTTGCACCGGGCGACACCATCGTCGTTCAGGTCAAGGTCAAGGAAGGCACTCGCGAGCGTCTGCAGGCCTTCGAAGGTGTGGTCATCGGCAAGCGTAACCGTGGCCTGAACTCCGCGTTCACCGTGCGTAAAATCTCTCACGGTGTCGGCGTCGAGCGTACCTTCCAGACCTACAGCCCGCTGGTCGACTCTATCGAAGTCAAGCGCCGCGGTGACGTACGTCAGGCCAAGCTCTACTACCTGCGTGAGCGCAGCGGTAAGTCGGCCCGTATCAAGGAAAAGCTGGCGTAATCGCGGCTTTTTTGCGGGCGCGTTCGCGCCCGGGTACACAACCCCGTCTCCGCTTTGCGGGGCGGGGTTTTTTATTGGCTGCGCGCCGGGAGTCTGGCCTTGAACGACATCGATGTGTTTTTGGACGCCCTGTGGCTCGAGCAGGGCGCAAGCGAGCATACGCTGTCGGCCTACCGGCGCGATTTGATCGCCTGGCAGACGTATCTCGAACGCTTCGACGAGACCCTGCTGGCGCCAGACCCCGCGCGCTTTTCCGCCTGGCTCGACGAGCGCCAGCAGGCCGGCTATCAGCTTCGAAGCAACGCCCGGCTTTTGTCGTCGCTTCGAAGCTTCTACCGCTGGGCGCAGCTCGGTGGTCACATCGACCACGACCCGCTGGCCGAGGTGGCGCTGCCCCGGGTGCGCCCGAGCCTGCCCAATACGCTCGAAGAGGAAGAGGTCGACCGGCTGCTGCTCGCCCCGGACACCACCACCGCGCTCGGGCTTCGCGACCGCGCCATGCTCGAGCTCTTGTACGCTTGTGGGCTGCGTGTCTCGGAGCTCGTGGGGCTTTCCAGTGACACGGTGAACCTGCGCCAGGGCGTGGTGCGGGTACGCGGCAAGGGCGACAAGGATCGGCTGGTGCCGATGGGCGACGAGGCGGTAGGGTGGCTCGAGGAGTATCTGGCGCGCGGCCGGCCCGCGCTGATGGCGGACGTGACTCGCCCGGCACTGTTTCCCGGCCGCGGCGGCAACGCCATGACGCGACAAACCTTCTGGCATCGGATTAAAATTCACGCCGTCACGGCCAATATCACCCGCTCTTTATCGCCGCATACGCTGCGCCACGCGTTTGCGACGCATTTATTGAATCATGGGGCCAATTTGCGGGTCGTACAGCTGCTTCTTGGACACAGCGACCTGTCCACGACGCAAATTTACACGCACGTTGCCCAGGCGCGTCTGGAGCAGCTGCACGCCGATCACCATCCACGAGGTTGAATATCATGCGTCAACGCACGACGTTATCATCACGCGCCGGGTCGGGCTCACGGTTTGCGCCGTTTTTGCTGGTGGGCGCGGCGCTTCTGCCCGCCGCCGCCCAGGCCGACGCCGAGCGCCTGGCCGAGTCGCTCGAAGTCAACGGCCAGCCCATGCTCGTCGAGGAAGTGCTCGAAACGCCCATGACGGGCATCTACCAGGTGCGTCTGGAAAACGGCGAGTCCTTCTACGCCAACGAAGACGGCAGCTACTTTCTGGTCGGCGATCTTTATCAGAACGCCGAGCAGGGCCTGGTGAACCTGACCGAGCAGGCGAAAAACCAGCAGCGCATGGCCGCGCTCGACGCGGTGCCGGCGTCCGAGCGCTTCGTCTATCGCGGCGTGGACGAGCCCCGGGCGACCGTGGTGGTCTTCACCGACCCGACCTGCCCCTACTGCGAGCGGCTGCACGAAAGCGTGCCGGAGCTCAACGAGCGCGGCATTGCGGTGCACTACCTGGCCTTTCCGCGGGCAGGCATGGACAGCGACGCTGCCAGAACACTGGAGCGCGCCTGGTGCTCGGATAATCGCAGCGAAGCGATGACGCGCGCCCAGAGCCGTGAGAGCGTGAGCGGCGAGATCTGCGACAATCCGGTGGCGGATCAGTACCAGCTCGGCATGCAGCTCGGCGTCACGGGCACGCCGGCGATTATTTTGCCCGATGGGCAGCTGGTGCCGGGATTTGTTCCGCCGGATCGGCTGGTCGGCATGTTAGGCTTGGATGACTGACGTAAACGATTAAAATGCCGCCACGGGTGGCGCACGCCAAACTCAACTATCAAGACGCCGCACCCTAGGGTGCGAAGCTAGAGGGGAAGTATTTTGAAACCGGTAAGAGTAGGCCTTTGTGGTTTGGGAACCGTCGGTGGCGGCACGTTCAACGTTTTGATGCGCAACGCGGATGACATTGCTCGCCGCGCCGGCCGTCCGATCGTGATCGAGCAGGTCGCCCATCGCAGCATTCATCCCGACTGCGACATTACCGGCATCAACGCCACTACCGACGTGTTCGAAGTGGCGACCAACCCCAACGTCGACGTACTCGTCGAGCTGGTCGGCGGCTACGACGTCGCCCGCGAGCTGGTGCTCACCGCCATCGAAAACGGCAAGCACGTGGTCACCGCCAACAAGGCGCTGATCGCCGTGCACGGCAACGAAATCTTCCGCGCCGCGCATGAGAAGGGCGTGATCGTGGCGTTCGAGGCGGCGGTGGCGGGTGGTATCCCGGTGATCAAGTCGCTGCGCGAGGGCCTGGGCGCCAACCGCATCGACTGGGTGGCGGGTATCATCAACGGTACCGGCAACTACATTCTGACCCACATGCGCGACGAAGGGCGGGCATTCGAGGACGTGCTCGCCGAAGCCCAAGCGCTGGGCTACGCCGAAGCCGACCCGACCTTCGATGTGGAAGGCATCGACGCCGCCCACAAGCTGACCATTCTGGCCTCCATTGCCTTTGGCGTGCCGCTGCAGTTCGAGAAAGCCTTCACCGAGGGCATCGCGCGCATCACCGCCGAGGACGTCGAGCAGGCGGACAACCTGGGCTATATCATCAAGCATCTGGGCATCTGCAAGCGCACCGACAAGGGGCTCGAGCTTCGCGTTCACCCCACCCTGATTCCGAAAGAGCGCCTGCTCGCCAACGTGCACGGCGTCAAGAACGCCATCGCCGTGATGGGCGATGCGGTCGGCCCGACGCTTTACTACGGCGCCGGCGCCGGCGCCGAGCCGACCGCCTCGGCGGTGGTCGCGGACATCCTCGATGTCGCCCGCGACATCACCACCGACCATCACTATCGCGTGCCGTATCTCGCCTTCAGCGGCATCGAAGACGATATCAACGATCTGCCCATCATGCCGATGGAGGAGATCACCACGGCCTACTACCTGCGCCTTCTGGCGGTGGACCGTCCCGGCGTGCTGGCACGGGTCGCCACCATTCTGGCCGAGCAGGGCATCTCCATCGAAGCGCTGATTCAGAAAGAGGCCACCGAAGGCGAGCTCGTCCCGATCATCCTGCTGACGCACCGCACCCGGGAGAAGCAGATGAACGAGGCGATTCGCGAAATCGAGGCGATGGCCGATATTGCTGGCCCGGTCACGCGTATCCGCGTGGAGAGCCTGGACGAAGGGGAGTAGTCACATGCGCTATATCAGCACGCGGGGCCAGGCCCCCGCGCTCTCGTTCGAGGAAGTGGTGCTGACCGGCATGGCCAGCGACGGCGGGCTTTATGTGCCGGAAACGCTACCCACGTTCTCGCAGGAAGAGCTTGAGGCGATGGCCGGGCTCTCCTACGCCGAGATCGCCTTTCGCGTCATGAAGCCGTTCGTCGGCGGCGAGATCGACGACGCTACCTTCAAGCGTCTGGTGGAGGAGGCTTACGCCACCTTCAGCCACGACGCGGTGGTGCCGCTCAAGCAGCTCGACGCCAACCACTTTTTGCTCGAACAGTTCCACGGCCCGACGCTGGCGTTCAAGGACGTCGCGCTGCAGCTTCTGGGGCGTCTGCTCGATCACTTCTTGAAAAAGCGCGGCGAGCGCGCGGTGATCATGGGCGCGACCTCCGGGGACACCGGCTCGGCGGCGATCGAGGGCTGTCGCCACTGCGACAATTTGGATATCTTCATTCTGCATCCGCATAAGCGGGTATCCGAGGTGCAGCGACGCCAGATGACCTCGGTGCTGGCCGATAACGTCTTCAATATCGCCATCGAAGGCAATTTCGACGACGCCCAGGCGATGGTCAAGGCGAGCTTCGCCGATCAACACTTTTTGCAGGGTACCCGGCTGGTCGCGGTCAACTCGATCAACTGGGCGCGCATCATGGCCCAGATCGTCTACTACGTGGCCGCCGGCGTCGCGCTCGGCGCGCCGCACCGCGAAGTGAGCTTCTGTGTGCCCTCGGCGAATTTCGGTAACGTGTTTGCGGGCTACACCGCTTACAAGATGGGGTTGCCGGTGAAGCAGTTCATCATCGCCACCAATGCCAACGACATTCTGCACCGTACGCTTGCCGCCAACGACTTCTCCAAAAAGGAGCTCGAAGCGACGCTTGCGCCGTCGATGGACATCGTCGTCTCGTCGAACTTCGAGCGGCTGTTGTTCGACGCCTACGAGCGCGACGGCAAGGCGGTCGCGGCACTGCTCGAGCGCTTCCAAAAAGAGCCGACGGCGCTCGCCGAGGCCCCGCTTGCGCGGCTGCGGGAGAAGTTCGCCAGCCACAGCGTGGATGACGCGACCATTCTGGAAGTGATCCGCGAGGCGCATCACCGCACCGGCGAGATGCTCGACCCGCACACCGCGACCGGCTACCGGGCCGCCGAGCGCGAACGCGCCGACAGCCACACACCGGTGATCACGCTGGCCACCGCTCACCCGGCCAAGTTCGCCGAGGCCGTGGTCAAGGCGGGCTTTCAGGGCGTGGCGCTGCCGACCCACATGGACGACCTGCTCGAGCGCGAAGAGCGCTACGCGGTGCTGCCGGCCGAGCTTGAAAGCGTCCAGCAGTTCGTGATCGATCATCGTCGCAAGCACTGATGGTTGATGTGAGCGACGCCATCGCAACGCTTTCGCAAAACGCCAGCCGGCCCCGCTTGACGCCTCGTCCGTTGGACGAGGCGGTTTACGCTCGCGCCCAAAAAGAGGGCCTCTCCGAGCTGCAGTCAAGGCTTCTGGCCTCGCGCCTGCCGGGCTACACCGAGCCGCTTGCGCCGCTGGTGTCGCCGAGCCTTCGTTACCTCGCCCATCCGGCGCGTTTGGCCCACGGCAGGCGCGGCGCCGAGCGTATCGCCAAGGCCGTCGCCGAGGGCGAGTCGATCGGCATCCTGACCGACTACGACGTCGACGGTATCACCTCTCACGTGGTGATTCGGCGCACGCTGGTAGAGCTTTTTGGCGTGCCGGAAAAGCGGCTTCACAGCCTGATCGGCCATCGTATCAACGACGGCTACGGTATCAGCCTGCCGCTGGTCGAGCGCACGCTGGCGCTGTCGCCGCGCCCGAGCGTGGTGATTACCGCCGACTGCGGAAGTAGTGACGAGCCGCGGATCGCGCGCTTGAAGGAGGCGGGCATCGACGTGGTGGTGAGCGATCACCACGCGCTGCCCCAGGCGGGGCCGCCGGCCTCGGCATACGCCTGTATCAACCCGACGCGCGAGGACTGCGACTATCCGGACAAGACCATCGCCGGCTGCATGGTGGCCTGGCTTTTGATGTCGCTGGCTCGCGGCGTGCTCATCGAGTGGGGCGTTTTGAACGAGGCCACGCCCAAGCTCTCGCCCTGGCTCTCGTACGTGGCGCTGGGGACCGTGGCCGACTGCGTCTCGCTCGGCGCAAGCCCCGCCAACCGCGCGGTGGTCAGCCACGGGCTGACCCTGATCAACCGGATGGACGCCGCCTGCTGGCGCGCCATGGCAGCAAGGCTCGGGGCGGACAGCGTGCCGTTCAACGCCGAGACGCTGGCCTTCCAAATGGGCCCGCGCATCAACGCCCGCTCGCGCCTCGATGACCCCTACGCGGCGCTTCACTATATGCTGGCCGAAAGCGACGCGGTAGCCAATCGCCAGCTCGAGGTGCTGGATCAGGACAACCAGTCGCGCAAGGCGATCGAGGCGGACATGGCCGAAGAGGCCAAGCGCCTGGCGCTGCCGGCGATCGAGGCCGGCGAGCCCGCGGTAGTGGTATTTCTCGAAGACGGCCACGCCGGCGTGCAGGGCATCGTCGCTTCCCGCCTGGTGCAGGCGTACGGGCGCCCGGCGGTGGTACTGACCAAAGCCGCCGCACCCAATATGCTCACCGGCTCCGGGCGCTCCATCGATGGGCTTCACCTGCGCGACGCCCTGCAGCGCACTTTTGAACTTGCCCCCGAGGCGCTGCCGCGCTTTGGCGGGCACAGCGGCGCGGCGGGGGTGGGCCTGGCGCTCGAGCAGCGCGAGGCGTTCAAGGCGGCGTTTCTACAGGCCGTGACCGAGCAACTCGGTAGCGAACCGCGCACCCCGCAGCTTTACACCGACGGCACGCTCGATCCCGCCCAGCTAAATTTGGCGACGCTTGGCGAAATCGATGCGCTGGGCCCGTTTGGCCGCGAGTTCGAGGCGCCGCTGTTTCAGGGCGACTTCATCGTCGAGTCGCTGCGCCCGGTGGGCGGCGACGGCGTGCACCTGATGCTGGAGCTCTCGAGCGGCCCGGTGACCTGCAAGGCGATCTGGTTTCGCGCCCTGACGCCCGGGGAGCTGCCCGCCTTCGGCGTCGGCGATACGCTGACCTGCGCGTTCAAACTCAACCGCAACCGCTGGCGCGGACGCGAGTCACTGCAGCTGATGGTCGAGCACGCCGAGATCATATAAGCGCCTGGCGACGCGGCCGTAGTATCAACAAGGACATAAAAGGGACGCACTCATGCGCGTGGAAGACCTGCCCCAGGACCCGCATACCCTGGTCGAAGACGCCATCGCGATGCTGCTCGGCACGCTGTTCGTGGCGCTGGGGGTGACGTTCTATACCCACGCGGTCCTGCTCACCGGCAGCACGGCGGGGCTGGCGCTTTTGTTGAACTACATGACCGGCTGGGGCTTCGGCGCCTGGTTCTTCGCCATCAACCTGCCGTTTTACTATCTCGCGATCAAGCGCATGGGCTGGAGTTTTACCCTGCGCACTTTCATTGCCATCGGCCTGGTGTCACTTTTCTCCGAGCTGACCGGCGAGTGGGTGGTCTTCGAGAGCGTACCCACGCTCTACGCCGCGCTGATGGGCGGGGCGCTGATGGGTCTTGGCATGCTGATGCTCTTTCGCCATCGCACGAGCCTGGGTGGCATCAACATCCTCGCGCTTTACCTGCAGCAGCGCCATGGCCTGCGGGCGGGCTACGTGCAGCTTGGCGTCGACTCCGTGATTCTCGCCGTCGCGCTCACCCAGCTGCCGCTGGATCGCGTCGCTTACTCGGTGCTGGGCGCGCTGACGCTCAATCTCATCATCGCGCTCAACCACAAGCCCGGGCGCTATATCGGCGTGAGCTAGGCCGCGGCTGGCGCTCGTGTCGGCGGGCCAAAACTTTAGCCCCGGCGGGGGCGATCTTTACCCGTCCTTTCAACGCTGCGCTGTGTTTTCATGGCGGCATTAAAACCGTGCCTACGAGTTTGAGAAAAGCCGTTCGGCGCGCATTAAAATGCTCGTACGACTAATGGATAGCCCCGAAAATAAATAAAACGAGCGTTTGCCTCTTGAACCCGCGCCCGCATTGGGCGAAAACTAATCACTGGAACACAATAATAGGGCGGGCGAGTCGTAGTGCCTGCCGGATCATTCGAAAACGAGGCTCACTATGCATAACAACGTAAAAAAACTCGCGCTGGTGTCCGCCGTTGCGGCGGCGGCCTTCGCAAGCCAGGCCAACGCCGGGGGCTACCAGATCAACGAACAGAGCGTCAGCGGCCAAGGTTATGGGCACGCCGGACGCAGCTCCAACGTCAACGACGCCACCATCGTTTACGGCAACCCGGCGGGCATGTCGTTTCTCGACCGCGCGCAGATCACCGCCGGCGGCACGTACCTGAACCCGAAAACCGACATCAGTAACGTTCAGGCCAGCCGCACGCTGGACTCGGGCGTGGCGACCGGCGGCGCACCCAACGGCGTTCAGGTGCCCGTGGGCGGTATCCCCGGTACCAACGAAGGCGACATGGTGCCCGGCACGCTGGTGCCGTTCGCGTTCTACGCGCATCCGGTCAACGAGCGGCTGGCGTTCGGCTTCGGCGTCTACGCCCCGTTTGGCTCCAAGACCGAGTACGAAGGCTCGTTTCAGGGCCGCTACTTCGGGGACTACACCGAAGTGGTCGTGCAGTCGGCGCAGCCGACGGTCTCCTACCGCTTCAACGACCAGTGGTCGGTGGGCGCGGGCGTTACCTACAACAAGGTCGACGGTGAGCTGCGCCGCCAGCTGCCTTCCGGCCCGGCGTTCAGCGCCGCCACCGATATCGACTCGCGCGTCGAAGGCGACGACGAGGCCTGGGGGTATAACCTCGGCGTGATCTATCAGCCGGTCCCGGAGACCACCTTCGGTCTGACCTACCGCTCCAAGGTCGACTACACCCTGGAAGGCGATTTCTCCGCGACCGACCCGCTGGGCAACGTGGTGCGCGCCGACTCAAACGCCTCGCTCGATTTGACCACGCCGGAGACGGTCAACTTCTCGCTGACCCAGCAGATGAGCGACCGACTCAAGCTGATGTTCGGCGCTTCCTGGGTACGCTGGAGCCAGTTCGACGAGATTCGCGTCACCGGCACCGGCGGCGGCGTGATCACTCAGGAGCAGCAGGACTACTCCAACGCCTGGGCGTTCGCCACCGGCGGTGAGTACCAGCTCACCCCCGAGCTTGCGCTGCGCGCGGGCGTCACGCTCGACTTCACGCCGACCAATGACGAGTTCAGAAGCGTGCGCATTCCCTCCGATGACCGGCGCATCTTCTCACTGGGCGCGGGCTGGACGCCGATTCCCGATTTGACGCTGGACGTGGCCTACTCGTACCTGACCGAGCGCGGCACTTCCGTCGAGCAGTCGCGCCAGGATCTGCTGGCAAGCCCGGCGACTCGCGGTATCCCGGTGGGCGGGGCGACCTACTCGGCGGACTACAAAAACGAAGCTCATGGCTTTGGCGCGCAGCTGACCTACCGCTTCTAAGTACGTCTCGGTACTCTCTTGAAAACCCGGCTCCGGCCGGGTTTTTGCGTGTGCGGGCAGGGCGGTAGATGCACCCACCCCCCGCTTTCGTTACACTAGGCGCCCATTAATGCATCGGTTTCGTTTGTCGGGTCAGCGGCCTTGCGCCGCCCCCCGTGCTCAGCGAGCGCCCCGACCAACGACCACCCCATTTGAGTACCCTGGCGGTACTGATCAGATCAAGGCGCGACCCATGTTGGAAACCAACCCGATTCATACCCAAATCAAGGACCTGTCTGAGCGGACAGACGTTCTTAGGGGGTATCTTTGACTATGCCGAGAAGAAGGATCGGCTAGAAGAGGTTACCCGCGAACTCGAGGACCCGAACGTCTGGAGCGACCCGGAGTACGCCCAGAAACTCGGCAAGGAGCGGGCAACGCTTGAGACCATCGTCGCCACTATCGACGAGCTGGACCAGGGGCTTGGCGATAGCCGGGATCTTCTGGAGCTGGCCGAGATGGAGGAGGACGAGAGCACCGTCGAAGAGGTCAAGCGCGAACTCGATACCATGCAGGCGTCGCTCGAACGGCTCGAGTTTCGCCGCATGTTCGCCGGCGAGATGGACGAAAACAACGCCTACCTCGACATTCAGTCCGGCTCCGGCGGCACCGAAGCCCAGGACTGGGCGAATATCCTGCTGCGCATGTACCTGCGCTGGGCCGAGCATCACGGCTTCAAGGCCGAGATCATCGAAGCTTCCGCCGGCGAAGTGGCGGGCATCAAGTCGGCCTCGGTGCATATTCAGGGCGATCACGCCTTTGGCTGGCTCAGAACCGAAACCGGCGTTCACCGGCTGGTGCGCAAGAGCCCGTTCGACTCTGGCGGTCGCCGCCACACGTCCTTCGCCTCGGTGTTTTTATCGCCGGAAGTCGACGACAGCTTCGAGGTCGAGATCAACCCGTCGGATCTGCGCGTGGACACCTACCGCTCCAGCGGCGCCGGCGGTCAGCACGTCAACACCACGGACTCGGCGGTGCGGATCACCCACGAGCCGACCGGTATCGTCGTGGCCTGCCAGAACCAGCGCAGCCAGCACGCCAACCGGGACTTCGCCATGAAGCAGCTCAAGGCGAAGCTCTGGGAGCACGAAATGCAAAAGCGCAACGCCGCCAAGCAGGAAGCCGAGGACTCCAAGGCCGACATCGGCTGGGGCAGCCAGATCCGCTCCTACGTGCTCGACGACCAGCGCATCAAGGATCTGCGCACCGGCGTGCAGTCCAGCAACTGCGACAAGGTGCTCGACGGCGATCTGGATCAATTTATCATCGCAAGCCTCAAGCAGGGTTTGTAATCTTTTTTGGGTTCGATCATTCAAGGGTGTCTGATGGCCAACCAGGACGCGTCTTCTGCGGAAAACGAAAATCATCTGATCATGGAGCGCCGCGGCAAGCTCGCCGCGCGCCGCGAGAGCGCCGCCACCACCGGCAAGAGCGCCTTTCCCAACGACTTTCGCCGGGATAGCCTGACCGTCGAGCTGCAAACGCAGTTCGGTGACAAGGACAAGGCGGAGCTCGAGGCGCTGGATCATCAGGCGGCGGTGGCCGGGCGCATCATGCGAAAGCGTGGCCCCTTCATCGTCATTCAGGACGTGGCCGGTCAGATCCAGCTCTACGTGGATAAAAAGGGCCTGCCCGCCGAGCTTCTGGAAGACATCAAGAGCTGGGACATCGGCGATATCGTCGCCGCGCGCGGCCCGGTGCATAAATCCGGCAAGGGCGATCTCTACGTGATGATGGTCGATGCCCAGCTTCTGACCAAGAGCCTGCGCCCGCTTCCTGACAAGTTTCACGGCCTGACCGACCAGGAAGCGCGCTATCGCCAGCGCTACGTCGACCTGATCATGAACCCGGAGTCGCGCAAAGCGTTCGAGACCCGCGCTGCGGTAATCAGCGCGATGCGCCGCTTTTTCGAGGACAAGGGCTTCATGGAGGTGGAAACCCCCATGCTGCAGCCGATCCCCGGCGGGGCCACGGCGCGCCCGTTCATCACCCACCACAACGCGCTGGGCATGGACATGTACCTGCGTATCGCCCCGGAGCTTTATTTGAAGCGGCTGGTGGTGGGCGGCTTCGAGAAGGTCTTCGAGATCAACCGCAACTTCCGTAACGAAGGCCTCTCGACCCGGCACAACCCCGAGTTCACCATGGTCGAGTTCTACTGGGCCTACGCCGATTACAACGACCTGATGGACATGACCGAGGCGATGCTGCGCGCCACCGCCCAGCAGGTACTCGGTACCACCACGTTGAGCTATCAAGGCAACGAGTACGATTTCGGCGCGCCGTTTCGCCGTCTGACGCTCAAGGATTCGATTCTCGAGTACGGTGACGGCATCGATGCCGCTGAGCTCGAGTCGCTTGAAGGCGCCGTGAAAGTCGCCGAGCGCGTGGGCGTGAAGGTGAAGCCGAGCTGGGGGCTGGGCAAGGTCCAGACCGAGATCTTCGAGGAGGTTGCCGAACATCGCCTCGATCAGCCCACCTTCATTACCCAGTACCCGGCGGAGGTGAGCCCGCTGGCAAGGCGCAGCGACGCCGATCCTTTCGTCACCGACCGGTTTGAGTTTTTCGTGGGCGGGCGCGAGATCGCCAACGGCTTCTCCGAGCTCAACGATGCCGAGGACCAGGCCGAGCGCTTTCGCGAGCAGGCCGCCGAGAAGGACGCGGGCGATCTGGAGGCGATGTACTATGACGCCGACTACGTGCGGGCGCTGGAGTACGGCATGCCGCCCACGGCGGGCGAGGGCATCGGGATCGACCGGCTGGTGATGCTGTTCACCGACAGCCCCTCGATTCGCGACGTACTGCTGTTCCCGGCGATGCGTCCGGAAGTCGAGTAAAAGTTGGTAAGGGCGCGTTTTAGCGCCCATAATGGTCAACGTTTCGACGGCGAGGAGAATCCCATGAAACTGCTTAACCGCTCCGCTCTGAGCGTCAGGCCGACCCAATCCTTTCTGGATTGGATCAACGCGCTGGAACCCACCATGGGAGACGACGACCTGACACTGGACGACGTCGAACGTGAAAGTACCATTTACCTGATCCCCGAGATGGACACCCCCGAGGCGCTAGAGACCTTCGTGCGCGAGCGCTGCGTGGAAATTCTCGAAACCGAACTGCGCGCCTGGGAAGAGGACGAGCGTCAGTGGCCCGAGACGCTGGACTGGTCACTGTTCCAGTCGTTTTTGCGCGTCGAGCACAGCTACCTGGCGATCGATCTCGACGATGAAACGGCGCTTGAAATTTCCGATGTCGACGACGCGCTGCTGCTCGACAACGACCCGGCCTGACGCTTTCGCAGAGCGTACGTTTTTCGAAACCGGCTTCGGCCGGTTTTGCCGTCAAGGCCCTGCAAAAAAGCGCTGTAAAAAAGCGCTGTAAAAAAGCCCTGCAATAACGTCCTGCTCGAAGTCCTGCCCAGGGAGCGCTTTACTCAAACGCAGGCCTGCCTTAAGGAAGCCTTGCTCCATGCGACTGTTCGAAACCCGCCCAGGCGACGACGGCCTGCCCGGCCGTGAACGTGCGCTGGCGCTTCTGGCGCTGATGACCGGTACCACCATGGCGGTAATGGATACCAC
This sequence comes from Halomonas sp. GD1P12, assembly GCF_025725645.1. Classification (NCBI taxonomy): domain Bacteria; kingdom Pseudomonadati; phylum Pseudomonadota; class Gammaproteobacteria; order Oceanospirillales; family Halomonadaceae; genus Halomonas; species Halomonas sp. GD1P12. The sequence continues at coordinate 3,197,564 of NZ_CP107007.1, read as the reverse complement.
CATGGTCAATTTGGCGCTGCCCACCATCGCAGAGGATCTGGGCGCCTCCGCCTCGCGTTCGGTGTGGATCACCAATATCTTTCAGGTCGTGTGCGCGGCGTTCTTGCTGGTGTTTGCGGGGCTCAGTGAGCTGATCACCCGGCGCCGGCTCTATCTGCTGGGGCTGGCCATCTTCGTTGGCGCCTCCATCGGGGCGGCCCTCTCCCGACATCTTGAGACGCTCTTGGTGTTTCGGGCACTCCAGGGCCTGGGCGCGGCGGCCACGCTCTCCATCGGCCCGTCGCTTTATCGGATGATTTTTCCGACCCGGCTTTTGGGCAGTGCCCTGGGTCTGAGCGCGCTGATCGTCGCCGCCGGCTACTCCGCCGGGCCCACGGTGAGCGGGGCGATTCTCTCTTTTGCCGATTGGCCCTGGCTTTTTGCGCTGAACGTGCCGCTCGGGCTCTGCTCGCTCTATTTTGCCGCCACGGCCTTGCCTCGCGAGACGCCGCGCTCGGGCGCCTTCGATATCGCCGGAGCGCTTTGCTCGATCGTGATGCTGGCGAGCTTCTTTCTCTCGATGGACGCGCTGGGTCATGCCGAGCCGTTGGCGGCGCTCGCCTGGGCCGGGCTCTGCCTGATCGCCGCGACGCTGTTCATTCGCCGCCAGCGCCGGGCGCGCTATCCGCTTTTACCGCTGACGCTCTTTAGCGAGATGCGCTTCACCCTGGCAGTCTGTACCTCGGGGCTTGCGTTCATCGGCCACGGGCTGACGTTCGTCGCGCTGTCGCTTTTTTACCAGAACCAGATGGGGTTCTCGCCGCTCGAAACCGCCTGGCTCTTCACCCCGTGGCCGCTTGCCATCATGGTGGTGGGGCCGCTGGCCGGGCGCCTTGCCGACAAGGTCAACCCGAGCATCCTGTCGAGCGTGGGCCTTGGCTTTCTGGTGGTTGGGCTGATGGCGCTGGCGCTGGTGGATGAGACCACCGGGGCGGCGGGCAGTCTCTGGCGCACGGCGCTGTGCGGGATCGGCTTCGGGCTTTTCCAGCCGCCCAATAACCGCGAAATGATGGCGAGCCTGCCGCCGGAGCGCAGTGCCAACGTCTCCGGCATGATGAGCACGGTACGCACCGTCGGCCAGTCTTTCGGCGTGGCGGTGGTGGGCGCGGCGCTGGCGCTGGGGTTTTCGGTGCAGGTCACGCTCTGGTTCGGCGCTTTCACGACGCTTTTGGCGCTGGCAGCGAGCCTTTCGCGGGTGTCGCTTGCCGGGCGCGCACTCGTTGAACGGCGGGCATCGTCGAGGCCTCGGTAAGGGCGTACAATGAAGCCGTCCACACACCGAGGAGGCCTGTCATGACGTTGCAGACACAGATCGAGCAGAAATTAACGGCGCTTTCGCCGGACGTGCTGCGCGTAGAGAACGAAAGTCACCTGCACAACGTGCCGGCCAATTCCGAAACCCACTTCAAGGTGACGCTGGTCTCTGACAGCTTCGAGGCGATGATGCCGGTCAAGCGCCATCAGCAGATCTATGCGCTGCTCGCCGACGAGCTCGGCGGCCCGGTCCACGCGCTGGCGATGCACCTTTATACACCTGAGGAGTGGGCTGCGCGCGGCGGCGAGCGACCCAATTCTCCGAACTGTCGTGGCGGCGAGAAGTGACCCCGGAAGCCAGCCGACGCCACTACCTGGACGCCATGGGCATCACCGCCTGGGCGTGCCGCTATCAGCTGCCCAACGCCCTGGCGACCGAGGCCTGCGAGTGGGAAGCGCCAGAGAAAGCCGAGCCGCGCCAGGCGCTGCACGCGCTGCTCGACGAGCCGCAGAAAGCCCCCGCTAGGGCCCCGGAGAGCGCCCCGAGCGCGCCACCCCAGGAAGCGCCTTCGAGCGCGCCGCCCAAATCCGCGCGAGCGCTGCTGGGCGATATCGCCCCACCCGCTCGGCCGGCGCTGGAACCCGCCGCCGCGCCCGCCACTCCACAGAGCGAGCCTGCGGCGCGCGCCGAGCCGGTCGTGTTCACCCTGACCTGCGCCTGCATCGACGGGCGCTGGCTCAGCGTACATGCCGGAGAGTTGGGCCCCACCGAGCGGCGCCTGCTTGCCAACATGCTTATCGCCGCCGGCGCCCCGGCCGGCACCACGCCCACGTTCACCGTTTTCAAATGGCCGCCGATGGCCGGCGCTTTCGCTTCGGACGACCCGCTTGCCGAGGCCCGGGAAGGCGTGGCGGCGTTCATCGCCGGCGCCGCGCAGCGCCAGGGGTGGCACCTCGAGCGGCTGCTTTATTGGGCGAACGCGCCGACGCAGGACGAAGGCGAGGATACGCTCGCTCGGGTACTGGCGTTTGAAGGCGACCACAGCCGCACCCTCGAACTTCCCGTCTGGCGCGCTCCGGCGCTGGGCTCGTTGTTTGACGCGCCCGCCAAGCGCGCGCTCTGGCCAAAGCTTTTGAAACTGACTCAAAGCGGCCCGACGTGATACGACCGCTTTCGACGGGTGACCTTGCGGCGCTGGTCGCGCTGGAGGCGGATGCGCAAAGCGGCGCGAGCGCGGCATCGCTTGCGCGCGCATTAGAAGATGAGGCGATGATCGTGCTGGGAGCGTGGCAAGAAAAAGCGCTGGTCGGCTACGCGCTGCTTGCAAGGCTGCCGTTCGAGGCGGAGCTGCAGGCGATCGGCGTGGCAAACGGGCAGCGCGGTCAGGGCATCGGCGGCGCGCTTTTGGAGACTGTGCTGGCGCATGCCCGCACGTGGCAAAGCGAGCGCACGCTGCTCGAGGTGCGCGCATCCAATCACTCAGCGATCAGACTTTACGAGGCGGCGGGGTTTTGCGTGGACGGTCGGCGGCGCAACTACTATTCGCCCGGCGCCCCGGCGGCCGGCGCTCCGGCGGCCAGCGATTCGGCGACCGGGCGAGAGGACGCGCTGCTAATGTCGCGCGCGCCCTGACGGTTGACTCAGGCGCTTTCGGTGGCGCTTTCCTCGAACTTCGACAGCACCCCCTGCAGGCGGCGCTCCCACTCTTCGCGCTCCTGCTTGTACTCGGCGTTTTCGCGGCGAAGCTCTTCGTTTTCGAGCTTCATCAGCTCCAGCGCTTCGACGGTATCGGTGACTTTCTGTTCCAGCTGATTGAATAGTTCAAGGCTCATGCCGACCTCCAAAAACGGGGCAGAAAGCCCTGCCCCCGGTAAATGACGCGTTGAGCGTAACGCCACGCCGACTATTGGGCAAGCGCGCCGCGCCGGTAAAGCCGCGCGCTGGTTTCTCCGGCGCTGGTTTCGCGGTGAAGTTGCCAGGTGGCAGGCACCTCGACGGCCAAATCCCGCTCGGTTTCGAGATAAATGAACGCCTTTGGCGAAAGCCAGCCGTTCTCCAGGGCCTGGCAGCACGGCCCGGCCAGGCCCTTGTGAAAGGGCGGGTCGAGAAACACCAGCTCATACGTGCTCGGTGCGCTCGCCAGGAACGCGCCGGCCTCCATGGTCACGACCCGGGCGTTGGCCGCACCAAGCGTGGCCAGGTTCTGCTCGATCAGCCCGGCCACGCGCGGGGTCAGCTCGACGAAGGTCGCCTCACGCGCCCCCCGGGAGAGTGCCTCGATACCCAGCGCTCCGGAGCCTGCGAACAAGTCGAGGGCGCGCTTGCCGGCAAGCGCCGGGCCCAGCCAGTTGAACAGCGTTTCGCGCACCCGGTCCGGCGTTGGGCGAAGCCCTGGGTGATCCAGCACGGGAAGCTGGCGGCGGCGGTAATCACCGCCGATAATACGTAGCTTGCCGGACGCTTTGGACGTCTCGCGCGACGCGGTGGTTTTGCGTGTAGAGCGTTGTCGTTTCATGGCGCCGATTGTAGCGGGGTCCGTGTCCAAAGTCCTGGCCGGCGGTGTTAGGATGGGCACAATGTTCACCTTTTTTAGTTGGATACCTCCATGTTCGGTTTCTTAAAACGCAAGAAAAAGCAGGATTCGCAGCCCCAGGACGAGCGCAAACGCGACGAGGTGGGCCTGGGCGACGCGAAGGATGAGAGCGCCGAGCGCGAACCCGCACTAAGCCCGGTCGTGAAAGAGGCGCCGGTCGAGGAGCAAGCCGAGCCGGCGCCGCGCCCCAGCGAGCCGGACGGCGAGCCGGGCCCGGAGAAGCCCGAGATAGAGCCCGAGGTCGAACCCGAGCCCAAAAAGCCCGAGATCGAACCCGAACCCGAGCAGCCCGAAATCGAGCCTGCGCCGGAACCCCCCGAGGTGGAGCCGGAACCCGAAAAGCCCGAGGTCGAGCCCGATAAAACCCCGGAAGTCGAGCCGGAACCGGCACAACCCGAGGTTGAGCCCGAGATCGAACCGGCGCCTCAAACGCCGGAAATCGAGCCCGAACGTCCGCCCGAGGTAGCGCCCGAACCCAGCGCACCGGAAGTCGAGCCTGCGCCCAGCGCGCCTGAAATCGAGCCGGGGCCGAGCGCGCCCAGCCCCTCGCCCCAGGACAAGCCGGTCGCGGCCAGGGAGGAGAAAAAAGAGGAGAAGAAGGGGTTCTTCGCTCGGATCAAATCCGGGCTCGGCAAGACCCGGGCAAATCTGACCGACGGGCTGGCGGATCTCTTTCTGGGCAAAAAGCAGATCGACGACGAGCTTTTGGAGGACCTCGAGACCCAGCTTCTGATGGCGGACGTGGGGATCGAGGCGACTACCGCGATCATCGAGCGCCTTCAGGCGCGGGTATCGCGCAAGGAGCTCAATGATCCCGCCGCGCTTTACAAGGGGCTGCAGGAAGAGCTCGGGCGGATGCTCGAGCCGGTGGCCAAGCCGCTCGATTTCGACAAGCAAGGCGACGGCCCTTTCGTTATTCTGGTGGTCGGGGTAAACGGCGTGGGCAAGACCACCACCATCGGCAAGCTCACCCAGCGCTTTCAGCGCGAGGGTAAAAGCGTGATGCTCGCCGCCGGCGATACCTTTCGCGCCGCGGCCGTCGAGCAGCTCAAGGTGTGGGGCGAGCGCAACGACGTGCCGGTGATCGCCCAGCACACCGGCGCCGACAGCGCCTCGGTGATTTATGACGCGGTGTCGGCAGCCAGGGCCCGCGGGGTCGACGTGCTGATCGCCGATACCGCCGGGCGGCTTCACAACAAGAGCCACCTGATGGAGGAGCTCAAGAAGGTTCACCGCGTAATGCAGAAAATCGACGCCAGCGCCCCGCACGAGGTGATGCTGGTGCTCGACGCCGGGACCGGTCAGAACGCCATCTCCCAAGCCAGCACCTTCAATGAAGCCGTTCCGATCAGCGGCATCACGCTGACCAAACTCGACGGCACCGCCAAGGGCGGTGTGATCTTTGCCCTCGCCAAACAGCTCGAAACGCCGATCCGCTTCATCGGCGTCGGTGAAAGCCTCGACGACCTGCGCCCGTTCAGCGCCAACGATTTCGTCAACGCGCTGTTCGATCAGCCCGAGGGCGCAACGCGCGGATGATTGCGTTCGAGCACGTCGGTAAGCGCTACGGCGGCCGTTTCGAGGCGCTGGCGCATCTCAATTTTCACGTCGCCCCTGGCGAAATGGTGTTTCTGACCGGCCACTCCGGGGCGGGCAAGAGTTCGCTTTTACGCCTGATCATGCGTCTGGAGAAACCCAGCCGCGGGCGCGTGGTGGTCGCCGGTCACGACATCGCCAAACTCCACGCAAGCCAGGTACCGTTTTATCGGCGCCAGATCGGCGTGGTGTTTCAGGACCACCAATTGCTGTTCGACCGCAGCGTGTTCAAAAACGTCGCGCTTCCGCTGGAAATTCAGGGCCTCGAGCCGCGCGAGTCCGCGCGCCGGGTACGCGCCGCGCTCGACAAGGTGGGGCTTTTGCATCGCGAGAAGGCGCTGCCGGTAGAGCTCTCCGGCGGCGAGCAGCAGCGCGTGGGCATCGCCCGCGCCGTGGTCAACAAGCCCGCGCTGCTGCTCGCCGACGAGCCCACGGGGAATCTCGATCCGCATCTATCAGCCGACATCATGGGCCTGTTCGAGGACTTCAACCGCATCGGTACCACCGTCATGATCGCAAGCCACGACCTGGCACTGATCGCCCGTTTGCGCCACCGCATTCTGCGCCTGCGCGATGGGCGCCTGATCGGCGACGAGGGGGCGGTATGAAGCGCCCCACACCGCCGCCCTCGGAGCCCCGCGGCGCGGCCTCCCGACGCAGCGGCGCGGTGAGCCGCCGTGGCGCACCGGCGGGCAAGGCCGGCAAGGCCGGCAAGGCGCCGGTACCGCCTGCGCCCAAAAAGCCGCGCCCGACGGGCCCGGGGTTCGGCAGCCGGGCGCGCGCCTGGGGGCGCCACCATCGCGCCATGCTCGGCGATAGCCTCTACCGGCTGGTGCGCCATCCGCTGGGTAACCTGCTCACCATGCTCGCCATCGCGATCGCCCTGGTACTGCCTGCCGCGCTTTGGCTGACTCTGGACAGCGCCCGACTGCTGGACGCCGAGCTCGACGAGAGCGCCACGCTCACCGTGTATCTACAAACCGACGTAGGGCCGGCCGAGGCCGAACGCATCGAACAGGCGGTGGGCGCCGAGGCCGGCGTTTCGCAAACCCGGCTGATCAGCGCCGAGGAGGGCATGGCGACGTTCCAGCGCTCGCTGGGCATCGATGACACCCTGATGGGCCTTACGGAGAACCCGCTGCCGGCGAGCATCGTGATCAACCCGCAAAGCGTCGAGTCCGCGTCCATGGAGGCGCTTGCCGGGCAGCTCGAGCAACTTGCCGGGGTGGACGAAGTGCGCGTGGATTTGGCGTGGGTGGAGCGGCTTCGTCATCTGGCGGACCTGGGCCGGCGCGTGGCGCTGGCGCTCGGCGTGCTGTTCGGCTTTGGCGTGCTGCTGGTGGTGGGCAACACCATACGGCTATCGGTGGAGAGCCGGCGCCGGGAGATCGAGGTGGTCATGCTGATCGGCGCGACCCACGCTTTCGTGCGTCGCCCGTTTCTGTACAGCGGCGCCTGGTACGGCGTTGGTGGGGGCGTGATCGCGCTCCTTTTGCTGGCGCTGGGCAACCACTGGCTCTCGCTTCCGGTGGCGGCGCTGGCGGCGAGCTACGGGGCGAGCTTCAGCCTGCCCCAGCTCGACGTGGCAGGCTCTACAATTTTGCTATTCTGCAGTACACTATTGGGCTGGCTGGGCGCATGGCTTGCCGTGTCGCGCCATCTATCCAGCATTCGCCCGCGCTGAGTCGGTTTTGAGCGGGCGCGTTGCCCGACCGGTTATTGGTCGGGATACCTTGAACCTTATACTTTAGTTACTGTCTTAGTGATTACTCCGACACGCTATGTCGATCGTGAACCGCACACATTGGCTCATGTTGATGACGATAGCAGGTCGATCAGGATAGGTGACAAGGAGACCATCTGCATGAGCACTAGTCTTCTACCGGTGGGTCAGCTGTCTCCAGGCAACGACCTGGGCGGTTACATTCAAGCGGTCAACGGCATTTCCGTTCTGACCGTCGAAGAGGAGCAGGCGTTGGCGCGCCGGCTCTATGACGAGGGCGATCTCGAGGCGGCGCGGCGGCTAGTCATGTCGCACCTGCGCTTTGTGGTGCATATTGCGCGCAGCTATTCGGGCTATGGCTTGCCTCAGGCCGACCTGATTCAGGAAGGCAACGTGGGCCTGATGAAGGCGGTCAAGCGCTTCGACCCCAATCAGGGCGTGCGGCTGGTCTCTTTTGCCGTGCACTGGATCAAGGCCGAAATTCATGAATTCGTGCTGCGTAACTGGCGCATCGTCAAGATTGCGACCACCAAGGCGCAGCGTAAGCTGTTCTTCAACCTGCGCAGCGCGAAAAAACGCCTGGCCTGGCTGAACAACGATGAAGTCGCCGCCATCGCCAAGGATCTCGACGTCAAACCCGAGATCGTGCGCGACATGGAAGGGCGGCTGTCGGCGTTCGATGCGGGCTTCGATGCCTCGCCGAGCGATGATGAGGACAGCCCCTACCAGGCGCCGGCGCAGTTTCTGGACGATGCCACCCTCGACCCGGCGACTCAGCTCGAGGACAGCGATTTCGAAGAGGACTCCACGCGCCGCCTTCAATTGGCGCTGGGCGAGCTCGACGACCGCTCGCGGGATATTCTGCAGCGTCGCTGGTTGACCGACGACAAGTCGACGCTTCACGATTTGGCCGACGTGTACGGTGTGAGCGCCGAGCGGATTCGCCAGCTCGAGAAGAACGCCATGAAGAAGCTTCGCGCGAAAATGGGCGACACACTCGCTGCTTGATGAGAAGCGACTCAAAACGAAAAGCCCCGGCAGTCTCCGGGGCTTTTTCATGTCCGCACGTCCTGGATGGAGCGGTCAGGCGGACAAGGCGCTCTCTTTCAATAACCCGGAGGCGATCAGTGCCCACTGGTCGTCCCAGTACTCGGTCGGGGCGCGCTTGAAGTCGCTGCGCACGTACTGCGAAATGCGCCCTTCAGCTTGGGCGATCAATAAATTCGCCGCCGCCGAGGCGGTGATGGTCGTGCGTCGCCCTTCGCGAATTTCCGCCTCGCGCAGAATCTGCTTGAGCTGAGTCTCCAAACGCTCGAAGAGCTGGTGCACCCGCTGTCGGAGCCTGGCCGTCTCGCCGGTGAGCACGTCGCCACCGAGCACCCGGGCAAGCCCGGGGTTCTTCTCGGCAAAGCCCAAAAGCAGCGAGAGGATCGTCGCGCAGCGGCGCTCGGCGTCGGGGATGTCCTCGAGAATGCGCGTGATGCGCGCGAAGACGCTCTCCTCGATGTAGTCGATCAGACCTTCGAACATGCGCGCCTTGCTCGGAAAGTGGCGATACAGCGCCGCCTCGGAGACGCCGACCTGGCGGGCCAGCGCGGCGGTGGTGATGCGCTTGCCGCTGTCCTCTTCGAGCATGATGGCCAGCGCCTGCAGGATTTGTTCGCGCCGGCGCGGTTTATTGTCATCGCTCATGTGCCATCCCCTTGCTTTAGCCAGCGTCGCTGATCAAGGTGCCGACGCCCGCCTTGGTGAAGATTTCGAGCAAAATGGCGTGGGGCACGCGGCCATCGACGATCTGGGCGCTGACCACGCCCCCTTTCACGGCGTCCAGCGCGCAGCGAATCTTGGGCAGCATGCCGCCGTAGATGGTGCCGTCCTCGATCAGCTCGTCGACCTGAGCGGTGGTCAGCCCGGTGAGCACCTGGCCTTCGCTGTTCATCAGCCCCGCCACGTTGGTCAAAAGCATCAGCTTCTCGGCGCCGAGCGCCTCGGCGAGTTTGCCGGCGACCAGGTCGGCGTTGATGTTATAGCTGTGGCCTTCGTCATCCACGCCGATCGGCGCGATCACCGGGATGAAATCGCGGGCGGCGAGCATCTCGATCAGATCGGTGGAGATCGACTCCACCTCGCCGACGTGGCCGATATCGATGATCTCTGGAGCGGTCATCTCTGGCGTCTTGTGCTCGACCTTGAGCTGGCGGGCGCGAATCTGGGCGCCGTCCTTGCCGGTCAGACCGATCGCCTTGCCGCCGCTTTGATTGATCAGGTTGACGATGCTCTTGTTGACCAGCCCCCCGAGCACCATCTCGACCACATCCATGGTCTGGGCGTCGGTGACGCGCATGCCGTTGACGAAGCGCGACTCGATGTTGAGCTTCTCCAAAAGGCTTCCGATCTGCGGGCCGCCGCCGTGGACCACCACCGGGTTGATGCCGACTTCCTTCATCAACACGATGTCGCGGGCGAAGGAGTTGATCAGGGTGTCTTCGGTCATGGCGTTGCCGCCGTACTTGACGACGACGGTCTTGCCGGAGAACTGCTGGATATAGGGAAGTGCTTCTGACAGCACCTCCACGACGACCCGCGGGTCGCGACTGTTTGGATTCATTGGATTATCCCTTGGCTTGTCTTTTTTTACGGCGCGTTGGGCGCGCTCTATGATGTCGGCTCGGCAATCACGGCGATGTCCAGATCAGGCGCGGTGCGGGCCAGCGCCCGGGCAAAGCGCGCCCTGATCCTGGCAAGTGCGGCGTCGCTTTCCCCTTCGAAGCGAAGCACCAGCGCCGGCGTGGTGTTCGATGCCCGGCAAAGCCCGAAGCCATCGCTATAGTCCACCCGAATGCCGTCGATCGTGGTCTTGATACCTTCGCCGAAGTCGCCATCTCTGGCAAGCGCTTCCACCAGGCCGAACTTTTCTTCATCGGCGACCGCGACGTTGATTTCCGGGGTGCTGATTTCCTGGGGAAAGCGCGCGAACAGCGCCTCTGCACTCTCGCTTTGCCCGCTCAAGATTTCCAAAAGCCGGGCGGCGGCGTAGAGGCCGTCGTCGAAGCCGTACCAGCGCTCCTTGAAGAAGATATGTCCGCTCATTTCGCCGCCCAGCAGCGCGCCGGTTTCGATCATGCGCGATTTGATCAGCGAGTGGCCGGTGCGCCACATTTCCGGCTCGCCGCCGGCATCAATGATGGTGTGGGCGAGGCGGCGGCTGCACTTGACGTCGAAAATCACGCCGGCCCCCGGGTGGCGGTCGAGCAGGTCGGTGGCGAACAGCGCCAGCAGATGGTCCGGGTTAATGATGCGCCCGCTTTGAGTGACCACGCCCAGCCGGTCGCCGTCGCCATCGAAAGCCAGCCCGATATCCGCTCCCTGTCGTTTGACCTCGTCGATCAGCGCCGTAAGGTTTTCCGGCTTGCCCGGGTCCGGGTGGTGGTGGGGAAAGCGCCCGTCGATTTCATCGAAAAGCGGCGTGACATGAACGCCCAGGCGCCGGATCAGCTCGGGCCCGAGTTCGCCGGCCACGCCGTTGCCGCAGTCCACCACGGCGTGCAGCGACCGGGCCACGGTGACGTCACTGGTTGCGCGCGCAAGATACGTCTCGCGCACGTCGACCTCGCGGTACGTGCCGTGGCCCTCGGCCAGTTCGCCGCTTTTGATGCGCTCGTAAAGCGCGGTGATGGTCTCATTGGAGAGCGTTTCGCCGCCGAGCACGATCTTGAAGCCGTTGTACTCAGGCGGGTTGTGGCTGCCCGTGATCATCACCCCGGAGCGGCTGGTCGCGAGCGTATGGGTGGCAAAATAGAGTGTTGGTGTGGGCACCCGGCCGATGTCGATGACGTCGACGCCGGCGCGCAGAAGCCCTGCCACCAGTGCCTGGTGGAGTCTGGGCCCGGAGAGGCGCCCGTCGCGGGCAACGATCACCGCGCGCTCGCCCCTGGCCGCGGCCTCGGAGCCTGCCGCCTGGCCGATCAGCGCGGTCGTGGCCTCGGTCAGGGTGTCGTCCACGACGCCGCGGATATCGTAGGCGCGAAAGATGGAGGCGGGTACCGTCATGAGCGTGTCCTGAAGTCAGCCAAAAGGAAGAAGCTAGCCGCGCCCGGTGCTGCCGAAGCCGCCGGCGCCGCGCGCGCTGTCGTCGAAGCGCTCGACGATCTCGAGCGACGCCTGCACCACCGGTACCAGCACGTACTGAGCGAGCCGCTCGAAGGGGGCGATGGTGAAGCTCGTCTGGCCGCGGTTCCACACCGATATCTTGAGCTCGCCCTGGTAGTCTGAGTCGATCAGCCCCACCAGGTTGCCGAGCACGATGCCGTGCTTGTGGCCAAGCCCCGAGCGCGGCAGGATCATGCCGGCAAGGCCTGGGTCACCGATATGGATGGCAAGGCCGGTACCCACGAGTTCGCACTCGCCGGGGGCAAGCGTAAGGGGCGCATCCAACAGGGCGCGCAGGTCCATGCCTGCCGCGCCCTCGGAGCCGTAGCTCGGTAGATAATCCAGCATACGCTCGTCGAGCACCTTGCACTTCAAGGGGGTGTGGCTCATTACATCGTTTCCGCGGTTGAGTCGATCAGTGAAAGCGCCTTGCCGACGATCAGGCGGGCAAGGGCGGTCTTGGGTTGGGGCGCAGCACTTTGCTGGTCAACGTCTGCGCCGACGCGCCAGATTAGCAGCGCGGCGTTGTCATCGCTGCCAAAGCCGAGGCCCGCGTGGGAGACGTCGTTGGCCACTACCATGTCGAGGCGCTTGCGTGACAGCTTCTCGCCGGCGTAGTGCGCCACGTCTTGCGTTTCGGCGGCAAAGCCCACCACGAAGGGGCGCGTCGGCGCGTCGAGCGCGGCGACGTCCGCGATGATGTCCGGGTTCTTGACCAGCGTCAGGGTCAGCGTGTCGACACCTTGAGTCTTTTTGATCTTGTGCTCGGCGGGGTGCTCGGCGCGGTAGTCCGCCACCGCCGCGCAGCCGATGAAAAGCGCGGCACTCGGCGCCAGACGCAGCGCCTCATCGTGCATCTGCCGGGCGCTTTCGACGTCGATGCGCTCAACGCCGGCCGGGGTGGCCAGCGTGACCGGGCCGCTGATCAGCGTTACCCGACAGCCCGCCTCGACAGCGGCGGCGGCAAGCGCGTAGCCCATCTTGCCGGAGCTTTGGTTGGTGAGGTAGCGCACCGGGTCGAGCGCCTCCCGGGTGGGGCCGGCGGTGATCACCACGTGGGGGCGCTGTGCATCCGGCGTATGCGCCGCCGGCGTCAGGTGCCGCGCCAGGGCGTCGACGATCTCTTCGGGCTCGCTCATGCGCCCGGGGCCGACGTCACCACAGGCCTGCTCGCCGGCGGCGGGGCCGATCACCTGCCAGCCGTCGTGATCGAGCTGAGCCGCGTTTCGCTGGCTCGCCGGATGGCGCCACATCGCCTGGTTCATCGCCGGGGCGATCAGCCGGGGCGCCTCGCAGGCAAGACTCAGCGTGGTGAGTAGGTCATCGGCCAGGCCGTGCACCAGGCGCGCGATCAGATCCGCCGTGGCCGGCGCGATCAATAGCGCATCCGCCCAGCGGGCGAGCTCGATATGGCCCATGCCGGCTTCCGCCTGCGGGTCCAGAAGGGAGGTGCGCACGGCCTCGCCGGAGAGCGCTTGCAGGGTCAGCGGGGTGATGAACGCCTGGGCGCCGTCGGTGAGCACCACGCGCACCTCGCCGCCGGCCTGCTTGATCAGCCGGATGATCTGGGCGCTTTTATAAGCGGCAATGCCGGCGCTGACGCCTAGAAGGATGCGTTTGCCCGCCAGCGCCGCGTGCGGGAAGGCCTGGGTCGACGCCATACACGCCTCCTGAATGAAACGCTTTAAAAGCCGGGCTACTGCCCGCCGTGAAGGGGCTCACCATACCATTTGGGCGCCGGTTTTGGCAGGTTCGCTCGCGGGCTTCTAGGCTAGGTATAGTGAGCGCTGACCGCGCACATCGACACAATAGCGATACGCAAGGGGTAGGCGATGGGCATCAATCACTGGCCGGAGGGCGAGCGCCCCCGGGAGAAGCTTTTAACGCTGGGCGCCCAGGCGCTGTCGGACGCCGAACTGCTGGCGATCTTTCTGCGCGTTGGCGTCAAGGGGCGCTCGGCGGTGGATCTCGCCCGCGACCTGCTCACCCGCTTTGGCGGGCTCAGGCCGTTTCTGGAGTCCGATGAGCGCGCCTTTTGCCAGGCCCATGGGCTGGGCTCGGCGAAGTTCGCCCAGCTACAGGCAACGCTTGAGCTCTCGCGGCGCCACCTGGCCACCCAGCTCGCCCGGGGTAACGCGCTGACCTCGCCGTCACTCGTGCGCCACTATCTGCGCTCGCAGTTGAGGCATCTGGGCCATGAGGAGTTCGCGGTGCTTTTTTTGGATACTCAGCACCGAATCATTCGCTATGAGGCGCTGTTTCGCGGTACCCTAGACAGCGCATCTGTCTACCCTCGCGATGTCGCCAAGCGCGCCCTGGAACTCAATGCGGGCGCGGTGATTCTGGCTCACAACCACCCCTCCGGTGTAGCCGAACCCAGCGATGCCGATCGACGCATCACCGAGCGTCTGACCCAGGCACTGGGGCTTTTCGACGTGCGGGTACTGGATCATTTCGTGGTGGGGGATGCGGATGTCATCTCTTTTGCCGAGCGCGGCTGGCTTTGAAAAAGTCGGCGTTTTACCGTTCAAAAGGGCCTTTTTGACCCTTCAGGCACGCTTTTGCTTGCCGCTGATCGGATGCTCTGGTATAAAGTGCCACCTTTAAACTTGGGTTGAATAACGGATTCGGGTACAGCCAGGCCATCGCGGCATCGACTGACTCCCTCCCTTCCGGTTTGCCCGACAGTTTTGAACACTCAGGCTTATACCCTGGCCAAGCGGTTGGAGGCTCTCATGTCCAAAGTATGTCAGGTTACCGGCAAGCGTCCGGTAACTGGTAATAACGTTTCACACTCCCAGCGTAAGACACGTCGTCGTTTCTTGCCGAACCTGCACACGCACCGTTTCTGGGTCGAATCCGAGAACCGTTTCGTGAAGCTGCGCGTCTCCTCCAAGGGCATGCGCATCATCGACAAGAAAGGTATCGAGACCGTGTTGGCCGACATCCGCAAGCGCGGCGACGCCATCTAAGCTCGTTTTCAGCTATTATTAGCGACGCATTTTGGGAGATTGAACCATGCGCGATAAGATTCGTCTGGTGTCCAGCGCCGGTACCGGCCACTTCTACACCACCGACAAGAACAAGCGGAACACCCCCGACAAGTTCGAGTTCAAGAAGTATGATCCGGTGGTTCGCAAGCACGTCATCTATAAGGAAGCCAAGATCAAGTAATTTCGATTACGCTGATCGGCTTTCACCGCAGGCCTGGCCTGCCGAAAACCCGGCCCTAAAAGCCGGGTTTTTGCATGCATGGCCCCTGCGCCGCCGGATAGTCATCTGCGCTCGCTACGCTACCCTTGCCTGACGTCAACTCTCACAGGACCCCGTCATGCCCGAGCTGCCCGAGGTCGAAACCACCCGTCTGGGAATCGCGCCCTACGTCGAGGGGCGTGAAATCGTTGAGGTGCGCGTGCGCAACCGCCGCCTGCGCGTGCCGGTACCCGAGGACTTCGAGCAGCGCTTGATCGGCGCCCGGGTGGGATGCGTCACGCGCCGGGCCAAGTATCTGCGCCTGCCGCTGGCCTCGAGTGAGGGCGAGGGTACGCTGCTATGGCACCTGGGAATGTCCGGCAGCCTGCGCATCGCCCGTGTCGGGGATCTGCCCAAAAAGCACGATTATGTGGATCTTGTGACCGGTGAGGGCTTCGTGCTTCGCTATCATGACCCGCGCCGTTTCGGCTTCGTCGACTGGCAGCAGGGCGATGGCACCGAGGATACGCGTTTGGCCCACCTGGGCCCGGAGCCCTTGAGCGAGGCCTTCGACGGCGCCTGGCTCTACCGGCTCTCGCTGGGCAAGCGCATGGCGGTCAAGCCGTTTTTAATGGACAACCGCGTGGTGGTCGGGGCGGGGAACATCTACGCCGCGGAGGCGCTGTTCCTCGCCGGCATCGACCCTCGCCGCGCCGCCGGTCGCATTTCGAAAGCGCGCTTCGATCGATTGGCGCTGGCGGTCAAGGACGTGCTGGCCGCCGCCATTACGCAAGGCGGCACCACGCTTCGCGATTTCGTCAGCGGTCAGGGCGAGCCTGGCTACTTCGCTCAAAAGCTCAACGTCTACGGGCGTCAGGGCGAGCCTTGCCGGCGCTGCGGGCAGCCCTTGAAGCGTATCGTTTTGGGCCAGCGGGCGAGTGTTTTCTGCCCGGGATGTCAGCGCTAAACTCATTTTCACGCTTTGCCGATGTTTTTGGAGAAACCAGTGACCCAACGCCTGCGCTTGAATAAAAATGCCGACCGCCGCCTGAAGGCGGGGCATCTATGGATCTACTCCAACGAGGTGGATACCAAAGAGACGCCGCTCAAGGAGTTTGGCGCCGGCGAGGCCGCGCTGATCGAGGCCTCCAACGGCAAGGCCATTGGCGTGGCCTACGTGAACCCGCACTCGCTGATCTGCGCACGCATCATGTCCCGCGACCCGGAGATGCGCCTGGACCGGTCGCTGTTCGTGCACCGCTTCAACCAGGCGCTGGCGCTGCGCGAGCGCATGTTCGCCCAGCCGTTCTACCGCCTGATTCACGGCGAGGGCGACCTGCTGCCGGGGCTGATCATCGACCGCTTCGGTGACGTGCTGGTGGTACAGCTCAACACCGCTGGCATGCAGGCGCTGGCGAACGAGATCGTCGATGCGCTGGAAAAAGTCGTCAAACCCGAAGTGATCGTGTTTCGTAACGACACCGGCGGCCGCCGTCAGGAGGGGCTCGAGGCCCAGGTCGAGGTGGTCAAGGGCGTGCTGCCCGACGAGGTCGTGATCGAGGAGAACGGTGTGCGCTTCGTGGTGCCGGTGCTTAACGGTCAGAAGACCGGCTGGTTCTTTGATCACCGCGTCAACCGCGCTTGGCTCAACGGCCAGGTGGCGGGCAAGCGCGTGCTGGACGTGTTCAGCTACGTCGGCGGCTGGGGCGTTCAGGCGGCGGCCAGCGGCGCCAGTGAAGTGCTCTGTGTGGACAGCTCCGGGGCGGCGCTCGAGCAGGTCGCGCGTAACGCCGAGCTCAACGGCGTGCATGAGCAGGTGGCGGTGGGCGAAGGTGACGCCTTCGAGGCGCTGGCCGCGCTCAAGGCGGACGGCGAGCAGTTCGACGTGGTGATTCTCGACCCGCCGGCGTTTATCAAAAAGCGCAAGGACATCCCCAACGGCGAGCGCGCCTACGCGCGGCTCAACCGCGAGGCGATGCGCCTTCTGGGCCGCGATGGCCTGCTTCTTTCGGCGTCCTGCTCGATGCACCTGGCCCACGACCGCCTGGTCGACGTGGTGCGCGGCGCGGTGCGCCACCAGGACCGCCACGGCCAGGTCATTTTCCAGGGCCATCAGGGGCCGGATCACCCGGTGCACCCGGCGATTCCCGAAACCGCCTACCTCAAGGCGCTGGGCGTACGGGTTTACCGCGACTGATCGACGATGGGTTAGCCAATACGCGTAAGGAGTCAGTATGGAGTGGGCACTGCCAGCGCCGTACGTCATGGCCATCACCGTCGAGGCGAGCGCCATCGACGCGTTTGGTCACGTCAACAACGGTGAGTACCTGCGCTGGGTCGAGCGGATCAGCTGGGCCCACTCCGAGGCGCTGGGCCTCGATCTTGCCCGCTACCGCGCGCTCGACCGGGCAATGGTGGTGCACCGCCACGAGCTCGACTACCTCGCGCCCGCCTTCGAGGGCGAGGCGCTCGTACTGGCGACCTGGATCGTCGAGTGCGACCAGCGCCTGAGCCTTACCCGGCGATTTCAGCTCAAGCGTGAGCGCGACGGTAAAATGCTGCTCAACGCCCGCACGCGTTTTGTGTGCGCCGCGCTCTCCACCGGGCGGCCTCAGCGCCTGCCCGAGGAGTACCGGCGCATCTACGGCGCGGCGGTCGTGAGCGAGCCCGCAGCGAAGGGATAAGGCTAAAGCAGCGCGCGGCTAAAGCGGATTTTTCTGCCAGCGCGCGGTTTGCGCCACAATTTTCTTCTGAAAAACGCCTTTACCGGTGTTTTTCTCGTTTTAAGGCCGTGCGCTGGCAGCGCCTTTCGACTGTGCTGTAATGAAGTAACGTTCATTGACGCTCATCGAGAGGCCCGCCATGCAGATCGCCGTCCCAAGGGAAATCAAGAATCACGAATACCGCGTCGCGCTTACCCCCAGCGGCGCCCGAGAACTTGCCGGGCGCGGTCACACGGTGTTCGTGCAGGCCGGTGCCGGTGAAGGCGCCGGATTTCAGGACGGCGACTATGAAGCGGCGGGGGCGCATATCGAGCCCGACGTCGAGGCGCTCTGGCAAAACGCCGAGCTGATCCTGAAGGTCAAGGAGCCGCAGGCTGAAGAGGTTGCCCGGCTGACCCCGGCGCATACGCTCTTTACCTACCTGCACCTGGCGGCGGAGAAGTCGCTGACCCAGGGCTTGATCGACCGCGGCGCGACCTGTATCGCTTATGAAACCATCATCGACGGCAAGGGCGGGCTTCCGCTGCTGGCGCCGATGAGCACGGTGGCCGGGCGCATGGCGGTGCAGGCCGGCGCCCACAGCCTGGAGAAAGCCCAGGGCGGGGCTGGGGTGCTGCTGCCCGGCGTGCCCGGGGTGGCACCGGGCAAGGTCACGGTGATCGGCGGCGGCGTGGTGGGTGAAAACGCCGCGCGGATGGCGCTGGGCCTCGGCGCCGACGTGACGATTCTGGATCGCTCCCTTGCCCGTCTGGGCGAGCTCGATGATCGGTATCAGGGCCGCATCAAAACCGTCTACTCCACGGCGGATGCGCTGGAAGAGGCGGCCAAGCGCTCGGACATGATCATCGGCGCGGTGTTGATTCCAGGCGCGGCGGCGCCGAAGCTGATCACCCGCGCCATGCTCGCCGACATGAAGCCGGGAAGCGTGCTGGTGGACGTTGCCATCGACCAGGGCGGCTGCTTCGAGACCAGCAAACCCACCACTCACGCCGAGCCGACTTATCTCGTCGACGGTATCGTCCACTACTGTGTCGCGAACATGCCCGGCGCCGTGGCGCGTACCTCCACCCAGGCGTTGACCAACGCCACGCTGCCTTTCGTACTGGCATTGGCCGACAAGGGCTGGCAGCAGGCGCTCAAGGACGATGCCCACTTCGCGCCGGGGCTCAACGTCCACGCCGGAAAGGTCACCTATCGAGCGGTGGCCGAGGCGTTTGGGCTCGAGTACGTGAGCAGTGAGTCGCTGATCGACCCCTGAGCGGGCGCCGCTTTCAAACCGAAAGGGGCTCAATAGTGCGGGGGCAGATCGTCTTCCAGACGGTAGGCCCCGCCGTCGGTATGATCGCTCGACACCTGGTGCTGCTCGCGCAGCCGGTCGCGCATAAGGGTGTTCATCCGTTCGAGTTTTTCCAGCTGCTGCGCCTGGCTTGCGATCGTCTGGTCGAGGGTGTCCAGCCAGTGCTCCTGATAGGCGAGCTTGCTCTCCAACGCTTCGAGCCGGCGGCCGAGCTCGGCGGGCGATAATTCGTTTGTCATGATAAGATCGAAACCTTGTAGTGTATGCTCGGTAGGGTTAGCCCGCCTTTTGCGCGACGTAAGTGATATTGCTCGAATATTTATCGCCAAAGTGGGGGGTTGCTATAATCTCGCCGCGTATTTTCCTTTGTTTGTTACTCATACAACAAGAGAGCTTTTTATATCCATGAACCCAAAAGTTGTTGTTCGCTGTTTATTGATCAGTGTGTTACTCGCCGCGCCCACGCCGCTGCTGCTGGCCGGTCTTGTGCATCTCACCGACGCCCCGCTCGCCGAGCAGTGGCTTTCCGAGCTTGCCATTATCGGTACGACCGGTGTTTACGTGGCCGTGGCCCTGGGGAGTTTTATCGTACTGCTGGTCGGCACGCTGGCCGCGGCGGCGTTCGCGCCTCCGGTGGTCGTTAGTGGCGAAACGGTTCGCGCCAAACCCGCCCCGCGTCCCGCGGAGCCGGTCGAGGAGGAGCCGGCGGAAGTGATCGACCCCAACGACGGGCGCGAAGAGGGAGAAGTGAAGTGGTTCAATACCAACAAGGGCTACGGTTTCATTACCCGCGATAACGGCGAGGACGTGTTCGTTCACTTTCGCGCCATACGCGGGCGCGGGCCGCGCATGCTCGCCGAAGGGCAGATCGTGCGCTACCACGTGATTCAAAACGATCGCGGCCTTCAGGCCGACGACGTGAGCATCATCGAGTCCTGATCGCTTCCCGCTTCAAACCACTGGCCCCGCAATCGCGGGGCCAGTGGCGTTTTGGGGCAGGCAAAAACGAGAAGCGCAGGCTAGCGCCCGGAATCCGGCCAGGCAATACGCTGGGCCTCGCCCGTTGGCCGCACCTGCCAGAACGCGTCCGGGTCATCCCCCGGGCTCCAGCCGCCGAGCGAGCAGCGCACCTCGACGCCCAGCGCCGGCGCCGCCGCCGTGGCGCAGGCCTGATCAGTAGGCCAGGGCGTGTGGGCGCTGTCGAACCAGAGACTCGCGAAGCCGTCGGCGGCGTTCTCCACCAGCAGTACCGGCACCGCGACGCTGTCCTTCAGCCCCTGGCTTTTCCACTTGTTCTTGCCCGCCGGGCGTAGCGCCGGCGCCGCGATGGTGTCGAAAAGCCAGGCGTTGAGCGCCTCGAACTCGACCTTGGCCAGGTACACCTCGATATCCGGAAAGCGCTCGCTCATCGTGTTGGCTCCCGGCCGTTTTCCTCAGTGAATAGCGCCTGCAGGGTAGCCTCGTAGATCCGGCTCAGCTCATCGAGATCGGCGGCGCGCACGCGCTCGTTGACCTTGTGGATGGTGTCGTTGAGCGGGCCGAGTTCGACCACCTGGGCGCCCAGGGTCGCGATGAAGCGACCATCCGAGGTGCCGCCGCTGGTCGAAAGCGCCGGGCGCTGTTTGGTGATCGCCTCCACCCCGGTCATCACCGCGTCCACCAGCGCGCCTTCGGCGGTGAGAAACGGCTCGCCGTTGAGCGTCCAGTCGATGTGAAACTCGAGCCCAAAGCGCTCGAGAATCGCTTCGGTGCGCGCCTTCAGCGCCTCATGGGTGACTTCCGTGGAGTAGCGGAAGTTGAACACCACCTCGATCTCGCCGGGGACCACGTTGGTGGCGCCAGTGCCGGCGCGAAAGTTGGAGATCTGAAAGCTGGTCGCCGGGAAGAAGTCGTTGCCCGCGTCCCAGTGCTCGCGGGTCAGCGCCTCGAGCGCCGGCAGCGCCTGATGGATGGGATTGCGCGCCAGGTGCGGGTAGGCCACGTGGCCCTGTATGCCCTTGACGTGAAGCACGCCACCCAGTGAGCCTCGCCGGCCGTTCTTGATCACGTCGCCAAGCGTGGCCGTGGAGGAGGGCTCGCCGACGATGCAGTAGTCCAGGCGCTCGTTGCGTTCGCGCAGATGTTCGACCACCGCGCGGGTGCCGTCGATGGCCGGGCCTTCCTCGTCGGCGGTGATCAGAAACGCGATACGCCCATCGTGATCCGGCGTGTGGCCGACAAAGCGCTCGACGGCGGTGATCATCGCCGCCAGGCTTCCCTTCATGTCCGACGCGCCCCGGCCGCACAGCATGCCATCGTCGTCGATGCAGGGCGAAAAGGGCGGAAACTCCCAGCTGGTGTGCGGGCCGCTGGGAACGACATCCGTGTGGCCGGCAAAGGCCAGCACCGGGCCGTGATGGCCGCGTACCGCCCAGAAGTTTTCCACATCGCCAAAGGGCAGGCGCTCGACATGAAAACCGAGCGCCTCGAGGCGCTCGATCATGATCGTCTGGCAGCCTTCGTCGTCCGGCGTGACCGAGGCGCGGCCTATCAGGTCGAAGGCGAGCGCGAGCGTGGGCGAGAGCCCCTCGGGCTCAGTTATGGGCATGCAGCGCCTCGTTCAGCGCCACGGCGCTCTTGTTGGTCAAGCATTCCACACGGCCGTTTTGCGAGTTGCGGCGCAAGAGCAGGTCGTTCTGGCCGGCCAGTTCGCGACCAGAGACGGTCTTGACCTCGTTTTTCTGATCATCGAGCAGCGTGACCTTGGTGCCGGCAGTGATATAGAGCCCGGCTTCGACGGTGCAGCGGTCGCCCAGCGGAATGCCGATACCCGCGTTGGCGCCGATCAGGCAGCCTTCGCCCACCTTGATGACGATGTTGCCGCCGCCAGACAGCGTGCCCATGGTGGAGCAGCCGCCGCCGAGATCCGAGCCTTTGCCGACGAATACGCCCGCCGAGATGCGGCCTTCGATCATGCCCGGGCCTTCGGTACCGGCGTTGAAGTTCACAAACCCTTCGTGCATCACCGTGGTGCCTTCACCCAGATACGCCCCAAGACGGACGCGGGCGGTATCACCGATACGAATGCCCGCGGGCACCACGTAATCGGTCATTTTGGGGAACTTGTCGACACAGTCCACGGAGAGCGGCTGGCCGGCCAGCCGCGCTTTCAGGCGACGCTCGGGCAGCTCTTCGATGTCGATGGCGCCTTCGCTGGTCCAGGCGATGTTGCGTAGAAGGCCGAACATGCCGGTCAGGTCGAGGCCGTGGGGTTTGACCAGCCGGTGCGAGAGCAGGTGCAGCTTGAGATACACCTCCGGGGCACTTTGCGGGGCGTCGTCGGTATCGATGAACATGGCCACCAGCGGGCGCTGACTGTCGGCAAGCGAAGCGGCAACGCTTGCCTGCTCCGCGTGGCCGGCATCCTGAAGCGCTTGGCTCAGGCGCTCGCAGTCCTCGGGCAGAAAGCTCACGGCTTGGGTGCCGGCGGGGGCGTTTAGCGCCTTTTGCGCGGCGCTGATCAGGCTCTCGGCGGGTTTGAAAAGCGGGGCCGGGTAGTAGATTTCCAGCCAGTCGCCTTGTGTGTTTTGCGTGCCGATTCCAAGCGCGAAGCTCAGCATAAAGCGTCTTCCTTTCCGGTTAAGTCGTCGTGAGTAAAAAGCGTTGCCATTATCGGCCACGATCAGTGGCCGATCATTGGGTTACTGAGTGATGTTGTCGTAATCACCCTCTTGATAGCCCACCACGAAGTGGTGGCTATCGAGCTCCAGAAGCGGGCGTTTCAAGAGCGTGGGATGTTTGAGCAGAAGCTCGCGGCCAGAGGTCGCATCCAACCCCTCTTTTTCCTCTTCCGGCAGCTCCCGCCAGGTCTTGCTGCGCTTGTTGATGGCGTCCAGCAGCGGCACCTGCTCGAGGATGTGCTCCAGAAGGCTCGCCGACAGGCCATCCTTGCGAAGGTCGTGGGTCTTGAAGGCCAGGCCTTTCTCGTCCAGCGCCTTGCGCGCCTTGCGGCAGGTATCGCAGTTATCGATGATGTAAAGCGTCAGCATAAAGCCTCCTGTCGTTGCTCTGATGGTCGCGCGTTCGCCGGCGTGTCACCGCGTTTCGTTCGCGTGGTCAAAACCAACCGGGTCAAAACCAACCGGGTCAAAACCAACATAGCCAAAATATCGCGATTGCAAAACGCCTAGCCGCGCTCGATCAAGCGGCGAAGACGGCGCGCGGCTTCCAGCGTCGGTTCGAGCTCGGCGACCAGCGCCAGGCGCAGCCGCCCGGTGCCCGGGTTGTGGCCATGTGCGTCCTCGCGGCCCATCAGGCTGCCCGGCAGGACGCTGACGTGCTCTTCGCTGAACAGGCGCTTCGTGAAGGCGATGTCATCGCCGCCGGGCACCGCGGGCCAGAGATAGAAGCTGGCCTCGGGCGTGGGGAAGTCCATCACCGGGGCGAGCACCTCGGCCACCGCCTGGAATTTCTCGCGGTAGGCGTCGCGGTTGGCCAGTACGTGAGCCTCATCCTGCCAGGCCGCGATCGAGGCACGCTGCACCGGCAGCGACATGGCGCAGCCGTGGTAGGTACGGTAGCGCTTGAAGGGCGTGAGAATGTCGGCGTCGCCGGCGACGAAGCCGGAGCGAAGCCCGGGCAGGTTCGAGCGCTTGGAGAGCGAGTGAAACACCACGCAGCGGCGATAGTCATCGCGGCCAAGCTCGGCGCAGGCCTGCAGCAGTCCCGGTGGCGGCGCGGCTTCATCGAGATAGAGCTCGGAGTAGCACTCGTCGGAGGCGATGATGAAGTCGTGCTCATCGGCGAGCGCGATCAGCGCCTTGAACTCGGCCATCGAGGTGACCGCGCCGGTGGGGTTGCCCGGCGAGCAGAGAAACACGATCTGCACGTCCTGCCAGGTCGCGGCGTCCACCGTGGAAAAATCCGGGCAAAAGCCGTTCTCGGCGCGGCAGTCGAGATACAGCGGCGTGCCGCCGGCCAGCAGCGTCGCACCTTCGTAGATCTGGTAGAACGGGTTGGGCACCGCGACCTTCGCGGGCCGGTTTCGATCGAGCGCGGCCTGCACGAAAGCGAAGATCGCCTCGCGGGTGCCGTTGACCGGCATCACCTCGCGCTCCGGATCAAGCCCCGCCAGCCCGAAGCGCCGCGTGGCCCAGGCGCTGATCTGCTCGCGCAGCTCGCCAAGGCCGTTGGTCGCCGGATAGCGCGCCATCTCGTCGAGACTTTGTGCCAGCGCGGTGAGCGCCGCCGGGTAGGGTGCATGCTGGGGCTCACCGATGGTCAGAGCGATATGCTCGAGGCCCGTGGGGGCGACGAGCCCCTTTTTGAGCGTGGCCAGCTTCTCGAACGGATAGGGGTGCAGGGCGTTGAGATCAGAATTCATGGCGTGTCCGTTGATGGGCGGGCCGCAGCGGCGTGGGAGCGAGGCGCGATAAAAGAGGCCTCGATTATAAGCATGCCCACTGACCACCTCAAACCCGCGTTGCGCACTCAAGCGATCCCCTGGTGCTCCACTGACTCAAACGCTGAGCACCTCGATCAGCCGGCTTCGAAGCTTTTGCTGGCGCGCCGGGTCGGTGAGCGGCTCGCCGGCCTTGGTGGTGATGAAGAACACGTCCTCGACCCGCTCGCCGAGCGTGGCGATCTTCGCCGTGGAGAGCGCAATGTCCTGCTCCATGAAGATGCGCCCCACACGTGCCAGAAGCCCCGGGCGGTCGGGGGCGGTCAGCTCCAGGAGCGTGCGCTCGTTGGCCGGGTCCTGCTCGATCAGCACCTCGGTCGGTACCTTGAAGTGCTTGAGCTGGCGCGGCGTGTGGCGCGTGACGATCTGCGGATAGTCGTCAGGGTCATCGAGCTCCTCCACCAGGTGGCTGCGCATCTCCTCGATCGCGCCGGGCTCGCGAATCGGCTGGCCGTGGCTGTCGAGCACGATGAAGGTGTTGAGCGTCCAGTCGTTATGGGAGGTGGCGATGCGCGCGTCGTGGATCGAAAGCCCCAACTGCTCCATCGCCGCGGCGGTGGCGGCGAACAGATCGTCCACCGAGCGGGTGTGGATGAACACCTTGGTGCCGCCTTCGGCCATGTCCAGGGTGGGCGCGCTGATCAGCACCAGCGGAAGCTTCGAGCCCTCGTGGGCGAGAATGCCCTGCGCCTGCCAGACGATTTCGCTCGGCGCGTACTGCAGAAAGTAGTCCTCGCCCAGCGTCTCCCACAGCGTGTCGATGCGCGCGCTCTCCACGCCCACATTGGAGAGCAGTGAGCGCGCCTCCAGGCGGGTTTCGCGAATCCAATCGTCGCGGTCCGGCGGGTTCTTGAGTCCGCGACGCAGCGCGCGCTTGGTCTCGGCGTGGAGCTGGCGCAAAAGCGATGCCCGCCAGCCGTTCCAGAGCGTCGGGTTGGTGGCGTTGATGTCCGCCACGGTGAGTACGTACAGGTAGTCCAGCCGGATTTCGTCGCGAACCGCCAGCGCGAAATCGCGAATCACGTCCGGGTCGCTGATATCACGCTTTTGCGCGGTCATCGACATCAGAAGATGGTGCTCGACCAGCCACTTCGCCAGGTTCGTGTCGTGGGGCGAGACGTGGTGACGCTGACAAAAGTGCTCGACGTCGACGGCGCCGATCTCGGAGTGATCGCCGCCGCGGCCCTTGCCGATATCGTGGAAAAGCCCGGCGATCCAGAGAAGGTCGAGTTTGGGCAGCTGGTGAATCAGCGTGGCCGCCACCGGGAAGTCCGCTTTGGCGTCGGATTTGCGAAAGCCGTGCAGAAACTTCAAAAGCCGCAGAGTGTGGGCGTCGACGGTGTAGATATGAAACAGGTCGTGCTGCATCAAACCCACTGCGCGGCCGAACTCCGGCAGGTACTTGCCCAGAATCCCGTAGCGGTTCATGCGCCGGAGCTGGCGCGGGACGTTGCCCGGCGCGCGAATGATCGACATGAACAGGCGCTGGTGGTGCGGGTCTTCGCGGTAGTGGTCGTCGATCTGGTGGCGGTGATCGCGAATCAGGCGAATAGTGTCGGCGCGCACCCCTTCGATATGCTCGTGTCTGGCCATCAGCAGAAACAGCTCGAGCATCGCCTCGGGATGGTCGCGAAACAGCGTTCTCGAGCGGGCCTGGATGTAGCCGCCCCGGGTCTCGAAGCGCTCGTTGAGCGTGACCGTTTCGAGCACTTCCTTGCCGCGCAGGATGACCTCGTCGAAGTGCTGCAGGAGCATGTCGTTGAGCCCGGCCAGTGCCGTCACGTGGCGGTAGTAGCGCTTCATGAACTGCTCGACGGCCAAGCGCTCCGGCGTATCCTTGAAGCCGAACATCTCGGCGATGGTGCGCTGGTGATCGAACAAAAGCCGGTCCTCGGCGCGGTCCGTGATCATGTGCAGCGCGTAGCGCACCTGCCACAGGAAGGCCTGGCCCTGGCTCAGGATTCGAAGCTCGGCGTCGTTCATGAAGCCGTTGGCGACGATGTCGGCGTACTGTTCGGTATCGAAGTGGCGCTTGGCGACCCAGCCGATCATCTGAATGTCGCGAAGCCCGCCTGGCGAGCTCTTTAAATTCGGCTCCAGGTGATACTCGGAGTTGTTGTAGCGGTAGTGGCGGCTGATCTGCTCCTGCCACTTGGCCTCGAAAAAACGATCCGCCGGCCACAGGTGCTCCGGGGCCAGGCGCTCGCGCATCTTCTGCCGTAATCGCTCGGGGCCGGCGATCAGGCGCGATTCGAGCAGGTTGGTGATCACCGTGACATCCTCGGCCGCCTCGCGCTCGCAGTCGCTCAGCGAGCGCACGCTGTGGCCGATCTCAAGGCCGATATCCCAAAGAAAGGTGATGAAGGCAGTGAGCGGCTCGCGGTAGGCGCTGTCGTCGTCGTGCTCGAGCAGCAGCAGTAGATCGACGTCGGAGTGCGGGTGCAGCTCGCCGCGGCCAAACCCGCCCACGGCGATGAGCGCGATGCCGTCATCCGGCCACTCGAAGCGCTCCCAGGCCATGGCCAGCAGCTGATCGAGATACCAGGCGCGCCCGCGCACCAGATCACGAATGTCGGCGCCTGCTCGAAAGCGCTCGTCCAAACGCGCCTGAAGCTCCTTGAGGGCGGCCTTGAAGGGCGCGATCGGCGAGCGCGTACCGGCAAGCTCGGTGCGAAACGCCGCCAGGTCGAAAAGCGTCGCGTCCGGCTCGAACCGGTGGTGGTGGAGAAGCATCAGTTGAGGAAGCTAAGGTCTTCGTCGCTGCGCGCGGTCAGCACGTCAACGCCGTTTTCGGTGACCAGCAGCGTGTGCTCCCACTGAGCGGAGAGACTCTTGTCCTTGGTCACCGCGGTCCAGCCGTCGCGCAGCACCTTGGTCTTGTAGCTGCCGACGTTGATCATCGGCTCGATGGTGAAGCACATGCCGGGCGCAAGCGCGATGTCGGCGGAAGGCGCATAGCCGTCGTAGTGGAGAAACTGCGGGTCTTCGTGGAAGCCGGCGCCGATGCCGTGGCCGCAGAAGTCGCGCACCACCGAGTAGCCGTTGGCTTCGGCGTGTTTCTGGATCGCGCGGGCGAGTTCTGATAGGTGAACGCCGGGCTTGACCAGCGCCATGCTCTTGTAAAGGCACTCCTGGGTCACGCGGCAAAGGCGCTCGCCCTGGATGGTGTCGCCGATGATGAACATCATGCTGGAGTCGCCGTGGTAGCCGTCCGGCGTCTTCACGGTGATGTCCAGGTTCATGATATCGCCATTCTTGAGCGTCTTGTCGAAGTCCGGAATGCCGTGGCAGACCACGTGGTTGATCGAGGTGCAGGTCGCGTGACTGAAGCCGTGATAGTGCAAGGGCGCCGGTGTCGAGCCCAGCTCGTCGACGATATACGCGTGACAGCGCTTGTCGATCTCGCCGGTGGAGACGCCGGCAACGACATAAGGGGTGATCATCTCGAGCACGCTGGCAGCCTGGCGGCCGGCTTCGCGCATTTTTTCGATTTCTTCCGCTGTCTTGATAGGAACGTTCATGACTTCTCGATATGGCGGGTTGGGTCGGTAGTGCACGCCGGGCGTGCAAACCCCGAAGGGCGACTTCATCTTGGCAATGATATATGGTATAAAGCCGCGCGCTTTCCTGCAATCGCCATCCCGCAATCGCCTTTTTTCGGCGCGCGGCGCGGCGAGTATGCCGGTCGGCGCCCATACAGAGTCTGCGGCACTGCCATAAGGCTCATACAGCAAGCCTTGAAAACACACATGCACCGGCACATGGTCCCGGGTGCCGTTAGCCTCGAAAGGCGCTTTGACAGCGCTGAGACTATCGGTCGGATCCATGGGGTGCGTGGAGGCCTAACCCGAGTTTCAGGAGTTTTACCATGGCTCACGTCAATATGCGTGATCTGCTCAAAGCAGGCGCTCACTTCGGTCACCAGACCAAATACTGGAACCCGAAGATGAGCAAGTTCATCTTCGGCGCGCGCAACAAGATTCACATCATCAACCTCGAGCACACCCTGCCGGCGCTGAACGAAGCGATCGATGTGGTCGAGAAGATGGCGGCGTCCAACAACAAGATCTTGTTCGTTGGCACCAAGCGCAGCGCCAGCAAGGTCATTAAAGAAGAAGCCAATCGCGTCAACCAGCCGTTCGTCAACCATCGCTGGTTGGGCGGCATGCTGACCAACTTCAAGACCATTCGTCAGTCCATCAAGCGTCTGCGCGAGCTTGAGACCATGCACGAAGACGGCACGTTCTCGAAGCTGACCAAGAAAGAAGTTCTGATGGCCACGCGCGAGCAGGAGAAGCTCGAGCGCTCCATCGGCGGTATCAAGAACATGGGCGGCCTGCCGGACGCGCTGTTCGTGATCGACGTTGATCATGAGCGCATCGCGATCAACGAAGCCAACAAGCTGGGTATCCCGGTCATTGGCGTGGTCGATACCAACTCCAACCCCGATGGCGTGGACTACGTCATTCCGGGTAACGACGACTCCATCCGCGCGATCCAGATCTACGTGAAGGCGATTGCCGACGCGTGTGGCCGTGCTAAAGAAGGTCGTCCGGACGAGTTCGTTGAAGTGACCGACGAGCAGGCTTCCGCCGAAACTGACGCCGCGGCCGAGTAACACGGCCACGGTGGATGCGGCGGGCAGTTGAGCCGCATCGCGTGAAGGGGGCTTTGGCCCCCTTTTTCCCGCTTGGCGGGCCGATTACGCCGGGCTCCTGCGCCGGCATACGCACTACAAACGACTGTCTGTGTTGATCAATCTGTTTTGATCACGCAGTGACATGAAGCGGTCAACACGCCTTGTGTATACTTTGTAGCGCGTCCAACTCTCAAAAATCCTTTCAGAGGTGAATTTCTCATGGCAGCTATCAGCGCCTCTCAGGTTAAAGAACTGCGCGAACGTACCGGTCTTGGCATGATGGAGTGCAAAAAAGCACTCACCGAAACCGATGGTGATATCGACGTAGCCATCGAGAACCTGCGTAAGAACTCGGGTCTCAAGGCCGCGAAGAAAGCCGACCGTGTCGCCGCCGAAGGTGCCGTGGTCACCCGCGTCGCCGACGACGGCAGCTACGGTGTAATGGTCGAGATCAACTCCGAGACCGACTTCGTGTCGCGTGACGACAACTTCATCAGTTTCGCCAAGACAGTCGCTGACGCATTCTTCGCCGCTAAAAGCGACGACGTGGCCGCGGTCACCGAAGGCGAGATCGAAACCGCGCGCGAGCAGCTGGTTCAGAAAATCGGTGAGAACATCGGTGTGCGTCGTGCCGTGGTCGTCAACGCCGTTGAAGGCGGTCTGGTCGGCGAGTACGTCCACGGCGGCCGTATCGGCGTACTGACCGTGCTGACCGGCGGTAACAGCGAAACCGCGAAAGACGTCGCCATGCACGTTGCGGCCATCAACCCGAGTGTTTCTCACCCGGAAGATATGCCCCAGTCGGAGCTCGACGAAGAGAAAGCGATCATCCTGGCCCAGCCCGACATGGCCGGCAAGCCCGAGCAGATCGCCGAGAAAATGGTTCAAGGCCGCCTGAAGAAGTACTTGGCCGAGAACAGCCTGACGCAGCAGCCCTTCGTCAAGGACCCCAACCAGACCGTGGCCGAGTTCGTGAAGGCCGCCGGTGGTGAAGTGGTCAGCTTTACGCGCTTTGAAGTAGGCGAGGGCATCGAGAAAGAAGAAGTCGACTTCGCCAAGGAAGTTATGGAACAGGCTGGCCGTCGCTAAGGTCAGAGGTTTCAGTTCGATGATGGCGTGCGCGCAAGCGCACGCCATCGTGTATCCGGCCCTTGCGTTTTGCGCGCGGGCTCGCCCGCGCAACGCCGCGGCCGGCTGCCCACCCTTGCCTTCCACTCAGGAGAGATGCCCATGTCACGTGATGTTCAAGACGCCAGCCCCATTGCCGGCAAAATGGACAAGTCGAAGTCCAAGTACAAGCGGATTCTTTTGAAGCTCTCTGGCGAGGCGCTGATGGGAGAGCACGATTTCGGGATCGACCCGGCGGTGCTTGATCGCATGGCGCTGGAGATCGGCCAGCTGGTCGGCATTGGTGTACAGGTCGGCATCGTGATCGGGGGCGGGAACCTGTTTCGCGGCGCGGCACTCAATGAAGCGGGCATGGATCGGGTGACCGGCGATCACATGGGAATGCTGGCAACGGTGATGAACGCGCTGGCCATGCGCGACGCTTTGGAGCGCTCCAATATTCGCTCCAGAGTGATGTCAGCGATTCCCATGAGCGGCGTAGTCGAGCACTACGACCGCCGCACGGCGATCCGTTATCTGACCTCGGGGGATGTGGTGCTTTTCTCCGCCGGCACCGGCAATCCGTTTTTCACTACCGACTCCGCGGCGTGTCTGCGTGGCATCGAAGTCGATGTCGACGTGGTCATTAAAGCCACCAAGGTGGACGGTGTGTACAATAAGGACCCGGTCAAGTACCCGGACGCGGTCAAGTACGACCAGCTCAGCTACGACGACGCGCTGGAGCAAAAACTCGGCGTGATGGATTTGACCGCTATCTGCCTGGTACGGGACCATGACATGCCGGTACGGGTATTCGACATGAACAAGCCTGGCGCCCTACTCAATCTTGTCGTAGGGGGCAAGGAAGGCACGCTGATAGACAGAGGATAAACACGTGATCAACGACATCAAGAAAGATGCCGAAACGCGCATGAAGAAAAGCGTCGACGCGCTGCATACCAACTTCAACAAGATCCGTACCGGGCGCGCGCACCCGAGCATCCTGGATGCGGTCACCGTCGACTACTACGGTGGCCAGGTGCCGCTGAACCAGGTGGCGTCGGTCAACGTGGAAGATGCACGGACCTTGACCGTCACGCCCTGGGAGCAGCCCATGGTGCCAAAGATCGAAAAAGCGATCATGACCGCGGATCTGGGCCTTAACCCGTCAAGCGCCGGCAACGTGATTCGCGTGCCGATGCCGATGCTGACCGAAGACACGCGCAAGAATTACATCAAGCAGGCGCGCGCCGAGGCGGAAACCGCACGCGTTGCGATCCGCAACGTGCGTCGCGACGCCAACGGTGATTTCAAGTCGCTGTTAAAGGACAAGGAGATCACCGAGGACGATCAGCGCCAGGGCGAAGACGAGATCCAGAAGCTGACCGACAAGTACATCGCCGAAATCGACAAGGCGCTGACGGCCAAGGAACAGGACCTGATGCAGGTCTAGTCTTGTCTTTTTATTACGCCCGGGCGCCATGGCGCTCGGGCGACGGTATGGCTCATTTATGACTGAACGTTGGTGCAAGACCCCATGACGTCTCCGCAGTTTCCGACTCAGGCGCCAAGCGCTGCCAAGCCTTCTCACGCCGGCGGGGCGACCCCCTTGCACATCGCCATCATCATGGACGGCAACAACCGCTGGGCGCGTGCGCGTGGGCTTTCCGGCGTTCGCGGCCACCGCGCCGGCGTCGAGGCGGTGCGCGCGGTCATCCAGCGCGCCGCCGAGCGCGACGTGAAGACGTTGAGTCTGTTCGCTTTTTCCAGCGAGAACTGGAAGCGCCCGGCCGCCGAGGTCAACGCGCTGATGGAGCTTTTTTTGATGGCGCTCAAGCGCGAAGTCAAAAAGCTTCACGAGCGCAATATTCGCCTCTCGGTGATCGGCGAGCAGCAGGGCTTCTCTAACGCCATCCAGAAGCATATCCAGCGCGCCGAAGCGCTGACCGCCGACAATACCGGCATGCACCTGGTGATCGCCGCCAACTACGGCGGCCACTGGGACATCGCCCGCGCCAGCCGCGCGCTTGCCGAGCAGGTGGCGGCGGGTACGCTCGACCCGGCCGATATCGACGAGACGCGCCTCGATCAGGCGATGAACACCGGCGAGGTGCCGCCGGTGGATCTGTGTATTCGCACCAGCGGCGAGCAGCGGCTCTCCAACTTCCTGCTCTGGCAGCTGGCCTATGCCGAGCTCTACTTCTCCCCCCTGTTTTGGCCGGACTTCGGTGCCCAGGCGTTCGATAGCGCGTTGAACGAATTCTGTTCCCGGCGCCGACGCTTTGGCATGACGGACGAACAAATAGAGGCGCAAGGTGCTTAGACAGCGGATCATTACCGCAGCCTGGTTGGCCCCGTTAACGCTGATCGGTCTGTTTGGACTCACAGGCGGTGCCTTTGCCCTGTTCACCGCGGTGATCGTGCTGCTGGGGGCGTGGGAGTGGACCAATCTGGCCGGCATCGCCGGGCGCGCCCGGCGCCTGAAGCTGGTCGCGCTCATGGCGCTGTTCATGGCGGCGATGTGGGCGGGCGGCTTCGCCTACGCGAGCTGGCCCTTGTGGCTTGCCGCGATCGGCTGGGTGGTCAACTTCTACTGGGTAGCGAACTACCCGGAAAAGCGCCAGCAGTGGCATGGCCGCGCCGGCCGTCTGGCCATCGGCTTCTGGGTGCTGCTGACCTGCTGGGTAGGCTTTAACGTGCTGCGCGAAAGCGGCGGCGTATGGCTTTTATTCGTGCTGCTTTTGGTATGGAGCGCCGACATCGGCGCCTACTTCGCCGGTCGGCGCTTTGGCAAGCGCAAGCTCGCCCCGCGCGTGAGCCCGGCCAAGTCCTGGGAGGGCGTGTATGGCGCGCTGGTCGCCACGTGCCTGCTGGCGGTAGGCTTTGCCTTCTGGCAACCGATGGGCGTGGCCGGCGGCGTCACGCTGGTCGCGATAACGGCGCTGGTGACCTTCGTTTCGGTGCTGGGGGATCTGTTCGAGAGCATGCTCAAACGCTTTCGCGACATCAAGGACTCGAGCAACCTGCTGCCGGGTCACGGCGGCGTGCTCGATCGTGTCGACAGTCTGACCGCGGCGGTTCCGGTGTTCGCGCTGTTCTATTCTGAAGTGCTCAGCGTTCAGGTGGCCGCACTATGACGTCGCCCGCGCTGCAGCGCGTCACCGTGCTGGGCTCGACCGGCTCGATCGGCAAGAGCACGCTCGACGTCATTGCTCGCCACCCGGAGCGCTACCGGGTGTTCGCGCTGGCCGCCCACACTTCGAAAGAGGCGCTTTTTGAGCAGTGCCAGGCGCACCACCCGGAGGTAGCGGTACTGGCCGGCGCTGACGACGCCGCCTGGCTTGCGCGGGCGCTCGAGGACGCGGGGCTTTCCACCCAGGTGAGCTTTGGCGCTGAGGCGCTGTGCGCCGTGGCCCGGGACGAACGGGTAGATACCGTGATGGCGGCGATCGTCGGGGCGGCCGGGCTCATGCCGGCGCTGGCTGCCGCCGAGGCGGGCAAGCGGATACTGCTTGCCAACAAGGAGGCGCTGGTGATGAGCGGGGCGCTGTTCATGGACGCCGTCGCGCGCTCGAACGCCACACTGTTGCCCATCGATTCCGAACACAACGCCATTTATCAGTGCCTGCCGGCCGAGCATCGCGGCGGGCTCGCGCGCCACGGCGTTCGAAAACTTCTATTGACCGCCTCCGGCGGGCCGTTTCGCCAGTGGAGCGCGGCGGACATCGACGCCGCCACGCCAGAGCAGGCCTGCGCACATCCCAACTGGTCGATGGGGCGCAAGATTTCCGTGGATAGCGCCACGCTGATGAACAAGGGCCTGGAGCTGATCGAGGCGTGCTGGCTGTTCGACGCCCACCCGGATCACATTCAGGTGGTCGTGCACCCGCAAAGCGTGGTCCACTCCATGGCCGCTTTTGATGATGGCTCGGTGATCGCCCAGCTCGGCAATCCCGACATGCGCACGCCCATCGCCTATGGCCTGGCGTGGCCGGAGCGGATCGATTCCGGTGTCGAAACGCTCGATCTTTTCCAGATCGCGCGGCTCGATTTCGAAGCGCCGGACGAGGTGCGCTTTCCCTGCCTTCGCTTGGCGCGGGAGGCGATGCAGCAGGGCGGGGCGGCGCCGGCGATTTTGAACGCCGCCAACGAAGTGGCGGTGGAGGCGTTTTTAAGCGGCCAGCTGCGCTTTGGCGGCATTGCCGAAGTAGTGGCCGGCGTCGTCCAGGCCCCGCACGCGCACCGTGCGGATAGCGTCGAGGCGATTCTGGCCGCCGATCAGTGGGCGCGAGAGCAGGCAAGCTTGCTGCTCGAGACCGCGCGTTCCAGCGAGAACCAGACCGGCGGGTAAGCGGCCGAAAGGAGGCGCGCGTGGGACTATTACAGAACGTGTTGGCGGTCATCGTCGTGTTGGGGCTTCTGGTCACCTTTCACGAGTTCGGCCACTTCTGGGTCGCCAGACGCTGCGGCGTAAAGGTGCTGCGCTTCTCGGTGGGCTTTGGTAAACCCTTCTGGTCGACGACCGACCGTCATGGCACCGAGTTCGCCGTGGCCGCGATCCCGTTGGGCGGCTACGTCAAGATGCTCGACGAGCGCGAAGCGCCCGTGCCAGAGGAGCAGCTGGGTCAAGCCTTCAATCGTAAAAGTGTCTGGGCGCGCATCGCCATCGTCGCCGCCGGGCCGATCGCCAATTTTCTGTTGGCGCTGATCGCCTACTGGGCGCTGTTCGTCGCCGGCACCACCACCGTCACACCGCTTATCGGTAACGTCGCCCAGGACTCGCCGGCGTATGAGGCGGGCCTGCCGGAAGGCGCCGAGATCACCGCGATTCAGGCTGATCCCATGCGCTCCTGGGAGGAGATCAATTTAAAGCTCGTTTCGCTGATCGGTTACAGCGGCGAGCTCACCTTTAGCGCGCGGGAAACCGCATCGAGCCCTGCGCGCACCTATTCACTGCCGGTACAAAACTATCTCGCCCGCCAGGATCCCCCCCAGCCGCTGCAAAGCCTGGGTCTCACGCCCTGGCGCCCGCCGGTGCCTGCGGTGCTCGGCCAGGTGCTCGACGATGGCGCCGCCGCTGGCGCTGGTCTTGAGCCCGGCGATCGGATTCTGGCGGTCAGCGACACACCGGTCGAGAACTGGATGGCGTTCGTCGGCATCATTCGCGAAAGCGCAGGGCAGCCGCTTTCGGTGCGCATCGAGCGCGGCGGTGCGCCGTTGACGCTGTCGCTGACCCCGGAAAGCAAACCACTGGAGAACAGCGCCGAGGTTGGGTACATTGGCGCAGGGGTAGAGCAGGTCGACTGGCCCGAGGAGCTTACCCGTGAGATCCGCTATGGGCCGCTCGAGGCGGTGGGGCAGGCGTTTTCGCGCACCGGTGAAATGATCGTTTTGACGGTCGATGCGATCCGCAAGATGCTGGTGGGGCTCATTTCGCCCTCCAACCTCTCCGGACCCATCACCATCGCCCAGATTTCCGGTGACTCCGCCCGCGCGGGAATGGAAGCGTTCGTCGGCTTTTTAGCGTACCTTTCCATCAGTCTCGGCGTTTTGAACCTGCTGCCGATTCCGGTGCTCGATGGTGGGCACTTGCTTTATTATTTTATCGAGATCGTGCGGGGTCGCCCGGTTTCAGAACACACCCAGGCAATGGGGCTGCGTATCGGGCTCGCCATGGTGGGGACGCTAATGATCATGGCGCTCTACTTCGATCTGATGCGCCTTTGGTAATGACGCGTGTAGCGCGTGGGATGCCTTGTCATCCGCCTGCACAAATGTATATGGTGCCTGTTTAACAACCGGCAGACCAACGCGAGCGAACTGACTGCATGAAAATCAAGACCCTTGGAATGGCGGCACTCCTGCTGGCGGCGTCCAGCAGCGCCCAGGCACAATCCTTTGACGTTTCGGACATTCGTGTGGAAGGACTGCAGCGGGTATCTGCCGCCTCGGTCTTCAATGCCTTTCCCGTCAGCGCCAACGACCGCGTCAGCGAGCAGGAGCTGGCCGCCGCCGCGCGCAACCTGTTCGCCACCGGCCTGTTCGAAGACGTGTCGCTCGTTCGCGAAGGCGACGTGCTGGTCATCCAGGTCGTCGAGCGCCCGACCATCGCGCGGCTGAACATCACCGGCAACAGTGAAATCGCCGATGACGACCTGCGCCGCGGCCTGCGCCAGTCCGGGCTTTCCGAGGGCCAGGTGCTACAGCTCTCCACGCTCGAGGAGATTCAGCGCGAGCTCGAAGGCGTCTACCAGTCCCAGGGGCGCTACAACGCCTCCATTCGCACCGACGTTCAGGAGATCGACACGGGCCGCGTGCAGGTCAACATCAACGTCGACGAGGGCGACGTGGCGACCATCCGACAGATCAACATCGTCGGCAACGAGGATTTCGATGACGATACGCTGCGCAGCGTTTTCGAACTCGAGGACCGCCCGGGGCGCTTTTTCGGCTGGTTCTCCAACGATGAATACTCGCGCGAGGCGCTCGCCGGTGATATCGAGCGGCTGCGCTCGTTCTATCTCGACCGTGGCTACGTCAACTTCGACGTCACCTCGACCCAGGTGTCGATCGGCCCGCAGCAGTCCGAGATCTACATCACGCTGAACGTGGACGAGGGCGAGCAGTTTCGCGTCGGCGACATTCGCTTTGCCGGCGACCTGCAGATCAGTGAGAGTGAGGCGCGACAGCTTCTGGAAGTGCAAAGCGGCGACGTGTTCTCTCGCGCCGATGTCAACGCCTCCACCGAGGCGCTACGAAGCCGCCTGGGTGCCGAAGGCTTCGCCTTCGCCGAGGTCCGTGGCGTGCCGGAGCAGACCGGAAGCAACGACACCGTCGATCTGGTGATCGCCGTCGATCCGGGCCAGCGCGCCTACGTTCGTCGGATCGAATTCTATGGCAACACCACCACCCAGGATGAAGTGCTGCGCCGTGAAATGACCCAGATGGAGGGGGCGCCTGCCTCCACCGAGTCGATCACCCAGTCGCGCCAGCGCCTCGAGCGTTTGGGCTTTTTCAGCCAGGTGGAAGTGGACACCCAGCCGGTCCCCGGTCAGCCGGATCTTTTGGACGTGACCTACAACGTCGAAGAGCAGCCCTCGGGCTCGGTGTCGGCCAGTGTGGGTTTCTCGCAAAGCGCGGGTATCATCTACGGCGTGGGTCTTGCTCAGAACAACTTCCTCGGTACCGGTAACCGCGTCAACGTCGGCGCCCAGCGAAGCGACACCTTCACCAGCGTCAACTTCGCCTTCACCGACCCCTACTGGACGCTGGACGGCATTTCGCGCGGCTATAACGTGTTCTATCGCGAAACCGACTACGCCGACTCGGACATCTCGACGTTCTCGACCGACGCCTATGGCGCCGGCATCAACTTCGGCTATCCGGTCAGCGAGCTCTCCAGGCTCAACTTCGGCGCCAGCGTCGAGGATCTGACGATCAAGACCTACTTCGACACCGCCTCGGAAATTCGCCGCTACGTCGAGGACCAGGGCGAGGACGCGCAGAGCCTCAAGCTTACGGCCAGCTGGACGCGCAACAATTTGAACCGCGGCATCATGCCCACCGCCGGTAGCTACCAGCGGCTGTCGCTGGAAACCGGCGTGCCGGGCAGCGACGCTCAGTATTACAAGGCCCGCGCTCGCGCCCAGCAGCTCTTCCCGATCAACGAGGAAGAGACCTGGGCGCTGAAGTTCACCGGTAACCTCGGCTACGCCGATACCCTGGGCACTAACGACCCGTTCCCGTTCTACGAAAACTTCTACTCCGGTGGCCTTGGTTCGGTGCGCGGTTTCACCTCCAACACCCTGGGTCAGCGCACCACGCCTGCTCGCGAAGGCGGCCGTGACCGCACGCTGGGCGGTAACGTGTTGGTCGAGGGCAGCGCCGAGGTGCTCTTCCCGCTGCCCTTCGTCGAAGATCAGCGCTCGATCCAGACGTCACTGTTCTTTGATGCGGGTAACACCTTCCTCGACTCCTGCTACGACGTGCTGGACGAAGACGCCGGCCGCCAGCGCTGCAGCTCCGGCGTCGATCTGGGCGATCTGCGCTACAGCGCAGGTATCGGTCTTTCCTGGCTGACGCCGGTAGGCCCGCTGACCTTCAGCGTGGCCGAGCCGCTCAATGATGAAAGCGGCGACGATACCCAGTTCTTCCAGTTCTCGTTGGGACAAACGTTCTAATACGGCCGTCGGCCGCCGGGAGTGCCCCGGCGGTTTGGCGCGGGCCAGCTTAAGAAAGGAGTGAGTATGCGTAAATTGACGGCCGCCGCGTGTCTTTTCGGGGTCATGGCACTACCGGCCTACAGCGCCGAAGTCGCGGTGCTCGACTGGCGCGCGGCGCTGATGAATACCCAGTCCGCGCAAACCTCGCTGAGCCAGCTGGAAGGCCAGATCGGTAGCCAGCAGCGTGAGGCCCAGGCGCTGGGTAACGAGCTTCAGCAGCTTCAGCAGCGCCTGCAAAACGAAGGCGAGACCATGGGCCAGGCCCAGCGCGACGCGTTGATCAGCGAGCTCCAGCAAAAGGGCAGCCGTTTCGAGCAGCTGCGCCGCGAGGTGCTCCAGGCCCAGCAAAACTCCGAGCAGCAGTTTTTGCAAAGCGCCGAGACCAAGCTCGAGCAGGCGGTAGAGCAGGTGCTGGCGCGGCGCAACATCGACGTGCTGGTCGAGCCCCAGGGCGTACTGCACTCCTCGACGGATCTGCCGAACGTCACCAACGAAGTCACGCAGATTTTCGACTCACTCTAAATCAAACGATGGGGGTGCGCCACGGCCGCACCCGCGCACTTGTGGGCTCTTATGACGCACGCTTCTCACACCATCACGCTGGCCGATATCGCCCGCCACCTGGATATCGACGTCGACGGCGACGTCGACCAGCCCATTCGAGGGCTGGCGACGCTCAAGGAGGCCGAGCCCGACCAGATCGCTTTTCTGGCCAATCGCGCCTACCTCAAGGATCTGGCCAGCACCCGCGCCGCGGCGGTGCTGCTCCACCCGGAGCACGGCAAAAACTGCCCGGTGCCCCGGCTCGAAACGCAAAACCCCTATCTCGCCTACGCCAGGGTTTCCCAACTTTTCGACCCGCTCGTCGCCCGCGATACGCCCGGTATTCACGCCACCGCGGTGGTGGCCGACGACGTGGTGCTGGGAGAAGGGGTATCGATTCAGGCCAACGCCGTGATCGAGCCCGGGGTAACGCTGGGGGACCGGGTCGTCATCGGCGCCGGTAGCGTCGTCGGTGCGGACAGCGCGATCGGCGAGGGCAGCCGACTGCACGCCAACGTCACCGTCTGCCACGGCAGCGTGATCGGCAAGCGGGTGATCCTGCAAAGCGGCTGTGTGATTGGCGGCGACGGCTTTGGCTTCGCCCACGACGGTGCCGGCTGGCACAAGATCGCCCAGCTCGGCGGTGTGGTGCTGGGCGATGATGTCGAAGTCGGCAGCTGCTCGAGCATCGACCGCGGGGCGCTGGGCGACACGCTGATCGGCAATGACGTCAAGATCGACAGCCAGGTCCAGATCGCTCACAACGTCATCATCGGCGATCACAGCGCGCTGGCGGGTTGTGTCGGTATCGCCGGCTCCACCCGGGTGGGCAAGCACTGCATGCTCGGCGGCGGGGTCGGGCTCTCCGGGCATCTCACCCTCTGCGACGGCGTGCAGGTCACCGGCATGAGTCTTGTGACCAACTCCATCACCGAGCCTGGCGTCTACTCCTCGGGCACCGGGGCGATGAACAATACCCAGTGGCGCAAGAACGCCGTGCGTTTCAAACAGCTCGACGATATCGCCAAGCGGTTGAACAAGCTGGAGAAAAATCATCGCAGTGAGTAGGGCATCAGGTTAACGGTGCCAGGCGGTGGTTCTTTGCCCGGGTGCAAGGGTATAATTTCGCACCTTTTGCCGGCAGGAGTACCGGCCTTTACCTGATGCGCAGTCGGGTTTTTTGTCTTTTTCGAGGTCGTCACGATGGTTATGGATATCAACGAAATTCGCGAGTACTTGCCCCACCGCTACCCGTTTTTGCTGGTGGATCGAGTCACGCAGTTGACTGTGGGCGAATCCATCGTCGCGTTCAAGAACGTCAGCATCAACGAGCCCTTCTTCAACGGCCACTTTCCCCATCACCCGATCATGCCCGGCGTGCTGGTGATCGAGGCGCTGGCCCAGGCCTGCGGTATCCTGGGTTTCAAGACCGTCAACAAGCGGCCCGCCGACGGCTACGTGTACTACCTCGTCGGTAGCGACAACGTGCGTTTCAAACGTCCGGTCATGCCCGGCGACCAGCTTCGCCTGGAGGCGAACGTGATCAAAGGCAAGCGCGGCATCTGGAAGTTCGCCTGCCAGGGCACCGTGGATGGCGAACTCGCCTGCGAGGCGGAAATCATCTGTGCCGAGAGGAAGGTCACTTGATACATCCTACCGCACTGGTCGACCCGACCGCCCGCCTGGCCGATGATGTCGAGGTCGGCGCGTTCACGGTGATCGGCCCGGACGTCGAGATCGGCGAGGGCTCCGTCATCGGCCCCCACGTGGTGATCAAGGGGCCCACCAAACTGGGTAAGCGTACGCGCATCTTCCAGTTCGCCTCCGTGGGTGAGGAGTGCCAGGACAAGAAGTACGCCGGCGAACCCACGCGCCTGGTGATGGGGGACGACAACGTCGTGCGCGAAGGCGTGACCCTTCACCGCGGCACCGTACAGGATCGCAGCGAAACCACCATCGGCTCGCGCAATCTGTTCATGGCCTACGTCCACGTCGGCCACGACTGCGTGATCGGCGACGACTGTATCCTCGCCAACCAGGTAACCCTGGCCGGCCACGTCGTCGTCGGCAATCACGCGATTCTCGGCGGGCTCTCGGCGGTGCATCAGTTCTGCCACTTCGGCGACTACGCCATGGCCGGCGGCGGCTCGATCATCACCAAGGACACGCCGTGTTACATGATGATCAACGGCAACCCCGCCGAGGCGCGCGGACTCAATCTGGTGGGGCTCAAGCGCCGCGGCTTTAGCCGCGAGGCGATCAGCGCGCTCACCGCCTCCTACAAGCTGGTCTATCGCCAGGGGCTGACCGTCGAGCAGGCGCTCGAAGAGATGCGCAGCCGCTTCGATCTGGCGGAAGTCACCCACTTCGCCGACTCGATCGAGCGCTCCACCCGCGGCATCGTTCGCTAGCCCCCATTTTAAAAGCGCGCCCGGCTCGGCCGGCGCGCTTTGTTCAACGCTACAGGAAGATCGAGCATGACGCTTGCGCGCGTATACCTCGTCGCCGGCGAGCTCTCCGGCGATCAGCTGGGCGCCGGGCTGATGCGCGCGCTGCGCGCCCGTCACCCCGGGGTCGAGTTTCGCGGTATCGGCGGACCCAACATGCAGCGCGAAGGCCTCGAGAGCCGCTTTCCGTTGGAAACCCTCTCGGTGATGGGGCTGGTCGAGGTGCTCAAGCATCTGCCGGCGCTCATCCGGGTGCGGCGTACGCTGTATGATGAGGCGCTGGCCTGGCAGCCGGACGTCATGATCGGTATCGATGCGCCGGACTTCAACACGGGACTCGAGCTCAAGCTGCGCCAGGCGGGTATCAAGACCGCTCACTACGTCAGCCCTTCGGTATGGGCCTGGCGTCAGGGGCGGGTGAAGAAGATTGCCCGCGCCGTGGACGCCATGCTCACGTTTTTGCCTTTCGAGGCCGACTTCTACGCGCGCCATCGGGTGCCCGTCGCTTTCGTCGGCCACCCGCTGGCCGACGAAATGCCGCTCACCAACGACCGCGTCGCGGCCCATCAGGCGCTCGGCCTCGAGGCCAGCACCCCGGTGCTGGCGGTGCTGCCAGGCTCGCGGGCCAACGAAATCCGTTTTATGGGCGCAACGTTCATGGAGGCCCTCATTACGCTCTGCGCGCGCCATGAAGCGCTTGGCGTAGTGATTCCCGCCGCCACCGAGGCGCGCTTTGACGAGCTCACTGCGCTTCTGGCGAGCTACCCGGCGCTCAAGGGCCGGGTGACGCTGACCCAGGGCGGCGCCCGCGAGGCGATGGTCGCAAGCGATGCGGTGCTCTTGACGTCCGGGACCGCCGCGCTGGAAGCGATGCTTTGTCATCGGGCGATGCTGGTGGCCTACAAGATGGCCCCGGCGACCCACTGGCTCGCCAAAAAGCTGGTCAAGACGCGCTGGATCTCGCTGCCCAACTTGATCGCCCAGGAGGATCTGGTGGCTGAGCTCATTCAGGACGAGGCCACCAGCGAAGCGATTGCCGCAAGGCTCGATGCGCTGTTGAGCGACGCTTCCGCCCGTCAGGCGCTGGAGGCGCGCTTTGCGCAGATGCACGCAGGGCTTCAGCGCGGTGCCAGCGAGCGCGCCGCGCGCGCGATCGAAGCCGTCGCGAAAGGCGCGGCGCTGCCCGACACCGTCCAGGAGACTCATGGCTAAAATATCTCGCGACGATCATCCGCCGCTCGTCATCTCCTACACCGGCACGCTGCTGGCCGGGGTCGACGAGGTCGGGCGCGGGCCGCTGGTCGGCAGCGTGGTGGCGGCGGCGGTGATTCTCGACCCCGAGCAGCCGATCGAGGGGCTGGGAGATTCCAAGACGCTGAGCGCCAAAAAGCGCGAGGCGCTGGATGCGCTCATTCGCGAGTCGGCGCTTGCGTTTTGCATCGCCGAGGCGAGCCCGGCAGAGATCGATGCGCTCAATATTTTTCACGCCACGCACCTGGCCATGCGCCGGGCGATTGACGGGCTCGCACCACAGGCCGAGTATCTGCTGGTGGACGGCAACCGGCTGCCCGGTCACGCGCTTCCCGGCCAGGCGGTGGTGAAGGGCGACGCGCGCCACCCGGCCATCGCTGCGGCGTCGATTCTCGCCAAGGTGGCGCGCGACGCTCAGATGCTTACGCTCGATGCGCGCTACCCGCAGTACGGTTTCGCCCGTCACAAGGGCTACCCGACCAGAGAGCATCTCGCGGCGCTCGCCGAGCACGGGCCGCTTTTGGAGCATCGACAAAGCTTTGGGCCGGTCAAGCGCCAGCAGGCGCCGGCGTAGGCACACTCATCTATCTAGTGGTGAACCTCTTATGACGTCTCCCTTCGTTCATCTTCGGGTGCACAGCGAATACTCCCTGGTCGACGGCCTGGTAAAGCTCAAGTCGCTGGTCAGTACGACCGCTGCCCGCGCCATGCCGGCGCTGGCGCTGACCGACGAGACGAACCTGTTCGGGCTGGTGAAGTTCTACAAGGCCGCCCAGGGGGCGGGGCTCAAGCCGATCATCGGCAGTGACCTGTGGCTTGCCAACCCGCATGACGAGGCGCACCCGTACCGCATTACGCTGCTGGCGATGAACGACGTCGGCTATCGCAACCTCACCGAGCTGATCTCGAAGGGCTGGAGCGACGGCCAGCGCCAGGGCCGCGCGATTCTCGATAAGCGCTGGGTGCTCGCGCAGAGCGAAGGACTGATCGCGCTCTCCGGCGGGCGTGAAGGCGATATTGGTCGCCACCTGTTGAGCGATCACGAGCGCGAGGCGCGCGCGCTTTTAGAGGAGTGGCAGTCGGCGTTTCCCGACCGCTTTTATCTCGAGCTGATCCGCACCGGGCGCTCGCTGGAAGAAGCCTGCGTTCACCAAAGCGTTGCGCTTGCCGTCGAGACCGGCACCCCCGTGGTCGCGACCAACGACGTGCGCTTTCTGGAGCGCGACGACTTCTGGGCGCACGAGACGCGGGTAGCGATCGGCGAGGGCAAGGCACTCGACGACCCCCGCCGCGAACGGCGCTATACCGAGGAGCAGTATCTTAAAAGCCCGGAAGAGATGGCGGAGCTGTTCTCGGACATCCCTGAGGCGCTCGAGAACAGCGTGATGATCGCTCGGCGCTGCAGCGTCGACGTACGTCTGGGCGAGATATTCCTGCCCGAGTTCGGCATTCCCGAGGGTATGACCCAGGACGAGTTCTTCAGAAAGGTCTCCCACGACGGACTGACCGAGCGCCTCGACTTTCTGTTCCCGGTGGATCGCTACCCGCGTGACAGCGACGAGTATAAAACGATCGATGCGCGCTACCGCGAGCGGTTGGAGTTCGAGCTCAACGTCATCATCCAGATGGGTTTTCCCGGCTACTTTTTGATCGTGATGGACTTCATCCAGTGGGCCAAGGACAACGACGTGCCGGTCGGGCCGGGGCGCGGCTCCGGTGCAGGCTCCTTGGTGGCCTATGCGCAGAAGATCACCGATCTCGACCCGATTGGCTACGATCTGCTGTTCGAGCGCTTTTTGAACCCGGAGCGGGTCTCGATGCCCGACTTCGACGTCGACTTCTGCATGGAGAAGCGCGACCGGGTGATCGAGTACGTGGCGGACCGCTACGGGCGTAACGCCGTGTCCCAGATCGTCACCTTCGGCACCATGGCCGCCAAGGCGGTGGTGCGCGACGTCGCCCGTGCCCAGGGCCGGCCCTACTCGCTCGGTGACAAGCTCTCCAAGCTCATCCCCTTTGAAGTCGGCATGACGCTTGGCAAGGCGATCGAGCAGGAACCGGCGCTCAAGGAGTTCATCGACACCGACGAGGAAGCCGAAGAGATCTGGGAGATGGCGCTCAAACTCGAGGGCACCACCCGCGGTACCGGCAAGCACGCCGGCGGCGTGGTCATCGCCCCGACCAAACTCACTGACTTCTCGCCGCTTCTGTGCGATGAGGACGGCTCGGGGCTGGTGGTGCAGTTCGACAAGAACGACATCGAAGAGGCGGGGCTGGTCAAGTTCGACTTTCTGGGCCTTCGAACGCTGACGATCATCGACTGGGCGCTGGAGATGGTCGACAAGGTGCGCGACGCCGCCGGTGAAGGCCCGCTCAACATCGACGCCATTCCGCTCGATGACGGCAAGACGTTCGAGATGTTGAAGCGCGCCGAGACCACGGCGGTATTCCAGCTCGAATCCCGCGGCATGAAGGAGCTGATCAAGCGGCTCTTGCCGGATTCGCTCGACGACATGATCGCCCTGGTGGCGCTGTTCCGGCCAGGGCCTTTGCAATCCGGCATGGTCGACGATTTCATCAACCGTAAACACGGCCGCGCGGAAGTCT
Organism: Halomonas sp. GD1P12; assembly: GCF_025725645.1. NCBI lineage: Bacteria > Pseudomonadati > Pseudomonadota > Gammaproteobacteria > Oceanospirillales > Halomonadaceae > Halomonas > Halomonas sp. GD1P12. The sequence goes on along the minus strand of NZ_CP107007.1, from coordinate 3,152,741 downwards.
CTTATCCACACCCGGATTACCAGCACGAGCTGTTGAAACCGGTGCTTTCGCCCACCTACGGCATCATCCTGTATCAGGAGCAGGTGATGCAGATCGCCCAGGTGATGGCCGGCTATAGCCTCGGTCAGGCCGACATGCTGCGCCGGGCGATGGGCAAGAAAAAGCCCGAGGAGATGGCCAAGCAGCGCGCCGGCTTCATGGAAGGGTGCGCGGCCAACGGCATCGACAAGGATCTGGCGGGCAACATCTTCGACCTGGTGGAGAAGTTCGCCGGCTACGGCTTCAACAAGTCGCACTCCGCCGCCTACGCGCTGGTCTCCTACCAGACCGCGTGGCTCAAGGCGCACTACCCGGGGCCGTTCATGGCCGCGGTCATGTCCACCGAGATGGACAACCTCGATAAGGTGGTACCGCTGATCGAGGAGTGTCGCAATCTCAAGCTCACCGTGACGCCGCCGGACGTCAACGTGGGCGGCTACAAGTTCACCGTCGATGTGGAGGCCCGCGTGGTCTACGGGCTCGGGGCGATTCGCGGCGTGGGCGAAGGCCCGATCGGGGCGATCGTCGCCGCGCGTGAGGAGGGCGGACCGTTCAAGGATCTGTTCGACTTCTGCCGGCGCATCGACCCCAAACGCATGAACAAGCGCACCCTCGAGGCGCTGATTCGCTCCGGGGCCCTCGATAACCTCGGCCCCAACCGGGCGGTGCTGTTCGCCGCCATGGAGGACGCGCTCAAGGCGGCGGCGCAGAGCCACGCCAACCAGAACCTGGGGATGCTCGACATGTTCGGCGACGCCTTCGCCCCGGCCGAGGAACAAGAGGCGAGTGACGTCTACACCGAGTACCGCCACGCCCGGGAGTGGTCGGATCGTGAGCGCCTGGCCGGCGAGAAGGATACCCTTGGGCTCTACCTCACCGGTCATCCGATCGACGAGTACGAACGTGAACTCAAGCGCTTCGTCTCCACGCGCATCAGCGAGCTCAAGCCCTCCTGGGAGCCGCAGCGGGTGGCGGGGCTGGTGGTAGCGATGCGTACCATGAAGTCCAAACGCGGCGACACCATGGCCTTCGTCACCCTCGATGACCGTACCGGGCGTATCGAGGCCTCGATCTTTGGCGAACTGTTCGAGCAGCTTCGAGGCCAAAGCCTCGACGGGCAGGTGTTGATCGTCGAAGGCGATGTCTCGAGTGATGACTTCTCCGGTGGGCTCAAGCTTCGCGGCAAGGAGGTCACGCCGATGGTGGCGGCCAGACTCAAGTATGGCCAGGGCGTGGAGATCGCGCTGGATGCGAGCAAAATCAACGGCCGTCTGGTCGAGAGCCTGCGCGACTGCCTGAGCCCGTATCGCGACGAGGCCGGGCTTCCGGTGCATCTGCACTACCGCCATGAAGAGGCCACCGGGTGGCTTTCGCTCGACGAAAGCTGGAGTGTGACGCCCAGCGACGACCTGCTGCAGACGCTTCGCGACGTCGAGGGCCAGGTCGGTATCCAGCTGCGCTACCGCTAGCGTTTGGCGCGCGCGCCTTGCGCGCGCCGGCCCAGGTGCGATAATGCACGTTTGACGATATTTTCATCACGACATTTTCACTCAAGCTTCTTTTCACAGGACGCTTACAGGCAGAGCCGATGAATCCCAACTATCTCGATTTTGAACAGCCCATAGCAGAGCTTCAGGCAAAAATTGAGGAGCTGCGCTTGGTAAGCTCCGACAACCAGGTCAATCTTTCCGACGAAATTACCCGGCTCGAAGAGAAAAGCCGCAAGCTGACCGAGTCGATCTTCAAGGATTTGACGCCCTGGCAGGTGTCGCAGATTTCGCGCCATCCGCAGCGCCCCTATCCGCTGGACTACTTTGCCTCCATCTTCACCGACTTCGACGAGCTCCACGGCGATCGCAACTTTGCCGATGACGCCGCGCTGGTTGGCGGCGTGGCGCGTCTCAATGATGCCCCGGTGATGGTGATCGGCCATCAAAAAGGCCGCGACGTAAAAGAGAAGGTGCGCCGCAACTTCGGTATGCCGCGCCCGGAAGGCTATCGTAAGGCGTGCCGACTGATGGAGATGGCCGAGCGCTTCAAGATGCCGGTGCTGACCTTCATCGACACCCCCGGCGCCTACCCGGGTATCGACGCCGAAGAGCGCGGCCAATCCGAGGCGATCGCCTATAACCTGGCGGTGATGTCGCGGCTGAAAACGCCGATCATCTCCACCGTGGTAGGCGAGGGCGGCTCCGGCGGGGCGCTGGCGATCGGCGTATGCGACGAGCTGCACATGCTGCAGTACTCCACCTATTCGGTGATCTCGCCGGAAGGCTGCGCCTCGATTCTCTGGAAAAGCGCCGAGAAGGCCTCCGAGGCCGCCCAGGCGATGGGCATTACCGCCGAGCGCCTGAAGGAGCTCGGTTTCGTCGACGAGCTGATCAAGGAGCCGCTGGGCGGTGCTCACCGCCACCCGGCCACTACCGCCGAGCGCATCAAGCAGGCACTCAGTGATAGCCTCGAGCGCCTTGAGCGGCTGGATACCGATACGCTGCTTGCGCGCCGCTATGAGCGCCTCATGAGCTATGGCGCCCCGGCCGCCTGAGCCGCTTACCCCGCTTGAACGGCTGTTGACCGACGCCCTGGCGCACACCGCGCCGGGGCGCTCTGTTTGGGTGGCGCTCTCCGGCGGGCTCGACTCCACGCTGCTGCTCGCCCTGGCCGCCGGCGTCTGCCAGCGCGCCGGGCGAGAGCTTGCGGCGCTTCACGTCAACCACGGTTTGCAGGCCGCCGCCAGGGATTTCGAGGTTCACTGCCGCACGCTGTGTGAGTCGCTCGGCGTGGCGTTGGAGGTGGCCCATGTGGACGTCGCGCTCAACGGCGAGGGCCTGGAGGCCGCTGCCCGCGCCGCCCGCTACCGGGCGTTTGAGACCCACGTCCCACAGGGCGATACGCTGTGGCTCGCCCAGCACCAGAACGATCAGGCCGAAACCTTTCTGCTCGGCGCGCTCAGAGGCAGCGGCGTGCGGGGGCTGGCGGGCATGCCCGAAAGACGTCAGTGGCGGGGCCGTACGCTGGTGCGCCCCTGGCTCGAGCGGCCGCGTGCCGAGCTCGAAGCCGCTGCCAGGGCGCGCTCGCTTGACTGGTGTGACGACCCGACCAACGACGATCTTGCGCTTTTGCGCAACCGGCTACGCCACCGCGTACTGCCGGCGCTTGGCGCGAGCGGCCCCAGGATGCTGGCGCGCAGCGCGCGGCTTGCCGGCGAGGCCGATGCACTGCTTTTTGACTACGCCGTGCAGGATCTTGAAGCGCTCTCCCGCGGGCCGGGCTGTCTCGAGGTCGAGGGGCTTCGCGCGCACTCTCCCGCCCGCCAGCGGCTATTGATCCGCACGCTGTGCCAAACGCTCGAGCTTCCCACGCCGCCGGCAGCGCGGCTGGAGAGCCTGCTCGAGCAGCTCGGCGCGGCCGACGATGCCCGGGTTCACCTTCGCTGGCCCGGGGCCGAGGCGCGGCGCTGGCGCGGCGGGCTCTATCTGATGGCGCCGCGCCAGGCGCTGCCGGCGTGGCAGGTGAGTTGGAACGGTGAAGAGGGGATCGCCACGCCGCTGGGACCCCTTCGGGTCCGCCTCTACCCGGCGCGGCGGGTGACGCTGCGCTTTCGCCGGGGCGGCGAGGTGATCGATCTGGCCGGGCGCGGGCGGCGCGATCTCAAGCGTCTGTTGCAGGAGGCGGGGCTTCCGCCCTGGCGGCGCGAGGGCGTGATCGTGGTGATGGAGGGAGAGCGCTGTCTGGCCGCACTCGCCGGGCCTGACCGGGTCACGCCAGACCGGGTCACGCCTGACCGGGTCACGCCTGACCGGGTGCTGTTCCAGGCCCGCGATGTCACGTTGATCGCGCTAAATGAGCTTTAGCGAGAATCCGGCGGCCTGAAGCGCGGCCTGCTCCTGCTCGAGATCAGTGCTTAACAGCGTCGGCTCGTCGCTTGCCGGCAGCGTCACGGTCAGTGTCTGCTCGCTTGCCGTGATAGTCGGCGTGGCCGGCGGCTCTTCCGGGCGCGAGTGGTTGAGCAGTACCGCCAGGCGCAAAAGGCGCGCAAGCTTGGTACAGGCGTCGCGCTGCGCCGCGGGCAGCGACTGCCACTCCTTGACCGGAAACTTGCGCCGGTGGGCGCGAACGAGCTGCGCCAGAAGCTGCTGCTCCGGGCGCGAAAAGCCGGCCAGATCCGAGTGTTCGAGCAAATACGCGCCGTGACGATGAAACTGGCTGTGAGAGATCGCAAGGCCGATCTCGTGCACCAGACACGCCCACTCCAGAAAATGGCCCTGCTCCGGGGTGAGCCGCCAGGCGCGGCTCACCTGTTCGAACAGCGCCCGCGCGGTATGGGCCACGTTATCGGCCTGGCGCACATCGACATCGTAGATCTGCTGCAGGTTGGCAAGCGTGCTGGCGCGAATGTCCTCGGCGGTGTTGCGCCCGGCCATGTCGAACAGCACGCCCTCGCGCAGCGCACCGTCGGCAAAGCGCATCTCTTTTAGATCGAAGGCTTCGAAAATCGCGCTCAGGATCGCGATGCCGGCGGGGAAAACCCGGGCGCGATCCTCTTTGAGACCATCGAGGACGACCTTATCGAGACTTTTGCACTTGATTAGCCGGTCGCGCAGCTTCCTGAGCCCCGCGCGGGTGATCATGCCCTCCTGCGGCGTATCGCCGTAGGCATGGAGCACGCTGGCGGCGGCCTTGATGGTGCCGCTCGAGCCCACCGGGTCATCCCAGCCGAGCTTTTGATAGGGGCGCTGAATGTTGGCGAGCTCGGAAAGTGCGGCGAGCTCGGCGCGGCGCATGCGCTTCTCGGACAGCTCGCCGTCGGGAAAGTAGCGGCTCGTGTAGGTCACACAGCCCATGCGCAGGCTTTCGAGGGCTTTGGGCTCAAAAGCCTCGCCGATGATCAGCTCGGTGGAGCCGCCCCCGATATCGACGATCAGCCGGCGACCGTTTTCTGCCAGCGCGTGGGCCGCGCCCAAATAGATCAGGCGCGCCTCTTCGCGCCCGGCGATGATTTCGATGGCGTGGCCAAGCTGCGCTTCGGCCTGATCGATGAAATCCTGGCTGTTATGGGCGTCGCGCAGCGCGTTGGTACCGACGATGCGCAGATTGGCGGCGTCGATGTCGCTAAGAAAGGGGGCGAAGCGGGCCAAACACTCGAGCGCGCGCTGCATGGCCGCCTCTTCGAGATAGCCGTTATCGTCGAGCCCCGCTGCCAGCTGAACCTTTTCGCCTAGCCGTGCGACCACCTGAAGGCGCTCGTTGACGTAGTTGGCCACCAGCAGGTGGAAGCTGTTCGAACCAAGGTCGATGGCGGCGAGCCGGGTCGGCTGCGAGCCCTCCGCGGCGGGGGAGGCATCGGGCTCGGCGAGCGGGGTGTCCTGTAACATGAGCGTTCCTTCCAATGGGCTAAGGCAAGGTTGCGTCGCCGGCCAGCCGTTGTCAATTGCTCGGGGCTTGCGTTTAGGCCGGCGCTTGACTACCATCGAGCTACTGGCCTGCTCCCGGCTGGCCTGTCGGTCTCGATGCGTTGATCCAAATGCACGGCGAATCGGCAGGAGTGACTCGACCAGCGTCGCCTCACGTCCACCCGGAAACTTCCAACTGGCCTGATTTCCAAGTCGTCAGAACCCGTTGATACCGCCCACTCCTTGAGCGGATCACAAAGCAGCTTCCACGAACCTTCGAGTCAAGCAGCCCCTGCGCTATAGAAAGCCGGGTTCGCCGCCGTTTGACTTGTCTAGCGGGACCTGAACGCACCACTGGGCGGACTCACTACGCCTCCTGTCTTATTCCCGGCGCCCGGCGCCTGGCTTTCATGAGCAACGTTCTTACACACCGATGAATCTCACTGAACTCAAGCAAAAATCCGTTCCCGAGCTGCTCGATATCGCCCGCGAAATGGGGATCGACAACCTGGCTCGCTCGCGCAAGCAGGACATCATCTTCGCTATCCTCAAAAAGCACGCCAAGAGCGGTGAGGATATCTACGGCGACGGTGTGCTGGAAATTCTCCAGGACGGCTTTGGCTTTCTAAGAAGCGCCGACAGCTCCTATCTCGCCGGGCCGGACGACATCTACGTGTCGCCGTCACAGATTCGTCGCTTCAACCTGCGTAAGGGCGACTCGATCTCCGGCAAGATTCGTCCACCGAAAGAGGGCGAGCGCTACTTCGCGCTGTTGAAAGTCAGCCAGATCAATTTCGACCGCCCGGAAAACGCCAAGCACAAGATTCTCTTCGAGAACCTGACGCCGCTGTTTCCCAACGATCGGCTGCGCATGGAGATCGGCAACGGCTCGACCGAAGATCTGACCGCGCGCATCATCGATTTGACCGCGCCGATCGGCAAGGGGCAGCGGGGCCTTCTGGTGTCGCCGCCGAAAGCCGGTAAGACGCTGATGCTGCAAAACATCGCCACCTCGATCACGCGCAACAGCCCCGAGTGTCATCTGATCGTGCTGTTGATCGACGAGCGCCCGGAAGAAGTGACCGAAATGGCGCGCACCGTGCGCGGCGAAGTGGTTGCCTCCACCTTCGATGAGCCGCCAGCGCGCCACGTGCAGGTCGCCGAAATGGTGATCGAAAAGGCCAAGCGTTTGGTCGAGCACAAAAAGGACGTGGTGATTCTGCTCGATTCCATCACCCGCCTGGCGCGCGCCTACAACACCGTGGTGCCGAGCTCCGGCAAGGTGCTGACCGGCGGTGTCGACGCTCACGCGCTCGAAAAGCCCAAGCGCTTTTTTGGTGCCGCGCGTAACATCGAAGAGGGCGGAAGCCTCACCATCATCGCCACGGCCCTGGTCGATACCGGCTCCAAGATGGATGAAGTCATCTTCGAGGAGTTCAAGGGCACCGGCAACATGGAAGCGCACCTCGACCGCAAGCTGGCCGAAAAGCGCGTTTTCCCGGCGATCAACATTCGCCGCAGCGGCACGCGTCGCGAGGACCTTTTGGCCTCGGAAGACGAAATGCAGCGCATGTGGATTCTTCGCAAGCTGTTGAACCCGATGGAAGACACCGCCGCCACGGAGTTTTTGATCGATCGCTTGAAGGATACCAAGACCAACATCGAGTTTTTCGAAGCGATGAAGCGTCGCTAGGCGCACCTCGCCAGGCGCGGTAAGGCGATAGCCTGTCAAGGCGATACTTCGGGGGAAGGTTTTGAAATATAACGACTTGCGCGATTTCATCAAGGCACTCGAAGCGCGCGGTGAGCTCAAGCGGGTAACGGTCGAGGTGGACCCGTACCTGGAGATCACCGAAATCTGCGATCGCACCCTGCGTGCCGGCGGCCCGGCGCTGCTGTTCGAGAACGTCAAGGGCCACGATATGCCGCTTCTGGGCAACCTGTTCGGCACTCCCACCCGGGTGGCGCTGGGCATGGGCCAGGAGTCCGTCGAGGCGCTGCGCGAAGTCGGCAAGCTGCTGGCGTTTTTGAAAGAGCCGGACCCGCCCAAGGGATTGAAGGATGCCTGGGAGAAGCTGCCCATCTTCAAGCAGGTGCTGAGCATGGGGCCGAAAAGCGTCAAGCGCGCCCCGGTGCAGGAAGTGGTGTTCGAAGGCGACGAGGTCGATCTGAACCGGCTTCCGATCCAGCACTGTTGGCCCGGCGACGCCGCCCCTTTGGTCACCTGGCCGCTGGTCATCACCCGCGGGCCGCACAAGAAGCGTCAGAACCTGGGTATCTACCGCCAGCAGAAGATCGGCAAGAACCGGCTGATCATGCGCTGGTTGTCGCATCGCGGCGGGGCGCTCGATTTTCAGGAGTTCCAGAAGGAGCACCCCGGCGAGCCGTTCCCGGTGGCCGTGGCGCTCGGCGCCGACCCGGCGACCATTCTGGGCGCGGTAACGCCGATTCCGGATTCGCTCTCCGAGTATGCCTTCGCCGGATTGCTTCGCGGCTCGCGCACCGAGCTCGTGGCGTGTCATCACGCGGACCTCGAGGTACCGGCCTCTGCCGAGATCATCCTCGAAGGCTTCATCTACCCGGACGACATGGCGCCGGAAGGCCCCTATGGCGATCACACCGGCTACTACAACGAAGTGGATACCTTCCCGGTCTTCACCGTGACGCGCATGACCCAAAGACGCGATGCGATCTATCACTCGACCTACACCGGCCGGCCGCCGGACGAGCCGGCGATCCTGGGTGTGGCGCTCAACGAAGTGTTCGTGCCCATCCTGCACAAGCAGTTTCCCGAAATCGTCGACTTCTACCTGCCGCCGGAAGGGTGCTCCTACCGCATGGCGGTGGTGACCATGAAAAAGCAGTACCCCGGCCACGCCAAGCGCGTAATGATGGGGGTATGGAGCTTTCTGCGCCAGTTCATGTACACCAAGTTCGTGATCGTGCTCGACGACGACGTGGACGCGCGCAACTGGGAAGATGTGATGTGGGCGATCACCACGCGCATGGACCCGGCCCGCGATACGGTCATGGTCGAGAATACGCCGATCGACTACCTGGATTTTGCCTCGCCGGTCTCCGGGCTCGGCTCCAAGATGGGCCTCGACGCCACCAACAAGTGGCCCGGCGAGACCGACCGCGAGTGGGGCACGCCCATCGTCATGGATGAGGCGGTCAAGGCGCGGGTCGACGAGCGCTGGGAGTCGCTGGGGATCGGTATCGAGCGCCCGCCGTCGCGCCACGGCTAAGCGAGCGTTTCAGGGTTTTATGCAAGGTTTTAAAAGCGCCAGATTTAAAAGCGTTGAGTTTTCAAAAGAGGCTGTCATGAGCACGAGCACCCAGACCCCCACGCGGGAAGCGATCATCTGCCGGATCACCGACGTTCGAGCGCTCAACCCGGACGTACTCGGGGTGACGCTGGAGGGCGACCCGGACGCGATCAGTCACCTGCCGGGCCAGTACCTCGAGCTCAAGCTCGACGCGTCCACCTGGGTGCCGTTCTCCATTGCCAGCCACGGGCGCGGCGACGGCGTGATCGAGCTGCACATCCAGCACCGCCCGGAGCGGGAGAACTCCGCCCGACTGCGCGAACTGCTCACACTCTCCGGCGAGCTCACCATCCGCCTGCCCGGCGGCGAGTGCGTGCTCGACGTGCAAAGCGAGCGCGCGCTCTTGTTGATCGCCGCCGGTACCGGATTCGCCCAGATGAAAGCGATCGTCGAGGCGGTGCTCGACGAGCAGCCGGGGCGCGCCGTGTTCATCTGGTGGGCGGCCCGCGAGCATCGAGACCTTTACGCCGAACACCTTGCCAGCGATTGGGCGGCGCGTTTCGACAACGTTCATTTTCACGCGGTCACCGAACTCGAGCTCGAAAAACCGCTGACTAACGCGCCGCGCATCGCCCACTTTCAGGGGCGTATCACCGAGGTGCTCGAGCGCGCGCTGCCGACCCTGGCCATCGAAAATGAACCGGTGGCGGTCAACGAGTGCGATATCTATCTTTCCGGCTCGCCGGGCATGGTCTACGCCTGCGTCGACGTGCTCGAGGCTCATGGCGCCCGGCCGGAGAGGCTCTACTCGGACGTGTTCGCCTACGCCCCGCGCCCGACGAGCTAAACGACATTCGATGCGTAAAGAGTATTGCCATTGACGGTTTTGGCAGGCAGGATAAAGCCATAACGCTGGTTCGCCCATTGAATAACACACCGGATAACACTATGACGCTATCGCCTCGCTCACTGATAACGCTTTCGCTGCCTCGCGCGGCGGGCGTTTTCGCGTGCGCGTTGGGCTATGGCTTTTATTGGTTTGGATCCGGTGTGCCCTGGGCTCGCGACTAGCCAACCCAGCAGGCACACCTTCCAGGTAGCCTGCCGACAGCAAAAGCCCCGGCGGGACACCCGCCGGGGCTTTTGCGTTTTTATACGGTTATAAAACCGGATTCACGTAACGTTTCAAGGAGAGACACCATGACCGCTTACCGCAACGCTTTTATCGCTCTCTATTCGGGTAATTACCAGGCCTGGCGATTTAGCGGCGCGCGGTCGGTGCAGGTAGCCACCTCCGACCGGGCCCGTTTGGGTGGCACCCTGAATGACCGATGTCCCTTGACCGTGAGATAACGCCATGAACGCCCCAGTAACGACGACCCGTACTGCCCAGCCCGCCACCGCCACCGAGAAAGGCGCTACGCCCTTGCCGCTGCCCGGCGAGCTTTTGGAGCGCATCCACGTCGATGCCGCACTTGAAAGCCGCCTCGATCGCCAGCGCCAGGCGGTGCAGCGCATCCTGACCGGCGAGGATTCCCGCCTGCTGGTGGTGGTTGGGCCCTGCTCGATCCACGACCCGGATGCCGCGCTCGAGTACGCCGACCGCCTCGCCGCGCTCGGCGACGAGATCAGCGAGCGCGTGCTGCCGGTAATGCGTGTTTACGTCGAGAAGCCGCGCACCACCGTGGGCTGGAAGGGCCTGGCCTACGACCCGGATTTGAACGGCGCCGGCGACATGGCGAAAGGGGTGACCCGCTCGCGGGAGCTGATGCACGCCGTGGCCTCCCGGGGCCTTCCGGTGGCCACCGAGCTTTTGCAGCCGATGCTCGCGCCGTACCTGGAAGATCTGTTGAGCTGGGTGGCGATCGGCGCGCGCACTACCGAGTGTCAGCTTCACCGCGAGCTTGCCAGTGACTTGCGCGCTGCGGTGGGCTTTAAAAATGCGACCAGCGGCGACGTACAGGTGGCGATCGACGCCATGCAGGCCGCTGCCCACCCGCACCAGCGCTTCGCCCAGAATGCGCAGGGCCGCCCGATCATGCGTCAAAGCGCCGGCAACCCACATACGCACGTGGTGCTGCGCGGCGGCCACGGTGAACCCAACTACCAGTCCCACCACGTGCGCCAGGCGATCCAGACCCTGCAGGCGGCGGGGCAGAACCCGCGCCTGATGGTCGACTGCAGCCACGCCAACGCGCGCAAGGATCACCGCCGCCAGAGCGAGGTGATGCTCGACGTTCTCGACCAGCGCCGCGCGGGCGAGGCGAACCTGGTCGCACTGATGCTCGAAAGCCACCTGTTCGAAGGCAAACAGGCGCTAAACCCCGGCGCGATGCGCTATGGCGTCTCGATTACCGACGCCTGCGTGGGCTGGGACACCACCGAGCACCTGTTGAAAACCGCCGCCGAGCGGCTAGCTTGACGCCTTGATGCTCCGGGACTCGCCTGATTCGCTTCGTGTTCGACGCGGATCAGCGCGGTGGCTACTTCTTCGTCCGTTTGAGACCGGCAGTACGCCATTGGTCTAGTTGTTGGGTAGTGGAAACGTATTACATTGAACAGGATGTACGATGTCATACGTTTTTCTCGAAGGATCAGGAATCGATACCCATCATGCACCAGACAACCAGAATGGCAGGGATATTTCTAATGGGCGCGACACTTCTCGGAACAGGCCTGACGGCTCAGGCGAACACCTACGTCTACGTTTCCAATGCCGATGACGGTGCGATTACAAGCTATATCCTGGACCGCGCGGCGGGTACGCTGGAACCACTGGAGACGACCACCGCCGGCGAAGGCGTCATGCCCATGGCGGTCAGCCCCGACCGGCACTACCTGTACGCCTCCGTGCGCAGCGAGCCTTTCCGAGTGCTGACGTATCGAATCGACAGGGAGACGGGAAAGCTAAGCCAGCAGGGTAGCGGCTCCCTGCCTGCCAGCATGCCCTATATCGAGTCGGACCAGAGCGGGGCCTATCTGTTTTCCGCGTCCTATTCCGACAACCTCGTTAGTGTCAGCCCCATCGATGAAAACGGCGTCGTAGGAGACGCTCAGCAAACCGTCGAAACCGGCCGCAATGCGCACGCGATCCACACCTCGCCGGACAACCGCTACGCCTTTGCCTCCAACCTGGGGGATGACCGGCTCGCGCAATTTCGCTTTGACGCCGAGACCGGACGGCTGGAGTCGAACGACCCAGACGCCGCCGGTACGCCGGACGATACCGGCCCGCGTCATTTCGTCTTTTCTCCCAATGGCCGCTACGTCTACCTGCTCGGCGAATTTTCGGGGGCCGTCACGACCTACGCGTTCGATGCCAGCAACGGCACGCTGACCCAGGTATCGGTCGAGCCGGGTATTGTCGAGTCGCTGAACCTCGACCAGGGCATGGCACGTGAAGCGATACCCGAGGGCGATGATACGCCGCGTATATGGGCAGCCGATATTCAGGTCACACCGGACGGGCGCTACGTCTATACGTCTGAGCGAACCAGCAGCGTCATCAGTACGTTCGAAGCTAACCCCGATACCGGCGAACTCACCTACCTGAATCATCTCGAGGTAGAGAGTCAGCCGCGCGGCTTCCAGATCGATGACACGGGGCGCTACATGGTCGTCACCGGTCAGCGTGACGACCGCGTCGGCCTGTACCGAATAGACCCTGAAAATGGCGAGCTCACCCGTATCGATGATGCGCCCGCCGGTAAGAATGCCAACTGGGTCGAGATCGTTTCCTTCGAGGGATAGGGCGGCCGTCACGATCGATGAACGGGTGTCGGTTGAATCACCCCAAAAAAGAAGATCACGCCATGACTTGTATGCCGTGGCCACTCTCTTATGATAGTGGCTATTTAACGGAGACAAGGCATGGCCTTTACCCTGCAAGAGAAAGACCCAAAGCGCTACCGGCGCAAGGCGCGCATGATCAGCGTCATGATGGTCGGTCAGCTGATTATTTTCAGTATGCTGTTTTCGCTGCTGTTGAGCTCGGTGATGGAAAGTAGCCTTTGGGCTCACGGTTTGGGAATCGCGCTGGGGCTTTTGGCTACCAGCGCGCTCTTTGCGGGTCTCAAGGAGCGGCCGTGGATGGGCGAAATCAGCTACGTCTGGCAGCTTAAAAACCATCTTTCGCGTATTCAGGGCTACCAGGCGTCGCTCGAGCGTGCGGTCGATGAGGACAATCGCGCCGCTCTCGATGTTTTAAGTTTCTACCACGAAGGCGTGGATCAGGTGGCCGCACTCAACGGCAAAGCGCCGGATCCTGCGCGCGTTGCACAAAAAGAGCGCGTACTGGAACGCCGCCAGGCGCTGGCGCTACCGGATCGCGTGACGGTCTTCGACCCCCACGATTTGAGTGCATTTACGCGCCGCTAGTCTCTTCAGGATGAACCCTTTTTTCATCCGCCCTTTTAAACGCCGATCCTGATAAAATTAGCCCTTCCTAAAAAAGCGTTACAGGGAACTTCAATGCTCGATTCAACACCGCTCAAGGCGCTTGGCGCCGCTTGCCTGGGGCTGTGGCTTGTCGGTTGTGCGACATCGCCGGAAAGCCAGCCGCCGCGCCCGGTGGCCAACAGCGACGCGCCGCTGCTGCCGTCGTCGCTTTTTCCCGGCAGCGCCGAGCGCTTCAGGGCTTGGCACTGCCAGCCCGCCCACCAGGATTTGATCAGTGCGGACAACGACCAGGTGCTCCGGCTCTGGTCGCTGCACGGGGCCTGGCGCTTGCCCCAGGCGGTGGTGGCCAGCGGCGCGCGCTATCAAAACGGCGATATCAGTTTTTGGGAGCGCGGCGACACCGCGCGGGTCGAAACGCCCCGCGGCCAGCTCGCCTGCAGCGCCGGTGGCGAGCGCCGGGCGATGACTCGGGCCGACAACCCCGGCGTGATGTTCAAGGGCGTTGGGACGGCGCCGGCCTGGGCGCTCACCCTTGCCCACGATACGCCAACCCTGACCGTGCAAGCCGGCGATAATCCGCCAGAGCGGCTGACCTACATGATCAGCACGCTGGATAACGACGCCGGCCGGGTGGTGCTGGAAAGCGCCGACGTGGCGCCGTTTTTCCGCGTGCGCATCGATGCCGGCGCCTGTTTTGACAAGACAAGCCGTGCACCGTACCCGGCCCGCGTGACCCTCACCTACCAGGGCGAGCAGTATAGCGGCTGCGGCCAGGGCATCGCGCCGGACTAATCCGTCACGCTCTCGGGGCGGCAGGCGTAGCGTTCCCCGTAAACGCGCCAACTTTGCTCGATGAAGTCGCTGGCGCACAGCGCCTTCTCGTTGCCTACAATGCGGGCGAGCAGGCGCGACAGCGTCTGTGCGCTGAGTCCGCGCTGTGAAGGGAGCTGCTCACTTTCAGGCACTGCCTGCCACTCGCCGTTTTGGCGCGTGGCCAGGGTGAAGTTGAACGGGTGAAAGCCTGGAAATCCCAGCCGCAGGTCGGTGGCGATCAGCGTCTCGACGCCGTCGATGGGCTCGACCTCGTAGCGCAGGAAGGGGCCGCTGAACCAGGTCAGGCGCTGACCAAGCGCGCCGGATAGCGCCACCTCCTCGAGCGGCGCACGCTGACGCTGGAACGCCTCGAGACGCGGAGCGCTGTCGTCGTCGAACACGCTGACCAGGCTTTCAAAATAGCGCTCCCCCTCGATGGCCGTGGCGCGCCACAGCAGAATGTTGAACGGCGTGGGTTGGACGATCAGCGGCGCAGCATCGAGCCCGCGCGCCTCGAGCGCTGGCGCCAGGCGCATCTCGACCGACCACTTCATGCCCGCCGCCATCAGCAGATAGGCACACGACAGCGCAAGGCCAAGCGCGCAGTAGTGCACCACGCGGCGCGAGACGCAGGCGGCGACGAGGCCGCCCAACAGCGCCAGGCTGTAAAGCGGGTCGATGATGAACACGATCGGCCAGGCGACGGGCGGCGTATCCAGCGGCCAGAGCAGCTGCGTACCGTAGGTGGTGAGCGAGTCGAGCAGCGGGTGAGTGATCAAGATCAACGTGAAAAAACACCACCAGCGGGCAAGGGATGCTCGGCCCGCAAGCGCGTAACGGCTCAAAAGGGCGAGCAGTGTCCCCAGGCCCGTCAGCACGAACAGCGAGTGGCTGAACCCCCGGTGCTCGGTGACGTTGGCGATTGCATCGCCGTAGTCCAGCGCAACGTCCAAATCCGGCAGGGTGCCTAACAGCGCGCCGACCACCACCGCCTTGCGACCAAGGCGTCGGCCCATGACGGCGCCGCCCACTGCGGCGCCCAGCGCCGCCTGCGTAATCGAATCCACGGGGTTTCCTTTATGACCTTCGAGAAAGGCTGGTTAAAAAAAGCTTAAGCGTAGCACCGCGCCGATGCGCCGCACGGTTTCTTCTTTTGAGAGGCGTTTGCATGATGCGCGCTCAAGGAAAAGCGCGGTGCCGCTTCATGAATTGCCCAATCGCCGCTATTCTGTTCCCGTTATCGTTTCAACTCGTGCTCGAAGGAGGGAATCTCATGCAGTTTCTACACACCATGGTACGCATCAGCGATATCGATGCCTCGCTTCACTTCTACTGTGACCTGCTGGGGCTCGAGGAAGTGCGCCGCAAGGAGAGCGAAAAGGGCCGCTTCACGCTGATCTTTCTGGCGGCGCGAGACGACGTGGGGCGCAGCGAGCGTCTGAGCGCCCCGGAGCTCGAACTCACCTATAACTGGGACCCGGAGGAGTACGCCGGCGGGCGCAACTTTGGCCATCTGGCCTTTCGCGTCGACGATATCTACGCAACCTGCGAGCGGCTGCAGAACGCCGGCGTCACCATCAACCGCCCGCCGCGCGATGGCCACATGGCGTTCGTGAAATCCCCGGACGGCATCTCCGTCGAGCTTTTGCAAAAAGGGGACGCCTTCGAGCCCCAGGAGCCCTGGGCTTCCATGGACAACAGCGGCAGCTGGTAAAGGACGTTATCGGTGAAAAAACATATTATTGGCGCGCTTGCCGTCAGCGCGGCGCTGCTGTTGAGCGCGTGTAGCAGTGGCCCGGTTCAACAGGGCGGGTCGGCACCGGTCGCCAGTGGCGGGACGCTTTCGGGCCCGCTGGTCGGCACGCGCTGGAATCTACTGCTGATGGGGACCGACGAGCGCCTGTCGATGCCGCAAACGGCGTTTTTCCAGATTGGCCGCGACGGGCGTATTACCGGAAGCGACGGCTGTAACAACTTTCAGGGCAGCGTGAGCCTCGGTGAGAGTCAGCGCATCGAGGTGGGCGAGCTTTCCACCACGCGCATGGGCTGCGCCGAGCTCGATGATGCTCGCCGCGTGACCGGTATGCTCGAAACCGCCTACCGCTACCTGATCGATCACGACCGGGTGGTCTTTTTTGGTCCGGACAGCCGCGTGCTGGGCGGCTGGCGCAAGGCCAACTAACGCCGACCGGGTGGCCGATGTTTTGTCGTCGGATATAAATGTACGCCAGGCACGAAGTAGTGAAGGCGCGGCGCGGTTTTTTTGCTAAATTCGCGATTGGGTTCGGTTTTCATCAGAGACGAGTAACGATGGCCTGCGTACATTTTATCGGTGGTGAAAAGGGGGGCGTGGGCAAATCGATGACCGCGCGCGTGCTCGCGCAGTACTACATCGACCACGACCGGGCATTCATTGGCTTCGATGGCGATGCCTCTCACAAGACGTTCTCACGCTTTTACGCGGACTACGCCTCACCCGTGATCGTCGGTGATGACGAAAGCATGGACGGCGTGCTGATGGCGGTGGAGGCGGATCCCGAGCGCGACCTGATCATCGACCTGGCCGCGCAGTCGTCTCAGGCGTTGGGCCGCTGGCTCGATGAAACCGATGTGTTCGCGCTGCTCGACGAGCTCGGTGCACGCGTGCAGTGGTGGCACGTCATGGATGATGGCGCCGACTCGGTGGCGCTGCTGCAAACGCTGTTGAAGCGCCTTGGCGATCAGCCGGTGAGCGTGGTGGTGGTTCAGAACCTGGGCCGTGGCGAGAGCTTCGAGCGTTTTCGCCAAAGCGAGGCCTACCGCCAGGCGCGGGCTCAAGGTGCGCAGCTGATCGAGCTGCCAAGGCTTCACGCCAAGCTGACCCAGAAAATCGACTTCAACGACAGCAGCTTCTGGGCGGTGGCCAATGATCGCCGCCTGATGAACATCGCTGAGCGTCAGCGCATGAAAGTGTGGCTGCGCCAGGCCTATCGCGAGCTCGATGACGTGGTGGCCCCAGGCCCTGAGCCGGCATCAAATACCGGGGAAGCGTAGATGCAAGGCGCCCAGCCCGCCCTTGACCGGGCGCTGCTCGAGGCCATCGATGAGCTCGCCCGGGAGGCGGGCCAGGTGATTCTTTCGGTCTACCGCCGGGAGATCGACGTCACGCTGAAAGCGGATCAAAGCCCGCTGACCGAGGCGGACCTTCGCGCCAACGAGGTGATCCTGGCGGGGCTTGCCCGATTGACGCCCCAAACGCCGGTGCTTTCTGAAGAGAGTGTGGAGCGCTTTGAAGGGCCGGGGGTGGAGGGCACCTACTGGCTGGTCGACCCGCTCGATGGCACCCGCGAGTTCATCAAGCGCAATGATGAGTTCACCGTCAACATCGCCCTGATTCATCAAGGCGAGCCAGTGCTTGGGGTGGTGGTGGCCCCGGCGCTTGGCAAACGCTACCTGGCCGGGCGTGGGCTGGGCGCGTTCAAGGTCGAAGGCGAGGGCATCTGGCAGCCGATTCGCTGCGCCGAGTTCGATGCGGCCCGGGGCTATCGGGTGCTGGGCAGCCGCTCGCATCAGGACCCGCGATTGAAGGCCTGGCTCGCCTCGCTCGGTGAGTGTGAGCTCACCCCGCTTGGAAGCTCGCTCAAGGCCTGTCTGATCGCCGAGGGGCGGGCGGATGTCTACCCGCGCTTCGGGCCGACCAGCCTTTGGGATACCGCTGCCGCCCAGGCGGTGGTGGAGCAGGCCGGCGGGATGATCGTCGATGAAGCCGGTGAAGCGCTTGGCTACCACACGCCGGCAAGGCCTTTGAACCCCAGCTTTTTCGTCTGGAGCCAAAGCGCGCGCGAGCACTTTAACGCTTGACAAGCGCTGGCACGACCGGGGCAGGTGTGATAGGCTACGCCATCCTCTCAGGCAGCTAAGACAGAAAAAGCGTGGGAACGAGCGGGCCAGGGCTTGCCGTTACACGTTTGGCAGAGCAAAAACGCCTGCAAAATCAGTTGGTTGTTTAGGTAATGTCGAGGTTGGCGTTAGTCACTCGACAACATATAGTTAATTCGTTGCCGTTCAGGCAACCTTTATTCTCCAAGGAGATACCAGTGGCGAACAGCAAGCAAGCTCGCAAGCGCGCCCGCCAGGCCGAGACACGTCGTGCCCTGAAATCCAGCCAGCGCAGCATGGTCCGCACCTACATCAAGCGTGTGATCAAGGCGATCCACACCGGCGACCATGGCAAGGCAATGGAAGAGTTCAAGCAGATGCAGCCGGTCGTCGACCGCATCGCTGACAAGGACGTGCTGTCCAAGAAAAAGGCCGCTCGTCTGAAAAGCCGCTTGAACAAGCGAATTAAAGCGCTGGCAGCGTAAGCCGGCAGCGTCTTGAAAAAACCGGCTACGGCCGGTTTTTTTGTGCCTGTATACGTCCAGGGATAACGCGATGACGGACTCCTCTCCCCAGCAAGCCGCGGCCCCCCGGCGCACTCTGATGCGCTCGGGGCTGATCGTCAGCGCCATGACCATGCTCTCCCGGGTCATGGGGCTGGTCCGCGACGTCGTGGTGGCCACGTTTCTCGGCGCCGGCAGCGGGGCGGATGCGTTTTTCGTCGCCTTCAAGATTCCCAACTTTCTGCGTCGGCTGTTTGCCGAAGGCGCGTTCAACCAGGCCTTCGTGCCGGTGCTCTCCGAGTATTCGACGCGGCAAAACCGCGAGGAGATCCGCGAGCTCTTGAACGCGGTAGCGGGAAGTCTTACCGCGCTGCTGGCGCTGATTACCGCGCTGGCCATGCTGTGCGCGCCCTGGCTGATCTGGCTGTTCGCGCCGGGCTTCGGCCGCGACCCGGAAAAGCTCGCGCTCACTGCGGACATGCTGCGCCTGACCTTTCCGTACCTGTTGCTGATTTCGCTAACCGCTTTTTCCGGCTCGGTGCTCAACACCTGGAACCGCTTCGCCGTGCCGGCGTTTACGCCGGTGCTGCTGAATCTCTCGCTGATCGGGGCGGCGCTTTTTTTGATGCCGCTGATGGAAGAGCCCGCCATGGCCCTGGCCTGGGGCGTGCTGATCGCGGGGTGCGCTCAGCTCGTTTTCCAGGTACCGTTTCTCTACCGGCTGGGGCTTCTGCCCACGCCCTGGCCCAACTTCGCCCACGACGGGGTGAAGCGCATCCTGAAACTGATGGCGCCGGCGCTGTTCGGCGTGTCGGTATCACAGATCAACCTGCTGCTGGATACCGTGCTGGCCTCGCTTCTGGCCGCGGGTAGCGTCTCCTGGCTCTACTACTCGGACCGGTTGGTGGAGCTGCCGCTCGGGGTCTTCGGCGTGGCGATCGGCACGGTGATTCTGCCGGCGCTCTCCAAGCGCCACGCGGAAAAATCAGGCGGCCACTTCGCCGCCATGCTCGACTGGGCGATTCGCGTGGTGCTGCTGCTGGGCGTGCCGGCCGCACTGGCGCTGGTGGTGCTGGCCGAACCGTTTTTGATCACGCTGTTTCACTACGGCGCGATGACCGACAGCGACATCCAGATGTCCGCCATGAGCCTTCGCGCCTACGCCGTGGGGCTCGTCGCGTTCATGCTGATCAAGGTGCTGGCGCCGGGCTTTTTTGCTCGCCAGGACACCAAAACGCCGGTCAAGGTCGGCATCGTTGCCATGGTCGCCAACATGGTCTTCAACCTGCTGTTGATATGGCCGCTGGCTCACGCGGGGCTGGCGCTGGCAACGGCGCTGTCGGCGTTTCTCAACGCCGGGCTTCTGGGCTATCTGCTGTATCGCGAAAAGGTGCTGGTGTTTCAGCCCGGCTGGGGGCGCTACGCGATCCAGCTCATCGGCGGAAGTGCGCTCATGGGCGCCGCGCTCTATCTGCTTACGCCGCCCTGGCAGGCGTGGCTCGATTTTAGTCTGTGGACGCGAATTGGTTGGGTGGCAGGATTGATGGCGCTCGGCGGCGGGCTCTATTTTGCCTGGCTTGCCGCCTGGGGGCTGCGCCTTCGCCACTTCCGGCTTTCAAGCTGAGTGAGGCGGCGCAATCGTAACTGCACCTTCACCGCGCGTTCGTTATAATCAAGGGCTTTGTTGACACAAAAGCATCTTCACCCACGCGTTGACTGGCACGCTTCAACCGAAAGAGGGGCCATGCACGTTATACGAGGTCTGCACAATCTGGGCGCAAGCGAGAGCGGCTGCGTGGCGACGATCGGTAATTTCGACGGCGTGCATCGCGGCCATCAGGCGATCATGGAGCAGTGCCGCGAGCACGCCGCGCGCCTGGGTCTGCCGCTGACGGTGGTGGTGTTCGAGCCTCAGCCGCGTGAGTACTTCGCCGGCGAGCAGGCCCCGCCCAGGCTTACCCGTCTTCGCGAAAAGGTGCGCCTTTTGGGCCAGCACGGCGCCGAGCGGGTGCTGTGTTTGGCCTTCAACGACGCCCTTCGAAGCCTGACCGGTCGTGAGTTCATCGATCGTGTTCTGATCGAAGGGCTCGGCGTGAAGCACCTGGTGGTGGGTGACGACTTTCGCTTCGGCTGCGACCGGCGCGGCGACTTCGCGCTGCTCAAGGCGGTGGGCGACGAAGAGGGCTTCGCCGTCGAGCACACGCGCACCTTCACGCTAGAGGGTGAGCGCGTCTCGAGCTCCCGGGTGCGCACGATGCTCGCCAGCGGCAACTTCGCCGCCGCCCAGTGTTTATTGGGCCGGCCTTATTCGGTGTCTGGGCGCGTAGTGCGCGACCAGCAGCTTGGGCGCACCATCGGCGCGCCCACGGCGAATTTGCCGCTGTTGCCGCAGCCGCTGACCCTGCGCGGGGTGTTCGCCGTGATCGCGGAGCTTGCAGACGGCCGCCGTTATTCGGGGGTGGCCAACGTCGGCTTTCGCCCGACCGTCGGTGCCAAGCGCCCGACCCTCGAGGTGCACCTGTTCGACTTCGAAGGCGACCTGTACGGGCAGCGGCTCACCGTTTACCCCTGCGCACGACTGCGAGGCGAGGTGAAGTTCGACGACTTTGGCGCGCTCAAGGCGCAGATTCAGCGCGACCAGGCGCGCGCGCGACGCTATTTTGCCCCCGGCGAGACTGCCTCGTCGGGCGCCGCAGGCACCGCTGAGGCGGATGTCAAATCATCGGTTTCGAGCGCGCCTTTTGACGGCGGCGCGCTCGAGGCCTGGCTGGCTTCGGCCCCGCTCGGGCGAGAGGCCGCTTCTTCTGATTTCTCTTCGGCGGGCGACGCCGAGGCTAACGACGGCTGACCGGACCTATGGACTACAAGCACACGCTCAATCTGCCCGATACCGATTTCCCCATGCGCGGCATGCTGCCCAAGCAGGAGCCGGGGCGGGTTTCCAAATGGCAGGACATGGATCTCTACCAGCGCCTGCGCGATGCCCGCGCAGGCTCCCCGCTGTTCGTGCTGCACGATGGCCCTCCCTACGCCAACGGCAGCATCCATATCGGTCACGCCGTCAACAAGATCCTGAAAGACATCATCGTCAAGTCGAAGAACCTCGCCGGCTTCGATGCGCCTTACGTGCCGGGCTGGGACTGCCACGGCCTGCCCATCGAGCACAAGGTCGAAACCACTCACGGTAAGCATCTCTCGCCGGAAAAGGCCCGCGAGCTCTGCCGCGAATACGCCGGCGCTCAGATCGAAACCCAGCTCACCGATTTCGTGCGTCTGGGCGTGATCGGCGACTGGCATCACCCCTACCGCTCGATGGACTTCGTCAACGAAGCCGGCGAGATCCGCGCGCTTGCCGAGATGGTCGAGGCGGGTTACGTGTTCAAGGGCTTGAAGCCGGTCAACTGGTGCTTCGACTGTGGCTCGGCGCTCGCCGAAGCGGAAGTCGAGTACCAGGACAAGAAGTCCGACGCCATCGATGTCGCCTTTCCGGTGGACGACGCGGACAAGCTGGCCGCGGCCTTCGGACTGGAGGCGCTTTCCAAGCCCGCGGCGGTGGTCATCTGGACCACCACGCCCTGGACCATTCCCGCCAACCAGGCGCTGAACGTCCACCCGGAGTTTACCTACGCGCTGGTCGACACCGGCGAGCGCCTGCTGCTGCTCGCCGAGGAGCTTGTCGAGAGCTGCCTCGAGCGCTTTGGTCTGGAAGGTGAGGTAATCGCGACCGCGAAGGGCGAAACGCTCGACCTGATCGACTTCCGCCATCCGCTTTTTGATCGCCGCTCGCCGGTGTATCTGGCCGACTACGTCGAAAGTGAGGTCGGCAGCACCGGGATCGTCCACTCCGCGCCGTCCTACGGTGTGGACGACTTCAACACCTGCCGCGACTACGGCATGGAGTTCGACGACATGCGAAACCCGGTGCAGAGCAACGGCGTCTACGTCGATGATCTGCCGATGTTCGGCGGGGAGATGATCTGGAAGGCGAACCCGAAGATCGTCGCCGCACTTGCGGATGCCGGCGCGCTGATGGCGCATACGCCGATCACCCACAGCTACATGCACTGCTGGCGCCACAAGACGCCGGTGATCTACCGCGCCACGGCGCAGTGGTTCGTGGGCATGGACATCGAAGGCCGCGACGGCAAGACCCTGCGCGAAAAGGCGCTCGAGGGCATCGAGGCGACCCACTTCACCCCGGCCTGGGGCCAAGCGCGGCTTCACAGCATGATTGCCCACCGCCCGGACTGGTGCATCTCGCGCCAGCGCAACTGGGGCGTGCCGATTCCGTTCTTCCTTCACCGCCAGACCGGCGAGCTTCACCCCAACACCGTGGGCCTGATGGAAGAGGTCGCCAAACGCGTGGAAGAGGGCGGTATCGACGCCTGGTTTGGCATGGACGCTCTAGAGCTTCTCGGCGCCGAGGCCGATGAGTACGAGAAAATCACCGACACGCTGGACGTGTGGTTCGACTCCGGGACCACCCACCGCCACGTGCTCCGAGGCTCGCACCCGCACGGTCATGAGTCCGGCCCGCGGGCGGATCTGTATCTCGAAGGCTCGGATCAACACCGCGGCTGGTTCCACTCATCGCTTTTGACCGGCTCGGCCATCGACGGCCACCCGCCGTACCGCGAGCTTCTGACCCACGGTTTCACCGTCGACGCTCAGGGGCGCAAGATGTCCAAATCGATCGGCAACGTGGTCGCGCCGCAAACGGTGATGGACAAGCTCGGCGCCGACATCCTGCGTCTGTGGACCGCGTCCACCGACTACTCCGGCGAAATGGCGGTGTCCGATGAGATACTGAAGCGCACCGCCGACGTTTACCGGCGCATTCGCAACACCGCGCGCTTTTTGCTGGGTAACCTGACCGGGTTCGAGCCGAGCCGCGACATGGTGGCGTTCGACGACATGATCGCGCTCGATCGCTGGATCGTCGACCGCGCCGACCAGCTCCAGGCGCGCATCCAGACCGCGTATGACGAGTACCGCTTCCGCGACGTCTACCAGCAGGTGCATGACTTCTGCGCCCGCGATCTGGGTGGCTTTTACCTGGATATCATCAAGGATCGCCAGTACACCACCCAAGCGGATTCGCTGGCCCGCCGCAGCTGCCAGAGCGCGCTGTATCACGTGATCGAAGCGCTCTCGCGCTGGGTCGCGCCGATTCTCTCCTTCACCGCCGAGGAGATCTTCGAGCATATCCCGGGTGAGCGCGGCGACAGCGTGCTGCTCGAGACCTACTACGAGGGGCTCACGCCGCTTTCCGACGATGCCGAGATGGGCCGCGAGTTCTGGGAGCAGGTGCTCGAGGTCAAGCAGGCGGTCAACAAGCGTCTGGAAGAGGCGCGCGGCGAGGGCACCATCAAGGGCTCGCTGGATAGCGAGGTAACGCTCTATGTCAGCGACGAGCTCGAGGCGCTGCTTGCGCGCCTGGGCGACGAGCTGCGCTTCGTGCTGATCACCTCGAACGCGACGCTCAAGCCGCTGACCGAGGCCGAGGCGGGCGCTCACAGCGAGCTCGAGGGATTGAAGGTCGCCGTGGCGCCGAGCCCCTATGAGAAGTGCGAGCGCAGCTGGGAGCGCCGCCCGGACGTGGGTAGCCACCCGGAGCACCCGACGCTTTGCGAGCGCTCGATTTTGAACCTGCCGGACGGCCCTGGCGAGGTCCGCCGCTATGCCTAACGCAACTCAAGCGCCGGCGGCGGAAAGGGCGCCGATGCGCCGGCCGCTGCGCTTTTTATGGATCGCCGCGGCGGTCATCGCGGTCGATCTGTTGACCAAGTACTGGCTCAGCCACGCGCTGGATTACAACGCGCCGGTGCAGGTACTGCCGTTTTTCGATCTGCGCCTGATGCACAACTTCGGCGCGGCGTTCAGCTTTCTGGCCGACCACCCGGGCTGGCAGCGCTGGTTCTTCGCCATCATTGCGGTCGGCGCGAGCGTCGCGCTGACCGTCTGGCTTTCGCGCATCCGCCGCGATGAAAGAATTCTGGCCGTGGCGCTGCCCTTGATCATCGGCGGGGCGCTGGGCAACCTGTACGACCGGCTGGTCCACGGCTACGTGGTCGATTTTCTCTCCTTCCACGTCGCCGGCTGGTACTACCCGGCGTTCAACGTGGCCGACATGGGCATCGTGATTGGCGCTGCGCTGTTGATCTGGGAGTCGATCATGGGCGATCGGCGGCGCAAAAAGGCCGCTGTCAACGAAACCACCCACTAGCGAGAAGCGCATGGACTACGTCATCGACGAGGGTATGGAAATTACCCTGCATTTCACCCTGAAGCTCGAAGACGGCACGGTGGTGGACTCGACCAAAGAGAAAGCCCCGGCCACCTTCGTCTTCGGCGACGGCAATTTGCCGCCGGGTTTCGAGCACCCGATCAAGGGGCTCGCACCGGGGCAGAGCGGCACGTTCGAGATCACCCCGGAGCACGCCTTTGGCCAGCACAACGCGCAGAACATCCAGACGCTCAAGCGCGCGGATTTTGGCGACGAAGAGCCGGAGATCGGCATGGTGATGTCGTTTGCCGACAAGGCGGGCACCGAGCTTCCCGGCGTGGTCAAGACCATCGACGGTGACCGGGTCGAGGTGGACTTCAATCATCCACTGGCCGGGCGTACACTGACCTTCGAGGTCGAGGTGCTCGAGATTCGCCCCGCGACCACTCACTGACCCGCATCGCCCGCGCACGCGTCGATCGAACGCGATGAGCCGGGCGCTGTCTCAATGCATCAAGAGCCGCGAGCCACTATTCACTCAGCGATGCGCTCACGCATCAAGGCGCTACCATGAACGCACCCGAAACCGAGTCTCAAACGACGCCGATCACCATTCAGTTGGCCAATCCGCGCGGCTTCTGCGCCGGGGTGGATCGTGCCATCGACATCGTCAACCGGGCGCTCGACGTGTTCGGCCCGCCGGTCTACGTGCGCCACGAAGTGGTCCATAACAAGTTCGTCGTGGATTCGCTTCGAGAGCGCGGCGCGGTGTTCGTCGAAGAGCTCGACGAGGTGCCGGACGACGTCATCGTGATCTTCTCCGCCCACGGTGTCTCCCAGGCGGTGCAGGAAGACGCCGACCGGCGGGGCTTGAAAGTGTTCGACGCCACCTGCCCGCTGGTGACCAAGGTGCACATGGAAGTGCTGCGCTACGCCAAGCGCGGCCAGGAGTGCATTTTGATCGGCCACGAAGGTCATCCCGAGGTCGAGGGCACCATGGGCCGCTACGATACTTCCTTTGGCGGGCGCATCTACCTGGTCGAGGATGAGGAGGATGTGGCGAAGCTCGACGTGGCCGACCCGTCGACGCTCTCGTTCGTGACCCAAACGACGCTGTCGATGGACGATACCGCGAAGGTGATCGACGCGCTGCGCGACAAGTTCCCCGAGATCCAGGGCCCGCGCAAGAACGACATCTGCTACGCCACGCAAAACCGCCAGGACGCGGTGCGCGATCTGGCGGCGCAAAACGATCTCATTCTGGTGGTGGGCAGCCCCAACAGCTCCAACTCCAACCGCCTGCGCGAGCTCTCCGAGCGCATCGGTACACCCGCCTATCTGATCGACAACGCCGATCAGATCGAGGGCCACTGGCTCGACAACGTGTCACGTATCGGCGTGACCGCCGGCGCCAGCGCCCCGGAAGTGCTGGTCAAGGGCGTGATCGAGCGGCTCAAGTCGCTCGGGGCGACGGACCCCTCGGAGCTTGCCGGCCGCGAAGAGACCATCGTGTTCTCAATGCCCAAAGAGCTTCGCGACCAGGTGATCGCAAGCGGCTAATGCGTTCAACGCCCGTTTTAGCCATACTTAAGGTATGGGCTAACTAAAACGAGGCGACCCCGTGACCAATCGTTTTGACCCACGCGCCGGTGCCACGTTGCGCCCGCGCGGTTTCACCCTCATCGAAGTACTCATCGTGGTAGCGATCGTCGCGATCCTCGCGGGCATCGCCTATCCAGGCTATCAGCGCTATACCCAGAACGCGCTTCGCACCGATGCCCAGGCCGGGCTTTTGAGCGCCGCCGCCGAGCTCGAACGCTGCTACGCCCGTCTCTACAGCTACGACAACGGCTGCGCCATCCCTGATACCTCCCCCGATGGCCACTACGACATTCTACGAACCCCCGGCAATACGAATGCGCAGGCGCCGGACTACGATGGTGGTTTTCTACTGACGGCCACGACCGATGAGAACGACGGCTGCAGTGAGCCGCTTACTCTGAACGCGCTCGGCGAGCGTCACCCCGAACGGTGCTGGTGAATGAGCACCGGTCAGCGTGGCTTTGGGCTCGTCGAGTCGCTGGTCGCGCTGCTGGTGCTCTCGCTTGGGCTGGTCGCCATGGCCGCGCTACAGTTGAAGTCCCTGCAGGGTGCCCACGAAGGGTACCAGCAAGCGCTTGCAAGCGTTGCCGCGCTGGATGCCCAGGAGCGGCTCTGGGCTGAGTACCGTCGCGCGCCGGCCTGCGCCGACATGGCTATCGGTCAGGTCGAGCGCCGCTGGCGCCAGTACTGGTTCGATGAGGGCGAGGCGCTGCTTGCCGGTGACGCCCTGGGCGCGATAGAGCGTCAGGGCTGCGCGTTTATGATCACCGTGACGCGCGTGTCGTTTGTCCCTGCGACGTATCGGCTCGAGCTGCCTGCCCGGTCGGCGGAGCGCCCATGAACGGGCAGCGAGGTTTGACGCTGGTGGATGCGCTGGTCGCGGTGGCGCTTTCCAGCGCCGTGGTGCTTGGCGCCGGGCGGCTTTTGCTGTCGAGCTTTCACACCTTCGAGCAGGTGGACCGGCTGGGTCGCCAGCAGCAAACCCTCATTTATACCGCCACGGCCATGGCCGACCGGCTGCGGCGCCCGAGTGACTTTAGCGCGCAAACCGCAGCGGCTTTTCACCTTGTGTGTCGCGGCGAGCCGGGTGAGTGTCGCTGTACCGTGCAGGACCGCGAAGAGGCCCAGCCGCTGGTCTCGTTCGACAGGCTCGGACCAGGCGCCTGCGCGCAAACCGGTGCGCTGATCGAGCCCGTTCAAAACGGCGTGTTTCGCGTCGCCCTGCCGCTTGGCCCCAACGGGCAGCGGGTTGCCTTTCATGTCACTCAGCGCCCATTTGGGCTGGCGAGTACCGATGCGCTGCGCTGAGACTACCTCCGTCCTTGGCCGCCAGCGTGGTGCGGCGCTGGTGGTGGTCATGGTCGTGTTGACCGGCGCGCTGATGCTCGGCCTCGTTGGCGTTCAGTCGGCGCTGGTCGACCAGCGCCAGGCCGCCAACTACCGCGCCGCGCTCAAAGCGCACATGCGCGCCGAAACTGCCGCCGCGAGAGCGCTTTCCGCCGTTGATACGCTCGACTGGCACAATGCCCCCACGCTCGAACCGGGTCAAAATGCTCGCTGGCCGATAGTCACCGCGCACCCCGCGGCGGTGCATCGCTGTGTCGAGGGTTCGTGTCTTTATCTGCCCGTGATGCGGGGCGCCGAACGCTGGGTGCTGGCACTTGGCGTGAGCCGCGCGAGCAATGGGGAGCTTGCCGCACACAGCGCGCCGATACTGCTGCGGGTCGACGAAGAGCGCGAGCCCGGGGCGACGTTTTCGTGGGATTGAGTGTACAATCGAGCCACTTTCGAATTTTTATGACGCTGGATCGATCACACCATGAGCAACGCCAAAACCCGTGTGCTGACCGGGATTACCACCTCCGGCACGCCCCATCTGGGCAACTACGTCGGCGCCATCAAACCGGCCATCGAGGCAAGCCAGGACCCGAACGTGGAGCCGTTCTACTTCATGGCCGACTACCACGCGCTGATCAAGTGCCAGGACCCCAAGCGGGTGCAGCAGTCGCGCCTGGAGATCGCCGCGACCTGGCTGGCGCTGGGCCTCGATACCGATAACGCGGTCTTCTACCGCCAGTCGGACATTCCGGAAATTCCCGAGCTCATGTGGATGCTCTCCTGCGTCTGCGCCAAGGGGCTGATGAACCGTGCCCACGCCTATAAAGCGGCGGTGGCGGATAACGAGGAAGCGGGCAATCAGGACGCCGATAAAGGCGTGACCATGGGGCTGTTTGGTTACCCGGTGCTAATGGCGGCGGATATCCTGATGTTCAACGCCCACAAGGTGCCGGTCGGGCGCGACCAGATTCAGCACATCGAAATGGCGCGCGACATCGCCGGACGCTTCAACCACCTTTATAAAGGCAATTACTTCGTCCAGCCCGAGGCGGTGGTGGACGAAAAAACCGAAGTATTGAAGGGCCTGGACGGGCGCAAGATGTCGAAAAGCTACGACAACACCATTGCGCTGTTCGCCCCGGAGAAAAAACTCCAGAAGCTCGTTCGCAAGATCAAGACCAACTCGCTGGAGCCTGGCGAGCCAAAGGACCCGGACACCTGCACGCTGTTTCAAATCTACGCGGCCTTCGCAAGCGCCGAGGAAGCGGCTGCGATGCGCGAGCAGTACGCTGCCGGCATCGGCTGGGGCGATGCCAAAAATCAGGTGTTCGACTACCTGAATGCACACCTGCAAGCGCCCCGCGAGCGCTACTCGGCGCTACTCGAAGACCCGGGCCATATCGAAAATGTATTGCAAAAGGGCGCCGAGCGCGCCCGCGAAGAGGCCACGCGCACCATCGAGACGCTGCGCTCGGCGATGGGGCTGGGGCGCTTTAGCTAAGCGTATCACCGCCCGAATATCGCGCAAGCGATAGGCTCTGCCGCCAGGCAGGGCCTTTTTTAGCGCCGTGCCTAACCGTTTCGTGGCGCATAAGCTACAGTCAGGCGACAAGGATGCCGTGAGTCGGGCGCTTTTCGTCCTATGGGGCAACGCATTGACAAGGAATGAGTAAATGCAATCGACGTACCGTCATCAAACGTTTACCGAAAAAGCCATGATCGTACTGGCGCTGGCGGTCGTGGCGCTGGTGCTCTGGAAACTCGTGGGGTTGCTGCTGCTGATCTTCGGCGCGGTGGTCGGGGCCTGTATTCTGCAAACCTGCATGAATCCGCTGCTCGATCGAGGTATGCCGCGCTGGTTGGCGCTATTGATCGTGGTGGTCGGCCTGATACTGCTGCTGGCCGGTATCAGCCTGGCCTTTGGCTCTCAGGTGACCTCGGAGCTCGAGTCGCTGACGTCGCTGCTGCCCGACGCCTGGCAGCAGCTCAGAGAGCGCCTTCAGGATACGCCGCTGGAACCCTTGATGGACAACGCCGGCGAGCGCGCCGGGTCGATGTTCGAAAACGGCATCGCGCAGTTCGGCATGGTGGTGGTTTCCATGGGCGGGAGTCTGGTGAACTTTTTTGCCCTGTTCGTGGGCATGATCTACTTCGCTGCCCAGCCGCAGGTGTATCGCCACGGACTGCTGCTGCTCGCGCCGATCAAGAGTCGCGACAAACTGGCCGGTGCGCTGGATGCCAGCGGCAAGGCACTGCGACATTGGCTCGGTGGGCAGCTGATCGCCATGGCAAGCACCGGTTTTCTGGTCGGGGTGAGCATGTGGTTGATCGGTGTGCCGGCCCCACTCGGGCTTGGGCTGATTGCCGGGGTGCTGGACTTCGTGCCGCTGGTCGGGCCCTTGATCGCCGCGGTGCCGGCACTTTTGCTCGCCTATACGGTCAGTCCCCAAACCGCGCTGTTCGCGCTGATCGCTTACGTGATCATCCAGCAGATCGAGGGCAACGTGCTGCAGCCGCTGGTGCAGCAGCACGCGGTAAGCCTGCCGCCGGCGATGCTGCTGTTTTCGCTCTTCGCTGCCAGCACGCTTTTCGGCGTCGCCGGGGTGCTCCTGGCCGCACCGCTGACCGTAATCGGTTTCGTGTTGATCAACGAGCTCTACGTTCAGCGCGAAGAGGGTGATCACAATCCTGTCGAGTAGGCCAGCGCGCTACCCGGTTTTATAATCAGCGCTTGCAATCAACGCTTAACCATCGAGGGTGCCTCATGTCGACCACGTCTGCCTCACCGGAGGCCGAAAAACTCTCCAACAAGTACCGGGTGCCGCTGCTCGCCATGGCGGCGACGGTACTCGGTGCGCTATTGATCGGCGTGTTCTTTAGCGCCAATACCGGGCTTTTGATGATCATCGGCGCGCTGTTTGGCGTCGTGCTCTACCACGCCGCCTTCGGTTTCACCGCGGCCTGGCGGGCCTTCATCACCGAGCGCCGCGGCCGGGGCTTGCGCGCTCAGATGGTCATGCTCGCCATTGCCGTCGTGCTGTTTTTCCCTGCCCTCGGCGCGGGGTCGCTCTCCGGCACGCCGGTGGCCGGTTTCGTTGCGCCCATCGGCGTGTCCGTGGTGGTCGGCGCGTTCATTTTCGGGCTCGGCATGCAGCTCGGTGGCGGCTGCGCCTCGGGAACGCTCTTCACCGCCGGCGGCGGCAACGCGCGCATGCTGATCACGCTGCTGTTTTTTGTGGTTGGCTCGGTGATCGGCACCGCTCACTTCGCCTGGTGGCAGAGCCTGCCGGCGTTCGCGCCGGTATCGCTGGTGGAGGTCGCGGGCCCGAGCGTAGGTATCGCCATTAGCCTGGTGATCTTTGCCGCGATCGCCGCGACCACGCTGGTGCTGGAGCGCCGCCGCCACGGCCAGCTCGAAAGGGCGCCGGCGGTGACCCGGCCGCTGCGCGAGCGTTGGCTGGCAGGACCCTGGCCCTTGTATGCCGGGGCCGTAGCGCTGGCGCTTTTGAACTTCGCCACGCTGGCGCTTGCCGGCCGCCCCTGGGGCATCACCTCGGCCTTCGCGCTGTGGGGGGCGAAGGTGTTCGAATTCATCGGCGGCGATGTCAGTCAGTGGGGTTACTGGCAGTCCGCGTCCAACGAAGCGGCGCTCAACGCCAGCATCTTTTCGGACATCACGACGGTCATGAACATCGGCATCATGCTGGGGGCGTTGGCGGCGGCGCATCTGGCCGGGCGCTTCGCGCCGAACTTCAATATCCCGATTCGCTCGGTGGTGGCGGCGATTCTCGGCGGGCTGATGCTTGGTTACGGCGCGCGACTCGCCTTTGGCTGCAACATTGGCGCCTACTTCAGCGGCATCGCCTCGGGTAGCCTGCACGGTTGGGTCTGGATGGCAGCCGCCTTCGCCGGCAACATGCTGGGGGTCAAAATGCGGCCACTGTTTTTCGCCGGGGTAGAAGGGCGCAAGCCGAAGGCGAAAACCGCCTGACGCTAACTGATTGATGTCTCGTGCCTCGCTAAAAAAGCGGGGCATTTTTTTGCGCCAGACGGGTGCGCGTGCCACCTTTGTCGTAGTAGCGTGGTACATTACGCCGTCATACTGTAAACGCTTGATATTGCTGCGCTGCAGCAGTAATGGACGAGAAGAGAACCCCATGACTGAAAGCAAACGCCCCTTGTACATTCCTTACGCCGGTCCTTCCCTGCTCGAGATGCCGCTATTGAACAAAGGCAGTGCGTTTACTCAAAAGGAGCGACTCGCGTTCAACCTGATTGGTTTGCTGCCGCAGAAGGTCGAGACCATCGAAGACCAGCTCGAGCGTAGCTACCGCCAGTACCAGCAGTGCCATAACGACCTGGACCGCCACATTTTCCTGCGAGCGATCCAGGATGACAACGAAACGCTCTACTTCCGGCTGGTATCCGAGCATCTCGAGGAGATGCTGCCGATCATTTATACGCCGACGGTCGGCAAAGCGTGTCAGGAATTTTCCAATATCTATCGCAACCACCGGGGGCTTTTTATCAGCTACCCGGATCGTGAGCACATGGACGACATCCTACGCAGCGCCACCAAGGACAACGTCAAGGTGATCGTGGTCACCGACGGCGAGCGCATTCTGGGCCTTGGCGACCAGGGCATCGGCGGCATGGGCATCCCGATCGGCAAGCTGGCGCTTTACACCGCTTGTGGCGGGATCAGCCCGGCCTATACGCTGCCGATCATGATCGACGTGGGCACCAACAACCAGGCACTGCTGGACGACCCGATGTACATGGGCTGGCGCCACGAACGGGTCGGCCAGGACGAGTACGACGCCTTCATGGCGGACTTCATCGCCGCGGTCAAGCGCCGCTGGCCCAACGTGCTGCTGCAGTTCGAGGACTTCGCCCAGGCCAATGCCGTGCCGCTTTTGGAGCGCTACCGCAACGAGCTTTGCTGCTTCAACGACGACGTCCAGGGCACCGCCTCGGTGGTAGTGGGCACGCTGATGGCGGCCTGCCACGCGCGTGAAGAGAGTATCGCCAAACAGCGGGTAGTCTTCGTCGGTGGCGGCTCCGCCGGCTGCGGCATCGCCGAGCAGGTCGTGGTCGCGATGCAGGCCGAAGGGCTATCGGAGCGCGAAGCGCGCGAGCGGATCTACGTCATCGACCGCGACGGATTGATGACCTCGGATCAGAGCTGGCAGCGTGATTTCCAGCGCCGGCTGGCCCACGACCCTTCGCTGGTCAAGGACTGGAACGGTCAGGGGCTCGAGGAGACCATCGCTCAGATCAAACCTTCTGTTCTGATCGGCGTGTGCGGCCAGCGCGGTATCTTCACCGAGCAGGTGGTGCGCACCATGCATGCCGGCTGTGAGAATCCGGTGATCATGCCGCTCTCCAATCCGACCTCTCAGGCAGAAGCGTTGCCGGAAGACGTGATTCGTTGGACCGATGGCCAGGCGCTGGTCGCCACCGGCAGCCCCTTCGCGCCGGTGGTGCACAACGGGCGCACCTACGCGATCGCCCAGTGCAACAACGCCTACATTTTCCCCGGCATTGGCCTTGGCGTGGTCGCGGCGAAAGCCCACCGCGTGACCGATGAGATGCTGATGAGCGCTTCCCGGGCGCTGGCGCGCGAAGCGCCGCTGGTCAAGGAGGGCAAAGGGGCGCTGTTGCCGCCGCTGTCCAGAATCCGCGAGATCAGCCAGTCGATCGCTTTTGAAGTGGCCGCTACCGCCCAGCATAACGGCGTGGCGCTGACCACCAGCGGCACCCAGCTTCGTCACGATATCGAAAGCGCGAGCTGGGACCCGGACTACCGCGAGTACCGCCGTCGCGCCGTTTAAACCTTCACGCCGCGCAGGCCCCCGCGCCGCTGCCCTGGCAGCGGCGCTTTTTTAGGGGCGAAAAAAAACCCCCACCAGGGTGGGGGCATGCAAGCATTGGGTTCATCTACTGCTTAGGCTGCGCCGATCATCTTGCGCAGCACGTAGTGAAGAATACCACCATGGCGGTAGTACGCCAGTTCGTTCACCGTATCGATACGGCATTTCGCCTCGAGGGTGCGCTCACCGTCGCCGTTTTTGATCGTGACCTTCACGTTCGAGCCCGGGCTCAGATCGGAAAGGCCCTCGATCGATACCTCCTCATCGCCGGTCAGCCCCAGGCTCTGGCGGCCTTCGCCTTCCGGGAACTGTAGCGGTACCACGCCCATGCCGATCAGGTTGGAGCGGTGAATACGCTCGTAGGACTCCGCCAGCACCGCACGTACGCCGAGCAGGCGCGTGCCCTTGGCGGCCCAGTCGCGGCTGGAACCCGTGCCGTACTCCTTGCCGGCGATCACGACCAGCGGCGTGCCTTCTTCCTGATACTTCATGGCCGCATCATAAATGGCCATCTGCTCGCCGCTCGGCACGTGGCGGGTTTCGCCGCCGACCACGCCGTCGAGCATCTCGTTTTGAATACGCACGTTGGCGAAGGTGCCGCGCATCATCACCTCGTGGTTGCCGCGCCGCGAGCCGTAGGAGTTGAAGTCCACCGGCTTCACACCATGCTCCTGCAAATAGCGCCCGGCGGGGCTGTCCGGCTTGATCGAACCCGCCGGCGAGATGTGGTCGGTGGTCACCGAGTCGCCCAGCATCGCCAGCACCCGGGCGTTTTTGACGTCTTCGGTGGGCTCGGGTTCGCGGCCCATCCCCTCGAAAAACGGCGGGTGCTGAATGTAGGTGGACTCCGGCCATTCGTACACCTGACTTTCCGGCACGTTGATCGCTTTCCAGGTCTCGTCGCCTTCGAACACCTCGCCATACTCCTTGCGGAACATGTCGGTGTTGACCTTCTCGACCGCCTCGGCGATTTCGGCCTGGGAGGGCCAGATATCCTTCAGATACACCGGGTTGCCGTCGCCGTCATCGCCAAGTGGTTCATCGACCAGATTGCACTGCACGTTGCCGGCCAGGGCGTAGGCGACCACCAGGGGCGGTGAAGCGAGCCAGTTGGTTTTCACCAGCGGATGCACACGGCCTTCGAAGTTGCGGTTGCCCGAGAGCACCGAGGCCACGGCCAGGTCGCCTGAGTTGATCGCTTTTTCGATCTCCTCGGGCAGCGGGCCGGAGTTGCCGATACAGGTGGTGCAGCCGTAACCCACCAGATTGAAGCCCAGCGCGTCCAAATCCTCGTTCAGATTCGCCGCGGCCAGGTAGTCGGTGACGACCTTGGAGCCCGGCGCCAGGGAGGTCTTGACCCAGGGTTTGGTTTCCAGACCTTTCTCTCGCGCCTTGCGCGCCAGAAGGCCGGCGGCCATCATCACGCTCGGGTTGGAAGTGTTGGTGCAGGACGTAATCGCGGCGATCACGACCGCCCCCGGGTTCAGGCGGAAACTCTGGCCGTTGTAGGCCACGTCCTGGCTGTCGTTGTGCTCGAAGCTGCGCTCGAGACCCACGGCGGTCTGGCCACCTTCCGAGGAGAACTTGCCGGTTTCGGTGTTTTGCTCGAGCTTGCCGTCGTCTTCCATCACCTTGTTGAAGGCGTCGGGCAGGTTCTTGAGCGATACGCGATCCTGCGGGCGCTTGGGTCCGGCCAGGCTCGCCTCGACGGTGCTCATATCGAGGCCCAGGGTGTCGGTAAAGACCGGCTCGTCGCCGGGTTCGCGCCACAGCCCCTGCTCCTGGCAGTACGCTTTGACCAGCGCGATCTGGTCGTCTTCACGGCCGGTCAGGCGCATGTAGTTCAGGGTTTCGTCGTCCACCGGGAAGAAGCCGCAGGTCGCGCCGTACTCCGGCGCCATGTTGGCGATCGTGGCGCGATCCGCCAGCGGTAGATCCTTCAGGCCGTCGCCGTAGAACTCGACGAACTTGCCGACCACGCCTTTCTTGCGCAGTATTTCGGTGACGGTCAGCACCAAGTCCGTTGCGGTAATGCCTTCCTGCAGCTTGCCTTCGAGCTTGAAGCCGATGACTTCGGGAATCAGCATCGACACCGGCTGACCCAGCATCGCGGCTTCCGCCTCGATGCCGCCCACGCCCCAGCCAAGTACGCCAAGACCGTTGATCATGGTGGTGTGCGAGTCGGTGCCGACCAGCGTATCGGGGAAGGCGTAGGTTTTGCCGTCTTCTTCCTTGGTCCAGACCGATTTGCCCAGGTACTCCAGGTTGACCTGGTGGCAGATACCGGTGCCCGGTGGGACGACCTTGAAGTTGTCGAAGGCCTGCTGGCCCCAGCGCAAAAACTCGTAACGCTCGCGGTTGCGCTCCATTTCGATCTCGACGTTCTCATCGAACGCCGTGGCATGACCGAACTCGTCGACCATGACCGAGTGGTCGATGACCAGATCCACCGGCGAAAGCGGATTGATGCGCGCCGGGTCCTCGCCGAGCTTTTCGACCGCGTCGCGCATGGAGGCCAGATCGACCACGCCGGGTACGCCGGTGAAGTCCTGCATGAGAACGCGTGCCGGACGATAGCCGATTTCACGGCTCGATTTGCCCTCTTTCTGCCAGTCGACCAGCGCCTGCAGATCGTCGTTGTCGACGCTTTCGTCGTCGCCGAAGCGCAGCTGGTTTTCCAGCAGAATTTTCAGGGTCTTGGGTAGCCGTTCAATATTGCCAAGCGACTCGGCCGCCTTGGGCAAGCTGTAGTAGGCGTAAGAGCGGCTGCCTACCTCCAGGGTGCTGAGCGTATCGGGGATCTTGCTCATTCCATGCTCCTCTACTTGATGGCTGGGCGTTTTTAGGTTTTTGCAGTGCCACGGTAAGTCATGTTCAGGCCTTAAATTAACACACGTTGGGTGGCGCTCTGTTGGCACCTGGCCTGTTCCGCCGCGATGGGTCGTTGTGTAAAGCCTAGCTTATTAATGGTACTTGTTAATGGTACATGGGCATTTTAATCCGGCCTTTCAAGCGCGCGGCACCCAATGGATGAGCGTGGGCCTTGTAATCGCTTGTACTCGACGCCATTTCAGGCAGACTCTCTTGTCTGGTTTTCGACCGCTACCAGCGCATGGTTGGTAGGGTGATCGGTTTTATCGAGATTTATAGGTGGTGTCATGGAAACGCGTCATGAACGTTTGATCATTCTCGGCTCCGGGCCTGCCGGGTACACTGCGGCGGTTTACGCCGCTCGCGCCAACCTGAAACCGGTGCTCATCACCGGGCTACAGGCCGGCGGACAGCTGACCACGACCACCGACGTGGACAACTGGCCCGGGGAAGCCGAGGGCATTCAGGGCCCGGCGCTGATGGAAAAAATGCAGGCCCACGCCGAGCGCTTCAATACCGAGGTGCTGTTCGA
Organism: Halomonas sp. GD1P12; assembly: GCF_025725645.1. Lineage (NCBI taxonomy): Bacteria > Pseudomonadati > Pseudomonadota > Gammaproteobacteria > Oceanospirillales > Halomonadaceae > Halomonas > Halomonas sp. GD1P12. The sequence goes on along the minus strand of NZ_CP107007.1, from coordinate 3,116,026 downwards.
CCATATCAGTGAAGTCAGCCTGAGCGAAAAGCCTTATACGCTTAAAGGCGATAGCGGTACCTACACCTGCGACGCGTTGATCATCGCCACCGGCGCCAGCGCCCGCTACCTGGGGCTGCCCACCGAGCAGCAGTTCATGGGCCAGGGCGTTTCCGCCTGTGCGACCTGCGACGGTTTTTTCTATCGCAATCAGGAAGTCGTGGTCGTGGGCGGTGGTAACACCGCGGTAGAAGAGGCGCTCTATCTCTCCAACATCGCCTCCAAAGTGACGCTGGTACACCGTCGCGATACGCTGCGCGCCGAGAAGATCCTGCAGGACAAGCTGCTCGAGAAAGTCGAGGCGGGCACCATTGCGCTCGAGTGGTTCCAGCAGGTCGACGAGGTGCTGGGCGACGGTAGCGGCGTGACCGGCGTGCGCTTGAAGTCCACGCTCGACGGCACGACCAAGGAGCTTCACGCGCCGGGGCTGTTCATCGCCATCGGCCATAGCCCCAATACCGGCATTTTCGAGGGACAGCTTGCGATGAAGGGCGGCTACATCACCGTCAATTCCGGGCTCGAAGGCAATGCCACCGCGACCAGCGTGCCCGGCGTATTCGCCTGCGGCGACGTGATGGACCATATCTACCGCCAGGCGATCACCTCGGCGGGCAGCGGCTGCATGGCGGCCCTCGACGCCGAGCGCTATCTGGACGGCATCGCCTGATCAAAAGCAGTCCGGGCGCTGCTCGTTGACTCGGAGCCGGCCGAGCTGGCTCAGTACGAGCACCCGGCCGGTGTCGGCGCCGTTGCATAGATAAAACGTTCCGTTGAAGCCGCTGGTGTGGCCCAGCGGCGTGTAGCGTACCTGCCGCCAGCCCCGGTTGTAGGTGATGTCACTGTCAGGATGCGTGGGAAAGATGCGTACCACGCGCCGCGACGCATGCCCCCCATCGAGCGCGGTTTCGATGACCGCCAGCGGCTGGCTCCAGTCATTGCTGCACTGGCGCGCGTGGGTGATGGGGCAAAGTGTGACGGTTCTTCGCTTTGTGATCGCCGTATTACGCGCCAGGGAAAACGCGCGCTGAAAACGATTGATCTCGCTTTTGAGCGCCACGGCGTGGCCAAGGGCTTGAAGATGAGAGGACGCCCCGTGGGTCAAAATGACGGCGATGAGCAGCGCGACGACCAGCTCCAGCAGGGTAAAGCCGCCTGCCGCGGGTGAGCGCTTAAGCAAACGAGGCATGAGTCGGCCCTCCCGAGGCGCCGAGTGTCCTGAGGCTAGATTAATGAGCCTTCGAATCAAAGAAGGTAGGCGCGAGCGCAGACGCGTGTAGGAAATAAGGAACGGGTATCGTGAGCGATTTCTTGATTGTGGGCGGCGGGGTCATCGGCATGATGACCGCGCTTCAATTGGCGGACGCCGGCCAGACGGTCTCGATCGTCGAGCGTGGCGTGTGCGGCCAGGAGGCGTCCTGGGCGGGCGGCGGTATCGTCTCGCCGCTTTACCCCTGGCGCCACGGGCCGGCGATCTCGACGCTTTCGCGTTGGTCGGAAGGCGCCTACCCCACGCTTGCGCTGCGCCTGCTGGAAGAGACCGGGATCGACCCGGAGTATCGTCAGAAAGGGCTTTTGTACCTGAGCGTCGAGGACGATGAGGCGGCACTCAATTGGTCGCGCGAGTTCGGTAAGCCCCTGGAGCGCGTCAGCCGCGCCTTCGTGGCCGACAAGGAGCCCCAGGCCGCCGCAACTGAGCGCGCGCTCTGGATGCCGACGCTTGGCAGTGTGCGTAACCCACGCCTGGGTCAGGCGCTGCGCGCCCGGCTTGAGGCCATGAAAGGCGTGACGCTTTATGAGCATCAGCAGGTAGGCGGGCTGGTCGTCGAGCACGGCCGGGTGACGGGGATCGAAACTCGAGAAGGGCATCGACGGGCGCAGCGCGTGGTGCTCTGCGCCGGGGCCTGGACGGCGGCGCTTCTGGCGCCGCTTGGCATCGAGCTTCCGGTGCGCCCGGTCAAGGGGCAGATGATCGCCTATCGGGCGCCGAAGGGGCTCGTCGAGCGCGTCGTGCTCAAGGATGGGCGCTACATCATTCCCCGAAATGATGGCCTGCTGCTGGTGGGCTCGACGCTCGAGGAGGCCGGCTTCGACAAGAGCACTGATGAAGCCGCCCGCGCGTCGCTCGTTCGAAGTGCCGAGGAGATCGTGCCGGCGCTCGCCCACTATCCGGTAGCGCACCACTGGGCGGGGCTACGGCCGGGCTCACCCAACGGACTTCCCTTTATCGGCGCGGTTCCGGGAGTCGCCTCGCTTTATATCAACGCCGGGCATCATCGCAACGGGCTGGTGCTGGCGCCGGCCTCGACGCACCTGCTGGCCGATACGCTGCTTGGCCGCGCGCCGCTGATCGACCCGACGCCCTTTGCGCCGACCGAAGAGCGGCTGGCGCTTTAGGCGGGGTCGTCTTTCTTCTGCTCCTCTATGTAGCGCTCTCGATGGGCGCTTGAGCAGAACCACTTCTCATCGAAGCGCAGCGCTTCGTTTTCCGGCACGTGCACCTCGCACCAGCGACAGCGCACCATGGCGCCGCCTTCGACGCGCTTGGGCGTTTCGTTCTTTGCCAATTTGTGCTGGCGGTACCGGCCGTAGAGCTTCAGGCCCACATAAAACACCAGCGCAAAAATAAGTAGCCGAATGATCAACAGGTTCATCCTTTTATCGCTCCCAGCGGGAAGGGGGTAACCGGGGGCGCCCTTTGCCAGCGGCGAGCGCTTGCGGGACAATGCGGGCGACCCGGTACGGTTTGGAGGCGAGTGAGCGCTGAGCCTTGGCGCTTCGCGTCCAAACGGTATGTTTCAAGGATTCTCAAGAGATTTTACCCCCCATGCAAGAGTTAACGCTGGTCATGGCCCAACTCGACCCACTGGTCGGGGATATTGCCGGTAACGCCGCCAAGGCGATCGAAGCGGTTCGCGAGGCGCGTATCGAGCACCGGGCGGACGTGGTGGTCTTTCCCGAGCTGTTTCTGACCGGCTACCCGCCGGAGGATCTTTTATTGAGAGCCTCGATGGAGTCGCGCCTGGAAAAGGCCCGGGCGACCATGGCCGAGAAAGTCGCCCGCGACGTGCTGGTGATCATCGGCTACCCGGGCGTGAGAGACGGTAAGCGGTTCAACCTGGCCGGCGTGCTCTATAACGGGCAGTGGCAGGCGGAGTACGCCAAGCAGGCGCTTCCCAACTACCAGGTGTTCGACGAGCAGCGCTACTTCACCGCCGGGCGCGAGCCGCTGGTATTCGAGCACAAGGGCGCCCGGCTTGGGCTTTTGATCTGCGAGGATCTGTGGGAGAGCGCGCCGATCGAGGCGGCCAAAGAGGCCGGCGCCGACGTGCTGGTGACGCTCAACGCCTCGCCCTTTCATCAGGAGAAGCCCAGCGAGCGGCTGGCGCTGTTCGAGCAGCGCGCCCGCGCGGTCAGCCGGCCGATCGTCTACGTCAATACCATTGGCGGGCAGGACGAGCTGGTGTTCGACGGCGGCTCGAGCGTGATCGACGCCGACGGGGCGCTCAAGGTGCTCGCCCCTTACTGGCAGGCCGGACTGATGCCGGTGCGCTTTGTCGAGTCTGACGGCGCGTGGGCACCGGAAGCCGGTGAGATCGAAGAGGCGGTGTCACCAGAGGAGAGCCTCTACTGCGCGCTGGTCACCGGGCTTCGCGACTACGTCAACAAGAGTGGTTTCCAGGGCGTAGTGCTGGGGCTCTCCGGCGGTATCGACTCGGCGCTGTCACTGGCGATCGCCGTGGACGCGCTCGGCCCGCAGCGGGTGCAGGCGGTGATGATGCCATATCACTACACCGCGGACATCTCGAAAGAGGATGCCGCGCAGCAGGCCGAGATGCTCGGCGTCAACTATGACGTCATGCCGATCGCGCCGATGGTCGAGGCGTTCACCCGGACGCTTGCCGAGAGCTTCGCCGGTGCCGAGCGTGACACGACTGAGGAGAACCTGCAGTCGCGCTGTCGCGGCGTGCTGCTCATGGCGATCTCCAACAAGAAAGGGCTCATGGTGCTCACCACCGGCAACAAGAGCGAGATGGCGGTGGGCTACGCCACGCTCTACGGCGACATGGTCGGCGGCTACAACGCCATCAAGGATGTTTACAAGATCTGGGTATACAAGCTTGCGCGCTGGCGCAACACGCAGTCGCCGGCGGTCCCCGAGCGGGTCATCGAACGCCCCCCGAGCGCCGAGCTCGCCCCGGATCAGCAGGATAGCGATTCGCTTCCGGACTACGACGTGCTCGACGCGATTCTGTTGCGCTACATCGAAGGCGACATGAGCGCCGAGGCGATCATCAATGAGGGCTTTACCGAGGCTGACGTCTATCAGGTGGTCAAGCTGGTGGACCGCTGCGAGTACAAGCGCCGCCAGGCGCCGGTCGGCGTGCGCGTCACCGCCCGAGGCTTTGGCCGCGACCGCCGCTACCCGATCGTCAACGGCTGGCAGCCTGGTGACTGACTAGTCGCGTGGTAAGCGGCCCTCGATCATGCAACAAGCCAGGCACTGCCTGGCTTGTTTGTATCCAGAAGCGGTGAGGGTTAGAAACTCTCCCAGGCGGGCTCTGCAGGGCGCTGAACGAGCGGTTTGGAAGCCGTGTTGCGAGTCGCTGGCAAGGCGTTGGCGGTTGAGGCCGGCGCGGTGGAGGCTTGGGCCGAGGCAGGGAGTTTGAACGTCTGCATGGCGTTGATGAGCTCCCGTGCATTGTGGCGCAGCGTCGAGGAGGCACTGGCGCTTTCGCTGACCAGGTGGGCGTTGTCCTGGGTCATTTGATCCATTTCGGAAACGGCCTGGTTGATCTCGCGCACCCCGGCGCTCTGCTCGGCGCTGGCGCTGCTGATCTCGTTCATGATGACGTTGACCCGCTCGATGGCGCTGATGATCTCTTCAGTGGACTGGCGCGCAAGGCTTGCGCGCTCGTTGCCGTGTTTGACGCGCTCGAGGTTTTTCGAAATCAGCGCGTTGATCTCTTTGGCTGCGCTGGCGCTTCGCTGGGCGAGATTGCGCACTTCGCTGGCCACCACCGCAAAGCCGCGGCCGTGTTCGCCGGCGCGTGCCGCTTCTACCGAGGCGTTCAGCGCCAGAATGTTGGTCTGAAAGGCGATCGCATCGATGGTCGCGATGATGCCGGAAATCTCCTGGGAGCTTTGGTCCAGTTCGTTCATGGTCGCGGTCATTTCGCGAACCGCCTTGCCGCCCTGGGCGGCGGTGGCGGTTGCCTGCGTCGCTTCCTGGCTTGCCCGTTCGGCGTTGTCGGCGTTCTGGGTCACGGTGCTGTTGAGCTGCTCCATGGCAGCCGCGGTTTGGGCCAGAGCGCTTGACTGCTGCTCGGTGCGCGAGGCGAGGTTGGTATTGCCTTCGGCGATCTGCTCGCTGTTGCTGGCCACCGCCTCGGCACAGCCGCGCACTTTCAATACGATCTCCTCGAGCTGCCCGGCCATGGCCACTTGCGAGGCCATGATGCCGCGTTCGCGTTTCGTGTGGCGCTCGCTTGCCACGGCCAGATTGCCGTTACCGATCGCGTTGGAAAACGCCTGGACCTCGAAGGGCTCGGCACCCAGTTCGCTCAGCAGCTGGCGCGACAGCCAGAATGCCATGAGCCCGCCGATGATCAGCGCCAGCAGGGTCAAGCCGAGCATGAGGTTTTGAAAGCTCGCGGCGGCGTGGCGGGCGTGGTCGGTGGTGACGTTGTTGAGCCGCTCCTGCAGGTCGATGAACTGATTGATGCGCGACAGCCACTCGGCGTACGCCGGCCCCGCCCGTTCGATCAAAAGCGTTTGCGCCCGGGCGAAGTCGCCTGCCAGCCGTGCGCCGACCACCGCGTCGGTCAGCTCGAGCGTTAATGCCTGCTGCGCCTGAACGCTTTCGATAATACGCGCTTCCTCTGCCGGCCCCGGGTAGTCGCGGGTGATCTTTGCCATTTCCTGAGAGGCGTTCAGGTAGTTGTCCTGAAGCCGCCGCATTTCGCTACTCAGGTCGCGGTACTGGTTGTCCGTGGCGGTAATGACGAGATCGCGAAGGGCAATGGCTCGGTCGTGAACGCTGCCGCGCCAGTCAATGGCATGGCGCTGCTTGACGGCATTGACGTCGTTGATCTCGGCCAGGTCACGATTGATCTGGCCCACTTGATAGATCCCGATGGCGGTGAGCGCGGCAAGAAAAAAGAGCAGAATCGAGAAAGCGATGGTGAGGCGGGTGCTGATTTTTAGCTGGCTTCGAGCGGGCATGCGTACAATTCCCTTGTAGCGATGGCTGTTATTGGCTGATGCAATACTAGATCTATGTACAAATATTGCATAATATTTTTTGCTATTTTTTTGTTAGGGATAGTTAAAAAGTGCTAGCAAAAAAGGCCGCCAGAAATTTCTGGGTAACGGCAAGAGGCTCAACGTTCGCCCACAAAAAAAGCCCCTGACCGGCGCTTGGCCGTTCAGGGGCTTTATGGAGTGCTATCAGTGCAGGGATTAGCCGTGCTTGGGCACGAAACGTCCGCCGCGAAGCTGCTCGTGATTGGGGTCGTTTTCACGCAGCACCGCGAGCACTTCCTCGGCGCGGTCGTTCATGCCCAGGCCCTGGTAGCCTTCGACCATGGTGGCCAGGGCGTCGCGGGTGGCGTTGGCTTCGGGGAAGTTTTCGATCACCCAGCGTCCGCGCTCGACGGCGGCAAGATACGCGCCGCGGCGCAGGTAGTAGTCCGCCACGTGCAGCTCGTGCTGGGCCAAAAGCTCACGCAGATAGACGATACGCTGCTGGGCATCCGGGGCGTACTCGCTTTGCGGGAAGCGCTGGATCAACTCGCGGAAATCGTTGTAGGCATCCCGCGAAGCGCCAAGATCGCGCTTGGAGATGTCGATCAGGCGCAGCCGCTCGAGGCTGAAACGCCCGGCCTGCCAGGCAGAGAGCCCGCGCAGGTAGTAGGCGTAGTCGACCTGAGGATGATCCGGCTGCAGGCGGATGAAGCGGCTGGCCGCGGCGCGCGCCTCTTCCCAGTTGCCGTTTTCGTAGTAGGCGTAGATCAGCTCGAGCTGGGCCTGCTCGGCATGGGCGCCGAAGGGGTAGCGGGTATCCAGCGCTTCCAGGCGGTCGATGGCGATGGGGTAGCGGTTATCTTCAAGCGCGGTGCGAGCGAGCTCGTAGAGCTCGCGCTCCTGAACGTTGGAGAACTCGCCCTCATCCTGCTCGGCGGCGTCGTCGTTGTTGCTGTTGCTGGCACAGCCGGCTAGTAGAGCAAGGCTCAAGGCTACGGCGCCAAAGCGGTGGGCAGTGGAGAAAACGCGCATCATCATCCTCGTTGCAAACAAGCCTCAATCACCGAAAAGCGAAGATGGCCATAAGTAGAAATGGTAGAATAGGTCGCAATTGGCCCACTATAAAACACCTTGGCGCAAAACGCAGGCATCACCGCGTTTTGCCGCTCGGGTCTGCGTCCTAAGAGGTTCTGCATGTCGCACATCATCGAAGCCACACACCAGGTGCCCGCCACGCTTGCCGGCGCTCGCCTGGACCAGGCGGCGGCGGAGTTGTTCAGCGAATACTCCCGCGAGCGCTTGAAAGCGTGGATCAATGGCGGCGAGCTGACCGTGGACGGCGCGACCGCCAAACCCAAGGCAAAGCTCCACGGCCTAGAGACCCTGCGCCTTTGCGCTACCCTCGAGGAGGATACGCGCTTCGCCGCCCAGGAGATTCCCCTCGATATCGTGTTCGAAGACGAGGCGGTCATCGTGCTCAACAAGCCCGCGGGCATGGTGGTGCACCCGGCAGCGGGCAACCCGGACGGCACGCTTCTGAACGCGCTGCTGTTTCACTGCCCGTCGCTGGCCGAGATTCCTCGGGCGGGGATCGTTCACCGCCTTGATAAAGACACGACCGGCCTGATGATGTTGGCCAAGACTCTGACCGCCCAGACCCGGCTGGTCGAACAGCTGCAGGCGCGAAGCGTTTCGCGCCAGTACGATGCGGTGGTGATCGGCAAGCCCGTATCCGGGGCCACGATCGATGCACCAATCGGCCGCCACCCGAAGGATCGCAAGCGCCAGGCCGTGACCGCCTCGGGCAAACCCGCCGTCACGCACTACCGCGTGGTCGAGCGCTTTCGCGCCCATACCCACGTGCGCTGTCAGCTCGAAACCGGGCGCACCCACCAGATTCGCGTACACATGGCCCACGCCCGCTACCCGCTGATCGGCGACCCGCTCTATGGCGGGCGGGCGCGCCTTCCGCCGGGCGCCGGTGAGCAGTTGAAGGAGATTCTGCGCGAGTTTCCCCGCCAGGCGCTGCACGCGCGAAAGTTAAGCTTTATTCATCCGGTCAGCGAAGAGCCCATGACGTTTAGAGCGTCGCTGCCCGACGAGCTCTTGATGCTGCTGGACTACCTGCGCGATGACAGCGAGACCAAACGATGAGCGATGCCATCGACCTGCACCCGAGTAAGGTGGTGCCGGACTGGCCGGCGCCGGACAACGTTCGTGGCTTCGTCACGACCCGCGAAACCGGCCCTAGCCAGAACGACTTCGCCGCCTTCAATCCGGCCAGCCACGTTGGCGATCATCCGGATCACGTGGCGCTTTGCCGGCGCCTGCTGCAAAAAGAGGTCGGCGACGACCGCCCGCTGTTGTGGCTCGACCAGATTCACAGCGCCCGCGTGCAGCAGAGCTTTCAAGCGAGCCCGCCTAAAGCGGACGCCTCGATCGCCACGACCAGCGAGTACGCTTGCGTGGTGCTCACCGCCGACTGCCTGCCGGTGTTCTTCTGCAACCGCCAGGGCAGCCAGGTAGCGGTGGCCCACGCCGGCTGGCGCGGGCTTGCCAGCGGCGTGCTGGAGGCGACGGTCGCGGCGATGAACTGCGACGCCGACGATATTCTGGTGTGGCTGGGACCGGCGATCTCCAACGCCCAGTTCGAGGTCGGCCCGGAGGTGTATGGCGCCTTCGTCGGTGCCCATCCGGAGAGCGCGGACGCCTTCGAGCACAGCCCCTACCGGCTCAACCACTACATGGCCGACCTCTACCGGCTGGCGCGCTTTCGCCTGGCGACTCTGGGCGTTCACCACATCAGCGGCGGCCACTTCTGTACCGCCTGCGAATCGCGCTTTTACTCCTACCGCCGTGACTCGGGGCGCACCGGGCGCATGGCCAGCGTCATCTGGCTCGCCAACGACCCGGTGTGAGTGAATCCGAATTTAACCCTGCATGAGCTCTTGAAAGCGCCCTGAATCGGCACCATTTAATTTGTCAAGCCAAACCTTCTGGCAAATTGAAACCGTTCAGGGCCACGCCGCGCGTCCAAACGCGCGGCCACCCCGGGAGAATGCCATGCGATTCGATAAATTCACCGCGAAGCTCCAGTCCGCCGTTGCCGAGGCGCAGTCTCTGGCTGTCGGCCAGGGCCATAATCAGCTCGAGCCCGTTCACCTTCTGCTTTCCCTGCTCGATACCCGCGACACCGGGATCAAGGCGCTCATCGACAAGACCGGTGGGGCGAGTTCGCGCCTGCGCGACGCGCTCAAGCGCCTGCTCGAGGATCTGCCCAAAGTCAGCCAGTTCGATGGCAATGTGCAGCCCTCGCGCGATCTGGTGAAACTTTTCAACCTCACCGACCGTGAAGCGCAAAAGCGCGGCGACCAGTTCATCGCCAGCGAACTCGTGCTGCTTGCGGCACTTGAGGCCGGCGGCGCGGTGGCGAAGGCGATGAAAGAGGCCGGCATCGAGCGTAAGAATCTCGAAAGCGCGATCGAGAGCCTTCGCGGCGGCGCGAGTGTGAGTGATGCCAACGCCGAGGATCAGCGTGAGGCGCTCAACAAGTACACCCTCGACCTCACCCAGCGGGCGCTTGAAGGCAAGCTCGACCCGGTGATCGGCCGCGACGACGAGATTCGCCGCACGATTCAGGTGCTCCAGCGGCGCACCAAGAACAACCCGGTATTGATCGGCGAGCCCGGCGTGGGCAAGACCGCCATCGTCGAGGGGCTGGCCAGCCGTATCGTCGATGGCGAGGTGCCGGAAGGGCTGAAGGACAAGCGCGTGCTGTCGCTGGACATGGGATCCTTGCTGGCTGGCGCCAAGTTTCGCGGCGAATTCGAAGAGCGCCTGAAATCGGTCCTCAAGGAGCTTGCCCAGGAAGAAGGCCGAGTGATCCTGTTCATCGACGAGCTGCACACCATGGTCGGCGCCGGCAAGGCCGACGGCGCGATGGACGCCGGCAACATGCTCAAACCGGCGCTTGCCCGCGGCGAGCTGCACTGCGTGGGCGCGACCACCCTCGATGAGTACCGCAAGTACATCGAAAAGGACGCCGCGCTCGAGCGCCGCTTCCAGAAGGTGCTGGTCGACGAACCCTCGGAAGAGGACACCGTCGCCATTCTGCGCGGTTTGAAGGAGCGCTACGAGGTGCACCACGGCGTGGCGATCACGGATTCCGCGATCATCGCCGCGGCGAAGCTCTCTACCCGCTACATCACCGACCGCCAGCTGCCGGACAAGGCGATCGATTTGATCGATGAGGCAGCCTCGCGCATTCGCATGGAGCTCGATTCCAAGCCCGAGTCGATGGACCGCCTCGACCGGCGCCTGATCCAGCTCAAGATGGAGCGCGAGGCGCTCAAGAAGGAGACCGACGAGGCGACCCGCAAGCGGCTGGAAGCACTCAACGATCACATTCATGAGCTCGAGCGCGAATACGCCGACCTCGACGAGATCTGGAAGGCGGAAAAAGCCAGTATTCAGGGCGCCGCCCAGTTCAAGGCCGAGCTCGAGCAGGCGCGCCTGGATCTCGAGCAGGCGCGTCGCCAGGGCGATCTTGGTCGCATGTCCGAAATCCAGTACGGCAAGATTCCCGAACTCGAGAAGAAGATCGCGGAAAGCGGTGAAGGCGAAACCGATACCGCCCATCACCAGCTGTTGCGCTCCAACGTGACCGAAGAGGAGATCGCCGAGGTCGTTTCGCGCTGGACCGGCATTCCGGTATCGAAAATGCTCGAAGGTGAGCGCGATAAGCTCCTGCGCATGGAAGAGGCGCTGCACGAGCGCGTGATCGGCCAGGAGGAAGCGGTCGAGGCGGTGGCCAACGCGGTGCGCCGCTCGCGGGCCGGCCTTTCCGACCCAAACCGGCCCAACGGCTCGTTTCTGTTTCTCGGCCCGACCGGGGTGGGCAAGACCGAGCTTTGCAAGTCGCTGGCCAACTTCCTCTTCGATACCGAGGAGGCGATGGTGCGTATCGACATGTCCGAGTTCATGGAGAAGCACTCCGTGGCGCGGCTGATCGGCGCGCCTCCCGGCTACGTCGGTTATGAGGAGGGCGGCTATCTGACCGAAGCGGTGCGCCGCAAGCCCTACTCGGTGCTGCTGCTCGACGAGGTGGAAAAGGCACACCCGGATGTGTTCAACATTCTGCTGCAGGTGCTCGAAGACGGGCGGCTGACCGACGGCCAGGGCCGCACGGTAGATTTTCGTAACACCGTGATCGTGATGACCTCGAACATGGGTTCGGACATCATCCAGCGCATGGGCGGCGAGAACAGTGACGACGCGGGCTATGAAGCGATGAAGGACGCGGTGATGGACGTGGTCGGCAACCACTTCCGCCCAGAGCTCATCAACCGCATCGACGAAGTAGTGGTCTTCCACGCCCTGGGGCAGACGCAGATTCAGGCGATTGCGTCTATCCAGCTCGAGCGCTTGAAGGCGCGCCTTGCCGAGCATGGTTTGAGTCTCGAGGTCAGCGACGAGGCCATGGCGCAGCTCGCGGTCGTCGGTTTCGACCCGGTGTTCGGGGCGCGGCCGCTCAAGCGGGCGATCCAGAGCCGGATCGAGAACCCGCTGGCCCAGGACCTGCTCGCCGGCAAGTACGCGCCGGGCGCGACCATCCACGTCAGCGCCGAGGAGGGCAAGCTGGTCTTCGCCTGATAGCACGTGATGTGATCGACCGACCCCGCCGGACAGCCCGGCGGGGTTTTTGTTTTGGTGCACCCGCCCCGGATTGGGGCGATGAAAGGTTGACAGGCAAGAGGCGCTATTGGAATCTTGTGGGTTCCTGATTTGCGGACGCGGACCCCACGGGTAACCCCCTATCCCCGCGTGAAGGGTAGGCTTTCGCCTTTACCCGCCGAAGGACTTCCGGGCTCAAGTCAACCGCTTGGCCTGGCCAACGCCCCGACGCGGTGAACCGCCGTGAAAGGACGCCGTTTCAACACGGCCTCCGATGAGAGTGCTGGCCCTAACCGGGCCGTATGCCAGGGTTTGGCATCAGGTGTCGGCATCGCCGGCAGCGGCATACCGCCGCACTCGACCCCGCAGCCATCTGCGGATCGCACTCGAGACCTTTAGGGGAGAATTACTGTGGAACTGCTTTCCGGCGCAGACATGATCGCCCGCTTCTTGAAAGACGAGGGCGTCGAATACATTTATGGGTACCCCGGTGGGGCGGCGCTGCATATCTATGATGCGCTCTTCCGTCAGGACGATGTCAAACATATTCTGGTGCGCCACGAGCAGGCGGCGACCCACGCCGCCGACGGCTACGCCCGCGCCTCCGGTAAGCCCGGCGTGGTGCTGGTGACCTCCGGGCCCGGCGCGACCAACGCCGTGACCGGCATCGCCACCGCCTACATGGACTCCATTCCCATGGTCGTACTGTGCGGCCAGGTCATGAGCCATCTGATCGGCGAAGACGCCTTTCAGGAAACCGATATCGTCGGCGTGACCCGCCCGATCGTGAAGCACAGCTTCTCGATTCGTCACCCTTCCGAAATTCCGGACGTGCTGAAAAAGGCGTTCTATCTCGCCTCGACCGGCCGCCCGGGCCCGGTGGTGGTCGATATCCCGAAGGATATGACCGCGCCGACCGAGCGCTACGAGTACGCTTACCCGAAAAAGGTCAAGCTGCGCTCTTATAACCCGGTCAGCCGCGGCCACACCGGGCAGATCAAAAAGGCCGTCGAGCTGATGCTCAAGGCCAAACGCCCGGTGTTCTATACCGGCGGCGGCGTGGTCACCGGCCGTGCCAGCGAAGGTTTGACGGATCTGGTCAAGAAACTCGGCTTTCCGATTACCACCACGCTCATGGGCATCGGCGCCTACCCGCAAAGCGACAAGCAGTGCCTGGGTTGGCTCGGCATGCACGGCTCTTATGAGTCCAACATGGCGATGCACCACGCGGATTTGATCATTGCCATCGGTGCGCGCTTCGACGACCGGGTGACCAACAACACCTCGAAATTCTGCCCCACGGCGAAAATCGTTCACGTCGACGTCGACCCGAGCTCGATCTCCAAGACCGTGCGCGCCGACGTGCCGATCGTCGGCCCTGCCGCTGGCGTCATCAACGAGATGATTAGCCTCGTTCAAGGGCGCACGGTGGAAAACACCGACGCGCTTAACGAATGGTGGGAGAAGATCGACGGCTGGCGCCTGGATCGCGAAGGCAAGCTCTATGAGCCGTCCAACCCCGGCGAGGCGCTCAAGCCTCAGGAAGTGGTCGAGGCAGTTTGCCGCGTGACCCGGGGCGAGGCGTTCGTCACCACCGATGTCGGCCAGCACCAGATGTTCGCCGCCCAGTACTACAAGTTCGACAAGCCCAACCGGCTGATCACCTCCGGGGGCCTGGGCACCATGGGCTTCGGTTTTCCGGCGGCCATGGGCATCAAGAAGAGCTATCCGGATGATGACGTGGTGTGTATCACCGGTGAAGGCAGCTTTCAGATGATGATGCAGGAACTCTCTACCTGTAAGCAGTACGGGGTAGGGGTGAAGATCGTTAACCTGAACAACCAGTCGCTCGGCATGGTGCGCCAGTGGCAGGACTTGAACTACAAGTCGCGCCACGCCCACTCCTACATGGAGTCCTTGCCGGATTTCCATCTTCTGATCGAGGCCTACGGTTTTACCGCGATTACCGTGACCACGAAAGAGGAGCTGGAGCCGGCACTGGCCCGTGCCTTCGAAGACAAGCACGAACTGGTGTTCCTCGATATCAAGGTCGACCCCTTCGAGCACGTCTATCCGATGCAAGTGCCGCTTGGCGCGATGCGTGACATGCTGCTGTCCAAAACGGAGCGTACCTGATGCGTCATATCATCTCGATTCTTCTGGAAAACGAACCGGGTGCGCTATCACGTGTGGTGGGCTTGTTTTCTCAGCGTAACTTCAACATCGAAACGCTCAACGTTGCACCCACCGAAGACCCGTCGCTCTCACGGCTGACGGTCACCACGGTGGGCGATGATCGCGTGATCGAGCAGATCACCAAGCACCTCAACAAGCTGATCGACGTGGTCAAGCTGGTCGATTTGACCGAGGGTAACCACATCGAGCGCGAGCTGATGCTGGTGAAAGTGAAAGCGCTGGGCGCTGCCCGCGACGAGGTCAAACGCACGGTCGACATCTTCCGCGCCCAGGTGGTGGATGTGACGCCGAGCCTCTACACCGTGCAGATCACCGGCGACGCCGCCAAACTCGACGCGTTCCTGCAGGCCATGGCGCCGGTGGGCATTCTCGAAGTGGCGCGCACCGGGGTGTCCGGTATCGCGCGGGGAGACAAGGTGCTGTCGCTCTAGCGCTCGCTCTTCGCCTGCGTTTAAAAGCCGCCCCCAGGGGCGGCTTTTTTGTCAGCGCTTTGCAGGCATGGCGGTGTGGTAGTTATCGCACTCTACCGACGTTTGAGCCAGGCTGTTGCGATAGCCGCAATCGCGGTAGCCGCCGGCCGGGTAGCGTGTAGAATGAAAACCGGACTACAAACGATTTCAGATTAGGGATGACGCACATGACTCAGGATGCTCACGATCAAGAGCCAGGACATACGCCGCCGCCTTACAAGCCCGACCGCGACAGCGACTCGGTGAGCAACGAAGACCTCGCTACGGCATTTCTACGTGAAACCGAGGTGGTCGAAGAGTCCGTCGAGGACGGCAAAAAAATTCGCCGCAAGGGGATTTACCTGCTGCCCAACCTCTTTACCACCTCGGCGCTCTTTTCCGGCTTCTTTGCCGTGGTGGCCGGCATTAACGGCGACTTCAGCTCGGCGGCTATCGCCATTTTCATCGCCATGGTGCTCGATGGGCTGGACGGGCGCGTGGCGCGCATGACCAACACTCAAAGTGCTTTCGGCGCAGAGTACGATAGCCTCGCCGACATGATCTCGTTTGGCATGGCGCCCGCGCTGGTCGCCTTTACCTGGATACTTCAGGATATCGGCAAGACCGGCTGGGTAGTGGCGTTTCTATATGTGGCCTGCGCCGCGCTCAGGTTGGCGCGTTTCAATGTACAGATCGGCAGTACCGACAAGAAGTGGTTTATCGGCCTGCCCAGCCCTTCAGCAGCGGCACTGGTTGCGGCCAGTGTATGGACCTTTCACAGCTTCGATGCCGATGCGTTTGGCTTCAAGCTTCTGATGCTGGTCGTCGTGGCCGCGGCGGGCATTTTGATGGTCAGCAATATCCGCTACTACAGCTTCAAGGAGCTCGACTTCAAAAAGCCGGTGCCATTTGTCGTACTGCTGGCGGTGGTACTCGGTTTCGTGATGATCTCGGTAGAACCGTCCGCGATGCTGCTACTGCTGTTCGGTGCCTATGTGCTTTCCGGCCCGGTACATGCGGTTATGCGCAAGGCTAAAAACGGCCGTAAAAAAGGGCGTGCCTGACACGGCTGTATGACACCCTGATGACGGCACGCATCTTTTTGAAAAAAAGCCCTTGCACTCGCCCCGCCAAATCCGTAAAGTACGCATCCGCTGCCGGGGACGCCAAGCGTTTCCAGCGGTGGATAAAGGTGAAAACCTTCGGTTTGTCAGGAAGTTAGAGCACTGTTCGGCAGGTTTGAATGGCTCGCTTCACTCGCTGAAATCAGCGGTTGACAAATTCACCGGAATGCGTAGAATACGCCTTCCTCGACGGGCAAGCGGTTCAGGTCATCGAACGGTTCGTCGAACAGCTCTTTAACAATTTGATCAGGCAATTCATGTGGGCGTTTGCCGATGAGGGTGACAAGTCACCTTATATCAAGGCAGACGAACACAGCGATACCTTTCGAGGTATCACGGTAAATTCGTTTGAACCTTGAGCCAGGATTGATTCGCCTCTGCGTCATGTCTTCGTATGTGGGGCAGGCAAGAATCACACTGATTTTAAACTGAAGAGTTTGATCATGGCTCAGATTGAACGCTGGCGGCAGGCTTAACACATGCAAGTCGAGCGGCAGCACGGGAAGCTTGCTTCCTGGTGGCGAGCGGCGGACGGGTGAGTAATGCATGGGAATCCACCCGATAGTGGGGGATAACCTGGGGAAACCCAGGCTAATACCGCATACGTCCTACGGGAGAAAGGGGGCTTCGGCTCCCGCTATCGGACGAGCCCATGTCGGATTAGCTAGCTGGTGAGGTAACGGCTCACCAGGGCGACGATCCGTAGCTGGTCTGAGAGGATGATCAGCCACATCGGGACTGAGACACGGCCCGAACTCCTACGGGAGGCAGCAGTGGGGAATATTGGACAATGGGCGCAAGCCTGATCCAGCCATGCCGCGTGTGTGAAGAAGGCCCTCGGGTTGTAAAGCACTTTCAGTGGGGAAGAAGGCCTGCCGGTTAATACCCGTCAGGAAGGACATCACCCACAGAAGAAGCACCGGCTAACTCCGTGCCAGCAGCCGCGGTAATACGGAGGGTGCAAGCGTTAATCGGAATTACTGGGCGTAAAGCGCGCGTAGGTGGCTTGACAAGCCGGTTGTGAAAGCCCCGGGCTCAACCTGGGAACGGCATCCGGAACTGTCAGGCTAGAGTGCAGGAGAGGAAGGTGGAATTCCCGGTGTAGCGGTGAAATGCGTAGAGATCGGGAGGAATACCAGTGGCGAAGGCGGCCTTCTGGACTGACACTGACACTGAGGTGCGAAAGCGTGGGTAGCAAACAGGATTAGATACCCTGGTAGTCCACGCCGTAAACGATGTCGACCAGCCGTTGGGTGCCTTGTGCACCTTGTGGCGAAGTTAACGCGATAAGTCGACCGCCTGGGGAGTACGGCCGCAAGGTTAAAACTCAAATGAATTGACGGGGGCCCGCACAAGCGGTGGAGCATGTGGTTTAATTCGATGCAACGCGAAGAACCTTACCTGCTCTTGACATCCTGCGAACCCGGAAGAGATTCCGGGGTGCCTTCGGGAACGCAGAGACAGGTGCTGCATGGCTGTCGTCAGCTCGTGTTGTGAAATGTTGGGTTAAGTCCCGTAACGAGCGCAACCCTTGTCCCTATTTGCCAGCGCGTAATGGCGGGAACTCTAGGGAGACTGCCGGTGACAAACCGGAGGAAGGTGGGGACGACGTCAAGTCATCATGGCCCTTACGAGCAGGGCTACACACGTGCTACAATGGCCGGTACAAAGGGCAGCGAACTCGCGAGAGCAAGCGAATCCCGAAAAGCCGGTCTCAGTCCGGATCGGAGTCTGCAACTCGACTCCGTGAAGTCGGAATCGCTAGTAATCGTGGATCAGAATGCCACGGTGAATACGTTCCCGGGCCTTGTACACACCGCCCGTCACACCATGGGAGTGGACTGCACCAGAAGTGGTTAGCTTAACCCTCGGGAAAGCGATCACCACGGTGTGGTTCATGACTGGGGTGAAGTCGTAACAAGGTAGCCGTAGGGGAACCTGCGGCTGGATCACCTCCTTAAACGATGCGTCATCCTCGCGGTAAACGTCCACAATGAATTGCCTGATCAGATGCTGTTGATGAGCAGTGACAAGCCAGACGCCACGCGTTGTCTTGTCACTGCTTATGGCAGTCGCTCTTTAACAATGTATATCATGCTGACAGTATCGAATGACGATACGGTGACATGAGCTTCGGCTCCTGTAATCGTGACGTGATCTCGATACGCAATTGTTTTGTGATACGTCTCAAGCGTATCCGGCAATCGTTGTCATTGCGGGCCCGGACTCCTTCGGGTTATAGGGTCAAGCAATGAAGCGCACACGGTGGATGCCTAGGCAGCCAGAGGCGATGAAAGACGTGGAAGCCTGCGATAAGGTTCGGTGAGGTGGCAAACGACCTGCGACCCGAACATCTCTGAATGGGGAAACCCACCGACCACAAGGTCGGTATCGTATCCTGAATACATAGGGATACGAGGCGAACCGGGGGAACTGAAACATCTAAGTACCCCGAGGAAAAGAAATCAACCGAGATTCCCCCAGTAGCGGCGAGCGAACGGGGACCAGCCCTTAAGTTGTGCAATCGATAGGCGAACAGTCTGGGAAGTCTGACCATAGCGGGTGATAGTCCCGTAGCCGAAATCCGAGCACAGTGAAATCGAGTAGGTCGGGGCACGAGAAACCCTGATTGAAGACGGGGGGACCATCCTCCAAGGCTAAATACTCCTGGCTGACCGATAGTGAACCAGTACCGTGAGGGAAAGGCGAAAAGAACCCCGGCGAGGGGAGTGAAATAGATCCTGAAACCGTGTGCGTACAAGCAGTGGGAGCAGACTTGTTCTGTGACTGCGTACCTTTTGTATAATGGGTCAGCGACTTATATTCAGTGGCGAGCTTAACCGAATAGGGGAGGCGTAGAGAAATCGAGTCTTAACTGGGCGACCAGTCGCTGGATATAGACCCGAAACCGGGCGATCTATCCATGAGCAGGGTGAAGGTTGAGTAACATCAACTGGAGGCCCGAACCAGGATCTGTTGAAAAAGATTTGGATGACTTGTGGATCGGAGTGAAAGGCTAATCAAGCCCGGAGATAGCTGGTTCTCCTCGAAAGCTATTTAGGTAGCGCCTCACGTATCACCACCGGGGGTAGAGCACTGTTTCGGCTAGGGGGTCATCCCGACTTACCAACCCGAGGCAAACTCCGAATACCGGTGAGTGCAGCGTGGGAGACACACGGCGGGTGCTAACGTCCGTCGTGAAAAGGGAAACAACCCGGACCGTCAGCTAAGGTCCCCAAATCCTGGTTAAGTGGGAAACGATGTGGGAAGGCTCAGACAGCCAGGAGGTTGGCTTAGAAGCAGCCATCCTTTAAAGAAAGCGTAATAGCTCACTGGTCGAGTCGGCCTGCGCGGAAGATGTAACGGGGCTAAACCAGGTACCGAAGCTACGGGTTCATCCTCTGGATGAGCGGTAGAGGAGCGTCGTGTACGCCGACGAAGGTGGATCGAGAGGTCTGCTGGAGGTATCACGAGTGCGAATGCTGACATGAGTAACGATAAGGGGAGTGAAAAACTCCCCCGCCGGAAGACCAAGGGTTTCTGTTCGATGCTAATCAGAGCAGAGTGAGTCGGCCCCTAAGGCGAGGCCGAAAGGCGTAGTCGATGGGAAACGGGTCAATATTCCCGTACCGGACATGATTGCGATGGGGGGACGGAGAAGGCTAGGTGAGCCGGGCGCTGGTTGTCCCGGTGAAAGCAGGTAGGCTGAATGCTCAGGCAAATCCGGGCGTTCAAGGCCGAGATGCGAGACGAACTGACCACGGTCAGGAAGTCACTGATGCCACGCTTCCAGGAAAAGCCTCTAAGCTTCAGATCATGTGCGACCGTACCCCAAACCGACACAGGTGGTCAGGGTGAGAATCCCAAGGCGCTTGAGAGAACTCGGGTGAAGGAACTAGGCAAAATGGTGCCGTAACTTCGGGAGAAGGCACGCCGGCGTAGGGTAGAGGGACTTGCTCCCCGAGCCCGAACCGGCCGAAGATACCAGGTGGCTGCAACTGTTTAGTAAAAACACAGCACTCTGCCAACGCGCAAGCGGACGTATAGGGTGTGACGCCTGCCCGGTGCCGGAAGGTTAAGTGATGGTGTTAGCCCTCGGGCGAAGCTCCTGATCGAAGCCCCGGTAAACGGCGGCCGTAACTATAACGGTCCTAAGGTAGCGAAATTCCTTGTCGGGTAAGTTCCGACCTGCACGAATGGCGTAATGATGGCCACGCTGTCTCCACCCGAGACTCAGTGAAATTGAAATCGCCGTGAAGATGCGGTGTACCCGCGGCTAGACGGAAAGACCCCGTGAACCTTTACTATAGCTTCACACTGGATACTGATGTTGCCTGTGTAGGATAGCCGGGAGGCTAGGAACTCCGGACGCCAGTTCGGAGGGAGCCACCCTTGAAATACCGGCCTGGCATCATTGGTGTTCTCACTCCGACCCGTCATCCGGGTCGAGGACAGTGTGTGGTGGGTAGTTTGACTGGGGCGGTCTCCTCCCAAAGAGTAACGGAGGAGCACGAAGGTACCCTCAGCACGGTCGGACATCGTGCAATGAGTGCAAGAGCATAAGGGTGCTTGACTGCGAGACAGACACGTCGAGCAGGTGCGAAAGCAGGTTCTAGTGATCCGGTGGTTCTGTATGGAAGGGCCATCGCTCAACGGATAAAAGGTACTCCGGGGATAACAGGCTGATACCGCCCAAGAGTTCACATCGACGGCGGTGTTTGGCACCTCGATGTCGGCTCATCACATCCTGGGGCTGAAGTCGGTCCCAAGGGTATGGCTGTTCGCCATTTAAAGTGGTACGCGAGCTGGGTTTAGAACGTCGTGAGACAGTTCGGTCCCTATCTGCCGTGGGCGTTGGATGTTTGAGAAGGGCTGCTCCTAGTACGAGAGGACCGGAGTGGACGCACCTCTGGTGTTCCGGTTGTCACGCCAGTGGCATTGCCGGGTAGCTATGTGCGGACGGGATAACCGCTGAAAGCATCTAAGCGGGAAGCCCCCTTCAAGATGAGACATCCCCGAGGCCTTGAGCCTCCTGAAGGGCCCAGCGAGACCAGCTGGTTGATAGGCACGGTGTGGACGCACCGCAAGGTGTTGAGCTAACGTGTACTAATGGCCCGTGAGGCTTGACCCTATAACACCCAAGGGGTTCGGCCCGCAGTGACAACGAAGCAAGAACCGGATACGCATGAGCATGAAGCGAAAGGCTTCATGTCGAACGGGACGATCACGAAACCGTCAGCCGATATACATTGAAAGTTACGCCTGACGACCATGGCTTGCGTGAACCACCCGATCCCTTGCCGAACTCGGAAGTGAAACCGCAACGCGCCGATGGTAGTGTGGGGTCTCCCCATGCGAGAGTAGGTTATCGTCAGGCACCTATTCGAAAAAGCCCCGAGCACTCTGTGTTCGGGGCTTTTTTTTATGCGTGGAAAAAAGAAGGGAAAAGGCCCGGAAGGCAGGGTGCCTGCCGCCCGGCCCCGGCGGCGCGGTGCGCCGCATCGCTGGCTGACGCCTGCTCCTACAGGACAATCGCGCCCCGATCGACTGCAGGTGCCCGATTCATTGGGTGATGGCGGCACCCGCCGCCCGGGTGGGATTTGCTGCCACCGTGCCTGCTGTCCACCCAAGCGACGCGTTGCGCCGCATCGCTGGCTAGCGCCTGCTCCTGCAGGGCAATCGCGCCCTGATCTACTGTAGGAGCCCGATTCATCGGGCGATGGCGGCGACAGCCGCCCGGGGTTGGGTTTGCCATCGTGCCTGCCGTCCACCCAAGCGGTGCGCCGCGTCGCTGGCTAAAGCCTGCTCCTACAAGAGCGGGTTGAAATGGCTATCACCAGTTAACGACAAATGCTTTCCAACGCTTCCATCAGGCTATCCATTTCATCATCGGTGCCGATGGTGATGCGCAGGAAGTTGCCCAGAATATCCGTGTTGAAGTGGCGTACCAGAATGCCGCGCTCACGAAGGCCGGCGAAGAGCTGGGCGCCTTGAAAGTCGGGGTGCTGCGTCAGCACGAAGTTGGCTTTTGACGGCAGTACCTCAAAGCCTAGCGCCTCGAGGCGTTCGCGGGTGCGTTCGCGAGTGGCGATCACATGGTTGCGGCAGGCGTCGAAGTGCGCCTGATCCTTGAGCGCCTCGATACCCAACACACTGGCCAGGCTATCCACCGGGAAGGAGTTGAAGGAGTCCTTGACCCGCTGCAGCCCCTCGATCAGCGCCGGCGAGCCGATCGCATAGCCCAGCCGTAGGCCGGCAAGGCTTCTTGATTTGGAGAACGTACCGGTCACCAGCAGGTTCGGGTAGCGTTTGATGAGCGCAACGGCGCTATCGGCGCCGAAGTCGACGTAGGCCTCATCGACCAGCACCACGCGATCCGGTACCCGCTTGAGAAGTGCCTCGATGTTCTCGAGCGAGTGGGCGTGGCCGGTAGGCGCATTGGGGTTGGCCAGGATGACGCCGCTGCGCGCGGCGCTCGCGGTCAGGGCGTCGAGGTCGACTTCCCACTGGGCGTTGAGCGGATGCTGGCGAAGTTCGATCCCGTACAGCTTGGCGTAGACCGGGTAAAAGCTATAGGTAATGGCCGGCGCATCGAGCGGCGCGCCGTGGCAGAAAAAGGCCTGGAAGGCGAAGGCCAGCACCTCATCGGAGCCGTTGCCGACAAACGTCTGCTCCAGGTCGACGTCGAACGTATCGGCCAGCGTCTGTCGAAGCGCGCGGGAGGTCGGGTCCGGGTAGAGGCGCAAGTGGTCGGTGGCGTAATCGCGCAGCGCCTGACCCACGCCCGGGGCCGGCGGATAGGGGTTTTCATTGGTGTTGAGCTTGATCAGACGCTCGACGGGCTGTTCGCCGGGCACGTACGGGGTCAGCGACCGGACGGCGGGGCTCCAGAATTGGCTCATGAGGGACACCTGGTGGCTCTTGCAAGGAGCATTATGGTGGCCCGAGCCACGATCAAGCGCAAGACGCATCCATGACTATTACAGGCGGCTGTTTTGTCTGGCGATTATTTGACATGAATGCAACGCATCGAGGGGTGGGCGTCGCACCTTGTAGCGGTTATGCTGTCATAAGCGCACGAAAGAAATGTATGTCCAACACGATAAGGAGACACCCAATGCAATTTCGGAGTTTGCTAGCCGGTTCGGCTATGTTGGCACTACTGGCGGGCTGCGCATCGGGCCAGACCGATCAGCAGGGCCAGGACGCTCCCGCCATGAGCGCGTCTCAGGCCACCTATCAGGGAACGCTGCCGTGCCGCAACTGTGATGGCATCGACCTCAACGTGACGCTGGAAGGTGAAGAGACCAGCGCCCCGCAGGAGCGGACGTTCGACCTGACGGCAAGCTATCGTAACCATCCCCAGACCCCGCCGGACGAAAACTACTCCGGTAACTGGGAAGTGCTGACCGGCACGCCGTCGGATTCCAACGCGACCGTTTATGAGCTGACGCCCAACGGCGATGGACAGATCTACTACTTCCAGAAAATCAGCGAACAAACGCTCGAGTTGATCGACCCGGAACGTCGTCGCTTCGAGAACGGTGAAATGCTGCAGCTGCAGCGCCGGTAAGCGCTCAAGCGATGAGCGTCACGGCGTACGCGCCGTGAGTGTGAAAGGCGGCCCTGAGCCGCCTTTCGTGTATTTGCCCGGCACCTTGTAGCGGCCGCCGGGCGGCAAGCAAGACAGGAGCAGCGCGGCGTGGCCAAAGTCAAAAGCGCCTATGTGTGCACCGAGTGCGGAGCCGAATACCGCAAGTGGCAGGGGCAGTGCTCGAGCTGCCAGGAATGGAATACCCTGAGCGAGGTGCGCCTGGCGAGCGCCCGGCCCGGTGCCGGGGCGCCCGCTCAGGGTCGAAGCGGCTACGCAGGAGATCTTTCCCGTGACGTGGTCGATCTGAGCAAGGTCGATTTGAGCGAGGTGCCAAGGCTGAGCTCCACCTTCGCCGAGTTCGACCGCGTGCTGGGCGGCGGGCTCGTGCCCGGCTCGGCGGTGCTGCTGGGCGGAAACCCGGGGGCGGGCAAGTCGACCCTGCTGCTGCAAACCGCCTGCAAGCTCGCTCAAACGCGGCGCATCATGTACGTCACCGGTGAGGAGTCGCTTTCCCAGGTCGCCATGCGCGCCCACCGCCTGCAGCTACCCACCAGCGGGCTCAAGATGCTGGCCGAAACCAGCGTCGAAACGATTCTTGCCGTTGCCGAGCGCGAAAAGCCGGAAATACTGGTGATCGACTCGATCCAGACCATGCACCTCGAGGACATTAGCTCCGCCCCCGGCGGCGTGGCCCAGGTGCGCGAATCCTCGGCCGCGCTCACCCGCTTTGCCAAGCAGAGCAACACGGTACTGCTGCTGGTCGGCCACGTGACGAAAGACGGCACCCTGGCCGGCCCCAAGGTGCTCGAGCACATGATCGATGCCTCGCTTCTGCTCGAAGGCGGCGCCGACTCGCGCTTTAGAACTCTACGGGGGCAGAAAAACCGCTTCGGCGCGGTGAACGAACTCGGCGTCTTCGCGATGCTCGAGCAGGGCATGAAAGAGGTCAAGAACCCCAGCGCGATCTTTCTCTCCCGTCAGGAAGAGCAGGCGCCGGGGAGTCTGGTCATGGTGGTGTGGGAAGGCACGCGGCCGATTCTGGTCGAGGTGCAGGCACTGGTGGACGAGTCGGCGCTGGGTAATCCGCGCCGTGTGGCGGTGGGGGTCGATCAGAACCGACTGGCGATGCTGCTCGCCGTGCTCAACCGCCACGGCGGGCTCTTTACCGGCGACCAGGACGTGTTTCTGAACGTGGTCGGCGGCGTCAAGGTGCTGGAAACGAGCGCCGATCTTGCGGTACTGCTGGCTGTGGTGTCGAGCCTGCAAAACCGGGCGCTGCCGAAGGAGCTGGTGGTGTTCGGCGAGGTGGGGCTGTCCGGCGAGATTCGTCCGGTACCCAGCGGCCAGGAGCGCATTTCCGAGGCCGCCAAACACGGCTTTTTACGCGCGATCGTGCCGAGGGCCAACGCGCCGAAGCAGCCGCCCAAGGGCATGGAAGTCATCGCCGTGGATAAGTTGAGCGATGCGCTGGAAGCGCTTTAAGCTGTACTACGCTTAAATGGAAAACAACGACCTATCGACGATCACGCGGGCAAACGCGACGACCGGTGGGTTTCAAGGAGAGACGCCATGAGTTCGATTCGACTGACCCAATATAGCCACGGCGCCGGCTGCGGCTGCAAGATCGCCCCGGACGTGCTCGACAGCATTCTGGCCAAGGCGGGCCCGAGCGCCGGCCACAAGCAGCTCATCGTGGGCAACCAGGGGCGCGAAGACGCTGCCGTGTTCGATTTGGGCGATGGCCGGGGCATGATCTCGACCACCGACTTCTTCATGCCGATCGTCGATGACCCCTTCGATTTCGGGCGTATTGCCGCGACCAACGCGATCAGCGATATCTACGCCATGGGCGGTACGCCGGTGATGGCGCTGAGTATTCTCGGCTGGCCGGTCGACAAGCTTGCCCCGGAGATCGCCGGCGACGTGGTGGCCGGTGCCCAGGGCGTGTGCCGCGAGCACGGCGTGGCGCTGGCCGGCGGGCACTCCATCGACTCCACCGAGCCCATTTTTGGCTTGGCGGTGAACGGGCTGATCCAGCTCGACCAGCTCAAGCTCAATAGCGGCGCCAAACCCGGCGACCTGCTCTTTCTGACCAAGCCGCTCGGCGTGGGCCTTTTGACCACCGCCGAAAAGCGCGGCCTGCTGGAAGCGGGCCACCATGGCCTGGCCCGCGAAACCATGCTCAAATCCAACCGCATCGGCGTGGAGCTTGCCAAAGTGAAGGGGCTCAACGCCATGACCGATGTCACCGGGTTTGGTCTGGCCGGCCATCTCAGCGAGATCTGCAGTGCCAGCAACGTCATGGCGCAGATCGATTTTCGCCGGCTGCCGCGCCTTGCCGAGGCCGAAGCCTACCGCCGCCAGGGCGCGGTGCCCGGCGGCACGCTCAGAAATCACGAAGCGCTGGGTGGGCAGCTCAAACCGATGGACGAAGCGCACTGGCAGTGGCTGTGCGATCCCCAAACCTCCGGCGGTCTTCTGCTCAGCGTCGACCCGGCCTGGGAGGATGACGTGGAGCGCATTGGCCGCGAGCACGGGCTCGATCTTCAGCCCTTCGGCACCATGAAGGCGCGGGAAGGCGATGCACTGATCGATGTGGTCGGCTAGATGAGAAATGACGTACCCGCCACGACCCAGCTGATTCACAAGGGCACGCCGCTGATCGACGTGCGCGCGCCGGTCGAGTTTGCTCAGGGGAGCCTTCCTGGTGCGGTCAACCTGCCGCTGATGGTCGACGAGGAGCGCCATCAGGTCGGTATCGCCTACAAGGAGCACGGCCAACAGGCGGCGATCGCCCTGGGCGAGCGGTTGGTTAGCGGCGAGGTCAAGCGGGCGCGTATTGCGGCCTGGCGCGAGTATCTGTCACGCCACCCGGACGCGCTGATCTACTGCTTTCGCGGCGGCCTGCGCTCGCAGATCGCCACGACATGGCTTGCCGAGGAGGGCGTCGATGTGCCCCGGATTGCGGGGGGCTGGAAAGAGATGCGCCGCGCACTTTGCGAGCGTATCGATCAGGCCGCCGAGCAGCCCATGCTGGTGGTGGCCGGGCTGACAGGTTCTGCCAAGACCGTACTGATCAACCGTCTCGAAAACGGCATCGACCTGGAGGCCTGTGCCAACCACAAGGGCTCGGCGTTTGGCCGCCAGGTCGAGGCGCCCACGACGCAAATCGATTTCGAGCACACGCTTGCAGTGCAGCTGCTGGACCGCCCCGGTAAGCTGGTGATGGAGGATGAGTCGCGCCAGATCGGCAATGCCAACATTCCTCTCACTTTCTGGCACGCGATGGAAAAAGCACCACGCATTCGCGTCGAGATGCCGCTGGACTGGCGTCTGGATCAGCTTCGTCATGATTATATCGAAGCGCTGGAGGCGGCGTTCGTGGCGCGGTTTGGCGCCGAGGAAGGCCGTGCGCGCATGAAAGAGCAGCTCTCCAATAGCCTGAAGCGGCTAGCCAAGCGGCTGGGCAATGCGCGCCTGCAGCGCCTTCAGCGGTTGCAGGCGCTGGCCTTCGATGCCCACGACCTGGGCAACACCCAGGCCCACGAAGCCTGGCTTGGCCCGCTTCTGACCGAATACTACGACCCGCTCTACCGTTATCACCTGGAGCGGCGCCAGAGTGCCCCGGCGGAGCTTCATGTGGGCGACTGGGAGAGCTGCCTGGACGCCGCCCGTCAGTGGAGCGCCTAGGCGCGGGCCAGCCACTGCAGCATGACGCGATCAAGTAGCGGTGCCAGGCCGTGAAAGCGCTGGGGGGTTTCCAGAATGGCCGCTTCGCTTTGCAGATAGCGTTGGCCGGCGGCCGTGGCCGGCGCGGCGGGCGGGTGCGCGAAAAGCTCGGCGGCACTTTGGGCGGTGACCTCGAAGTGACACAAAAGCCCCATCACTCGCCCGGCATCCCAGGCAAAGCCCTGAAGCGGGGCGGCGTCACTGCCGCCCAGCGGCAGGGCGGCATCCGGCAGGCTGAACACGTAGCGGTGCCACATGAACGCCTCGAAGCGCTCGGGAAGATCGAACGGGCTTTCCGGGGCAAGCGTAACGCCGTGCCAGCCGGTTTCCGGGTAGGTGCCTGGGGCGATCACCGCCTCCAGCGCCTCGGCAATCCACAGCGCCCCCAAACCGATGCCGAGCACCGGACGCTGGCCGTCCAGGTAGCGGTTCAAAAGTTTTTTCTCCGCTCTGGACCAGGCGGGCGGGGTTTGAATCAACTCCTCCGGGCCGTCGAGCACGATGAGCGCATCGCACTCGCCGGGGCGCGGGGTCAGCTCGCCGTCGAACAGATGAAAAACCGTGTAGCTGTGGCCCATGCTGTCGAGCCAGTCGGTCAGGCGGGCGGGGCCGTGGTGCGGGCCGTGCTGTAGTAGATGAATATGCATGGTAATCTCCTCGCCGGCCGTCGTCGCGTCAAAGTCGCGTTTGCGAATGTGCGACGATAACGTATCGCCTTGTCTTCACCAATACCCTTTTCACCCCTATAAAGGCTCAGGAAATCAACATGGTGGCCAAACCCTCTGGATTTTATCAGCTTCTTCAGACGCTTCCGCTGAACGCCCAGCAGGCCTTCATGGCCGCGCTTTGTGAGCGCCTGATACCCAACTATGCGCTGTACGAGCAAACCACCGGCCAGGGCGACAGCCACACGCTCAAGACCGTGCTGAGCCTTGTGTGGGAGCGCTTGCAGGTACCCGGCGCGAGTATCGATTTCGCCCGCCAGGCCGAGAAGCTTGCCGAGTGCGAGCCGCCGGAAGACGACGACAGCTTCGGCGCGCGGCGCGCGCTGGATGCGGTGGTCGCGGTGAACGCGCTGCTCGACACGCTACAGGGGGACGCCGGAGAGGCGGTGCTGGATGTCAGCCGTACCTCGCGGGCCGGCGTGCGCGCCTTCATCGAGCTGACCGAAGGCGAAGTGGACGCCCGGAAACTTGCGCTGATCATTCGCGACCACCCGCTCATGGAGGACGAAAACGACTTTCAGGACGCGGTGCTCGAGGCGGTCAGCGCGCCGCTCGACAAGGCCGCGCTCAAGGAACTGCGTGTGCTCGGGCGCAACGGCGGCGTCAGTAATTTGGGGCTTAGCCTGGACGACGACGCCTGACATCCAGGCCGAAAGGCGCTCTGACGCAAGGCAAACGGCCCGGAGTGCTTCGGTTGCAAGGGCTCCGGGCAGAAGTGTAAGACGACGATATTAGGCGATGATATGAGCCGCGCGCTAAAGGCGCATTTCGATGCCGCGCTCGGCCATGTAGCGCTTGGCTTCCGGAATGGTGTATTCGCTGAAGTGGAAAATGCTCGCCGCCAGTACCGCGTCGGCGCCGCCTTCGATCACGCCATCCACCAGGTGCTGCAGGTTGCCCACCCCGCCGGAGGCGATCACCGGTACGCTCACCGCCTCGGAAATGGCGTGGGTTACGCCCAAATCGAAGCCGCTTTTGGTGCCGTCGCGGTCCATGCTGGTTAAAAGCAGCTCGCCGGCGCCGAGGGCCACCATCTTTTTTGCCCACTCGACGGCATCGAGCCCGGTGGGCTTACGCCCGCCGTGGGTGAAAATCTCCCAGCGCGGCGGCTCGCCTTCACCGGACACCTTCTTGGCGTCGATGGCGACCACGATGCACTGGCTGCCGAAGCGCTCGGCGGCCTCGAAGACGAACTCCGGGTTGGTTACTGCGGCGGTGTTGATCGAGACCTTGTCAGCGCCGGCGTTGAGCATGGTGCGAATGTCGTCACAGCTGCGGATACCGCCGCCCACGGTGAGCGGAATGAACACCTCGCCGGCGATGCGCGAGACCATGTCGACGGTAGTTGCGCGCTCGTCAGAGCTTGCGGTGATATCCAGAAAGGTGATTTCGTCGGCGCCCTGCTGGTTATAGCGCTTGGCGATCTCCACCGGGTCGCCAGCATCGCGGATGCCGACGAAGTTCACGCCCTTGACGACGCGGCCGGCGTCGACGTCCAGACACGGAATGATGCGTTTGGCCAGACTCATGTTCGACCTCCGGTCAGTTCATCGCTCAGGCGTTGGGCTTCACGCACGTCCAGGCTCCCTTCGTAGATGGCGCGGCCGGTGATCGCTCCGAGGATGCCGCTGTCGGCGACGTCGCAAAGCGCCTTGATGTCGTCGAGGTTGGTCACCCCACCGGAGGCGATCACCGGAAGGCCGCCTTCGCGGGCAAGCTCGGCGGTGGCGTCGATGTTCACACCCTGCATCATGCCGTCGCGAGCGATATCGGTGTAGACGATGCTGGAGACGCCGTCACCGGCGAAGCGCTTGGCAAGCTCGGTGGCCTTGATGGTGGACACTTCCGCCCAGCCGTCGGTGGCCACGAACCCGTCCTTCGCGTCGAGCCCGACGATGATGTTGCCGGGAAAGGCGCGGCACATCTCGCCGACGAACTCGGGCTCCTTCACCGCCTTGGTACCGATGATCACATACGAGACGCCGGCGCTTAAGTAGTGCTCGATGGTCTCGGCACTGCGAATACCGCCGCCGATCTGGATCGGAAGGTTCGGGTAGGCACGGGCGATGGCGGTGACTGCGTCGCCGTTGACCGGCTTGCCCTCGAAGGCGCCGTTGAGATCCACCAGGTGCAGGCGGCGCGCGCCGGCCTCCACCCAGCGTCCGGCCATGGCGACCGGGTCGTCGCCGTAGGAGGTCGAGTCCTCCATGCGGCCCTGCTTCAAGCGTACGCACTGGCCGTCTTTGAGATCAATGGCGGGAATGACTAGCATGGTGAATCCTCTCAGGGCGTCCAGGTAACGAAGTTTTCGAGCAGGCGAAGACCGGCCCGCGCGCTTTTTTCCGGGTGAAACTGCACGGCGAAGGTGGCATCGCGTCCGATAGCGACGTGCGCCTTCACATCGCCATATTGGGTCGTGCCGAGCACGTGGTCATCCGTCGTGGCGTTGACGTAGTAGCCGTGAACGAAGTAGAAACGCTCGCCATCCTCGATGCCTTCCCACAGCGGGTGGTCGTGGTGCTGGGTGAGCCGGTTCCAGCCCATGTGGGGCACCTTCAGGCGCTGCTCATGTTCGTCGCGCATATCGAGCGGGAAGCGGTCGACGCTGCCCTGAAAAAAGCCCAGGCAGTCGACGCCGCCGTTCTCCTCGCTTTTCTCCATCAGCATCTGCTGGCCCACGCAAATGCCGAGCAAGGGCTTGGCTTGGCGGGTCAGGATGTCATCGACCAGACCCCGGAGTTCGGTGCGCTCGAGCTCGCCGATACAGTCGCGAATCGCGCCCTGGCCTGGCAGCACCACGCGGGTGGCGCCCAGAATGCGGCGGGCATCGCGGGTGATGATGACGTTTTCGTGGGTTACGTGTTCAAGCGCCTTGGCCACGGAATGCAGATTGCCCATTCCATAATCGATAACGGCAATGGTCATGTTGCGCTCCTTACAGGGGTGGGCGAATAACGGTGGGCGAGGGCGTACGGCGAGAAGCGGCCGGCATCAAAGCGTTCCCTTAGTCGAGGGCATTTTTCCCGCCATGCGCGGGTCCTCGGCAAGCGCCATGCGCAGCGCCCGGCCAAAGGCCTTGAAGATGGTTTCCGCCTGGTGGTGAGCGTTTTCGCCCTTGAGATTGTCGATATGCAGCGTGACCCGGGCGTGGTTGACGAAGCCGTGGAAAAACTCGCTGAACAGCTGCGTGTCCATCGCCCCGATCATTGCCCGGGTAAAGGTGGCGTTCATGAACAGCCCCGCGCGGCCGGAAAAGTCGACCACCACGCGCGAAAGCGCTTCATCGAGCGGCACGTAGGCGTGACCGTAGCGCACGATACCGCGCTTGTCGCCCACGGCCTGGTCGAACGCCTGGCCGAGCGTAATGCCCAGATCCTCGACCGTGTGGTGGGCGTCGATGTGCAGGTCGCCGGTGACGTCCATGGTGATGTCGATCATGCCATGACGCGCGACCTGATCCAGCATGTGATCAAGAAACGCCACGCCAGACTCGCCCTTCAAATGGCCTTCGCCGTCGAGGTCGATGGTCACGGTGATCTGCGTTTCGTTGGTGTCACGGCTGACCGTGGCAGTTCGCGCTGACATGTTGCATCTCCTGCGCTTGCGCGCATAGTGGGGCGGCGAGGCGTGAACGTCCACGCCCGACCTTGGACATAATAGCGAGCCAAACGGCCATTATAGAGAATCGATGACCCCATCCGCTACAATGCGCGAAAGGTCGCCGATTTCAGCGGGCAGGGCGGCGCAAACGCAGCCAGGAGGATTGAGCATGCCGGTGACGCTTTTGTATGTCGATCAGACCCGCTGGGAGACGGACGATGCCGTACGCCAGGAGCTTTCGCGTATCTATGCCGACGCTCCCCGGGAGCGGCTACGCACCCGGACGGTCGCGCCGTTCATCGAGCAGCATCTGGTCCAGTCGCCGCGTCAGTTCTTCGCCTGCGCCCGGTTCAACGGCCATCTGCTGGGCGCGGTGGCCATATATGAAGCCGATGATCGTGCCTGGTGGCTTTCCGAGCTTTGCGTGAAAAGCTCCGCCAGGCGGCGTGGCGTCGGCTCCCGCCTTATGGCACTGTTGGGCGAGCAGGCAAAAGAGGATGGTCGCACGCTTCGTATCGATGCCGGCTCGCTGCCGCTGGCCGATCGTATCCTGCTGTCCAAAATCGGCTATCGGCCTTTTTCCGCGCCACCGGCGGCCGGTAGCGGCGCCTTGAGTGACAGCGGTATTCATGAGCATGTCGAGCTAGACCCACAAGGGAACGGGTGATGAAACAGTTATTGCGTATTTTGCTAGCCGCGGTCGGCATTCTGGCCATGGTGGCCGTCGCCGCCGTGGTGTATGTCACCACCTTTTTGGATCCCGAGGATTTCAAACCGCGCCTGGTCGAGGTGGTCGAAGAGCAAACCGGGCTCAATCTGGCGTTGGAAGGGCCGATCACCTGGTCGTTCTACCCGCGCATCGGCGTCAGCGTGTCCCAGGCGCGCGCCTGGCTTCCCGAGCAGCCCGTCGAGGATACCTCGTTCGCCGCCGTGGACAGGGCCGAGGTCAGCGTCGCCTTTGCACCGCTTTTACGCGGTGAAATCGCCATCGACGGCCTGACGCTGGACGGCGTACGCCTGAATCTTGAGCGAGACGCGAGTGGAGAGGGCAACTGGCAGCCGCTCGTGGAGCGTCTTGCCGAGCAGAACAGCGAATCCGCCGAAACCGTGCTGGCCCCGGCCAGCGCCGGGCCCCACGTCGACGCGGGCAGCCTCTCGGTGGTGCTCAACATCGCAAGCGTGGAGGTGCGAAACGCCGACATTCGCTATCGCGATGCGCCCAACCAGGCGCTCTGGCGGCTGCAGTCGCTCGATATCAACGGCAGCAACGTCAACCCGTCGCGCGCGTTTCCGCTCAAGGCGATGTTCACCCTGACCCGGCACAATCGCCTGGACGCCGAAGCGCTCGAGCGCACCCCGGCCTTTACCAGCGAGATGAGCCTGGAGACCCGCGTGCTGCTGGGCCTGAACGATGAACGCGTTACCTTCGAGGACTTCCAGCTCTCCACCCGCTCGACCACCGCCAGCGAAGAAGAGCCGCAGCAACTCAGCCTGAAAGCCGCCGAAATGATCGCCTGGCTTGGCGAGCAGCGCTTTAGCGTCAGCGACGGGGTGATCGAAACCGGCCTGCGCCACTCGGAGAACTGGCAGGGAGGGCTGGCGATGGCGCTGGCGTTCGCCCTGGACGGCGACTGGGGCGCGCAAACCGCACAGCTTCGCGACGCCGAACTCACCGGCCCCGATAACTTGCGCCTGAGCGGCCATCTCAACGTCGAACAGTTTTTGGACGCCCCGCAGTATCAGGGTCAGCTTAACGCCGCGCCCTTCACGCTGCGCCCCTGGCTTTCGCGCATGGGCGTGTCGCTCAATACCGCCAGCGAAGCCGCGCTGAGCGATGTCGCCATGACCAGCCCCGTCGAGGGCGACCTGGAGCAGATCACGCTGCCCCAGCTCTCTTTAGTGCTCGATGACAGCACCTTTACCGGTGAGCTGGCCGCGGCGCTGGACGGCAGCGCCTTGCGCTTCGATCTTTCCGGCGATCACCTCGATCTGGATTATTATCTGCCGGGGCCGGTCACCGCCCAGCAGGCGAGCCACGGCCTCATTCGCCGTGCCGTTGCCCAGGAGGCAAACCCGCTACTGCCCCAGGCGTGGCTCGCTGCGCTGGATCTGGAAGGCGACCTGGAAGTGGACCGGCTCACACTTGCCGGGCTCACTTTCGATGACACCCGGCTGTCGCTTCGCGGCGAGCAGGGCCTTCACCGGCTGACCGGCTTCGAGTCGCGCTTCTACGATGGCACGCTGGAGGCGACGGGCTCGATCGACGCCCGTGAGCCGGTGCTGGCGTGGCAGTTCGCGCCCGCCATCAGTGGCGTACAGGTGGCGCCCATGATCGAGGCATTCAGTGAAGAACCGTCGCCGATTCGCGGGCGCTTCAACCTGCAGGGCGAGCTCACCACGCGCGGTAACACGCGCGACGTGCTGACCAGCAATCTCAACGGCGAGCTCGACGCGCGCCTCGACAACGGCGCCATTTTGCAAACCAACATTTCGCAGCAGGTGTGCGAGCTCGTCGCCAAACTCGAAGGCGAGGGCACGCTGCGCGACTGGCAGCCGGATACCCGCTTCGATCGCTTCGACGCCACCTTCAACGTGCGCAACGGCGTAGTGACCAGCGACGACCTGATGGTGACGCTGCCGGGTATCGACATGCAGGGCAGCGGCGAGCTGAACCTCACCAGCATGAACTTTCTGACTCATGCCAACGCCCGACTGGTGGATACCGCTGACGCCGCCTGCAACGTCAACCCGCGCCTTCAGGCGCTGGCGCTGCCGGTGCTCTGCGAGGGCCATCTCGATGACGACAAGTCCCAGTGGTGCCGGCTCGACCGTGACGCCTTCCAGGCCTCGGTCGTGTCGCTCTTGCAGGACGAAGCCGGCGCGCAGATCGAAGAGCGCCTTGGCGAGACCCTCGACGAACTGAACGACCGCCTCGGTGAAGAGAACGTGCGCGAGCTGCGTAACGGCATTCGCAACCTCTTCGACTGATTCCGCTACTCTTTGGGAGCGCCGGCCTCTGGGCCGGCGCTTTTTTTCCTGCCCTGCCCGCGGAGTGTTTTCACCCCATGGCCGATACGCCGACGCCGTGTTTAACGGCCCCTGAATTTCAACGCCGGCTGCTGGCCTGGTTCGACCAGTACGGCCGCCATGATTTGCCCTGGCAGTCGCCGCGCAGCGCCTACCGCGTGTGGGTCTCCGAGATCATGCTGCAGCAAACCCAGGTCACGACCGTGATTCCCTACTTCGAGCGCTTCATGGAGCGCTTTCCCACGCTAAACGCGCTGGCCAACGCCGACCAGGATGAGGTGCTGCACCTGTGGACCGGGCTTGGCTACTACGCCCGCGCCCGCAACCTGCACAAGGCCGCTCAAACCGCGCGTGACGAGCACGGCGGCGAGCTGCCGGTCGAGAGCGTCGAGGCGCTCATGGCGCTGCCCGGCATTGGTCGCTCGACCGCGGGCGCCATCATCGCCCAAAGTCAGGGCACGCGCGCCGCCATTCTGGACGGCAACGTCAAACGCTCGCTATCCAGGCTTCACGCCGTGCCCGGCTGGCCCGGAAAGCCCGCCGTGGAGCGTACGCTTTGGCAGCTGGCCGACTACTTCACCCCTAATGAGCGCTTGGCCGACTACACCCAGGCGATCATGGATTTCGGCGCCACGCTCTGCACCCGCGCCCGGCCGGACTGCGTGATCTGCCCATTTGCTGATGTGTGCGCCGCCTATAAAGAGGGCGCGCCGCAGCGCTACCCCGAGTCCAAACCAAAAAAGACCCTGCCCACCCGCGACACGCTGATGCTGGTGCTGCGCGACGAACAGGGGCGCGTATGGCTCGAGCAGCGCCCGCCTTCTGGCCTCTGGGGCGGGCTCTGGAGCCTGCCCCAGTTCGATGACCGCACCGCCCTCAGCGATTGGCTGGAGACCTTTACCGACAGCGCGATCATCGAGCCTGCGCTCCCCGGCTTCACCCATACCTTTAGCCACTTCCGTTTGGCGATCACCCCGCAGCCGGCGCGATGCGCAGGGCTTAACGGTGTGCGCGAGAAGGGCGTCTGGTTCGACCCGCTGGACCCGCCGGCGCTGGGACTGGCCGCGCCGGTCAAATCGCTTTTAAAACAGCTCGCGCCGTTTTCGCTTGATCCCACCCCGGGGCCCTGACCCATACTCGGGGGCAACTCACCCATCAAGGAGCACCTTCATGAGCAACACCGTTTTCTGTCGCAAGTATCAGCAGGAACTACCGGCCCTCGCCTTCCCGCCACTGCCTGGCAAGAAGGGCCAGGAGATTCAGGCCACGGTTTCGCAAAAAGCCTGGGAGGAGTGGCAGGCGCTGCAGACCCGCCTGATCAACGAAAAGCACCTCAACATGCTCGAGCCGGAATCGCGCCAGTACCTGATGACGCAGATGGAGCGCTTTCTGGATAACGAACCCACCGATCAGGCCGAAGGCTACGTGCCGCCCAGCCAGCCCTGAAGGCCCCTCAAGCGCCCGCCGCGCGGGCGTTTGCCGCCACCGGCAGGGCAGGGCGAAAAGCGCGCGGTGTGCCATAACCTCGTGAACGGAAAGAAAGTTTCACAAAGGTGTTGACGAAAAGCGGCGTTTTTAGTTTAATACGCACCGTTGGCAGCGGCCAGATAGCTCAGTTGGTAGAGCAGGGGATTGAAAATCCCCGTGTCGGCGGTTCGATTCCGTCTCTGGCCACCACACTGCTGGGGTATCGCCAAGTGGTAAGGCACCGGTTTTTGGTATCGGCATTCCCAGGTTCGAATCCTGGTACCCCAGCCATTGCCAACAAGATTTCTTGTTGACTGACTCGCTTCACGCAGGCCAGTCAAATGTTCAAGAAAACGTGAAGCGCCGACATAGCTCAGTTGGTAGAGCAACTGACTTGTAATCAGTAGGTCCCGGGTTCGACTCCTGGTGTCGGCACCATTTAAAATGGTTATAAAGCAAAGCGTTACAGAACATGATCAAGCCGCCCTTCGGGGCGGCTTTTTCGTTTCCGTAGATCTTTACGTAGATCTATCGCCCTAATCACTCGTTTCCCGGGTGATATACCAGCGGCACACTAAGGTCGTACGTGTCCATCATGGACGCTGACCGGTGCCCGCTTGCTTCTTGCTTTTCGTGCCGCGTACCCTTCGTGTCGGTGATGCCTCGCCGCTTGAGATCGTGTAGACCAAAGCGTTCTTCTTCCGTGATCACTCCCTCGGCAATGGCCAGCTTCATCAGGCGTTGCCAAGCCGTATCCAAGCTGGACTTGCGTAAAGCGTCGCCGTCGGCGGCAACGATCAGCGGGCGTCTTTCGGGGTGTATGGGCGCCGGCTTGTCCTTGGCTTTCCAGATCCCCGCGCGGCGTTCGGTTGCGGCCGTCCATGCGGCGGTCAATCGTGGGTACCAGCGCACGATATTGTCTCGCGAGCCCTTGCGTCGGTTGGTCATCACGCCTTGCGCGGTGCTATTGGCATCGGTGAGGGTGATCACTTCGATGCCGCGTAGCCGGCAGATATAGGCCAGCTCCATCACCATCCAAAGGTAAGGCGCGCAGGCGCCTTTCTCGCCGCGTGTGCGTTGGCCACGCTCTCGAGCGAACTCGGTAAGCCGCGCAATGGTGGCCAGCTCCGGCAAGCGGCGCTGTTTGCGTTCCTTGGCGGCTTCGACGCCTTGGGCCGGGTTGGTGTCGCAATGCCCGCGGTTGATTCCCCAACGGAAGAGTCGGCGCAGGTAGCGCAGTAAGTGGTTAGCTTTTGAGGGGGTACCCTCAGCGGCGATCCGATCCACTAGGCGCTGGACCAGCGCCGGCGAGAATTGCGTCGTGGGCAAGTCACCCAGTGGTTTGCCCAGCTTCGTGGGCATCTCCAGTAGCACCGATCGGCAGTATTCGTAGTCCTGCTGGGTTTTGATGGCCAGCTCTTTAAGCTGCGCGGATTGGTGAAACTGCTGAGCCAGGTAGCGCAGGGTGCGGCGATCAATGCCGCTGCGCTGCTCGATGATACGGTGGAGCTCTGACAGGGTAGCATCGGCCCCGGCGATGCGCTCGGTTTTCAGTTTGCCCGCTTCATCACGATATTGAACGTACCAGCGGCCCCGGCCGCGCTTGTCGTAATACACCCCGTTGGGGAGCTTCGACTGGTTGATGTGTGCCGGGATATCCGGGCTGTGCTTACGCGGGCGTGTCTTCATAGGATGTCGCTAGGGCTGAGCTCATGGGGCGTGGCGGCTTCGATCCCGCCCGCTTTGTTGATCAAATCGATGGTCGTCCAGGGGCCTCGGCGGCCGTTGAACACGACCACACCTTGCTCGCGCAGGCATCGTGCCGCATCGGCCGGCCGCTGATACCCGGTGATCGCTTTTATTTCTTCGCAATCGATAACATTTTGCAAGCTCATAAGTGACCCTCTTGCTTGGCCCGCCAGTGGTTGAAGCGGTTGCGGATCATGCGGAACGTTTGGCGCGCTTGGGCGTTGCTATCCAGTTCGGCGCGGCTTTGGATTTGGCAGGCCGCGACCAGCCAGTCGCGGGCGTCGTCCGTGTCATGGGTGCCGTCGGGCAGGGCGGCTTCGCCGAGGCCAAACTTGGCGCGCCGGCGGCGATCGAGGTAGAGCTGAAAGGCCCGATCTTGGCAAAGCATCGCGGCTTGCCGCGCGTAGGCGCCACCTTTTGAAGGTGACGGCACCTTTGTGGGGGCATTGGGTTGGCTCTCATTCATCGGCTACCGCCTGCGCCCTGGCCTGCTCTGTCAGCGTTTCCTCACGCCCGTTCAGATAGCCGTTATCCCAAGCGCGGGTATGAATGTAGTGCTCGCGCTCTGTGGTGCATGAACCTGCCAGCGTTTTCAGCGAGTCAAAGGCCAGCGCAAACTCTTCGCACCCGCCGAAGCCGCGCGACTCCCAGAAGTGACGAACGCGGTCCACGTGCATTTCGCTAAGCAATTCGATTTGCCGAGCAGCTTCTTCGGGGTTTTCACGTACCCAGGTCGTATCTATGGCCATGGTTATCTTCCTTGCTTGTTTTTCAGTTCACGAATGCCTTGGCACTCAATGCAGGTAGTCGCCCACGGCGCGGCGGCTCGGCGGGGCGCTGAGATCTCGTAGCCGCAGTCGACGCATTCATCGTGCGGCGCCGGTTGGGCGAGCTGGGCGCGGCGTGCCAGGGTGGCGTCCAGGCTTTGTTGGGTGATGTCCGCGGCGCGGTCGGCGTTATCGGCCATTGTTCGTTGGTCCTCTTTCAACACAATTCGGGCGGGAAGTACTCTTCCTGCTGGGTTCGGGGGCGCGGCGCGAAGAGGTTTCGCGCGGCTTCTCGGGCGGCGAGGGCGTCTTGGTACTCGGCGTCGCGCTCAACTCGGTAAATTTCTGAGCTTTGCCACTCTTTCAGGCGGGCAAGCTGAGCTTTTTTCTCTTCTTCTGGAGGCTCGCGCGGCTCAATATCCGGGCCGCCCGTACAGTTAGTGACACGAGTCCAAGGGGACTCGGCTGCGCCTCCTCCCAAACCCCCTTGGTGGCTGCGCGACTTTCCGCGCACTTGCCAGCGGTAGAAGCGCGTCAAATATTCGTGTTCGTTGCCGCGGCCGTCGGCCACGACGATGCCGAAGGTGCCGGGCGTGGGTTCGCCGTGGCGGCCTCTGGCCTCGATGCCTTCACCTACCTCGCCGGTGGCGTGGCTGATCTGCGCTTGTTCGTCCTTGAGGCGGTTGAGGTCCACGCGGGGCATCGTCCAGGGTTTGATGGGGCGCTGTTTACGGGGCATGTTCGGGCCACCCATGAGGCGTAAGAACTGATCCCACTGGCCGGCGTTGGCGGCCTTGCGGATCTGCTCGAAGCGGCTGGCGATGCGCTGGTCGGGCCGCGTGGCGGCTTCCCAGTTCTCCAGCTCGGTGGCGTGCTTTTCGTTGAGCCGTCGGATCTCCCGCCAGACCGTGACCGAGGGCAGGCCCACGAACTGAAACTGGCGAATGCCCCACACGGCCGCCCACGACTCGATGCGCGGGGCCACGCTGTTGAGGTCATGACCATAGCTGTCCTTGTCGTCGCCCTCGATGCCGTCGCGTGTGAACTGCTCGCCGTTAATGTTCTTGCTGATGTACTTAGCCACGTAGCCGGCGGCGGTGCCTTTGGCGTAGTTGATACGCTCGACCTTGAAGCGCGCGGTGGTCTCGCGGCCTCGGCGGTCGAATAGCTCTTCCGGCGTGTCGGCTTCGGCGTGGTCGCGGATGATGTGGTTGATCCGGTTGGCGTCCTCGCGCTTCATCCAGATGAGCAGGTGCCAATGGGGCGTGCCGTCGTGGTGCGGCTCGACCACGCGGATGCCGTAGATGCCGAGGTTTTCCCGAGCGAGCGCGGCGCGGGTGCGCGCCCACACCTTTTGCAAATAGGCCTGAGCATCGCGCGGCGTCGAGCCGTCATATTTCCGGTTGCGCACGCTGTTTTCGGAGACGACCGGGTGAAATCTACTGGGCGCGGTAATGGTGTAGAACATGCCAACGTGCCCCATACGGCGCGACTCCGCCTCGGTGTCACTTATACGCAGCATCAATTCGGCGCGGCGATGGTTCGGGTTCGATAGGCCCAGCTCGGCCAATTCGGCCAGCGTGTAGACCTGGCCGTCCTGATTGATCGCTTCGAGCGCCTCGAGCAAGGCGGTATTGCGGTTCTTCTGGGCGCGGCGGCGATCAAGCGTGACGTGGCTGCAGTAGATGCCGGCGCGTTTGTGGACGCGGTGGGCTTCGCGCTGGACCTGCTCGAGCCGCCGCCCGGCCAACGTGCGCAGCTGACGCCGCCACCAGTTGGCACTGGTGAGTCTGGCGAGCTGGGCGCTCGGTTTCAGCTTTAGGCCCGGCGGGCTAAAACCGTGGGAGCGTGCCCGAAACTGCGCCTTTTCGAGCGCCATTACATTGACGACGCGCAGGCTCATGACCGGCGCGCGGTACCAGCGAAACACTGCCATCAATGGAATGACGCCCAGCGGGGGCGAAAGCGGGTTGCGCGACTGCGCGATCTGCAGCGCGACTTCGCGCGCCTGGCCGGAGAGCGTGCGGGCCTTGGGCGTTTTCAGATTGAGCGGGGGCGGTAGCAGGCCGAGGCGCAGGCGGCGGTTATGCTCGGCGATGCCGCCGATCAGCTTGCTTCGCTCGCGCTCGATTGCGGTGGCTTGGGCGCTGGCGTGGTTGATGACCGCTTCGTCATCGTGGGTGGCGTTGAGCCCGCGCAGCATCAGGCGCTCTTGCACGCTGGTCAACCACTCGCAGCCCGCTTTCAAGCCCTCGATGGTGGTTGCGCCACGTTTAACTAGCGCTTCAAAGCCGCGCTGGAGATCGCCCTTGATTGCTTCGAAGCGGCGGTAGACTTCGGTGGGCTCGATCAGATCTTTGGCGTTGTGGTTTAGCCAGCGGTTCGCGGCGGCGTGGCCGTGGCGTTTCGAAACGTGCACGTAACCACCGGCCAGCCGGTCGGCGAGCGAGGGCAGGCGCTCGAAGTGAGCCCGCAGGAAGTGGCCACAGTCCGGCGTGCCGGAGCTATGCGCGAAGGCGAGATCCAGCGCGCTCACTGCTCGAGCCCCTTGGCCGCCATACGCGCCGACGCGACGTCGATGTGATAGTCCTGGAGCACGCCCTCGAGCTGGTTAGCGCGCTGGCCGAGCGCATCGGCTTCGCGCTGGATTTCAGCGGCGGCCATGCGGTGGCCGGAACGCTCGAGCATGACGGCCAGCCCGGTGAAGTGCGCCCACGCCTTGTAGAGTTCGCGGATGTACTCCCCGGTTTGCATGGCCTCGCTGGTGTAGCGCTTGAGCAACTCGTCGCGGGTGGTCATGCCACCCCCTTTTCGATCAGTGCGAGCCAGTGAAGGGCCGCTTTGGTGTTGCCCTCGGCCAGTGCCTGGCGGGCGTGGCTGGCCAGCTCGGCGCTCGGGTGCTGGGTGCGGTTGCGCAGCTGGTCCTTGAGCCCGCTGGCGTAGTCGCTCATGCGGTGGATCGCGGCGCGGATGGCGTCGCGTGCGGGCTTGGCGAACGCGCTGATGTGCTGGGTGGCGTCTTCCTTGAGGCCGGCGCTTTTGAGCACCAGACGGCGCTCGGCGTAAGGCAGGTTCGCCCAGACGTCGATCAGATCCTGATCCCCTGCGCGGCCATGGAGCTCGGCGCGGAGTTCGCCGAAGCCGGCGCGGTCGGGTTGGAGGCGGGCGGGCAGGGGGAGGGTAGCCACGTTACTCATTGGGGGTTTCCTCGTCGTAGCATTCGTCGTTGACCGTGGGCAGGTCGAGCTTCATTTGCTTGAGCACCCAGGGCGAGGTGAGCAAGTACACGTCGGGGTTGGGGCAGCGGCTGACGGTCAGGGTGTGCACGAATTCAAGATTCGCCTTGCCGCGAAAGCCGCAGTCGAACTCGTTGGTGCAGTGCAGGTAGAGTTCGCGCAGTAGCGACATATCGCTTTTCGAGGTGCGCACCTTCATATGGCTACCGCAATGAGGGCAGTCGATCCGCAGGCGGCTGAACTCGCTTTGAGGGGTGTCGGTGCTACTCACTGCGGTCTCCTGATACGGGATAAAGGGCGCGGCCCCGGCCCGTGAGCCCTTGGGTGCCTTTGCGCAAGCGCCGCCGCGTGAGCCACTCGGCGGCTTCATCAATGCTGTTCAGGCCTTCCTGTTTACGTACCGCCTCAAGCTGGCGTTCGAGTTCGTCGTCCAGCAGTAGGTGGTTCTGGGGCATTGCAAGTGCTCCTTGAGGACCTTTTTCGTGCCTGTTTTTACGAGGCACGCTGGCCCACACTGGTGTTCACGAGGTCGCCAACGCCCAGGGTGTCGAGCGCTTCTTTCAGGACCAACTGGCGGAGCAAGGTGGCCCGGGACATGCCGGTGTAATCCACCAGGGCATCGATCAGCCGAGCTTCGTACTCATCCAGGTTGATGGCGGCGTAGCGGTGGCGAATGCGGCGAGTGTCTTGGTGCATGGCAGTGTTCCTTTGGCAGCGGCACGCAGGGTTATTGGGCGTTGAGGGTGTCATCGTCGTACTGGGCGATACCGCGCAGCATGAGCATGCGGGCCGTGGCCGAAAGCGAGCGCACTTCCAGCTCGCTGATGCGTTCAAGATCGCTCCGCTCGGATTCGGTGATATGGGTCATCACCGGGCTATTGCAGCCTTTGGGGGCATAAATGCGCTTAGGTGTAATGGCGTTGGCGGTGGTCATGGGGTAGGCTTCCTTTACAGTGTGAAAGACTCGAAAAAAGGCGCGGTTAGCGGTCGTACAGGCGCACCAGTTTGCGCTGGAGAAAGTGCTCATCGAGATGCACGCGCAGTTCAGCGAGGGCGTCTTCGATATCCACGGCGGCGGCGCCGTTGGTCAGCATCGTGGCAGCGAGCTGGCCGGTGGCTTCCGCCGTGACGCGCTCTTCTAACGCTTCGAGGTCCGCGAGTGGGTTAGTGCCGCCAATCTCGGCGGTGATGGCCTGGCGGGTGGCGGGCGAGCAGCGGTTCAGCTCGACGTCGATACCGCGGAACAGCAGGATCGGGTTTGATGCAGGTGTGGCCATGGCAGTGGCTTCCTTTTTAATTGATGCCCTAGGAGGGTTGGTTTATGACGGAGCAACGTTCGCTAGATCCCAAAAATGATCCCGTACATGCCGCTCATGAAGTCGTTCTTGAGATGATCAGGTCCGACCAAATCATTTCGTCCGGAAATACCGCTTACGGAACCATGAGAGGTGAGCAGCTCGCCGATACCGCTATCGCTGCTCACAAGAAGTTGGTCGAGTACTACAAGACGTTGTCGTGAGCTGATCCAGGCCAACCCGCAACGCATTCGCCAGATTGATGGCCGCTTCGCTGAGGACTTTGCCGGGCGTGCTTTGCTTTGCCAAAGCGCCCACGACCTCAACCATCACGCCTTCGGCCAAGGCTTGTTGGCGTGCCGTGAGCTGAAAAGCTGAGGCTTGGGAGTCGGTGTCTTTAGGCGCCGTTGCGTCAGGCTTGATCGCCTTGATCGACCACGTGTGGCTAGGTGCTTTTTCATCGAGCTGGAAAGTGGCGGTGGTATCAGTTGCGCCCAGCTCGTTGGCGCCACGGATGACGTCGAGAAGCTCATCGAGTGTCATTGTTTGTTGCTGGCAGGTGGCGTTAAAGCTTTCGAGTCCAAGCCGCGCAACGTCGACAGAGAGTGGGCCTTGGGTTTCCTCGATAGTGACGTGTTGCACCGTGATGCGCGGTGAGGTTTCAGCAGGTGTGGCCATGGCAGTGGCTCCCTTGCAAAGTGAAATGAAGTGAAAGACATCGATAGAATGGTACCGAACGGTGACCATGTCAATAGTTGAGAGGACATAATGGTTTCATTGGGTGAAAGGCTTAGGGAAGAGAGGGAGCGTCTGGGGATGTCTCAAACCCAGTTCGGTGACCTTGCCCATGTAACTAAAAAGTCCCAAATGCTTTACGAAGCTGACCAGCGCAGCCCGAAAGGCGACTACTTGACCGCCATCGCTTCGCAAGGAGTCGATGTGCAGTACATCTTGACCGGGAACCGGACGGTTTCTTCAAATGTTGAATTGCTCGACCTGGCTGAAGGCATGGCTTCGATACCGATGTACGACATAGAAGCCGCCGCCGGCGCCGGGCGCAGCTTTGAGGGCGAGCCGATCAAGACGACCTTGCAGTTCCCGCGTAGCGAGTTGACCGCTCAGGGGCTCGACCCGGCGCAGATCGTGGGCGTGCAGGTGCGGGGGGATTCGATGGACGGCACCCTGGCGGATGGCGACTGGGTGCTGGTGAACCGGGCGGCTCGCGATCCGAAGCAGGAAGGGGTGTTC
This sequence comes from Halomonas sp. GD1P12, assembly GCF_025725645.1. Taxonomy (NCBI): domain Bacteria; kingdom Pseudomonadati; phylum Pseudomonadota; class Gammaproteobacteria; order Oceanospirillales; family Halomonadaceae; genus Halomonas; species Halomonas sp. GD1P12. Next base: position 3,071,865 of record NZ_CP107007.1, on the reverse strand, counting down.
CTGCTGCTGGTGAGTGGGGAGCGGCGGATCAAGCGTGTTCAGCGGTTGGCCGGGGGCGCGCTGTACCTGATTAGTGATAACGAGCTGTACCAGCCGGAGATGATCAAGCCACAGGATATGGGAGATTTGGAGATTCTGGGGCGGTGCGAGATTCGGATTGGGCGGGTGGTGTGATGAAATATTATCCCCCTAAGCATCGTGCTAAGTCGTTCACTTGTCCATTCTGCGATGTTTATTCCAAAGTCGCCTGGTTTAACTGGCAATTGAACCAAGTCAGAACTCTTGTTGAGAGAGCCCAGTGTCAGCATTGCGGTGGTGCAACTTTATGGTTTGGTACGGAATACCGTGAACTTTCTGGGCAACTAATTTTTCCTTTGATTTCAGGCGCCCCTTTTCCTCATCAGGATATGCCTGAAGATGCGAAAAAAGATTATTTAGAAGCACGTGATGTTCTTCCACACTCTTCGAGAGCCGCAGCAGCTTTACTTCGCCTAGCACTTCAGCGCTTATGTATTCACCTTGGTAAAAACTCGAAAATCGATAGGGCCATTGGTGAGCTCGTTCAAGATGGTTTGCCTCAAGCCGTACAAAAAGCACTCGATGCTATTCGAATTATTGGTAATGAGTCTGTTCACCCAGGTGAGCTGAAAGATGAAGATATCGATAAAAGCGTTGGCTCCATGTTTGAGCTTTTGAACTTTATTGTTCAAGACAGGATTACCCGATTTAAAGAGATTGACGCGCTTTATGAGAGTTTGCCTGAGGGTAAGCGGCAGGGGGTTGAGAAGCGTGATTCATCTAATTGATTACTATAATTAAGGTAACTGTATGAGTTATGAAGAGTCCAGCGGTTTTTTTTGTGAGTTAAAGCCAATAACAGTTGCTAATAATATAGCTTCTGATTTGAAGCTTGTGAATAATTATTACTTCAAGGTTGTTGGGCATCATAAGTTCAAAGTTATGGGTTATAATGCTAATGGGCTGATGAAAGAGGGCGAAGCTGAGCTTGTAAAAGACGATGAATTTGATCAAGATGATATTCAAGGCTCTTTTATAGAAAATAATAAAGAAATCAAATTTAAAATAGAGCCTTTGAATCTGTTTAAAGAAAGTGTTTTCTTTGGATCAGGTGTATGGATTGAATATGGCGAAAACAATAACCCTAGGCAAAAATATAATATTAGAATTTGGGATGCTTCTTTTTATAATCAAGATCCTAGTTTTCTAAATCAACTGTTTGGCGTTAATAAAGAGCTTGAGTCGAGAATTCATTATTTTAACGAAAGCTTTAAGAAGCAAGAGGTTGGTTTAACAAAATTGTCGAAGCAAATTGAAGACGCATATTCTAATATGCAGTCTTACAACGAGCATAGTGATTCTTTGGCTGAAAGTCTGGCAGAAGCAAAAAATCTTCTAAAGAATGTGAATAATATCCACAATAATCTTGAAAAGAATAGAGCGTATTTAGACATTTTAATAGGTGATAACGAAAAGCTTACCTATGATGCCAAATCAATTTTAGAAAAAGCTGCAGCGGTAACCTCTGCATCAGAAAGCGTACAGAAAAAAGCTGATGAAGTGCTTGGGAGTGCTGTAACTGTTCAGTTGGCGAAGTCATTTAAAGAACGTAAAGAGGCTGCAGCTGCACTAAGAGTTACGTATGATATTATTTTTTATGCTTCTCTTGGCGTCGGTTTAATTATTGCGCTATCTCTGTTTGCTTGGTCAGACTTTGAGCCTAATGATTTTTGGAGTTACGTCCACTTCTTTTTAACTAGATTAACTCTTTTTGGTGTGCCTCTCTGGCTTGGTGTATTTGCTTCAAAAAAATCTTCGCTTCTTACTAGGCTAGAGGAGTTTTATGCTCAAAAACAAACTTTAGCTGAGTCTTATGAAGGTTATAAGTCAAGATTGTTAGAGATCGGAGATGAAGTTTCTGAAGATTTGAAAGAGTTGATGAGAATAAATCTTCTCTCTATTAGTCGAGATTCTCAAATGGTTATTGATGGAGCAGCTAAAGAAAAACATAGCCCTATCGAGCAGTTGTTACTTTGGCGTAAAAATAAAGAAAGTGAATAAAAGGAATTTTGTTAGGTTGGTGGGTATTTGCAGGGTATACAAATGATCGGTTTTACTTATCAAGTAACAGGTAGCGTTATTAAGGATTTTCTAGCTAGTAAGGGAGTCTCAAAGCAAAGTCCAATGTGTTTTAGCGGCGAAATAAGTATTTCAGTTTTCGATCCGCATGGGGAACTTTCGGGCCGAGTCCAAGGATTAGCCCCGGCGGTAAGTGTGATTCATGAGCTACCAGATGGCTCCCAGCGCGGTTATGGAACAGTGCTTGCGTCACCTTGAGCAAGAGGTTGCCATCATTAAGGAAACGACGGCCACCAAGGAAAGCTTGGCCAAGACCGAAACCAACATTATTAAATGGAATGTGGGTATCATCGTGGCGGTCTCTGCCTTGGTGTTTGCTATCATCCGGTTTGCGGGCGGCTAACTGCCGTCCAACTGTTCCTTTTTAGCCTGACTACCCGCCTAAAATTGCTCCTAGCGCTGCTACCAGTGCTGGATGCTTGGACATCTCCCATAGGTCTGTTTTCCACTTTTGCTTCTGCTCGGACGGGATGTTCTGCGATTGGTCGATTGCCCGCTCTAGCTGTTGAAAGTAATGGTTTACCTCGGTGTTTTGCACAGAAACGGTTGCATACCCGTTCGTAGTGGCGATCGCCGATTGGTTAAATGAGCCACTGAAGTGATTATTAACGGTTTGAGGTGGCTGTTTGGGTACTCCTATGTCGCTGGGTTCTAATGTTCGTATGCCAAGTGGGGTTAAATGAGCAACATGGCATCCAATTACTGTTCGAACGATCCCTTGTTCGTGAAGCATGCCCACTACATTTTCGACTTGTGACCATGGTATCCCTAGCTCTGAGGCTATTTGTTTCATATCGACCATACCGTTATTTCCTTGGTCATACTCACTCAGCATCCGGTTGGCAATTGCCTGCTTAATTTGCTGTGTATTCATTTCTATTTCTCTCGATGTATAGACTAATGAAAATTCATAGTCGCATAAATTTTGATCAAAATCCGCAAACTCATAACCCTTGAGTGCTGGGATTTTTTTCAGTAATAAGTTCTAGGATTCGGCGCAGTGCGGCGCATCACTCGTGCTAGAGTCAGCAAGGGAACGCGGATGCGAGTGAGCTACTTTGGGCCGATCATATTGGGTTTTACTCCATTGGCCGACCCCTCATCTGTATAAGCCCGCATCAACTCCCCCCACTGCGTCGTATACCGTGGGCTTCGGTGCGCGCACCGCAAATGCCACGGCGCGTGCTTCTCCGGTAGTCCCAAGCGCACCGTGCCTTTCCCCATCTTCTCGTTCAGTTCGTCCATCGTGGCCATGAGCTTCTGGCTGCGCTGGCGGTCTTCTTCCGTTTGCGGTGTGTCCATCAGGCTGAGCTGTTGGCGGTGCTGGTCGGTGAGGTCCAGCATCATCACGCCGGCTTTCTTGTAGCCGTACTTGGGCCGGTAGATGCGGTTCAGGCCTTCGCTTGCGGCGTGGAGGATCTCGCGGGTGTCCTGGGTGGGGCGTTCGAGTTCGACGACCACGCTAGGGGAGTACTGCGGCTGGTCCGGCCGGAAGCGGTCCGTCTTGAGGAATACCAGCACCGCCCGGGCGAGGCTCTTTTGCGCGCGCAGCTTTTCGGCGCCGCGCTGGGCGTGGTGGCGGATCGCCCCGGCGAGGTCGCTGAGGTTGCCGGTGGAGCGCCCGAACGATCGGCTGGTCATGATGCGCTTTTTGGGCTCGGCCAGGTCGTTCATTTCCAGGCAGCTGATCCCGCGCAGCTCAAGCACCGTGCGTTCCATGTTCACGCTGAACTTGCGGCGCAGGCGCTTGGCATCCGCTTCACGGAGATCCCACGCCGTTTTGATGCCCATGACTTGCAGGCGCTCGGTGAGGCGGCGGCCGACGCCCCACACGTCGCCCACGTCGATCTGTTGGAGCAGAGCGCGGGCCTCGGCAGTGTCCGCGTGGAGGATGCATACGCCCGGGTAGCCCGGGTGCTTCTTGGCGATGCGGTTGGCCAGCTTGGCGAGGGTATGGGTGGCGGCCACGCCGACGCAAACCGGAATGCCGGTATAGCGGCCCACCTTCCAGCGCAGGCCCTTGGCGTGGTGTAGCAGGGCCTCGGGCTCGAAGCCGTCCATGCGCACGAACATCTCGTCGATGGAGTAGGGCTCCACGCCGGCGGTTTCTTCCTCGAGGATGCTTTGCACCCGGTGAGACATGTCGCCGTAGAGCTCGTAGTTGGAGGAGTAGAGGATGATCTCGCCGCGTTCGACCTGGTGGCGTACCAGGTGCGCGGGCGTGCCCATCTCGATACCCAGCGCCTTCAGCTCGTTGGAGCGGGCGATGATACAGCCGTCGTTGTTGGACATGATGCCCACCGGGCGGCCCTTGAGCTTGGGGTTGAACACGCGCTCGCAGCTCACGTAAAAATTATTGCAGTCGACCAAACCAATCATTCTTAACCTCCCTGTTGTGTAAGACTGTCGTTTTATACAGTATTAGACAATGAGAAGGCGAGAGGCAAATTCGCCGGGACGAACCGCAGAACAGGACGACGACATGCGCGTGAACTATCTAGGCCCCGCCGTAGTGGGGGTGGAGCATCCGGCGGTGGTGGATTTCGACCAGCGCCGATTTTTGCCGAGCCATTTTCTGGTGGAAGTTGGCGAGGATGCCGCGCCCGGCGGGCCGTGGATGGAAGGCGACGTACTGGTGGTGGATGAGGCGCGCTCGTATGGCCACGCGGATCTGGTGGTGGCCGAGGTAGGCGGCGAGTACCGGCTGTTCAAGACCCACCGCGTGGGCGAGCGCTGCCGCCTGCTACCCGCCACCGGCGGCGAGGGGTGCTTCATCAAGGCGGAGCAGTTCAAGGGGGTGGTGGTCCGGCAGGCGCGGTGCTGGGCGGTGTAGGTGATCGCTGACGATGCGTGTCCTTTTCTGCTTACGGCGAAGTGACTCAAGGTTTGCCACGTTGAAAGTGTCGCCTGAAAGCACGCGGTTTACCGCCCGAGAACTGCGACGGATGAGCACCCGCCAAGGAGGGCGGGCCTACACGAAAAAGCCCCGGCTGAAGACCGGGGCTTTGGATTACGGCGATCCGCTGTTTTGCTTTAAGAGCTCTTGGACAGTTTTGAAGCACTCTGATACGGTTTCGTTAGTCCCTTTTTCTTCTGATCCTTGAATACCGCCATAAATTTGTGATGAGAACTTTAGGCCAGTGATCCAGAGGGTGATGCCTAAGACGGCCATTAATGTAGTAGGTAAAAACAGAAGTAGATATATAGTCCAATGCCCCGAGTTGGCTATATCAGCATCTAACTCTATCCATTGGAAGAGATTCAATATTTCACGCGTTTGTGGCAATGAGAAAAAACCAACCAAGAAAATTATGATAGCACCAGTAACGGATAACTTGAGGAAGTTTTTAGATGCCGTTTTGGTACGCGTGATGATTTGCTCGACTTGTTGCGTACCTTGGGTATGACGAGCAACCTTGTCACGATTCAGATCATCATCATGCCGCTGACGAAGCTTTTTGCCGACTTCGTCTGACTGTTCTGGAGTTTCCGTTCCCGTCCAATCTTCTTCATTGTAATCGTCAGGGCTAGAACGCTTGTCTAGCCCCAATGGCTCGGTGTTTTCTTCATTCGAATCACTGAGGCTAGGAGGCTTTTCTAGTCCCGGTGGCTCGACGTTTCCTTCATCCGATCCACTTGAGGGCGGTTGGTGTTTGTTTTTATTTTGAAAATAATGCGAAAAAAAAGATGAAAACTTCATAGTAAACGTAGGTTTTTTAACCTGTAATGCATGGCTGTTGTGGATACGTCAAACAAATTAGCTAACTTATTAAGGTTGAACTCTTGTTTCACGGCTGTCCGCACATACTCTTCCGGCATTAGAAGCTCAGCCGCGAATTGATTAGCATCAATCTCATCTTGATCATTTGAGCTCACAGCAAAGCTAGTATCTCGTTTCGGACTAGCACCGTTACGAACATGGCCTAATACCACATGCCCCAGCTCATGAGCTTGGGTAAATCGTTGACGGTAGCTGGGCTCAGTAGTGTTGTATTCACAAAAATACCGGCCCTTATCTTTGTCAAATCGCGCTTGACCACTGAATTGGATGTTTGAGCGCCCGACCATTGAAATGTTGCGCTTCTCACCCCCCTTCGTGATTAGCAGGTAACGAGCAATGTCAACCGGCTCCACTGGGAGCTCATCGTCCCAAGTAAGCTCCAGTACTTTGCGTACTTTCTCGGTTACATTTACGCGTGCCATAGTAATCTCCTAGCAGTTGCTCGCCTGGTAGCGAACAAAAACCGCCATAGCATCTGCTTGGCGGTTGTATACCCGGCGTTTGATACTGGGTGTTCTGTATACAGCTATGTTCGAGCTGTCAACAGCCTACCTATCATAATGACTCAGTTGCCAACCTGATAAACGGTTTGCTGTATATAATACCATTATTTCCACCCTTGGTTCACTTATGCCCCCCTGACTCAAGGCTTCATCAGCAAAAAAAGGGGTTTTCATGGTTTAGTGTACACAATAGCGTAAATGGGCGCTCTTTGTACCTTCCCATGGTCTAATTATTTGGTCGTGTCTCAAGTTCAAGAGTGGTGGTGTAGCTCGTGTCGGTGAGGCGGTGGATGACCTCAACGATGATCCACGGCGTTTCGTCGATCTGGCGTTTCCAGCCGTTGCACCACGCGGGTGTTTCGGGGAAGAGCTCGGGCTCGCCCGCCGCTTGGGTGATGCTGAAATAGGCGGTGCCGCGTTGCAGGCGCTGCCATTCGGCTTGCGCGGCCTCAAGCGCCTCGGTCTCGCTTACGTAAGTGTGGCGCAGCTGCTGGGCGTTTTCCGGCTCGCCTACCGTTACCGCCTCGCGGGTGGCGTGGGCGGTGTTGTTCCAGAGCGCGGTGACGCCGCTGTAGGCTTCGCGCTCGGCTTTTAGGTAGCGGTGCTGGTCGCCGGTTTGGCGGCGTAGGGTGATGGGCGGGATCGTCAGGCCGGTGGCGGTGGTAGCCTGGCCGGCGGGTACGAAGATGAGGTGGCCGGTTTTGACGGTGGCCACGGCGTCGAAGCGCTCGGCGAGGCGGGTCAGGAAGTGGAGGTCTGACTCGTCGGTCTGGTCTATGTGGGTGACGCGCACGCCGGCGAGCGTGGCGCCGACGCTGGGGGTGAGGTCATGTCGGGCGGCGATGGTTTCGATGATGTCGCGCACGGTGACGCTATCCCAGCTTTGGGTGCGCTTGCCGGGCAGTCCTGCGCGCAGGTTCGCGCTCGAGGCGCGGATGTTGAGGGTGTCCGGTGCGCCGGTGTGCTCGACTTCATCGACGATGAACGTGCCGCGCTCGCTGAGCGGCTGACCTTTCCAGCCGATGGCGAGAATCAGCTCGGCGCCGGTGGGGGGAATGTCGAGCATGCCGTCGTCGTCGGTCAGCACAATGTCGAGCTGGTCGGCCTGCATGCCTCGGCGGTCATGGAGCGTGAGCGATGCGAGGCGGGCGCGAAACTCCGGGCTGATAACCTGGCCTTGTAGCGTGATGCGGTAGTCGGGCTGGATGCTCATGCGAGCGCCCCGGTCAGCGCGCGCAGGGCGCTGTTTTCGAGGACGCCGAGGAGTTCGGTGCGGCCCTCGTCGATGCGTGTTAGCTGGAGGTCGAACTCGATCTGTTTCGCCGCGCCGTCGCGGAAAAACTCGGATTTGCGTTCGCTGAGGCTGGTGATCGCGAACATGCCGTAATAAGTGCCGGTGCCTTCGATCAGCGGCCAGGCGCGGCCGCCGTCGGCGAGCGACCGGAGCATATCGAGGTTTTGCTGGCCACCGGTGAACATGGGCAATAGCGTGCCGGTCAGCGTGATGGTGTCGTCGCCGGGGCCGAGGAACTGGTGAACCGGGCGGGCGTTGATGCGCGACTGGCTGGCGTGGCGCCAGTTCGTTTGGCGTTGAAGCTCTTGGTAAGCAGCGGTATTGAGGCCGAAGACAAATAGGCCGTAGGTCATCATCATAAATTAAGGCACCTTATGAACACTGATAACTGGGTTATTTTTGCGGGCATTATCGTGACGCTTGTTGGTATGGGAGTTGGCCATCTCATTGATGACCCCGCTTTTCATATTCGGATGGTCCAAGCAGGTAATCACGAGATGATCCTCATTTTGCTGGGCTTGATCATTGGATTTACCTTTAAAGACCAGAAAAACGAAAGCTCTTTAGACGCCTTGATTTGGGCCATCTTCATGGCCGTGTTCGGGCTGTTCATGGGAGGGTTGAAAGACCTGGAAAGCGCGATGGTTCAGTACGTGGGCTACATCTTTTACATAGGCTTTATTTCTGCTTTGACTGGCACCGTCGTTAATTTGATGCGCGCTCTGAGGTTTTACCTGAAGCATTGATGCCCCTTAGTCGTTGTCATAGAAGTTGCGCCGGGTCGCTGCCGCTGCACGGCGCTCGGCGTCTTGTAGAGCGCGCTGGACTTGCTCATTGACCAAACGCGCGAGGGCTTGCTCATCCATGCCGGGGGCGGCGTTCACGGTGATTCCGCCGAGGTTGATCGTCACGTTGACCGGCGAGGCGCTGGCCCCACTTTGCAGCGGTGGGCGGGCGTCGATCTGTAGATTGCGCGTGTCGATGTCGGCGGCGGCGCTGGTGGCGATGCCGGCGCCGAGCATGAGGCCGCCGGCGGCGTTGCGTAGACCGTTGGCGAGGCTGCGCACTTGAGCCAGCGGGCCGCTCTCGCCGCGCTCGATGCCGTCGCGCAGGCCGCCGGCGACGTCGACGCCGATATCCTTGAACACGCGGCTGGGGGAGTGGGTGTCGAGTTCTTCCCGGGCGGTGTTCTCGGTGCCCCGGGCTAGCCCGGTCACGGCGTCCCATGCGCCGCGCGCGCCGTTACGGATGCCGTCGGCCATGCCGCCGGCGATGTCGCGACCGATATCCATGGCGCTGCTCACGGTGTCGCTCATCCACCCCGCGATATTGCTGGCCAGCCCCGTTACATGGTCGCGCAGGGCGCCGGCCATGTCGGTGATGCCGTTGATGATGCCTTCGACGATGTTCATGCCGAAGCCGGCGAAAACCCGGCTGGGGGAGTGGATGCCGAGAATGTCGCAGAACCAGTTTTTCAGGTTGGTGGCCATTTGAGTCATGGCTTCTCGAAGAGCGGCCCAGCCGTTTCCGAACCCGCCGATGAGACCGTTGACGACAAACGTGCCGAGTTCTTGAAATAGGGCAGGCACTTCGATGCCCAGGCCTTCAACGGCGCCCACGATTCCACGCCAGATCAGATTGGCGGGTGACCAGTTGAGAAGCAGCGTGGCCACGCCACCGATGCCGTCGCCAAAGGCATCTTTCACGTCCTTCCAAAGCCCTTGGAAAAAGCCCTTGATCGGCTCCCAGTATTTGATGATCAAAAACGCCGCGCCGGCGATGGCCATGATCGCCCAGCCAATCGGGTTGGTAGCCAGAAATATGGCGGTAGCCTTGAGCGCGCCGAGCAGGCCAACGGTGAGCGCGCGGCCGACGGCGAACAGGGCGACGCCAGCGGTTTTGAGGATGGGGGCGAGGGCACCAACCTTGATGCCCAGGGTGGCCATGGCGAACCGGGCGAACAGCAGCGGGGAGAGGATGCTGGCGAAGGTCATCGTGACGGCGCCGCCGACGGTGGCCAGTGCGATCATGCCCGCGGCGACCTTGGCGATGGTGCCCGCTAGCTCGGGGTTGGCTTTAATCCAGTCGCCGACGCCGCGGGTGATGGCGGTGATGTTCTGGACGAGGTCGCGCAAGGGGCCATCGTTGGTGTCGGTGATCGAGATCCCGACTTCTTCCCAGGCGCTGCGCAGGGCTTTCAGGTCGCCGCCGATGTTGTCGGTCATGGTGGCGGCCATGCGGGCGTTTTCGCCCATGTTGTCGCCGAGGGCGTTGATGATCTCATCGAGCTGGCCACCGCCCATGGCGTCGACCAGCTCGGCCATGCCGGAGCCTGCTTCCACGCCGAAGATGTCCTGCATGATGGCTTTGCGCTCGACGTTGCCCAGATCCGCCGTGGCTTGGGCGATGTCGCGCAGGATATCGGGCATCGCGCGCATGTTGCCGTTGGCGTCGGCGACCTGCAGGCCGATGTTTTCAATCGCGGCGGCGCCATTGGCCGCCGGGTTGGTGAGCCGGTTCATCATGGCGCGCATGGTGGTGCCGGCCTGGCTGCCCTGGATGCCGATATTGCCGAGAATGCCGGACATGGCGGCGGCTTGTTCCATCGTCAACTTGAGGTCTTCGGCGCCGCCCAGGTACTTCATGGTTTCGCCGAGCATTTCCAGATTGACGTTCGCGCGGGAGGCGGTGCCGGAGAGAATATCGGCCACCCGGGCCATCGAGCCGTCGGCTTCCATATCCACCTTGAACGCCCCGGCGATGTTCGAGGCGATATCCGCGGCGCGGCCTAGCTCGGTGTTGTTGGCCAGTGCGAGGTCGAGCACGTCGCGCATCGAGGCGCGGATCGCGTCGCTACTCATACCCGCGCGTAATAGGAACTCTTGGCCACTGCCGACTTCGGTCGCGCTGAATGCCGTAGACGCACCCAAGTCGCGGGATTGCTGGCGTAATGCCTGGTAGCGTTCGTCGTCGGCATCGAAGCGGCCAACGGCTTGGAGGGTGCTCATTTGCTCGCCCCACGCCACGCCCGGCGCGAGTAGGCGGCTAGCGGCGTAGCCCTGGGCGATGCCGGTGCCGAACATGCCCATGCCGACGCCCTGGGCGCGGGACATGTTCGCCATGCCGTTTTGGTAGCGGTCGCGGGCCTCGGTTAGGCGGCGTTGGCGTTGGGCGACTTCCGAGAGGTGGCGTTTTTGCTCCTGCAGCGCGGTGTTGAGCCGCTCTTCCTTCGTTCGCAGCTCGCGGGCGCTTCGGCCGAGGTTGTCGGTGCTGATGCCGGCGTCGTCGAGCCGGGTCTTGAGGCCGCGCGTTCGCTCGGTGAGGTTGGCGTTGGTCTGGGTGAGCTGTTTGATTCGCTCGTCGGTGTTCCGAACCTTGTTGCGGTACTGCGTGAGCGCGCGTCCTGATTCATCGGTGGCGCGCTGGGTTTCGTTCAGGCGCAGACGCGAGCGTTCCAGCGCATCGGTTAGCTGTCGGCTGGGCAGGGTCGTGGCCAGCATCTGGTTCGAGAGGCGCTTGTACTCGCTACGGGCCGTCTTGAGGGCGGATTCATTGACGCCGTGGGCTTCGCGCTGGCGTTCGAGGGCTTGGGTATATTCGCGCGCGCGTGATTGGGCATCCCGCATCGCGCGGATATTTTGCCGCTCGGCGATGCGAGCCTTGCGGTAGCTGGTGAGGTCGCTTTGGGTGCGCTGCAGCTCCTTGAGCTGCCCCTGGGTTTCGCGCATGGCCTGGGCGGTTTGCCCGGCGCCTTCGCGCATTTTCTTGAGGGGGCCGGTGACGCGATCTATCGCGTTCAGCATGACCTGGAGGCGTAGGTTTCGCGACATCGGCCGTTCCTATTTGCGTGGTGGTTTGCCTTTCGGCTGGCTGGCTTCGTGCCGTTTGCGGGCGCGTTCGCGCCACTTCATGAGCTCGTCGAGCTCCATGCCGTCCATCTCACCCGGCGGCCAGTGGAACACCATGGCGAGATCCGCCATGGCGTCCTCGACGAACTCGGGCAGACTTAGGCTTCGACGTCCTTGAGTTTCTTTGGGATCAAAAAATTGTTCAGCGCCGTGCCGAGTTGCACGAGATCCACGATATCCATGGTTTTCAGTTCGGCTTCGGTCAGCGCCGGGGTGGTGATACGCGGCATGACCTTCGTAAGCGCGGCGACATCGAGGTTCATGATGTCGACCAGGCTAACGCCGCGCATGCCACCCGACATGGGCTTGCGCACGGTGACTTCTTTCACTTGCGTTTTGCCACGTTGGAGCGGCGTTTCGAACTCGACCACTTCGGTGGGCACGCCCGGGGCGGTGGCGGTGGCTTGCTCTGCGGCGATCTGGTTTTCGGTCTTGTCGGTCATGGTGCGGTCCTATTGAACGGGTTTGGCTTGGCCGCCGAGGCGGCCTTGAGCTGGGAGTGGCTTAAACGCCGAGGGCCTGGCGTCGCTGAGCGAGGCGGTCTTCGCCGCGCACATTGAACACGTAGCCGGGCACGTCGCGCTCGATCACGTTTTCGCCGTCGACGGTGAGCTTGAAGTAGCTGAGCGTGGTCGTGACGCTGATCTGGTTGTTATCGCCTTTGGAGGCGTCGCCCATCGAGATGGTCTTGTGGCGGCCGCGCATGACGATCTCGACCGGAATGATGTCGCCGGTTTCGTCAGATTCGTAGGAGCCGGTAAAGCGCAGCATCGCGGCGTCGTGAATGGGGCTGCCGTAGGTGTCGAAGATGTCGACGATCATGCCGCCGGCGGTCCATTCGAACTCCTGCAGTTCGTTGCCGTGGTCGACTTCGATCGGGCCGTCCATGCCGCCGCCTTCGTACTCGACCATGCGGCGTGCGAGCTCGGGGAGGGTTAGCTCAGGGATTTGGCCCTGGTAGTTATTGCCGTCGCCGAAGAGAATGAAGTCCTTAAGGATGTGAGGAAGTGCCATTGTCTAGCTCCTGTGTGGCCTATATGGGCGGCGGCTTAATCGTTGATGCGCGCGGCGAAATCGACGAGGTAGCGGTCGGTGATGCGCTGCTGGAACATGAGGTTTTCGAGTGGCGGTACCGGGGTGTAGTCGTAGTCGATATACAGCTTGCCGGACTTCAACACCTCGGGGCTGTTGAGCTCTTCGTCGAACCACGCTTCGCCGCCGAGGAGGTAGCCCTGGCGGGTGAGCTCGCGGAGCTTGGCGTTGATGCCCTCGATGATGTCGCGCACCAGGCTGGGGTGCATGGGTTTGTCGACGGCCCACATGTGCGCCTCGGCGATGGTGTCGGCGAGTACCTGGGCGGTGCGGGTGTAGGACTCGAACGCGAAAAGCGGGTCGACGCTGCAGGTGCGCGAGCCCCAGAAACGGAAGCCGGATTTGTTGATCAGCGTGGTGATGTCGGCTTCGTTCAGATAGCCGGCGTCGGTGGCCGGGTCTTGCAGATCCCAAGAGAGATCCTTCGTGATGCCGGTGACGCCGTTGACCGGCATGTTGGAAAGCGTTTTGTGCCAGCCGATTTCGTTATCCAACCGTGCGCGGTGGCCGAGCGCCTTGGCCACGGCGGAGAGCGGGCGGGTTTCTTCTGCGTCGACGTCGAAGGCTTGCCAGTTGGGCCAGATCACCATGACTTCCCGCTGTCCAAAGTTTTCGCGGTAGAGGTTGGCTTCCTCTTTCGTTTCGCAGCCGTAGGCGCTGACATAAACGAAGGCGCGTAACTGCTGGGCGATGCCGGCGAGCTCACTGGCGACGCTTTCGTTGTCGAGTTCCGGCACGCCGAGGATGCGCGGTTTGACGCCGAGCCGGGTTTCGGCGGCGGTGAGCGCCTGCATGCCGAGCTTTTGGCCGGTGTCGCTGACGCCGCCGATGATGTTGGCGGTGGTGGCGTCTTCGTCTTCGCCCTGCTCGACGCGGACCACCACGCACACGGCGCGGGTCTCATTCACGATGGCGGAGAGGGTGCGGCGCAGCGTGCCGCCTTTGCCTGCGTTGCCGATGGCGGCGTAGAGGTCGGTGACGAGTACCGGGGTGTTGAGCGGGAACGCGGTTTCATCGGCAGCGGGGGCGATGGCGACGATGCCGATGACGGCTGTCGATACCGTGCGGATGGGGCGCGTGCCTTCTTTGATTTCGACGACGCGGACGCCGTGGTGGTAGTCCTGGGCCATGGGCGTGGCTCCTGCGCAGGTTTAAGCGGGTTGTTCGGTTGGCTGGTGGTGCCATGTTGGGCGGGGTTCGCGCGGGAGGGTAGTGGCGGGCGTTGTGCGAAAAAGGCGGGACAGAAAGGGCATATCTCGAGTCAGTGCCCCTTATCACTAATAGCCATTAAAAAAGGAGGCTTTAGTGAAAAAACTTTCAACTTTTCTGGGGTTACTGATTCGAATTCTCGTATTAACGAATGTAGTGCTCGATCTCACTACAAAAATATGAATGAAAAGCCCGCCGATTGGCGGGCACTTAGTTTAGCGGGAGAGAGCTTCTTCGATGCGCTCACGCTGGGCTTGCGTCAATCCATCAGGCTCTTCGAGCCAGCGTTCCAGCGCTTCGCGAGAGCTATCGCGGTGAGTCGGATTGTGTTGATCGTCTAAATAGTCGATTAACCGATCAATGTCGCGATCGCTTGTTTTGATGATGTTCATAGTGGTCCTCCCGTGTTGAACACCACCATCGTGGTGTCACGACACCGTCGACGCCAATGCCTCTCCGAACGCCTGGGCGATATCAATCGCATAAAGCGCCTCGGCATCCTCCGCCGCAGTAATCTGCTCGCTCACGCGCCGTTCGGCTTTGAAGCATCCCTGGACGTGGAGCGCGACCGCTTGAGCGATCGGGCGTAGCTCGGTTTCAGTGACCGTGATCCAGCCGTCCGGGCCTTTCCAGTCGATCGACTCCACGAACGGTGTGACCAGCGTTTGGTACGCGCCTGTGAGCTGGGCCTGGCTTTCACGGTCGGTGTGAACGCGCGAGCCGTTGGGGAGCTCCATACCGCCGGTTTCGACAGTATGTCGATGCTCGGCCAAGCGAGCCTTGAGCTGATCGCGAAGGTAGTCGAGCGTGGGCGGCTGAACTTTACCTCTATCGACGATGTAGTCGTCCGTCAAATACTCGATCATCTCATCGTTGACAGGTATCCAGATCACGTTGGGGTGATAGCGACCCGTAGGATCGACGTTGATCAGCTCCGCTAAACGGTTATCAGTGTCAAAACGTGCGTGCATGACAATTCCTAGATTTTTTCAGCATGGTGAGGGAACGAGCGACCTGGGCCCCATATGATTCGAACAGCACCTCTTCCTCCGTCTCCGCCTCGATTTCCGGCGGAGGTTGGCAACCCTCCACCGCCGCCGTATTCTCCGCCGGCGGCTCCGTTTGGATTGCTTTGCTGGCCGTTCGTACCATTACTGCCACCCTTTCCTCCTGGTGATGTCGATGTACCGCCGGCCCCACTTGGGCCTTCACCGAACAGCCCGACTCCGCCGCCACTGCCTTTTGGTGAGCTATAAGTGCCAGTTTTGTTACCACCGCCACCACCGCCTCCCACTCCATCCTCGCTACCGCCGGTTACAGAGCCACCGTTGCCTCCGTCACCCGAATATCCCGCAGCACCGCCAGCGGCTCCCAAGTGATTACCATGGCCTCCTCTGCCTCCAGCGCCTCCCTCACCTTGTCCGCCCAGTCCGTTAATGCCGCCTCGCCCACCGAATGCCGAGATCCATTCGCCTACCGAGGATGTTCCTCCTGTTCGGCTGGAAGTTGATGAGCCATACAAAGCAGCGCCTGAACCGCCACGTCCAACGACTACCGGTATCGCTTGACCCGGAACGACCTCTATATCATTGATATATCGCAGGCCTCCGCCACCCCCGGAGTAGGGAGACCTGTTGTCGTCTTTAGCTCTATGATGCGCACCACCGCCACCGCCAACCGCGACGGCACAGATGGAGATCACGCCATAGGGCACGATAAATACATGCTGTCCGGGCTCGTCGAAAACGACCTCGCCAACACTGGGTCCGGTCGTGAACGACGACGATTTTGACCACGCTGTCGGGCCGGTCATTGCGCCGCGATAGCGAACGCGAACGTCATAAGCAGTGAACGGAGTTAGCCGTTCGCTGATCGCGTTCCAGCTCGATAAATGCTCGCCACTATTGACGACACTCGCGATGAGCTTATTGCTTTCTGGGTCTCTCAATTCCCAATCAGACGCGATATGCGTATCACCCCCAGCAGGGAAATTGAACGGGGACGCCGTCACCGCAACACCGGCGTGAAACGGCACGTTATCCGTGTTTTCGCGAGGCGAAGTGATCTGTGGCTGCGCGGCGGTATTGGTTGTTGTAAACGTGACCACCTGCCAATCTGTAGCTCCTAGCTGTTGGCCTGTCTGCCGATAGCGAGCGTACAGCGGAGTATGGATGGGCAATACTTCGGAAACCGTAATCGACGTGAGATTTACCGTGTTCTCTAGTGACTGCCAAACGATGTCCGCGAACATCGCATCCTTAGCGATCTGCCAGTCCGCACTCGCCGGGCTATCAGCATTGCGAGGGTATGTTCGAAACGGCGTGGCCTGCAGAGTGGGCATGAGCGACACTCCGGTGTCGTTCATGCCAGGGTAGATCCACTGCGGCATTGCAATCGCCTGGGCCCCAACCGCGATTTCGTATGTCACCCCTGAACCGTCACGCGTGACGTCGAGATCTAGCGCGCCGTCTGGTTCCTCCGCTCCCAACGTCAGCGTGACGGTATCGCCAGCGCGGCTGGCGTCTCCACGGCTTGCAGCCACCTCGTAGCTGGCAAATGCATCGAAATCGGTGATTTGGAATGCATTGGTGCTGCCCGGATAAACTAGCGATGGCCCCGACAGCGAGACACGGGGGATCACGATCTCGCCCATCTCTTCGTTGCGAACGAACAGCACCTCGTCGCCTGCTTCGAGCGCGATATTGATACGCACTTGGGTTTCGCCGAGCGGTGTCCAGTCGCCGCGCGGCAGGCGTTGGCCGTTCACATACACCGCTAGGCCGCGCGTTGTGACTTTCGTCAGCCGGAAGGTGAGTTGTTCAGCGACGGCGATCCGTCGCTCTTCGAGCGAGTCGACCGCGATATTGATGCCCTCGGCGGGGTCATACCATTCGACGTCGCCCTCGGCATTACTGCGCTTGCGGGGCAACTGGTGAGTGGTTCCGCCTTCAGGCATCAAGTGCGGTCGGATCGTATCGATGTCTTGCTTGGTGGCAATCGTGATGTAGTCGTTGATACGCGCCGTGACGTTCTGCGCGTTGCCTACCACGGTGTAGAGATCGAATACGTTTTCGACGAGTGTGGCGCCGCCGCCGGCGGGCAGGAAATCGGGCTGGTCGCCGGCGTTGGTGTAGCTGTAGAGCTGCTCGGTGCCAGTGTCCGGGTCTTCGGCGAACACGCCGAGCTCGCGCACGAAAAATCCATCCTCGAGCGACTCATTGGTCATGATCACGCGCATGCGCGAGGTGCCGTCGCCGACGACTTCGAACTCTTGGATGCTAAGCGACAAAAGCTCGCTGTCGAGCGCGGTCATCGCGTCGGGGGCGCTGCTCGTGCCGTCGCCGAGGGCGACGCGGGTGAACGTGAGCGCCGCGCCTATCTGCGCTTTTGCCTGGAGCTGTCGGCCTTGCCGGGTCAGTACCAGACCGGGGAAGTTGGCCATAGGGTTAACCTCGTATGGTGGTGTGGCGGTAGTCGTGGAAGGCGGTGGCGTGGATGCCCATCGCGTCGGCTGTACTCAGGCGCAGTTGCCAAGGGGCGATGCGGTACCGGGCGGCGGCGTGCTGGACGGCGGCCACTCTTACCGTTTGGGGCGCGCTTTGCGGCGTTGCCGGGCGTGGCCCCATGCGGGTGTGGTTGCCCTGGGCCGTGACGGTGGCCACCGTGACACCCGATTCGAGACGGCTGCGAATGACGATGGCCTCCAGCCAGCTACGCGCGTTCTTCGATGACTCGATCAGGCGAGTCAGGCGCTGGTAGTCGCGCGAGCTTGTGAACGCACCTTCGCTGACGACGCGAAAGTGGAAGGGCTCGCCGCCGTAGTCGAACCACTCCTGCACTTCGGCATCATCGAAAACGAGATCGACCGCGCGCTGGACCGCAGCGGCGGTGCCCTTGTGACGGTGCAGGTAAACCGCGGCATCGATGGCGTTGCGCTTTTGCTGTTCGCTCCACTCTGCGTCCCATTCATCGACCGACATTGCCCAAGCGAGCCACGGCAGAAGCCGTTCAGGGCATTCCTGCGGCCGCCAGAGTTCGCGGATGGGCACGGTAATCGTATCGGGGCGGCTGAGCGTTTCACTCACCGCCCGTTCCTGGGGCGTCGCGTTGGGCGGTAACAGGTGGTTAACCATTGGCCACCTCGCTGGTCAGCTCGATGCCGGCACAGTAGGGCGCTTGCTTGCGGGTCGTCGTGATGGTGGCCAATGGGCTGAACAGCTCGACCCGCTGGACGCCGGGCTGGTGGAGCGCGGCGTAGACGCCGGACAGCGTGACCTGGGCGCCGATGCGGTGCTGATCCTCGGCGTAGGCCGTGACCGCGGCCATGGCGTTTTCGCGCACGACGGCGGCTTCCGGGCCGGGGAGTATGTGCAGCGTGGCGTGAATGGCGTAGTCGATGATCTCTGCGCTGATCGCGGTGGGGTTGTCGGTCAGCGGGCGGGTTTCGGTGGCGTTCACCGCGGCGTTGACGGTGGCCAGGAGCTCGGCCGGGGCCATGCCGTTTTCCATGTGCGAAAGCACGACCACGGTCACTTCGCCGGGCGCTTCGCTGAAAGCATCGGCGTCTTTCACATCCCCGCTGGCACTGAGTGCGTGGTAGATGTAGGCGCGTTCCGGGCCAGCGGTACTGAGCCCATCGAGTGAGAGCAGCACGCGGCGGCGCAGGGCATTGTTGCGTTCGAACGTGGGCGGTACCGGCGGGGTGGCGTTCGGGGCGCCGGGGTCGATCTGCAAACGCTCGACGTCGAACAGTGCGGCGAGGTGTTCGAGGTCATCGCCCTGGGCATAGGCGAGCATTACTGACTTTGCGGCTTCGTTGATGCGCTGGCGTAGGAGCAGCTCGCGGTACGCGGCGACCTCGAGCAGCTTGGTGAGCGGCTCGCTTTCGAGGGTGAGCGTGTCGGCGAGATCGGGGTCGCGGCTGGTCAGGTCGGCGGCGAGCTCGGTGAAAATGGTTTCGTAGTCGAGCGGCTCGATCACCGCCGGGGCGGGGAGCCTTGAAAGATCGATGGGCGTGTTCATGCGACCGGTACTCCTACGTTGAGCGGCTCGCCGTCGGGGGTTTTCCCCAACAGCTCGAGCGTGGCGGCGCCGGGCTGTTGGGTGCTGACGATTCGGCGGGTACCGGTGATTTTGATACGGGGTTCCCAGCGGCTCACGGCGATAACGGTGGCGGCGTAAACCTGCATCAAGAGCGCGTCGCTCATGGGGCGATCAAGCAGCTCGGGGACGAGGCTGCCGTAGTCGCGGCGCATGACGCGTGAGCCGATGGGTGTGGTGATAATGTCGGCGACGCTTTGGCGGATGTGGTCGAGGCCGTCGAGGTGCTGGCCAGTGGTGGCGTTCATGCCGGGCATTAGTTGGGCGCTCCTGTATTTCCGGGGCCGGGCTGAATGCCGCCGTGGGTGTGGTCGCTGCCGACGTTTTTGCCGTTGTGGGTTTTCGTGCCGCCGGTTTGGGTATCGCTGCCTTTGCGTGTCAGGTTGCCGGTGTGGGCGATGTTGCCGTGCCACTGGGTGCCGCCGGGGGCGTGGATCTCGATCGAGCCGGGTAGGTTGATGCGCACGACCTGGCGGGCGTGGTCGTATTCGATCAGGCCACCATCGGGAAACAGGCGGCTGATGACGCCGGGGTCGTGGCTGGGCGGCGGCGCGCTGAGCTGAAACAGGCTAGCCATGGCGAAGGCGTTGGCTGTGTCGCCGCCGGGCGAGAAAAGCACGCACTGTTCACCTACTGTGGGCGGGCTCCAATCGCGTGTAGCTCCGGCGCGGGCGGTGATCCATGGCACCCACGCGGTCAGTAGCTCGCCGGATTTGATGCGCACACGGGCGCTTTTGTGATCGACTTGGGCAACAGAGCCCAAGCGGATAACGTTTTCAATCAGGCGGAGTAGTTCGGCGGCGTTGTTCATGGGGCCATGCTGCAAGGCTTTCGCGCGGGTGGGTAGCGGCGGGCGTTGTGCCGCGTGGGCAGGACAAGCCCGGCTATGCGCCGGGCGGGGTGAGGTGGTTGAGGACGCTTTCGGCGATATGGTTTCGATCCGCGGCGGTGATGCCGACGAGCTCGCGGCGGGCGTAGCGGTGCATGGGGCCGCCGGGTTCGACGCGGTCGCGTAGGCCGTAGTGGTGAACGCGGGCGATTTTGGCGACGCGGCCGGTGAACTGGACCGCCGCTTCGTCGGCGCTGGTTTTGATGCGCAGGTGTTTGGCGGTGCGGAGTTTCGTGAACATTGCTTTACGGCGGACCTGGCCGCGCCGGCCGCGTAGCTCGGTGCGGGGCTCGTAAGGCGTGCCGTCGGGGTTGGTCTGGGCTTTGATGCGCTCGCGGTTCGCGATGCGCAAGTCGCGAGCGACGTTGCGGGCGAGCACGCGGCGCTCTTTGGGGGTGAGTTTGTCGATCAGTGGCGTGAGCCATTCGTCGAGCTGTTGGAGATTGTCGCTCATGCGGGGCTATCCCATTCGGCTTCGAGCGTGTAGTCGGCGTTGCCGGGGTGTTTGATGTTCAACTGCCAACGCTTGGCCGGGCAGGCGTCGACCGGGTAGGCGGGCATGCGGTGCTCGGTGTCGATGCGGCCGGTGTCGCAGTCGACCTTGGCGACGACGCGCTCGGTGAGGCGCACGGTTAGCGCGAGGTCCCAGTGGGTGTTGTTCAGAATCTCGGCTTCGATCTGGACGGCTTCATCTTCCGGTAGATCCGGCTGGTAGGTGTTGAGCCACTGCAAGAGCGGAATCATGACCGTGTCGAGGCTGCCGGTGTAGTCGGTGATGAGGATCTGGGCGTCCACCGTGTACTGGTGGCTGAGGTTTTGGCCCCGAGCGAATTTGATGCGGCCGTCGTTGACGAAGGTGTGGAGGCATTCGGGGTTGCGGCGCAGCTCGGCGACGGCGCCGAGCAGGTGCTGGCGGAGGGATTGGAGTTTGATCATTTGGCGTCGTCCTGCTGGGGGATGAGCGTTAGGCCGAGCGCGGCGATGTGGTCGTGGGCGCTTTGCAGCCGGTCGCCCTTGATGACGGCGAGGATATTGGGGGTGGCTTGCACCGGGTGTTCGAGCGTTCCGATTCGCAATAGGGCCTGAGCTTCTCGGGCGGCGGCGAGGTCGACGTTGGGTGCGAAGTCAGGGGCGACCAGCTGAGTTTCTGCACCGTCGAGGAATTTCTCTTTGACGACGGTCGACACCAGGGCGTACTGGTTGCCGTGCGGGTCTTGAGCGTTGATAGCGGTGAAGGTGTGATCGTCTGAGGCGGATTCGCCCAGGCATAGCGCGAGCTGATTCGCTTCATACGTGTGGGCGGGGGGAGCGGGGATCGTGACGCGCCAAGTGTATTCAGTATTCATGGACGCAGCCCCGCGAGATAGTCCAAAACGGGTTGTTCTTTATCGGGATTCATTTTTTGCTCACGCAACATCAAGCCATAGATATTCATGTCTGCCGATGAGCCACCGCCGGGATAGGCGAACAGCGACTGGGCGTTATCGAGCCCGCTGCTACTCGCTTCGATGCTGTTCGTATACTCCGTTGATTGATCGCTTGTTCTAACGCGCATGTACAGCCCGCTCATATTGAGCCGCTGGGCCTTTGAGGCGTTAATGCTCAACGACGACGGCGTGTCGATATTTTGAAAATTACGCCGCCAGCGACCGTCGCTGCGAAAATGTACGTAGCCCGGCCCGTTGCCGGAGATAAAAATCGAGGTGCCGCTCGAGCCGGTGTACTCACCCGCTATAAACACGCACCCGCCCGCCACGTTAATCGAGTCAATGTTGTAAAACGCACCGCCCGCGGTATCTATCCAGTGATGCCCATTGCCATCCGTTCGATAGACGCCACGCTTTGCGCTGACGTCCTGCCACACGCGCTTATTACCAGCAGTCACTTCCCATAGACCTACAGGATCGCCGTTATACCTCACGGGGACGGTGCCCGCTGCGTCCTGCCACAACACTTGCTTGCCCAGCACTATAGGCTGGGGGATAAGTAGCGCGCCTGGCTCGCTCGCGCCGAACATCTCTTCAATCAGTGCGCGTAACGGCGCGTCCGGGTCGACTACCGGCGGCACTGGGGGCGGCGGCGCCATGCCGCCGAGGCGGTGGCCGAACGGTGAGCCGATCGGCTGGGCGATGGGGGTGGTGATCGCGGGCGTGATCATTATTCGCCCCGCTTGAATACACGGCGGTAGGTGGACGCGCCGTCGCTTTCCAGCCAGACGTCGAGGCTTGGCGCCGCGGCGCCGCTGAGGCGGACGCGGACGGTCAGCGGGGCGGCGTTGAGTACGTGAAGGCCGGGGCTATCGAGTTGGCCCCCGGCGATGGGGAGCCAGCCGCTTTTATCGGGGAGCTGGGCTTCTACCGCGAGGGTGCCGCCGCCGAGGTTGCCTGCGACGTAGATGTTGAGCAGTTTTCCCGGGTGTTGGTAGTCGCCGCTCGTGCCGTTTTCGGCCTGGTTCGAGAACAGTCTCATGGGGTTTCCTCTAATACGTTGACCAGCCCGTTATGGCGGGTTGCGCAGCGTTGATACTGCGCCGCCCATTCGCTCATGGTGAGCGCGACGTCTTCACCGGTGCCGGTGGTGAGCAGCGGCAGCACGCTAGGGCAGCGTTGCATCAGGGTCTGTTGAATCGGGCGCGGTTCCGGCGGCGGCGTGGTTGAGCAGGCGGATAGCATCAGGCTCCAGGCACACGCGCTGATAAATCGGCTTTTGAATTTCACGGATGATTCCTCGGTCGATGATGCGCTCGTTGGCCGTGAGTTCGGCGAGGCGGGCTTCGACGTTCGCGGCGATCTCGGATTCGCGGGCGAGGCTGGCGTCGATGGCCTGGCGGGCGGCGCGTTCGGCGGTGAGGGCGTGGCTTTGGTTTTGCCAGTTCGACACTTGCCAGCCGGCGGTGAAGGTGGCCGCCAGCGCGGCGGCGCTGGCGAGTAGGGTGAGCTTGTTCATGCCGCTTGCCTCAGTTCCTGAGCGTGACGGCGGTAGGCGGCGGCGAGTTTGGTGTCGTAGTCGTTCGCGGCGTAGTTGGGGCCGTTGTAGCGGCGGGCGAAGTCGGCCCAGTCGCGGCGGCGCAGGGCGGCGTGGATCGCGCGGTCGGCTTCGATGAAGCGGACGAAGGCGACCATTTGATTGGCTTCGTCGGTGCTCATTTCAACGGCGTAGTGAGCGGCGGAGGCGTAGCCCAGGCGCTGCCAGTGGAATCCCATGATTTGGAAAAGCCCCCAGCTCGCGGCCTCGATCGAGGCGGCGTCGTGGATCTCTGCGGCGCGTTCGCGTCGGCTGTGTTCGCGGTAGCCGCCCACGTAGCCGCCGGGGCTGGCGTTGACGATATCGGGCTGGGTGCGCTGGTAGGGCACCGGGTTGATGCCGTGGTGTTGCAGTTGGCGGCGCATGATGTGGCGTTCGAACAGGATGACCGGCTGGCCGTTACGGGGGCCGCCGAGGTGGAATCCCTTGCCGCGGCTTTCGACTTCGTTCACGGCCATGACGGCGGCGAGTTCGACGCCGAGGCGCTGGGCGGCGTTGACGAGGTCGATCTGGCGGAGCATCTGGCCGCTTTGCTGGCCGTGCAGCGCGGCGCGGGTTTTGGGTCCAGCGATGCCGTCGGCCACCAGACCGTGGTCACGTTGATAAAGGCGGACGGCGCGCTCGGTGTTGGGGCCGAAGTCGCCGTCGATGCTGACCGGATACCCGGCTCTAGTGAGTTCGCGTTGTAGCGCGGTGACGCTGGGACCGATGGAGCCGTGGCGTAGCAGCATTAGAGCCTCCGTAGGGGGCGGATAAGATGGGCGACGTTGCCGCCGGTGCGTAGCAGGCCGATGGCGAGCGCGACCATGGCGGCGGCGATGAGCCAGCGGGCGACTTCATTGGGTGGCGGGCCGAAAATCGCGAGGCAGGTCGTGACGGCGATGATCGCCCAAGCGGTGAAGGCGACGCCGGGGCGGTAGCGCCCGGCGCGGCGGCGGAAGGTGAGCAGCCGCGCAATCACGATCAGCGCGGCGCCCAGCGTGATGGCGTAGGCGATGGTCACTTGCGGCCTCCGAGCCAGGCCTTGAGGTCGAGCGTTTTGACTCCCTCGATCGCTCGCAGCCCGGCGGTGACGGATACGGCGGATGCGATGAACGCCGCGACGGCTGAATGCTCGAGCATGCCGCCGAGGGTGGCGGGGCCGCCGAGGTACCCCACGCAAAAACTGATGAACAGGTACGCCGCGCGCTCGAGGAGCCCGAGTTCCTTGGCGCTGATGACGAAGAGCGTGGCGCCGCAAAAGGCGCCGACGACGGCGTTGGCATCGATGCCGGGTAGCAGGCCGATCACCACGGCGGCGAGGCTGGCGGTTCCGGCGGCGGCCATGGTGGATGGTTCGGCCATGTGTTCCCCTTTTCAGCTCCAGAGCTGGATTTTTGGTTTGACGGTTTCGCGGGTGTCCGGCGGCGGCGGTAGCGTGACCGGGGTTCCCTCTTTCAGCACCGGGCCCTGGTCGGCGAGGTGCGGGTTGAGCTGTAGCGTTTGCTCGGTGATCGCTGCGGTTTTGCCGTAGACGCGGTAGAGCAGGGCGTCGACCGTCTCGCCCTGGTGGGCGCGAATGAGCCGGTTCATATCAGCTCGACGGTGGTGTGCCGGCGGCCGGTGAGCTCGGCGATGGCCTCGCGGGCGTCGGCGCGGTAGTCGTCGGCGGCGAGATCCTTGGCTTCGCCGCGCTCGTCGCCCTTGGTGGTCGCCGAGTGGTCGCGGTAGCGCTCGAGGAGATCCGCCTGGGCCTGGGCGTAGACGGCGCGCAGGTAGAGCAACTCGATGTCGCCGGGGGACTGCCACGGCTCGGGCGGGATCGCGTCCCACGCCATGCGTCCGGCGTCGAGCTGCTCGCACTGGTAGTCGGCGAGTTGGCGGTTGATGTCGGCGGTGGCGGCGCGCAGCGATTGCCGGATACGCACGTCGGTCACGCCGGTGACGCGCTCTTCGTCGCGGAAGGCGCTGGGGTCGATGTCGGGCCAGAAGCCGTTGTTGGTAATGGGCTCCAGCGTGGGGCTGGGGGCGTTCGTGTTGTAAGGCCCGCTTGCATTCATGTGGCCACCTGTTTTCCGAGCGGTTTAAGAAGGGGGTGGACCGCTTCGCGCGTGGCTTGAAGCCCTTGCTTGGCGGTGCCCCCTTGCCGTCGGGGTGCGACTCGGTTGGGTGGCTAGGCGCTTGCCTTGCCACCAGCGTTCTTGATAAGGCGTTCGAGCTGCTGGATGTCCTGCTTGACGCCGATGCGCTCGTTGAGCGCGAGGGCTTCTTTCAGCTGCGCGAGCGCGCCTTCGTGATCGTCGGCGGCGCGCAGGGCGTAGCCGTAGCTCTTGTGGAGCTTCGCCTTGATCTGATCGTGCATGTCGTGGTCGCCGACGGTGGCGACGGTGCGGGCCATGACGTTTGCGAGGGCGTCGGCGTCGGCGCCTTCCTGCTCGAGCTGCGCTTTCACGCCTTCGGCGATCTCTTCGGCGAGGATGCTCACCGTGTCGCGATCGTACTGGTCGGGCGTGTCGAGGTCGTGTTTCACGGCGTAGGTTCCAATCTCGAGGGCTTTTCCGAATTCGCCGATGTCGATGCACCAGATCATCATCGTCATGAGCACGTCGTCTTTGGCTCCGGCGCCTTCGGCGAGCACGCCGTCGACGTAGGGCAGGAAGTCCGGCAGCACTTCGCGCTTTTTCTCGATCTTGGCTTGAATCGATTTGATGCCCTTGAGCGTGCGGCGGGCTTCGTAGAGCGCGGCGGCGTGGAGCTCGTATTGCTCGCCGGTTTGGGGCTGGCCGGGCTTGGCGGCCCCCGCCGCTTTCGCGGCGGTGACGCGCTCGAAGTGCTTGCGAGCGGGGCTTTTCATTACGCGCCCTCCTGACCTGCTTCGCTGATGCCTTCGACCAGGCAGCCGAAGCCGTAGTCTTCGACGACGTAGTCGTCGTTCGAGCTTTCATAGTTCTCGATGCGGTTGCGCTTGGGGTTGTCGATCACGTAGCGGCGGCGGCTGCCGAGCTGCCAGTAGAGCGACAGGTTGGCGAGCGAGGTGATCATCACGGCACCGTCGGGCACGAACGGGGCGCGCACCGCTTGCAAGCCGCCGACGCGCTTCTGGCTGATCATCAGGTCCATCGCGCGGGCTTCGGTTGGGGTTTCTGCGTGCTGCTGGATCAGCGGGAAATACTTATCCGCCAACATTTTTCGGCCCATGATCGCGACGAGCTGGGTGTCTTCGCGGTACCAAGGGTCGATCATCTCGTTGACGGCGTCGAACACCAGGGCATCGAGGTTGGCGTAGTCGCCACCGGCGCCGACTGTGACGCCTTTCAGCACACGGGCGGCGGCGTGGTCGCGGTATTTCTGGAGCCAGCCCTTGTTGACGTCCTCGAGCATCGGGTTGGCGGCGCGGTCGGTCTCGATCGCGGCGCGCTCGCCGTTGAAGCCGATCATGATTCGGTCGAGGGCCTGGCGGCGGAGGATTGCGTTGCGCAGGCGCGCCTGGAAGTCCGGAAAGCGCGACCAGGCGTCGAGCTGCGCCCAGCGGATGTGGGTGTCGAACTCGGTGCTGACGCACTCGTAGTTCTCGGCGCTCAGCTCGGCGACGTCGCGGGTTTGGCGTTCCTTCTGCTCGACGTTGGTACGCGAGGCGATGGGGCCGGAGACGCCGAGGCCGACCTTTTGGCCCTTGATCTCGTCGACGCCGATCATGTTGATCTGGCTGAGAAACTCGCTTGATTCCTGCATGCGGGTTTCGAGCGTCTGCTGGACGCTGGGCGTGACGTTGAACTGTTCGCTGGTGTTTTCGACGCCGTTCAGCTTGGCGAGCTGGGCCTTGAACTGGTTGAGTTTTTGGCGTGTATCGTTGCGCATTGATGTTCCCTTGAGTGTTGGACGGTGGCGGCGAGCGGGCGGCGCGCGTTAGCAGTCGGTGAGTTCGGCGGTGCCACCGGTCGCGGGTGTGCGCGGCGGGGTATCCGGTGTGTTGTCAAGCTTGGTGAAAAGCTCATCGAAGCGTTTTTGCAGCGCGGTGTGGTCGGCTTTCAGCTGGCTGAACGCTTCGGCGGTGGGGCGGTTTTCGAGGTCTGCATTCAGAGCGTCGTGCCGCTTGGCGAACTCTTCGAACGCACCCTTGATGTCGGCGCCGAAGGCTTCGAAACCCCTGGTGGTTTTGGCGTCCTGGCGGCTGAACAGGTTTTTGACGAACTCGCCGATGCCGGGCTTGGGGGTCTCCTCTTCGGTGAAGTCGAGGTCGACCTCGACGGCTTCTGTGAACAGGTTTTCGGCGTGTTGCTTGCGAGCGGCCAGTGGCGAGGCGGCGCCCTTGTCACGGCTGAACGCAAGCATCTCGGTACCGAGCGAGGCAGGGGAGTCCGTGACGGCCAGCCCCTCGAGATACGCTTCACCGGTATCGCCGAAGCTCGGGTTCACTTCGATGGAGCTGTAGATCTTCTGGCGGCGCTTGTTCATTGCCTTGAGTTCGTCGGTGGGGTCGATCTCAGCGAAGAGTGCCAGCTTGCCGTCTTCCACCTCGCGGGCCTCGACCGACCGCACATCGCCTAAGGCATTGAAGGCGCTATCTGCCGTCAGGCCGCGAATGTGTTCCATCCAGACGCGTGCGCCGTATTTCTTGGGGTCGTAGTTGGCGGCCATCTGGGTGATCCAGTCGCGCTGGATCTTGCGTTCGTCGGTGGTTGCGCCTTCGGTTGCGACGCGGAAAAACTTGGGCATGTGGGGCTTCCTGAGCGGGGTGGCGGTCAATAGCGCTCAGGTTCCGCGTGTAGCGCGATAGTCTCAACGGGCGGGCGTTGTGCGAGCGTGGCATGACAAATAGGGGCGGGCGTGCGTGTCGCGCGCGGCGGGTACGCTGGCGGCATGACAACAGCCGCCCCCACCCCAATTATGAGCACCGACGAATCGCCGCGCATGACGGCCCGCCATCTCTACTGGCAAGGGTGGCGAGTCGTGCGTATTGCTGAGCATATCGGCGAGAAGCCGGCCACGGTTCATTCGTGGAAAGCACGCGACCGGTGGGAGGACAAGACGCCGACCGAGCGCGTGGAGTACACGATCGAGGCGCGGCTGGTTCAGCTGGTATCCAAGCAGAAAAAAGAGCCGGTCGACTATAAGGAAATCGACCTTCTCGGCCGGCAAATGGAGCGCCTGGCGAGGGTCCGCAAATACGACGAGACCGGCAATGAAGCCGATCTCAACCCGAACATCGAGGCGCGTAACGCGGGGCCGAAGAAGAAGCCGCGCCGTAACGCGTTGGATGACGAGCAGATCGAGGCGCTGGAAGCGGCGTTTCTCGATTCGCTCTTCGAGTACCAAGCGGTTTGGCACGAAGCGGGTCAGAAACACCGCATCCGCAACATCCTCAAGAGCCGCCAGATCGGCGCGACGTGGTATTTCGCCCGCGAGGCCATCGTTGATGCGTTCAAGAACGGGCGGAATAAGATTTTCCTTTCTGCCAGCCGCGCCCAGGCCCACATCTTTCGGAACTACATCGTTCAGTTCGTTAAAGAGACGTGCGACGTCGAGCTCAAGGGCGACCCGATCGTGCTGGATAACGGCGCCGAGCTGCACTTCCTGGGTACCAACAGCAAAACCGCCCAGGGCTATCACGGCGACGTGTACCTCGACGAGTACTTCTGGATTCATCGCTTTGCCGAGTTTCGGAAAGTCACGTCCGGCATGGCGATGCACAAGAAGTGGCGGCAGACGTATTTTTCAACGCCGTCGAGTGTTGGCCATGAGGGCTACCCGTTCTGGAACGGCGACCTGTTCAACAAGCGGCGCAAGAAGAGCGAGCGCGCCGAGTTCGATGTTTCTCATGAGGCGCTGAAAAACGGGCGGCTTTGCCCGGACGGCCACTGGCGGCAGATCGTCACGGTACTGGATGCGATGGAGGGCGGCTGTGACCTGTTCGACCTCGAGCAGCTGCGCCTGGAGTACTCGCCGGAGGAATTCGACAACCTTCTGATGTGTGGGTTTGTCGATGACAGCCAGAGCGCGTTCCCGCTCGCCGTCATGAAGGCGTGCATGGTTGATTCGTGGGAGGTTTGGGACGACTACCGGCCGTTCGCGCCGCGCCCGGTGGGTGATCGCGAGGTGTGGATTGGTTACGACCCGACCGGTACTAGCGAGGACGGCGACGGTGCGGGGCTGGTGGTGCTTTTGCCGGCGCGATCGAGCGAGGAAAAGCATCGGGTGCTCGAGCGGCACCGGTTGAAAGGGCAGGACTACGAGAAGCAAGCCGAGTTTATCGAGGCGTTCCGCGACACATACAACATTGGGCATATTGGCATCGATACTACCGGCATCGGTGGCGCCGTGGCGGAGTACGTCGAGAAGTGGTTCCCGACGCTGGTTCGGTACCGGTACGACGTCGCGCTGAAAACCAGCATGGTGCTGCAGGCCCAGCAGATCATGCGGAAAGACCGGCTAGAGTTCGACGCGGGCTGGTCGGATCTGGCCGCGTCGTTCATGGCGATTAAGAAAGAGCTCACCGGCTCAGGCCGGCAATTCACTTATGTGTCCGGGCGCAGCCAAGCGACCGGGCACGCCGATTTGGCGTGGGCGACGATGCACGCGCTTCACTTCGAACCGATCGACGGCCCCACGACCGAGGGTGCCGGCAAATCCATCATGGAGTTTTCCGACGATGACGACTGAGACCGCGGCGAAACCTCGCCACCGGGTATATGCGTATGAACCCGAAGCCGCCGTCCCGGCGGTGGCCAACGATAGCGGGCGAATGGAGGCGTTTACCTTCGGCGATCCGGAGCCGGTCACGTCGATGCACGACGTGTGGTATGAGGGGGTTTGGCTAACGCCGGACGAATGGTACGAGCCGCCTGTTCCGTTGAGCATCTTGGCAAAGAGCTACCGGGCGACTGCGCACCACGGCAGCGCGCTGCAGGTCAAAAGGAACATTCTGCTCAAGACGTTCATACCGCACCCGCTTCTCAACCGGAGGAACTTCGCGGCGTTGGCCCTTGACTACCTGGTGTTCGGAAATGGGTACCTGGAAGAAGTGCGGGGGCGGCTGGGGCGCACGCTGGGCCTACAGCATCGCAGCGCTAAGTACATGCGCCGTGGTGACAACGACCGCTACTGGTGGCACCCAAACTACATGGAGCGGATCGAGTTACCCGCCGGCCGCACGATCCACCTGCTCGAGCCCGACATTGATCAAACAATTTACGGGGTGCCGGATTATTTGGGCAGCCTACAAAGCGCTTGGCTCAACGAATCCGCGACGCTGTTTCGTCGGCGCTATTATCTGAATGGCTCGCACGCCGGGTTTATCATGTACGTTAACGACCCGGCGCACGATCAGAAAGACATCGACGACATGCGCAAGGCGCTGAAGCAGAGCAAAGGACCGGGCAACTTCCGAAACCTGTTCCTCTACTCGCCGCGGGGTAAAAAGGACGGTGTGCAGATCATTCCGGTGAGCGAGGTGGCAGCGAAAGACGAGTTCGCGGCGATCAAGAACATTACCCGCGATGACCAGCTGGCTGGACACCGCATACCTCCCCAGCTCATGGGGATCATTCCCCAGAATACTGGCGGATTTGGGACGCCAAGGGAGGCAGCACAGGTGTTCGTAGCCAACGAGCTCGAGCCCATCCAAGCAATCCTCAAGGAGGTCAACGATCACATTGGGCAGGAGGTCATGAGGTTTGAGCCGTACCAACTAGATGACCCCGATGCCGACTGACCCCGCCTGATAACCGAAGCCGCCCGCCCGGGCGGCTTTTTTGTGCGCACTTGAACAAAGCCTGTTTTTGAATGAGTTGTACTAACCTTTGTATTCGCTCTCTCGTTCGTTTAGAGCGCCGCTATCCTGGCCGCGCCCCGACCTCGAACGATCCGCGAACGCGCCGCACGCACGCCCTACGGCCCACCTACCCACCAACGGCGACGACCCGCGCCGCGCCATCGGCACCCCGCCCCGCCCGCGCGCTAAATGTAGTGGTTTTTATGCACTATTGCGGCAGGGGCTCGGGCCGCGCCGCTGCTGGGCGGAATGGCCGTTTTAAAGGAGCGATTTTTTATGCGTTTTCATGCGCATTTATGCATTTTTTGCGGGGATTGGTTTTGTGGTTTGAGGTAGGGCTTGGCGAGCATCTGAAGGATGGGGTTACAGGGCGGATTCTTCAGGTTTCCGTAAAACCATTGGTACATAGTGAGATTTCATAAGGGATTGATTTAGTTAGCGCAAGAATTGAAGTTTTCCATATATTTATTTTTGATAAGATCGTGTTTTAATTATTAAAAATAGTTACCTTGTAATCAGTAGGTCCCGGGTTCGACTCCTGGTGTCGGCACCATTTAAAATGGTTATAAAGCAAAGCGTTACAGAACATGAAAAAGCCGCCCTTTGGGGCGGCTTTTTCGTATGTGGATTTCTCTTCATATCGCTAATTTCCTGGTGATTATCAGACGCCGTTTTCCGATGGTGACAGTCAAAGGTTACCTCTGCCAGCTCCCCTGCGTATAAAGATTGGCTTGAGTTCGATTTGCCAGAAAATTTGCGGTTCGAGTAGCGTGAGCAGGGCGAGCTACTCTTGAAAACCTTACAATCGCTCTACGGTTACATATGGCGGACTTCCAGCTATCAGTACTGAAACCGAGGCTATACAGAACGACATAATAAAAAGAGGTGTGAATGGATTTCGTGAATGCCACTGCGTTGTTATGGCCAGCGGTACTATGGATACCCGCTATTTTTGTTTTCGTCGTCTTGATGAAACTAATACTGGCTGGCCTGTCATCCAAAAGAACCGGCTCCATTTCTGACAGGAAAACGTCAAGGTCACAAGCGCTCTTGAAAAAAGGCGGAGCCTATCACAAGAAAGGCGCCTTAATGTCGCCCAGTGAGCAGGACGTATACAGGGTGCTGGTCAGTACCTATGGGGAAGAGTGTTACATTTTCGCTCAGGTTCGAGTGGTCGACGTCATAGAGCCCAATTCCAAAAAGTATCGGTCCAAAAGTAGCGCGTACCTGGCCTTATTCAGACAGATCTCTCAATGGCATTTCGACTATGTGATCTGCAGCAAGGAAGATTTCAGCATCCTGTATGTCATGGAGCTGGACGACCCAAGCCATGAACGGCCGGATCGGCAGAGAAGGGATAGAATCCTCGAGTCAGTATGCGCTGACGCGGGCGTCGAATTAAAAAGAATGTGGCTGGATTATCGTTCCCGAAAGATCAAGGTTCACAGCAGCCGCTAGCCCTATTTGATCCGAATGCTGATGTGATTCCTCGCCAACCAGATCATGCACTTCGAGCACCACGATACCGACAGTGCAGCTCATAAACCGCCCGAGCCAGCGCCTCATCCGGCCCGCTGACCGGCACCTTCGGCGCTACTTGCTCGATGGTCAGCGGCGCCACTGGCGGACTTTCGAGTTCCCACTCTTTGTGCCAAGCAGCAAGCTGTTTGGAAGAGCTGGCGTAGACGATGGGGCCAAGGCCGGCCCAGGCGTGGGCGGCGGCGCACATGGGGCAGTGCTCGCCGGAGGTGAACACGGTGGCCCCATGTCGTTCGCGCTCGCTCAAGTGCTGCGCGGCCCAGCGGGCCAGTTCGAACTCCGGGTGCTGGGTGGCATCGCCACTGTTGATGCGATTTCGGGCCTCACGCAGTACAACGCCTTGCGCATCGGCGAGCACCGAGCCGAAGGGCTCGTCGCCGGCCTCCAGGGCCTGCTCGGCGAGAGCGACGGCGCGCTGGAGTAGCTGATAACGCTGAGTGGAATCCATGGAAAGCGCTCCTGTTTGAACGGGTCATTAGGCCAAGCGTAGCACCTGAGCATCGGCATGATGGGAAGGTGTCGATTTCGACCCGCGCGCCGGTATATTTCGACTATCTTTCATGTGCCACCGCGAGCCTTGCGGTGGCGGCTCCCCAGGTAGCTGGCCGCATGTGGCCAAGGCGTTGAGGGGCGTGTGGCGAACAGGACGTTTACCCCATCGATCAAAAGGAATCGAATATCTCATGACTCAGACACCTACTCCCGAAACCCTGATCCAGCGTAGCGTCGAGCTGGCGCTGGAGAACGTCGACGCGGGCGGCAAACCCTTTGCCTGCATCGTGGTGGATCGTGAATCCGGCGAGATCGTGCATGAGGCGACCAATCAGGTGTCGCAAAGCGGGGATCTCACCGCGCATGCCGAAATCACCGCCATCCGTGAGCTGGCCGCCAAGGGAAGAACCGACCTTAACGGGTGCGATGTCTACATTACCGCTTACCCGTGCCCCATGTGCCTTGGGGCGCTTTACTATGCGGCGCCGGAGCAGGTGTACTTTGCCGCTACGCGCGAACAGGAAGGCGAGCACTACGAAGACGGCGGGCGCTACATGACGCTCAAAACGTTCTATGACGAGTTCGCCAAACCCATCGCCCAGCAGAATCTGCCTTTCACGCAGATGAAAGTCGAGGATCCCACGGCACCGTTTCGGCTCTGGACCCATCGCCATCAAAGCTGAGAGACCATGCAGTGGCCAAAAGATCAGGGCCGTGTTCGGCCAAACCTGAGCGGCAGGCGGGCACGTGCTTTGACGCGGGCGTTGCGCTGCTGAATGGAGTGCTGGTGCTGGCTGCCGCCGGGCAGGTAAATGATGCGGGGCGGCTGGACGGAGGCGGACTGAATCGAGGCGCGGGCGCTGACTGGCGGCGCCTGAATGATGCTGAGGCCGTTGGGATTGACGGTTTCAGAACGCCCGTTCGCGCAGGGGCTGTCCTGAAAGGTGGTGTGACCGTCCCGCGCGGTGCATTTGAACAGCTCCGCGTGAGCGGGTAGGGCAACAAGCGCCAGCGCGGATAGCAAAAGCGTTCTTTTCATTGTACATCGCCGCTAAGCAAACATTGGTCCGGCTAGAGTACCAAAAAAACGCCAAATCGCGCTAGCGGCCCCGCTGGCGTATTGCCCACACGCCGGGTGCCAACAGAAAACAGCTTGCCGCTGGCGCCAGTATGTCCAGTACCGAGTCCAGCGGCTCATGTCCCATCGGTGTGACATAGGGCGCAAGTTTGAGAATCGGGTATACAACCGTGCCGCTGGTTCGCCTGATCCGTGTGCTAATCGAGCGCTGCCTGGCGTTAAAAAACCGGCTCCTGACGGAGCCGGTGAGCATGGCGGGCTAGAGCATCGAAGAGGTTAAAGCGCTTCGATCTTGGCCTTCTGCTCTTGCAACAGCGTTTTAGCGGACTGGAACTCGGCGAGCTTGGCGCGCTCTTTGTCGATCACCGCGGCCGGCGCCTTGGCGGTGAAGCCTTCGTTGGAAAGCTTCTTCTCGACGCCGCCGATCAGCTTGTCCTGCTTCTCGATCTCCTTGTTCAGGCGCGCAAGCTCCGCGTCCTTGTCGATCAGGTCCGCCATCGGCACCAGCACTTCCATATCGCCGACCAGCTGGGTGGCGGACAGCGGCGCCTCGGCGGGGTTGGCAAGCCAGGTGACGCTTTGAAGCTTGGCCAGTTTCGAGAGGAACAGGCGGTTGCTCTCGAGGCGCTCGGCGTCCGTCGGCTGGCCCTTGGTCAGCAGCACGTCCAGCGGCTTGCCCGGGGCGATGTTCATCTCGGCGCGGATGTTGCGCACGGCGATGATCACACCCTTGAGCCACTCGATGTCGCGCCCGGCCTGCTCGTCGATCTTGTCTTCATTGGCTTGTGGCCAGGCTTGCGTCATGATCGAGGCGTCACCGCCCGGATGACGGCCGGCCAAAGGCGCCACGCGCTGCCAGATCTCCTCGGAAATATAGGGCATCATCGGGTGCGCCAGGCGCAGGATGGTTTCGAGCACGCGCACCAGGGTGCGGCGGGTGCCGCGCTTGGACTCGGCGCTTGCGGCTTCGTCCCACAGCACCGGCTTGGAAAGCTCCAGGTACCAGTCGCAGTACTCGTTCCAGACGAACTCGTAAAGCGCCTGGGAGGCGTGGTCAAAACGGTACTCGTCCATCGCTTTGGTGACCTGGGCCTCGGTTTTCTGCAGCTCGGAGATGATCCAGCGATCGGCTAGCGAGAGCTCCACCGGCTCGTCCGCAGCGCCGCAATCCTCGCCTTCGGCGTTCATCAGCACATAGCGCGAGGCGTTCCACAGCTTGTTGCAGAAGTTGCGGTAGCCGTCCAGCCGGTTCATATCGAACTTGATGTCGCGCCCGGTGGTCGCTTGCGAGAGGAACGTGAAGCGCAGCGCATCGGTGCCGTGGGGCTCGATGCCGTCCTTGAACTCCTCTTTCGTCGCCCTGGCGATCGCCTTGGCTTTCTGCGGCTGCATCATGTTGCCGGTACGCTTTTCCAGCAGCGCGTCCAGGCTGATGCCGTCGATCAGGTCGATCGGGTCGAGCACGTTGCCCTTGGATTTCGACATCTTCTGGCCCTGGCCGTCGCGCACCAGGCCATGCACATAGACGGTCTTGAAGGGCACCTCTCCGGTGAACTTGAGCGTCATCATGATCATCCGGGCGACCCAGAAGAAGATGATGTCGAAGCCCGTCACCAGCACGCTGGTGGGGTGGAAGGTCTCGAGCTCCGGGGTCTTCTCCGGCCAGCCCAGCGTGCCAAACGTCCAAAGGCCCGAGCTGAACCAGGTATCCAGC
Source organism: Halomonas sp. GD1P12 (assembly GCF_025725645.1). NCBI lineage: Bacteria > Pseudomonadati > Pseudomonadota > Gammaproteobacteria > Oceanospirillales > Halomonadaceae > Halomonas > Halomonas sp. GD1P12. The sequence goes on along the minus strand of NZ_CP107007.1, from coordinate 3,036,335 downwards.
ACGTCCTCGTCCTGGGTTAGAGTGACGTCTGCAGTTAGGCCGTGCTTCTCGCGGGCTTCCGCTTCGGAGCGCGCCACGTAAACGTTGCCCTGCTCGTCGTACCAGGCGGGAATGCGGTGGCCCCACCAGAGCTGGCGCGAGATGCACCAGTCCTGCAGATCGCGCATCCAGGCGAAGTACATGTTCTCGTAGTTCTTCGGCACGAACTGGATATCGCCGTTCTCTACCGCCTCGATCGCAGGCTTGGCCAGGCTTTCGACCGCCACGAACCACTGGTCGGTCAGAAGCGGCTCGATGACATCGCCCGAGCGGTCGCCAAAAGGCAGGGTGTTGTTGACGCTTTCCACCTCGACCAGCAGGCCAAGCGCGTCCATGTCGGCGACGATCTGCTTGCGCGCTTCGAAACGATCCAGGCCTGCGTATTTGGTGGGCAGGGTGGCGTCTTCGTCCGGCTGGGGCTGGCCCTTGAGGTCGAAGATCTCGGCGCGCTCGAGGATCGTGGCGTCCTTGGAGAAGACGTTGATCAAAAGATGGTTCTGGCGCTTGCCGACTTCGTAGTCGTTGAAGTCGTGGGCCGGGGTGATCTTGACGCAGCCCGAGCCTTTTTCCATGTCCGCGTGCTCATCGGCGACGATCGGAATGCGCCGGCCGACCAGCGGAAGCTCGATGAACTGGCCGACCAGTGAGGCGTAGCGCGCGTCGTCCGGGTTCACTGCCACGCCGGTATCGCCTAAAAGCGTTTCCGGGCGGGTGGTGGCGACGACGATATGATCCTTGCCGTCGGCGGTTTGCACGCCGTTGGCCAGTGGGTAGCGGAAATGCCAGAAGCTGCCCTGCTGCTCCTTGTTTTCGACTTCCAGGTCGGAAATCGCGGTGTGCAGCGTCGGGTCCCAGTTGACCAAACGCTTGCCGCGGTAAACCAGCTTCTCCTCGTGCAGACGCACGAAGACTTCCTGCACCGCCTTGTAGAAGCCCTCATCCATGGTGAAGCGCTCGCGCGACCAGTCAACGCTGGCGCCCATACGGCGCAGCTGACGGGTAATGTGGCCGCCAGATTCTGCCTTCCACTCCCAAATCTTGTCCGTGAACGCCTCGCGCCCGAGATCATGGCGCGTCTTGCCCTCTTCGGCGGCGACCTTACGCTCGACCAGCATCTGGGTCGCAATCCCCGCGTGGTCGGTGCCCACCTGCCAGAGCGTATTGTTGCCCTGCATGCGTTTCCAGCGCGTCAGGGTATCCATGATGGTGTCCTGGAACGCGTGGCCCATGTGCAGGCTTCCGGTCACGTTGGGTGGCGGAATCATGATGGAGAAGGGCGCGCCGGTGCCTGACGGCGCGAAGCGGTTGTCCGCTTCCCAGCGCGCGTACCAGCGGGTTTCGATCTGTTCGGGTTGGTAGGTCTTTTCCATGGAGCGACTCACAAACGATGCGTCTCAAAGGGAGCGCATGAAATTCGGATGGGGCGAAAAAATGGCGACAAGTATAGCGCGATCGAGTGCCGCGCGTCAGGGGAGCAGCGCATGAGCGTGTTGTTACCAGGCGTTGTTTTACATCTCGGGGCCGTTTTTGATCTCGGCAAGCGTCTGCTCGATTCGTTCGATGCTGGGCAGGCCCGTTTGCAGCTCGGTGGGGAGCGATTCCAACAACTTGTATTCGGCAATGCCCATCGGCTGGGATTTATCGCTCAGCGCGTATTCGGCGACGACCTTGTTCTTACTCTTGCACAGCAGCAGGCCGATGGTCGGCGCATCCAGCTCGGTTTTTACCTGGCGGTCGACCGCGGTCAGGTAGAAGCCGAGCTGCCCCAAGTGTTCTGGTTTGAACTTGCCTGTCTTGAGCTCGATGACCACGTAGCAGCGAAGCTTCAAGTGATAGAACAGCAGATCGAGGAAGAACTCTTCTCCGCCAACATCGAGTAGCACCTGGCGACCGACGAAGGCAAAACCCGCGCCCAGCTCCAGCAGGAATTCGGTGACGTGGCGCACCAGCGCCTCTTCGACGTCGCGCTCCTGAGACTCGGCTGACAGACCGAGAAAGTCGAAGCGATACGGGTCTTTCAGCGATTCCCGGGCCAGGTCCGACTGTGGCTTGGGCAGGCTCGCCTCGAAGTTGGTCACCGCCGCTCCCTGGCGTTCCAGCAGGCGGGTTTCGATCTGCATGACCAGTACGTTGCGTGACCAGCCGTGCTGAATCGCCTCGTAGGCGTACCAACATCTGCTTTCCGGGTCGGATAGCTTTTCCAGTAGGGCCAGCTGATGATACCAGGGCAATTGTGCAAGCACCTCTTGCACAAACGCGGGCTCCGGCCAGGCCTCGGCGAAGGCACGCATGTATTTGAGGTTACGAGGTGAGAAACCTTTCATTTCCGGAAAAGCCGCCCGCAAATCGAAAGCCAGCCGCTCGATCACCTTTGCGCCCCAGCCTTGCTCTGCCTGGCGCTCGAGAATGTCGCGGCCGATTTGCCAGTAAAGCTGTATCAGCTCGCGATTGACCGCAAACGTCGCTCGCTGCTGTGACGCATGAATGCGCTGTTTCAGCTCGGCGAGCCAATCGTTGTAGCCATCGGGCGGGGTGATCAGGGAAACGGGCTTATCACTCATGGGCGTTCTCTCCGGTATCAGCCGATCTTGTGCGGCACTACCTCATGGCCAAGCTCCTTGTAGCGCTGCCAGCAGGCGCGTTTGGCGATGAGCACCTGCTGGTGCTGGTTGATGATCTCGGCAACTCTTGTAAAGCGCTCGATGCCCGCGGGGATATCCGGGTGCAGGTTCAAAAGCGCGGTCTCTTCGCGGGGCGAAGGCAGCTCATTGAAGCCGAGCGTGATGGGGACGCTGTCGGCCAGGTCGCTGCCTTCGATCGCGTGGGGCAGGTAGGCGTCATCACGGAAGGTCCACAGCGCCTCGTCGGCCTGTTCGGCAAGCGTTTGATCCTCGCAGTGCAGGTGCAGCCGGTAGCCCTTGCGGTGGATGGTCTCGGCCAGCTTGCAGGCAAAGGCGAGCCGCCCCTCCAGGGTGGTGTCCTGAAGTATGTAGAAGTCGATTCGCGCCATGGGGCTTCTGCCTTGCAAGGGTCGTCGGTAGAAGTGAAGCGCCGCCGCGCGAGGCGGCGGCGGGAAGGGCTACACCAGTTGGGTCAGCCAGCCGTGCTTGTCGTCGCTGCGGCCATACTGAATGTCCAGCAGCGCCTTGCGGATGCGCATGGCCACTTCACTACCGCCGTCGCCCTGAACGCGAATACGCTCCTGCTCGGTGACCAGCTCGCCCACCGGGGTGATGACCGCGGCGGTGCCGCAGGCGAACACTTCGGAGATCTCGCCGGATTTGGCACCGTCGCGCCACTCGTCGATGCTGATGGGGCGCTCCTCCGGCGTCAGGCCCATGTCTTTAGCAAGCGTGAGGACCGAGTCGCGGGTCACGCCTTCAAGGATGGTGTCGGTCAGGCGCGGGGTAACCAGGCGGCCATCCTTGTAGACGAAGAACAGGTTCATGCCGCCAAGCTCTTCGAGCCACTTGCTCTCGGCGGCGTCCAGGAACGCGACCTGGCCGCAGCCATGGCTTTCGGCTTCCTTCTGTGCGGCAAGCGAGGCCGCGTAGTTGCCGCCGCACTTGGCAAAGCCGGTGCCGCCGGGTGCGGCGCGCTTGTAGGTAGACGACAGCCAGATCGAGACCGGGTTCACGCCGCCCTTGAAGTAGGAAGCCGCCGGCGAGGCGATGACGTAGTAGTCGACCTCGTGGCTCGGGCGCACGCCGAGAAACGCTTCCGAGGCGATCATGAACGGGCGCAGATAGAGGCTGCACTCGTCGGCGTCGCTTTGCGGCGTCGGCACCCAGGCGCTGTCCTGGGCGAGCAGCGCCTGAATCGAGCCGATGAAGTCCTCATCCGAGAGCTCGGGCAGGGCCAAGCGGCGGGCGCTACGGCGCAGGCGCTCGGCGTTTTTCTCCGGGCGGAAGGTCCAGACCGAGCCGTCGGCGTGGCGGTAGGCCTTGATGCCCTCGAAGATTTCCTGGCCGTAGTGCAGCACCGCGGCGGCCGGGTCGAGAGTGAGCGGCCCGTAGGGGCGCACCTGGTGGCCGTGCCAGTCGGCGTCGACGGTCCAGCGGACGTGGGCCATGTGGTCGGTGAAGTGGCGGCCGAACCCCGGGTTTTGAAGAATGCTTTCGCGAATGTTCTCCGCCGTGGGCAGGTTGGACGGCAAAATTTCGAAACGATTGGCTGAACTGGCAGTGGGCACGGCGTGTGGTCTCCGCAAAATACCCCCGCAGGGGCTGACATTAAAAAGAGGGAAGGCGCCCGGGCTGGCGGGCGCCTCATGGCATTCAGGTTTAACGGTTGTGGCCTTGAAAGGCAACCGCTAGGCGATCGAGGCGGGTTATTTCACCCCGATTTCGATCTGGGCATCGGTTTCGCGATCCAGCAGGTACTGGGTCAAAAGCCCAACCGGACGGCCAGTGGCGCCTTTCTGTTTGCCCGAGTGCCAGGCGGTACCGGCGATATCCAGATGCGCCCAGGGGAAGTGCTCGGCAAAGCGGGAGAGAAAACACGCCGCGGTGATCGTACCCGCCGGGCGCCCGCCGATGTTGGCCAGATCCGCGAAGTTGGAATCGAGCTGCTCCTGGTACTCGTCCCAGAGCGGCAGCTGCCAGGCGCGATCCCAGGCGCCGTCGCCGGCCTCCAGCACGTCGAGAGCCAGATCGTCGTCGTTGGATAAAAGCCCGGTGGCGTGGTGGCCAAGTGCCACGATGGCGGCCCCGGTGAGCGTGGCGATATCGATGACGCTGGCGGGCGTGAAGCGCTCGGCGTAGGTGAGCGCGTCGCACAGTACAAGCCGGCCTTCGGCGTCGGTGTTGAGCACTTCCACCGTCAGGCCCTTGAGCGTTTTGACGATGTCGCCGGGCTTGGTCGCTGCGCCGTCGGGCATGTTCTCGGCGGCGGCGACGATGAACACCGCGTTGATCTTCGGCTTGATCTCAAGTACCGCTTTGACGGTGCCGAATACGCCGGCCGCGCCGCCCATGTCGAACTTCATCTCGTCCATGCCCTCGCCGGGCTTGAGCGAAATGCCACCGGTATCGAAGGTGATGCCCTTGCCGATCAGCACGTGCGGCGCCTCGTCGGCCTCTTCCGCGCCCTGGTAGCGCATCACTATCAGCCGCGAGGGCTCCACGCTTCCCCGGCCCACGGAAAGAAGCGCGCCGGCGCCGAGCGCCTCGAGCGCTTCTTCATCCAGAATCTCGACCGACAGTGCGCCTTTGGACGCTTGCCCCAGGGTTTCGGCCTGCTCGGCCAGGTAGCGCGGCGTGCAGACGTTGCCCGGGAGATTGCCCAGCGTGCGCGTGAAGTTGATGCCCTGGCCGATGGCCGTGCCGACTCGCGCGCCGTATTGGGCGCTTTCCACCTCGGCGTTGTCGGTGACGATCAGGTGAAGGGCGGTCAGCGTCGCCTTCGGTGCCGGCTGGGATTTGAACTGATCGAAGCGGTAAAGCGCGCGTTCGGCGGCCTCCAGCGTCTTGCGCGCCTTCCAGGCGGTGTCGCGCTCGAGGACCACGTCGGTAAAGGCCACGCTCGCATCGTCGATGGGCAGCTTGACCAGTGCGGTCATGGCGGCGTCGAGCGCCTTGAGAAAGGCCGCTTCCTGGCACTTTTCGCGTGCGCCAAGGCCCACCAGCAGAAGCCGCTCGGCGCCCAGGCCCGGGGCAAAAGGAATCAACTGAACGTTACCCAGAGCCGCATCGAAGTCGCCGCGTTCGAGGAGTTGACCGATCAGCCGCTCGCTCGCGTCGTCGAGTTTCGCCACACACGGCAGTAACTCGCTATCTTTATAGACAGGCAGCACCAGGCAGGCCGTCTCGGCTTTGGCGGGATTGGCCGTTTGAACGGAAAATTCCATGACGTCTCCAACAAGACAAGCATCGAGGGATTCGCGATAATACCGCGATCGTATATCGCTATCGTACGCTGGATTAGTGTACCCAAGCCATGAGCGCATTGCATGGCAACCTTGCTGGACTGGCCGGAGAGCGCGTTGATTTTATTTCGGTACTTGACTCGTGAAGTGTTACTCACCATGTCGGCGGTCGCCGGCATCTTGCTGCTGGTCATCATGGGTAGCCGCTTTATTCGCTACTTCGCCGATGCCGCCGAAGGCGACTTCCCGGTTACCATTCTGGGCAGTTTGATGTTCTATCACCTGCCGGGGTTCATGGAGCTGATTCTGCCGCTGGCGTTCTTTCTCGGCATTCTGCTCGCCTACGGCCAGCTCTACATGAACAGCGAAATCACCGTGATGGTCGCCTGCGGCATGAGCCCCACGCGGCTTTTGCGCGTGACGCTCTTGCCGGCGTCGATCGTGGCCATTCTGGTCGGGCTTTGCAGCCTGTGGCTGACCCCGGCGGGCTCGCTTTTGACCGAGGCGACCATCGAAGAGCAGCAGAGCCGGCTGGACGTCTCGGTACTGGCGCCCGGGCGCTTTCAGTCCTTTGGCAGCGGGCGCACCGCCTATATCAGCGGCTTTAGCGATAACGGCAACCGGATGCAGGAGGTGCTGGTCCACGAGCAGGCCCAGGCCGAGGAGGGCACGCACAGCTACGTGACTCGGGCGCGCTCGGGATATCAGGAAACCAGCGTCGACACCGGCAGCCGCTTTCTGGTGCTGGAAGAGGGCGAGCGCTACGGCGTCACCCCCGGCTCGCGCGCAGCGGAGCGGCTGGTGTTCGATCGCTATACGCTGCGTCTGGGCCTGAGCCGCGATCGTCAGGAGCTCGACTCGCTGGAGTTCGCCACTACGCCGGAACTTTGGCGCGACCCTGACCCCCGCGCCCAGGCGCAGTTTCAGTGGCGGGCCGGGCTTCCGCTGATGGTGTTCGTGCTGGCACTTCTGGCCCAGCCGCTTTCTCAGGTCAATCCACGCCAGGGGCGCTTTGCCAAGCTCCTTCCGGCGGTCTTTTTATACGTCGCCTATTTGAGCCTGCTGCTGGCCGCAGTAGACGCGATCGGAAGTCAAACGCTTGCCGCCGCGATCGGCGTGTGGCCCATTCACGGGCTGTTCTTGCTTCTGGGGGGCCTTTTGATCTGGCGCTCGCAACGTAAAGGAATGCGCTAATGTTCGGTGCCTTGAACCCTTTCGATCGACTGGATCGCTACATTGCCCGTAACGTGTTGGGCGCCATCATCATCGTGCAGTTCGTATTGTTGGGCCTCGATATCACGATCGCCTACATTGGTGATCTCGGTGACACCCAGGGCAACTATTCGGCGCTGGACGTCCTGGTCTATCTGGGCATGCGCCTGCCCTGGCGGTTTTATCAGTACGCGCCGGTGGCGGTGCTCATCGGCGCGCTGATTGGCCTGGGCACCATGGCCTCGAGCAACGAGCTGACCGTGATGCGCGCCGCCGGGCGTTCGCTGGGGCGCATTTTATGGGGCGTGATGAAGCCGGTGCTGGTAGTGGTCGCGGTGGTGCTTCTGGTGGCCGAGTTCGTCAGCCCCCGCACCGAACAGTTCGCCGAGGCTTGGCGACTGGAGCAGCGCCAGGGTGAGGGCACAATGCTGCAAAGCCGCAGCGGTTGGCAGCTAGAAGGCGACAGCGTCTACCGCTTTGGCGCGATTCGCGCCGACGACGTGGTGCTCGATTTGACCCGCTACCGCTTCGAGGATCGCCGCCTCGTCGAGGCCACCCGCGCCGCTCGCGCCAGCTGGGAGCAAGGGGCCTGGCAGCTCGAAGGCGTCAACACCACGCGTATTTTCGAGGACCGCACCGAATCCGAGTATGTTGATCGGATGCCGTGGGAGACGGATCTGACCCCGACCCAGCTCGAACGCCTTTTGCGCGACATCGAAAGCCAAGCGCCCAGCGAGCTGTGGGCCTACGCCAACTTCCTGCAAAGCCAGGGCCAGAGCGCCGAGCAGCCGCTGCTCTACTTCTGGCAGAAGGTACTGATGCCGCTCACCATGGGGTCACTGGTACTGATCGCCGCCTCCTTCGTGTTCGGCCCGCTGCGCACCGTCGCCGCCGGCACGCGGGTGTTCTACGGGGTCGTCACGGGGCTGGTGTTCAAGTACGTGCAGGATCTACTGGCGCCGGCCTCGAGCATTTTCGGCTTCTCGCCGGTGTGGGCGGTGCTGGTCCCGACGCTTGCCTGCGCCGTGGTTGGACTCTTCTTTCTACGCCGCAACGGCTAGCGCTCGAAAATCTGCACATGCCGGGCCGTTTTGGAAGCGGTTCGGCTTTTTTTTGTAATTTTTTTCTCCTGCCGGGGGGCTAACTTCCTGTATTGACGGTACTAAAAATGGCCCGGTTAAAAACCGCTACTAAAGAGCACTGGTTGGCACTTGATAACTCGTATGCGAATCATTTACATTCACTCCATGCTTTTATCGAGGTGATGCCATGTACGTATGTGTGTGCAAGGGAGTGACCGACCACCAGATTCGCCGGGAAGTCAGCGACGGGGCGCGCAGCTGGCGCGACGTGCGTGAGGCCACCGGTTGCGCAACCCAGTGCGGCAAGTGCGCCTGTCTTGGAAAATCGATTACCCGCGAAGCGCTTCAAATCGAGCGCGAACAGGCCGATATGGGTCTTGCTTACGCCGTATGACGCGAATCACTATTGTTTGATTTGCTTTTAGCAAACGTTTGATTTACTTGAATTTTTAAAGGCCTCGTCTATACTCTCACTCAACTGGGAGTACGCCCTTCGTGTCGCTGCTCCTTTACCAACGTAACTGCTTGATTGATCGAAAAACCTTTGACGACAAAAAAGCGGTTCAGCTAAATAAAGGTGATACATGAAAGGCGATCCCAAGGTCATCCAGCATCTCAATATCGCGCTCGGCAACGAACTGGTGGCGATCAATCAGTACTTCCTGCATGCCAAAATGTACAAGGACTGGGGCCTCAAGGCGCTGGCCAAGTGGGAGTACGATGAGTCCATCGAAGAGATGCAGCACGCCGACAAGATCATCGAGCGCATTCTGTTTTTGGAAGGCATCCCGAATCTGCAGGACCTGGGCAAGCTGCACATCGGTGAAAACGTCAAGGAAATGCTCGAGTGCGATCTCAAGATAGAACACGACGGCCGCAACGATTACATCGAAGCGATCACTTACTGCGAAAGCGTGAAGGACTACGTGACTCGCGACATGCTGCGCGACCTGCTGGCCGATGAAGAAGAGCACATCGACCACATCGAAACCGAGCTCAGCCTGATCGACAAGGTCGGCATCCAGAACTACATCCAGCGTCAGATGCACGTGGCCGGCGACCAGTCCTACGAGTAAGTCGCGGCCGCCGCTAAACATAAAAACCCCGAACCTGGTTCGGGGTTTTTTTGTGGCATCCTTTTTACTTGGATGAATCGACCTGTTCGATCTGAGCACCGGAGTTGGGCTTGGCGCCGCCAAGCGATGGCTCCTGACCCAGCGGCTCGGGTGTATTCTTGATGGAGTACTGGCTTCGGCCATCAAGCGATGGACCTTCGCCCCAGCGGCCCTTGGGTGCGTCCTTATCCAGCAGGGTGTTCAGGTAGTAGTAGGAGTGTTCGGTCGCTTCATGCTCTTCCGGCGTCGAGTTTGGAATCGGCAATTGCGCTTGCATGCCGCCAAGCTCCTCGATCACCGCCAGCCACTGCTGCTGGTGGTAAGTATCTCGAGCAATCAGAAACGACAGGAAGTCCTTCATGCCGTGGTCGTCGGTCCAGTTGTAAAGGCGTGTGGCGAGCACACGACCACCGGATTCGGCGGCGACGTTGGCCATCATGTCCGCGCCGATATTGCCGGTAGCGTAGACGTGGCTCATGTCGAAAGGCACACCGTTGGCATTGACCGGCATGGCGGAAAGCCCGGACGAAAGCAGATGGCGTGGGTTGGCGCCGCCCAGAATGGCGTTCATGACCGGGTCCTTGGCGGTTTCTTCCTGATAGGAAACCGGGGCGCCTTCCAGATTGAGCGCAACCGCATGACCCAGCATCTCGATGTGTGAAAGCTCTTCGGTGGCGGTGGACATCAACATGTCCCGAATGCGGTCATCACCGCGGGCGCCCATGGCCTGGAAAAAGTACTGCATGGCCACGCGAATCTCGCCTTCAATACCGCCGATCGCCTGTTGAAGCAGCATCGCGAACTGGGGGTTAGGTTTATCAACCTTGACCGGGTATTGCAGCTTAGAGGAATGATGAAACATGTTACTCTCCTTAGTAGTTTGCCAAGGGGGTCCTTGGTGATTACTCCTGATAAGTTGTTCAATAAAAAAATTTGATTTTTTATTAAAAACCCATGATTTGGAGTAACTGGCTTTGGCGTTTCGTCAGAATGAATACTTGTTGCCTTTAATAACTTAGCATATAAATAAATATATAAGATAAATAAGCTGTTTTATTGGGTTAAAGTTTTTTATTCGATTTAAAATCAGTGACTTATAAATATTTACTTTTTGATGTCTCTATGATTCATGCGCATCTTAAAGTGTTCTTTTTTATTTATTTTATTAGTGATAATTTTCAACGATGTAACGAAGAAAGTTAAGCAGCGTTAATAGTTATCTATTAAAGATATTGATTTAAGTTAAGTAAAGGCGAGGCTGGAGGGAAGTAAGCTGCGGGCCTGGAAAGAGAAGAGAAAGCTCTTTGAAAGCCCCTGAAAATAAAACCCGCCCGACGGGATCATCCGTCAGGCGGGTTCGGGTTCGTGTAAAGGTTAGCGGTTTTGCGCGGCGAAGGCGTCAGATCCCTCGAATGCGGCTACCGGCTCATCCACGGTGAACGTGGCGCGGCTCAGGCGGCGTACACGCTTCATGAATAGCGCGATGCATACCAGCGTGCCGAGCGCGGCCACGACGTAGCTGATCTGCAGCGGCAGGCCAAAACCGATCGGCGCGAAGGCCAGGTACGTAAAGGTTGCCATGGTCATGAACACGGCAGGGATTGCCGTAATCAGGTAGGGCTTGCGCGACAGCACCAGATACATGGTGCCCACCCATAGCGCGATGACCGCGGTGGTCTGGTTCGCCCAGGAGAAGTAGCGCCACAGCAGGGTGAAGTCCATGTGGGTCAGCGCATAGGAAATGACGAACAGCGGCAGGGCGATCATCAAACGCTTGGCGATCGGCTTTTGTCCGATCTTCAGATAATCCGCGATGATCATGCGCGCGCTGCGAAACGCGGTGTCGCCGGAGGTGATCGGCAGTACGATGACGCCCAGGATGGCGAGCGTGCCGCCCACTGCACCCAGCATGACGGTAGAGACTTCGCTTACGACCGCGGCGGGACCGCCGGCGGCCAGCACGTCGGACAGCGACTGATCGCCGTAGAACAGGCTCATGGCGGCGGCAGCCCAGATCATGGCGATCACGCCTTCGGTGATCATCATGCCGTAGAAGATGCGGCGGCCGCTGATTTCGTTCTCTGTGGTGCGCGAGATGATCGGCGTTTGGGTGGCGTGAAAGCCGGAGAGCGCGCCGCAGGAGATCGTCAGAAACAGCAGCGGGAAGATCGGCGCGCCGTCCGGGTGCATGTTCTGGAATGAAAGCTCGGGAATCGGCGCGCCGGTGACGACCAGGCCGATGCCGATACCGGCGGCGCTAAAGAGCAGCAGCGCGCCGAAGTAGGGGTAGATACGCCCGATCACCTTGTCGATCGGTAGCAGCGTGGCGATCAGGTAGTAGGCGAAGATCGCCATTGTAATACCGACCAGCGACAGTGAGGTCATGTTCGCCAGAAGCGTGGCCGGCGAGGTCACGAACACCGTGCCCACCAGCAGCAGCAGCAGCAGAGCAAAGCCGTTGACCACGTGCTTCATCGCCTTGCCAAGGAACTTGCCCGCCAGCTGCGGCAGGTGCGCGCCGTGGTTACGAATCGAGATCATGCCGGTCAGGTAGTCGTGTACGGCGCCGGCGAAGATGCAGCCGATCACGATCCAGACGAACGCCACGGGGCCGTACAAGGCGCCCAGAATCGGGCCGAAGATCGGGCCCACCCCGGCGATATTGAGTAGCTGAATGAGCGAGTTGCGCGTGGGGTTCATCGGCACGTAGTCGATGTTGTCGCGCATGCTAAAGGCCGGTGTCGGACGCTTTCGGTCGGCGACGAACACTCGATCCACGAACTTGCCGTAGGTGAAATACCCGACTATTAGCAGCAGTATCGAGGCGATGAAAGTGATCATTGGGGGTACCCGGTGGTGGTCGGTGGCGAGGGGGGAGATCGCGCGGGCGCTCGACCCGCGTGTCCAAACCCGCTGAATGTATCTGGTCGTGCGTGGATACGCTCTACAACTTTAGTTTCCCTTCGGACAGATTGACCCTTTGAGTGCCCACAAAAAAACGGGCAGCCGTTGGGCTGCCCGTTTGTCATGCGCGCCAGGCGCGGGTCGCTTTCGATCAAAAAGCGGCTGGGGTGACGCCACACAGCATGCGCGCGCCGCCGCCGCCCAGATGCGGCTCGTCTTCATAGGTGTCGCCGCCTTCATGGATGATCAGGGCACGGTCGGTCATGTCGTCCATGCTCAGGCGCGGCGCGAGTACCGGCAGGTTGGCTTCGCCATCCTCGTTCACCGTCAGCACCGGCAAATCGCCCAGGTGGCCGTCACCATAGGGGCCCTGGTGGGTCTCGGTGCTTTCCGGGTCGTAGTGGCCGCCGGCGCTCTGAGCAGCGGTCATCTCGCCATCGTCATTTTCGGCGGGTTCGCAGCTTGGGTTCTGGTGCAGGTGGAAGCCGTACACGCCGGGCTCGAGCCCGGTAAGGGAGGGCGTGAGCATGACGCCACCGAATTCGGAGCTTTCGATGGTCACCGTACCTGTGGCGTCCTGAACGCCTTCAGCGGTGACGTCGTGCATGTTCACTTCCAGCGTTCCGCCTGAGTTACTGTCGGTGTCCGTATCGTTGGTCTGGGCCTGGGCGGTCGTTGCCAGCAAAAGCGCGGCGGCGATACCGGTCAAGGGGGTCACTAAACGCATGTCGTCTCTCCTTTCCTGTTCCGTGGAAGCCCCGAAACGGGGTATATGAAAGGTAGCTTCTCAAGCGCGCGGACGCCAACGACGAGCACTAGTGACAACCGCCGGTGAAGCCGCGACAATGGCGCCACTTTTTTCGCGGGGAAGGCCATGGCGGCGCTACGCATTCTTTATCAGGACGCGCATCTGGTGGCGGTGCACAAGCCCGCCGGGCTTTTGGTGCACCGCTCCAAGCTCGCCCGGGGCGAAACCACCTTCCTGCTACAGACGCTGCGCGACCAGCTGGGCCAGCGGGTTTACCCGGTTCACCGGCTGGACCGGCCGACATCCGGCGTGATGGTCATGGCGCTCTCTTCCGACGCCGCCAGCAAGCTAAGCCTGGCGTTCAACGAGCGCGAGGTCGAAAAGCGCTATCTGGCGGTCGTGCGCGGCAAGGCGCCCTTCGAGGAGACGCTCGACTACCCGCTGCGCGAAGAGGACGGCAGCCGCCCCAAGGCCGAAATGCCCGCGCTCAAGGCGCGCACCGACATCCAGCGTCTCGACAGTGTGGAGCTTCCGGTGCAGGTGGACCGCTACCCGGTGGCGCGCTACTCGCTGGTGCAGGCCAGGCCGCTCACTGGGCGGCGCCACCAGATTCGCCGGCACCTGTCGCGCCGGGGCTATCCCATCATTGGCGATGCCAAGCACGGCAAGAGCGTACACAACCGTTTTTTCGCCGATGAGCTCGGCGCGCCGGGGCTGTTGCTCGCCGCCACCCAGCTCTGTTTCGATCATCCTTGCCAGCCGCTGCGGCTGTGCATCGACTGCGCGCTGGAGCCGGCGATGGCGGCGCTGTTCGAGCGCCTTGGCTGGGCGGGGCACCTGCCGCGGGACCGCGTGCGCACCGCCCCCGTCACGCCCATCGCCGATACTCCGCCCTGACCCGTTCATTACAGAGAGCCCTGCATGTCCATTGACGCCTCCATCGCCCCTGCTTCGGACGACGCTTCTGACTACGATTTCCGTTTTGGCGGCATTCGCCGCCTTTACGGTCAGCGCGCGGCCGATGCCTTTCGCCGCGCCCACGTGGTCGTGGTGGGCGTTGGTGGGGTAGGCAGCTGGGCGGCGGAGGCGCTGGCGCGCTCCGGTATCGGCACGCTCACGCTGATCGATCTCGACGATGTGTGCGTTTCCAACGTCAATCGCCAGCTGCACGCCCTCGATGGCACCATCGGCCGGCCCAAGGTCGAGGTGCTGGCCGAGCGCTGTCGCTTGATCAACCCCAATATCGAGATCATCGCCGATACCGCGTTTGTAACGCCGACGAACCTTGCTGAACGCATTCCCGAGCGTGCCGATTACGTGGTGGATGCGATCGACAGCGTGATCGCCAAGGCCGCGCTGATTGCCTGGTGCAAGCGGCGAAAGCTTCCGATCATCGTCACCGGAGCGGCCGGCGGGCAGACCGACCCCACCCGTATTCAGGTCGCCGATCTCACCCGCACCGAACACGACCCGCTGCTCGCCAGGGTGCGCGCGCGCCTGCGCCGGGATTTCGGCTTCTCACGTAACCCCAAGCGGCGCTTCTCGGTGGCCTGCGTCTACTCTGACGAGCAGCTCGTCTACCCGGGCGCTGACGGCGAAGTCTGCCTGCAAAAGCCCGGCAGCGGCGACGCCACCCGACTGGATTGCGCCTCGGGATTTGGCGCCGCCACCTTCGTCACCGGCACCTTCGGCTTCGTGGCCGCCTCGAAAGTGCTCGAACGGCTGGCCAAAAACGCCCGTCTCGACGTCAACACACCACCCGGAGAGAACGCCCCATGAACTCGCCCGCTCCCGGCATCTACCGCCACTATAAAGGCGCACTTTACGAAGTACTCGGCACCGCGCAGCACAGCGAAACCGAGGAGCCGCTGGTGGTCTACCGGGCGCTTTACGGCGAGTACGGCCTGTGGGTGCGCCCACTCGAGATGTTTATCGAAACCGTTGAGGTGCAAGGCCAGCAGCAGCCGCGCTTCGCGCTCGAAAAGGCGTTTTGATCCCCACGCGCTTGGCCACCATCCTTTGCCTGACAGGAGCCCGCATGAACACGTTTCAGCATTCACCCGCCGCTTTTGAGGGCCAGCCGGAGGTGGCGGGCTTTTACGACCCGCGCACCGGTAGCGTTCAATACGTCGTCAGCGACCCGGCCACGAAGGCCTGCGCGATCATCGACCCGGTGCTGGATTTCGACGAGAAATCCGGCGCTACCGCCACCCACCATGCCGATGAGCTGCTCGATTACGTGGCCAAACATGCGCTTCACGTCGAGTGGATTCTGGATACTCACCCCCACGCGGATCACTTCTCCGCGGCGCAGTATTTAAAGGGAAAGACCGGCGCGCCGACCGCGATCGGCGAGCACGTCACGAAAGTGCAGGCGCTGTGGAAGAAGATCTATCACTGGCCGGAGATGCCCGCAGACGGGCGTCAGTGGGATTGGCTCTTTGCCGACGGCGATACGTTCCAAATCGGTGAGCTAACGGCGCGGGTCATGCACTCGCCGGGCCATACGCTGGCCTCGATCACCTACGTGGTGGGCGACGCGGCGTTCGTTCACGACACGCTTTTTCAGCCGGATTTCGGTACCGCCCGGGCGGATTTTCCCGGCGGCGACGCCCGCGCGCTGTGGTACTCCATTCAACAGATTCTGAGTCTGCCCGACGAGACTCGGCTGTTCACCGGTCACGACTATTGCCCGGGCGGTCGCGCCCCGGCCTGGCAAAGCAGCGTGGCCGAGCAGCGCGAGCATAACCCTCATTTGGCGGGTCAAGGCGAGGCGCAGTACGTCGCGTTTCGCCAACAGCGTGACAGCGAACTGCCCATGCCCAGGCTGATTCTCCACGCACTCCAGGTCAATACCCTGGGCGGGCGCCTGCCCGAGCCGGAAGCCAACGGCAAGCGCTATCTGAAAATTCCGCTCGACGCGCTGGGTGAGGGGAGCTGGAGCTAGCGCTTGCTCGAGTGGCTACTGCGCGTGCAGCGTGATACGCGTAAGCTCCGACGGCTTGCCCAAACGTAGGGCGAAACCGGGCCAGAGCGCGGTGCCGCTGTTGAGGTAGAGCGTCATGCCGTCGAGTTCGTATTTGCCTGACACAAAGCCTTCATTGGCACGCGCCACGAGCCGGTCGAACCCCACCATCATGCCGCCGTGGGTGTGGCCGGAAAGCTGCAGATCGACGCCCCGGGCAGCCGTATTGCGCGCGTTGCGCGGCTGGTGGTCGAGCAGGATGACCGGGGCGCCTGCCGGCGCGCCTTCGAGCGCTTGGGTCACGTCCGGCCCCGTATAGCCGTGCCCGGCGGCAGACGCATCGTTGACCCCGGCCAGTACCAGCGCGGCGTCGCCGCGTTCGATCACCGTGTGTTCGTTGGCGAGTGCTTGCATACCGAGCGTCTGGTAGTGCGCCATCCACTCGTTGGCGCCAAAGTAGTACTCGTGATTGCCGGAACTGACGAATACGCCGTCGAGGGCTGAAAGCGAGGCAAGCGGGGCGACATCGTCACGGCGCGCTTGCAAGGTGCCGTCGATCAGGTCGCCGGTGATCAGGATGACGTCCGCCCCGAGCGCGTTGGTTTTCTCGACCACGTCCTCCACCCAGCCCACCTGGAACAGCCGGCTGATGTGCAGGTCGGTCAGATGCACGATCTCATAGCCCTCGAACGCCTCTGGCAGCCCGTCGATGGCGATATCGACCTCCTTGAGCGGTGGCACACGCGCCGCCTGGCTCACGGCGAAGGCGGCCACCCCCAGCGCCACCAGGCTGAGCGCGTAACGAAGCGCGCCGGGGATACCGAGACGGCGCCGTTTGATCAGCGCCAGCACCAGGGTGACCACATCGACCGCGAGCTGCATCAGTGCCAGAAAGAGCATCGCCCCAAACAGCGTATTGACGAGCAGCACCACCGCGCGCGGCACCTCCGGCGAGAACATGCTGCCAAAGGCGAGCTGGGTTAGAAGGTGATGTTGTGAGACGAGCAGCAGCAGCGCCGAGAGCGTTATTTTGCTCCAGCGCGGCCACGGGAGCGGCGCCAGTACCCGGAGAATCACGATCAGGCAGGGCAGTGAAATCAGCAGATGAAACATGAGTGATTCTCGTGGTGGCGCGTTAGGGCGTGCCAGCAAACCACGAAATCAGCGCCTTGGCAAAAGCCTCGATGCCTGCCGCATCAACGCCCGCTATCAGGCCTCGTGTTCGGTGGCCTGTAAAAGCGCCGCCGCGCTTTGTCCGGCGACGGCGCCCAGCACGACGGCGCTCAATAGACCGTTGCCCGAGAGATAGCCGCTATCGCCGGCGCCGGAAACGCCCCGCGCTGCGCCGCCGCCGGCGAACAGGTTGGGCAGCATCCGGCCTTGGGTATCCAGCACTCGTGCCTGGGTATTCACTTCGAGTCCGCCCTGGGTATGAAACAGCGCCCCGGTCACGCGGACGGCGTAGTAAGGCGGTGACAGCAGGTTGGCGGGCTCGAAAACGCGGCCGAACGTGTCCGGTGTCTGCGTTCGGGCGTGGCGATGCATGTCGTCGACGGCCGTCTCCAGCGCGGCGAGCGGCAGGTCGAGGCAATTGGCCATGGCATCTAGCGTGTCGAAAGCGCGTATCGCGCCGGCCTCGAAGGCGTTACGGTAATCCTCGAATTCAAGCGCGTTTTCATGAATACGGCCGTCGAAAATATTCCAGGCAACGCCCTCGGGCTGGGCGAGGACGTTGGCGGCCTGCTCGGAGTAGCCGCCGTGTTCGTTGGAGAAGCGCTCACCCAGCACGTTGACCTGCATGCCGCCCTGCATCATCAGTGCCCAGCTGATCAAAATCTGGTGCGGAGTGGCAAGCGAGCCGTGGCCCTGGCAGGCGCCGAGATCCTTCGTGCTTGCGCCCATCGCCTCGCCCCAGAGCAGCGCATCGCCCTGGTTGCCCTCGTGGCCGTAGTAGAGCGCCTCCTTGAGCGACGGGATATGGCGCTTGACCAACTCGGCATTGCCGCCGTAGCCGTTGCAGGCCAGGATCAGGGCATCGCAGCCGATACGCTCACGACTGCCGTCCGGGCGTGTGATCGTTACGCCGCGCACCCGTTGGGCCTCGTCCACGTGCAGGTCCTCGACCCGCGCTTGGGTGAGAATATCCACGCCGGCACGCTCGGCGGCGTTCAAAAGTGCGCCCATCAGCTCCTCGCCGGTGCGCCGAGGCGTGGCGTGCATACGCAGTCGCCGGTGGCCGGGGTAGAGAAAGCCTTCGACCAGCTCAAAAGGCACGCCGTGATCGTCGGCCAGCCACTCCACGGTCGGCCCCGATTGCTCGGCCAGCCGCTCGACGATCGCTTGATCGGCCTCGAAGCCGTTCTTGCGCTGAATGTCTTCGGCCATGAGGCGTGGGGTATCCTCGACTTCCAGCGCCTTTTGAAAGCGCGTGCCAGCGGCGGGAATGAAGCCTTGTGACATCGCAGTGCTGCCGCGAGGCAGCGCATCGCGCTCCAGCACCGCAAGCTCGATGCCCGCCTCACGCGCCTTGAGCGCCGCCACCAGCCCACAGGCGCCGGCACCGATGATCAAAAGCGGCAGGTGGGCATCGAATTCAGTGGTGTGGGTGTAGGGAACGATCGCCATTACGCCTGCTCCGCATGAGTGAAGGCATCCAGAATCTCGCCCGCTGGCGCCTGCCATACCTCAGCGTGTCCGCTGATATGCGCAAGCACTTCTTCCAGGCAGGCGATGCGGTGGGGCTGGCCGACAAGCCAGGGGTGAAGGTTCAGGGCGAACAGGCGCCCGCCAGCGGTGCGCGACTCCTCCAGCAGAAAATCGAACGCATCCTTCACCTGCGCGACCCATGAGTCTTCCGAGTGGAGGTTCTGGCTCATGACGAACTGGTCCTCGATCTCGGTAGAAAGCCCCATCATGGTGAGCGGGCCCGAGGCGGTCTTCCAAACGTAGGGCAGCTCGTCGTTGACCCAGTCGGCGCAGTACTCGATGCCGTTTTCGGTCAAAAGATCCGGTGTGTTGAAGCTCTGGTGCTTGGCCGGGCTGAGCCAGCCGCGAATGCGTTGGCCGGTCAAGCGGCGCAGGGTGTCTACCGAGCGCTTGACCAGCTCGGCCTCTTCCTCGACGGGCTGGCCACCGTAGTGCAGGTGATCCATGTTCCAGCCGTGGGCGATGAACTCGCCGCCGTGCTCTTGAAGACGCTTGACCAGATAAGGCGTCTGCTCGGCGAGCTGGGCGTTGATCGCGTAGGTCGGCGTGATGGCGTATCGCTTCAAGGCCTCGAGCACCCGATAGATGCCCACCCGGTTGCCGTAATCGCGCAGCGAGAAGTGGCGCAGGTCCGGATAGGGCATGGTCATGCCGTTGGGCACCTTGAACGGCTCGCCGCGCTGGTTGAGCGGGTAGAACTGCAGCGAAATATTGATCCATACCGCCAGCGTCTTGCCGCCGGGCCAGGTAATCGGGGGGCGTTCCCCGAGCATCGACCAGTCATAGCGGTCGTGGTCGTAGCCATGGCGGCGCAGCGGGTAGTCCAGGTAGTCGTCGTTGAGTGCCATGGTATCAACCCTCCCTTGGTGCGGTAGCGGCCTGCGCCTGAATACTGTCAAGCGCGGCATCGTAAGAGTGCGCCCGGTAGTGCTCGGCGATTTCCCGGCCGGTGGTGACCCAGACGTCGGAGTGGCCGGTAATGTACTCCAGCGCCTCCTCGAAGGCCTTGATGCGGTGAGGGCAGCTCACCTGGTAGTTGTGGGTGGGAATGCACATCACCGTGCCGGACTCGGCGCCTTCCTGGTACAGGCGGTCGAAGTGACGCTTGAGCATGGTGGCGTACTGGCGCGGTTCGACCTTGTTCACGGCGTAAACGATGGTGTCGTTCATTTCCATGGAGTAGGGCACAGAAATGAAGCGCTTGCCGGAGCGCACGTTGACCGGCGTGGGCTGGTCGTCGTGGAAGAGATCGCAGGTATAGAGCCCGCCGCGCTCACCGAAGAGCTCCTCGCCCACTTCGGCGAACAGATCCAGCGTGCGCTCGGAGTGGGAAAGCGCCGGCGCCAGATACCCCGCGCAGGCTTGGCCGGTGTGGCGATGGATGGTCTCCATGCTGTCGCGGATCATGGCGCGCTCCTGGGCCTCGCTCAGACCGTAGGTGTAGCGCGTGTTGTAGATGCCGTGGCTGAAGAACTCCCAGTCGCGCTCCTTGCACATCTGGATGATTTCCGGATGGTGCTCGCAAAGCGCCGTCGACAGCGAAACGGAGCCGCGAATGCCGTACTTGTCCAGCAGCGCCATCTGGCGCTGGTGGCCTACCCGGTTGCCGTAGTCGCGGATGCTGTAGCCGGGCACCGACGGGTGTGGGTGTGGCCAGGGTTTGCGGCTGGGATTCTGGGGCGGGTCGAGCTCGTAATACTCGATATTGGGCGCGACCCAGAAGGCGACCTTCGCACCACCCGGCCACTCGATTTTCGGACGCTGGTCATAGGCCCAGTAGTCGTATACGCCAAGGGATTCCTTCATGGTTTGCTCCTCAGCCCTCGAGCCATGCCAGCACGTCGGCCACCGGCATGACGTCCGCGTATTTCAGGTGCAGGTCGGTCAGGTTGGCGTAGTGGTAGCTCTCGTGCTTGTCGGCCACGCACTCCATCGGCACGATGGTGCGATAGCCGCGGGATAGGCTCTCCACGGCGGTGGCGCGAATGCAGCCCGAGGTCGAGCCGCCGGTGATGATCACGGTATCCACCTGATGCCACACTAAAAGCGACTGCAGCGGCGTTTCGAAAAACGCCGAGGGCATGCGCTTGGTGTAGATTACGTCACGCTCGTGGTCGATCTCGGCGCGTTCGTCGAATTCGGCGCGCTCAGAGCCGTACTTGATGTTCTGCAGCGAATCCGGGGTGTCGGTGCGCGTGCCCCACACGCCGGCATCCTCGGCGGAGTCGAGAAAGGCCACGTGGGTCCAGACCACCGGCCAGCCTTTCGCGCGAAAGCCGCGGGCCAGTTGATTGGTGTACTCGAGCTGTTTCGGGTCGGTTTCGTAAGCGGTCTTGAAAAGATCCGTGCGGGTGTAGGCCTTTTGCGGGTCGACGTTGACGAGTACCGCTTTCTTGCCAAAGCCAAAAGGCACCCGCTGCGGGTTAGCCATGACGTCATGAAAAATCTCTTTGGCCGTCTTGTCCGTCGTCTGCATTGCTGTCTCCTGACATGGTTATTTTTAAAGCGTCGTTCTTGAAAAAGTCTTTCTTCTAGGCATTGTTTTTCGAAGGGGGCCGTGTCCAACTCTGTCTTGACTGACGCGGGCGCCCGGGGCCTGCCATTAGCGCTCTTCGTAACGCTCACCCAGTTCGAGCATTTTCTGAGTGCCCAGGTAATCGTTGAGCTCTTTGAAATCGAGCATCTGATCGCGAAAGGCGTCGGTGGTGCCGTCCTGTTTCAGCGTGGCGAAGAAGCGGCTCGCCATATGGGTAATCGCGCGCACCAGCGCGCCGGGGAAGATCACCAGCGAGAAGCCGAGCGCTTCCAGCGCCTGGGCGTTTTGCAGCGGCGTGTCGCCACCTTCGACCATGTTGGCCATGATCGGCACCTTGCCCTTGAACCGGGTCATGATCTTGTCGATATCCTCGTCGGTGCGGATGCCTTCGATGAACAGCATGTCCACGCCGGCTTCAAAATAGGCCTGGGCGCGCTCGATAGCGCTGTCGGTACCTTCCACACCCAGCGCATCGGTACGCCCGATGATCAGCGTGTCCTCACTCTCCCGAGCATCCAGTGCCGCATGCAATTTACCGACCATTTCGCCCCTGGAGACCAGGGTCTTGCCCTTCAGGTGACCGCAGCGCTTGGGATAGGTCTGATCCTCGAGCTGAATGGCGTTGGCGCCGGCGCGCTCCAGAAGGCGCACGCTGCGCATTACGTTCATGGCGTTACCAAAGCCCGTATCGCAATCCACGACCACGGAAAGGTTCGTGCGCTCACGAATATGCGACATGGCGGTGCAGATTTCGGTGATGCTCAAAAGGCCGATATCAGGCCGCCCCAGCTGGGTATAGGCGAGACTGGCGCCGGAGAGATAGACCGTATCAAAGCCAGCCTGCTCGGCAAGCGAGGCGCCGAGTGCATCGAATACGCCGGGGGCGACCACGATGGAAGGATCCTGCAACAGGCGTGTGAGACTCGGTGGGGAAGTGGTTTTTTGTGTCATAAGGCTCTCTTCAGAGGGGGGAGTGCCCGGCAGGGGCAAGGTGGGGGCGCACAAGCGCCAGATCGTTCCAGACCTGCTGACGGATGATCAGGCCATCTTTCAGCTCGAAGCGGTCGATAAAGCGCACGCCCGTGGACGTCGTGTCATCCAGCCAGGTCACGTCGAGCACGCCGTGGCAGATGACGATGGACTCAAGCGGCGTGACGCAGTGATCCACGCCGTGAAGGGTCTTGCTCACGTGTCGGTAACGACTGCCTGCCCAGGCGATGACCTCCTCGAGGCTTGCCATCGTAGGCGCCCCGGGAAACTCCAGCGCAACGCGCTCGGCCAGAAACCGTTTGGCTTTCGCCAGGTCTCGCGCTTGCATGGCGGCGAGAAACGCGCGCACCTGCGTTTTATCGCTGCCACGCCGCTCGCTTGCGTTACTCTCCATGGCTGGCCTCTTGGCTGAGTTGCCGCTTTCTGCTTCGAAATGCTCGCGATGTGTGTTACTCAGTGCGTGGCAGAGCTGTGTCCTCGGCCGAACGTTTTGGTCACGGGTATACGAATCGATGAGTCGTTTAAATGTATTAAATTTGATACATTTTTATGTCTACAAAGCGGTGCGCGTCAAGTGCGCTGGAAAATTTTTTGACGACGTAGGGGAACAAGGATGAGCGAGGCACATACCTCGGCCGTGGGAGGGACGAAGTCGCATCGCATCTATCTGCTGCTCAAGGATGCCATTCTCAGCGGCCGTCTTCCCTCGGGCGGAAAGCTTCCGGGCGAGAACAGGCTGGCCGAGCAGCACGGCGTATCGCGAGTGACCGTGCGCCGCGCCATCAAGGCGCTGCAGGCGAGCGGCCTGGTCGAGCGCAAGGCCGGGGTGGGCACGGTGGTGCTCAAGCAGCCGCTGGAGGCCACGGTGATGACGGCGAACGTCTCGAATCTGATGCCCAACATGGTGAAGATGAGCCAGGCCTCCCAGGTGCGGCTGCTGGAGTTCGGCTATGCGCCGCCGCCGGAGACGATCGCCAAGCGGCTGGGCATGGCTCCGAACACCAAGGCACAGCGCTCGGTACGCGTGCGCATGGTGGACGGCAATCCGTTCTCCTACCTGATCACCCACGTGCCCGAGAAGATCGCCCTGCACTACAGCGAGGCGGACCTGGCCGATACACCGCTGTTCGTTTTGCTCGAGCGCAGCGGCGTCAACGTGGATCACGCCTCTCAATCCATTTCTGCAACGCTTGCAAGCCACGATCTTGCCCAGGCGCTGGAGGTATCGGTCGGCTCGCCACTGATTTCGCTGACGCGCGTGGTGTTCGATGAAAAAGGGCGGGGTGTCGAACATCTGGAGGCTTTCTATCGCCCCGACCGCTACCGTTTCCAGATCGATCTCGAGCGCAATGGCGACGACAGCTCACGCTATTGGGAACCCCGGGTGGGCGGTATGCCTACCGACTCGACGGTATGAAAAACTTTACGAACACGTTTTGCATGTATTATTTTTAATACCAATTATAAATTCTAAAAAATACATTTGACCTGTGCTTAAGATTTGCGCTAGTTGTAGAAAAACTAATTGAAGAAAAATCTGTAGAGAAAAGCTGGCAGCCATATCCCCGTCGGCCAGAGCCAGGCTGAAAGCTGCCCAGGGCGTGATGACCGCCCCCACTAATAAAACGGTGCCACGCAGTGGCACAGGCCGAGACAGCGAACATCATGAGCACTCCCCAGACGCTATTCGACAAGGTGTGGTCCGCCCATGAGGTGTACCGCAGCGACAGTGGTCAAAGCCTTTTGTGGATCGACCGCCACTTCGTCCATGAAGGCTCCTTTCATGCCTTCAACAAGCTGGAAGAACGCCATCTGCCGGTCGCCAGGCCCGTTCTGACCTTTGGCATTGCCGATCACTACGCGCCGACGCTATCGCGCACTCTCGATGAAGTGAATGATCCCAAGATTCGGTCCATGATCGAACAGCTCACCGACAACACCGCCAAACACGATGTCACGCTTTTCGGGCTCGATGACCCACGCCAGGGCATCGTCCATGTCATGGGTCCAGAGCAGGGGCTGACCCAGCCCGGGCTTGTCATGGTTTGCGGCGATAGCCATACGGCGACCCACGGGGCGTTTGGCAGCATCGCCTTTGGCATTGGCGCCTCCGAAGTTGCGCATGTGCTGGCCACCCAAACGCTTTGGCAGACCAAACCCAAGGTAATGCGCATCACCTTGAAAGGACAGCTCTCGCCCGGGGTAACGGCCAAGGATATCGCGCTGACCTGGATTTCACGGTTGGGCGCCGACGGCGCACGCGGCTTTGCCATCGAGTATGCCGGCGAGGCGATCCGTTCACTTTCGATGGAGGCGCGTCTGACGCTTTGCAATCTGTCCATCGAGGGCGGCGGCCGGTGCGGCATGATCGCTCCGGATCAGACCACCTTCGACTATTTGAAAGGCCGGCCCTACAGTCCGAAAGGCGAGCTTTTTGACCAGGCCTGCGCGTACTGGTCCACGCTTTACAGCGATGCCGACGCCGTTTTCGATCAGGACGTTACTATCGATGCCGCGGAGATTGCGCCTACCGTCACCTGGGGCGTTTCGCCGGAAGAGGCGCTACCCATCGATCACCGCCTGCCTTCGTTGGACGGCGACCAGGAGAGCGCCAGGGCGCGCCAGATTCGCGATAGTCTCGACTACATGGGGCTTTCGCCGGGCCAGAAACTCACCGATATCGCCATCGATCGGGTGTTCATCGGCTCCTGCACCAATGCCCGCATTGAAGACCTGCGCGCCGCCGCGGCCGTGCTGAACGGGCGTAAAAGCCGCGTGCCCGGTGTCGTGTCACCCGGGTCCACCCAGGTCAAGGCCCAGGCCGAAGAGGAGGGGCTCGATCGTATCTTCATCGACGCGGGGCTCGAGTGGCGCCACTCGGGCTGTTCGATGTGTGTGGGCATGAACGGCGACACGGTTCCCAGCGGTGAGCGCTGCGCCTCGACCACCAATCGTAACTTCAAGGGGCGCCAGGGCCCGGGGGCGCGTACCCATTTAATGTCCCCTGCCATGGTCGCCGCCGCCGCCCTTGAAGGGCGGCTGACCGATATCCGCACGCTGGCGCCAGGCGCCCACACCGACGGGGTGCGCTCATGAAACCCATCGAGATTTTAACCACGCTGGGCATCAGCTTGCCCCACGCCAACGTGGACACCGACCAACTGATTCCCGCGCGTTTCATGAAAGAGCCGCGCAGCGTCGGCTACGGTCAGTTTCTTCTGTTCGACGTGCGCCGCGACGCCCACGGCGCGCCTTCACCAGACTATCCCCTCAACCAGCCCAGCGCCGACGAGGCCGAAGTGCTGGTGAGCCGGCGCAACTTCGGGGCGGGGTCCTCGCGGGAGGCGGCGGTCTATGCGCTGGTCGACGGCGGTTTTCGCTGCGTGATCGCGCCGAGTTTCGGCGATATCTTCGCTTCCAACGCGGTCAATAACGGCCTGCTGCCCGCGGTGGTCAACGAGGAAGACGCCGAGCGTCTGCTCAAGGCGCTTGGCGAGGCGGCGCCGGTCGACGTGGACCTACTCGAGCAGCGCATTCGCGTTGGCGAGCTCGAGGTGGCCTTTACGATCAACCCGGTCTGGCGCACCAAGCTGCTCAACGGCTGGGACGATATCGACATGACCCGTCAACATGAAGGCGATATCGACACATTCGCCGCCACCTACGCCAAGCGATTTCCCTGGGCGCAGCCCTACCCGGGGGGCGCGCCTTTAATCGGTAAAGGGTAGCGGTGATTACAAGGGCGCTTTGCGACTCACCCTGATCGGGAAAGCGCCAAGCCCCCACGATTATTCAGTACCGGCATGTACGCTAACAGCCATTCCAATAAACAAACGTACCGGCAATCGACAGTCGTACCAATGATAATATCTACAGGAGACTCCCCATGAAAAAAGCCCCCTTGACGCTCGCCATAATGACCGCGCTCGCCTCCGTTCCGGCCTTCGCCGTCGATCAAATCAACGCCGTTCACGCCTTCCCGCCATCGTTGATCTACACCCAGAGCTTTCTGGAGTTCGTCGATAAAGTGAACGAGCGCGGCGAAGGGGTCGTGCAGATCAATGTACGAGGCGGCCCCGAGGTCATTGGTCTCTCCGAGCAGCCGGAGGCGGTGCGCAACGGCGTGGTGGACATGGCCTATACCGCGGCGAGTTTCTACGCCGGTACCGTGCCCGAGCGCGATGCCATGGTTGCCTCGAATACCAACGCCATTTACGCCCGCGAAAACGGCGGAATCGATCTGCTCAATGAGATCCATCAGGAGAAGATGGGCACCTACTATCTGGGCTGGTTCGACAGCGGCGTGAGCTACAACCTCTACACCATCGACGAGCCGGGCCTCGATGAAAACGGTGACCTGGATATTTCGGGGCTTCGGCTTCGCAGCAACCCCGTGTATGACGCCTTCTTCCAGGATTATCTCGGCGCGCAGCCGATCAGCCTGCCCACCACCGATGTCTATTCAGCGCTCGAGCGCAGCGTCGTGAACGCCACGGGCTGGACGCAGATCGGCCTTAAAGATCTCAACTGGGACAAATTCCTGAACTACCGGATCGACCCGGCATTTTTCTCTACCGACATGGGTGTGATCGTCAATCTGAACAAGTGGAATCAGCTAAGCCCCGAGTCTCAGCAGATTCTTCAGGAAGTGGCGATCGAGCACGAGCGTGACAGCGCCGAGCAGTTGGCCGAGCGTGCCGTCGAGCAGCAGGCCGAGCTCGAAGAGGACGGGATGAACGTCGTCACGTTGGAAGGCGAGGCGGCCCAGCGTTACGCCGATGCCGCCCGCGAAGCGACCTGGGCGCGCATGAAAGGCCAGATGGAACGTCACCCGATGGGCCTTGAGCATTACGATGAGCTGATCGAGAAGTTCAACGATCTATAACGTCGCCGGCTCTTACCGTACTCAAGACGCCGGCTCTTGCCCCGGCGTCTTTCTGCAGGACGCCAACTGCTTCGGGGTTTCTATGCGCTATGCACAACGCGGCTATTTGCTGCTGCTCAACGGCATGGCACTGCTTGCCGCCATCATGCTGGTATGGCTGATGGTGGCGGTGGTGCTGTCGGTCGTGATTCGTAACCTGGGGTTACAGCCCTCGGCGTGGTTCTTTCTTTCCACCGAGTACGCCATGTTCTACCTGACGCTTTTGGGCGCGCCCTGGCTTGTGCGTCAGAAAGGGCACGTGCATATCGAGCTGCTCACATCGGTACTGCCGCTGCCCGTGCTCAATATTCTCAGCCGAGCGGTTGCGCTGGTCTGCGTGCTGGTGAGTGGGGTGCTCGCTTGGAAGGGGCTTGATCTATTTTTGCTCAATATCGAACGCAGCGACTATGACGTGCGCGCGTTTTTCGTACCCAAGTGGATACTCACCATCGTCTTTCCGGTCAGCTTTACCCTGATGGCGGTCGAGTTTGGCCGCTTCGTCATCGGCCCGGAGATTCTTCACAGCGGCGAAGCGGGGATCAAGGAATGATGGAATGGTATTTTGCGCTGGCGTTTCTACTCTCGCTGATTCTTTTCTTCATGGCGGTAGGCACGCCCATCGCGCTGGCGTTTTTAGCCGCCAACGTCATCGGGGCCTGGCATTTCATGGGGGGGCAGGCGGGCATCGTACAGATGCTCAACAACGGTTTCGGGGCACTTTCGAGCTTTAACCTCGTACCGATTCCGCTGTTTCTCTTGATGGGCGAGCTGTTCTTTCGTACCGGGCTCGGTATGAAGATGTTCAACGCCGTGGACCGGCTAATGGGCAAGGTGCCCGGTCGGCTCTCCTACGTCACCGTGGTGGGTGGTACCGCCTTTTCCACGCTCAGCGGCTCCTCCATGGGGTCGACAGCGCTGATGGGCTCGCTTTTGGTGCCGGAAATGGAGCGCCGGGGCTACAAGAAGAAGATGGCGATCGGCCCCATTCTGGGGACCGGAGGCCTTGCGATCATCATTCCGCCCTCGGCGCTGGCGGTGCTTTTGGCAACGCTTGCCAAGATCGACATCGGCGCGCTGCTGGTCGCTGGCATTTTGCCGGGGCTGACGCTGGCCGGCTTTTACATGGCGACCATCTTCATCCAGACCCGGCGCGACCCGGAGGCGGCACCGGCCTACGAGCTCGAGCCGGTACCGCTAGGTGCCAAGCTAAAACTCATCGTGACCGACATTCTGCCCATGCTCAGCGTGATGGTGATCATCGTGGCGCTCATGCTGATCGGTTTCGCTACGCCCTCGGAGGCGGCGGCCTTCGGTGCGCTCGGGGTCATCATTCTGGGCTTTATCTTTCGCTGCATGACCTGGGCGGCGTTCACTCAGTCGGTGATTGGGGCACTCAAGGTCACGCTGATGGCGTATCTGATCGTGTTCGGCTCGGCGACCTTCAGCCAGCTCCTGGGCTTCTCCGGTGCCTCCGGCGGACTGATTCAGTGGGCCACCAGCTTCGATCTATCGCCCATTTTGATGCTGATGGCCATGTTCGCCGTGCTCCTGGTGCTCGGCACCTTCATGGAGCAGATTTCGATCATGATGCTGACCGTGCCGATCTTCTTCCCGCTGGCCCAGGCGCTCGGGTTCGATTTGATCTGGTTTGGCGTGGTCGTGCTGCTAGCGCTGGAAATCAGCTTCTCCACGCCGCCGCTGGGGCTTTTGCTCTTCGTCATGAAGGGGGTCGCACCGCCGGGAACCACCATGCGGGAAATCTACTCCGCCGCCATTCCCTATATTCTCTGCTCGATGCTGCTGGTCGCGCTGCTGGTCATCTTCCCGAGCCTGGCCACCTGGTTGCCACGAATGCTGTGAGCGAAGCGAAATCCAAAAGAGAGGCGCCAGCCTCTCTTTTTTCATGGTGACGTCTTGATGGGTAAAGGTATTACGATGTTTCTTTCGCTATTCGCTCCTGCCAGCGATCCCAGGGCGGTACGTCGCCCAGTTCTTCGAACAGGTGCTCCAGAAAGGCACTGACCTTGGGCGCGGTCAGGCGTCGCTGGCCGTACAGGACGTGAATGTAGCGCCGGGCGGGGGCCACTTCGCCACGCCAGGATTTGAGTACGGGAATCAGCGCCTGGCGGGCGAGCTCGTCGGCAATTAGCCAAGTGGGAAACATCACCAGCCCCTGGCCCATCAATGCCGCCTGCAGCAGACTCTCGGCGCTGTTGCTGTAAAGCGAGCCTTCTACCTTGCAGGTTAGGGGGCTCCTGGCGCCTGGCTGGTCAAAGTACCAGCGCTGGCGTCCCATTTCGCCCTGGTAGAGCAGGCAGTCGTGCTGGCAAAGCGCCTCCGGGGTCTGCGGCGTTCCGTAACGCTCAAGGTAGGCAGGGGAGGCCGCCACCACGTAGTTCATGGGCGCCAGGCGCCTTGCCACCAGCGTGGTGTCCGAAAGCTCGCCGACCCGAAAGGTGATATCGATACTCTCTTTGACCGGGTCGGTGAGCTGGTCGGTCAGTACCAGCTCCGCCTTGATAGCGGGGTAGCGACGCTGAAAACGGTGGAGGATGGGTACGATCTGGCGCTGACCGAAGGATACCGGCGCGTTGATACGCAAAAGCCCCGACGGCTCGCTGCCCGACGCCTGAAGCGCTTCGGTCGCCAGGTCGAGCTGGTTGAGAATCTCACGAATATCCCGGTAATAGCGCTCGCCGGCCTCGGTCAGGGTCACCGCGCGCGTGTGACGGTAAAGAAGCTGCTGGCCCAGCGACTCCTCAAGCGCCGTGATCTGACGAGAAATGGACGAAACCGCCCGGTGAAAATGGTGCGCGGTTACCGTGAAGCTGCCGGTCGCAGCAACACGTTCGAATACACGTAGAGCGTTGAGATCCATCGTATTGCACCTGATGCAATAAAGATTTGCGGTTTTTCCAATTGTAGCAACTGACGTCTCTTACCAGAATGAACGTCATCGCTCGCCGTGAAAAGGTCACAAGGCCTTGAGAAAAGCGGGCAGTCACGTTCATCGAAGGAGTCATCATGCGTAAAGGCAACGCGCTCGTGGTAGGCGCTACCGGCATTACCGGCGGCAATCTGGCAAGCTATCTCAACGCCAGCGGCTGGACCGTTTACGGGCTGTCGCGTCGTGCGACCGAGCAAAGCGGCGTCATTCCCGTCACCGCGGATCTGCTCGATCGCAAGGCGACCGAAAAGGCGCTGGCCGAGCTGCCCATCACCCACGTGTTTTACTGCACCTGGATCAAGCGGGACAGCGAAAAGGAGAACGTCAAGGCCAACGGCGCCATGATGCAGAATCTGCTCGACGCCTTGCAGGACAAGAACATTCAGCACGTCTCGCTGGTCACCGGCACCAAGCAGTACCTGGGCTCTTTCGAGAGCTATGGCAGCGGTAAGGTGGAGACGCCGTTTCGCGAGTCTGCGCCCCGGGTGCCCGGTGATAACTTCTACTACGCCCTGGAAGACACCCTGTTCGCTGCCGCCGAGCGCGACGGGTTCAGCTGGAACGTGCACCGTCCGCACACGGTGATTGGCTACGCGGTGGGTAATGCCATGAACATGGGCACGACGCTGGCCGTCTACGCCTCGATCTGCAAGAAAACCGGCCAGCCGTTCACTTTCCCTGGTTCGCAAATTCAGTGGAACGCGCTGACCGATTTGACCGACGCGCTGGTACTGGCCCGCCAGATGGAGTGGGCGGCCACGACACCGGGCGCGCACAACGAGGCGTTCAACACCGTCAACGGCGACATCTTCCGCTGGCGCCGCATGTGGCAGGAAATCGGCGAGTTCTTCGAACTGGAGGTGGCCGAATGCCCCGAAGCGCCCAAACCGCTGGAAGAGCAGATGAAAGATAGCGCCGGTGTCTGGCAACAGATCGCCGAGAAGCACGACTTGGCCGAGCCGGATGTCGACAAGCTCGCCTCCTGGTGGCACTCCGATGCCGACCTTGGCCGCGAGCAGGAGTGCGTCAACGACGTAACCAAGATGCGCGATTTCGGCTTCGACCACTTCCGCGAGACCCGCGCCGCGTTTTTCGATCTGTTTACTCGCCTGCGGGCTGAGCGTCTCATTCCTTAAGACGTGTTTAGTGAATAAAAAAGGGGGCCTAATGGCCCCCTTTTTTAATGCGTTCATCTCCGCTTTAAGCAAGGACGAATATTGTCGGCGCTGTGCAACAAACATTACACATCGACCAGCTTACTGCCTGATCGAAAGATTATTGCCACATGGTGTCGTATTGCTGCCAATAGCGATCCAGGTCGCGCTCCTGAGTGATGGTGTAAAGATCGTACCGGCGGCTCAAACGTGCGCCGCCATCGCGGGTGAGCGGTTGCCACCTAAGCGTCGTGCTATTGCGGCTGGAGAAGGTGAAAAACGCGTCCAGTGGAATGGTGAGGTAGAGGCCCTTGTCGAAACTGCCCTCGCCAAAATCATCGCCGGCATCGGTCAGGGTGCCCCAAGCGCCCACTCGGACGCCCGAGTCGAACTCGCGGGAAAGATCGAGCGTGGCGCCTATATCACCGGCCAAATAACGGCCAACGCTTAGTTTGGCCAGCACGTCTTCCACGCCGGTTTCCACATAGGCGTTAATGTGGCCTGTCCAAACGCTGTAGTCACGCATGTCGAATCGCTGGTCGAAGTCGCGTTGGCGCACCCAGTTGATGTCCGCGCCGAGCGCCCAGGGAGCGTCAAACTCGCGGTACAGCCACTCGGCACCGACGCCGGCGTACATCATTTCCAGTATGCCGCCATAGCCCATGGCGTATACGTTATCGCTCACCTTGGCCGTGCGCGTGTACTGCAGGTTCTCGATACCGAAGGGCGACTCCGACAGGTAATCCCCTACAAACGTACGCACTCTGGGCAGTCGAGAGTTGGCAATATATTCGTAGTTGCCCAGATTATCCGCCACTGTCCAGGCCATACTGCCGGAGAACCAGCCGTTGGGGTCGGTTTGATACTCGGCGCTGAGCTGGGCTTTGAGGCGGTAAAGATAACCGTCCGGGCCGCCGAAGTTTTGATCGAGCCGGGGCCCCAACTGCCAGTTGAAACGTTGGGCGGGCGCCTGATGCAGGGTCTCACCGGTGCCGTCTTCCAATCGGGCATGGGTATAAATACCGTATCGATAGGCGTACTCATGATCGGCCGAGATCGCCGCCTCTACGAACTGCTCACGGTCATGAACGCTTTCGCGCAGCGGCACGCCCCGCTCCTCCCAGTCAAAGCGGAACGTTTCGATCTCCTCATCGGCCTGGGCGTTCAGGATGCGGTTCGCACGCCCCTCGCTTTGGGCCAAAGAGCGAAAGCGCCCGGGCCTGGCGGTAACGGTCAGGCTATCGCCCTGTCGGGAGATGCGCTCCACCTGCATGCCGGCATTTTCGTTTAGTCGTTGGCTGGCCGCCGCCCAGCTTGCTTGCGGCGCGGCGTCCAGAGGCTGCAACGGCGGATCGTTTTTTAACTGATCAAGCCCGTTAAGATCGAGGTTGAACGTGATGCCCGCCATGGCCGTATTGCCGCGCTGCCACCCGGTATGCAGCTCCACGTTATCGCTAATGGCCAAGCGCGCCCCAACGTTGAAGCGACTATCCTGAACCTGATCATTGTCCTGGGGCTCATTGGAGTAATCGTTTCCTTCGTACTCGAGCTGAAGGATCAAGGGGTCCCAGGGCGTCTGATACTCCACTCCGCCGAAAACTGCCGCGGGCCCTGCAAAGTACTGGCCGAAATTGAGCTCGCCGCCGCCTGAGCCGCTGTTGGCCGAACGGTTATCGAAGCGGTCCGCCAGCCATCCAAAGGGAGAATCGATATCGCTTGCGGTCCCCAGGTAGCCCCAGCCTAGCCCTGCGGTGAAATCGAAATTCCCCCAGCGTTTACTGGCGACCACATATTCGGCGCCAAACAGCGTGGTACCGCCTATATCGCGTGCGCCCACGGCCAGCTGTGGCCAGTAGCGGGTTTCTTCCAATAGTCTCAGTTTGGCATCGAAACCCTTATCCAGGTTGCGGTCATACAGCGGGCCTGGCCGATTCTCGACGGAGACGTAGCGAAAACCGCCTTCGAACCAGCGAGTGGGTTGAAGAAACACGTTATAGCGTCGATAGGGGGCGGTGCGGCTAGCGCTCACCGACATTTCACCCAGCGGGTTCATGCGCGCGGTGGGCGTTTGCATGATGCCCACACCGCCGAAATCGCTTTGACCATGGCCCAATTGGCCGGCCAGGCCATCGGCGGCGGCCACGTTGGGCAAAATGAAGGCGGACAGCGTTACGCATACCCATGCCATGGGCCTTGAGGTACATGGGTAACAGCGAAAGGGGCGAGCAGCCAGTAAGTGAATTAAGGAGCGTGCCATTGAGTACATTGATCGCCAGGGAGTTGAGCGGCCAACACGCCTGGCAGCCGCTGATTGATGATATCCGGTTCTTCCGTCGTGCCGGGAAAGGGAAGCGCACCCATCAGCCCTTGCCGACTGGGCAGCGCGATGAGTAAGCGGCTGCCGGGGGCAAGAGGTGTTGTCTCGTGGTTCCAGGCCGCAACGCCTCGTCGTAACACATTCCCTTGGGGCGTTATCAGAGACGCATGGTCAATGTTGTTGAACGTTTGTTCTGGCAACGCTTTTTTTACATCGTCGATCGTCATGTTAGGGCGCCAGGCGGTTCGACTAACCCCCTGAAGGCCCCAGACTTCTACCCAGTCAGGAGTATCGCAAACGCCCCAATAGGCCACGTTTTCCAGCAGCGGTGCCTCGCGTAGGTTGGTGCCCAATGCCAATAAATCCAGCCGCTGCGGGCTGCGCATCGCGCCATTTTCCAAACTGCGTAGTGCTTCCTGCCACTTCAAAAGCGCCTGAGCGTAAATCGTATTTCCTGTCACTTGGGCACTTATGACTAACGTGCCCAGCTCTTCGATCAAGTAGCGCCGCTGTTGTGGGTAGCGCTGCTGGTCGGGGAGCAGGAGAGCATAGGCATGGCTCCAACTGATGGGCGTCGCCTGTTGAGACAGTGTTTCCAGCCAGGCATCGGCCAACGTGCGCTCGCCCGCTTCGGTGGCGTGGCTCACACCCGCCATGCCTGACACCAGAGCGCCCATCAGTAGCGTCCTGATAACCAGGCGTTTAGCGTAAACAAAGTGCGCTCGAGTAGTGGCGCGGTCGATCATGATTCTCATGGTTCTCGCTTAAAGCAGCACGGGCAACTGGAAGGGGCGGGGCGATTACTACCAGCGCCGTAGTGGCGGCTTAGCTGTCCCACCAGGGGCGAGCCACTTGCCATTTGATATCAGGGCCACCGGGCCAGGCTATTTCATCCACTTCCCACAGCCGTTGTGTGATGGGGTCTTTCCACCACTGAGCCCTGGTCGTTTGGCCGTTATCCCAGGTATACGTGACGTCGCAGGGCTGAAGTAGCAGCTCGGTCAACAATAGCGCACGTGTTCGAGGCGCTTTACACGTCATATGCCCCTCAGCGCGATGAGCATGGCTGAGCCCACCGGTATCGACCCAATGGCGTTCTATCCAGAAGCGGGGTTGCGAACGCTGCCAGGGCAGTTCACCGGCCGCGGCCAGGGCGTCAGCAGCGGCTGAGTGGTCGAAGTAATAACGCGTGCTCAGTAAGTCTCCCTCTAGCGTGGACGCTGCATATAAACCACCGCTTTCCAGACTCAAAAAGCCTCTTTGGGAGGGCCAGTGCGTTTGTGTACCGGTTTGAGCGCCCAATACCAGCAGGCCGCGCTGAGTAGAGCTATCGAGCGCTAAAGAGGCAAACGGGATGCTGTCTGCCTGAGTAGCCGTTGCCAAGCCCTTGCTCGGATCCAGTGCCACGATGGCTTGGCCTATCGGAGAGCTTTCGAGCACGCTACAGCCTGCCATCGCTAATAAACTGATGGCGCCCGTCACCGTCTTGAGCGCTTGCAGACGGCTTTTTCTTTCGCCATTGACAACATGAGTGAAAAACAGGGAAGCAGGACGCATAAAAGCCGCTAAAAAGCGGCTTTTGTACATCTCGATGTCGCGATCAGCCTGGCGCGATTTTATGTGTTTCAAGCGTAGCCTCAACGCGTTCCGGTCGTACCCGTTGTACCGCTGGTGCCGCTCGTACCGCTGGCGCCGGATGACTCCGCGGCGATACCGGCGGCCACCTGGGATGGCGTGCTGGTGGTCAAGGTGGTCGCGCTAGTGCTTAACGCGCCAGACAAACCGCCCGGGGCGGCACCTCCTGCCGTGACGCCTGCGCTAGCCGGCGTGGTGGTTGTGCCTTGACCTGCAGCGCTCGGGCTGGAGGAAATATTCATGGGAGCAGAACCACCAGGCTCGACACCGCTCTCGATCGACGCCGCGCTATCAGACGTTGTTTGCGCCGAGGCTAGCGAAGCGATGCATACGCTTCCTGTGACCAATAAAATCAATGCTTTTCTTAACATTGCTCGATCTCCAGATAAAGTGAGTAGCTGCCATTTTGGCCTATAAGCATGCAGGTGTTGTGTTACTCATGCCAGCATCGCAAGCCTGATCCAGTCATGAGAAGCGGCGGCCACCGATTTGGGCTGAATGGTAACCTGTAAATATCCTGGAGAATAGATCAGAATTAACATTCAAGTCGTTTATTGATAAGCCTAAATAATGATTCATTTGTTTAAAAAAATGGGTCTTACCCGTTGGTTATTTCAATATGCTTGTTTTTGAATAAATGAATTTTTTATAGGCTGTACTTGAGTAAAATAATTTATGAGTATTTAAATCAATGCGCAATGCGATTATTAATTGTTTAAAGTCGCGGTTGTATAGTATTTTTTAAATTAAAACAATGATTTATTTACTGATGGCGAGAGGTTGTCGTCAAAACCTATTTTGGGGCCGTCTTCAGATTAATCAAAAGGCTCCCATAAAACGTTTTCCATGCGTCATGCGTTATTAGGAGTGGCGTAATCGTGCCGGCTAGTCCTGCTGGTTTCATACGCAGGCCTATCGCACGCTTAAAGATATTGCGACTGGTTTAGCACAGCAGATTTAGGTAGCATTGCCGCTCATTTAATAGCGTGTTTCAAAGTATTCAAGGTATCTGCTGGCGCCAGCCGTGCAGGTGGATTTTTTTACATCGAGTAAAACGGATGTTTCAGCCTTATCTCGCCTCTCGCCCTTTGCGGCGGCTATCTCTTGCGGCAGCTTACCTGAGCGCTTTTGCCGGTGTGCTGACGCTTTCCGGTTGTGCACTGGCGCCGGGCGGGCACCTTGACGCAAATACGCAAGCCGCGCCCATCGATAACCTGATCGACGTTCAACCCATTACGCCGGGGCTTTTGGCGACCATGCCGCACGCAGGTAATCGCGCCACGCCCATGTCAGGCGAGCTTCGCCAGGCAATCGATGAATGGGAGTACCGTATCGGCGCCGGCGATGTGCTGAGTATCGTCGTATACGATCATCCTGAATTGACCATTCCCGCCGGCAGCGAACGCGGGGCGGAAGAGGGCGGTAATCGAGTGCGCAGCGACGGCACTATTTTTTACCCCTTTGCCGGTCGTGTTCAGGTCGCCGGATTGACCCTGGAAGAGGTGCGCGAACTGCTGACTCAACGCCTGAGCGGCGTTATTCAAACGCCTCAGGTGGACGTCAGCGTCGCTGCTTTTCGCTCGCAGAAGGTTCAAGTAAGCGGTGCCGTTGCAAGCCCAGGTAGCGTGCCCGTCACGACCGTGCCGCTCACCGTGATCGATGCCGTGAGCCAGACAGGGGGCGCTACCGAAGACGCCAACTGGCACGAGGTGTATCTGACTCGAAACGGCGTGGAGCAGCGTCTTTCTCTTTTCAGCCTGTTGCGTGAAGGTGATCAAACCCAAAACCGATTGCTGCGAGATGGCGACGTACTGCACATACCCAGCGCTGAGAGCCAAGCGGTTTCCGTCATGGGGCAGGTGAATTCGCCTGGAAATGTTCGCTTGGGTAACGAGCGTTTATCCCTTTCTGATGTGCTAGCGCAAGCGGGCGGCGTCAATGAAGTCACCGCTGAACCCTCGGGCATCTTTGTCATTCGCGGTAATGAGCTGAACAGTGACCGTTTGGCGACCGTTTATCAGCTGGATATAAGCAACGCTGCTGCTTTCGTACTGGGAAGCAGGTTTGCGATGCAGCCCAATGATGTGGTGTACGTGACCACCGCACCGATTGCCCGCTGGAACCGTGTGATCAGTCAACTCCTGCCGTCCGTTCGCTTGCCGGGCTACGCCGCAGGCAGTATTTCTGACTCACGTAATCTGCAATAAACCCCTGATATAACGACTCGGAGCAGGAAAGCCCCGCCATGTTTCAGCGCATTCTAGTGGTATGTGTCGGCAACATATGCCGCAGCCCCGTGGCGGAGGCCATGCTGCGCCAGCG
Organism: Halomonas sp. GD1P12; assembly: GCF_025725645.1. Taxonomy (NCBI): domain Bacteria; kingdom Pseudomonadati; phylum Pseudomonadota; class Gammaproteobacteria; order Oceanospirillales; family Halomonadaceae; genus Halomonas; species Halomonas sp. GD1P12. Next base: position 2,998,873 of record NZ_CP107007.1, on the reverse strand, counting down.
CCTGCCGGGTAGGCAGTTTTCTTCTGCCGGTTTGGGCGCGCTGGTAGGCAGTCAAATCGATGCCCACGCTCGCGTTCTTGCCGAGAGGGACGGGCTCGAGGTTGATAACCACCAGGCTCGCCAGCTAACCCGTGAGATGCTCGATCGCGCCGACCTGATACTAGTCATGAGTGACCAGCAGCGTCTGGCTGTCGCAGAGCTTTCCCCAGCCGCGCTTGGCAAAACGATGCGGCTAGGACAGTGGCTTGAAAATGGTCGGGGCAAGGATATCCCTGACCCGTATCGAAAAAGTGCGGAAACATTTCAGCACGTTCATCAGCTAATGGATCAGGCCGTACAAGCCTGGGCCTTGAAGCTGGCGTAACGCCGCCCCTGAATAGCCAAAATGGATGTAGCCAAAGCATGAGTGATGTGACGGCCCAGCGCCCTGTTGGAAACGATAGTGATGAAATCGATTTAGGCCGCCTATTCGGTCTGCTGCTGGACAAAAAGTGGTGGATCGTGGGAATCACCGGGATATTTGCCGCTATTGGCGTTCTCGTGGCCTTGAGCGCAACGCCTGTTTACCAAGGGGATGCGCTGGTACAAGTCGAAAAGCGATCGTCGATCAACCCGCTGGAGGGGTTGGGCGACATGCTGGGGCCGGAGAGTGAGTCCTCGACGTCTGCCGAAGTGCAGATTTTGCAGTCGCGCATGGTGCTAGGCCAAGTGGTCGATCGCATCTCGCTCGATACCGTGGTAACACCTAATACGCTCCCCCTTATTGGCGGCTTTATTCAGCGCCGCGGTATCAATCGGCCTGACTTTATGCAGGGGCACGCAAGTGTATGGGGTAACGAGAGTATCGATGTCGGCCGACTCGAAGTGGACGATGCCTACCGTGGTATGCCCTTCACCCTGAAAGTAGAAAACGAGTCTGCCAGCGAGTACTCGTTATGGTTAAGCGGCGAGCGTTTGGGTAATGGCCGGGTAGGCGAATTTAGCAGCTTCCTTGAGGGCGGCGTACAGGTGAGCGTGGTAGAGCTCTCTGCTGCTCCGGGCGCTGAATTCATCTTGACCAAAGTGGTTCGCTCCAATGCTATTAACCACTTGAGAGGTAATCTGAGCGTAAGCGAGCAGGGTGGCGGTGGACGTGGCGGCAGTACCGGCATCTTCAAACTCACTTTGAAGGGTGAAAATAGGCAGGCTATTCGCCGCTCTCTTAATGCAGTTATAGAAACGTTTTTGACCCAAAACGTCGAGCGGCAATCCGCCGAGGCCGAACAGCGCTTGGCGTTTTTGGAAGAGCAGTCGCCGGAGCTGCGCGAGCAGCTCAACTCCGCTGAAAACCGTCTCAACGAATACCGGGTCAACGCCGAAAGCGTTGATCTTAACAGCGAGTCTCAGGCAGCGATCAACCGCTACATCGCGTTGGAGCAAAACCTCAACGAACTGGAGCTTCAGGAGGCGGAGCTGTCTCAGCGCTTCACTCCAAACCACCCGAGTTACCAAGCGCTTTTACGCCAAAAGCGACGCCTACAAAACGATTTGGATCAGTTGGACGAGCAGGTCAGCCAGCTTCCTGAAACCCAGCAGGAGATCGTTCGGCTAACGCGTGAAGTGGAAGTGACGCAAGCCATTTACGTTAACGTGTTGAACAAAACCCAGGAACTACAGATGACCCGCGCCGGGACCGTGGGCAACGTGCGTATCATCGATGACGCCCTCGTAGGCGGTGGCCCTATTGCGCCGAGAAAATCGCTCATCGTAATGGTCGCGACACTGCTTGGGGGAATGTTGGCCGTTGGGGGAGTGCTGGCGCTGGGACTCCTTCGCCGGGGAATAGAATCCGCCGAGCAGATCGAGCAAAGCGGATTGCCGGTATATGCAACGATCCCGCTATCGGAAGCGCAGCAGAAACTGGTACGTAAAGTAAAAGGTAAAAAAGATAAACGAAGCCATCAGGTCATCAGCGGCATTTTGGCCAAGCACGACCCTACCGATCTTTCCATAGAGGCGCTGCGCGGTCTTCGTACTAGCCTGCATTTCGCGATGATGGAAGCCAAAAATTCATGTTTGATGATCACCGGTTCGAGCCCCGGTATCGGTAAGAGTTTTATAGCGGTGAACCTGGCCGCCGTGTGCGCTCAGGCAGGGCAAAAGGTCCTCGTAATTGATGCGGACATGCGCAAGGGCCACATTCATCATGCATTTGGTGGGCAAAGCGCCGAAGGCCTTTCTGACGTACTTTCTGGTCGCAGTGGCTGGCAAACACAGGTGCGTGCAAGCCAGGTAGAGGGTCTGAGCTATATGTCTCGAGGCATCGCGCCGCCTAATCCCTCCGAGCTATTGATGAGCCAGCATTTCGCTCAGCTACTTAGTGAAGCCGAGCGGCAGTTTGATCTGGTGATCGTGGATACTCCGCCAGTACTGGCAGTGACCGACCCTGCCGTGGTGGGTAGTCATTGTGGTACGACCTTGTTATTGGCACGTTTTGAAATCAATACGTTGAAAGAGCTACAACACGCAGCTCGTCGACTGGAAGCGGCAGGCGTGGTGGTGAAAGGCGCCATTTTGAATGCCATGGAGAAAAAGGCGGCCAACAGTTACGGCTATGGCTACTACCAGTACAGCTATAAATCAGTCAACGAGTAAACCTGCGCTCGAACGGCCTGACTAGTTTGAAGGCTCGAGTCAGGCCGTTCGGGTATCAATAATGCGCCTGGTTATCGCGCTGAGAGCCATAACGAATACCGCGCCTTTAATGGGCCCGCGGTGGGAAAGCGTAGCCAGGCACAGGGTACGGTTGGAGACGCGGGGTTACATACGGGTGATTTTTGCGCAGTAGCCTATCAGGAATGTGTTTTTTTCAAGACGTTGAACAAGGCTACGAGATAGTAGGTCGCTCTCCCATCAACCGGGTGTGGAAGTTTCATGAGTATTATCGATGGTATGGCGCTATTAATTGATGAATAGTCTAGCTCTGGGCAAGCTGCGCGTACGCGCGAGTAAATTCAGCAAAAGTAGTTTCGTGCGCAACGTTGTTGCCGTGGCAACGGGCATCGCAGCGGCTCAGGCCATTTCGCTTGCTTTTATGCCGTTTCTTACTCGGCTGTACGGCCCCGAGGCGTTTGGTGCGCTCGCCGCATTCACGGCAGTGATCAATATCATTTCACCCATTGCCACGCTTGGCTATGCCAATGCGATCGTGATGCCGCAAACCGAGGAGGGGGCTACGGCGGTCGCTCGGCTGTCACTCGTTTGTGCTTCTATCATGGCCCCGGTCGCGCTTGTGATCGTTTTGCTTTTTCGCGCACCGATTGCCCACTCGCTGGGGCTGGAAGCAGCACCGTACTTGTTGTATCTGATACCCGTGGCTTTACTGTTAAGTGCACTATTATCAGTGGCGAACCAGTCCGCGATTCGAGAGGGGCTTTTCAAGCAAAAGGCGCGCTCCTACGTAGCCAGTACGTTTTTAATGAATCTGGGGAAATTGGCCGGTGGTCTTTTAGCCCCTCACGGCTTGCTGCTGATTATTATCATGATAGGGGGCAAGGCGCTTAACTTCACCATGTTGCTTTCCCGCGTCCCCAAAAAAGGCGCTTTCGAGGTGCGCCGCTGGTTCGGACGTGCAGGTATTCGCAAGGCCGCGATCGAACAGCGTGATTTTGTGCTCTATCGCATGCCGCAAAGCATGATTAATGCAGCGTCTCTCGGACTTCCGGTGCTCGTCCTGACTTCCTTGTTCAGCGCTTCCATTGCCGGGCAATACTCCATCACCACATTGGTTCTCGGCGCGCCGATCATGCTGCTTGGGCAATCCGTGCTGGAGGTTTTTTTCCCCCGCGTAACAGAAGCCGTTCGTCGAAATCCCGCGAACGCGTTGCCGTTGATACAGCGTGCCACGCTTGGGATGGCGTGCATCGGGATTGTTCCCTTTGGTGTCATCGCTTTATGGGGGGACATCTTGCTTCCCTGGTTCTTTGGCGATGAATGGCTGCGTGCTGGTGAATACTCGCGTTGGGTTGCCTTATGGATGGCTAGCGTTTTAGCGACCCGACCCGCGGTCTCTTCAATGCCGGTATTGCGCATGCAGGGAACACTTCTCATTTATGAAGTCGCTATTACTGCTGCTCGGGTACTGTCGCTTTTCATTGGCGCCAATCTCGGGAACGACCTCGTCGCAGTAGCGGTTTTTGCGCTCGTTAATGTAGCAGGATACCTGGTGCTTCTCTTACTCGTTTTGAGAAAGGCAGCGGCAATAAAACGGAGAGGCAACGATGCTTACATCACTTAAAAGTAAAATACCCTTATCGATCAAGCAAAAATTGCAAGGCGTGCTGTCTGCACGACGCATGCAGCTTCCCGACGCGCCACGCTGCTTCGTCTTTTTGGCAGCGGACTATGGAAACATAGGCGATCTTGCGATCACGGCTGCGCAACAAAACTATCTTTCGCGGCACCTGCCCAACCATCAACTCGTATCGGTGCCCATTAGCGATACACGGGCAGTGATTCGCTCGATACGCAAACAAGCGGTCAAGGAAGACGTCGTCACGATCATCGGTGGCGGCAACATGGGGTCTTTGTATCCTGATATCGAAGCGTTGCGACAGCTGGTCATTCGTTCCTTTCCACGCAATCGGGTGGTGTGTTTCCCCCAGACGCTTGATTGGGATGACTCCGAGCAGTCTCAGCGTGCGGTCGACAGAATCGTGCGGGTATATTCGAGGCATCAAAACCTTTATCTACACGCGCGCGAAGCCGTGAGCTTTGAAAAACTCAAAAAGCTGTTTGCCGACCATAAAAAGCCGGCAGTGCGTTTTGTTCCCGATATCGTTCTCAGCGCGACGGCCGTCGATTTCGGGGTCAATAATAGTGTCGAGCCACGTGGAGCGCTGCTTTGTTTGCGAGACGATCGTGAGCGTTCGTTAAGCGATCATCAGCATCAAACGCTTTTGAAAGCTCTCACCGATGCAGGACTGGTGACCGAGGTAACCGATACCCATGCAGGTGGCTCGCGCCTTTCTTCAGAACGCTGTGCCGAATTACTGCAGGGAAAACTCAGCCAGTTTCAAAGTGCGCAGCTTGTGGTAACCGACCGCCTTCATGGCATGATCCTGGCCGCACTGGCCGGAACTCCGTGCCTGGTTTTACCCAACTCCAACCATAAGATTCGCCAAACCTGGACAGACTGGTTGCGTGATGTTCCTCAAGTACGCTTTTTAGAACTTGGCGAGCTTTCCAATATCGACGGGATCGTTCAAGACGTTCTCGCAATCCCGCGTCGCGAGCCTGCACACCCAGTGATAGAACCCGCACATTATAACGATCTCCGTATGGCGGTTGCTGATTCATGATTTCTGACACCTCTCCACTGGTATCCATTATTGTTCCCGTTTTCAACGTTGAGTTTTATCTCGACGAATGCCTGGATTCGGTTCGTCGCCAAACCTACGGCCGCCTTGAAATCATTGTGGTAGAGGACTGCTCGACCGATGGATCGCTGGCCAAACTCGATGCCCACCTTGAAGACGACCGCGTACGCGTGATCCAACACGACACGAATTCGGGGTTATCGGCGGCACGCAATACCGGTATCGAAGCCGCCCGGGGTGAGTTTGTGCTGTTCGTGGATTCGGATGATGCGATCGCACCGGAACTGGTCGAGACATGCCTTGCTCGAGCGATCGAAACTGAGGCTGAAGTGGTGATGTTCGATTTTGCTGTTTTCCATGACGGCGAACCGCTGCCGGGGAGCGACGGGCGTATCGATATGCATCAAGCACGCTCGCTCGCCGAGGTCGAATACTTCAAACTTCCGCATTTTGCCTGGCTGAAGTTCATTCGAGCTGAGCTTCTGGATGATCCACGGTTACGGTTCCCGGTAGGGCATTACTACGAGGATTGGCCGTTTCATTGGGAACTGGGATTCTTGACCCGAAAAATCGAACGCATTCCCAATCGCTTTTATCAGTACCGGCAGCGCTCGGGTTCGATCACCGCCGCCGGGGATCGTAAGCTTTTGCACATCTTCTCGGCACACCGGCTAATTCTCGACATCGTCGAGCGCCACTCTGCCTCGGTGGGCGTTCGGCAACTACTGGCGACTAAAATTTACCGTGGCATCTGGTTTGTGGTGATGACGATTCAACATGACTTTCTGAAAGAGGCCTTGTTGGCCGCGCGCAATCACCTTACCTGCACTCGACAAGCGCGACAAAGCGCGTCACCTGCGCCCAGGGTTAAAGTGCTGTTGGCCGCCCTTCGGCTACCGAAGCCTTTCGCCTATAGCTCTATTCGCTCCCTTCGTGCGGCGTTGTCCAGGCTTTCATCTTATCGCCGCAATGCCACGTCGTCTGCCTAGTCACCGAACGGGATATCACTGCTTTATGGCTCAGTACGTATTTATAAAATTTCGAGACCCGGCTGCATCGGGGAGCGCGCTTTCTCGACTTGAGAGCATCTGTGAGATGTTGACGCCCCATTCGCTTCAGGGACGCTGTAACCACATCGTCGCCGAGTGGCCGGGTAGCTCGGGCGGCTATTACGCCATTCAAAATAGCGATAGCGTAACCGATCAAGCTGCCGGGCAACTGACCATCGGGTGGGTAGCCTCTGATGAGGATGAAGAAGCGTCAATAGAGCGTCACAGCGTGCAGGCAGACGGTTCTTACGCGGTTATTCAGGCGAATACTCAGGAAGTATCTTTTTTTACTGATCAGTTCGGCTCTCGCACGCTTTGGTACTACATGGATGACGAAATGCTCGTCGTCTCCACTTCGCAGCGAGCGATCGTTCGATTCAAGGGCGCATTCGCTCCCAATCAAGCGGCCACCGGCTGGTTTCTTTCCTCCGGTTGCCAAGGCCCCTTCGCGGCCTGGGATGAAAAAATCGTACAGGTGAAACCTGGTCTTGAGTATGTTCTGGATGTGAGTCAATGGCAGATCGACGCTCGTCCAAAACCGGGCATTGCGCTGCCACAATCGGGTAAAGAGTCGTCTCAAAACTACCTGGACCAGTTCGAATCCCAGGTGATCGATACGATCAAAAAGATCGTGGGCTCCCATGAAGCTGGTGAGGTGTTGTTGCCTTTGTCCGGCGGTTTGGATAGCCGGCTGCTACTGGCGCTTTCACGAGAGGCCGGCGTGGCTTCCAACGTCGAGCTGGTTAACTGGGGCATCGAACAGCGAGACACGGTTTTCGATGACAAACGCGCAGCGCAGCGTATTGCCGATACCTACAGAAAACCGCTTTTGGATCGGTTTCTGCCTACGCAAGGCGGTGACTACGACGATGTGCTGGACAGATTTGTAGAAGCCTCGGAAGGCAGGATTGATCACTTTAATGCCTATACCGATGGCTTCTCCATGTGGGATGAGTTTTATCGCTCGGGTTTTCGTTGTGCGCTACGGGGAGACATTCCTTTTCCGACCGCCATCTATGCCGATCAGCTTTCTGCAAGGCAGCAACTGGGGTTTGCCACGTTCGAGGATTATGCGAACACACGGCATTTTTCAGCGCTCTTCGACCAACGCTCAGCGTCACTTGATGTCGCGTTGTTACCCGGAGAAACGCTGGTTCAATGGCGGGATCGCCTGTATGCCAGCTATCGCATCCCCATGGTGGTTTCGGCATTCACCGATCTAGTGAGTGGCCATGTTGAAAATTACTCTCCCATGATGAGCTGGTCGTTGTTCAAGGCGTACGTTGCGCTTCCCGACCATGCCAAGGGGGATAAAAAACACATTAGAACGCTTTGGAGAAAGCACGATCATAGCGGCGTGCCGTCGCATGCCGAGGGGTCTCTAGCGTCTCCGGTTTCGTTTTTTCAAAACACAACCGGACGTCGATTCATGAATGACTACCTGACGACGCTTCGCCAGAGTCAGCGCTTTCCCACCCCGGTGCTGGATATGGCATCCGCACCCTCCGAAGAGAACGATCAACAGACCCCCACACGATCAGCTAAATTGTTGCGAACGGGGCGTAGCTGGGTCTCCAGACACTTGCCGCGAAGCCTCAAAGCTTATCTCAAGGCCAAGCGACCTTATAGGCTATCGCCACAAACATTGGCTTACCGTTTGGTTCTCGTGGATAAAATTTTAAACATGTATGAGGCCGACGCAAAACAGGGAGCTGTCCAGCGCCCGAACGCTCAGGAAACCGCTCATTTGGCTCAGGGAAAATCGTGATGGCGTTAGCACGTGTACTGCATGTCGTCGGCCGCATGGACCGTGCGGGGGCAGAAACCATGGTGATGAACCTGTACCGTGAAATCGACCGCAGCCGGTTTCAATTCGACTTCATCTACTTCACCGATGAGCGCTGCGATTACGATGACGAAATAGAAGAGCTGGGCGGACGTATTCATCGAATCAACGCGACTAACCCAGTCTCCCGCTTTTGGAAACTCTATCGTTTGCTATGCAGCGGTGTCTGGAAGACGGTCCATTCACATACGCTTTTCAGCAGTGGCCTGCACTTGATGGCTGCTCGTATGGCCGGTGTACCTTGCCGGGTCGCACACTCTCACAATACGCAAGATGCCAATAGCGCAAGCCGGGCTGGCCGGCTGTATCAGCGTGTAGCCAGACGCCTCATTGTCATGTCGGCCACACGTTTCGTCTCCTGTGGCAGGGCGGCCTCGAATTATTTGTTTCCCGGTAGAGAGGACGTGGTGGTTATCCCGAATGCCGTCGATATCGAGCGGTTTTCACAGGCATCCGGTATAGCGGTGCGCAACGAGCTCAAAATTAATAGCGGGGAGATAGTGATCGTGCAGGTGGGACGCTTCATGCCCGTTAAAAATCATGAGCGTTCGATTCTCATTGCGAAGGCACTAAGGCAAAAAGGAGTGGATTTTCAGTTGCTCCTGGTTGGCACTGGACCTGAACAGGACCGTATTCGGGATCTGATCCTTGAACATCGTCTTGAAAGCCACGTACAAGTGCTCGGTTTGCGAACCGATATCCCCGAATTGATGGCGGCTGCAGACGTAATGCTAATGCCATCGCTACACGAAGGCTTCCCAGTAGTATTGGTCGAGGCTCAGGCGGCGGGATTGCCAGCAGTGGTTTCCAATGCTGTCTCGCCAGAAGTGGAATTGGGCATGGACATGGTGCGTTTTGTCGAGCTTGAGGCGGGAGATGCCGATTGGGCGCAGACAATACTGTCCGCGGCGACCGCGGACCATCCTGAAAAGCATGTACGCCACAGGATTCTGGAACAGGCAGGGTTTTCATCCGCGGCGGGTGCGCGCCGGCTCGAACAGGTATATAACGCTGCATGATTGCGTATTTGCTGCTACTGATATTCGTCACTATTAACACCTGCGTATGGCGGCGCGCAGGAAGCTCCGGTGTGCGTCGGCTGGGCCTTTTTTTTACCGGCACCGCACTGGTGTTATTCGCGGGGCTGCGTAATAGGCGAGTCGGTACGGATACCGGTACTTACATACGTCATTTCCATGAAAGCGATAGCTTTGATATCGTTATTGAGCGACAGGATACCGGCTACTACCTGCTGTCCTGGATTGCCAGAACGCTCTCCGAGTCCTACTCGATGCTGCTGGTCCTGATCGCGCTCATCGTTGTCAGTTGTTATCTAACAACTATTACACGCCTGGTGAAGCGTTACGAAACCGGGGTCTACCTTTTCGTAACCTTGGGCACCTACACCTTTTTTTTCAACGGCGCGCGTCAAGGTATTGCCGCAGCGATCTGTTTTCTTGCTATTCCATTTTTACTTGAGCGGCGCCTGTGGCCCTACATAGCGTTGGTGGCATTCGCTGCGCTGTTTCATAGAACCGCTCTGATTGCGTTGCCCCTTTACTGGCTAGCTACGACACAGGTGCGCTGGCAGCGGCTGGCCATTCTCGGATTCACTACCGTGATAGCGGTCGCTTTTTTGAGCGTATTTGTTGGGTTGGCATCGGAGCTTCTTAGTGACCGATTTTCTACCTATGCAGAAGCGGGAGAGGGGGGCGGCGAAGTCACGGTGGCTTTCCTGTTCGGACAAGGTGTCATGCTCTATATCTTTAAGCGCTATGTTCCCGATCCTAACGGATGGTACGCACGGTTGCTCAATATCTACTTGATTGGTCTGGTCCCGACGCTGGCCTCGACCCTGTCGAGCGTTAATCCATCGGGAGTACTGCGACTGCATTTGTATTTTAGCTCTATGTCGATACTTTTATGGCCCATGGTGTTTCAGCAGCTTGGCACCACAACGACGCGCATTCTTTTGGCGATGGGGTTTTTGTGCGTCACCGCTATGTACTTCGTCCTAACGACGTCCACGTTTAGCAATCTTTCTCCTTACTCCTTCAATATGGATATCTTTGCATGGTAGATAAAGCGCTGCCTCCAGTATCGATAGGGCTTCCTTTTTACAATTCAGAGCAGTTTCTGCTCGATGCCATCAAGTCGGTCTTTGCACAGACTCACCAGGAGTGGGAGCTTATCCTCGTCGACGATGGTTCTACCGATAAATCGCTCGATATCGCTCGTTCTATCGACGATCCGCGCGTTCGTGTCTACTCGGACGGAAAAAATAAAAGGCTGGCAACCAGGCTGAATGAAATCAATTCTCTAGCGAAATACGATATTGTCGCAAGAATGGATGCAGACGATCTCATGGATACGGATCGTATCCGAAAGCAGCTCGAATGTTTAATGGAACACCCTGAGCTTGATCTGGTGGGAACGGGCGTATGTTCATTGACCGATGACGGGGAGCCTGTCGGTATTCGCTGTGTTTCTCCAAACCACCATATAACAGAAAAAGCGCTTTTAGCGGGGCAGGCGGGTATCGTTCATGCATCGATTCTCGGCCGTAAAGAGTGGTTTATGCGAAACCGATACCGAGAAGATCTCCCCAAGTCGCAGGATACCAATCTATGGATACGCTCATTTTCGCAAGATGATTTAAACATCGCTATCATTCCCGAGCCTCTTTATTACTATCGGGAGGATGGCAATGTCACCGCCAATAAGTTATTGCTTGCCTATCGGGTAGGGCGTATCTCAATACGTGAAGATGCCAAGGGGCGGTTTACGAACAGGGTGCGTACTAAAGGGCTAATGGCACTGTATGCCAAGTCAAGCGCTGTGACGTTGCTGAACTGGTTGGGAAAGATGGACGTCATTCGGCGCCGGCGAAATCAGCAGGGCATTGAAGCAGCAGAAAAAGCGAAAGTCCTGGGTGAAATTCAGACCGTTCAAGCGTTGCAACTTCCTGTCAATCAAGCGCACATGGCCGAAAAATCATGAAGCGTCTCTGTTTGGTGGTGACGGACGCGATATCATTTAACGTACTCTATCGTGGGCAGCTCGAACATTTGAAGGCGCAAGGCTTTCAGCTCACGCTTTTATGCGGCGGGTCCGCCGATGAAATCGAGCTGCTTCGGCGGCGTGACGTTGGGAAGGTCGTGCCTATCAAAATGGTGCGCCCTCCGCGGATAGGAGCAGATTTGGCCGCTCTGCTCCAACTGCTGTTTCATTTTTTACGCTTTCGTTACGACATGGTTCTCGTGGCCACTCCCAAAGCAATTCTGCTTGGCTCGATAACGGCTTGGTTGACGCGTCAATCTCGACGCGTGGTGTTTTTCAAGGGCCGGGTATATGAGAATTTTTCGGGTTTTTCCCGATCGCTGTATTTAACCTTCGACCGTATCGCCGTATTTTGCGCCCACGAGGTGCTTTTCGTATCGCGCTCCTTGATGGCCGAGTACCGCCATGCGGGTGACTTTTTCACCCGCAAGGGGCGCGTCTTGGGTGGCGGCTCCAGCAACGGTGTGAATGCTGATCATTTTGATCCAGAAAACGTTAGTAATGATAAATTGGAGGAACTAAAAAAATCGCTCGGCATTGAGCCAGATGCGTTCGTTGTACTCACGGTTGGCCGTATTTCGATGGAGAAAGGGCTGGCCGAAATGGAGGCGTTAACAAAACGCGCCGCGCAGTCGACCGAGAATATCCGCTTTGTGATGGTCGGGCCCATCGAGGCGGGCTGTGAGTCAGTGTTAACGCGTATCCAAACCATCGGTAATGTGAGCCATGTAGGATTCACAGACGATGTTTCTGCGTATTTTGCCATCGCGAACGTACATCTGTTTCTTACGCACCGAGAAGGGTTTGGCAATGTCGCTATCGAAGCGGCGGTCATGGGCGTCCCTACGATTGGTTTCGATGTGGTAGGCGTGCGCGATAGCGTTGCAGAGGGCGTAAGCGGAGTGCGTGTTCCTTTTGGTGACGTTGAAACTGTTTGGCAACACATTGAACGCATGCGGCGTAATCCAAAAGAGACCGAGCAAATTTACTCGAACGCACGTCAGTGGGCATTGGAAAACTTCGACCAGAATCACGTTTGGGAGTTGTTCGAACGCTACTGTGCGCGTTGATCCGAGGCCGTCGTTCGGCTGATCAGTGGCTGTGCAAGCGAAAAGGCGTATGGCATCAAATCACTATCTTTAAAGCCGTTTTAAGAGCCGTGACTTTGCTCGATTTCGTTCGGATCGTGTTACGCAGGGCGACGCTTGCAACGAATAGCCGCGTTGGCAAATTATCATCTTCATTTATATATACGTTGGATTTACCAATGAAACGACTATTTGATTTTCTAGTGTCTCTGCTCGCCCTGAGCTTGCTTTCTCCCGTGCTTTTGGTAGTGGCGTTGCTCGTTCGTAGCAAACTTGGTTCCCCCATCCTGTTTCGCCAGATTCGTCCGGGCCTCCATGGAAAACCGTTTGAGATGGTTAAATTCCGTACCATGAAGGATGCATATGATGCTCAAGGTCACCCGCTACCAGATGATCAGCGCCTCACCCGCTTTGGTAATTTTCTACGTGCCACTAGTCTGGACGAGCTGCCGGAGCTTTGGAATGTGCTTAAGGGCGATATGAGTCTGGTCGGTCCTCGGCCGCTTTTAATGGAGTATTTGCCGCTTTACAGCGCCGAGCAATACCGGCGTCATGAAGCGCGACCCGGCGTAACCGGTTGGGCACAGATTAACGGCCGTAACGCTATCTCCTGGGACGACAAGTTCAAGCTGGACGTGTGGTATGTAGAAAACCACTCTCTTTGGCTCGATTTGAAAATTCTGATGCTTACTGTGAAAAAGGTGCTGGTGAGGGATGGCATCAGCGCAGAAGGTGAAGCGACCATGACCAAATTCACGGGAAGTGGCAAATGAAGCGCTTGGCCGTTTTGGGCGCCAGCGGTCACGGTAAGGTCGTTGCGGAGACGGCGTCTCTATGCGGCTGGCAGCACATACTCTTCTTCGATGATGCCTGGCCGAGCTTGCAAAGTAACGGTCTTTGGCCCGTTATTGGCGATACCCGGGCATTATTGGAGCAGTTGCACGATTTCGATGGCGTCATCGTAGGTATCGGCAATAATCACGTGCGGTTGAAAAAAACGCGAGACCTCAAGGCCCTCGATGCTCCCTTGATAACGCTCGTCCACCCCTCGGCTTATGTCAGTAGCACTGTGGCATTGGGTGCAGGTAGCGTCATATTTGCAGGAGCCGTTATACAAATCGATAGTCGTGTGGGCGAGGCGTGCGTGGTTAACACGCGAGCCAGTATTGATCACGACTGCCTCCTGCACGACGGCTCACACGTGTGCCCTGGCGCTTCATTGGCCGGCGCTGTCACGGTTGGCGAAGCCAGCTGGATAGGCATTGGCGCAAGCGTGATACAGCTGTTGAATATTGGCCATAACGTTACCGTAGGAGCAGGGGCCGTCGTTGTCTCTGAAATTTCAAATGGTCAAACGGTAATTGGCGTGCCTGCGCGACCCGTGATTCGATGAGTCGCTCTGCCCCTTCATTTAATTATTTTAAAATCAGGTGATCGCATGCTAAGTGGCCCTTTTTCTCCATGGCCCTCCTTTTCCGAGGAAGAGTCTCAAGCGGTGCAGCGCGTCCTGCTCTCCAACCGTGTTAACTACTGGACAGGCCAGGAAGGTCGTCAGTTCGAACGTGAGTTCGCTCAGTTTGCCAACTGTGGATACGCGATTGCAGTTTCCAATGGCACGACAGCCCTGGATTTGGCATTAAAGGGATTAAGTATTGGTGAGGGAGAAGGGCGAGGTAAGGATGAGGTAATTACCACATCGCGTACTTTCCTGGCGACGGCTTCCAGTATCGTTACCGCGGGCGCGGTTCCGGTTTTTGCCGACGTGGACCATGATTCACAGAATGTTACCGCGATGTCCATCGCCGAAAAGATCACGCCCAATACACGCGCGATCATCGCCGTTCATTTGGCGGGCTGGCCCTGTGACATGGAGTCCATCATGGCCCTGGCTAACGAGCACGGTTTGCACGTTATCGAGGATTGCGCCCAGGCTCATGGCGCCACGTTCAAAGGCCAGAGCGTCGGTAGCTTTGGCCACGTCGGCTGCTGGTCGTTTTGTCAGGATAAAATCATGACGACCGGTGGTGAAGGCGGCATGGTCACCACCAACGACGAAGCGCTTTGGCGAAAAATGTGGGCCTATAAGGATCATGGGAAAAGTTGGGAAGCGGTTTACGAACGTGAGCACCCGCCCGGCTTTCGTTGGCTACATGAAAGCTTTGGAACCAACTGGCGGCTGCCGGAAATGCAGTCTGCTATCGGCCGTATCCAACTGACCTTCATGCCGGAGTGGAAAGCGGCTCGCCAAGCCAATGCCCAGCGGATCTGGCAAACCGCTAGTGAGTGCGATGGGCTACGCGTGCCTTTGGTGCCCGAGTACATCGAGCACGCCGCCTACAAGTGCTACGTATTCGTCGAACCCTCTCAACTCCAACAGGATTGGGACCGTGATCGCATCATGAATGAAATCGTGGATCGCGGTGTGCCATGTTTTTCCGGTTCCTGCTCTGAAGTCTATTTGGAAAAGGCGTTCGACGGTACAGGCTGGCGGCCTGAAGAACCGCTAACTGTCGCCAAGGAACTGGGGGAAACCAGCTTGATGTTTTTGTGCCACCCTACGTTGACGGAGAGGGAAATTCAAAAAACCTGTGACGCGATTAGCGAAGTAATGAGCCTTGCCACTCAAAAGGGAGCCAACCCATGACTATCCTTGTAACCGGTGGGGCGGGATATATTGGTTCACACACAGCGTTGGCTCTCCTCGAAGCCGGGTACTCTGTCGTCGTACTGGATAATCTTGCCAACGCTTCACGTGAGTCACTCGCTCGAGTAGAAGCGCTCGCCGAAAGGACGCTTACGTTTGTGGAGGGAGATATCCGCGATAGGGGGGTGTTGGATCGCCTCCTGAACGAGCACGAATTTAGCGCAGTCATCCATTTTGCCGGTCTAAAGGCCGTGGGCGAAAGCGTGAGTCAGCCGCTCGGCTATTACGAAAACAACGTTTCCGGAACCGTAACGCTTTGTCAGGCCATGCAGGCCGCGGGTGTTTTTAAGCTTGTATTCAGTTCGTCAGCGACGGTATACGGGGACGAGCATCCCATGCCGCTACATGAAGGGCTTCCTACCGGTAAGCCTACCAATCCGTATGGTCGATCAAAGCTCATGGTTGAAGAAGTCCTTCAGGACCTTGCACACTCTGATACGCGTTGGTCGATCGCGCGCTTGCGTTATTTCAATCCGGTAGGCGCGCACGAAAGCGGTCAAATAGGCGAAGACCCTCAGGGGATTCCAAACAACTTATTGCCTTATGTTGCCCAGGTCGCGGTTGGGCGCCGCGACTGTTTAGCCGTTTACGGCAGTGATTACGCTACTCCGGATGGGACCGGTGTACGCGATTATATTCATGTCATGGACTTGGCAGAGGGGCATCTGTGTGCACTGAACACGTTACTGAATAACAAGAATGATTGCTATACGTGGAACCTTGGGACAGGCCAGGGATATTCGGTGTTGGAAGTTATCGATGCTTTTGAACGCGCATCGGGGGTAACTATTCCTTATCGTATTGAATCCAGGCGGCCCGGTGACGTTGCGACTTGCTGGTCGGATCCCACCTTGGCAGAGCGTGAATTGGTATGGAAAGCCAAACGTGATTTAACCACGATGATGGTCGATACCTGGCGCTGGCAGCAGAGAAATCCCCAAGGGTATCGTTAGTGCAGCGGGTTAATAAGCGTTAAGTCTGCGCTTATCATAAAGGAAGTGCCATGTGCTTTTTAATAAGTCAGTGAGCGTGGAAGCTTTTTTGCTTTTATTGTTTAGCACCATGGATCTGCCCGCCAAAAATTACATATCTAATAAGTCAAGGTAGGTCCTGATAACTAGAAGTTTGTTGAGGTAGGCGTGGGTTTTCTAGTATTTCACCACGCGCTCTTTTACTTATGCTTGCATGAGCTTGAATTAGTGTTTTGCCACACTTTTTGAAAAAAAGAGTGAAAGCGTTGGTGATGTGAAATCGAAAGCTCTAAAGAGCTGTAGTGCTCGTGTAGCTGGCGGTTTAGTATTGCCGTATTGGTGAGATATTACTATCTCATTACTCTCATGCTCATTGAAAGGAAGCGTCCGTGCCTAATATTGATAACGTCCATCTGGGGGTCATTGGTCTTGGTTATGTGGGCCTGCCATTGGCCGTCGAGTTTGGTAAAGTCTTACCCACAGTAGGGTTCGATATCAATAAGGGGCGCGTTACTGAGCTGCGCGATGGCATAGACCATACTCTGGAGGTCGAGCCCGCGCTGATGGCGAAAGCCAAACAGCTAAGCTTTGCCAGCGAGCTCGAAGCACTGCGCGCGTGTAACGTCTATATCGTGACCGTGCCCACGCCGATCGATGCCAGCCGTCAGCCCGACCTCACCCCGCTGATTAAAGCCAGCGAAACGATAGGTCAGGTAATTTCCAAAGGCGACGTGGTGATTTACGAAAGCACTGTGTATCCCGGGGCCACGGAAGAGAAGTGTATTCCTGTCGTCGAGCGGGTGTCCGGGTTGGTGTACAACCAGGATTTCTTTGCGGGCTATAGCCCGGAAAGGATCAATCCGGGTGACAAGGAGCACCGCGTTACCACCATTAAAAAAGTCACCTCGGGCTCTACGGCCGAAACCGGAGAGTTTGTCGATGCGCTTTACCGTAAGGTCATTACTGCAGGAACTCACTTGGCCAGTAGCATTCGCGTCGCCGAGGCAGCCAAGGTGATCGAAAACACGCAGCGCGACATCAATATTGCCTTGATCAACGAGCTAGCGCTGATCTTTAATCGACTGGATATCGATACCGAAGAAGTGCTCCAGGCCGCTGGCACCAAGTGGAACTTTCTGCCTTTTCGTCCGGGGTTGGTGGGTGGTCACTGTATTGGTGTGGATCCCTACTACCTCACGCACAAGGCCCAGCAAGTCGGCTATCATCCGGAAATGATTCTGGCAGGGCGCCGTTTGAACGATGCCATGGGCGCCTATGTAGCGGGTCAGTTGGTCAAGCAAATGATCAAGCGGCGTATTCACGTTGAAGGCTCGCGCGTTCTGGTACTGGGGTTGACCTTTAAAGAGAACTGCCCTGACCTTCGCAACACGCGTGTCGTCGATATTCTAGCCGAGCTGGCCGATTACGGCGTCTGCGTCGATGTGTATGATCCTCAGGTCAGTAAAGCGGAAGCCGAAGCTGAATACGGTATTACTCCCGTCGAGAGCCCCAAGGCGGGTGCTTATGATGCGATGATACTGGCCGTTGCGCACCGGGAGTTTTGTGAGCTGGGCGCGCAGGGTATTCGTGTCTGGGGTAAGCCTGAGCATGTACTTTACGATTTAAAATACGTGCTGCCGAAACATGACGCCGACCTGCGACTGTAAGTCGAGCGCTTCGATGTAAAACGATCTCACCACGTATCAAGGAATGCAATGAGTCGAATTGTATCGCTCCAGGCCGAGCTGAAGGCCACTCCTCGTACCTGGCTTGTGACCGGTTGTGCCGGTTTCATTGGCAGTAATCTAATCGAAGCGCTTTTGAAACTCGATCAACGCGTGGTGGGATTGGATAACTTCGCCACCGGTTTTCAGGCCAATCTGGATGAGGTGCGTTCTCTGGTAAGCGCCGAGCAGTGGGCACGCTTTAGCTTTATCGAAGGAGACATTCGCGATCCCGATACCTGCCGCGCGGCCATGCAGGTCGATGGGCAGTCGGTCGATCACGTATTGCATCAGGCCGCGCTTGGCTCCGTGCCGCGCTCAATTGAGGACCCGATCGCGACCAACGCTGCTAACATCACGGGCCATCTGAACATGCTGGTGGCGGCCAAGGACGCCGAAGTAAGAAGTTTTGTATATGCAGCCTCGAGCTCTACCTATGGCGATCATCCAGCGCTACCCAAGGTGGAAGAGTGCATAGGCAAGCCGCTATCGCCGTATGCTGTCACCAAGGTGGTGAACGAGATGTATGCTGATGTGTTCGCTCGCACCTACAATTTTAAAGCCACCGGTCTGCGCTACTTCAACGTTTTTGGAAAACGGCAAAATCCCAATGGAGCCTATGCAGCGGTCATTCCCAAGTGGGCCGGCGCCATGCTGCAGGATGAAACGCTTTTCATTAACGGCGATGGCGAAACCAGCCGAGATTTCTGCTATATCGCTAACGCCGTGCAGGCCAACCTGCTGGCGGCAACCGCGGAAGACGTAGCGCAGGGCGAGGTGTATAACGTAGCCGTGAGTGGTCGTACAACGCTAAACCAATTGTTCGAATACTTGCGCAACGGGCTGGCTGAGCAGGGTGTCAGTTATACAGAAGACCCGACATATCGGGATTTCCGAGCAGGTGACGTGCGCCATTCTCAAGCGGATATCACCAAGGCAGCTCGCTTGTTGGGCTATGCGCCCAGCCACACCATCGTCGACGGTATTGGCGAAGCCATGCCCTGGTATCTGAACTATTTTCGGCAGTAAAGTGCCATAGCGACTTAAATTGCTTGAAAGTATCGAAGACCATCTGTTTGAAGCTCGCAGCGGTGGGGCCCTTTGAATAGAAAGCGCCAATGAAGGCTGCCATGTACGATTTAATAAAAAGCCTTACGCCGCCGCTTTTAATGCCCTTGCCGATAAGCATGGCTTTGCTGTTCTTGGGGTTAGGGTTGGTTTGGCTAAAACGTTTGTACTCGGGGCGTGCGCTATCTGCTCTGGGGCTGACGGTTCTACTCTTGGCTAGCTGGGCACCGATTGCAGAGCGCTTGTTGGCGCCGATCGAAACGCGCTACCCGGCGCTTTTGGATGTCGCTGACGTAGAGGCGCCTGCTGCGATAGTGGTGCTGGGCGGAGGCTGGCAGCCGCAGGCGCTTGTTTCCAGCGTAGCCAAACTGAGTGAAAGCTCAGCGCTTCGCCTAATGGAAGGCATACGGTTATGGCGTGAATTACAGGATGTGCCGCTAGTCGTGTCAGGGGCCGCCCGTGATACTTCGATAGCGCCAGTAGCTCGGGGTTATCTCGAAGCCGCGCATGCATTGGGCGTGCCACGGCAATCCATACGCGTACTGGATTGGCCAACCGATACCGGCCAGGAAGCCCGAGCGGTTCGTGATTTAGTAGGGGAGGGCGCACCAGTCATACTGGTCACCTCTGCTTCCCATATGCCGCGTGCCATGCGCCACTTTCAAGCGGTAGGGCTTTTACCTGTCGCTGCCCCGACCCATTTTTTAACGCAGTTCGAGTCGCCTCATAGCGTTCGCTACTGGATTCCTTCGGCGAGCCAGCTACACAAAACCGAACGGGCGCTGTACGAGACGCTGGGGCTTTTAATGGTCGATGTTGAGCATTAGCCATCTCTTCCAACGCTAACAAGCTCCCATGTGTTTAAAACTGATGATGCTGCGAAACACTTCCCTGATTTTTTTCGGCACTAGCTTTTTAATCGCTGCGCCGCTGCTCCTACCCAATGGCGGATGGTTAGCGTTGGGCGCGCTAGCCGTTTTAGGTGGTTTTGAATTAGTCAGCGGGCGTTTTAAAAAAGCCACTAGGCTGGCTCGATACCTCGTCCTGTTACCCATTTTTTGTGCGGCAGCCACCCTACTGGCTTGTGCTGTGCAAGGGCCGCAGACGTGGCAGGACGAATGGCCTCGGCTCCTTGTTTTACTGCTGAGCGTGTTAACGGTTTGTGCCTTGCCCAGGCTTTATGTAAGCGCCGCGAACGTTTTTGTGGCGTTCGCCGTGACCGGAGCCGCTGTGGGTGCGTGGGCATTATGGCAGTTCGCAGGTCAGGGCGTTGAGCGGGCAAGTGGACAGGCCCCTTTTCACGCTATTCTGTTTGGCAACTTTTCGCTCGCGGCGGGGGTTGTCTGTTTGGCTGGGTTGCCTTGGGCATGGCAGCAGCCTAAACGCTGGGGCTGGGTAATGCTAGTAGCAGCAGGAGCGTTGGGAGGGCTTGACGCTTCTCTGCTTTCCGGTACGCGGGGTGGCTGGCTGGCGCTGCCGTTGACAGTGTGGATGCTCTATCGCGCTTATGGCCGGAAGTGGCCCTTGCGCTTGCGCGGGGGGATCTCGGTCGTGATCGCCGTGCTGGTCATTGGGCTTTACTCGCTGCCCCAGACCGGTGTACAGCAGCGGGTGAACAGCGCGATGAGTGAAAGCCTTGATTACCTGAATGGCGAGGCGCACGGATCGATCGGCGTTCGTCTCGAGCTCTATCGAGTCACTCTGCAGTTGATTGCCGAGCGGCCGTGGTCGGGGTATCGCCTTCAGGAGTATCGCAATGTTTTGAAAACGCTCAATGAGCAGGGTCGTGTAAGTAGTGGTGTCACCGAGCACTGGCATGCTCACAACGATATTCTGAATGCCTGGTTACGCTATGGTGCGTTGGGGGGGCTGGCGACATTATTGCTGTACGTGGCGCCGCTTTGGTTTTTTGCGCGGCGGCTACACGGGGGATGCCCGGATCGGGATCCACTAGCGCTAGCAGGCTGTCTACTGGCGCTACTATTTTTTGATTTTGGCTTGAGCTATGCCTTCTTCGCCTATCCGATAGTACTGGCTGCCTATTGGGTTTGGTTGGTGGTGTGCGTGGCAGCCGTTGTAAACCGTCATGCACATTCTAAAGAGCCTTTCAAAACGTCTTTGAAAACAACTGCCGAATAATACGTCATTTTTTTAACCTGGATTGGTTTTGAAAAAAAAAGTAATAAATTGCGATTAATGGCCGTTTTTTTGCTACTTAAAAGGCAATGGTTTGACTAGAAAAATCATACGATAATTTATAAAAAATAAAGGCTATAGAAATTATAATACTTGTCGCGTCGGCTTGAACGATCAAGCGCTCTTCGCTGGATGTAATGCTGTTGTCATACTGGGTCCGGTATAAAGAAATGCCCTCCTGATACTTATCTTATCAGCTCGCCTTAATGGGCACGAATAATGTCTACGCTGCATACTTTAATATGCAGGTAACTTGCTGAATTTAAGCCATCAACACATTTATCTGCGTGTGGACAGCATTGATTTTAAACTGCTCAATAGTACAAGGATGTAGGCAAAGGTATGATAAAACTAATCCGAAACAGTACGTAAAACTGCTCCAAACACCGTAGTAAACGGTGAATGCCGTATCGACAGCTCGTGAATTCGAGCGCTCGTTGAGCTGAATTGGAGTCGACTGCTATGTTATCGCGCTTATTGCACCCCTTATTTCGTCTGCCAAGACCTCAAAAACGCCTGATTCAGTTAGTGGTTGATGCCGGGCTGATAACGGTTAGCTTTCTGCTGGCCATGTTCTTGCGGCTAGATGGTTGGTCCTTTGTGTCCAACTCCAACGTCTGGCTGGTCTTACCTGCCATTATTCCTATTAGTCTTTTCATCTTTGCGCGACTGGGATTCTACCGAGCAATCATCCGCTTCATGGACATGCAGGCGGCGACGACCGTTCTAGCCGGCGTATTAGCATCCACGATGGTACTGATCGTGGTCAACTACGTCGCGCTTTTACCTATTCCTCGTTCGGTACCTTTCATTTACGCCATGCTCGCCATGTTGACCATCGGCGGCGTACGAGCGGTATTGAGATCACTCTACTCTCGCGGTCAGGTACGTTACAAAACGCGTGTATTGATTTATGGCGCGGGCAGCTCTGGGCGACAGCTGGTCGTGTCGTTTCGTAGTGGGAACGAATACGAGCCCGTATGCTTCGTGGATGATGACAGCGAAGTACAGCGCTCCACTATCCAGGGGCTCAAGGTTCATCATCCCCGCGCCGTTCAAGGCCTGATCGATGTTTATGGGGTTGAAAAAATTCTGCTGGCGCTGCCCAGCGCGAGCCACGCGCGCCGTCGGGAAATTCTCGAGTCACTGGAAGACGTGACGGTCCCGGTACAAACGGTTCCCGGCATGGCCGATGTGATTACTGGCAAGGCCAAGACCACAGAAATTCGCGATGTGGCCGTCGAGGACCTGCTGGGGCGCGACCCGGTACCGCCCAACCCTGACCTGATTGGTGCCAATATCTCCGATAAGGTGGTACTAGTCACCGGGGCGGGTGGATCGATCGGTAGCGAACTGTGTCGGCAAATTTTACGCCAGCATCCTACCAGGCTGCTGCTTTTGGAAGTGTCTGAATACAACCTGTACTGCGTCGAGCAGGACCTGCGTGGCCTTGCCCAGGAAGAAGGGCTGGAGCATGTAGAGGTACTGGCGTTATTGGGATCGGTGCAGCACACCGAGCGCCTTCAATCCGTCATGACCTACTACCAGGTGCAGACGGTTTACCACGCGGCGGCCTATAAGCACGTGCCCATGGTCGAGCACAACGTGGAAGAGGGGTTGGTCAACAATGCCATTGGCACGCTCAACTGCGCGCGGGCAGCCGTCGCCAGCGGTGTCAGCGACTTTGTGCTGATTTCTACAGACAAGGCCGTGCGGCCGACCAACGTGATGGGGGCGACCAAGCGGCTGGCAGAGCTTGTGTGTCAGGCCATGTCTAGCGCACAAAGTAACACCCGTTTTTGCATGGTACGTTTTGGCAACGTGCTGGGCTCCAGCGGCTCGGTTGTGCCCATGTTCCGTCGTCAAATTGCCGCGGGCGGGCCGGTCACCGTTACTCATCCTGAGATTACGCGTTATTTCATGACCATCCCCGAGGCTGCCCAATTGGTCATCCAGGCCGGAGCAATGGCCAAGGGTGGCGACGTATTCGTGCTGGATATGGGCGAACCCATCAAAATCACCGACCTTGCCACCAAAATGGTGCGTCTGTCCGGATTCGACCCCTACGTGACGGAGCCGAACCAGACGAAACACTCGCTCAATGGCGATATCGAGATTCGCTTTACCGGCTTGCGCCCGGGGGAGAAGCTCTACGAGGAGCTTCTCATTGGCGAGCGCGTGCGAAATACGGCCCACCCGCGCATCATGTCGGCTAACGAAGTATCGCTGTCCCTCGAGGAAACCGAGCGCTTGATGAGCGAACTGATGCGTGCATGCCGGAGCAGTGATTCTCGACGCCTTCAGCAGCTGTTGATCGATGCGCCCTTGGGCTATGCCCCCAACAGCGAGCTGGTGGATCACCTGTGGCAGTGTCCGGTACGCAAGGAGGCCGTTCTGACCGCCAGGCATGGTGACTTCGACAGCGGCCCGGCTTTGCACAGCGTCGCTTAAATTTTAACGCGCGAAGCGCCGATAGGCTTGAATAGCGCATCGATTTAACCGACAACACCTCAAGAGCCGTTCGTCCTACACGCTGATCTCTTTCAGCGGTAGAAGGCGAACGGCTCTTTTTTTATGTTTAAGCGGGCCGGCCAGCGATAGCTGACAGGAGGGCCCCAAGGTAGCGGTGGGGCGTAGGTAGATAAGACCAGTGTCAGGCCACTGGTTTTATTCACGCGTCACTCGCGAATATTCTCAATGTTTAATCAATCCCCACTGCCCGTAATACGACCGACTACTCCCAGGCCGGAAACGGATCCGGCAGCGTCTTCCAGGCATCGAACCCCTCCAGCAGCTCTTCTTCGTTCAAAAGACAGTCGTCCAAAGCGGCGCGCATACGGGCTTTATCCATGTGCTGGCCGATGAACACCAGCTCCTGACGCATGTCGCCGAAGGGTTCGACCCATTTTTCCTTGATGAAATCACGATACTCCGGGTCCGTGGGCCAGCGCGACTCGGGGATCGCTTTCCAGAACATGCCGGCGACGCCGTGATGGGCAATGCCGCCGGCCTGGCTCCACTGGCCGGCCCACTGGGGGCGGGTGGCCAGCCAGAAAAAGCCTTTCGAGCGCAGCAGCCCTTCGCCGAACCAGTCCGCGTGCAGCAGCTCAAAAAATTTGCCCGGGTGGAAGGGGCGTCGCGCGTGGTAGGCGAAACTCGAAATGCCGTACTCTTCGGTTTCCGGCACGTGCTCGCCGCGCATCTCCTTGAGCCATCCCGGCGCGCGCTGGGCGCGCTCGAAATCGAAGCGCTGGGTGTCGAGCACCTTGTTCAGCGCCACCTGGCCTTGGCGGATCGGCACGATCTCGGCGTCCGGGTTTAGTGAGGTCAGCACCGCTTTTAGCGATTCAAGCTCACGCTCGCTCATCAGATCAACCTTGCTGACCAGCAACACGTCGCAAAACTCGATCTGATCGACCAGCAGGTCCGCCACGTTACGCTCGTCCTCTTCCCCCAGGTGCTCGCCCGCCTCTTCGAGGCTTTGAGCCTGCTGGTACTGGGTAAGAAAGTTGGCGCCATCGACGACGGTGACCAGCGTATCCAGACGCGCAACGTGAGAGAGGCTCTGGCCCTCTTCGTCCTCGAAGGTGAACGTTTCGGCCACCGGCAGCGGCTCGGAAATACCGGTGGACTCGATTACCAGATAATCGAAGCGCCCCTCGCGGGCAAGCTTACCTACCTCGACGAGCAGATCCTCGCGCAGTGTGCAGCAGATGCAGCCGTTGCTCATCTCGACGAGCCGCTCATTAGAGCGGTTCAACGCCACTTCCTCTTCTGATGCCTCGGTAGGGCCGCCACGAACCAGGGCGGCGTCGATGTTGACCTCGCTCATGTCGTTGACGATCACCGCCACGCGGCGGCCTTCACGATTGGCCAGAATATGGTTGAGTACGGTGGTCTTGCCGGCGCCGAGAAACCCCGAGAGCACGGTAACGGGGAGGGGGTGGAAGTCAGACACGGTCGATCTCTCTACTTTTAATGTTACGTTATACTATATCAATTAAAAGAGAGTTGAAATATGTTTTGCTCAACGTGATCTGGTCATGGTGCTGTGGAATGCCCCCGCGGGGGCAGGGGGATTAGAAGCGTTTGTACTGGGTCGGGCAGTAGTCGCGCTGAATGGCGGGCGAGCGAAGCGCGCGGTGTTTGGTTGCTCGAGCACTAACGCGTCGGCGCCAGAGTTTGAACGAGCCGGGTTTGAGCGCGTGGCGCATGACATCGACGACATCGTGCTCGCCCAAACCGTACAGGCCTTCAATGGCTTCAAACGGGGTACGATCCTCCCAGGCCATTTCGATGACGCGGGAGCGGTCTTCTTCGGGAAGTCGCTTGAAACGTTCGACGGACGCTTTGGCCATGGGGCATACCTTCCAGAATTACGGTGGTCAGGATCACAACTGGTTGTTTGGACAAGTTTGTTTGGAACTGCTTGTTTGGAACTGCTTGTTGTTTGGAGCTGCTTGCTTGGACACGATCCGCGGTGCTGCGTTCGCCTGGACGCCAGGGGTTACTTTTCGTTCGGCGCCTTTTGATGAAGGCGCGCCGCCAGACTTTCGGTGATATCGAGGATGAGCTTACGATCCTGCTGCTCGAGCGGCGCCAGCAGGTCTTTCATTCGGCTCGCCTGATCGTCGGTTTGAAGACTCACTTCACCCAGCAACTCGGCGGTCTCGCAGTTGAAAATCGCGGATAGCTGTACCAGACGTATCACGTTGGGAATCACTCGCCCCCGCTCGATACGGGAGACGGCTTCGTTACCGATCCCCAGCCGCTCAGCCACTTCTTCCTGGGTCATCTGGCAGCCTACGCGCCGTTTGGCGATTGCACCGCCGATGTGACTGGCGATATGTTCCCGTTCTTTTTTCGTCACGTTGCCCTCCCAATGATAAAGAATGGTTAAGGACCCACCTGTTGACATGAAGGACTAAGCGAGTTGAGTATCAACTCAAGAGGTTGGTAGACGATAATTAAATTTGTCGAATCAAATCATTGGCGCTGGCTATGTGGGGCGTGCCGAGGCGTGGGCGGTCCTTGCACAAATGCTGCGGTAAAGTCGTCACGTTCAGGGTCAAGAACGGGCGCAAGAAGCCGATATAGCTTCCAATGATGTTGAGTGGGAATGATGCCGAGTGGGAATGATGTTGCGCGGGAATGTAGGGCGGGTGAGTCGTCAATGAGAACTTTCGTGCCAGCTGCACAGTTAAATTGTTATATTCGTATTAGCCATATGTTGTAAAAAGATAGCACCGCACTGAGGCTGACGGTCCTCACTGTGGGTGAAGAGGCATCGGTATCGACGCCGTTAATGGATCAACTTCAAGGCGTTCAACTTCATGCTCTCAGACTCTGCGCCCAGTATCCTGCAGCAGCTCTCCAGAAGCCTTCTTCGCAGCAGCCGTGAAGAGTTCTTCGAGCAGTTGACCCTCTCGTTGTCAGCGCTTCTGGGCGTCGATCACGTGCTGGTCGCGCGCATCGATGCGCATCAAAGCCTCGTTTCTCCGGTAACGCTCTACTCCAACGGGCAGTGGCTTCATCAAGCGCCGTTCCCGATCAAGGGAACCGCCTGCAGCCAAGTGAGCCCGAGCAGTGAGTTCTTTGCCGAGGCGGGCATTTGTTCCCGCTTTCCCAATGATACGCAGCTGGCCGCGCTTGATGCCCAGGGGTATCTGGGGGTGCCCATGCTGGATGCCGATGGCAACTGGCTCGGGCTGATCGCGCTGATTCACTCCTCGCCATTGACGCTTCCCGATTTCGCCGTCGATACGCTGAGAATCGCGGCGTCACTTGCAAGTTTCGAACTCTCTCGCCGTTTGGCTGGCGCCAACGCCAATGTGCGTATCGCCGGCCAGCGCCGGGCGCTCAAGCTTTTAAGCGAAGGCGGCGAGGCGGTGTTCAATGCCCAGGATGAAACGGCGCTCATGCAGAGCTGCTGTGATGTGGCCGTCGACACTGGCGGCTACGCCGCTGCCTGGATCAGCCGCCCGGGTCCTCTGGGCCGCGCCGATTCGCTGAGTGTGAGGACGATGGCCGACCGGGACGGCCAGGAGATCGCCTGGTGCAGTCCGCGCCAGCTGATGATCAAGCGCTACAGCCGGGCCTTGACCCAGACCGCATTCGCGACCGGCAAGCCGGTCTTTATCACAAAGCCAGGCCAGACCGGTGGCGTCAACGAAACGGTCGCCTCCACCTTATGCTCTCTGGGGGTTAAAGCATTCATCGCGCTGCCGTTGATGTTTCGCGATACGCCTTTGGGCGTGCTCAGCTGCTACCACGCTCAGGAAACGTGCATTTCCAAAAAAGAGCGTAAGGTCCTGGGCGATTTGGCCAACGATATCGCCTTTGGACTGGACAGCATCGTGCGCCGACAAAACGAGCAGCGCATTCAGCACGCGGTGGCCCACGTGGCCACGGCGGTGTCGGCCAACCACGGCGAGGCGTTTTTGTCTCAGCTCACCGCCCACATGGCGACGGCGCTCGATGCCCAGGTGGGGTTCATCGCTCGGCTCGACGCAATGGAGCCAGGCGTGGCGTCGATGGCGTCGCTCAATATCAGAGGCGAAGAGCAGCCTGGCATTCGCTATCGAATAGCCGGCGTGCCCTGTGAAGACGTTGTCAATCACAAAGAGTGCGTGGTGCTCGAAAATGCCGCCATCCGTATGCCCGCCGAGTCCAACGGCGAGCTCGACTGGGTCAACGGCTATATCGGTCGCCGATTGGACGATGCCCAGGGGCAACCGATCGGCGTTGTCGGCGTCATGTTCGAACAGCCCCTGGAGGACACCCACATCGCTCGCACGGTGCTGCAGATTTTTGCCGCACGGGTCGCCTCGGAGCTTTCGCGTCAGCAGGACGAGAGCCGCATTCGCGAGTTGGCCTACCGCGACGAGGGCACGCGCCTGCCCAACCGGGCGGATTTCATGCAGCGACTGGTGCAGCACGTGGGACAGACACCACCGCGTTCGTTGGCGCTACTGCTGCTGGGCCTTAACCATTTCAAGGAAATCAACGATATCGCCGGCCATTATGTCGGCGATCTGGTGCTTAAAGAGGTCGCCAAGCGGTTCTCGACGGTGCTGAAAGAGCGCCACTATCTGGCAAGACTGGGCGGCGACGAGTTTGTGGTGCTGTGTCTTGACGCCGGCCAGCATGAAGCGATCGAGATCGCCACCCGGCTTCAGGACTCGCTCGTGGCGCCCGTGGTCGTCGAGCAGCATACGGCGGACGTCAGCGCAAGCGTCGGCGTATCGGTGTGCCCCGACCAGGCGCGCACCGCCCAGGGGCTCCTTCGATACGCCGATATCGCCATGCATCAGGCCAAGCGAGCACCGTCGAGCGCGCGATTGTTCGAGCCGTGGATGGAGCAGGCCATGCGCGAAAAGCTCGACATGGCCAAGCGGCTTGCCATCGCCATCGCACACAAGACGCTGACCCTGAACTTCCAGCCCCAGGTGAACCTGCACACCCGCGAGTTGATCGGCGCCGAGGCGCTTTGTCGCTGGCAGGACGAGGTGCTGGGCTTCGTCTCGCCGGGTGATTTCATCCCGCTGGCCGAGGAGCGCGGCATGATGGTCGCGCTTGGGCGCTGTGTCATCGAGAAGGCGTGCCAGCAGCTCGCCCAGTGGAAAGGCCAGGGGCTTTCGCTTTGCGGGCAGCTTGCGATCAACGTGGCGGCGGATCAGTTCGACGACAACGACCTGATCGACACGCTGTTCGAAAACTGCAGCCGCTATCATATTACCCCCTCGATGCTGAGTCTGGAGCTGACCGAAAGCGGCATTATGGTCAACCCGGAAGAGGCCGTGGCGATCACCCGCTACTGCAAGGAGCAGGGCATGGGCCTGGCCATCGACGACTTCGGCACGGGCTACTCCTCGCTTGCCTATCTCAAGCGCTTCGCCGTGGACAAGATCAAGATCGATATCTCCTTCATCCGCGACATGCTGGTCAGCGAAAACGACCGCATTATCGTCGCCACCATCATAGCCATGGCCCATACCCTGGGGCTCGAAACGATCGCCGAAGGGATCGAAAGCCAGGCGCAAATCGAGCCGCTGCTCGAGATGGGCTGCACGCAAGGGCAGGGCTATCTGTTCGACCGGCCGCTCACGGCGTCACAGTTCGCAACGCGCTGGCTTTGAACGCGTACCCAACGTTCGCCCCCTTTAACGCGTCAACTCTCTTTACTCACGTCGGATTTGCCGAAACTTGATAGGCGAAGCGCCTGGTTGCCGCTAAGGTGAACAGAATAGAGACCACACACGGCGTCGGCGCCCGCCGGCGGGGTCAAGCGCACAGGGGGCAATCATGACCAGGGCTTACCATACCCAGGTAGGGAGTCGTCGCTACGGCTTTTCGAATCTGGCCGAGCTGATGGCCAGGGCCACGCCGGCCCGCTCTGGTGACCGGCTGGCCGGCGTCATGGCAGAAAGTGCCGAAGAGCGCGTGGTCGCCCAGATGGTGCTGGCCGAGCTTCCGCTTTCCACCTTTCTCAACGAAGCGCTGGTGCCCTACGAAGACGATGAGATCACTCGGCTGATCATCGACGACCACGACGCCGCCGCCTTCGCGCCGATCAGCCACCTGACGGTCGGCGATTTTCGCAACTGGCTGTTATCGGATCAGGCCACCCCCGAGGTGCTTGCGCGTGTGCGCGCTGGCATTACCCCAGAAATGGCCGCAGCGGTGAGCAAGCTGATGCGCAACCAGGATCTGATTCTGGTAGCGAAAAAATGCCGCGTTGTCACCGCCTTTCGCAACACCATCGGCTTGCCCAACCGGCTTTCCACTCGACTGCAGCCCAACCACCCGACCGACGATGTCACCGGGATCGCCGCGAGCATTCTCGACGGGCTTTTGTACGGCAGTGGTGATGCGGTGATCGGCATCAACCCGGCCACCGACAACGTTGCCCAGAGCGTGAAGTTGATGCGCCTGATGGACGAGGTGATCCAGAAGTACGAGATCCCCACCCAGTCCTGCGTACTCACCCACGTGACCAACACGCTGGAGGCGATCGAGCAGGGCGCGCCGGTGGATCTCGTCTTTCAGTCGATCGGCGGCACCGAGGCCACGAACAAGAGCTTCGGCTTCGATCTTGCCACCCTGGCCGAGGCCGAATCCGCGGCACAGTCGCTTGACCGCGGCACGGTCGGGCGCAACGTCATGTATTTCGAGACCGGCCAGGGAAGCGCACTTTCCGCCGATGCCCATCATGGCCTCGACCAACAGACCTGCGAGGCGCGCGCCTACGCCGTGGCGCGCAAGTTCAACCCGCTTTTGGTCAATACCGTGGTCGGCTTCATCGGCCCGGAGTACCTGTTCGACGGCAAGGAGATCACTCGCGCCGGGCTCGAGGATCACTTCTGCGGCAAGCTTCTGGGCGTGCCCATGGGGTGCGACGTCTGCTACACCAACCACGCCCAGGCTGACCAGAACGACATGGACAACCTGCTCACGCTTCTGGGCGTGGCCGGCTGCAATTTCGTGATGGGCATTCCGGGCTCGGACGACATCATGCTCAACTACCAGACCACCTCGTTTCACGATGCGCTCTACGCGCGCCGGGCGCTGGGCCTCAAGGCCGCTCCCGAGTTCGAGCAGTGGCTTGCGCGCATGCAGATTTTTGAGGATGTCGATACCCACCGGCTAAACGACCACGTCCCGAAGGCGTTCGCGAAAAGCCTGCGCCGTCTACCCGGGGAGGCGAGCCATGAGCAGTGATCACACACCAACGCCACGCTCCTCTACGGAGCAGGGCCGCGACGCCGGCGTGGTCGACAACCCCTGGGCGACGCTTCGCGCTTTCACCGATGCGCGCATCGGCCTCGGTCGCGCCGGGGTGAGTCTACCTACCCATAAACTGCTGGAGTTTCAGCTCGCCCACGCCCAGGCCCAGGACGCGGTGCACTGCCCGCTGGACATCGACGCGCTGAAGGCGTCGCTGAAAGAGGCGCTTGATCTCGACGCCGAGCCACTACTGCTGAAAAGCCGGGCGACGGACCGCGCCACCTACCTGCAGCGCCCGGACTACGGCCGCCGGTTGAGCGACGAGGATCGCGAGCGCCTCGAGGCGCAGACGGACAGCACCGAGCCCAGTGATCTTGCCATCGTCATCGTCGACGGCCTCTCGGCGCTGGCGGTACAGCAGAACGGTGCCCCGTTTCTGAAGGCGCTCGACCAGGCGTTGAAGCAGGATACTAACGACTGGCGCCTGGCGCCGGTGACCGTCGTCGAGCAGGGCCGCGTGGCCATCGGCGACGAGATTGGCGCGCTGTTGAACGCCCGCGCGGTGCTGGTGATGATCGGTGAGCGCCCCGGGCTCAGCTCGCCGGACAGCCTCGGGCTCTACATGACCTGGGCGCCGGAGGTGGGGCTTAGAGACGACCGGCGCAACTGTATCTCCAACGTGCGCCCGGCGGGGCTCGAGGCCGGCCAGGCGGCACGTAAACTCCTGCTACTGCTCAAGGAGGCGCGCGAGCGACAGCTTTCCGGGGTCAAGCTCAAGGACCGAAGCGAGGACGACGTGGTCGAGGGCATTGGCTCGACCCGCAATTTTCTGGTCGCCGACTGAGGCGGCCAGGCGCTTTACACCGCGCGCGACACGGGCTACAACGGGACGTGATCTGACAAGGAGAGCGTCATGTTGACAGGCGAACCCGTGGGCGAGCGCCACCCAAACGCTGGCACGCCGCCGCACCTGGTAGTGTTCACTGGCTCCGGCATCAGCGTCGAAAGCGGTATCAAGACCTTTCGCGCCAGCGATGGCCTCTGGGAGGAGCACCCGGTCGAGCAGGTGGCGACCCCGGAAGGCTTTCGCGCCGACCCCGAACGCGTGCTCGCCTTCTACAACCAGCGCCGAGCGCAGATTCGCCGCGCCCAGCCCAACGCAGCACACAAGGCGCTGGCCACGCTCGAGCAGGACGGCTTTAACGTCTCGATCATCACCCAGAACATCGACGATCTGCACGAACGGGCGGGCTCGCGCTACGTGCTGCACCTTCACGGCGAAATTTTGAAAGCGCGCTCCAGCGTTGACGCGAGCCTTCGCTACCCGGTGGCCGGCGATATGACCCTGGGCGATCTTTGCGACAAGGGCAGCCAGCTGCGCCCGGACGTGGTCTGGTTCGGTGAGTCGGTACCGCTTTTCGAGCAGGCCTGTGAGCTTGCAAGCCAGGCAGACTTCTTTCTGGTCGTGGGCACCTCACTTGCCGTGATGCCCGCCGCCTCGCTGTTGTCTTATATCGGTGTGGACACGCCCTGCGCGCTGATCGACCCGGACGCCGATGCGCTGACGCCCCCGGGGGTGCTGGCGATCAACACCACCGCCGGGGAAGGGGTGCCGGCATTGGTCGAGCGCTGGCGCCAACAGCGAAGTCTAGCGCTTGACTGAGTTGGCCGGAAGCCGCGATAAAGCAGCACCGCTGTGACAGCGATCAGCTAAAGGTAACAAGGAACCACTACATGAGCGATGACACCACGGACCTCGAGGTGTTGGACCATCAAAACGCCGAGCGCGCGCGCTTTACCCTGGCGCCTTCCCTGACGACGCGCACACTGGCGCCGGCACAAATTCCCGTCATCGACCTGGGCCCGTTGCTCGATCAGAGCGACCCGATGAGCGTTGCCAACGCGATTGGTCAGGCGTGTGAACGCACCGGATTTTTCTATGTGCGCGGGCACGGAATCGACCCCGGGCTCGTCGAGCAGGCGTTTACGATGGCGGCCGGTTTCTTTGCGCGCCCCCTGGCGGAAAAGGAGGCGCTCAATATCGTCGGCTCGGGGCTCTCTCTGCGCGGCTACACGCCACTGTTTGGTGAAAACGTCGACCCAAACAAAAGTCGCGACTTGAAAGAGTGCTTCGATCTGGGGCTCGATGAGGCCGAGGTGTCGCCGTTTCGTGGGCCCAACCGGATGCCGGCCAAACCCGAGGCGTTCAAGGCGGTGTTCGAGCGCTACTACGCCGAGATGCTGACGCTGGGTCATCGCCTGGTGGGGGCCATCGCGCTGAGTCTTGGGCTTTGTGAGGATTACTTCGCGCCGCGCCAGAAACGGCCCATAGCGATTCAGCGACTGCTGCACTACCCAAGCCAGGCCGGCGCGATCGGTGAAGAGGAGATCGGTATCGGCGCCCACACCGACTACGGGCTTTTGACCATCCTCGCGCAGGACGCCGTAGGTGGTCTGCAGATTCGCCATTGCGACGGTACCTGGATCAGCGCGCCGCCCATCGACGGGGCTTTCGTGGTCAATATCGGCGACCTGGTGCAGACCCTCACCAATGACCGCTACGTGTCGACGCTGCACCGGGTGGTCAACACCAGCGGCCGGCAGCGTTACTCGCTGCCGTTCTTCTTCGATCTCGATTTTGAGGCCATGGTCGAGGTACTACCAAGCTGTACGAGCGAAAGCGTCCCGCCGCGCTACGCCCCTTACGCTAGTGGCGCGCACAAGTTCGCCCGCTACGCCGCAAGCTACGCCCATCTGCGTGATACTTCCTGCGTGGAAGCCCTGGCCGAGTGAATTCGGCCAGAGCGCACCCGGCGTGCTGGCATCGGTTCAGCGCTGACCCCATGGGAAAACGGCGAGCCCGCTTGCGCTTGGTGCTCGCGGGTTCGTCACGCGAGCGGCGCTGCTTTATACTCTGCGCCCTTTGATCGTTTGGGTGCGCCGATGTCTGCCTCTGATACTCCCTCTGAATTGGCTTCGTCTGCCGAGCATTCGCGCCCGCCGCGGCGCGAGTTCAAGGCGCGCGGCAGCTTCGTGATTCGCTGTGAAGGGTGCAACCTGCCCAAACTCAACTGCCTCTGCCCCTACAAGGTGAGCGTGGAGAGTTACGCCCAGGTGTGGCTTTTGACCCACTCGCTCGAGCACTTGAAACCCACCAACACCGGGCGGCTGATTGGGGACGTGCTAAATGAAACCCGCGTTTTCACCTGGGCGCGCACCGGGCTCGACCCCGAGCTTGAAGCGCTACTGCAGGATGCGCGCTACGCGCCGTTTCTGATCTTTCCCGACGACCAGCCGGACTACGCCGACCGCGTGGTGGGAATGGACGCGGTGCACGCGGTAAAGGCCTGCGACCGGATACCGGTGTACGTGATTCTCGACGGTACCTGGCGTCAGGCGCGGCGCATGTTTCGTAAAAGCCCTTATCTCGATGGCCTGCCGGTACTGCCGCTTCGCACCGAGCGTGAAACCCGCTACCGCCTTAGAAAGCCCGCCTCGAAAGCGCATCTATGCACCGCTGAAGTGGCCACCGAGCTTCTGCGCCAGGGCGGCGATATTGAAGCGGCAAACGTGCTCGACGACTACTTCGACGTGTTCAACGAAAGCTACGCGGCGAGCCGTTTCTATCGCAAAATCGACGAGCCGACGCCCGCCATGGAGCGGCTATTGGCCAAACGGGCGGATATTTAAAGGGGTGAACCGGTTTCAAGCGCTTGTTTGCGCCGGCAGCCAGCGGCGCAGCACCTTGCGTACCCAGTACCAGCGGTTGATCAGCAGCGCCAGAAAGATCAGCGCGCAGCCCGAAAGCTGTAGCGGGGTCATGGTTTCATTGAGCCACCAGGCGGCGATCAGCGCGGTCCACACGGCTTCGAGCATCAGGATGACCGAGGCGTGGCTCGGCGTCGTCATGCCCTGGGCCTTGATCTGCAGGAAGTAGCGAAGCGAGCTTGCCAGCACCACGCTTGCCAAAAACCAGCCCAGCACCGGCGTACTCAGCGCCATGGGCTGGCGCTCGAAGATTAGCGAAACCAGCGTCAGCACCGCACCTACCGCCAGAAGCTGCAGCGTGGTCAGCGGAAGGGCCGCCACGTTGCGCACCACTCGCGTGTTGACGTTGATCAAAAGCGCAAAGCAGAGTGCGGCGCACACCATCAAAAGCTGGCTAAGCTCGACGCGAAAGCCTGCGTTGAGTGACAAAAGCCCAAAGCCTGCCAGCGCCACGGGCAGCGCGATCCAGGTCGTGCGCGGGGGCGTGTCGCCAAACAACATGCCGAGCACCGGCACCATCAAAATCCCCAGGCTCGTGATAAAGGCACTTTCGCCCAGGTGCGAGGAGACGCTTAGTCCCATGATCCAGAAACCGGTCGCCAGGCTGAACAGCAGCCCAACGAACAGGCTTCGCCGCACCCGCCGGGCGGGCAGGCGCGAAAGCGAAGGCCAGGCAAAGCCCAGTAGGATCAGTCCGGCAAGCAGAAAGCGGCTGCCGATGAACAGAAGCGGCGGCATGCCGGCAAGCGCTTCTCTGGAAAAGATCCAGCCGCCGGCGGCCATGAGCGTCACCAGCAGCAGCAAGGCATCCGCCTGCCAGGGCGCACGCTCGATTCTATTCACGCCGCGCTTCCAAACAGCGCCCCGGCGATTCTAAAGCCCGCCACCCAGGTACCCACCGCCGAGCCGAGGGTGGCCAGAATGAACACCAGCAGCGTGCGCGAGACGCGGTTTTTCCACCACCCCTTGAGCGCGGTGACATCGTGTCTGAGCGAGGAGAAGTCGCGCACCTTGGGCTTGCGCATGTAAAGCTCGACCCCGGCGGCCACGAACCCGGCGCCGATGGTCGGGTTGAGCGAGGTCAGCGGGGCGGCGAAGAAGGTGGAGATGATCGTGACCGGGTGAGCCAGCGCCAGAATCGTCGCCCCACCGGAAAGAATACCGTTGATCAAGAACCACTCCAGCACCAGCTGCCAGCCAAGCTCGGTGTTGCGCGAAAAGCCGATCGCGAAGCCCGTAATGACCAGCGCGGTGATCAGCCAGGGCAGTGCCTTCCAGAGCTTCGACGGCGGCGGCGTATGCTCGAGCGCCTCGCGCTCGGTGGTCGGGTTCTTCGGCAGCGGCGCCTCCAGGTGCTCGGCGGTGCCTTTCAGGTGCCCGGCGCCGAGTACCACCAGCACGTTCTTGTAGCGCCCGGGTGG
Source organism: Halomonas sp. GD1P12 (assembly GCF_025725645.1). NCBI lineage: Bacteria > Pseudomonadati > Pseudomonadota > Gammaproteobacteria > Oceanospirillales > Halomonadaceae > Halomonas > Halomonas sp. GD1P12. The sequence goes on along the minus strand of NZ_CP107007.1, from coordinate 2,962,895 downwards.
GGCTTGCTCGGCAAGGCGCAGCGCCATGTAGCGGTCGCGTTCGCGAATCAGCGGCGTGTAGAGGTTCTCCGACTCATTGGCGAACTCGCTAAAGGTCGCCTCCAGCATGTCGCCCTCCTTGAGCTTCTCGATCTCCTCCTTCGAGACGTCCTGGCGCGACATGACGCTGCCGATCAGCCCGGTGAACAGCGACATGCGCTGCCACCAGGGCACGTTGCGATAGATCCGCTTGAGCGTCACGCCGACGTCGCGGTCGATCATCAAAAGCGGCAGCGCGTGGGTTTGGCTGGCCTCAACCGCGGCGCGCATCTCGGCGCCGGGCTGGATGCCGGACTGCTCGGCGATGCGCTGCTGAAACGCGCCCAGCGCCAGGCTTGCCGCCACCATGCCCGCCTTGCCCTGCTTGAAGACCTGAAAAAGGTCCTGCTCGCCCATGGCGTCCGGGTTGGTCATGCTGTGGTGGCGGGCGTCGCAAAGTTCGATCGCCACGGCGTCGAAGGCGCCGCTGTCGAGAAGCCGCGTCACGTCGTCGGCGCTTTGGGCCGACACGTGGGCGGTGCCCAGTAGCGTATAGCGGGTGCCTTCGATCTCGATGGCCTTCAGCGGGCCGCTGGTCGCGGGCAGCGTCTCGAACTCGCGGCCCATCGGGGGGGGAGCGTCGTGCGTCATGAGTATCTCGCTAACATAAGGTGGCCCCCGGGCGGCGCTAGCGGCGCCAGAATGCGGGAGTGAATAAAACCAGTACGGTAAAGATTTCCAGGCGGCCCAGCAGCATCGCCACGACCAGAATCCATTTGGCGAGGTTGGGCATGTCGCCGTAGTGCTCGCTGGCCTCGCCCAGAGCCGGGCCCAGATTGTTGAGCGCCGAGCCCACGGTGGACCAGGCGGTGATTTGATCCACTCCGGTGGCCATGACGCCGACCAGCATCAAAAAGAACAGCATCACGTAGGCGGAGAAAAAGCCCCACACGGCCTGGGCGATGCTGTCCGGCACGCTGACCTTACCGACCTTCACCGCGATCACCGCGTTGGGGTGGATCAGGCGCATGACCTCGCGCATGCCCTGTTTCAAAATCAGGATGATACGGATCACCTTCATACCGCCGGCCGTGGAGCCGGAGCAGCCGCCGATGAAGGCCGCCACGAACAGCATGAACGGCAGCGCCCCCGGCCAGGCGGAGAAATCCGCCACGGCGAAGCCCGCGGTGGTCGCCACCGATACCACCTCGAACAGCGCATGGCGCAGGCTGTGCAGCGTATCGTAGGTGTCGGTAAACCAGAGCGTGAAAGCGGCGATCAGCACCAGCCCCACCAGAAACAGCATTAAAAAACGCGCCTCCGGGTCCTCGAAGTAGTGCAGCAGGCGTTTTTCGCGCCAGGCGATGAAGTGCAGGCTGAAGCTGAACGCCGAGACCAGCATGAAGACCACGCAGATCAGCTCGATGGCGGGGCTATTGAAGTAGCCGATGCTGGCATCGTGGGTGGAGAAGCCGCCGATCGCCACGGTCGAAAAGCTGTGGCCGAGCGCGTCGAACCAGCTCATGCCCGCCAGCATGTAAGCCACCAGGCACGCCATGGTCAGCGTGGCGTAGATGTACCAGAGCGCCTTGGCGGTTTCGGTGATGCGCGGGGTGAGCTTGGAGTCCTTGAGCGGCCCGGGGATTTCGGTGCGGTAAAGTGCCATGCCGCCGACGCCGAGCGTCGGCAGGATCGCCACCGCCAGCACCACGATCCCCATGCCGCCGAGCCACTGCAGCTGCTGGCGGTAGTAGCGAATCGATTCCGGTAGAAAATCGATGCCGGTGATCACCGTCGCCCCCGTGGTGGTGAGCCCGGAAAACGACTCGAACACCGCGTCGGTGAAGTGCAGCGCACTCGGACCGAAGAGCATCAGCGGAATCGAGCCGAAAAACGCCAGCACCGTCCAGAACATCGCCGCGATGATGAACCCGTCGCGAATGCGCAGCTCCTTGCGCGCGCGCCGGTTGGGCAGGTACAACAGTAGGCCGGTGATCACGGTAATGGCGATGCCGCTGGCGAAGGCGTACCAGACACCGTCGCGAAACCAGAGCGATATCAGCATCGGGGGCAGCATGGTGAGGCTGAACAGCATCAAGAGCAGCCCTAGAATGCGTAAAATGACCCTCAAACTCATGGAATCCCGCAGCTCCTGGCCAATGTTTGTAATGACATGGGGCGCTTAAAAGAACGTCAAACCGACCTGGAATAGCCGCTCGACGTCGCGAATCCGGCGCTTGTCGATCACGAACAGAATCACGTGATCGCCGCTTTCCACCGTGGCGTCCCCGTGGGCGATAATGACCTCCTTGCCGCGCACCATCGCCCCGATGGTCGTGCCCTCGGGCAGGTCGATGTCGCGCACCGCCCGGCCCACCACTTTCGACGACTGCTTGTCGCCGTGGGCGATCGCCTCGATCGCTTCGGCAGCCCCGCGTCTGAGCGAATGCACGTTGACGATATCGCCCCGGCGCACGTGGGTTAAGAGGCTACCGATGGTCGCCTGCTGGGGTGAAATGGCGATATCGATCTCGCCGCCCTGCACCAGATCCACGTAGGCGGCGTTGTTGATCAGCGTCAGCACCTTCTTGGCCCCCAGCCGCTTGGCCAGAAGCGACGACATGATGTTGACCTCGTCGTCGTTGGTCAGCGCGCAGAAGATGTCGCAATCCTCGATGTTCTCCTCCTCGAGCAGCCGCTTGCTGGTGGCGCTGCCGTGGAGCACCACGGTACGGTCGAGCCGCTCGGAGAGCGTGGTACAGCGCTCGAGACTGTGCTCGATGATCTTGACCTGATGGCTGTGCTCGAGATGCTCGGCCAGGCGCTCGCCGATGTTGCCGCCGCCGGCGATCACCACCCGGCGAAAGCCGCGCTCGACGCGCCTGAGCTCGCTCATCACCGCGCGGATATCGCGCCGCGCGGCGAGAAAGAACACCTCGTCGTCGGCTTCGATCACCGTATCGCCGCGCGGGATGATAGGCCGGTTACGCCGGTAGATGGCCGCTACGCGGGTGTCGACGTTGGGCATGTGGCGCCCCAGAAAGGCGAGGTCCTGGCCCACCAACGGGCCGCCGTAGAACGCCTTGACCGCCACGAGCTGGACGAGCCCACCGGCGAATTCCAGCACCTGCAGCGCCCCCGGGTGTTCGATCAAGCGGCGCACGTGATCGGTGACCACCTGCTCGGGGCTGATCAAGACATCGATGGGAATCGCTTCGTGGGCGAACAGGCCCTTGCGGGTCAGATAGGGCGTAGCGCGCACCCGGGCGATCTTGGTCGGCGTGCGAAACAGCGTATGCGCCACCTGGCAGGCGATCATGTTGACTTCGTCGGAGTTGGTGACGGCGATCAGCATGTCGGCGTCCTCGCAGCCGGCCTGGCGCAGCACGATGGGGTAGGAGCCGGCGCCGGTGACGGTGCGGATATCGAGACGCGTGTGAAGCTCGCGGAGCTTGGCCGTGTTGGTGTCGACCACGGTGATATCGTTCTCTTCGCGCGCGAGGTGTTCGGCCAGCGTACCGCCGACCTGGCCGGCGCCAAGAATGATGATTTTCATGGTGAATCGAATCCGTTGAAAGCGCCGGCGGTATGGTCAAACAAGAAGGGCGCTGCAATAAAGACGGCGGCCAGTGTAAACCAGCCGCCGTCGAAAAGCAGTGGGGAATTACTCGAGGGTGAAGCCGACCTTGGCGGTCACCTGCCAGTGGGCGACCTGGCCATTTTCAAGATGGGCGCGGGTGTCGACCACCTCGAGCCAACGCATGTTGTCGATGCTTTTGGACGCCTTGGCCAGCGCTTTTTGCACCGCGTCTTCAATGCTTTTTTCCGAAGAACCGGTAATCTCTACGTGCTTGTAAACATGATCGCTCATGGTCATCTCATCCTTGTCGATAGTTGGCGATGTGGCGCGACGCTCGCGTCACGCCGGTTGCTTTTCCAGCCTGGCATAAAAAAAGCCATCGTGACTGTTTTGTTGCGAAAAGAGCTGCCGACCGTGGCCGCTGGCCGTGCCCCAGGCGACGTCTGTCGGGGTCGTCACGCGGGCGTCCGGGGTGCGCGCCACGAACGCGTCGATCTGTTTCGCGTTCTCCTGGGGAAGCACCGAGCAGGTGGCGTACAACAGCGTGCCGCCCGGGCGTAAAAGCCCCCAGAGATTGTCCAGAATCGCCGCCTGAAGCCTGGCCAGTTGGCCGATATCGCTTTGCCGGCGCAGCTTCTTGATGTCCGGGTGACGGCGAATCACGCCGGTTCCCGAACACGGCGCATCGAGTAAAATAGCATCGAAGAGTGTGCCGCTCCACCAGTCGCGCTCGGCGGCGTCGGCATGAATCAGGTTGGCGCTCAGGTTGAGCCGGCCAAGCGTATCGTCGACCCGCGCCAGGCGCTGGTTGTCGCTATCCAGCGCCGTTAACGCGATGTCGAACTGCTCGAGCAGGTGGGCGGTCTTGCCGCCGGGAGCGGCGCAGGCGTCCAGCACCTGGGCGCCGGGGCGCGGGGCGATCGCCGGGCCCAATAGCGCGGCGCTGAGCTGGGCCGCCTCGTCCTGCACGCTGACATGGCCCTGCTCAAAGCCGGGGAGCTGCGAGACGTCGCAGGGCGTTTCCAGCGTGATGGCGTCCGGCGCGTGAAGGCACAGATGCGCCTCGAGCCCCTGGTCCATGAGCCTGGCCAGATACGCTTCGCGGTCGTTGACGCGCTGGTTCACCCGCAGCGTCATCGGCCCCGGCTCGTTGTTGGCGGCGACCACGTCGCGCCACTGCTCGGGCCAGGCGCTCTTGAGCGCGTTCAAAAGCCAGGCCGGGTGCTCGAGTGCTGCGCTCTCATCGCGGTCGACCTCGGCAACGAGCGTCTCGCTTTCGCGCTGCAGGCGGCGCAGGCAGCCGTTCAATACCCGCGTGGCCCACTCCTTTTTTAGAAGTCTGGCCGCCCCCGCGGTTTCTCCTACCGCCGCGTGGGCGGGAATGCGCATGTACAAAAGCTGGTAGATGCCGATCAATAACAGCGCGTTGACGTCCTGGTCGCGCTTCTTGAACGGCTGCTTCAGCAGTTTGCCGGCGATCGCCTCGAGCCGCGGCAGGCGTCGGCAGCTACCATAGCAAAGCTCCTTGAGCAGGCCGCGGTCGCGGGCAATGACGCTGTGCTCGTCGAGCCCGGAAAGCGAGCCCTGCTCGCTGAGAACCGGGGCGAGGGCGCGAGCGGCGGCAGCGCGCACTTCCTGGCCGCTGCCTTCCTGGGGGCGTTTGGCGCTCATGAACTCTCTTCCTGTTGTATCAAGGGTGAGCCCAGGCGGCTGCCGGGCGCAAGCCGTGGGGGGTGGGCGTTGAGCAGCGCGCTGACCGGCAGCAGCTTGCCGCCGGGAAGCTGAACGTGGCTGACGCACAGCACCTCGCGCCCATCGTCGCCGCAGGAAATGCGCAGGTGATCACCGCCGTGGGCGAGCAGCGTGCCCGGCGCGACGCGATCCGCCTCGACGAGATCAGAGGGGCTTTCGCTTGCGCGCGCTTCGGCGCGGGCCATATAAAGGCGCAGGCGCTCGTCGCCAAGCGCGCACCAGGCGACCGGCCAGGGATTGAAGGCGCGAATCTTCTGCGCAAGCGTAGAGGCATCCTGGCGAAAGTCGAGCTCGGCCTCAGCCTTGCTCAGCTTGGCGGCGTAGGTCACTCCTTCGACCGGCTGAGGCGTGGCGGTCAGCCCGTCTTCCGCCAGAGCGTCGAGGGTCTCGATCAGCGCTTTGGCGCCATCCTCGGCCAGCCGGTCGTGAAGCAGGCCGCCGGTGGTTTGCTCGGTGATCGGCGTTTTGAGCTCGAGCAGCATGTCGCCGGTATCGAGGCCGGCGTCCATCTGCATGATGGTGACGCCGGATGCGGCGTCGCCGGCTTCGATTGCCCGCTGAATCGGGGCGGCGCCGCGCCAGCGCGGTAAGAGCGAGGCGTGAACGTTGATACAGCCCAGCCGCGGCGTGTCGAGCACCGCTTGCGGTAGCAAGAGTCCGTAGGCGACCACCACCATGATGTCGGCATCGAGTGCGGCCAGCTCGGCCTGGGCGGCAGGGTCCTTCAGGCTTTGCGGCTGGTACACGGGCAGCTCATGTTCGAGCGCCAGGCGTTTGACCGGGCTCGGGGTGAGCTTTCGCCCGCGCCCGGCCGGGCGGTCGGGCTGGGTGTAAACGCCCACCACCTGGTGGTCGCTTTTTAGTAAAGCGGCGAGGTGGGATTCGGCGAACTCCGGAGTGCCTGCAAAGACGACGCGCAGTGAGGGCATGGATCTACCTGTTCGAAAGACGGTGGAGGGGGCGGCCGGATAAACGAGCGTGAAAAAGCCGCCTGCGGGCGGCTTTGACGGCGTCTAGGCGTCCTGCATCAGCTTGTGGCGCTTTTGCATTTTCTTCAGGATGCGATCGCGTTTGAGCGCGGAGAGATAATCGACGAAGAGCACGCCTTCCAGGTGGTCGTACTCGTGCTGGATGCAGTGGGCGAGCAGCCCGTCCGCTTCGAGCTCGAACGCCTCGCCGTGACGATCCAGAGCGTTCAGCTTCACTTTCAAAAAGCGTGGCACGTCGGCGTAGTGCTCGGGGATCGACAGGCACCCTTCGGACATCGGCTCCTTCTCTTCGCCGATCGGCTCATAGCGCGGGTTGATCATGACCAGCGGCGAGTCGCCCGCCTCGGAGACGTCCATCACCACCACGCGGCGGTGAACGTCGATCTGGGTGGCGGCAAGGCCGATGCCGCGGGCGTCGTACATGGTCTCCAGCATGTCGTCGACCAGGCTTCGAACTTCATCGTCAACGGTCTCCACCGGCTTCGCCTTGGTTCTCAGGCGCTCATCGGGGAATTCGAGAATGGGACGTTTGGCCATGGCGTTACAATCACCGTTGTTGAATCTGCGGTTTGAAACGGGGAGTCCCGGCGCTTCAAACGCGGTAGGGTTGAAAAAGGAGCCAAAAAGTCGCGCTCGCGTTGCAATGGGCGAGGGCGACCCTGTGCTTTACTATAAGCCACTATATCACGCTGGCGGTACTTCTGGGCATGCACGCGGGCGTGTCGTTGGCCGCTGCCACTGCTTTAGGATCTGCCATGGTCGTGCACAAAACCTTTCGCCTGGGTGCCCTCGCCGCGCTGCTGCTGAGTGTCGCCGCGTTCGCCAACGCCGCCGAGGGCTGGGAGCGTATTCGAAGCGACGCCCCCGAGCGCTACGTAGTGGTCAAAGGCGACACGCTTTGGGGCATCGCCGCGCGCTTTTTGCAAAACCCCTGGCAGTGGCCGTCGCTTTGGGAAGCCAATCCGCAGATTCGCAATCCGCACTTGATCTACCCCGGCGACACGCTGATTCTGCGCGACTGCGCCGGTGCTCCCTGCTTTGCGCTGGAAACCGGCCAGCCGGTGGTGAAGCTTTCGCCGCGCGTGCGCACCATCGAGCCGCGCGAGGCGGTGTGGGCGCTGCCGATGGACGTGGTCGAGGTGTTTTTGCGCCAGCATCGCTTTCTGGAGGCGGGCCGGGCGCTGGGGGAGCTTGGCTACGTGGTCGGTGGCGAGAATCAGCGCTTCATCAGCGGCGCCGGCGACACGCTCTACGTGCGCGGTGTGCTGCCCACGGGCGTTGCGCTTGGCTTTTATCGTCCCGGCGAGCCCTACCTGTCCGCCAGCGGCGAGGTGTTGGGCCGCGAGCTGGTCTTTATCGGCGAGGCGCGCCTGATCGATCAGCAGGGCGAGATCGCCCGGGTCGAGGCGCTCAGCGCCAGACAGGAAGTGCGCAACGACGACATCGTGATCGCGCTCGATGACAGAATCGAGGCGGATTTCCAACCGCGCGCGCCTCAGGCCGAGGTGGCCGGCCATATCATTGCCGCCCCCGGCGGGGTGCGCTTCATCGGCCGGCTGCAGGTCGTCGCCATCGACCTTGGTACCCAGGATGGCCTTCAGCCCGGGCACGTGCTGCGCGTCGATCAGCAGGGCGAACTCATCAACGACCCGCGCACCGGGGAGCTGTTCCAGCTGCCCAATACCGAAGGCGGGCTCCTGATGGTCTTCAAGCCCTACAGCCGCATGAGCTACGCTCTGGTGATGCAGGCCTCCAACGTACTGGCGATAGGCGATGAGGTGCGCACGCCCAGGCCTTGATGAAACGATCGGGACCAACAGCCCGGGGTGAAAAGCTTAAGCTAAAAAGGAGGCGGGTATGGATGCCAACGCGTGGCTAGCCCTGGCCGCGCTGCCCAACATGGGCGCGCACCGGCTCAAGACGCTTTATGATCAGGCGCCCGACTGGCCCCAGGGGTGGCTCGCCGCACTCCCGGCGCCGGCGGCAAGCGCACTCAGGCTCTGGCTCGACCATCCGAATAAAAGCCCGCTTCAGGCGCAGATCGACGCCAGCCGCGGCTGGTGCGAGGCCGGCCCCCACCGCCACGTGCTGTATCCAGGCCACCCGCGCTGGCCTGCGCTTCTCGACGAGCTGCCGGACCCGCCGCCGGTGCTGTGGGCTCTGGGGGATCTCGACGCGCTGATTGGGCCGCGCCTGGCCATGGTGGGTACGCGCAAGCCGACCGCAGAGGGTGGGCGCAACGCTCGGGAGTTTGCCCGGGCGCTTGCCGGTCGCGGCTGGTGCGTGGTCAGCGGCATGGCGCTGGGTGTGGACGGCCTGGCCCAGCAGGCCGCCCTCGATGAAGGCGGCGCCACGGTGGCGGTGCTGGGCTCGGGGGTGGATGTCATCTACCCGGCGAGCCACCGCGCGCTGTATCGAAAGCTCACCCAAACGCCGCGGGCACTGGTGCTCTCCGAACACCCGCCGGGCACCCGGGCGCGGCCGGCATACTTTCCGCGGCGTAATCGCATCGTCACCGGGCTTTCGCTTGGCACGCTGGTCATCGAGGCCACGGAAAAAAGCGGCAGCCTCGTGAGCGCGCGCCTTGCCGTGGAGCAGGGCCGTGAGCTGTTCGCCCTGCCGGGCTCGCTTTATAACGTGCAGGCCGCCGGGTGCCTGTCGCTTCTGAAAAGCGGCGCTATTCTCACCCGCCACGTCGACGATATCCTCGAGGAGCTCGGCCACTGGGCCGGCGCGTACCTGCCAACGGCCGGGCAGGCCCTTGCGGAACCCATCACATCCGCCCCGGTCCAGATGAGTGACCCGCTTACGCTCGATACGCCGGATACGCTGCTCGCCGCGCTCTCCTCGACTCCCACGCCGATCGATTTGTTGGTGCAGTACACCGACCAGAGCGTAGGCGAGTGCCAGCAAAGGCTTCTCATGCTCGAACTCGAGGGCCGCGTGGCTCAGCAAGCGGGCGGCTGGGTGCGCCTGGGGTAGCGTTGATCAAGCCGGGGTAACCCTCGAGCGTGGTAAGATGGCAATTCGATCCGTGGCAGCGCCGCGCATTCACAGGAGGCCGTGATGACTTCGATGGACAATCTTCAACGCGTGGTCCAGACCCTGCGCCAGGGCGGCGTAATCGCCTGCCCGACCGAGGCGGTATGGGGGCTGAGCTGCGACCCGGACAACGATGAGGCGCTGGCGCACCTGATGCGCCTGAAAGAGCGCGACCCGGCCAAGGGCGTCATTCTGGTCGCCGCCAGCATCCAGCAGTTCGGCCCCTGGCTCGAGTCGCTGCCGCTGGCCCTGCACGCGCCGCTCGCCGCGAGCTGGCCCGGCCCGCACACCTGGCTTGTGCCGGATAACGGGCGCAGCCACGGCCTCGTGCGCGGCGCCCATCAGAGCGTGGCGCTACGGGTGACCGACCACCCCGGTATGAGGGCTCTTTGCGAGGCCTTCGGCGGGCCGCTGGTGTCGACCTCCGCCAACCGCGCCGCCGAGCCGCCGGCCATGAGCGCTGATGAGGTACGCGCCATTTTCGGCGACGAGCTCGATGCCATGCTCGATGGCGAACTCGGTGGCCAGACCCGGCCCAGCACCATTCGCGATCTGGTGACCAACGAGGTGCTGCGCGCCTGACATGAGCCACTTTCTGTACGACGCCATGGTGGCCAGGCTCGGCGCGGCGCGGGCCGACGAAAACCCCGGGCCGTTCCCGGAAGGTGGCCTTGTGCGCCGTATTCACGGCGACTTTACGCCGATGATGTGCGGCGGCATCAGCGCGCTGCTGTTACAAATGCTGCATCCGCTGGCGCTCGCCGGCGTGTGGGATCACTCCAACTTTCGCCACGACATGGTCGGGCGCCTGCGGCGCACCAGCGACTTCATCGCCACCACCAGCTTCGCCGATTTCGCCCAGGCGGAAGAGTCGATCGCTCGGGTACGCCGGGTCCACGCGAAGGTACGCGGTCACGCCGCCGATGGTCGCGCCTACGCCGCCGACGCCCCGGACCTGCTCACCTGGGTGCACGTGGCGGAGATGAGCCGCTTCATGGCCGCGCACCTGGTGTACCGAAACCCGTCGCTCGGCGCGGCGGAGCAGGACCGCTACTTTTTCGAAACCGCCTGCATCGCCGAGGCGCTCGGCGCCCGCCAGGTGCCGGATAGCCGCGAAGCGGTGGCGGCGTATTTAGAGGCCAAGCGAGGCGAGCTGGTGTTTGATGAGCGCACCCGCGACGTGGTGCGGGTTCTTTTGAGCGCGCCGCCGCGCCACCTGATTCTGGGCCCGGCAGGCGCCTTGTTCATGCGCGCCGGTATCGATCTTCTGCCCGAGTGGGGCGCCCGAATGCTGTCGCTCGACATGCCCCGGGTGCAGCGCCGGCTGGTGCGCGCCGGCATCAAAAGCGCGATGCCGATGATCAGTCGCGCGGTGCGAAGCGGCGCCTACCGCCGCGCGCTGGTGCGCTTTCAGCGCCGTGACTGAGCGCCGCCCCTTCACCGCTTCTGCTTTACCCCTTACCATTGACGTCTACCCTGCACGGCTTTGGAGACACTGTGGCCCACGAGCATCTGGACGACGTTAAAACCTACCTGATGAACCTGCAGGACCGGCTCTGCGAGGCGCTGGCCGACACGGACGGGCGCGGCACCTTCAGAGAAGAGAGCTGGCAGCGTGAAGCTGGCGGCGGGGGGCGCTCACGGGTGATCGAAAACGGCGCGCTGTTCGAAAAGGGCGGCGTCAACTACTCCCACGTTTTCGGCGAGACGCTGCCGCCCTCGGCCACCGCCTCGCGCCCGGAGCTTGCCGGGCGCAGTTTTCACGCCGTGGGCGTCTCCTGGGTACTGCATCCGGAGAATCCGCACGTGCCCACCAGTCATGGCAACGTGCGCTTTTTCATCGCCGAAAAGGAAGGCGAGGCGCCAGTGTGGTGGTTTGGCGGCGGGATCGACCTGACGCCGTACTACCCGGTTTTCGAGGACGTCGTGCACTGGCATCGGGTGGCCCAAACGGCCTGCGCGCCTTTCGGTGAGGGCGTCTACCCGCGTTACAAGGCGTGGTGTGACGACTATTTTTACCTCAAGCATCGCGACGAGACCCGCGGCGTGGGCGGGCTATTTTTCGATGATTTGAACGAGCCGGATTTCGAGACGGCCTTCGCCTTTCAGCGCGCCGTCGGCGACAGCTTCCTGGAAGCTTACCTGCCGATCACCCGTCGCAGGCGCGACACGCCTTGGGGCGAGCAGGAGCGCGAGTTCCAGCTCTACCGGCGCGGACGCTACGTCGAGTTCAACCTGGTATGGGACCGCGGCACGCTGTTTGGTCTGCAAAGCGGCGGGCGCACCGAGTCCATTCTGATGTCGATGCCGCCGCTGGCGCGCTGGGAGTACGGCTACACGCCGGGCCCGGGAAGCCCGGAGGCGCACCTGGACGACTACCTGACGCCCCGCGACTGGCTGGCCGAAGCCGAAAAGGCGGGAGTGAGCGCATGAGCAGCCGTTACTGCGTGCTGGGCAACCCGGTCAAGCACTCCAAATCGCCGATGATTCACCAGGCCTTCGCTGCGCAGACCGGCAAACCGCTGGCGTACACTGCCGAGCTCGCCCCGCTTGATGGCTTCGAGGCGGCCTGGCGTGCGTTTTGCGAAAGCGGCGGGCGCGGCGCCAACGTCACCGTGCCCTTCAAGCAGCAGGCGTTCGCACTTTGCGATACGCAAAGCCTGCGCGCCCGACGCGCCGGCGCGGTGAATACGCTCAGCCTCGGCCAGAACGGGCGTGTTTTTGGTGACAATACCGACGGCATCGGCCTGCTGCGGGATTTGAAGGCCTGTGAGGTGCCCCTGGCGGGCAAACGCGTGCTGGTTCTGGGGGCCGGCGGCGCGGTGCGCGGCGTGCTCGAGCCGCTGCTGAATGAAGCCCCGCGCGAGCTTGTTATTGCCAACCGTACCGGCGCCAGGGCCGAGGCGCTGGCCGCGGACTTTCGCGATCTTGGCACTGTATCTGGCGGCGGTTATGAGGTGCTCTCCGGGCGTTTCGATCTGGTCATCAACGGCACCAGCGCAAGCCTTGCCGGCGAACTGCCCCCGCTGCCCGAAACGCTGTTCGAACCCGATGCGGTCGCCTATGACATGATGTACGCCGCCGCCCCCACGGTCTTTTTACAGTGGGCACAAATGCGCGGGGCGCGCACCATCGACGGGCTCGGCATGCTGGTCGAGCAGGCCGCGGAGGCATTTTTTATCTGGCAGAACGTGCGCCCGGAAACAGCACCGGTGCAGGCGCTTTTAAGAAAAACGCTGATTGAAGGGTGAGCGCCTGCCCGGTCAGGCGCGTAGGACGCGCCTGACCGCGAAGGGATTCAAGAAAGGTACTTGAAGAAAGTCCTGCGCGCTCAGGGGCGCGGGCAGTTCGGCGTGCGCCCCTGGCTTCTGGCCTGCTCGTAGAGCGACACGGCCTGGGCCATGGTGGCCTGCAGCCCTTCGATACGCTGGCCCTGGCTTGGGTGGGTCGAAAGCCACACGGGCGGCGCGCCGCCGCTGGACGCCGCCTGCATGTTCTCCCACAGCGTCACGCCTTCCCGCGGGTCGAAACCGGCCTGGGCCATCAGGTTCTGACCGATGGTGTCCGCCTCGCTTTCGTGAGTCCGCGAAAACGGCAGCGCGATGCCGTACTGCGCGCCCATTCCCAGCACGCCCATGAGTTGCTGGCCGCCAGCGGACTGGCCCGCGGCGCTGGAGATCACCGACAGCCCCAGCGAGGTCGCGCTTTCGGTCGAGGCGCGCTCGTTGGCGTGGTTGGCCAGCACGTGGCCGATTTCGTGGCCCACGACCGAGGCGAGCTGGTCCTGGCTGGTAGCGATATCGAGCATGCCGGTGTTCACCCCCATGTAGCCGCCGGGTAGGGCGAAGGCGTTGGGCTGCTCGGACTCGAACACGCGCACCTGCCAGTCCATGCTCCGCTGGCGCTCCGGCAGCACGTCGACGATGGCATTGGTGATGCACTGCACGTAGCGCAGGCTCGCCTGATCACCCATCGGCACGTCCTGCTGATACTGGGAAAACGCCTGCTGGCCCATCTGATTCAGCTCGGCATCCGATAACAGCAATAGCTGCGAGCGGCCAGTGGGCGAGGTGCTACAGGCGGCGAGCGAAGCGCACAGCGCGGTAACGGCGAAAGGGCGAAGCCAGCGCATAAAAATTCCTTGTCGGCAAAAGCCATATGAAGGTGAATGATCCGTTTCAAAACGACCCGTTTCGAGTAGTTTTATCATAACGCAGCGATCGGGCAAATGCGGGCGGCGAATTCGCCAGACTGCACGCTTGGGGCCGCGCCGCCAACGCTGGCGTGCGTGAGCTAGCGTATTTGAGAGAGCTGACCGTCGGGGCCGACGTTGAAGCGCAGCGTCGGTGTCAGTACCCCGGCGGGCAGCGTCACGCCCAGCCCACTCAGGCTTCCCGGCGTGATCGCAAGCTCGCTTCCCTGGGGCAGCGAGCCGCGGGCAGCCAGTTCACGGGCCAGGTCGATCATCGGGCGCAGGCGCTGCGGGTCGCTGGCGAGCACGTCGAGCGACAGCGGCAGGCGAAGGTTCGGCCCCGCGCCCGGCGTCAGCGACACGGTTTCACCGTAGCGCCCGGTGACAGGGTCCGCCCCGGGCATATCGAGTGCCCAGTTGAAGCCCGCCATGTTCACCGCCGGCATGCCCCGCGGCAGATCCAACCCGAGTGCGAGGGTGGCCTGAATCGGCAGGCTTCCTGAGCGCACGCTCGAGGCCAGCATGGCGGGAAGGCTTGCGGTATCGAGCCCGCGGTTCAAATCGAACGAACCGACCCGCACGTTCTCGACGGTGGCCGAGGTCACCGACAGGCGAAAAGCGTTGAAGGCGGTTTGCGGCATGGCCATACAGCCGGCAAGCCACACGGTGACGCTCAAAAGCGCGAGCCAGCGAACGCGAGCACGTAAGTAACGCATGAGACCTCCTGAAAAGAGCCAACGATAAAACCGCTGGAGTGGGGCTATTTGAGGTAGCGCGCCGTGCTTTGTCAACTGGTTTGCATGCCAGGCCAGAGATCGCGCGAGCCGTCGAGCAAGGGCGGCTTGCCGCCGCCATCGCCGAATGAATTCGGCTCCTACGGTTGACGTGCGCTTATACCACTGGGTCGTTGTAGGAGCAGGCGCTAGCCAGCGATGCAGCGCAAAGCGCTGCCGGGGTGAGCGAGAAGCTAAAAAAACGCCCGTCTCGAGACGGGCGCTTGTTCGGGCGGGGGAGGCACGCTCAGCGGCGTTTCTGACGCGCCTCTTTCGTGCGGCCCAGTTCGCGTTTTTTGGCCTTTTCCTTGTCGCTGGCGCCGGCCATGTTGTCGTACGGGTTGTCGCCGGAACGGAACTCGAAGCGCATCGGCGTGCCGCGCACCTTGAGTACCTTGCGGAAGGTATTGGTCAGGTAGCGCCGGTACGCTTCCGGCAGCGAGCTCGTCTGGTTGCCGTGGACCACGATGATCGGCGGGTTGCTGCCGCCCTGGTGGGCCATGCGCAGCTTGATGCGCCGGCCGTTGATCATGGGCGGCGGGTGCTGGCTGACGGCATCCTGCAAGAGCGTGGTCAGGCGGTTGGTCGACCAGTGGGCGTTGGCGGCGTCGAACGCGCGCTCGATCGAGGGGTAGAGATCGCCCACGGCGGTGCCGTGCAGCGCCGAGATGAAGTGCATCTCGGCGTAGTCGGCAAAGCCCAGCCGGCGCTTGATCTGGCTGCGCATCGTCTCCCGGGCTTCATGCTCGAGCCCGTCCCACTTGTTCACCGCCAGCACCAGCGCCCGGCCGGTGGTCAGCACGTAGTCCAACAGGTGCAAGTCCTGCTCGACCAGCCCGCTTCGCGCATCCAGCACCATGATGGCGACGTGGCACTCCTTGATCGCGTCCAGCGTCTTGATGATCGAGAACTTCTCGGCGATCTCGCTGACGTTCTTGCGCCGCCGCACGCCTGCGGTATCGACCAGCACGTAGGGCTTGCCGCGACGCTCGAAGGGAATCTCGATGGCGTCACGCGTGGTGCCCGCCTCGTCGAACACCACCACGCGCTCCTCGCCGAGCAGCCGGTTGACCAGGGTGGATTTACCCACGTTGGGTCGACCGATGACGCCGATGCGAATGCCCTTGGTGCCGGTGTCGGCGGGAATGTCGGCGTCGCGCTCGGGAAACGGCGCGAGCACGATGTCGATCAACTGCGAGACGTTGCGCCCGTGGGCGGCGGCGATCGGCCAGGGATCACCGATGCCCAAGCCCCAGAAATCGCCCATGGCCGAGTGCTCTTCGAGCCCGTCGGTCTTGTTGACCACCAGCCAGGTCTTTTTCTGATTGACCCGCAGGTGGTTGGCGATCGCCTCGTCGGCGACGTTGAGCCCGGCGCGGCCGTCGACCAGAAACAGCACGATGTCGGCTTCGTCGATGGCGGCCAGCGACTGCTCGGCCATCGCCGCGTCGATACCTTCCTCGTCACCGCTGATACCGCCGGTGTCGATAACGGTGTAGGCCTTGTTGCCCAGCAGGCCGTTGCCGTACTTGCGATCACGGGTGAGGCCGGGAAAGTCGGCCACCAGCGCATCGCGAGAGCGCGTCAGGCGGTTGAACAGGGTCGATTTGCCCACGTTGGGCCGACCGACCAATGCAATGACGGGTGTCATGGAGCGATTTCCAACGTTTGCAGCCGGCCATTGTTGGCCTGTACATGGAGGGTGCTGCCTTCGCTGACCGGGCGCAGGGTAATACCGGATTTATGCACCCGCGTGCGGCCAACGATCGAACCTTCGCGGGCGTCGATCAGGTGTACGTAGCCTTCGAAATCGCCGACGGCCAGGCGGCCATCGACGAAGGCGGGAGCGGTCAGCTGACGATCTTCGAGCGCCGAGTTGCGCCAGATCTCCTGGCCGCTGTTGGCATCGAGGGCCACGATCTGGCTGTCGTCAGTGACGACGAACAGCGCGTTGCCGACCAGCACCGGTGTATGACGGCTGGAGAGATTGGTTTCCCACAGCACGCCGCCCTGGGTGGCCTCGAGCGCCACGACGCGGCCGTTGTAGCTGGTCACGAACAGGCGGCCGTCCTGGCTGAGTACCGGCTGACCGGCCAGATCGACCAGCCGCTCGACTTCGCTGCGCCCGCGGGGCGTGGCGATCTGCTGATCCCAAAGCGGCTGGCCGCTGCGGTTATCCAGCGTCGTCAAACGGCCGTTGGCAGAGCCGACGAAGGTGACCGGCTCGATCACCATGGGCGTGCCGGTGCCGCGTAGGGTCAGCGCCGGCTGGTTGCTGGTATAGACCCAGCGCTCCTGGCCGGTGGCGCGGTCGAGCGCGGTGACCTGGCCGTCCACGCTCTGCACGATCAGAAGCTGCGGGTTAGCCTGGGGGGCGGCCAGCACTTCGCTGGAAACCCGCGAGCGCCAGTTGATGCTGCCATCGCTTTGATCGATCGAGATCACTTCGCCGTTGCGCGTGCCCAGATAGAGCTGGCCGGCAATGGCGTTCAGGGCGCTGGAAAGCGGCGTGTCGAGCTCGATACGCCACTGGCGGTTGCCGTTGGTCGCATTCAGCGCCATGACCACGCCCTGGGCGTCGGCGGCGAACACGGTATTGCCTTCGCGGGCGGGCGCGATCGGGTAGCGGGCGCGGCCCAGGCCGTCACCGACGTTTTGCCGCCACACGTTCGACACCGTCGTGGTCTCGTTGAAACTGGTCAGCGGGGTCGGCGCGTTGGTGGGTTCACCCTTGCTCGCGCAGCCGGCCAGAAGTGCCAACGCTGCCGCGCCGAGGGCGGTGCGCAGCAGCGTTTTGGAAATCAACGGTTGGGAAAGGCTGATCGTCATTAGGAGGTCGCCTCCTTGGCGCCAAGGTCGTCTAGCTTAAACTGTATGCCGTAAAGTGACTGGCTCTGCCCGTCGGCGGCCAGCGCCTCTTGCCACGCCTGGCGCGCGTTGTCGCGATCGCCAAGGGCGGCGTAGGCATCGCCGCGAACGTCGAGCCGCTGAGCGGCCAGGGCGTCGACGATCGGCTCGTCCAAAAGCTCTAGCGCCTGCTCCGGGTTGCCCTGGGCAATCTCGATACGCGCCAGGCGAAGCCAGGCCAGGCTCTTAACGTAATCGCGCGAGGCACCGTCGGCGGCGCGCTCGAGCGCCTCCCGGGCGCCATCGAGATCGTTCTGACCCACCGCCAGGCGCGCTTCGAGCAGCAAACCGAGCTCGGCGTAGAGCGTGCTGCCGTAGTCGTCGTTGAGCTCATTGACCAGCTGTTTGGCGCTATCGAGCTGCTCGG
The DNA here is from genome assembly GCF_025725645.1 of Halomonas sp. GD1P12. Classification (NCBI taxonomy): domain Bacteria; kingdom Pseudomonadati; phylum Pseudomonadota; class Gammaproteobacteria; order Oceanospirillales; family Halomonadaceae; genus Halomonas; species Halomonas sp. GD1P12. The sequence goes on along the minus strand of NZ_CP107007.1, from coordinate 2,945,275 downwards.
CGCCTTGCTCTGGCAGGTTGGCGATGGTCAGAAGCTGCTGGTAGCGCACGGACGCCGCCGCTGCCTGGCCTTCCTGGTAGTCTTGCCAGGCGTGCCAGCCGAACACACCGGCCGCGGCGATCACTGCCCCCGCGATCAGCGAGGTGCCGTTCTCTTTCCACCAGCGCTTGATCACATCAAGCTGCTCTTCTTCGCTTCTCAGCTCCGCCACGGGCGGTCTCCTTGTTCGGGCATGGCGGGCCCCGGGACAAGCCTCGGGAACCGACACGATTGATCGGGTTAGCGGATGATCAGCTCATCAAGCGTTGCAACAAGCGCTGCCTGCGCGACGCTCTGCTGCTCGCGATCGTCGCGCAAGAACTTGAGCGTGACCGTCTGGTTGGCCACTTCGTCTTCACCCAGTAGCAGGGCGATGGCCGCGTCGCTCTTGTCGGCCTTCTTCATGCGGCTTTTGAAGCTGCCGCCGCCGCAGTGTAGCTGCAGCTTCAGCGCGGGAAGCTCGGCTCTGAGCGTTTCGGCCAGCGTCAGCGCGGCGGTGGTGGCGGTGTCGTCCATTGCCATCAGGTAGACGTCGCTTTTGCCGAGCGCCTCATCCGGGACGAGATCGAGGGTGTCGAGCAGCAGAATCAACCGTTCGATGCCCATGGCGAAGCCCACCGCCGGGGTGGGCTTGCCGCCGAGCTGCTCGACCAGGCCGTCGTAGCGCCCGCCGGCGCATACCGTGCCCTGGCTTCCAAGCGCGGTGGTGGTCCACTCGAACACCGTGCGCGAGTAGTAGTCGAGCCCGCGAACGAGGCGCGGGTTGACCACGTAGCCGATACCGGCGGCGTCGAGCATGGCTTTCAGCGACTCGAAGTGCTCGATGGAAGCCTCGTCCAGGTGATCCAAAAGCTGCGGCGCGGCGTCGAGCATCTCGGCCATGGCCGGGTTCTTGGAATCCAGAATGCGCAGCGGATTGCTTTCAAGGCGACGCACGGAGTCCTCGTCGAGAAGCTCGAAGTGCTCGTTGAAGTAGGCCACCAGCGTATCGCGGTAGGCCGCGCGCGCCTCAAGCGAGCCGAGTGAGTTGAGCTCGAGGGTCACGTGCTCGAAAAGCCCCAGCTCCTTCCAGAGCCGGGCCGAGAGCAGAATCACCTCGGCGTCGATGTCCGGGCCTTCGAAACCGTAGGCTTCCACGCCGACCTGGTGGAACTGGCGGTAGCGGCCCTTCTGCGGGCGCTCGTGGCGAAACATCGGCCCCTGGTACCAGAGCCGCTGGGTCTGGTTGTAGAGCAGGCCATGCTCCATGGCCGCGCGTACGCAGCTTGCGGTGCCCTCCGGGCGCAGCGTCAGGCTATCGCCGTTTCGGTCCTCGAAGGTGTACATCTCTTTTTCGACGATATCGGTCACTTCGCCAATCGAGCGGGCGAAGAGTGCCGTTTGCTCGACGATGGGCATGCGGATTTCATCGAAGGCGTAGCGCTGCATGATCTGGCGCACTTTCGCTTCGAAAAACTGCCAGCGGGGGCTGTCGCTGGGCAGTAGATCGTTCATCCCGCGGATCGCCTGGATCTTTTTGGTACCGGACTTGCTCAATGAAAACTCCTTGTAAGCACGAAAAGCCAGGCTTCCCGTCTTGCGCGACGTTATACGCTTTTGGTGATAACGGCGTCTTGCTGCTGCTGTTTGAGGCGAACCTTTTCGCGAATCAGGGCTTCCAGGTCGTCGACCAGGTGCTCGTTGCGAAGCTTGCTCGCGGGCTTACCGTCGATGTAGACCAGATTCGCCGGTGAGCCGCCGGTCAGGCCGATATCGGTCTCCTTGGCTTCGCCCGGGCCGTTGACCACGCAGCCGATCACTGAGACGTCGAGCGGCGTCATGACGTCTTCCAAACGCTCTTCGAGCTGGTTCATGGTGTCGATGACGTCGAAGTTCTGACGCGAGCAGCTCGGGCAGGCGATGAAGTTGATGCCCTTGGCACGCAGCTTCAGACTCTTGAGCATGTCGAAACCGACCTTGATCTCCTCGACCGGGTCGGCGGCCAGCGACACGCGAATGGTGTCGCCGATGCCGTCCATCAACAGCATCCCGAGGCCGATCGAGGATTTTACCGTGCCCGAACGCAGCCCGCCCGCCTCGGTGATCCCCAGGTGCAGCGGCTGCTCGATGCGCGCGGCGAGATCACGGTAGGCGGCGACCGCCATGAACACGTCCGAGGCCTTAACGCTGACCTTGAACTCCTGGAAGTCGAGCCGGTCGAGGTAGTCGATATGGCGCATGGCGGATTCCACCAGCGCCGCCGGGGTCGGCTCGCCGTACTTCTTCTGCAGATCCTTTTCGAGCGAACCTGCGTTGACGCCGATGCGAATCGGAATGCCGTGATCGCGGGCGGCGTTGACCACCGCCTTGACGCGGTCCTCGCGGCCAATGTTGCCCGGGTTGATGCGCAGGCAATCAACGCCGAGTTCGGCCACGCGCAGCGCGATCTTGTAGTCGAAGTGGATGTCCGCGACCAGCGGCACGTCAACGCGTTGCTTGATGCGCCCGAACGCCTCGGCGGCGTCCATGTCCGGCACCGAGACGCGCACGATATCGGCACCGGCCTTTTCCAACTGCTGGATCTGGCCGACGGTGGCGTCGACATCCAGCGTGTTGGTGTTGGTCATGCTCTGTACGGCGATGGGGGCATCGCCGCCGACCGCGACCTTGCCGACGTGAATCTGACGGGAAGGGCGGCGCTTGATTGGAGAAGGGGCGTGCATGGGACGGATCACTCTCCTAGAGTAAAGCGGGCAACGTTATTGGCACCGGCGCGCTGAGCGAGATCGACGGATTCGCCCATGTAGTCAAGCGTCACGCCGGTCGCGTTACCAATGGTGAGTCGAAAAGGCGGCTCGCCTTCAACCGTTGCCGTGGTGCCCGGCGTTTGCAGGCCCACGAACACGCGCTGGTTGTTGGCATCGAAAATTTCGGTCCAGGACTGCTCGGCGAAGCTCAGCTCGAGGGTATTGGCATCGCCCTGGTTTTGCGCCTCGACCAGCGCAAGCGCGGCGTCGATGGCGGTCTCGGAAAGTTCTACCGGCTCGGGCTCGGCGGCGGCCTCCAGCGCGGCGCTGTCGTTGACGTCGGTGCCACCGGCCTGGCCGGTGGCCGCATCAGAGGGGGCCGGGGCGGAGACCGGCGTATCGGGCAGCGCTGCGTTCTGATTGGCGGCGTCGAGCTGGCTCTGCTCTTCGGCGGAGGGGGCCGCTCCCATACTCGGCGGCTCGCTGCCGCCGCGGCTTTGCCACCACATCACCGTCACGCCGATCAACCCGGCGATCACCAATAGCGTGACCAGCTTGAAAAGCCAGGCGCCGACGCGCGAAGGCGGGCGCGAGGTCGTGACCGGCGCCACCTTGCGCTCGGCCTCGGCAGTGCCAAAGCGTGCCTTGTAAGCGTCGAGCACCAGGTGTTCGTCCATGCCCAGATACTTGGCGTAGGCGCGCAGATAGCCGCGGCGATAAGCGGCCACGGGAATTTCGTCGTACTGGTCGCGCTCCAGGCCTTCGACCACGGCCGGGCGCAAATTGAGCGCCCGGGCGGCGTCGGAGAGCGCCACGCCGAGCTGTTCACGCTGACGGCTCAAGAGCTCGCCGGGTGAGGCGGTGGTGGTCGCGGTATTCTCGTGTAAATGCATGTCGCTCATGGCTGAGCATCCTTCAATAATTAGGTGATCAGGGGGCGCTTGCGGCCATCGACTGACGCTGATACTCGGCGGCGGCCTGTTCGTCGCCCCGAGCGCGGGCAACAGAGGCGGCCAACGTCAGTGCCTGCCGGTCCGGGCCTGCCAGCTGCAGATAACTTTGCAGCGGCGCCCAGGCGCGCTCGAAATTGCCCTGAGAAACTTCCAGTTCGGCTAACATCAAATACCCGCGCGGACTCCGCGGGTCGATACTCTGGGCGCGCACGAAGCGCTCGCGCGCGCGGCTGACATCGTCGAGCGCCATGTAGCACTGCCCCAGGTTGGTGAAAAGCTGGGCGCGGTTGGCGTACTGGGCATCGGTCGATGCGATTTCCAGCTGTTCGCAGGCCTGACGGTACTGGCCCTGCTGATACAAGAACGCCGCGTAGTTGTTACGCGCGCGAGTAAAGGAGGGGGCGGCGCTGACGGCCTCTTCAAAATAGCGGGTGGCCAGCTGAGTTTCGCCCTGCTGCTGATACACAAGCGCCATGCCTTGAAGCGCCTCGGCGTGGCGGGGGTCGATTTCGATGGCGCGGTCGAGCGCGTTGAGCGCCCGGGACAGGTTGCCGCGCTCCAGATAGGCCACGCCCAGCTGGCTGTAAGCGTCGGCGGCGTCCTGACCGGTTTGCGACGAGGGGCTGGGGCCTTGCGTGGCGCACCCGGCGAGTATCATGCTGCCCATTATAATGGACAGCGCCGGTACTCGAAGGAAGGTGGTGCGCCTACCGTAGCCAATCATGGTCGCCCTCGTGAGTGAATATTAACCCGCCGCCATGGGCGCCGGTCCTTGATAAAACGGCGGCTTTCGCCGGGCCCGGGCAGTAATTGCGTCATTATGCCGGGTTAAAACAGGGTTCATCAAAGCGCTGTGTGAAACGGAAGTCAAGGCGCGTTAGTCGGCGTCGAGCTGGACCGACTGAATGTAGCGTGCGCTGCGCTTGGTGCGGTCTTTCACGCGACCCACCAGCTGCCCACAGGCGGCATCGATGTCGTCGCCGCGGGTCATGCGCACGGTGGCGTTGTAGCCAAGATCATAAAGCCACTGCTGAAAGCGCATGACCTGGTTACGAGACGGCTTCTCGTAGCCGGAATTCGGGAACGGATTGAACGGGATCAGGTTGATCTTGCAAGCGAGCTCTTTCAAAAGCGCGGCGAGCTGCTCGGCGTGCTCCTGCTGATCGTTCACATCCTTGATCAGGGTGTACTCAATGGTGACCTGCCGGTTCTCCGGGCACTTAGCGAGATACCGATGGCAGGCGTCCAGAAGCGAGCGGATGTTGTACTTGCGGTTGATCGGCACCAGTTCGTTTCGAAGCTCGTCGGTCGCTGCGTGCAGCGAAATCGCCAGGCTTACGTCGATCTCGTCGCCGAGTTTGTCGAGCATCGGGACCACGCCGGAGGTCGAGAGCGTCACCCGGCGCTTGGAAAGCCCGTAGCCGCTGTCGTCGAGCATCAGCTTCATCGCCGGCACGACGTTGTCGAAGTTTAAAAGCGGCTCGCCCATGCCCATCATGACCACGTTGGTCACCGGACGATTGGCGGTATCGCGGCGCGGGCCGACGCTTCTTTGCGCGACCCACACCTGGCCGATGATCTCGGCGGCGGTGAGGTTGCGCTGAAAGCCCTGCTTGCCCGTGGAGCAGAAGCTGCAGTCCAGCGAACAGCCCACCTGCGACGACACGCAGAGCGTGCGCCGCTTGCCGTTTTCCGCCGGGATCAAGACCGTTTCCACGTAGCTGCCGTCTTCCACCTCGAGTACCCACTTGCGGGTACCGTCCGAGGAGGTGCCTTCGTAGACCACCGCCGGCCCGCGGATTTCCGCCACCTTGGCGAGCTTTTCACGCAGCGCCTTGGAGAGGTTGGTCATCGCGGAAAAGTCATCGATGCCTTCCTGGTGAATCCACTTCATCAACTGGGCGGCGCGAAATTTCTTCTCGCCGATGGAGAGGAAAAACGCCTCCATCTGCGCGCGCGAAAGCCCCAGCAGGTTTTCCCGTGCCGGGGCGGTCGAGTCGCTTGGCGTGGATTGAGTGGCGGCGTTCGCCTCGGGCGTGTGTTGGGCTACGGTGGTGGTCATGGCTCAGCGCTTGGAAAGGGCGGGGGCGAGCCCCCGCGAAAATGGCCAGCAACGCGGTTCGAGTCGGCGCTCTTAGCGCGGGCAGATCTCGTCGTTGCCGAAGAAGTAGGCGATCTCGCGCTCGGCACTCTCGGCAGAGTCGGAGCCGTGAACGGCGTTGGCATCGATGGTTTCAGCGAAATCGGCGCGGATGGTGCCGGCTTCGGCTTCTTTCGGGTTGGTCGCGCCCATCAGGTCACGGTTTTTGGCGATCGCGCCTTCACCTTCGAGTACCTGTACCACGACCGGCCCGGAGGTCATGAAGCCGACCAGATCCTTGAAGAACGGGCGCTCCTTGTGCTCGGCGTAGAAACCGCCGGCTTTCTCCTCACTAAGGTGCTGCATTTTGGCGGCTACGACCTTGAGGCCGGCCTTTTCGAAACGGGCGATGATCTCGCCGATCGCGTTCTTGGCAACGGCGTCGGGCTTGATGATGGACAGAGTGCGTTCAGTCGCCATGGTGTAACTCCTTTGGGGGTCTAAAACAGAAAGTGCCGCTTCTTGCGAAGCGGCGCACAAGGTGATCAAAAGCCGGTACGGCGCCCGCCCGGCAAAGTGGGCGCGATTATAGCGCCTCCCACCGGGGATGAATACCGATTCGGCTAAACGGTGAAGCTCTCGCCGCAGCCGCACTCGTCCTTGACGTTGGGGTTGTTGAAGCGAAAGTAGCGATTGAGCCCTTCGCTGACGTAATCGACTTCGCTGCCGTTGAGCATCGCAAGCGCTTCAGGGTCGACGAACACGCAGGCACCGTGCTCTTCAAAACGGACTTCGTCCGCTTTCGCTTCATCGGCGAAGTCCAGCACGTAGCTGTAGCCCGAGCAGCCGCTGGGCTTGACGGCGACGCGAAGGCCAAGCCCCTGACCACGCTCGTCCAGCACGTGACGGATCTGTTTGGCGGCGTTGGGCGTAATCGTGAGGGTTGCCATTGGCATGCTCCTTGAAAGTGTCGGTCTTGAGTAGAGCCGTCCGATGAAGATCAGTTCGAGGCTTGCGGGGTGCGAAGCCCGCCAAGCGCGTGACGCATCAGACCGAGCGCGTGATCGATATCGTGTTCGGTGGTAAAGCGCCCAAAGCTAAAACGCAGCGACGAGTGGGCCAGCGCCCGCGGCACGCCAATATTCAGCAGCACATAAGAGGGCTCTACACTTGCCGAGTTGCACGCCGAACCCGTCGATACCGCCACATCGCGCAGCGCCATTAACAGCGCCTCGCCGTCCACGCCTTCGAACGCCACGTTGACGATGCTCGCCACGCTATGTTTGGTTGGCGAGTTGACGTGCACGCCGCCGATATCGGCAAGCCCGGCCATGAAGCGCGCCTTGAGCGCGTCGATATGGGCGCGGTCAGCCTCGCCGACCTCGTTCATCAGCGCAAACGCCTCGCCCATGCCCGCAATCTGATGAGTGGGGAGGGTGCCGGAGCGCATGCCGCGTTCGTGGCCGCCGCCGTGAATCAAGGCTTCGACACGAATATCCGGGTGGCGTTTCACATAAAGCGCGCCGATTCCCTTCGGCCCGTAGGCCTTGTGCGCCGATAGCGACATCAAATCCACCTGCTGGGCGGCCACGTCAAGCTCGATTCGCCCCACCGCCTGAGCGGCGTCGGTGTGAAACGCCGCGCCGAAGCCGTGGGCGGTGTCAGCCAGCGCCTTGAGGTCGTTGACGGTGCCAAGCTCGTTGTTGACCGCCATCAACGATACCAGCGTGGTGTCGTCGCGAAGCGCGCTTTCAAGCTGCTCGGGGGTAACGCGGCCATCCGGCCCCGGCGTGAGCCAGGTGACCTCGAAACCCTCGCTTTCGAGCGCTCTGGCGGTATCCACCACTGCCTTGTGCTCGATGGTGGAGGTCACCAGGTGCATGCCGCGTTCGCGATTGGCGCGCATGAAGCCGGTCAGCGCCAGGTTGTCGGCTTCGGTAGCGCCGCTGGTCCAGACGATTTCCCGCGGGTCGGCGTTGATCGCATCGGCGACCTGGCGGCGCGCCTGCTCGACGGCCTGCTCTGCCTGCCAGCCAAGCATGTGGCTACGCGAGGCCGGGTTGGCGAACAGCTGATCCACCGTCAGATAGCGCTGCATGACCGCGGCCACGCGCTCGTCCACCGGCGTGGTGGCGGCGTAGTCCAGATAAACGGGGAGCGGGGGAGCGGAGGTTGTCGGCATGGTGTCCAGCGGCTCATCAAATGGTAAAAGGGCGGTCATTGCGACGAGGCGAGAATGCTCGCATCGACGCGGTGGCGCTGACGGGTGGCCGTTTGCAGCACGTCCGGGCGCCTGGCGAGCTTTGCCAGAGTGACGTCATCGAGAAACTGACGAATCTGGTTGGAGAGCTCGCACCATAGATAGTGAGTTAAGCAGATATCGCCCTGTTGGCAATCCGACATGCCCTGGCAGCGCGTAGCGTCGACACGCTCGTCGACTGCATCGATCACCTGAGACACGCTGATGTCGTCGAGCCCGCGGGCCAGCAGGTAGCCACCGCCGGGGCCACGTACGCTCTTGACCAGCCCCGCCCGGCGCAGCCTGGCAAAGAGCTGCTCGAGATAGGAAAGCGAAATTTCCTGACGTTTGGAAATATCGTTCAAACACGTCGGGCCCTGCTCGGCGTGCAGCGCCAGATCGAGCATCGCCGTCACGGCGTAACGGCCTTTGGTGGTCAAACGCATAGGGTATCCCGGTGCTGGTCATGAGCGCACGGACGAAAGTGTGGGACCATTATGGGAAATCCCGAGTACTTTGGTCAACTATTGTGGCGCGCATGGCCCGCGCCGCCTGGCGCGGTCGGATCAACGGGCGGTCGAGTCAGTGCCGGGGCGTTTCGCTCTCTGGACTGTTCGAACGTGCGCGCGTATGGGCGGCGTCGACGCTTTCACAGCCCGGGGTGGGCTCGTCGAGCACGTCGGCGAAGTCGTCGCTGTTGAGTTCGGGGAGCTTTCCCTCGCGGTAGCCGGCATCGAGCTTTTTGAGGGTGGCGCACATGCGCTCCAGGCGTCCGTCGACGGCGTGCATGTGATCGAGCATCGCCTGCATCGAGCGGGCGACGGGGTCGGGCATGTCCTGGCTCACGCCATAAGCATCGAAGCCGAATTTCTGGCAGATCGCCTCGCGCCGGGCCGGGTCGACCTCGAGTGCCGCTTCGACGTCCGGGTCCGGGCGCTGGACGACCTTGCCGGGAATGCCTACGACCGTGGCGCCGGCGGGCACCTCCTTGGTGACCACCGCGTTGGAGCCCACCTTCGCCCCGGCGCCGACGGTGAACGGGCCCAGAATTTTCGCACCGGCCCCGACGATCACGCCGTCGCCCAGGGTCGGGTGGCGCTTGCCCTTGTTCCAGCTGGTGCCGCCCAGGGTTACACCCTGATACAGAGTGACGTTATCGCCGACCGTGGCCGTCTCGCCGATCACCACGCCCATGCCGTGGTCGATGAAAAAGCGCCGCCCGATGGTCGCCCCCGGATGAATCTCGATACCGGTGAGCCAGCGCCCGAAGGTCGAAATGCTGCGCGCCAACCACTTGAGGTTCTTCTTCCAGAGCCAGTGGGCGCCACGGTGTAGCAGCAGCGCGTGAAGCCCTGGGTAGTTGGTCAGCACTTCGAGGAAGTTGCGCGCCGCCGGGTCGCGGTCGAACACGCTGTTAATATCTTCACGCAAACGTTCAAACATGTAGGGTCCTTCGTCCTGGCGACGGCGCGGCGCTTCGAGCTCTAACGTAGCCGCATTCGAATTCGAGTCTGACAGGTAGTTTAGCGCGCCTTGTCAGCGGCCGCTTTTTCTGTCGCGGTGAGCACGCCGCGCAGGATGCCCATCTCCATCTTCTCGACCCGGGCGCGCAGGTAGAGCCTTCGAAGCCTGGCCATCAGCTGGCGCGGCTTGGCCGGGTCGTGAAAGTCGATTGCGATCAGCGTGCGCTCCAGGTGCTCGAAGTAGCGCTCGAGCTCCTCGTGGGTGGCGAGCTCGGTCTCGGTATCCAGCTCAGCCTCATTCTGGGGGCAGGCGCTTGGCTTGCCGTCGAGCCAGGCCAGGCGGCACTCGTAGGCCACGACCTGCACCGCCGCCGCCAGGTTCAGCGAGCTGAACTCCGCGTTGGTGGGAATGTGCACGTGGGCGTGGCAGCGCTGAAGCTCGGCGTTGGTCAGCCCGCTATCCTCGCGGCCGAATACCAGCGCCACGCGGGCGTTGTCGGCCCGGCACTCGCCCGAAAGCCGGCCACCGAGCTCACGCGGGGTGAGCATCGGCCAGGGGAGGGTGCGCGAGCGGGCGCTGGCGCCTACGGCCAGAGTGGCATCCGCCACTGCCTCTTCCAGCGTCTCGACCACCTGGGCGCTGTGCAGCAGGTGATCCGCGCCGGAGGCGCGCGAAATGCTCTCCTGAGTGATCACTTCGCAGCGCGGCGCGACCAGACGTAAATCTGCCAGGCCCATGTTGTGCATGGCGCGGGCCACGGCGCCAATGTTGCCAGGATGACTGGTGCCGATAAGAACGATGCGAATGCGCTCAAGCATGAAAAGGCTCGGTAATGATGAAAACGCGCAGTTTAGCATGAGTCGATAGCAAGCCCGAGGGGGCTCTGTTAGAATTGCGCGCCAAAGGTTCGCCCACCCCCATCCTTACCTGGAATCGTTACCTGGTTTTATCCGGGCGGCCCAACGTTCTTTAACATCACTGTGACAAGGTTTGATCATGAATCCGATGGTCCAGTTTGCGCTGCGCGCCGCGCGTGGCGCCGCCGAACAATTCTTACGCGTTCGCGAACGTATCGAAAACGCCCACGAGGAATCCAGCCTCGAGCGCCTGTTGGAAGATACCGCGCGCAAGGCCGAAGCCACGATCGTGCACCAGCTCGAGCGCGGCTATCCGCAGCACGGCGTGACCGGTCGCTACACCGCGCATAAAGCGGGCGAAGGCGACGGCGCCGAGACCCTCTGGAAGATTGAACCGCTTCACGGCTACTCCAACGTATCCGTGGCGGGTAAAGGCTTTGCACTCACAGTGGTGTGTCTGATCAAGGGGCGGCCCGAGCACGCCGTCATCATCGCCCCGTTTGGCGACGACGAGTACATCGTCAGCCGCGGCAGCGGCGCCCAGCACAACGACAAGCGCATGCGCGTGAGCAAGTCCACCGCGCTCCCCGGTACCCGCATGGCGATGAGCCTGCCGCCGTCCTGGCTGCGCGAAGCGCACCTGCCGGCGTACCTGAGCGTGGCGCAGCACATCGCCCCGCAAACCGACACCCTGATCGCCACCGGCAGCGGCCTTTTGGATATTTGCGAGCTCGCCTGCGGGCGCGTCGACAGCGCTTTCGTGCTGGGGCTCGAAGAGCAGGACCTGCAGGTCGGCACGCTGCTTCTGAAAGAAGCGGGCGCACTGGTCGGCACCCTGCAGGGCCAGCCCGCGATCAAGCCCGAAGGCCAGCTGATGGCCGCCGGCCCGCGCCTTTACAAGGCGCTGATCAAGCAGCTGGCGCCGCACGTTTGAAGAATGATGAGTCATTGGTGAGTCGCGAATAGTAAGTGGCGAACAAAAAAAGCCCCTGCCGGTTACCCGGCAGGGGCTTTTTTGTGACTCGAAAGCCCGTGGTTGAAAAGCGCCTTACGGCAGCTCCTCTTCCTCTTCGTCGAGTGCCTTCTTCGTCGGGATCAGATCCTCGCGCGAGAGCTTCAGCGGCAGCAGCAGCGCTCCGGAAATATAGATCGAGGAGAAGGTGCCCACGCCGATGCCGACCAGCAGCGCAATGGCGAAGTTCTGGATCATGTCGCCGCCGAGCACCAGCAGCGCCAGTAGCACGAGAATGGTCGTGCCGGAGGTCGCCAGCGTCCTGGAGAGCGTGGCGTTGATCGCTTCGTTGAAGATTTGCGGCATGTCGTCGATGCGCGAGGTGCGAATCGACTCGCGGATACGGTCGTACACCACGATCGTATCGTTGAGCGAGTAGCCGATGACCGCCAGGATCGCCGCCAGCACCGTCAAATCGAAGTCGAGCTGGAACAGCGCGAACACGCCGACCACGATGATGACGTCGTGAATCAGCGCCAAAAGCGCCCCGATGGCGAACTTGTACTGAAAGCGCAGCGCCACATACAGCATCACCACGCCGAGCGCGACCATCAGGCCCATGCCGCTTTGATCACGCAGCTGATCGCCCACCTGGGCGCCGACGAACTCGGCGCGGACCAGATCGACGCTGTCACCGCTTTCACGCAGTAGATTGACGACATTGGTACCTACGTCCGGATCAAACGCCTGCTGCAGGCGAATCAGCACCTCGGTGGAGGCGCCGAAGGTTTGCACCGAGACGTCCTGGAAGCCGCTATTTTCCAGCAGCTGGCGCACGGCGTCGAGCGAGGGCGCCGCGCCGTAGCGTACTTCGATCAGCGTGCCGCCGGTGAAGTCCAGGCCAAGGTTGAGCGAGAACGCGGCAATGGCGACGATCGACACGACCAGCATGACGGCGGAGGCGATGAACGCCAGGTTCCGCCGGCCCATGAAGTCGATGTACAGATGTGATAGGGGTTTCATGACCACCTCTTGAAGTCGGGGCGAAGCGCGAGGGTCTGGAACATGGCGATCAGATCCATAGCTTTTTAACGGGCTTGCTGCCGTAGGTCAGGTTGACCATGGCGCGCGTCACCATCAGCGCGGTGAACATCGACGTCAAAATACCGATCGAGAGCGTCACGGCGAAGCCTTTCACCGGCCCGGTACCGATCGAGAACAGGATCACCGCCACCAGCAGGGTGGTGATGTTGGCATCGACGATCGAGGTGAAGGCGCGCTCGTAGCCGGCGTGAATGGCCTGCTGGATCGACAGCCCGTTCTTGAGTTCTTCGCGGATGCGCTCGAAGATCAGCACGTTGGCGTCCACCGCCATGCCAAGCGTGAGCACGATACCGGCAATGCCGGGAAGTGTGAGCGTGGCGCCCAGCATCGACATCACCGCGACCAGCAGCGTCAGGTTCAGCCCCAGCGCGACGGTGGCGAACACGCCGAAGACCTTGTAACGGGCGAGCATGAACAGCACGACCAGCAAAAGACCCAGCTGGACCGACAAAAGCCCGCGCTCGATGTTTTCGGCGCCAAGGCTTGGGCCGATGGTGCGCTCCTGCACGAAGTAGATGGGCGCGGCAAGCGAGCCCGAACGCAGCAGTAGCGCGAGTTCGCTCGCTTCGGTGGGCGAGTCGAGCCCGGTGATGCGGAAGCTGTTGCCCAGCGCGCTTTGAATGGTGGCCAGGCTGATCAGTCCGCGCTCGGTGTAGGGCTCACGCTCGATGGTCTGCTCGCCGGTTTCCGGGTCGGTGACCACCGTGTCTTCGCTCTTGTGCTCGATGAACAGGACCGCCATGTTGCGGCCAATGTTGGTGCGCGTGGCGCGGTTCATCAGCGTACCGCCGGTGCCGTCCAGGTTGATGTTGACCTGGGGGCGGCCGTTCTCATCGAAGCTGTTGCTCGCGCTCGACACGCTGTCGCCGGTAATGATCACATCGCGCATCAGCTGCGCGCTGCGGCCGTCGTTGTTACGAAACCCGAAGCTTTCGGTTTCCATCTCCGGCGTGTCGCCCCGCGCTTCCAGGCGGAACTCCAGGTTCGCGGTGGCGCCGACGATGCGCTTGGCGGCCACGGTGTCCTGAATGCCCGGCAGCTCCACCACGATCTGGTTCGGCCCCTGGCGCTGTACCATCGGCTCGGCGACACCCAGCTCGTTGACCCGGTTACGCAGCGTGGTCAGGTTCTGGTTGGTGGCGTAGTCCTGGATTTCGCTCACGACCTGGTCGCTGAGCGTCATGGCCAGGCTTGCCGAGCGGCCGCTGCCGTTGCTGGCGTAATCGAAGTCCGGAAACTCGCGGCTGATCAGCTGGCGGGCGTCGTCGCGGTCTTCCGAGCTTGCGAAATCGAGCGACAGGGTCTGGCCATCGATCTCGGTATTGCGATAGCGAATACGTTCGCCGCGCAGAAGCTCGCGCATGGCGCTGGCGTTGACTTCCAGGCGCTGGGTGATCGCCGCGTCCATGTCCACCTCCAAAAGGAAGTGCACGCCGCCGCGAAGGTCGAGCCCTAAAGTCATCGGCGAGGCGGAGAACGCCTGTAGCCAACCAGGGGTGGCATCGGCCAGGTTCAGCGCCACGGTGGCATCGCCGCCCAGCACTTCGGTTGCCGCGTCGCGCGCGTCGAGCTGGTCGTCGTCGCTTGCCAGGCGAATCAGCCACTGGCCGTTCTCCTGCTCGACGCCGGTGACGGCGATATCGCGCTCATCGAGGGCATCGCGTACGCGGGACACGTCGCGCTCGCTCAGGGCATCGCCCTGGGCGCTACTAATCTGAATGGCGGGATCGGCGGGAAATAAGTTGGGAAGCGAATAGATAAGGCCAACGATCAAAACGACCAGTATCAGCAGATACTTCCACAGGGGGTAACGGTTGAGCATGTAAGCCCTGCCTTCAATGACATACGGAATTGCCGTACGCGGGCAGCCCGCGTACGGCAACGTTTACCATCATCGACCATCTCACCCGTGCCGGGGTGGCTGGCACGTGTCGGCAGGGTGGGGCGCGAAGATTAGATGGACTTGATAGTGCCCTTGGGCAGTACCGCGGCCACGGCGTTTTTCTGCACGTTCACTTCGGTGCCTTCGGAGACTTCAAGGGTCAGGAATTCGTCGCTGACCTTGGTGACGCGACCGACCAGACCGCCGCCGATGACCACTTCATCGCCTTTATCCAGGCTTGTGACCAGCTGCTTGTGCTGCTTGGCGCGTTTGGCCTGCGGGCGCCACAACAGGAAGTAGAAAATCAGTACGAAACCGACCAGCATGACGATTTGGGCAATACCGCCGCCGCCGGCGGCACCTTCGGCATGCGCCGGCGAGATGAAGAAATCCAGCATCGAGCGAGCTCCTGGGTTAATGACGTTGAGGTTGATGGAAAATGGGATAAAACCACTCGCGCACGCGAGTGGCGATCAATCAGGTATCGCTGCTTTTTATCACTTGGCAAGCGGTGGCACGGGCAGGCCGCGCTGGGCATAAAAGCCTTCCACAAAGGCGGTCAATGTACCCGCTTCGATTGCCGCGCGCAAATCCGCCATGACCCGCTGATAAAAGCGCAGGTTATGGATCGTATTGAGCATCGAGCCGAGCATTTCATTGCAGCGATCCAGGTGATGTAGGTAGCTGCGCGAGAAATTCTGGCAGGTGTAGCAGTCGCACTCGTCATCGAGCGGTCGGGTGTCGTGGCGGTGCGTGGCGTTACGAATTTTGACGGTGCCGGTGGAGACGAACAGGTGGCCGTTTCGCGCGTTGCGGGTCGGCATCACGCAGTCGAACATGTCCACGCCCCGGCGCACGCCTTCGACCAAATCCTCGGGCTTGCCCACACCCATCAGATAGCGCGGCTTGTCATCCGGCATCCAGGTCGGCAGGTAGTCGAGCACCTTGATCATCTCTTCCTTGGGTTCGCCCACGGAAAGCCCGCCGATCGCCAAGCCATCGAAGCCGATCTCCATCAGCCCTTTCAGGGAGCGCTCGCGAAGCTCGGGGTGCATGCCGCCCTGGATGATGCCGAAAAGCGCCGAGGGTGAATCGCCGTGGGCGTCCCGGGAGCGTTTGGCCCAGCGAAGCGAGAGCTCCATGGATTTCTCGGCTTCCTCGAACGTCGCCGGGTAGGGCGTGCACTCGTCAAAGATCATCACCACATCGGAGCCCAGCGAGCGCTGCACCGCCATCGACTCTTCCGGGCCCATGAACACCTTGCTGCCATCTACTGGCGAGCGAAAATGTACGCCCTGTTCGGTGATCTTGCGCATCTCGCCAAGCGAAAAGACCTGGAAGCCGCCGGAGTCGGTGAGAATCGGCTTGTCCCACTGAGCGAAGTCGTGCAGGTCGCCGTGGGCCTCGATCACTTCCGTGCCCGGGCGCAGCCACAGGTGAAAGGTGTTGCCCAGAATGATCTCGGCACCGATCTCTTTCACCGATTCCGGCGTCATGCCCTTGACGGTGCCATAGGTGCCCACCGGCATGAAGGCCGGGGTTTCGACCGTGCCGCGGGGAAAGTGAAGGCGGCCGCGGCGCGCGCGGCCGTCCTCGGCTAGGCGCTCGAAGCGCATAAAGCATTCGTTTCGCATGTCTAGACTCGTATCTGAATTCGTTGGGGCGGCCGCGATCAGCGCGTCAGCAGCATGGCGTCGCCGTAGCTGAAGAAGGCGTAGCGTTCGCTGACCGCTTCCCGGTAGGCGCGCTGGATGTTGTCAAAACCCGCAAAGGCGGACACCAGCATCAAGAGCGTCGATTCCGGCAGGTGGAAGTTGGTGATGAGCGCGTCCACGCAACGCCATTCGTAGCCCGGGTAAATGAAGATGTCGGTATCGCCACTGTAAGGGGCGATCTGGCCGTCCGCACTTTTCTGACAAGCGCTCTCCAGACAGCGCACGCTGGTAGTGCCCACGGCGATCACACGCCGCCCTGCCTGTTGCGCGTCGCGCACCTTCTGGCAGGCCTCTTCACCCACCTCGATCCACTCGCTATGCATGTGGTGCTCGAGGATGTTGTCCACCCGCACCGGCTGGAAGGTGCCCGCGCCGACGTGCAGGGTGACGAAGGCGCTCTCCACGCCTTTCTCGGCGAGTGCGTCCAGCAGCGGTTGATCGAAGTGAAGCCCCGCCGTGGGTGCGGCCACCGCGCCGTCGCGGCGGGCGTAGACGGTCTGGTAGCGCTCACGGTCGGAAAGCTCGTCGTCGCGGGTGATGTAAGGCGGCAGCGGCATGTGGCCGTGCGCTTCCAGAAGCGCGATCATCGGCGTCTCGCCCAGAAAGCGCAGCTCAAAGAGCGCATCGCGCCGGCCTTCCACCACGGCGTGAATGCCGCCTTCGAAGATCAGCTCGGTGCCGGGTTTGGGCGACTTGCTCGAACGCAGGTGTGCAAGGCCCCGGTGGGTATCCAGCGGGCGCTCCAGCAGCATTTCCACTTTGCCGCCGCTGGCTTTCTGGCCGTGCAGGCGGGCGGGAATCACGCGGGTGTCGTTGAACACCAGCAGGTCGCCGGGCTCCAAAAGCGCGAGAAGATCGGTGAAGCGGCGATGGTCGATGGCGCCGTTTTGGCCGCTCAGGCACAGCAAACGGCAGTCGCTACGCTGCTCGGAGGGGTAGCGAGCGATCAGCTCTTCAGGTAGCTCGAAATGAAAGTCCGCGCGCTGCATTAAAGGGCTCTTGTGGGTGGTCGAACAGGCGCCCTAGGATAGCGCTTTCACACGATAAAGTCAGTCGATGCGATTGACCCGGCAGCGATTCTCCGTATAATGCCCAGCCATTGCCGGTGTGGCGGAATTGGTAGACGCAGCGGATTCAAAATCCGCCGCTGTAACAGGCGTGCCAGTTCGAGTCTGGCCACCGGTACCATCTTGTTAAAAAAGGCCTAGCGTTTTCGCTAGGCCTTTTTTATTGGCTTCTACTACCGGCTTTTGGAGCCGCTTGGGGGCGCTATGGACTACACGCTCGTCGGGTGGGTCTTCATCGCTGTAACCGGCATTATTCTGAATACGGTCTTTGCCAGAAAGAAAGGCTACCCGACTGTTTTGGGCATTTTAATCGGGATTCTCCTACCTCTCTGGGGGATTATCGTCATTGCGCTGATCCCTAATCGAAACAAGCGTGAAGACGGCACGTCGCCGCTTTCAGGCAAGGAGAGTGCACGCATTACGCTGGTGTCGTTGGTCATTGGCGCGCTACTGACCGTGCTGGTGGTTGGGCTCATTTACCTCGTGCTGTGGCTTGGGTTTCTTGCCAACTACTGAGGTTCATTGTGTTTTTTCAATCAACGAGACGGTTTTCATCACGTCGAGCAAGCATTTTTGCCGCGTATGTCGTAGTCTCGGGGCGTTCTTTATTTAATGCACGGAGAAACACCATGAGCGTGACCTACCACGACAGCAACGCCCGCATGAGCCAAATCGCCATTCACAACGGCACCGTTTATCTGGCAGGCCAGGTACCGGCCGACGCCACCGCCGATATGAAAGGCCAGACCGAGCAGGTGCTGTCGCGCATCGACGAGCTGCTGGAAAAAGCGGGTTCCTCGAAAGCGCACTTGATCTCCGCCCAGGTCTGGGTCACCGATATGGCCGAGTTCGATGCGATGAACGTCGCCTGGGAAGCCTGGATCGGTTCGAACAACCCGCCGGTGCGTGCCGCCCTTGAAGCCAAACTGGCCAAGCCCGAGTGGAAGGTCGAAATCATGGTCGTGGCGGCACTGGCCAACGGCTGATCCATCGCTCGTTTGATCCCCGCTTTAGAAAACCCCGGCGCCCGCCGGGGTTTTTCGTTGAGTGCGCCCATTATTGAGGTATGCGAAGAGTCGCTGTTTTTGGGTAAACTCCATGGGGCCACTGAGCGCAGTGGGGCGTGCGCGTAAGCGCAAGGCTCATGACTGACAACCCGAACGGAGAGGCGATATGCGAGTGATTTCGAGCGAGGAGGTGGCCCGTCACCTTGAATGGAGAGGCCTGATCGAACGACTCGAACGAACTTTCCTCAACGGCGTGGAGTCACCGCCGCGTCACCATCACGCCATGCATCGCCCCGACGGCGAAGCCACGATGCTCCTGATGCCCGCCTGGGAAGCCGCCGGCTACATCGGTGTGAAAATGGTGAACGTCTTTCCCCAGAACGCCGAGGCCGGCGTGCCGGCGATTTCCGGGCTTTATCTGCTCAGCGAAGGCAAACACGGCCAGCCCTTGGCGTGTATCGACGGCAGCGAACTGACCCGGCGTCGCACCGCGGCGGCGTCCGCGCTGGCGGCCCGCAAGCTCTCACTCGACACCGCCGAGACGCTGCTGGTCGTGGGCACCGGCAAGCTCGCCCCCATGGTGATCGAAGCCCACGCAAGCGTGCGGCCCATCAAACGGGTGCTGGTGTGGGGGCGAAACCCGAACAAGGCCGCCGCGATTGCCCGGGATTACGCCGACCGGTTCGAGACCCGCGCCGTCGAGGATTTGGCCGAGGCAGTGGCCGCGGCGGACATCGTCAGCTGCGTCACGCTCTCCACCCAGCCGTTGATCAAGGGCGAATGGCTCACGCCGGGCACTCACCTGGACTTGATCGGTGCCTTTCGCCCGCAGATGCGCGAAACCGATGCCGAGTGCCTGCGCCTGAGCGAGGTGTTCGTGGACACCTACGCCGGCGCGAAAGGCGAGGCGGGCGATATTCTGCAGGCCATCGACGAAGGGGCGTTTCGCTTTGATGACATTCAGGCCGATCTTTTGGAGGTGCTCAGCGGCGAGCATCCCGGGCGCTCCTCGCGTGAGGCGATCACGCTGTTCAAGTCCGTCGGCGCCTCCCTCGAGGATCTCGCCGCGGCGGTCGAGGTGTGGGAGACGCTGTCGGGTGCCGAGGCTTAGCCTGGGCGCTTACGATTGGCCGCGTTGGCTATTACATCGACGATGGGAACGTTAATCCAGGTCCCGGCGAACAACTTTAAAAGGGAGAAACGATGAGCCAAACCGGTTTTTACTGGCACGAGCGCTGCTTCTGGCACGACCAGGGCGCCATCGGCGTGTTTTCCGCCCCTGGCGAGTTCCTTCAGCCTCAACCCGCTTCAGAAAGCCCGGATAGCAAGCGGCGTCTCAAGAACATTCTCGAAGTCAGCGGGCTGATCGACGAACTTCACGTCGTCAAACCTGCCCCGGCGGCCCGTGAAGATCTCGAGCGGTTTCACAGCCGGCGCTATCTGGACGCGCTGCAAGCCGGTGATCAAGGCATGGGCGGAAATGGCGGCGACTGCGCCCCTTACACGCCGGGTAGCTGGGCGGCGGCGACTCAATCGGCGGGACTTGCCATCGCTGCTGTCGAGGCGGTTGCGACCGGTGCACTCGATAACGCCTACGCCCTTTGCCGCCCGCCGGGCCATCACGCCGAAGCTGACCAGGGCCGCGGCTTCTGCCTGCTGGGCAATATTCCGGTGGCGGTCATGCGCGCGCGTGCGCTGGGTCAAATCAAACGGGTCGCGATTCTCGACTGGGACGTGCACCACGGCAATGGCCAGCAGTCTGCGTTCTATGAAGAGCCCGACGTGCTCACCGTCTCGATCCACCAGGCGGCCAACTACCCGCTTGATAGCGGTGGTTTCGACGAGCAGGGCGAAGGCGAGGGCCTGGGCGCCAATCTCAACCTGCCCCTGCCGCCCGGGTGCGGTATTGGGGCCTACGAGTATGCGTTCGAGCGCTTGGTACTGCCGGCTATCGAGGCCTTCGCGCCGGAGATGATCGTTGTCGCCTGCGGATATGATGCCTGCGCCAAGGACCCGCTGGGCAAGATGCTGCTCAACAGCCAGGCCTTTGCCGATATGACGTCAAGGCTCAAGGCTTTGGCCGAGCGCTGCTGCCAGGGCCGGCTCGTGCTGGTTCATGAAGGTGGCTACTCGGAAGGATACGCACCGCTTTGTGGCCACGCCACGCTGCAGGCCTTGGCGGGTAGCCATACTGCCGTACCCGACCCGCAAAACGACGAGATCGCCGCTTGGGGTTACCAGGCATTACAGCCGCATCAGTGCGCGCTGATCGACCATTGGCAAACGGAGTGGGAGCGCAACCACCGATGACACCGCTATACGACCGTGACGGCTGGATCTGGCAGGATGGTGAATGGCTTGAATGGCGAGCCGCGAAAATGCACTTGCTCACCCATACCATGCACTATGGCATGGGCTGCTTCGAAGGCGTGCGCGCCTACGACGGAGCGGGCGGGACGCATATCTTTCGGGCGGCGGAGCATACCAGGCGGCTGGTGGAAAGCGCCCACTCGCTGGATATTCCGCTGTCGTTCAGCGAAGAAGCGCTGATCGCAGCCCAGCGCGCTTGCCTGGCGCGAAACGCGCTAACGGATGCCTATCTCAAACCGACCGTGTTTCTCGGCGCCGAAGGTTTAGGGTTACGCGCTCAGGGGCTGCAAACGCATGTGATGATCGCCGCCTGGGATCTGGGGCCGTACATTTCGCCCCAGGCGGCCACGCACGGGCTTCGCGCGCTGACCTCCTCCTGGGCACGCCACCACGTCAACATTAGCCTGTGCCGCGCCAAGACCAGCGGCCACTACGTCAACTCGATACTGGCGCTGAATACCGCAGTGAAGGCGGGCTTCGACGAAACCATCATGCTCGACCCCGAAGGCTACGTGGCCGAAGCCTCGGCAGCCAACGTCTTTCTGCTGCGCGACGGCGTACTGCACACGCCCGAGGTGACCTCGTGCCTGCAGGGCATCACGCGGGACAGCGTGATTCAGTTGGCCCGCCAAGTGCTCGGGTTGGAGGTACGCGAGCGGCGCATCACCCGCGACGAACTCTACACCGCCGACGAGGCGTTCTTGACCGGCACCGCCGCGGAGATTTTGCCACTGCGCGAGCTCGATGGGCGTCATATCGGCACCCGCGCCGGCGCGCCGCCGGTCAGTGAACCGATCAGCCATGAGAGCGTGACTGCCCGGTTGCAGCAGTTGTATCGCCAAGCGGTACGCGGAGAGCTTGATGAGTTTAAGCACTGGCTGACGCCCGCCTAACGGCGGGCTCGGCTTGGGAGCGTCAGGCGGACGCGTTGATCGCCCGCTCCAGAATGGCCAGCCGCCCGGGTTTTAGCGCATCCGCCACGGCAGTCACCCGGAGCACGTGGCCGAGTGCCGGGTGCGCCGGGCGGGCGATCAGCCGGCCATCTTCGAGCAGCTCGCGGTTGACGCGCTCGGCCAGCTCGCTGCTGGCCAGCCGAATACCGATGAAATTAGTGGCACTTGGCAGCACATCGGCCCCCAGTGCGCGAAAATGCTCGGCGAGGCGCTCCCGGCGCGCTTTCACGTCACGAACGTGTTGATTGACCTCGTCCATGTTATCCAGCACCACTTCCGCTGCCGCTTGGGTGAACGCCGAGACCGCATAATGAATACGCACTTTCATCATCATGGCGAGCACGGCAGGGTCAGCAATGGCGTAGCCGATACGCAGCCCAGCCATTCCGTGGGCTTTCGATAGTGTGCGCAAACGAATGACGCCGGGAAGCGCCCGAGCGGCAAAGTCGCTGCCCGCATCGTCGCGAAAATCGCCATAGGCCTCGTCGAGCAGAAGCCAGCAGTGATCGGGCAGTGCTTCTCTTAGCTTCAAAATGGCGCTGTCGTCGTGCAGATAGCCGCTTGGGTTATCCGGATTGGCAAGATACACCAGCTGCGCGTTTTCCTGGTGCGCAGCTTCGGCCAATGCGTCGAGGTTCGGCGCGAGTACGCCGGGTGCTTCAAAGTAGGGCGGTTCCACCAGCCGGCAGCCCTGGCCTTTCGCAAAATAGCCAAAGGTGGGGTAGGTGCCCGCGGTGCTGATCACCGTGTCGCCGGCCATGCAGGTGGTTCGTAATGAAAGCGCGATCAGGCTGTCGGCACCGGCATCCACCAGCAGCTCGTCGAGCTTGATACCCTGCTGATCGCTAAGACGTTGGCGCACGCCCAGCGCTTCGGCATCGCCATAGCAGTAGGCGTGCTCGGTGGCGGCATCGCCGAAATGCTCACGCAGCGCCCGGTGAGGCATATCGAGCCCTTCATTGGAACCCAGTCGATGGGGGATTTCGCGGCCGATGCGTCTCTCCAGCACCTTGATGCCGGGGAACGGGTTAACCGGACCTTCGCCGGTCAGGTGATCGGGGTAGCGGGGCATAACGGTATCCTGAAAGTAATAACTGAATAGTAAGAGGCTGGCGGCTTACTCAAAAAGCGTCTCGTCGAGTATTTTGCCGCGGTTGAGCAGCCCAAAAGGGTCGAGCGACTTTTTCAGCGTCTGCATCAACTCGATCTCCGCCTCGTTGCGGCAGCTTCCAAGCCAGGCACGCTTTTCAAGACCGATGCCGTGCTCGGCAGAGATGGAGCCGCCCAGCGCCGTCAGTGGCTCATAGACCAGTGCTTCCACGGCGCGGCGGACTGCGGGCTCCTTGCTACCCACGCCGACCGAAATATGCAGATTGCTGTCGCCCAGATGGCCGAACACGATCAACTGCGGGTCGGGCCACGACGCTTCAAGCCTCGCTTCGAGCGTCTGGGTGTAACGCTCCATGTCGGCGATCGGCAGGCTCACATCGAAGGTCAGTACCGGGTGCAGCCCTTCCTTGAGTCCTTCGATATCTTCCCGTATCGCCCACAGGCCGTCACGCTGGGTGCTGGACTGCGCGATAACCGCATCGATGATCAGCTCCGCTTCCATGGCCTGTTCCAGCGCATCGCGAAACTGAGCCTCACTGCGGGCGTCGTCGCTCCCCAGACACTCGATGATCACGTAGTAAGGGTGCTCTGTAGAAATCGGGGGCGTGTGCCGTCCCAAGGTTTCTGTCAGCAGCTGGTAGTAGTTTTGCCACATCACCTCGAACGCCCCGAGCCCGCCGCCCAGCGTCTTACCCATCTGAGCGAGCAGCGCCGTCAAGGCCTCAAAAGAAGGGCAGGCGACCATGGCGGTGTGTTCGCTCGGCGTAGGCGGTTGCAGGCGTAGCACCGCGCGGGTCACGATACCCAGTACGCCTTCGGTGCCCACGAACAGCTGCTTGAGATCGAAGCCGGCGTTGTTCTTGAGCATGTGGTTCATCGAGCTAACCACGCGCCCGTCGGCCATCACCGCTTCGAGCCCCAGCACCTGCTGGCGCATCATGCCGTAACGAATCACCCGCACGCCACCCGCGTTGGTGGCGATGTTGCCGCCGATGGTGCAGCTGCCCCGCGCGCCCAAATCCAGCGGAAACTGTAGCCCGATGTCCTCGGCGGTTTCCTGCACGCGCTGCAGCGGCGCGCCGGCCTGAACCGTCAGCGTGGCGCCTACCGGGTCGACGCTCTCGATGGCGGTCATACGCTCCAGCGAGATGACAAGATCGTCAGGGCTGGTTTGAGTACCGTGAACAAGTCCCGTTAGCCCGCCGTGGGTCACCACGGTCTGCTTGCACTCGAAGCAGGCGCGCATCACCGCTGAAAGCTCCTCGGTACTGGCTGGTCGAACGATGGCACCGGCCTGACACGGCGCGCCGGTCATCCAATCTTCCTGCCGGCTCGTCACATCGCTGCCAGTCAAGACATGGTTAGGGCCTACGATTGCGCGTAGGGCCTCCAGGGTGATCTTCATTCATATTCCTTTCGATGACGAGACGGCTGGCAGGCGCTCGTGTTAAAAAAATGCATGCGAAACAATATCATGTTTTACATCGCGCTTTAGGCGCTGGCTGCCACTGGCGCCTCACGCCCGGGAATGGCCTCCAGCAGCGAGCGGGTATAGGCCTCGCGGGGATGTAAAAATATCTGCTCTGCGCTTCCCTGCTCGACGATGCGACCATGCTGCATGACCACGATGCGATCGCAGATCTGCGCGGCCACACGTAAATCGTGGGTGATGAACAATAGCGATAGCGACAGGCGCTGCTTGAGCTCCTCGAGCAGTTCCAGCACCTGGGCCTGAATGGAGACATCAAGCGCCGAGACGGCCTCGTCCGCTACGATCAGTTCCGGATTGAGCGCCAGCGCCCGAGCGATGCCGATACGCTGGCGCTGGCCGCCGGAAAATTCGTGGGGAAAGCGATCCAGAGCGCTGGCGCCCAGGCCCACCATGTCCAGGAGTTCACCCGCCTGCGCCAACGCCTTTGCCTTGGGTGTGCCGTTGGCGATCGCCCCCTGGGCGATCGCCATGCCCACTTTGGTGCGCGGGTTGAGCGAGGCATAAGGATCCTGAAAAATCATCTGCACCCGGTGGCGCTCGCGGCGCAAGGCATCACCCTTGAGCGTTGACAGGTTCACGCCGTCGAGCAGCAGTTCGCCGTCGTCCGGATGCTCCAGACGTACGACGCAGCGCCCAAGCGTCGACTTGCCCGAACCGGATTCGCCGACGATGCCAACGGTTTCGCCGCGAGCAAGCGAAAGCGAAACATCGTCCAGCGCACGCACTTCGCGCGCTGGTTTCAAAAAGCCTCCGCGAGAGCGAAACACCTTGTTGAGATGCTTGATATCCAGAAGCGCTGCGGGCTCACGCGCCTCTCGGTGGGGCGGTACGGCGTTGCTCGGGATCGCGGCGATCAGTGCCTGGGTGTATTCGTGCTGCGGGTTGCCGAGCACCTCATCCGCGTCGCCGAGTTCGACGATCTTGCCGTGGCGCATCACGCAGACACGGTTGGCAATTTCGGCCACCACGCCGAAGTCGTGGGTAATGAACATCACCGCCATCCCCCGGCGGCGCTGCAGATCGCGAATCAGCTCGAGGATCTGCGCCTGGGTCGTGACATCCAACGCAGTGGTCGGCTCATCGGCGATCAAGAGCACCGGCTCGAGCGCCAGGGCCATGGCGATCATTACCCGCTGACGCTGGCCGCCGGAAAGCTCGAAGGGGTAGGCGCGAATCGCCTTTTCCGGCTGCGGCAGGCCCACCTCGATCAACAGCTCCAGCGCGCGTGCCTGGCGCTCGGAAGGGGTCAACCGGCCGTGGGCCTCGAACACCTCGGCGATCTGGGCGCCCACGCGCATCAGCGGGTTCAGGGCGGTCATCGGCTCCTGGAAAATCATGCCGATCTTGAGCCCGCGCAGCGCCATGTGCTGCTTCTCGGTAAGCGCGAGCAAGTTCTGGCCCTCGAAGGTGATCTCGCCTTGTACCGGGCGTACGCCCTTGGGCAGAAGCCCCATTACCGTATTGGCTGCCATGGACTTGCCCGACCCGGATTCACCCACTATGCACATGATCTCGCCGCGGTTCACCTCGTAGCTCACGTTCTCTACCGCCAGGGCGCGATCCGCGCCCTTGGGCAGCGCCACGCTCAGGTCACGAATGCGAAGTACCGCCTCGCCCGGCGCCTGGGATGGATTCGATTGCGTCATGTCTCTCTCCTAGCGCTCGCGGGACAGTTTGGGGTTCAGCGCATCGTCGAGGCCTTCGCCCACCAGGTTCAGCGCCAGCACGGTAAGCAGGATGGCAACGCCTGGAAAGAAACTGAGCCACCACGCCTGACGGATCACGGTGCGCGCCGCGCCGATCATGTAGCCCCAGGACATCACGTTGGGATCGCCCAGCCCGAGAAACGAAAGCCCGGACTCCAGCAATATGGCCGTGGCCACCATCAATGAGGCCAGCACGATGATCGGCGAGAGCGTGTTGGGCAGAATCTGCTTGAGAATGATGGTGGTATTGGTCTGGCCTACCAGCCGTGCGGCTTCGACGTATTCACGGTGACGCAGCGACATGAACTCGGCGCGCACCAGACGCGCCACCGGCGGCCAGCTCACCAGCGCGATCGCCAGCACGACTGAGGTGACGCTGGGTTGCATGATCGCGACCAGTACGATCGCCAGGGCGAAGTTGGGAATGGTCTGGAAGAACTCGGTGAAGCGCATGAGCACGTCGTCGATCAGGCCACCGTAGTAGCCGGCGATAGCGCCCATCGGTACGCCGATCAAAAGCGCCACGCTGGTGGAGACCAGTCCGATCAGAAGCGACACCCAGGCGCCGTGCATCAGCCCTGCGGCCACGTTACGGCCCATGGTGTCGGTGCCCAGTATAAAGCCATCCTGCGCGAGAGGCGGCAGAAACGGGCGCTGTACCATGCGCCAGGGCGACTCGGGAAATAAAAGCGGCGCAAGTATCGCCATGACGATGATCAGCGCCAGAATGATAAGACCCACTAAAGCGCCGCGGTTTTGGGCAAAGCGTGCGAAAAAGCTCATGAAGCCCCCTTGATGCGCGGATCCGCAAGGCGGTAGACCAGGTCGGTCATGATGTTGAAGACGATGACCAGCGCGGCTGAGAAAAAGAAGATCCCCAGCAGCAGGTTATAGTCGCGCTGCTGAAGCGCCTCGAACATCAGCCGGCCAATGCCGGGCCAGGCAAATACGGTCTCGGTGAGGATCGCCCCGCCGACCATTTGCCCCGCCTGCAAGCCGGCCAACGTAATGATCGGCAGGAGTGCGTTACGCAGCACGTGGCGGCGTTGAATGATGCGCGGCTTCAAGCCCTTGGCGCGAGCGGTCTTGACGTAATCCTGCTGAGCGGCTTCGAGCATCGAGGTACGCGTCATGCGGGTGTAGATCGCCATGAAAAACAGCGCCAGGGTCGTGGCGGGCAGCACCAGGTGCTGGGCGACATCCCACACCAGCGCAAGGCCCGTATGGCCCGCGCCCACGGTATAGAGGCCGTAGGCGGGCAGCCAGCCCAGATAGACCGAGAACACCACCACCGACATCAGCGCTACCCAGAACAGCGGCGTTGCGTAAAACACCAGTGCCAGCGCCATGATCAGCGAGCCGGATGGTTTTTTCACCCGGGCGGCGGCCATGGAGCCGGCCACGATGCCCAAAAAGAGTGACAGTACGAAGGCCGTGCCGGTCAGCAGCAGCGTGGCGGGCAGGCGGGCCATGATCAAGTCGAACACCGGAACGCCCAAACGGTAGGAGTAGCCGAAATCGAGCATGGCGATGCCCGAAACGTAGCGCCACAGCTGCACGTACATGGGCTGGTCGAGCCCGAAGCGCTCGCGTAGCTGGTTGAGAAACTCCTGATCCGCCGCGCCGGCTTCGCCAGCCAGAATGGAGGCCGGGTCGCCGGGGGCAAGCTGGATCAGCAAAAAGTTAAAAATGACGATGAGAAATAGCACAATGACGGCTTTGATGAGCCGCATGGCAATCAAGCGGGCATAGACCATGATGGAATTCCTGACGTTTTTTTAGCCCGGCCGGAGCACGCCAGCCGGGCAAGGCTTGGCTTAGCGGTCGAGCCAGGCATCCCGGAAGCCGTCGTTGACGCCGACACCGGAGGTCACCAGGTCGTTGACGTCGCAGCGGTAGATCGTGGGGAAACCAAGCTCCATCAGCCAGCCCACCGGCACATCCTCGTGAAGGATCTCCTGCACTTGCTGGTAAAGCGCTTCACGCTCGGCGTCCGGATAGGCCGTAGCCGCCTCGTCGAAAAGCGCATCGACCTCGGCGTTTTCGTAGCCTTCCACGTTGTTCCAGGGCGAGCCCTTGGCAATGTTGTCCGAAAGGTAAGTGCGCGAGATGCCCAGCGCCGGGTCGCCGTACTGGAAGAGGTAGGTAAAGGCCAGATCATAATCCCAGTCGCCCAGGCGCTGGTTCCAGCCGCCCACGTCGGTGGCCTGGGTGCTGACGTTGATGCCTACTTCGCGCAGATTCTGCTGTACGGCCTCGGCCCAGCGGGTCCAGGTTTCGCCGTAGGGCAGTGGCAACAGTCTGATCTCTTCACCGTCGTAGCCCATTTCATCCAGCAGCTCGCGGGCGCGGTCAGGGTCGTAGTCGTAGGGCTCCAAATCGTCGTCCTGGAAACGCGCATTGGAACCGAAGGCGGAGAGCGGGACGTTACCCAACCCGTTCCAGAGCACGTTGCGGGCGAACTCACGGTCCATGGCGTACATCACCGCCTGGCGAAAGCGCTTGTCGGCGGTGGGGCCTTCGCGGTTGTTCATCCACAGCATGGCGAAGGGGCTGAAGTACTCATGGCCCTGCTCGGTCATGCAGACACCGTCCATCCCGGAAAGACGCGGGATGTCGAAATTTTCCACGGTGCCGCTGGGCAGCACGTCGACGGTGCCGTTTTCAAAGGCCACGGCCCGGGAGCCGCCGTCGGGAATGATGTGCCAATTTACCCCGTCCAGGTAGGGCAGGCCTTCTTCGTAATAGTCTTCGTTTTTGACTAGCTCGATAACCGTGCCGCGTTCCCAATTGGAGAACTTGAACGGGCCAGTGCCGATGGGGTGGTCGTTGTGCTCGTTATTGCGGAAATCGGTGCCTGCGTAGAGATGCTCCGGCACCATGGTGAACGTACCCGCCTCGAAGGAGAGCAAAAACGGCCCGAAGGGTTCGGCCAGCGTGAAGACTACGGTGTAATCATCGGTCGCTTCGATGCTTTCGACGTGCTCGAGCACGGCGCGGGCGCTGGGATTGAGTTCACGGTGAAAAACGTCTGCGGAGAACACCACGTCGTCGGCGGTGAAGGCCTCGCCGTCGTGCCAGGTCACATCATCGCGCAGATGAAAGGTATAGACTCGGCCATCTTCGCTCACGTCCCAGGACTCGGCTAGCTGCGGCATCGGTTCCAGGTCGGTGGTGTAGCGTAGAAGTCCCTCGTAGATATTACCCGCGACGGTACGGGTGGGGGCGTTCTGGATCATGCCCAGTACCAGGCCCGGCGGTTCGGGCTGAATGATGGTATCGATGGTGCCGCCGGTTTTGGGTTCCTGCGCCATCGCTGCGCAAGAAACGGCCAGGGCCGCTGCGGAAATCGCGAGAGCCAAAGGTGTTTTCATTGTTCCTACTCCTCGGTTATTCACGTCAATAACGTGATGTTTTGTCTTTTTAGCAAGCGAGGCGTGGTGCTGGAGAGCCCGTTGAAATAGGTTTTTGAGGGCCTTTTTGACCATAGCACCGCTCTTTTTAACTGTCGACAGTCGGCAGTCGTTTATCGACACTGCCCTTATTTGCGTCATACTGAACGTCGAAAACAATTTACAAAGGGAGGTGCCCATGGCCTTGTTACCCATGGCTCCCCAGGGGTTGATCCAGCAAAAGAATCTGGTCGAGCAAGTGGCCGATTTTCTTACTCAAGGTGTGATCGAACAGCGCTTCATGCCCGGCGAGCGGCTCTCGGAAGTGCAGCTTTCACGGGATTTGGGCGTCAGCCGCGCACCGGTGCGCGAGGCAGCCAGGCTCCTCGAAAGCCGTGGTCTTTTGGTTTCGCGCCCGCGGCGAGGATTTTTCGTCAAGGCGCTCGACGCGGTCGAGCTACAGGACGTGTTCGACCTGCGCCTGTGCCTGGAGCGCCACGCCATCGA
The DNA here is from genome assembly GCF_025725645.1 of Halomonas sp. GD1P12. NCBI lineage: Bacteria > Pseudomonadati > Pseudomonadota > Gammaproteobacteria > Oceanospirillales > Halomonadaceae > Halomonas > Halomonas sp. GD1P12. Next base: position 2,915,660 of record NZ_CP107007.1, on the reverse strand, counting down.
GCGCCTCGCTCAGCGCTACACCCCTGAGGCCAGAAACGCGCTCGAACGACAGGTGGACGTGCTTTGCGAGGCGGCTACGAGCGATAGCGGCACGCGGCGTATCGAAGAGGATTTGAAGTTTCACCGCCTGATGCTGCACTACGCCGGCAATGAGCGGCTACTGCGCGCCTTCGAGGGGTTAGCGCACGAGCTGCGCCTGTGCATCACCTTGATCACGCGGACCCACGAAGCGCCGGAAACCATTGCGACCAGCCACTATCAACTGCTGGAAGCGCTGGCGAGCCAAAACGGCCCGGCCTGCCGGGAAGCGATCGACTACCACATCGGTGTGGCGAGAGATTCCGTGGTGCGCGGCATCAACGACGCGGGCGCGCAGGAGGAGGGCGGCACGCGTTGATCGCGTGCGTTTCTACCGAGCGATTGTATGGCGCTTTCATGGCACGAAACGAGGAGACCTGGCAGTGCAGACGTTCTTTCACGACGATCAGAAATGGCATCAGCCGCAAACCTACTTTTCACGCGGCAAGATGCGCACACCCCAGGAGGTCGCCCTGCGCGCCACTCACCTGCTGGCCGCCGCTGACCGGCTGGGGTTCGAACTATCGCCGCCCAAGGATTACGGCGTTGGCCCTCTTAGAGCGGTGCACTCACTGGCCTACCTGCGCTTTCTGGAAAGCGCCCATGCCCGCTGGCACGCCGTGGGCGAGGACTGGGGCGAAGAAGTGATTTCCAACATCTTCGTGCGCTCGCCCAACGCCTTGCAGGGCATTCTGGCCGAGGCCGCCCGCTACCTGGCCGACGGCAGCGCCCCGGTGGGTCAGCACACCTGGCACTCCGCCTACTGGTCGGCCCAGAGCGCGGTGGCCGGCGCCGAGGCGCTGATGAGCGGTGAGCGCTTCGCCTACGCGCTTTCCCGCCCGCCGGGCCACCATGCGGGCATCGACTCCGCCGGCGGCTTCTGCTTTCTCAATAACGCCGCCATCGCCGCGCAGCACCTGACCAGGCGCTACCCGCGCATCGTGGTTCTCGATACCGACATGCACCACGGCCAGGGCATCCAGGAAATTTTCTATTCTCGTAATGACGTGTTCTACATCTCGATTCACGGCGACACCACCAACTTCTACCCGGCGGTCAGCGGCTTCGAGAACGAGCGCGGTGAAGGCGAAGGGCTCGGCTACAACCTCAACCTTCCGATGCCGCATGGCTCTACTGAGTCGGTATTCTTCGAGCGTTTGGAGCAGGCCCGTCAGGCCATTCGCCTGTTCGAACCCGACGCCCTGGTGCTGGCGCTCGGCTTCGATATCTTTGAGCGCGACCCCCAGGCCAAAGTCGCCGTTTCCACACAAGGCTTTCATGAGCTGGGCCGACAAATCGCGGCGCTGAACCTACCGACACTGGTGGTGCAGGAAGGTGGGTATTACCTGGAAGGGCTCGAAGCGAACGCGGTAAGTTTCTTTGAAGGACTAATGGTAGAGGCGCTATAAGCCGAGCGCTCGTTTCGGCTTATAGCGCATTGCCTCGCGTTTCCCATCAGGCCCTAAACCTGGGCGTAGCCCCCGTCAACGAACACCTCGCTCCCTGTCATGAAGCGGCTATCGTCGGATGCCAGGAATGCCACTACGGCGGCGGTTTCCCTGGGGTCGCCCAGTCGCTCAAGCGGTATGGCCCGCTTCATCTCGCCCACGGCCTCAGCAGGGAGCAGTGCCATCACCTTGTCGGTTTGGGTGGGGCCAGGCGACATTACGTTCACGCGAATGCCCGTTCCCCTGAGGTCATGAGCCCAACTGCGCGCCAAATTGCGCACGGCCGCCTTGGAGGCGCTGTAAACGCTCATGGCCGGGGTACCCATGCTGCCCACCGTAGAGCCGGTCAGGATGATAGAGCCGCCATTCTGCATCAGCGGCAGCGCCTTCTGAACGGTGAAGAGGGTGCCTTTGACGTTGATGTCGAAGATATAGTCGTAGTGCTCGGGCGTGATCTGCCCCAGGCGTGCGAACTCGCCGACGCCCGCGTTGGCCACCAGTATGTCCAGGTGGCCTTTCTCTTTCTGAACTGTCTCGAATACACGGTCGAGATTCTCCGACTTCGTTACATCCGCCTGGAGACCCTGGGCGTTGTGGCCCAGTGTCGACGTCGCGCTGTCGAGAACGTCCTGGCGCCGGCCGACAATGAAGACGAAGGCGCCTTCCTCGATGAGACGCTGGGCCGAGGCCAAACCGATGCCGCTAGCGCCACCGGTGATGAGTGCGATTTTGCCGTTTAGCCGATTCATGTTGGGGTTTCCGTGTGCGTTGACTCGATTCGCTTGAACGATATATAACCCGCTTACAAATGTTCAAGTATGCACCTTTTGGTAAGTAGGGTTATGGCGAAAGAAAACTCAGAAAACCCACGTTTCATTTGCGGCCTGCATGCAACGCTGCACGTGATGACCGGGAAGTGGAAACCGTTGATTCTGTTCTTTTTAAACAAGGGCCCGACGCGTTACGGCGAGCTAAAGCGAAGCGTTCGGGGGGTGAGCGACAAAATGTTGATCCAGCAGTTGAAAGAGCTGGAGTCCGACGGCATCGTCCGGCGAACCGATTATGGCGAGATCCCGCTGCGCGTCGACTACTCGCTGACGCCCTTCGGGGAAAGCCTGGTGCGAGCCATGGAACCGCTTTGCAACTGGGGTGAAGCGCACGAAGAGGACATTGCCGCAGCGATGGACCGCCGCCAAGCCAGCCGGTAGACGATAGTTTAGCTGAACGGCCGCTTCGCCAACGTTAGGTGGTGAATCAAACCCGCTGGTCGTCTACCTTGGCGATAGCGATGACGGCGGTTTTGCCTTACTCGAAAATGCCTAGCGTAAACCCAATCGGCCACATAGCGACGTTGGTAATTTCGAACCCAAAGCGGTAAAAGCCATGGATAGCAACGCCACTACACGTACCTGCTGAACTATTCCCTTGCCAGCGCAGGTTGCGTAAGCACCTCGCCTCATTCAATGCATGAGTGTCTATCACTACTGTTGGGCAAGCCGCGGGGCTTACGCCGCAGTGGAGTGTGTCGGACCGGAGAGATTGCGTATCTATTGGTCGAGAGACCACACCTCCTTCCAACCAAGGCTCCGCATGCGTAATACCGAGTGTCCGTATGATTGAAACCGGCAAAATGCGCAGGCTAGCGAATTTTGGATATGTGGCCAAATTTTGCTTTGCTCACAATAGGTATAATAAGGTAGAGTCAAAAGAGCTTGCTACATAAAATCAATGAATAGACGGACGCGTTTATTGAGATTATACAGCCTTTCATATAATCATTTTTAGAGATAATAGGGATGCGTGAAATATCAATTCCGGTCCTAAGTTTTAGTCGTTGGACCTTATGGAGTGATCGTTTCGATATAGTAGGGCGCGAGTATCCTGGTGTTTATGTCATCGCAATATCCGATCAAGATTTGGCGGGTTCGGCTGTCAGGTGGCGTGACGTGGTTTACGTCGGCATGACGAAATCGAAAGGTGGGCTAAGCCAAAGGTGGTCCCAATTTCAGAACTCGATTCGTGGACGAAATGGGCATAGCGGTGGATGGACTATATTCAAAGCGCTTGGTAATTTCGACGAATGGACTTCTGGCCTTTTCGTGGCCGCTATGCCTATAAAATGTAATCCTGCCGATCCTAGCTCCAATGACCTTCGGCGTCTCGGCTGGGTGGCATATCTCGAATACGAGGCGTTCTCGAAATTCTCTCGTCAGGTTCCGAATCAGAAGAAGCCTATGTATAACACTCTGTGAACGTGACTCTAATAATAAGCTACAGTTGATCGTCCAAAGCGCTGGCGCGTTCTGCTGGCAATTGAGAATAGACATTATACCCTAGGAATAAAATGGACATTCAGAGTATAGCTCTAGGATTTTTAAGCGGAGTTCTTCTGGCTCTGATTGGAGGCTTGATTAATCATAAAATAAAGACAAAGTCAGAAGAGCAGAAGGCAATTGAAAAAGCAGAATATGAGCTTTTCTTAAAGCTAAATGATTTATATCAATGGTACTTTTGGCTTGCTACTAATGAATTTCATAAAAAGGAGACAGATGATGAGGTTATCACAACTATCCATAAAATAGCTGTCGATATAGGGCAAGAACTTCATAAAAACGAAAACGGTGAATTTACTGAGCAACTACTTCGTATCCTTTATGATGAAAGTTATGAAGCTTATACTCAGCGCTGGAAAGAGATGAGTTTGCTCTCAGAGGTAATGGGTAAAAAAGTTACGCCAAAGCATCATAAATATCTAAAACAGTTAAATGACTCAAACTTAATGTATATGTCAAAATCAGATTTCACACCCAAAGCGCCAGGAACAGTTCGTTTCCGGCTGCAGGTATAAAGAAATCAATATGATGTCAACGGTTTACCTGAATCTGGCTTAAAACGAATCAAACATGAATACTAACGATAACTCTATTGCTATCAGGCTGCGTTGTTTATCCCGTCAACAAAACGCTGCAGCCGGAGGCTGAAATCCTCGTCACCGACGAGAAAGGAAAGCCCATTCAGGATGCCAGGGTGACTTTGATATCGAACTCCTACCCGTATGGCTTTGAACAGATGAGAAGGAGTGATCAAACCAGTAATGGCGGCGAGGCGAGCTTTCCAGAAATAAAGGAGTGGCGCACTGAATCGCTGATGATTCACGGCTCAAACGTGTTTTTCTGGAATTGGTGCGTAGTAAAACCAGGTTTTGAAACACACACGACCATGTGGAGTAGTGGTCAAGATTTTCAGCCCCAATACAACGTCACTCTTACGCCAGGGGAAAGCACGCCATGCCCAGAAGAGATGAATAAAATTGGCCGCAGGCTATAACAAGCACATGTTGCCGGGCTGATTTTAGCTGAGTTCCGGGCTGACCATCTATGCAGGTCATAAATGTGCGGGCAGGGCATTCAACGGTTAGATGATCTTCCTGACGTCGAGTGTGAGAACATGGCAGCTGTGCCTGCTTGGCCCGCACCGGATGCGTTTGGAGAAAACATGAAAAAGTGGTTATTCATAGTGCTTGCTACGCTGTCGCTGTCCGCCGTGGCTGACGACGAAGCGCTTGATTGCAATAACATCAGGAACACGCTCGAGACCAATCGGTGCGCGGCTATCGAGTTGGAGGCCGCCGAGGAGGTACTCGCCCACTATCTGGAAACGAGCGTTGAACATAACGCGGCGGATCCGGAGTTAGTCGAGGCTATCCAGGCGGCTCAAACGCAGTGGCAGGCGTATGCTGCGGCCCATTGCGGCGCTGTCTATACGCAGTGGCGCGACGGCACCATTCGCGGCGTCATGGGCATTACGTGCAGTACCCGGTTAACGAAACAGCGAACGCATGACCTCTGGCAAGATTTCCTGACCTATATGGACAGTACGCCGCCGGTGTTACCGGAACCCGCCATCGAGTAACGCCTTGATTCGTTACATGACGGTACTGTCGTTACTTTCTATAGGCACGTACCATGCTTTCTTCCGCTTGATCGAATGAGAGGGTTCCCCAATGCAGACGTTGAGAATTGACCTGGTGTCCGATGTTGCCTGCCCGTGGTGCGCGATCGGCTACCGGCGTTTGGAACAAGCGCTGGAAACCCTGAAGGGCGAGATCGAGGTCGAGCTTCACTGGCAGCCCTTCGAGCTTAACCGCGACATGCCGCCCGAGGGCGAGCCGATTCTGGAGCACCTGTGCCAAAAATACGGCAAGGATGCGGCCACCATGGAGCAGTCCCAGCGCGAGATCATGGCGGTGGCCGAAGAGCTGGGCTTGAATTTCCGGGGTGCCGTCGAGCGGCGGGCGAACAATACGTTTGCGGCCCACCGGGTGCTGGCTTGGGCGGCTACGCAGAACCGGGAAACACCTCTGCAATTGGCCCTATTCGATGCCTACTTCGGTGAGGCGAAAAACCCGTCAGACCCAGAGGTGCTACGCGAAAAGGCGATTGAGGCGGGGCTTGACGGTGATACTGCCGAGGCCATCGCCCGCTCTGATCAGTACGCGGAGGAGGTTCGCGCGGCAGAGCAGACGTTCATGGAAGCAGGGGTGAGCGCCGTACCGGGGTTCATTCTCGACGGCCGCTACCTGATTTCCGGCGCCCAGCCCGCCGAGGTGCTGGTCGATGCGCTTCGTCAGGTGGCACAAGAGAACGCCAACTGCTGATGCTCTGTAGATTTTGAGAAGCGCCGAGCGGGCGAGGAGCAGAACGCCACTTACGTGGCGTCCGTGATTTTTAAGTTCTTACTCGCTCAGGCCCACCTTCTCCATGAATGCCCGCGCATGCACGTCCACCGCCTTGATGGCGCTGACGACCTGTTGCGGCGTGAGTTGATAGGCCAGGTTATGGCTCGATTCGCCTTCCTTTAGCGCCGCTTCTGCCACGCGGTACAAATCCTCGTCGCTGACGTCTTCGAGTTTGAGCGCTTTGAGCGTCACCGGCAGGCCCAGTGCCAGATAAAGATCCAGATACTCTTCCAGCTCTGCTTGCGGCGTTTGATCCAGAATCAGCTGGGCGACGGTGCCAAACGCCACCTTCTCGCCGTGTGTCAGCTCGTGAATCTCACCGTGCAGGGCGGTGAAGCCGTTATGGATGGCGTGCGCCCCGGCCAGGCCCCCGCTTTCGAAGCCTAGCCCGCTGAGTAGCGTGTTGGCTTCCACCACCGCTTCAAACGAAGGCGTGACGATCTGCGCCTGGTTGGCCTGGTAGGCGAGCATGGCGTGCTCGAAGAGGATCTCTTCGCACTTCTCTCCAATGGTCGCGCCCAGAAGCGTGGCCTTGCCGCCGGCCATGTTGTTGGCGTTGGCGCGAATCGCCGCGCGTGCCTCGACCCAGGTGGCCAGCGCATCGGCAATGCCCGAGGCCAGAAAGCGCGGCGGCGCCTTGCAGATGATGCCGGTATCCACCAGTACCAGGTTCGGGTTCTTATCAAAAAAACGGTAGGACTCAAACTCACCGTCGTCGTTGTAGATGACCGACAAGGCGCTGGTCGGCGCGTCGGTGGAGGCGGTGGTGGGGAGTACGGCGCAGGCGGCCTTGAGCTCGTCGGCCACGCCCTTGGCGGTGTCGATCGTCTTGCCGCCGCCAAAGCCGATCACCACGTCGGCCCCTTGCTCGCGCCCAAGCTTGACGATGCGCTCGATCTCGCGAGTGGAGGCTTCGCCTTCGAACACCACGCGCTCGAAGCTAACGTTTTCGCCCTGCAGGCTTTCGCTGAGCGCTTCGCCGGCGATATCCCACACGACGTCATCGGCGATCAGCAGTGCTTTCTGGCCGAGTGCGGCCACGTAGTGCCCGGCACGCGCCGTAACGCCTTCGCCCTGCACGTAGCGGGCGGGGCTGATGAAGACTTTCTCGTTGGTCGCTTCCATGGCGGATCGCTCCTGTGCATCAATGAGTGGCTAGCCCAGTGTAGACAGCGCCTGGGCTGAAACGCTCGGATTGATTCAGCGAACGTACAAGAAACGACCGTTACCATGACCGGCGGCAATAAAATGCCCCGCACCGGGCGGGGCATTGCGTGGCGAGGCGAGAAAGGTTACTCCAGGAACTCACGCAGCAGGTCGCTCGCCTGGTCGATGGCGAGCACGCCGTCCAGATGGCCCTGATTGCCTTGAAGCGTTTCCAGCGTCACTTCATTGCCCGCTTGGCGAATCAACGCGGCGGTGCGGCGCACACCTTCCGCGGAGAAGACCTGATCGTCTTCGCTATAGAGCATCAGCGTGGGCGCCTGAATGTTGGCAAGCCCCTCATCGGCGGAGGCGCCGCCGGCCTCGAACGTCTGGTTGGCGCGCACCAGGTACAGCAGATGATTGGCATCGGCGGTGTGGGCGCGAGCGGCGGCCAGGTTGTCCAGCGTCTGCTCGATGGCGTAGCGGGCGTTTAGCTCTTCGGCCGGGTCGCGGTTTTCATCCGCCCAGTCGCGGGTGAAGGTGCGGTTCGCCCAGCGCCAGTGGCTGGCGTTGAGCGTGATCAGCTTGAGCGCCGCCTTGAGCCCTTCAAGCGGCGGCTCGCCGTCGTAGTAGTCGCCTTCGTTCCAGTTCGCGTCCAGGCGAATGGGCGCCGCCCAGGTATCGAGCATGGCGACCAGCCACGGGTCGGCGGCGCCGCTACCGATCACGGGCACCAGCCGCTCGACCCGCTCCGGGTAGACGCTTGCCCACTCGATCGCCTGCAGCGCGCCCATGGACGGGCCCATCACCGCGTACAGTGACTCGATCCCCTGGCTCTCCAGCAGTGCCCGCTGCACCTCGACGAAGTCGCGAATCGTCACTACCGGGAACGCCAGGCCCCAAGGCTCATTCGTCTCCGGGTTGATCGTGGCCGGACCGGTCGTGATCACATTCGGGTCATGGGCGTTGAGATTGACCAGCGTGTCGGAGGAGATGATATAAAAACGGTCGGTATCCAGCGGCTTGCCCGGGCCGATGATGGCGTCCCAGTAGCCGGGCAGCACGTCGCTTTCCGCGTAGCGGCCGGCGGCGTGGCTGGTGCCGGAGAAAAAATGCGTGATAAGGATGACGTTATCGCGCGCCTCGTTGAGCTCGCCGTAGGCCTCCCAGCCGACTCTCACCTCCGGGATCGTCTCGCCGCTTTGGGTCGTAAAGTTCTCGATTTCGAAGGTCTGTTTATCGACCAAACCGTCGAAGGCAAAAAGAGGCGTCGCGGTCATAAGGGCAAGGCTCGCTATCATCAGGGTGTATCGGTGCAGGCGCGGCATGGAAGTTCCTTATATGTTGTTGTGATTGTTGTGAGATATCAAAAGCGGTTTTCTCAGCATAGTCGGGTTTTGTAGCGCTTGAGTAAAAACCTTTTATTGGACGAGGCTAGCTATCCAGGAGTCAGCTATGTGCTGTATTCTTGTATAATTTTTAATTAATTAATTTTTTATAATGATTGTGAGGCCAAGGATGACGCAATATTTAGATTCAATGATTAAAGATTGCAAGCAGGCCAAACTTGCTATGCCCAAGAAAGATATCTTAATTTCCAGTACTGAAGAAATGCCAGCGGTTGATAAAGGTATTTATATTATCAGTGAGGTGGGCGGTAACGCGGCTGAAACCTTTGAAGCGTTCAAGACATTTAAACAGACTAAAACCAAAGCATGCTGCAAGATTAACCATCCCTCGAACATTCTTTATGTAGGCTCTTCCGACGTCACCCCATCTTCAGTAGCACCCGGGTTTAGAGTCTGAAGTTACTTTATCGTGTTTTAACACCAGTTGCTCGGCATAGGCGGAAGGCGTTAACCCTCCAAGCCCTTTCTTCGGTCTTTCTTCGTTGTATTCCCGTCGCCACGCCTCGATGATGATCCTCGCGTGATTCAGGCTGGTGAACCAGTGCTCATTTAGACATTCGTCTCTAAAACGCCCATTGAACGATTCGATGTAGGCGTTTTGATTGGGTTTTCCAGGTTCGATTAAAAACAGGGCGACACCATGCTGATGAGCCCACGTCAGCATGGCGCGTCCGCAGAACTCCTTTCCATTATCCGTACGAATGGCGCTTGGCAGGCCACGTTGTATAGCCAGATGATCTAGAATCCGTGTTAACGACAGGCCGCCAATGGCCCGTTCAGGTACGATCGCCACGGCTTCATGGGTGGCGTCGTCGACAACGGTGAGGTTCTTTATCACGCGTCCTTCTGCCGTACGGTCAAATACAAAATCCATTGACCAGACCTGGTTGGCGGCACAAGGACGGCCAAGGGGCTTTCGCTCAGACGCAGGAACCTTCTTGCGCTTGCGGCGCTTTACCTGCAATCGAGCCGCCGCGTAGAGGCGTTCGACGCGCTTATGATTGACCCGTTCACCGGCTTGACGCAGCTTCAGGTAGATCATGCCAGCGCCATAGCGACGATGCCGATGGGCCAGGGCCGTAATGCGTTCACGCAATGCCCCATTGCGGTCAGGGGCCGATTGATAGCGCAATGCACTGGCACTCATATGGATGATACGGAGCGCTCGGCGTTCACTCAGACCACGTGACACCATAAAGCGCACCACGTCTCGGCGTGCCGGGGCACTCACCACTTTTTTCTCAGCGCCTCCCGAGTGACCTCCATTTCCAGTAGCGACTCCGCGAGCAGCTTTTTCAAGCGCCCATTTTCGGCTTCGAGTTCTTTGAGTCGTTTGGCATCGGGGACGCTCATGCCGCCAAACTTGCTGCGCCATAGATAGTAACTGGCTTCTGAGAAACCGTGCCGACGGCATAGCTCCTTGATGGGCAGTCCTGCTTCGGCTTCGCCCAGAAAACCGATGATCTGTTCTTCGCTGAAACGCTTCTTCATGTCCAATCTCCTTACGCATAGGATCGGACTCTAAAGTGTAGCGCTACTCAATCAGGGGGTGACGTCGCTTCTACAAGAAATTTGCAAAGAAGGTTAAGCCAGCATTTGGTCAGTTGTCCACCAAGTACATATTCGCTGCACCTTTATGAATGGTTCAAGGGTGAATATCAAGTGCGAATACTAGAGTATGATGAGTCCAACAGAGTTCTACAGCTAATCGAAGATAGTATCTCCGCTGATTTAAAACCTGCGTTCGGGAAGCAGGGTGCGAATAATAGATAAATTTTCGATTTGAAAAGCAGGTAGAATTTATCCTATTTGACAACCGCTAGAGCGAGGTTGTACCGGAGTTTCAACGTAAATATGAACCTTCTGTTTCTCGGCACCTCCGCCGGTACGCCCACTAAAGCGCGCAACTTTTCCGGGCTGGCGCTTCGCGAGCGCACCGGCAAGGGCTGGTATTTGATCGACTGCGGCGAGGCGACTCAGCATCAGCTTCTGCATACGCCGCTGTCACTTCATGGGCTGCGCGCGGTTTTGATTACCCACGTGCACGGCGATCACTGCTATGGGCTTCCGGGGTTGCTCGCGAGCGCGTCGATGAACGGGCGTACCGAGACGCTGACGATCATCGCCCCGCAGGCGATCAAGACGTGGATCATGGCCACCTGTGAGGCTACCCAGCTTCGGCTGTCGTTCGAGATGACGTTCATCTTCACTGAGACGCTTCCCGAGGTCGAATTCGACGCGCTGACGGTCGCCACGACGCGCCTTTCCCATGGGGTGGATTCCTTCGCCTACCGCTTTACCGAAAAGCCTCTGCCTGCGCTCGATACCGAAAAACTGATCACACGCGGCGTGCCGCGCGGCCCGCTGTGGGGGCAGCTCAGTAAAGGCGAGGAGGTCGAGTGGCAGGGCGAGACGTTGAAGGGCGAGGACTTTCTCAGGCTCGATCAACTGCCCTGCAAAATCGTCGTGGCCGGTGATAACGACCGCCCGGAGCTTTTGGCCAGCGCCTGCGAAGGCGCCCAGGTACTGGTGCACGAAGCCACCTACACCGGCGCGATGGCCGAGAAAGCCGCCGTGGTGCGCCACAGCTATGCAGGGCAGGTGGCCGGATTCGCCGAGGCCGCAGGGCTACCGTATCTGGTGCTGACGCACTTCAGCCCGCGCTATCAGTCGCGCGCCGAGCCGTCGTCGTCGATCGAGGAGATCCGCGAGGAGGCCGAGCGCGTGTACTCGGGCACGCTTTACCTGGCGCGCGACTTTCTGGAATTTACTCTGGATAAATCGGGTCATTTTCGTGAAGTGGCGGATGAGTGACCCGCTTCATCGCGCCGTTCAGTTACGGCAGTAGCCTTCGCCAGGTTGTACGACCAGGCAGTTTTCCTTATCCGCCAGCCATTTCAATCCGGTCGCTTCGCCATCCGCCTGGCGCAGCAGCTGCTCACCGTCTTCACGGGTAAAGCGGATGCCTTCTGCGGTTGCCTGTCCTTCGAAGGTGCCGTGCTGATCCGCATCCAGACCGTACTGCATGTCGAGCAGGTAACTGCCTGGGTTGGCGGAATCCTCGTGGCGGATCTCCAGGACCAACCCTTCCACGCCGTCCCAACGGCCAATCCATTGATCCGTCATCTGATGGGGCGCACTCTCCTGCGCCGCGCTATTGGAAGCGGGCTCCACGGCTGCCGCCGTCGTGTTTTCCTGACTACACCCGCTGATGAGTATCGTGGCGCTCAACGCCAGGGCTCTTTTGAACATGATGAGTACCACCATTTATCAAGAGAAGAAGCGGCCAACGGTTACCCGTTGGCGCACGGTTTACCAAATCTTGAACGGATTCAGCCCGTTGGCCTGGCGCATCATCAGACGCTTGGCCAGCGGCAGGCGCTCGGCCAGGTGCAGGCTCAGGTCGCCGAGCTGGCGCAGCGGTTTGGCGCCGGTGAACAGGTGATGAAAACCGTCGGTGGCGGCGATCATCGCCTGATTGGCGAGGCGCCGGTGCCACTCGTAGTGTTGAAGCGCGGAGGCGTCGCCGGCATCAACGTGCTTGAGAATTTGCTCGGCCAGGGTGTCGGCGTCGTGCAGGCCGATATTCAGCCCCTGGCCCGCCAGCGGGTGCACCACGTGGGCGGCGTCGCCCATCAGCGCCAGGCGCTTGGCGGTATAGCTTCGGGCGTGCTGGCGCTTGATGGGGAAGCTTGCGCGGGCCACCACGCGAGTAATGCTGCCCAGGCGTTTGGGAAACGCCGCTTCAATGGCGTCCATCAGCGCGTCGTCGTCCAGCGCCTCGCGCGCCTGAATGGCGTTGGGTTCGTCGTACCACACGAGTGAGGCGCGGTGGCCGGGCAGCGGCAGCATGGCCAGCGGCCCGGTGGGCGTGAAGCACTGCCAGCTCACATCTTGCTGGGGGAGCGCGGTTTCGACGTTGATGATCATCGCGCGCTGGCGGTAGTCGTGGGTGGCGATGTCGATGCCGGCCAGCTCCCGGAGCCTGGAATTCGCGCCGTCAGCGCCGACCACCAGCTCGGCGCTCAGGGTTTTGCCGTTATCGAGCTCCACTGTGCGCCCGCAGCCGCTGGCAAGGGTGGCGACCAGGGTAGTGCCGGTGTAGAGCGTCACACTCGGCATGTTTTCAAGCCGCTGCCAAAGCGCGTGCTGAAGCGCTATGTTCTCGATGAAAAGCCCAAACTGCTCCAGGTCGCTGTCCCTGGCCGAAAAGAGGCTATGCCCGGTGCCTTCCTGGTTCCACACCTCGATATGGCGAAACGCGGCGGTGCGCTCCAGGGGGAGCTGGGCGCCGCTTGCCTCGATGAACTCGAGCGAGCGCTTGTTGAGCGAGGAGATGCGCAGGTCATAATCGCCTTCGGCCGCCTTGGGCGGCGCGCCTCGCTCGATCAGTGCCACGCGGCGCCCACTCTTGCCCAGCCGCGCGGCCAGCGCCGCCCCGACCATGCCGCCGCCAATGATGATGATGTCGTGATCCTGCTGCATGAGAGGCTCCTTTCTCCGCCGGGGGAGGGCACGTTATGGGCTCGCCCGATGTCTTACCGTATCGTTGGGATGTTAACCGGTTTTTTGAGGTGGCGTATTGACGCAGATAAAAAATCCAACCGATATCGAGCAGGCGGGCGAGGAGCTGGCGGCGTTCATCGCTGGCCATCCGCGCCTTTTCATCATTACCGGGGCCGGGGTCAGCACCGATAGCGGCATTCCCGATTACCGCGACGCCAACGGCCAGTGGAAGTGCTCACCGCCGGTGCAGCACGCTGACTTCATGGGCAACCTTCACGTGCGAAGGCGCTACTGGGCCCGCGCCCTGATCGGCTTCAAGGCGCTGGGTAGCGCTCAGGTGGGCGGCTCTCACCGGGTGCTGGCTGAGCTCGAGGCGCGCGGTTTCGTCGAAATGCTGGTGACGCAGAACGTCGACCGGCTTCACCAGCGCGCGGGATCCAAACGGGTGGTCGACCTGCATGGCCGCGCCGATACGGTCAGCTGCATGCGCTGCGGCTACTCGATGATGCGCTACGCCATGCACGCGGAAATGGCGCGCATGAACCCGCGCTTCGCCGCCATGGACGCGGCCCACGCCCCGGACGGCGACGCGGATCTGGAAACCGACTTCTCGAGTTTTCGCGTTTACGACTGCCCGCGCTGTCGCGGCGTCATGAAGCCTGATGTCGTCTACTACGGTGACGTGGTGCCGAAAGCGCGCCGGCTAGAAGCCGAAGCGGCGCTTGCGCGCTCAAGCGCCGTATTGGCGGTGGGCACCTCGCTGATGGTGTTCTCCGGCTACCGGTTTTGCCGCGAGGCGCACGCCAAGGGCCTGCCGGTGGCGTCGCTGTCGCTGGGCGTAACTCGCGCCGATCCGCTGCTTTCTCACCAGTGGCGGGCGCCGCTGACGCCGGTGCTGGCTCACGCGCTTGAGTATCTTGATCGCGCGTCCTAGCGCGCTTTGGAAACCCACGGGTTGTCTGCGATCCAGAGCCGCCAGGGCGCGTCGCGATCGGCAGGCGAGGCGTAGTCGATGCCCACGCGCGGGCCGGTCGCGACGCGCTGTGAGGTGGGGCCCTGGGCGACCCAGAGCTTGTCTGCGCGGGTCATGTCCTCGCCGTACAGGGCCTTGTCGATCGAAAGCGCCCGGGTGAGCTTGCCCGGGCCGTTGGAAAGCTCGCGATTTCGCGCCACGCGCGCCCGTCGCATGGCGTCCTCGTTCAGGCAGGGCTCGACGGCGCGTACCAGCACCGCGCAGGGGTTGCCTTCCGGCTGGGTAACGATGTTCAACAGCCAATGCATGCCGTACACCAGATAGACGTAGGCGTGGCCGGGCGGGCCGAACATCGCCTCGGTGCGCGGCGTCTTGCGCCGGTGGGCGTGGCAGGCGGAGTCCGTTGCCCCCCGATAGGCCTCGGTTTCCACGATGGTCGCGGCGATTAGCTCGCCTTCCACGCGGCGCACCAGCTGGCAGCCCAGTAGGTCCTGGGCGACCTCCAGGGTGTCGCGGTCGTAAAAACCGCGGGGCAGGGGCGTGGAGAAGGGTGCAACGTCTGCAGAATCGGAAAGCGCCATAATATCGCCATAAACTTGAGTCAGGTGCTAGGGTATTAGCCCAACGACACTATTGAAAGCGGAGGCTCCAGTGCTGACATTCGAGCATGACTATACCCGGCTCCCTGAACCGCTGTGGCTCGCCTGCGAGCCTTCCGGTGTGTGCGCCCCGGCGCTGATCGCCTTCAACGAGGCGCTGGCCCGAAAACTCGGCGCAAGCGACGTGCCTGACGACGATACGCTCGCCCAGTGGTTCAGCGGCAACACGATTCCCGACGGCGCGAAGCCCATGGCGCTTGGCTACGCCGGCCACCAGTTCGGCAACTTCGTACCGCAGCTCGGCGATGGCCGCGCGCTGCTGCTGGGCGACGTGGTGGACGCCGAGGGTCGACGTTTCGATATTCAGCTCAAGGGCAGCGGGCGCACGCCGTTCTCGCGTGGTGGCGACGGGCGCTCGCCGCTGGGGCCAGTGCTGCGTGAATATCTGGTCAGCGAGTTCATGGCCGCGGTGGGCGTGCCCACCACACGGGCGCTGGCGGCGGTGGCCAGCGGCGAGCGCGTAGCGCGCCAGATGCCGGAGCCCGGCGCGGTGTTCACCCGCGTGGCTTCGAGCCACGTGCGCGTGGGCACCTTCCAGTTCGCCGCTCGCCACGGTGAGGAGACTACCCGTGCGCTGGCGGACTACGTCATTGCGCGCCACTACCCCGAGGCGCGCGAACAGGATGATCCGTATCTGGCGCTTCTGGAGTGTGTCACTCGCCGCCAGGCCGAGCTCGTGGCGCGCTGGATGAGCCTGGGCTTCATCCACGGCGTGATGAACACTGATAACACCAGCATCAGTGGCGAAACCATTGATTACGGCCCCTGCGCCTTCATGGAGCAGTTCGACCCGCGCAAGGTGTTCAGCTCGATCGACGAGGGCGGGCGCTACGCCTTCAACAACCAGCCGGCGGTCGCCCAGTGGAATCTGGCCCGCTTTGCCGAAACCTTACTGCCGCTGATGAACGTGCAGGGCGAGGAGGGCGTGGCGCTGGCGGTCGAAGTGATTCGCGGCTTCGAGGCGCACTTCGATAAAACCCGGCAGGCGCTTCGCATCGCCAAACTCGGGCTCGCCGAGAATGGCGGTGATACCGCCGACACGCTGATGGACGCACTCGAGACAGTGATGCATCAGGGGCGCATGGACATGACCGCCACCTTCGATGCGCTGACCCACTACGCCGACAGTTTCGAGACGCAACGTCGCGAGGCGCTGCTGGCGCTTTCCCATCAGCCCGAAGCGCTCGATGCGTGGCTCGAGCAGTGGCGCGCGGCGCCGCTTCTAAATGATGCCACGCGATTTGACGCCATGCGCCGGGCCAACCCGGTCGTGATTCCGCGCAATCATCGCGTGAAAGAGGTGATCGACGCCGCGATCGAAGGCGATTTCGCGCCGTTTCATACGCTGTTGAGCGTGGTGAGTGCGCCGTTCGATGAGTCCGTCGAGGCGCGTCGGCTGGCCGCGCCGGCCACCGACAGCCAGGCGGTACTGCGCACCTTCTGTGGCACCTAAAGCGCGCGAGGCTATGGCGCGCGAGGCTATGCTACACTGTGATTTTTTACAGCGGCGGACCATTTAACGGCCCGGCGCTAACCTTTCGACGGTGAGCCAAGCAGGGAGCCCGTGCGCAAGATTATTCACTGTGACTGCGACTGCTTTTACGCGGCGGTTGAAATGCGCGACAACCCGGCGCTGACGGACATTCCCATCGCCATTGGCGGCAGCGTCGAGCAGCGAGGGGTGGTGGCGACCTGCAACTACCCGGCACGCGAGTACGGCATCCACTCGGCGATGCCCATGGGGCAGGCGCTCAAGCGCTGCCCGCACCTGACGATCGTGCGCGGCGACATGCCCAAATACAAGGAGGTCGCCCGGCAGGTTTTTGCCATTTACCGCGAGATGACCGAGCTGATCGAGCCGCTATCGCTGGACGAAGCGTATCTGGACGTTTCCGAGGTGACGCAGTTCAAGGGCAGCGCCACGTTGATGGCCCAGGCCATTCGCGAGCGGGTGCAAAAGGACGTGGGGATCACCGTATCCGCCGGGGTCGCACCGAATAAGTTTCTGGCCAAGATCGCCAGCGACTGGAACAAGCCCGACGGCCTTTTTGTCATCGCCCCAGGGGAGGTCGAGCGCTTCGTCGAGCAGCTCCCGGTCAAGAAGATTCACGGCGTGGGCCCGCGCACCGCCGAGAAAATGGCGAGTCTGGATATCCACACCTGCCTCGATCTGCAAGCGCGCCCGCTGACCGAGCTGATCGAACACTTTGGCCGCTTCGGCAAGCGCCTGCATGAGCTGAGCCGGGGCTTTGATGAGCGCCCGGTGAAGACCCATCGCGAACGCAAGTCGATCAGCACCGAACAGACCTACTCTCAGGATCTGCCGACACTCGAGGCGTGCCGGGGCGAACTTCCCGAACTCCTGCAGGACCTGGAGCGGCGCTATGCCCGGCTCGACCCACCGCCGGCGGTGAAAGGGCTGATGGTCAAGGTGAAATTCAACGACTTTACCCAAACCACCGTCGAACATGCCGACCCGGCCCCGGACATGGCCCAGTTCGAAACGCTTTTGAACGTTGGTTGGGCCCGCAAAAGCCGCCCGGTACGCCTGCTGGGCGTGGGGTACCGCTTGGCCGACGGCGCGCCTGATACCCAGCTCTCGCTCTTTTGAAACTTCCCCTTTCGGCGCATTGACGCCGGCACGGGCAGCGATTAAAACAGGTGTATGAACGCTGGCGGCCTAAAGGGCTGCGCTTACCTTCTATTCTCCTCCACCTTGAGCCGCCCATGACGCCCTCCCGCCCTTTGCTGGTATTTGCCCACGCCAACGGCTTTACCGGCGCCAGCTACCGAAGCCTTTTGGCGCCGCTTGCCGAGCACTTCGAGCTTGGCCCCATCGACCGGGTGGGTCACCACCCGCGCTATCCGGTAAACCGCAACTGGGGCAACCTGGTCGACGAGCTGCTGCATTATCTGCCCACCCACCGAAAAGTGTTTGGCGTCGGACACTCTTTGGGCGGCACGCTCATGGCCATGGCGGCGTTGCGCGAACCCGAGCGCTTTTTTGGGGTGGTCATGCTCGACCCGCCGTTGATGCTGGGCATGGATGCCTGGGCGATGAAAGCGGCCAAGCGCTTTGGCTTCGTCGATCGTATTACCCCGGCGGGCAAAACCAAGGGGCGGCGCAGCGTCTGGCCAAGCCGCGAAGCGATGGCCCACTCGCTGGGCCGCCGCGGCATCTTTCGCGGCTTTACCACAGAGGCGCTCAACGACTATGTTGAAACAGGCACGACGCTTCGCGACGACGGCCAAGCGGAGCTGGTATTCGAGCCGCGAGTGGAAGTGGCGATCTTTCGCAACCTGCCGGACCACCTGTCGTCGAAACTGACCAAAATCCGGGTGCCGGTGGAGATCGTTGCCGGCGACCGCTCGGATCTTTTAACGCCGGGCCGTATCGCGCGACTCACCCGCAAGGGCCTGCGCGTAAGCCGCGTACCCGGCGGGCACATGTTCCCGATGGAGCACCCGGACGAGACCCGCGCGGCGATCATCAACGCCTGGCAACGGCTTGCGCCCTAAGCTACAGCTCACGAGACCCATCAAGGAGGCACGCCATGTACCTTTCCGTACAGCTAAGCTACTACCCGCTGACCGACGACTTCAAACCCGTGGTCAAGGAGGTGGTCAAGCGCCTGGAAGCCACCGGCCTCGAGGTGCACGCCAACCGCATGAGTACCCAGGTATTCGGTGAGTTCGACACGGTGATGAACGCGCTGACTGAGGTCATGAAGTGGTCCTTCGAGACCCACGGCAAAGCGGTGTTCACCGCCAACTTTCTGGAAGGAGATCGCCGGCCGCGGGAGTAGCCGTTAGTTATCAACCGCTTCGATCGACGATGCCGCGCCCGCCGCGGCATTGTCGTTTCTGCACCGAATAATTCGTTGTGGGCGGTCGAGGTATTCTGAGTATTTATTCAGATCAATCAGTTGGTTAAGTTAGCGTTGAAAGTGAATGATACTTCATTCGCTACTGGGCCAGGTGTCGCATCCAGGCGCTTTTACGTCGCCTTCAAATGCGGATGAGCGGTCGAGGAAGGTACATTGAAAGCGACCTTCAATAAAAACGGCAGGGAACTTCCTCATGAAAGCGCTCAATCCATACCTTCGCCGGCGCACGGCCGGTAAAAGCCTGCTCACCGCTCTTGGGCTGGCCCTGGCTAGCGGCCAGGCGTACGCCCAGTCCTTTAGTTTGGACTTCTCCAACGAGTACAACGCAAGCTCTATTCATGCCCAGGGCGATGCCTACTTCATCGACAAGGTGAACGAGCTGACCGGCGGCGATATCAGCATCACGCTGCACACTGGCGGGGCGCTGGGGTTCAACTCCGGTGACCACTTCTATGCCGTGGCCGATGGTGCCGTCGACATCGCCGATACGCTGTCGGGCACCATGAGCGGCGTGGACTCGATCTTTTTACTTTCGTCGCTGCCGTTTCTGGTCAGCGATATCGAAGACGCCCGCCAGCTCTACGATATTGCCAAGCCTTATTACGAGGAAGTGTTCGCGGACAACGACCAGGTACTGCTCTACGCCTCACCCTGGCCGCCAAGCGGGATCTGGTCGAAAGACGATATTCAAAGCGCCGACGACCTGCAAAATTTAAAAATCCGCACCTTTGATCGTAGCGGCACCGAGACCTTTAGAAACGTCGGCGCCGCACCGGTGAGTCTCTCCTGGGGTGATGTCGTACCGCAGCTCGCTACCGGCGGTATCAGTGCCGTGCTGACCTCCGCCGAAGCCGGTGCCAATGGCAGCTTCTGGGAGCACCAGAACTACTTCTCCGCCGTTCAGTACGCGATTCCGCTCAACATGGTGCACATGAACAAGGCGGTATTCGACTCCTTTAGCGAAGAGCAGCAGCAGGCCGTGCTCGAAGCCGCCCGCCTGACCGACCAGCACAACTGGGCCGCCGTCGAAACCCGCACCGAAGAGAACTACCAGACGCTGGCGGACAACGATGTCATCGTGAACGACCCGATGGCGCAGGCGCTGACCGACGCTCTGTCCGAGGCCTCTACCAGCGTGGTCGAGAACTGGGTCGAAAGCACGGGTGAGACCGGCGAGACGATTCTCGACGAGTTCCGGAGCCAGCAATGAGGGTTTTCGAAGCCATCGAAAAGGCGTCGAGATTTCTCAATCGGATAGGCGCCGCCATTGCGGTGGCGCTCATCGTTTACATGTTCGGCCATATCATCGTCGAGATTGCGATGCGCCTTTTTGGCCGCTCGACGTTCATTCTGGATGAGTACATCGGCTACGCCGTGGCGACCATGGCATTTTTGGGGCTGCCTTACGTGCTGGAGAAGGGCGGGCTGATTCGGGTATCGCTGTTGATGGATCGCGTTCCCGGCCCTGCAAGGTGGCCGCTGGAGTTATTCAGCAGCCTGGTCACCGCCGGCTGTTTTTTCTGGCTCTCCACGTTCTGGCTGCAGAACGTACAGCGTAGCTACCAGCGCGGCGTGGTCAGCGAAACCCTGGCCGAAACGCCGATCTGGCTACCGGAAAGCGCCATTCTTGTCGGCATGTGGTTGATTTCGCTGACGCTGCTGGTGAGAGCGCTCAAAATCGTGCTGCTGCGCTCGCGCTACGTCTCCCCTACCGCTTAAGCCAGGCTAACAGGAACGACTTATGGATATTTTCTGGACGGCTGTCGGCGTGGCGCTGTTGCTGGTGTTTTTCCTCTCCATGGGGACCTGGATTTTCGCCTCGATGCTGGCGGTGTCCATCGGGTCGCTATGGCTTTTCGGAGATTTCAGCGCCGACCGTATCGGCTTGATCTTTTCGCGGGTGCTGTACCGCGCCAGTAACAGTTGGGAGCTTTCTGCCATACCGCTGTTCATTCTGATGGGGGAGCTGATCTTTCGCTCCAACCTGTCGGAGCGCCTTTTCAAGGGATTGGTGCCGATCACCAGTCGGCTGCCGGGCGGTATTTTGCACACCAACGTGTTGGGCTGCACGCTGTTTGCCGCGGTAAGCGGCTCGAGCGCGGCCACGACCGCCACCATCGGCAAGATCACGACCCAGGAGCTCAAGGCGCGCGGCTACGACCGTAACCTTTCGATCGGCTCACTCGCGGGGGCGGGCAGCCTGGGGCTGTTGATTCCGCCGTCGATCGTGATGATCGTCTACGGCGTGCAGGCGGAGGTGTCGATCAGCCAGCTGTTCATGGCCGGCGTGGTGCCAGGGCTTGTGATCGCGCTACTCTATAGCAGCTATATCGGCGCACGGGCACTGATGTCGCCGGGCCTGGCGCCCAAACAAGTAGCGCATACGCAGTCCATCGGCCAGTCGATTCTGCTGCTGCTACCGATTTTGATACTGATCGCGATCGTGATCGGCTCGATCTACAGCGGTATCGCCACGCCTTCCGAAGCGGCGGCGGTGGGCGTAGCTGCCACGCTGGTGCTGCTGGCCGTTGAGCGCCAGATCAACGTCGCGATGCTGATTGAGGCGTTTCGCGGCACGCTGATCACCTCGATCATGGTGTGTAGCCTGCTGATCACGGCGACGCTGCTCTCTACGGCGATGGGCTATCTGCACCTGCCGCGCGAGCTTGCAAGCTGGATTGCGGCGCAGAACTTCAGCCCCACGATGCTTCTGGTGGCGCTGGCGATTTTCTATATCGCGCTGGGGCTCTTTCTGGATGGGATTTCGATCACGGTCATGAGCCTGCCCATTACGCTGCCGATCGTGCTGCTGGCCGGCTTCGATCCGATCTGGTTCGGCATCTTTTTGATCATCATGATCGAGCTTGGTCAGATCACGCCGCCGGTCGGCTTCAATCTCTTCGTGTTGCAGAGCTTGACCGGCGAAAGTATCGGCCGCGTAGCGCTGGCGTCGCTGCCGTTTTTCCTTCTCATGTGTCTGGCAGCGGTGATCATCAGTGTCTGGCCGGAACTCGCGCTGTGGCTGCCGCGCTATATGACCGGTTGAGCCCCGGTGTAAGTCACAAAACAAAAACGCCGCCTCAAGGGGCGGCGTTCTTTTTCATCGAGCCAACGTTCAGGTTAGCGATTCCAGGCAGGACTCGATGATGTCGAGGCCTTCGTTGAGCACCGCGTCGTCGATGGTGACCGGCATCAAAAAGCGGATGGTGTTGCCGTAGAGGCCGCAGGAGAGCAGGATCAGCCCCTTTTCGCGGGCTTTTTTGCACAGCGCGCCGGCCAGGTCCGGGTTGGGGGCGCCGTCGGCTTTATTGGATACCAGCTCGAAAGCGGCCATCGCGCCCATGTTGCGCGGGTGGGCGACGCAGTCGAATTTTTCCTGCCACTGGCCGAAGCGCTGGGCGAGTTTGTCACCCAGTGCCCGGCTCTTCTCCAGAATGTTCTCTTCCTCGAACACCTCGAGTACGGCAAGCGCCGCGGCGCAGGCGGTGGGGCTGCCGGTGTAGGTGCCTCCAAGCGAGTTGGGGCCGGAAGAGTCCATGATCTTGTCGGTACCGACGATGGCCGAAATCGGCATGCCGTCGGCCATGCTTTTCGCCATGGTCATGATGTCCGGCTCGACGCCGCTGTGTTCGATGGCGAACAGCTTGCCGGTACGGCCGAAGCCTGACTGCACTTCGTCGACGATCATGAGAATGCCGAGCTCGTCACAGATATCGCGCACGCGCTTCAAGAACGAGGCGGGGGCGGGATAGAAGCCGCCTTCCCCGAGCACCGGTTCGAGCACGATGGCGGCGGTATTGGTCGGGCCGGCGTCGGTCTTGAGCGTCATCATCAGCCCGCGGATCGCTTCCTCTTCGCTGATACCGTGGGAGGGCACCGGGTAAGGGGCGCGGAAGACGGTGCCGGGCATCGGGCCGAAATCGGTCTGGTAGGGCGCGACCTTACCGTTCATTGCCATGGTAAAGAAGGTACGGCCGTGATAGCCGCCGTCGAAGCAGATCACGTTGTCACGCTGGGTCGCCGCGCGGGCGATCTTGACCGCGTTTTCGAGCGCCTCGGCGCCGGAGTTGGCGAGCATCACCTTGGCGTGGCCGCGCACCGGCACAACGTGGCTGAGCTTTTCGGCGACCTTCACGTAGCCTTCATAAGGCATCACGGTCTGGCAGGTGTGCATGACCTTGTCGAGCTGATCCTTGACCGCGGCGACCACTTTCGGGTGGCGGTGGCCGATGTTGAGTACGCCGATGCCGCCGGCAAAATCGATGAAGCGGTTACCGTCGGCATCCCAGATTTCGGCGTTTTCAGCGCGGGCGGCAAAGGCGGTGGCGGGGCTTGCGGCGCCGGCGGCGACGTATTTCTGCTTTAGCGCGTTAAGCTCGGCATTACTCGTCATGGCGGGGTCCTCTGGCGTTGAGCAAAAATAACGGGTGTGAGGACAGCATAGTACGCAAGTGGCGTTATTTACACGTTCTTAGGCAAGGCTTACCTGGTTGCGCCCACTGGCTTTGGCCTGGTACATGGCCTGGTCGCCGCGCTCGATGAGCTGCTCGGCAGAGGTGGCGGGCGTGCTGGCGACGCCGGCGGAGAGCGTGATCGACAACTGGTGGGGCGTGAAGCGGCGCTCCTCGATGATCGCGCGCAGGCGCTCGGCGGCAACGTGCGCCTCGTCACTACCGGTTTCCGGCATGATGATGAGAAACTCTTCGCCGCCCAGGCGCACCTGCAGGTCGGTGTCGCGCAGAGCGTGGGCGATCGCTGCCGTGACCTCGGCGAGTGCGGTATCGCCGGTAGCGTGACCATAGGTGTCGTTGATCGATTTGAAACTATCCAGATCGAACAGCACGACGCTGAGTTCGCCGCCGTAGCGCCGGCAGCGCTTGAGCTCCTCTTCGAGCTGGCAAAGACCCGCGCGACGATTTAAAAGCCCCGTCAGCTCGTCGTGACAGGCCAGGTGATCGAGCCGACTGTTGGCTTCCTGCAGGCGCTCTTCGAGCTTCTTGCGCTCGGTGATGTCGATGACGAAGGTGACCTTGTACTGTTGATCGTCGTCGCTTTCGACCTTGGCGGCCTCCGTCAACACGGTGCGCCGCTCGCCGTTTTTGCAGTAAACCGTCCACTCCTGGCGCGCCTGGATCGTCTCCGTGCCGCCCAGAAACTCGGTATGCTGGGTACAGGCGAACGAGTGGTTTTCCGGCGAGAGCAGCATGATAAAGTGCTGGCCGATCAGCTCTTCCTGAGCGTAGCCGTAAAACGCACAGAAGGCGGGATTGACCAGCTCGAAATGGCCCTGTGGGTTGGTGACACAGATGCCGATGGGGGCACTGTTAAGAACGCTCCAGGCGTTGCGTTTGGAGCGTTTGACCGTTTCTTGTAGTTGGTCGGTCGAAAGATCAAGCATTCGCTGTCTCGGGTATCGAACTTGAGTGCGCCTTGGCGCGAAGCGCCTCCAGGCGCGATGAAAGGTCTTCACCCAGTGAGTTGATGGCGGGTTTAGCATAAAAATAGCCCTGCTGACGCATAATGCCAGCGCGGGCGAGCCACAGCGCTTCGGCTTCGGTTTCGATGCCTTCGGCGATCAGGGTCGTGCCGAGTTCGCGCCCCAGCGTAATGACCGACTTCAAAATCGCCTGGCGGCGCGGGTCGCTATCGCAGTGCATGACGATCTCGCGATCGATTTTCAGCTTGTTGGGGGCAAGCTCGGTAAGAAGATCGAGATTGGCGAAGCCGTTGCCGAAGTCGTCGAGCGCGGTTTCAAAGCCCATGCTGCGGTAGGCGTCGATGATATCGGAGAGATGCTGGCGATCCTTGACGCGCTCGGTTTCGGTGATTTCAAAGATCAGTCGATTGGCCGGCCAGCCTACACGCCGCGATACTTCGAGCGTTGCCTGAATGCAGGCACGGGGCTCGTAAACCGCATTGGGGAGAAAGTTGATGGAAAGACTGGTCGGCATGTTCAGCGCGCTGGCCATTTCGATCGCTCGGACGCGGCAGGCCTGATCAAAGCGGTAGAGTAGATCGTCGGTGACTTTCGAGAGAATGCTGTAGGCCGACTCTCCGTTCACACCGCGCACCAACGCCTCAAAAGCGATGACCTGCGCTTTGGAAATATCCACGATCGGCTGGAACGCCATGGTGAACTCGAACGGAAGCTCTCCTTCGCACCGATTACAGTGCCCCTGTACGCGAGCGCAGTTACCCATGAAAAACCCTCCACAAACCCTTGGTTTCTTGATTTTTTGAGCGCGCTCGTGACGCGCCGTATATCTAGTGTTTTAAGCTTAGATGCTGGTAGTTTAGTAGCAGTGCTGGAGTCCGTACATGTCCGGCGTTATGCTTTTAACGTTTAGTTAACAATTGTTCAAAAAATCGATATTTGCTCACGTTAAAGCAAAAAAACGCCCGAAGCGGGCGTTGAACAAGGGGAATCGTTAAATGGAGGAATCGTTAGATTGTGATGGCGGTGAGCGGCGGGGCTAAATAATGCCTGCTCGTTTGAGCGCTTCGCGCTGCTGTCGGGTAATACCGATCTCTTCGAGCACGTCGTCGGTGTGCTGCCCCAGAAGTGGCGGCGCGGTAGGCGCCGTGGCCGAGCGGCCATCGATACGCACCGGATTGGCGACCAGGTCGACGCTGCCGGCCTGAGGGTGAGCAAAGGTCTTTCTGAGTCCGCGAGCCTTGACGTGGGCATCCTCGAATACCCGGTCGAGGGTGTTGATCGGCCCGCAGGGCACGCCCACCGCTTCCAGCGCCGCCAGCCACTCGTCGATCGAGCGCAGCGCAAGCGTGGCCTCTAAAAGCGGCACCAACTCCTCGCGGTTGGCTACCCGGGCGCCGTTGGTGGCAAAGCGCGGATCATCACAAAGGCCGGGCTGCTCGATCACCTGACAAAAGCGCTTGAACTGCTCGTCGTTGCCCACCGCGACGATGATATGGCCATCCAAAGTGGCGAAGGCCTGGTAGGGCACGATATTGGGATGGGCGTTGCCCAGGCGCTCGGGCACGCGGCCCGAGGTCAGGTAGTTGGTCGCCTGGTTGGCCAGCACCCCGACCTGAACGTCCATCAGCGAAAGATCGATATGGCAGCCCTGGCCTGAGTCACGGCGGGCGTAAAGCGCGGCGAGAATGGCATTGGTAGCGTAGAGGCCGGTGAACAGGTCGGTGATCGCCACGCCCACCTTGACCGGTCCGCCGCCGGGTACCTCGTCCGGTTGACCGGTCAGGCTCATCAATCCGCCCATCGCCTGGATCATGAAATCGTAGCCGGCGCGGTGAGCGTAGGGGCTTTGCTGACCAAAGCCGGTGATCGAGCAGTAGATCAACCCCGGGTTGAGCGCTTTCAGGCTCTCGAAATCGAGCCCGTAGCGCTTGAGCCCGCCCACCTTGAAGTTCTCCACGACGACATCGGCGCCCCTGGACAGGGTTTTGATCAGGGCCTGGCCTTCGGGGGCTGCCATGTCCACCGTCACCGAGCGCTTGCCGCGGTTGGCGCACAGATAGTAGGCGGATTCAAAACTGTCACCGAGCCAGGGCGGCCCCCAGTGACGGGTATCGTCGCCCTTGCCGGGGCGTTCTACCTTGATGACGTCGGCGCCCAGATCGGCCAGCGTCTGCCCGCACCAGGGGCCGGCGAGCACGCGGGAGAGATCGAGCACTTTGACGCCTTTGAGCGGGGTGGGCGCATCGCTCATAACAACTCCTTGCGCGGCGGCTTAGAAGAACGCCTGCAGACCGGTCTGAGCGCGGCCCAGAATCAGCGCGTGTACGTCATGGGTGCCTTCGTAGGTGTTGACCGACTCGAGATTGACCATGTGACGAATGACGCCGTACTCGTCGGAGACGCCGTTGCCGCCGTGCATGTCCCGCGAGAGCCGCGCAATGTCCAGCGCCTTGCCGCAGTTGTTGCGCTTGATCAGCGAGACCATTTCCGGTGTCCAGCTGCCGTTGTCCATCAGCCGGCCGACCTGCAGCGCCGCCTGAAGGCCGAGCGTGATCTCGGTCTGCATATCGGCGAGCTTTTTCTGAATCAGCTGGTTGGCGGCGAGCGGCCGGTTGAACTGCTTGCGATCAAGAGTGTACTGACGCGCGGCGTGCCAACAGAACTCGGCGGTGCCCATCACCCCCCAGGCAATGCCATAGCGCGCCTTGTTCAAGCAGCCAAACGGGCCTTTCAAACCGCTGACGTTCGGCAGCAGGTTCTCATCCGGCACGAAAGCGTTATCCAGCACGATCTCGCCGGTGATCGAGGCGCGCAGCGACACCTTGCCCTCGATTTTTGGCGTGGAGAAGCCTTCCGTGCCACGCTCGACGATGAACCCCTTGATCTGGTTTTCATGGGCGGCGGACTTGGCCCACACCACGGCGATATCGGCGATCGGGCTGTTGGTGATCCACATCTTGGCGCCGGTCAGGCGGTAGCCACCATCGACCTGTTCAGCGCGGGTGATCATCGAGCCCGGGTCGGAGCCGTGGTCCGGCTCGGTCAGGCCGAAGCAGCCCACCATCTCGCCGGTGGCGAGCTTGGGCAGATACTTTTTCTTTTGCTCTTCACTGCCGTAGGTTTCGATGGGATACATCACCAGCGACGACTGCACGCTCATCGCCGAGCGGTAGCCTGAATCGACGCGCTCCACTTCGCGGGCGATCAACCCGTAGGCGACGTGGTTGACGCCGGCGCCGCCGTACTCCTCGGCCACCGTCGCGCCCAGTAGGCCAAGCTCGCCCATCTCGGACATGATCTCGCGATCGAAGCGCTCTTCACGAAACGCGCTCAGCACGCGCGGCTGGAGATTCTCCTGGCAGTAGTCGTGCGCGGCGTCGCGGATCTGGCGCTCTTCGTCGGTCAGCTGTTGTTCGAGCAGCAGCGGGTCGTCCCAGTTGAAGCGTGACATGGCAATAGCCCTCCTGATAAGTGCGTCCAATGTAGCGCTGATATAAAAAAATATCTACATTTTTATAAAACGACGACGTTAGTTGAGGAAACGCTAGTCGATGCCGCGCTCGCGCAAGAGCTCGGTGATGATCGGTACCGGCGTCATCAGGTGATCGCGCATCATGACCGCAGCGCGCTCGGCGTCGCGGGCCAGAATGACCTCGACCAGGGCGCTGTGCTCGTCGTGTTTTCGTGAAAGCGCCGCGGGCGACATCACCGTCTGCTTGAGCCAAAGGTGGCGATAGCGCTCTACCTGGCTGAAGAGCGTTTCGCGCATCTGCAGAAGGTGAGGGGAGTTACAGCCGCTGGCGATAGCGGTGTGAAACGCCTGATGGCGCGCGTCCCAGGTATCCAGCAACGCCTCCGGGGAGCTTACATTGGTGACCTTGCCAAGGCGGTGGGCAGTGGCCAGTACCTCGGCTTCCCAGTCATCGTCGCCGCGCTCGATGGCCAGTTTTAGCACCAACCCTTCGAGCTGTGCGCGGGCGTCGTAGATATCACGCAGCTCAGAAAGCGACATGGGGGCGACGCGGTAGCCGCGCTGACTAATGGCGATGACCAGCCGGTCCGCCACTAGTTGTGAAAGCGCCTCTCTCAGCGGGCCAGTGCTGAGCCCGTAGTGCTCCTTCAAACGACTCATCAACAGCTTTTCGCCCGCCGGGTAGCGCCCGCGAATAATGTCGCGCTTCAAATCGCGGTAGGCGTTGATGGCCAGGTTAGGCCGGGGCAGGGAGGTATCCATCGCGTATCCTGTAGCGGTGTTGGCCGTTTTTGATAAATGACGGTCATTATCCGTTAATTTCGATTCTTTAGCATGATCAAGCGCGCCTTTTAAACGCTTTTAAGGGCGAAAGCGTTCCAAAAACGCCGGCACAGAGCCTGGGTCATGGCACTATCGTCCCATTAACGTTTGATTTAAAACCGTGCTAACGTCGACTAAACGGTTGGGTGAAAAACATTTTCGAATGCCCGACGCCGTTGATACCGCCTTGATTTAAACATCAATAACGCTCCCAAAAGGATAGAGGCAACGCTCATGAAAACGCTAAAATACGCAGCCGCCACGACCATGTTGGCCATGGCGCTACCCGCCAGTGCCCAGCAGCTATCGATCGCCACCGGCGGAACCGGCGGTGTCTACTATCCGATCGGCGGCGGTTTGGCCGAGATGATCAACAACCACATCGAAGGCGCCCAGGCCACGGCAGAGGTAACCGGCGCCTCGGTCGAGAACATGGGGCTGATCATGCGCGGCGATGCGGACATGGCGACAGCGCTTGCCGACACCGTATACCAGGCCTACACCGGCACCGGCGATTTCGAAGGCCGCCAGGTCGAGAACACCCGGGCGCTGGCCTCGATCTATCCCAACGCCGTGCAGCTGGTCGTGCTCGCGGAATCCGACATCGAAAGCATCGACGATCTGGCCGGCAAGCGCGTATCGGTGGGCGCCCCGGGCAGCGGCACCGAGCTCAATGCCCGCGCCGTGCTCGAATCCAACGGCATTAGCTACGACGACTTCACCGCCCAGCGGCTGAACTTCAACGAAACCGCCGACGCCATCCGCGACGGCGACATCGACGCCGGTTTCTGGAGCGTGGGCCCGCCCACCAGCTCGATCATGAACCTGGCGGCGACCCGCGACATCCGCTTGATCAGCCTGACCGACGAAGAGATTGCCAATGCTCAGGAAGAGGAGGCGGTGTTCGCTCCCTACCAGCTGGAAGCCGGGCTTTACGACGGTATGGACGAAGCGGTGCAAACCATAGGTATTCCCAACGTGCTGGTGGTCAACGCGGACATGGATGAAGAGCTTGCCTATCAGCTCACCCAGCTTTTGTTCGAGCACACCGACGAGCTGATCGCCGTTCACCCGGCGGCCAACGACACCACCGTGGAGTTCACCATGGAGTCCACGCCGGTGCCGCTGCATCCCGGCGCGATTCGCTACTTCGAGGAGACCGGTGTCGAGATTCCCGACCGCCTGCGTCCTTGATCACTCTCTTAACACGTTCTCTTAACGATCGTTCAAAAGGCGTCTGATCATGCAGTGGTTCACTCTACCGCTGATAGCGCTTTCACTGATGACACTGCCGCACGCCGGCGCCTGGGGACAGGCGCCGGCGCGTTTGGTGGTGACCAGTGAGTCGGGTGAGGTGTTGATCGATGACACCGTTGTGGAAGGCGGGCGCTGGTGCATGGCCTGGAACCATTCGGTGGCGCACTTCACCGTGCTCGACTGCTATCGCAATCAACAGGGGCAGATGGTGCTCGAGCGCAGCCATCAGCCGGACTTCGCCGCGGGCCTTGGCCATATCGCGGGCCGCGGCGAGCAGGTCTCCGACGGCGAGGGCGGCTACTGGATCAACGCCATCGACGAGCCGGTCCCAAGCAACCGCTACCTGCTGCGGGCGGGGGCGCCTGGGGTGAATCACCGTATCGTCTGGCCTGACGGCGAGCATGAGCCGTCGAGCATTAGCGAGCGCGCCGCCGGCGAGCGCGTGACGATCGAGCTTGCGTCGTCGTCAAGCGCCAACACCGAGTGATCAACACGCTCGAATCGTCTCAGGTTGGGGTATGAAGATCTTCCAGGACCGCTTTTTAGCGCAATTTTTCTAACGCAGCTTTTTTAACGCTTCGAGGACTCCATGAGCGAATCCACTCAACCGCCGGTGGTCATGCCGGGTGCCAACGCGATTCAGCCTCGCGCCGCACTCTGGGCGATCACGCTGGTCGCGGTCGCCCTGTCGCTTTTTCAGCTCTACTCGGCGGGTATTCAGCCGCTCGGGCTTTTCTACCAGCGCAGCATTCATTTGGCGCTGGTCATGCTGCTGGCGTTTCTGATGTTTCCGGTGTTCGGCCCGGATCGTAAGCGCGGGGCGCTCGGCTGGGCGCTCGATGCCGTCTGCTTCGCTGGCGCTTTGATCACCGGCGGCTATCTGGTGTTCTTTCTCGATGAGATCATCAACCGCGCCGGGTTCTGGAACCAGACCGACATCATCGTGGCGATGATCGCGACCGTCACGGTGCTGGAAGCGAGCCGCCGCGCGGTGGGACTCGGCATGACCATCATCGGGCTGATTGCCATCGTTTACGCCCTGGCCGGCCCCCGGGGCGAGCTTCCCTGGCTTGGCGAGTGGCTGCCGGGCATTCTCTCGCACCGTGGCTATACGCTGGACCGCGTCGCGGGGCAGCTCTATCTCGGCCAGGAGGGCATCTTTGGGCTGCCGCTCGGCGTGGCGGCGACCTACATCTTCATCTTCGTGCTGTTCGGCGCCTTTCTCGAGAGTACCGGCGCGGGGCGATTCTTCATCGATATGGCCTACGCCGCCACCGGGCGCCAGCGCGGCGGCCCGGCAAAAGCTGCCGTGCTCGCCTCGGCGGGCATGGGCTCGATCTCCGGCAGCGCCATCGCCAACGTGGTGACCACCGGTGCCTTCACCATTCCGCTGATGAAAAAGCTGGGCTACAAGCCCAAGCAGGCCGGCGGTATCGAAGCCGCGGCTTCGACCGGCGGGCAGATCATGCCGCCACTGATGGGCGCCGGTGCCTTCTTGATCGCCGAGTACACCAACACGCCGTATCTGGAAATCGTCAAGATCAGTATCCTGCCGGCGATCATGTACTTCGCCACGGTCTATCTGTTCGTGCATATCATTGCGCTCAAGCAGGGCATGCAGGGCATGCCGCGCTCCGAGCTTCCGAAGATGCGCCAGGTGATGAAGGACGGCTGGCACTTTCTGCTACCGCTGGCGGTGCTGGTGTGGCTGCTGGTGCTGAATCTGTCACCGATGCGGGTGGGGTATTACGCAGTCATCACCATGGTGGCGGTGGCGGTGATTCGCTACGCGCTCTGCTACTTCTTCGTTGCCCCCGGCCAGGGCCAGCCGGTGACCGCAGCGCGTACCAAAGCGGTGGTCTGGTCGGGGTTGACCAAACTGGTCGAAGGGCTCGAACTGGGCGCGCGCAACGCCGTGGCGGTATCGATGGCCTGCGCCGTGGCCGGGATTATCGTGGGCGTGGTGGGGCTGACCGGGCTCGGGCTCAAGTTCTCCTCGATGATGCTCGCGTTCTCTGGCGGTAACCTGGTGTTGGCACTGGTCATGGTGCTACTGGCGAGTCTGGTGCTCGGCATGGGGCTGCCGGTGACCGCCAGCTACATCGTGCTGATCGTGCTGGTGGGGCCTGCCTTGACCAATGAGTTCGGCGTACCGCTTCTGATCGCGCACCTGGTGGTGTTCTGGTACTCCCAGGACTCCAACGTGACCCCACCGATTGCGCTGGCGGGCTTTGCCGGGGCGGCGATTGCCGGCAGCAAACCGATGGAAACCGGCTTCCAGGCCTGGAAGTTCGCCAAGGGGCTCTACCTGATTCCGCTGTTCATGGTCTTCAATCCGGAGATCATCATTGGCGGGCCGGTGCCGGTCGTGATCTGGAATGCGGTGATCGCGATCTTCGCGCTGTGCGCCTTTGCCGCCTCGCTCGAAGGCTATCTGTTCACGCGAATGAGCTGGCCGGCGCGTCTGGCGATCGGCGCGGCGATCTTCGGCGTCTTCTACCCAAGCCTCTGGACCGAGCTTGCGGGCGTGGTCGTGATGGCCGTGATCATCGCCGCCAACTACCTGGCCAGCCGCCGTGAGGAGCACCCGGTCATGCCGTGACCGGCCTTGAGTGAGCGCCACAAAAAAGCCCGGGACGCCATGGCGTCCCGGGCTTTTTCGTTCAGGCCTTTTTCGTTCAGGGCTTAAAAGCGTTAGAAGATCGACTCTGCCGCGCCGGAGCCCTGGGAGCCGGTTGCTTCCTCGAACTCGCGGCTCACCGTGCGCGCCTGATAAGAGGGCAGATTATCCTCGCGGAACAGCTCCGTGATACCGCCGGACTGATTGTCATAAAGCCGACGTCCGTTGTCCGGGTCGACCCGTGCGGTCACCACGTTGCTCGGACGCTCCGGCAGCGCCGACGGCGTACCCGCCAGGGCCTGGCCCATGAAGTCGATCCAGATCGGCAGCGCGGCGCTGGCGCCGTACTCGGCGGTGGTTTCGTTGCTGTCCTTGCCGACCCACACCGTAGTCACCAGGTTGCTGTTGAAGCCGGCGAACCAGGCGTCGCGCTGGTTGTTGGTGGTGCCGGTCTTGCCGACGATATCGTCCCGGTCGAGACTGAGCGCGGCGCGCCCGGTGCCCGAGGTGATGACGTCGCGCAGCATGTCGCGAAGGATGTACACCGCCGCCGGGTCGGCCACGCGCTTGGCGATGGGGTAGCTCTTGCCGTCGATCTCGACGCTTTGCTGGCCTTCGGCGCAGCTCGCGCAGGCGATGCTGGGCGTGGCTTCGTCGAGAATTTCGCGGTCGTCGTTACGCGTGACGCGCTCGATGAACCAGGGCGAGACCTGGAAGCCGCCGTTGGCAATGACCGCGTAGGCGTTGGTCATCTCCATCGGCGTAAGGCTTGCGCTACCGAGGGCCAGCGATAGCCCACGCGGCAGGCGATCCACCGAGAAGCCGAAGCCTTCCAGATAGTTGATGGTCGGGGTGATGCCCATCGACTGCAGTACCCGGATGGTGACCAGGTTGCGCGAGCGGGCCAGCGCCGGGCGCAGGCGCATCGGGCCCTGGAAGTCGCGGCTCGAGTTCATCGGCCGCCATAGCGAGTCGCTGCCGTCATCGACCACCAGCGGCGAGTCGTTGACTACGCTCGCCGCGGTCATGCCGCCGTCGTCGAGCGCGGCGAGATAGATGAACGGCTTGAAGATCGAGCCGGACTGGCGCTGGGCCTGAATGGCACGGTTGAATTTACTGGCGTTGAAATC
This sequence comes from Halomonas sp. GD1P12, assembly GCF_025725645.1. Lineage (NCBI taxonomy): Bacteria > Pseudomonadati > Pseudomonadota > Gammaproteobacteria > Oceanospirillales > Halomonadaceae > Halomonas > Halomonas sp. GD1P12. The sequence goes on along the minus strand of NZ_CP107007.1, from coordinate 2,882,078 downwards.
GAAGCCGCCCTGCAGCGCGAGAATGGCGCCGGTGCGCGGGTCCTGCACCACCAGCGATCCCTCAACGTCCGGGCGCTGGGAAAGGCGTAGCGAGCCGTCATCGCTTTCCACTACGCGAATCAGATCGCCCCGCTCGGCGATTTGGCTGGCATTGGCGGGCTCGCCGCCGCGGCTTCGCGGACTCAGATACTGGCGGGCCCAGTTCAGGCCGTCCCAGCCGATGGTTTTAAGTTCACGGTCACGGGTCAGCACCTGCATTTCGCGGCCGCTGCTTTCGACCACGATGGCTGGCTGCAAAAGCCCGTAGTTGGGCGTGCGCTCGATCACCTGAAGCCAGTTGGAGACGTCGCCCTCAATGCCTTCGATTTCGGTCTGGCTGCGTTCGGCGGCCTGGCGCGCGGTCTGGCGAATCTCCGGCGACTCGGAAAGCTCTTCCTCGAGCCCTTGGGTCGTGGTCTGCTCCTGGGCTTCGACCAGGCTCGCGGCGATGTCGCTCTGCTCCGGCCCGCGCCAGCCGTGACGGCGGTCGTATTCGATCAAACCATCGGCCAGCGCCTGACGCGCGGCGGGCTGAAGCTCGCTATCGATGGTGGTATAGATGCGGTAGCCGCCGGTGTAGGCGGTATCGCCAAAGCGCTCGACGGCGTACTGGCGCGCCATTTCCGAGACGTAGGAGGCGTCCACTTCGGTTTGCGTATAGTGGCGACGCGCGGTGACCGGCTCCTGCACCGACGCCTGATAGGTGTCGTTATCGATGTAACCCAGCTCGCGCATGCGAAACAGGATCCAGTTGCGGCGAATCAGCGAGCGCTCGGAGTTGGCCAGCGGGTTGAACGCCGACGGCGCCTTGGGCAGGCCGGCGATCATCGCGGTTTCGGCCAGCGTGAGCTCGGAGAGCGGGCGGTCGTAATAGGTCTCCGCGGCGGTGGCGATGCCGTAGGCGCGGTTGCCCAGAAAGATCTTGTTCACGTAGAGCTCGAAGATCTGCTCCTTGGAGAGCACCTGCTCCATCTGAAGCGCCAGCAGGATCTCGCGAATCTTGCGCGTGAAGGTCTGATCCAGAGTGAGCATGTAGTTACGCGCGACCTGCATGGTGATGGTCGAGCCGCCGGACTGGATCGTGCCGCCACTGCTGGCAAGCTCCACCGCAGCACGGGCCAGACCCCGCGGGTCGACCCCCGCGTGCTCGAAGAAGCTCGAGTCCTCGGCGGCGATCAGCGCATTGATCATGTTTTGAGGGATTTCGTCGAAGTCCACCACCATGCGGCGCTCTTCACCGAACTCGCCGATCAGCCGGCCGTCGTTGGTGAAGATACGAAGCGGGGTGTGGAGCTCGAAATTTTGTAGCTGACGCACATCGGGAAGCCCGGGCGAAAAGTAGATGGAAGCGGCGATCACCGCCAGCGCCGTGGCGCCCACGAGGGCGACCACCGCGGAGAACAGTGACACGAGAAGAGTTCGTAAAAACGTCATGAACAGAGGGCACCCGTGGAGATAAAAGAGGTACGGCGTCCAGCTGGCCGTATTGCGCAATTGGGCACCATTATAAGAAGCCTATCCACCGGCCACCAGTGTTGATATGCCATGTGGGCCTTAACGTGTCGCGCCGCTAAAAATAAGGTAACCTCGCTACACGCTCGGTAAAACGATAAAACCAAACGGGATCCCATGCGCTTATCAACGTCTGGAAAGGGATTGATCGGGGTCGATATCACCTCGGCCACCGTCAAGCTTTTAGAGCTTAAACAGCTGGATACCAACTATCAGGTACAAAGCTACGCCGTACGCCCGCTCAAGGAAGGCGCGGTGGTGGAGCGGCGTATTCGCGATATCAACGACGTGGCGCGAGTACTTAGAGCCGCCGTCGAACACGCCAAACCCACCACACGCAAGGCCGCCGTCGCGGTACCGGCGAGTGCGGCGATTACCCGCACCCTCACGTACCCCGCATCGCTTGGCGAAGAGGACATCGAAGCGCGTATCATCGAGGAGTACGACCGCCACGTTCCCTTTCCGTTCAACGAGGTGGCGTTCGATTTCCAGCGCCTGGGGTTGGTGCCCGGCGACGACACTCTGCAGCAGGTGATTTTAGTGGCGTGTCGCCAGCGCGATGTCAGCCAGCTCACCGATACCCTGATCCAGGCCGGGCTCGAACCGGCCGCCGTCGACGTTGAAACCTTCGCCGTGGAGCGCTCGTTTGGCGAGCTCAGACGCCAGATCGATCTGGCCGAGGCGTCGCAGTCGAACATCGCGCTGGTGGATCTGGGCGCGACCATGAACGCTTTCCACGTGCTCGACAAGGGCCGCATCATTTACAGCCGCGATACCGTTTACGGGGGGCGCCAGCTCACCGATAACATCCGCGAGCGCTATGAGCTGACCAACGAAGAGGCGGGGCTTGCCAAAAAGCGCGGCGGGTTGCCGGAGGACTACGAAAAGAGCGTGCTCGATCCTTTCATCGACACCGTCGTACAGCAGGTAGGCCGCTCTCTACAGCTTTACTACACCGCCGGGCGCAAGCGGCGCGTGGAGCATCTGGTGCTGGCCGGCGGGTCGAGCGTGATTCCGGGCCTTGCCGAGCGCATCGCCCAGGAGAACGACCTGACGGTGACCCAGGCCAATCCGTTTCAGCGCATGAAGCTTCGCTCGCGGATCAACGTCAAGGGGCTGACCAGCGACGCGCCGGCAATGCTCACCGCCTGTGGGCTTGCCATGAAGGTGAGCCAGTGAATATCAATATCAATCTGCTGGCCTGGCGCGAAGCGCGTCGGGAGAAGCGCACCAAACAGTTTTACGGCGTGCTGGCACTGGCGCTTGCGCTGGGTATTCTGGCCGCCCTCGGCGTTTCGCTCATTTATCAACAGGAGCTCGACGAGCAGGCGATGCGTAATGACTATATCGTCCGCCACATCGAGCAGCTCGACCAGCAGATCGAGGACGTCAAGCGCTACCAGGAGGATGCTGCCCAGCTCAATCAGCAGCTTGCCCTGTTCAGGACGCTGCAAAGCGAGCGCGTCGATACCGTCGAGCTCTTCAACGCGCTGGCGGCCAGTTTGACCGACGGTGTGGTCTACGAAGAGCTCAGCCGTGAAGGCCCGCGGGTGAGTGTGACGGCGACGGCCAACGACGAGCGCCAGGTCTCCGAGCAGCTTCGCCGCCTGGCCCGCGTGCCGGGCTTCGCGGTGCCGGTGCTATCGGAAGTCACCAGCGCGCCGGACGAGCAGGGGCGGCGTTTTCGCTTCGAGATGATTCAAACGATGCCCACCGTCGAGGCCAGTGCGACGACCGAGGAGACCGCCCAGTGATGAGTAAAGCCCGGGCGCGCCAGGAGTGGCAGCGTCTCAAGGAAGTCGAGGTGCAAAGTCTCGATCTAAAAGAGGCCGGCGGCTGGCCGATCTTTTTGAAGGCGCTGTGCGTGATACTGGTGTTCGCCGTCGCCTTTGGGGCTCTGATGGCCTGGCAGGTGAGCGAAAAGCGCGCTGGCCTTGCCGAGGCCAAACGTGAGGAGGCGCGCCTTTTAAGCGACTACCGCGTCAAGGCCTCGGAAGTGGCGCTCTTGCCCAACGTTCAAAGCCAGCTTGAAACGCTTGGCGGACACATGGAGCGCATGCGCGCGATGCTGCCCACCAATGTCGAAATTCCGTCCCTTCTGGACAGCATCAGCGATGCCGCGGTGGATAATCGTCTTACCATCGAGGTGATTCGCCTCGGCGCGCCGGTGGCCAACGAGCATTACATCGAGCATCCGCTGGATATTCAGGTGCGCGGCGGCTACCACCAGCTGGGCCGCTTCGTCGCCGATATCAGCCAGCTGGCGCGCATCGTGACCCAGCACGATTTGACCCTCACCGCCGTCGAGCCGCCGGGCGAGTCGCTACGGTTGACGCTGGATGCGCGCACCTATACCTATATCGACGAGGCTCGACCCGACGAGGTAGCGCCATGAGTCCGCGCGCGCTAACGCCGCTTTTGCTGGCCGCTTTGCTGAGTGGCTGCAACGACGCCATGCTCGACCAGCTCGATGCCACGCTTGCCGACATTCGGCGCGAACCGAACGTGCCGGTGGCCATCGACGCCGCACCGTTTCCCGAGCCCGCGCTATTAAACTATCGATATAGCGAGTCACGCAGCCCGTTTTTGGCGCCTGAGCGGCTCGCGCGCAGTGAGACAATCGCGACGCGCGATAGCGCCCTGGCGCCGGATACCGAGCGCCCGCTGGAGCCGCTGGAGGCCTTTGCGCTCCCGTCGCTACGCCTGGTAGGTACGCTTCAGATGGGCACTCAGCGCGTCGCCCTGATTGCAACGCCGGACGGCAGCGTCGTCACCGTGCGCGAAGGCAATCACCTGGGCACCAACTACGGGGAGATTACCCGCATTACGCTGGACGAGGTCACGCTGGTCGAGCGCATCCTTGACGAGCAGCAAGGGTGGCAAACGAGCCCGGCCGCCCTGTCGCTGCAGCCCTGAGGCGCTTGTGAGCTGCGGTTGAGCAACCATTTTCGTTGGACGTTTATTTGGACATCCCTGTTTATGATCACCATTGCCCGCAGTACCGCGCTTTGTCTGCTCGCCCTCTCTGTGCTCGCTTGCCCGGCGCTTGCCTCGGCGGCGCTATTGACCGACCTGGAGGTGCGTGATGCGCCCCAGGGGGAGGTCGAGCTACTGCTGTCATTTGACGGCGCGCCGGGCGAGCTGACTGGCTACGCGCTGGAGGCGCCGCCGCGGCTGGCGCTGGATCTGGCCAATACGCAAAACGGGCTCGCCGAGCGAAGCCAGGCCGTGGGGCTGGGTGGGGTGGAGCGCATTACCACCATCGAAGGTGGCGGGCGCACGCGGCTGATCGTCGATTTGAGCGGCGCGCACACGTTTCGCTCGGCGGCCTCGCCCAGCCGGCTCAGCGTGTTTCTTACCCCCACCGCCATTGGCTCCCAGCCGCCGGTCGCGTCCACGCCAAGCGCCGCCAGCGTCCCCACTGCCCCACCGTCACCGCGCCCGGCGCCGGCCGCCTCTAGTGGGCCAAGCATCGAGGACATCGATTTTCGCCGCGGCGCCAACGGCGCCGGGCGGCTTCTGGTCACGTTCAGTCAAAGCGGGGTGAACGCCCGCGTCGAGGAGGCGGGTCTTGGCGTGGTGAACGCCACCTTGCCGGGCGTCACGCTGCCCGCGTCGCTCGACCAGATTCTCGATGTCACCGACTTCGCCACGCCCATCAATCGCATCACGCCGCGCACCACCGCCACGGGCACCCAGCTCGAGCTGCAAACCCAGGGGCCTTATGCGCTGCTCTCCTCGCAAAGCGGGCGGGTGCTGACCATCGACGTCGAGCCCGTGGCCACCCCCGCCGATTCGCTTGCCCAGGGGGCGGAAGAGCGCTTTACCGGCGACCGGCTGAGCCTTAACTTTCAGGACATCGAAGTGCGCTCGGTACTCGCCACGCTTGCCGAATTCACCGGGCTCAACCTGGTCGCCAGTGACAGCGTCACCGGCCGGGTCACGCTGAACTTGAACGACGTGCCCTGGGATCAGGCGCTGGCGCTGATTCTGCAAAGCCAGGGACTATCGAGCCGCGAGCAGGGCAACGTGATCGTGATCGCCCCGGCTGGGGAGCTCGCCGAGGTCGAACGTCAACAGATCGAGTCGCGCAATCAGCGCCAAACACTGGCGCCACTGGTGACCGAGTTCATCGAGGTGCGCTACGCCCGCGCCGAGGACTTCGCCCAGCTCTTGCGCGGCGCCGAAGGCTTTGGCCTGTTGACCGACCGCGGCCGGGTCAGCGTGGACCAGCGCACCAATACGCTGCTGGTGCAGGATACCGCCGACCAGCTTCGCGAAATCGTGGCCACCCTCGACCGGCTCGATGTCGCCGTGCGCCAGGTACAGATCGAGGCGCGCATCGTCATCGCCCGCGATAACGCCTCCCGCGAGCTGGGGGTCAACTGGAGCGCCTCGAGCACTCGCGGCTTTCAGATTAACGAGTTTGGGCAAGGCGTTCGTCGAGACCTCAATCCACAAGGTCTCAGCCGTGCTCGGGGCGGGCTCGCCGTGGACCTTGGCCCCGGCGCGGTCGCGGGCACCGGTTTCAGCTTCGGCTATCTCTCCGGCGACGTGCTGCTGGATCTCGAGCTTCGAGCACTCGAAAGCGAGGGCAAGAGCCAGACGATCTCTCAGCCGCGCATCATCACCGCCAACCAGCGCACCGCCACCATCCGCCAGGGCGAGGAGCGCGCCTTTCAAAGCGTCGATGCAGAGGGCAACCCGGATACCCAGTTCAAGGAAGCCGAGCTTTCGCTCGAGGTCACGCCGCAAATCACTCCGGACAACCGCATCATCATGGATCTGGTGATCAAGAACGATAGTTTCCGCGAAAGCGAATTCGGTGGTGAGCCGCCCATCGATACCAACCAGATCGAAACCCAGGTACTGGTGGACAATGGCCAAACCGTGGTGCTGGGCGGTATCTTGACCACCGAGCAGCTCAGCCAAATTTCCAAAACGCCGCTTCTGGGCGATCTGCCGCTTTTGGGCCGGCTGTTTCGCTATAACCAGGAGAGCAATGAGAAGGTAGAGCTGTTAGTGTTTATTACTCCACGACTACTCGATGATGGTTTGACGGTTCGCTGATGCAGGATTTACCCAATCTTTTTCTGGTCGGCCCGATGGGAGCCGGCAAAAGCACCATCGGCCGTTTGCTGGCCGCGGAGCTTTCACGCACGTTCTTTGATAGTGATCACGTGATCCAGGACCGCTGTGGCGCGGACATTCCCTGGATTTTCGACGTCGAAGGCGAGCCCGGTTTTCGCCTTCGCGAAGTGCAGATGATCGACGAGCTCACCAGGCTTTCTGGGGTGGTGCTGGCCACCGGCGGCGGTGCGGTGCTGCGCGAAGAGAACCGCCGGGCGCTGCGCGAGCGCGGCACCGTGGTGTATCTGCTGACCACCGTCGAGCAGCAGCTCAAGCGTACCGCCCGCGACAAGAACCGCCCGCTTTTGCAGCGCGTCGACCGCGAGCAGGTACTCAAGGATATGTTTTTACTGCGTGACCCGCTCTATCGCGCGACCTCGGACATTACCGTACGCACCGACCGGCGAAGCCCGCGTGCGGTGGTCAACGACATTTTGCGCCGCGCGCGGCGCTTGAACGATCCGCTGGAAAGCCGCCAGCTCACCGACTCCGGGGTATCCTCATGACTGCCAACGCCCGTCGCACCCTCAACGTCGCGCTCGGCGAGCGCAGTTACCCCATTCATATCGGCCGCGGCCTGATCGGTGAGCCCGGCCTGCTGGCGCCTTATCTGGCGGGCCGCCAGGTGATGGTAGTCACCAACGACACCATTGCGCCGCTCTACTTGAAGGCGCTGATGGACGCGCTGCCCGAGGAGTGCGACGTGCGTACGGTGTCGCTACCCGACGGCGAGCGCTATAAGAACCTGGAGCAAGTCGAGCGCATCTGGGATGCCCTGCTGGGTGCCGGGTTCAATCGCCGCTGCACGCTGATCGCACTCGGCGGCGGCGTGATCGGCGACATGGTCGGCTTTGCCGCCGCCGCCTATCAGCGCGGAGTGGCGTTCATTCAGGTACCGACCACGCTGCTCTCCCAGGTAGACTCCTCGGTGGGCGGCAAGACCGGCGTCAATCATCCGCTGGGCAAGAACATGATCGGCGCTTTCCACCAGCCTCGCGCGGTACTCATCGATATCGACACGCTGGCCACACTCCCGCCGCGCGAGCTCTCCGCCGGGCTTGCCGAAGTGATCAAGTACGGCTTGATTCGCGACGAGGCGTTTCTTGGCTGGCTCGAGGAGCACATGGACGCGCTTCGCCGTATTGATGCCGATGCCGTCAGTGAGGCGATCGCGGTGAGCTGTCAGATCAAGGCCGATATCGTCGCCGAAGATGAAACCGAGCAGGACGTGCGGGCGCTTCTGAACCTGGGCCACACCTTTGGCCACGCCATCGAGGCGCACCAGGGGTACGGCAACTGGCTACACGGCGAGGCGGTCGGCGCCGGGATGGCGATGGCGGCCACACTCTCCTTCGAGCTTGGCATGATCGACGAGCCGATGCTCACTCGCGCCCGGACGGTGATCGAGCGCGCGGGGCTGCCGCTGGCCGCGCCGTCGAACATGAGCGTCGAGGATTTTCTCAGCCGGATGCGGCTGGACAAGAAAAACGTCGATGCCCGGCTCAGGTTGATATTGCTCAACGCTCTGGGTGAGGCGGTAATCAGCGATCAGACGCCACCGGATACGCTTAACGAGCTGCTTCGGCGCTACCCGCGAAGCGAATAATTCCGTTCTTCTGTCTTTGTCTTGACAGCAGGCGTCGACCGGCGCCTCTAAAACCCGCCCACGTGGCGGGTTTTGGCGTTTGGGTCATGCGTAAAGCCAATGGTTGCGCCAATCGGTATGCCGTATGCGTTATCGGCATGGATAAAAGCGGTGTTGTTAGACTAAAGTCTATGTGGCATTCGGGCTCACGCAGACTACGCATGATATCGGCTTAAGTGGTTGACGGAGCTATGTTTTTTGGTTGGGTGGTGCTGCAAATACAGGATTTGGCGAGAGTTTTGAGAAATTTGGCGCGGTCGGGCGATTGCGCCAGGTGGGGGCAAGTGGCTATGCTGAGCGGCCATTTTCCTAAGGCAGCGAACGCCAGGGAGCCGGGAGCTCGGGCGGGAAAGGCAAGACAAAATAAAAAGAAAACCCGCTATTAAAGCACAAGTTCGCTGCCAGTAAAACACCTTGACTAGAGGCACGCCCATGAACAAAGGTCTTCATCAGCCTGGCGAGTTTCGCGATAACTGCGGTTTTGGGCTTATCGCGCACATGCAAGGGGAAGCCAGTCACGATCTCCTCAAAACCGCCATCGAGTCGCTGACCTGCATGACCCACCGGGGCGGCATCGCCGCCGACGGCAAAACCGGCGACGGCTGCGGGCTGCTGCTGAAAATGCCGACCCGGTTCATGCGCGATGTCGCAAAAGAAGCGCTGGGCACCGAGCCCGGCGAGCGCTTCGCCGTGGGGGTGATCTTTCTGCCCAATGATGATGCGCGCGCCCGGACGGCCCGCGAGACGCTGGAGCGCGAGCTCGACAGCCGCGGCTTGAAGCGCCTGGGCTGGCGCGAAGTGCCCACGGATTCGAGCGTGTGCGGCCCGATGGCGCTCGATTGTCTGCCGCGGATCGAACAGATTTTCGTCGAGCCTGGCGATAGCGCCAATTTCACCGTCGACCTGTTCATGGCCCGGCGCTACGCTGAGCAGGCCTTGAAGAAAGAGGAGGACTTCTACGTCGCCTCGCTCTCTTCTGAAGTCGTCTCCTACAAGGGCCTGGTGATGCCGGAAGATCTGCCGGCCTTCTACAAGGACCTGAACGATTCGCGCCTGGAAACCGCCATCTGCGTATTCCACCAGCGTTTTTCGACCAACACCGCGCCGCGTTGGCCGCTGGCCCAGCCGTTTCGCCTGCTCGCCCACAACGGCGAGATCAACACCATCGAAGCCAACCGCGGCTGGGCGAACTCCCGGAAGGCCAACTTCGCAAGCGAGCAGTTGCCGGACATCGTCAAGCTCGACGAGGTAGTCAACACCACCGGCTCCGACTCCTCGAGCATGGACAACATGCTCGAAGTGCTGCTCACCGGCGGCATGGAGCTTCACCGCGCCGTGCGCATGATGGTGCCGCCGGCCTGGCAAAACGTCGAGACCATGGACGCGGAGCTGCGCGCGTTCTATGAGTACAACTCCATGCACATGGAGCCCTGGGATGGCCCCGCCGGCGTGGTCATGACCGATGGCCGCCAGGCGGTGTGCATGCTCGACCGTAACGGCCTGCGCCCGGCGCGCTGGGTGATGACCAAGAACGGCTACATCACGCTCGCCTCCGAAACCGGCACCTACGGCTACAAGCCCGAGGACGTGGTGGCCAAGGGCCGCGTCGGCCCGGGCCAGATGCTCGCCGTCGATACCCAGACCGGCGAAGTGCTGCATACCGACGACATCGATAACCGCCTGAAGTCCGCCTACCCCTACAAGCGCTGGCTGAAAGAGCAGGCGAGCTATCTGGAGTCAGCGCTGACCGAGCTTGCGCGGTTCCAGAGCATGGATACCGATGCACTCAACGTGCAGCAGAAGATGTTCCAGGTGACGTTCGAAGAGCGCGACCAGGTGCTGCGCCCGCTGGCGGAAAGCGGCCAAGAAGCGGTTGGCTCGATGGGCGACGACACGCCGATGGCGGTGCTGTCGAGCCGCCCGCGTCTTCTGACCGACTTCTTCCGGCAGAAATTCGCCCAGGTGACCAACCCGCCGATCGACCCGCTGCGCGAGGCGATCGTGATGTCGCTGGAAACCTGCTGCGGCGCCGAGCTCAACGTCTTCAAGGCGACCCCGGAACACGCCCATCGCCTGATTCTGACCACGCCGATCCTGTCGCCGCGCAAGTTCACCGCGCTGGTCAGCCAGGACGATCCGGCGTTTGCCAGCTGCCTACTCTCGCTGGGCTACAACCCGGACGAGACCAGCCTCAAGCAGGCCGTCGACGCGCTGTGCCAGAAGGCCGAGCGTCAGGTGAAGGAGGGCTGCGTGCTGCTGGTGCTCAGTGACGCCGAGCTGCCCAAGGGCGAAGTGCCGATTCAGGCCGCGCTCGCCGTGGGTGCGGTACACAGCCACCTGGGCCGTCTTGCCATGCGCCCGATGGCGAACATCATCGTCGAGACCGGCTACGCCCGTGATGCTCATCAGATGGCGGTGCTCTTCGGCGTGGGCGCCACGGCGGTCTATCCCTGGCTTGCCTACCAGGTCATGGCGGACATGCATCGCGTCGGCGAGCTGACCGGCAACCCGGCGGACGCCCGCGAGAACTACCGTAAGGGCCTGCAGAAGGGGCTGTTCAAGATTCTCTCCAAGATGGGCATCTCGACTTTGGCCTCCTACCGCGGCTCGATGCTGTTCGAGGCAGTCGGGCTCAACGACGAGATCATGGACACCTGCTTCGTGGGCATGGCCTCGCGCATTCAGGGCGCAGGCTTTGGCGAGCTGCAGATGCAGCAGACGCTGATCGCGAAGGATGCCTGGACGCCGCGCAAGGGAATCTCCCAGGGCGGCCAGCTCAAGTACGTTCACGGCTATGAGTACCACGCCTACAACCCGGACGTGGTCATGACGCTGCAGGCGGCGGTGCAGGAAGGCAGCTACGCCAAATGGAAGAAGTTCGCCCAGCAGGTGAACGAGCGCCCGGTGGCGACCATTCGCGACATGCTGAAGCTCAAGCAGTCCGGCGATTCCATCGCCTTGGACGAGGTGGAGTCCATCGAGGAGCTCTTGCCGCGCTTCGATAGCGCCGGTATGTCCCTCGGCGCGCTGTCGCCGGAGGCTCACGAGGCGCTGGCCCAGGCGATGAACGAAGCCGGCGGGCGCTCCAACTCCGGTGAAGGCGGCGAAGACCACGCCCGCTACGGCACCATCCGAAGCTCCAAGATCAAGCAGATCGCCTCCGGCCGCTTCGGTGTGACGCCGTCGTATCTGGTCAACGCCGAAGTGCTGCAGATCAAGGTCGCCCAGGGCGCCAAGCCCGGTGAAGGCGGCCAGCTGCCCGGCGGCAAGGTCAACGAGATCATCGCCAAGCTGCGCTACGCCGTGCCTGGTGTGACGCTGATCTCGCCGCCGCCGCACCACGACATCTACTCGATCGAGGATCTGGCGCAGCTGATTTTCGACCTCAAGCAGGTCAACCCACAAGCCCAGGTCTCGGTCAAGCTGGTCTCCGAGCCCGGCATCGGCACCATCGCCACCGGCGTTGCCAAGGCCTACGCCGACTTGATCACCGTCTCCGGCTACGACGGCGGCACCGCGGCGAGCCCGCTGACCTCGATCAAGCACGCCGGTTCCCCCTGGGAGCTGGGTCTGCCCGAGGTGCACCAGGCGCTGCGTATCAACGGCCTGCGCGACAAGATCCGCCTGCAGACCGACGGCGGCCTGAAGACCGGGCTCGACGTCATCAAGGCGGCGATTCTCGGCGCCGAGAGCTTCGGCTTCGGCACCGCGCCCATGGTGGCGCTGGGCTGCAAGTACCTGCGCATCTGTCACCTGAACAACTGCGCCACCGGCGTCGCCACCCAGGATGACTACCTGCGCGGCGAGCACTTTCGCGGCACCGTCGACATGGTCAAGAACTACTTCCGCTTCATTGCCGAAGAAGTGCGCGAGCTGATGGCGATGATGGGCGTGCGCAGGCTGACCGACCTGATCGGCCGCACCGATCTGCTCGAAGTGATCGAAGGGCGCACCGCCTCGCAGCGCGGGCTCGATTTGACCCCGCTTTTGAAAAACGATTTCGTGCCGGCGGATGCGCCGCAGTTCTGCACGGTGAGTCGCAACGTGCCCCACGATCCGGGTGCGAAAAACCAGGAAGTGCTCGAGGCGCTCAAAAGCGCCATCGAGAACCGCTCCGGCGGCGACTTCAGCTTCGATATCACTAACTGCGATCGTAGCGTTGGCGCGCTCTCCTCCGGCGCCATCGCCAAGCGCTATGGCGAAGAGGGCCTGGAAGACGCCCCGATCACCGCGCGCTTCACCGGCGTGGCAGGCCAGAGCTTTGGCGTGTGGAACGCGCGGGGCCTGAATCTGTATCTCGAAGGCGATGCCAACGACTACGTCGGCAAGGGCATGAACGGCGGGCGCATCGTCATCGTGCCACCCAAGGTGAGCGAGTTCGAAAGTCACAAGACCTCGATCGTCGGCAACACCTGCCTGTACGGCGCCACCGGCGGCACGCTGTATGCCGCGGGCGTGGCTGGCGAGCGCTTTGGCGTGCGCAACTCCGGCGCCATGGCGGTCATCGAAGGCGCGGGGGATCACTGCTGCGAGTACATGACCGGCGGTATGATCTGCGTGCTGGGTGAGACCGGCGTCAACTTCGGCGCCGGCATGACCGGCGGCTTTGCCTACGTGCTCGACGAAGAGCGCAGCTTCGTGGACAAGTACAACCACGAGCTGGTGGAGATTCACCGGGTCAACACCGAGGCGATGGAGGCGTACCGCCGCCACCTGCGCGAGACGATCGAAGCCTACGTGGCCGAGACCGGATCAAAGCGTGGGGCAGCCATTCTGGAAGACTTCAGCGACTACGCGCGCCACTTCTGGCTGGTGAAGCCGAAGGCGGCGAGTCTGGGAAGTCTGTTGGATCAATCTCGGCGTCAGCCGCAGTAATCCGAATGTGTCCATCGCCGAGAGGAGAGAGATCATGGCCAACCGTTTGAACAACGATTTCCAGTTTATCGACGTGGGTCGCAAGGACCCGCAGAAAAAAGAGGCGCACGCGCGCGCCAAAGAGTTCGCCGAAATCTACGAGCCGTTCAAGCCAACGGACGCGGCGAGCCAGGCGCACCGCTGCCTGCACTGCGGCAACCCGTACTGCGAGTGGAAGTGCCCGGTGCACAACTACATTCCCAACTGGCTGCAGCTCGTTGTGGAAGGCAACATCATCGAAGCCGCGGAGCTTTCGCACAAGACCAACTCGCTGCCGGAAGTGTGCGGGCGCGTCTGCCCGCAGGACCGTCTCTGTGAAGGCGACTGCACGCTCAACGATGGCTTTGGCGCGGTCACCATCGGCTCGATCGAGAAGTACATCACCGACACCGCCTTCGCCATGGGTTGGCGCCCGGACATGTCCAAGGTGGTCTGGACCGACAAGAAGGTCGCGATCATCGGCGCCGGCCCCGCGGGCCTGGGCGCGGCGGACATTCTAGCGCGCAACGGCGTCAAGCCCGTGGTGTTCGACCGCCACCCGGAGATCGGCGGGCTTTTGACCTTCGGTATTCCGGAGTTCAAGCTCGAAAAGAACGTCATGGAGCGTCGCCGCGCGGTGTTCGAGGAGATGGGCATCGAGTTTCGTTTGAACGTCGAGATCGGCGTGGACATCGAGTTCGACACCCTGGTGCAGGAGTATGACGCGGTATTCCTCGGCATGGGCACCTACCAGTACATGGAAGGTGGCTTCCCCGGTGAAGACCTGCCCGGCGTTTACAAGGCGCTCGACTTTTTGATCGCCAACGTCAACCGGCGCCTGGGCTTCGAGAAGGATCCGGCGGACTACATCTCGATGGAAGGCAAGCGCGTGGTGGTGCTCGGCGGCGGCGATACGGCGATGGACTGTAACCGCAGCTCAATTCGTCAGCGCGCGGCGAGCGTGACCTGCGCCTACCGCCGCGACGAAGAGAACATGCCCGGCTCGCGCCGCGAGGTGGCCAACGCCCGGGAAGAGGGCGTCGAGTTTCTCTTCAACCGCCAGCCCATCGCCGTGGTCGGCGAGAGTAAGGTGGAAGGCGTGAAGGTCGTGCGCACCCGGCTGGGCGAGGCCGATGAAAACGGCCGCCGCCGCCCGGAAATCGTGCCCGGTTCCGAAGAAGTGATCCCGGCGGATGCCGTCGTGGTCGCCTTTGGCTTCCAGGCAAGCACGATCCCGTGGTTCGAAGGCGCCAGCGTCGAGGTTTGCGAGCGTCGCCTGGTCAAGGCCCCGGAACACGGTCAGTACGCCTTCCAGACGACTAACGAGAAAATCTTCGCTGGCGGCGACATGGTCCGCGGCTCGGATCTGGTGGTCACCGCCATCTATGAGGGCCGTCAGGCCGCCGAGGGAATGCTGGATTACCTGGGCGTCTGATTTCTTCCTGCCAAATCAACAGGTCGTGTTCGCACGGCCTGTTTTTTTATGGGCGCAAGGTTTTCTCGGCAGTGGAGGGCCGGCCAGTTCAAATTGAGCCTTCGGGCGAGCTCTGGTATTCTGTCATCCCATCCTGGTGTGGCTTTCTGCCGTGCCTTCTGATCACGTTCTTACAGGTTTTCCATGACACGATATATCTTCGTGACCGGCGGCGTTGTGTCCTCTCTTGGCAAGGGCATCGCGTCGGCCTCGCTGGCGGCGATTCTAGAGGCCCGCGGCCTTAAGGTCACCATGCTCAAGCTCGACCCGTACATCAACGTGGATCCGGGCACCATGAGCCCGTTCCAGCACGGCGAGGTGTTCGTCACCGAGGATGGCGCCGAAACCGATCTCGATCTGGGTCACTACGAGCGCTTCATTCGTACCAGGATGACCCAGGGTAACAACTTCACCACCGGCCGGGTCTACGAGCACGTGCTGCGCAAGGAGCGCCGCGGCGACTACCTGGGCGGTACGGTGCAGGTCATCCCGCACATTACCGACGAGATCAAACAGCGCGTCTACGACGGTGGCGAAGGCTTCGACGTGGCGCTGGTCGAGATCGGCGGCACCGTCGGCGATATCGAGTCGCTGCCGTTTCTGGAATCCATTCGCCAGATTCGAAGCGAGCAGGGCGCGAGCCGCGCGATCTTCATGCACCTGACGCTGGTGCCCTACATCAAGACCGCCGGCGAAACCAAGACCAAGCCGACCCAGCACAGCGTCAAGGAGCTTCGCTCCATCGGTATCCAACCGGATATCCTGATTTGCAGAAGCGAAGTCGAGCTTGAGGAGAGCGAGCGGCGCAAGATCGCGCTCTTTACCAACGTCGAAGAGCGCGCGGTGGTACCGCTTCAGGACGCCGATACCATCTACCGCATTCCGCTGATGCTCCACGAGCACGGCCTCGATGACATCGTCTGCGACAAGCTGCGCCTGGAAGCCGAGCCTGCCGATCTCTCCGAGTGGGTGAAGGTGCTCGACGCCAAGCTCAATCCGCTGAAGTCGGTGAGCATCGCCATGGTCGGCAAGTACATGGAGCTTTTGGACGCCTACAAGTCGCTCAACGAAGCGCTGATTCATGCCGGCATTCAGGGACGCATCAAGGTCAACGTCGACTACATCGACTCCGAAGACATCGAGCGCCACGGCACCGAGCGCCTGGCCGGCAAGGACGCGATTCTCGTGCCCGGCGGTTTTGGCGAGCGCGGCGTGGAAGGCAAGATCAAGACCGCTCAGTTCGCGCGCGAGAACAACGTGCCGTATTTGGGGATTTGTCTGGGGATGCAGGTCGCGGTAATCGAGTACGCCCGCAACGTCGCCGGCTGGGCGGACGCCAACTCCACCGAGTTCACCCACGACACTCAGCATCCGGTGGTCGGTTTGATCACTGAGTGGCTCAATAGCGAAGGCAAGATCGAGCTGCGCGACGCGGCCTCTGATCTGGGCGGCACCATGCGTCTGGGCGGCCAGGTGTGCCACCTTGCCCCGGGAAGCAAGGCGCGTGAAGCCTACGGCTCGGATGAAATCGTCGAGCGCCATCGCCACCGCTTCGAGGTGAACAACCAGTTCATCGACGAGCTTGAAAAAGCGGGGCTGGTGATTTCCGGCAAGAGCGTCGATCAGTCGCTGGTCGAGATGGTCGAGCTTGCCGACCACCCCTGGTACGTAGCGTGTCAGTTCCACCCGGAGTTCACCTCCACGCCGCGCGACGGGCACCCGCTGTTCTCGGGCTTCGTCAACGCCGCGGTCGAGCACAAGGCACAACGCACGCGCGCCCACGCCGCGCCCCACGAGTAAGGAGCCGTCATGGCCTCTGATCAAGGCGTTCGCGAGCGTCACATCGACATTGCCGGCCTCAAGGCCGGCAACTCTCTGCCGCTGATGCTGCTCGGTGGCATGAACGTACTGGAGTCCGCCGAGCTTGCCGATGAGGTCGCTGCGGCCTACGTCGAGGCCACCTCGGCGCTTGCCATGCCCTACGTGTTCAAGGCGAGTTTCGACAAGGCCAACCGCAGTTCGATCAATTCGTTTCGCGGGCCGGGCCTCGAGAAAGGGCTGCAGATACTGGCCGATATCAAATCGCGCTATAACGTGCCGATCATCACCGACGTGCACGAGCCCCACCAGGCGGCGGCCGCGGCGCAAGTAGCGGACATCATCCAGCTCCCCGCGTTTCTGGCCCGCCAGACCGATCTGGTCGTCGCCATGGCCAACACCGGGGCGGCGATCAATATCAAGAAGCCGCAGTTTCTCGCCCCGCACGAGATGCGCCACATCATTGCCAAGTTTGTTGAAGCCGGCAACGACCGCCTGATGCTCTGCGAGCGTGGGTCGAGCTTTGGCTACAACAATCTGGTGGTCGACATGCTTGGCTTTGGCGACATGAAGGAGACCGGCTACCCGCTCTTTTTCGATGTCACCCATGCGCTCCAGCGCCCCGGCGGTCGCGCCGACAGCGCCGACGGGCGCCGCGCTCAGGTAGCGGAGCTCGCCCGCGCCGGTGTCGCCGTGGGCCTGGCCGGGCTCTTTCTGGAAGCGCATCCGGACCCGGACAACGCCAAGTGCGACGGGCCGTGTGCGCTGCCGCTGGATCAGCTCAAACCGTTTTTGACCCAGCTTTCACAGCTCGACGCGCTGGTAAAAGGCTTCGAGCCGCTCGTGATTCGCTAGGCGCGCGATGGGCGCTAACGCCACGGCCGGCGCTCACGGGAAACATCGCTAGTTAGTAGACCGATAATCAAAAAGGACGCTGTCATGACCAAAATTGTGGATATCACCGCGCTCGAAGTGCTCGACTCCCGCGGCAACCCCACCGTGAGCGCCACGGTGCGCCTGGAAAGCGGTGCGGTGGGCCAGGCCTGCGCGCCAAGCGGCGCTTCCACCGGCTCGCGCGAAGCGCTGGAACTTCGCGACGGCGACAAGGCACGCTATCTGGGTAAGGGCGTGTTGAAAGCGGTCGAGGCGGTCAACGGCAGCATCCGCGAGGCGCTACTCGGTATGGACGCGCGCGACCAGCGCGGGCTGGACGACGCCATGCTCAAGCTCGACGGCACCGACAACAAGGCAAACCTGGGCGCCAACGCCATTCTCGCGGTGTCGCTGGCGGCAGCCAAGGCGGCGGCCAACGCCAAGGGCGTGGCGCTCTACGCCCATATCGCCGAGCTCTACGGCAAGCCGGGCCACTACAGCATGCCGGTACCGATGATGAATATCTTGAACGGCGGCGAGCACGCGGATAACAACGTCGATATCCAGGAATTCATGGTTCAGCCCGTGGGCGCGGCCAACTTCCGCGAGGCGCTGCGAGTGGGCGCCGAAATCTTCCATGCGCTGAAGAAGGTGCTCGCCGCGAAAGGGCTCTCCACTTCGGTGGGGGACGAGGGCGGCTTCGCGCCGAACCTCTCTTCCAACGCCGAGGCGCTGGCGGTGATCAAGCAGGCGGTGGCGGATGCCGGCTACACCCTGGGCACTGACGTGACCCTGGCGCTCGACTGCGCCTCTTCCGAGTTCTACAAGGATGGCCAGTACGTGCTTGCCGGCGAAGAGAAGAGCTTCGATGCCCAGGGCTTCACCGATTATCTCGCCGGGCTTTGCGACGACTATCCGATCGTTTCGATCGAAGACGGCATGGACGAGTCCGACTGGGATGGCTGGAAGGCGCTCACCGACAAGCTCGGTGATAAGGTCCAGCTCGTGGGTGACGACCTGTTCGTGACCAACACGAAAATTCTCAAGCGCGGCATCGACGAGAAGATCGGAAACTCCATTCTGATCAAGTTCAACCAGATCGGCTCGCTCTCCGAGACCCTCGATGCCATCCAGATGGCCCAGGATGCCGGCTTCACCGCGGTAATCTCACACCGCTCCGGTGAAACCGAGGACACCACCATCGCCGATCTGGCCGTGGGCACCGCCGCAGGCCAGATCAAGACCGGATCGCTTTGCCGCTCCGACCGGGTCGCCAAGTACAATCGCCTGCTCATGATCGAGGCGGAGCTTGGAAACGTCGATTACCCCGGGCTAAAAGCGATCAAGGGGCAGTGAGCCTGGGCGCCTCGCCTGTAAGTAATCGTTTAATCGGGTGTAAGAGATCGCTTACCTGACGCTAGGAAAATAGTACTAAAGCGTTGGAAATAAAAAGCTTTCTTTATAATGGATTTTTTAAATAATTGATTTTTATAGGGTTGAAATCTCAAGGCGAGCCTCAGGGCTCGCCTTTTTTAATGATAAGCACTTTTTGCGCTGCGCTTCATCTCTGTCACACTGGCCTCA
This sequence comes from Halomonas sp. GD1P12, assembly GCF_025725645.1. Taxonomy (NCBI): domain Bacteria; kingdom Pseudomonadati; phylum Pseudomonadota; class Gammaproteobacteria; order Oceanospirillales; family Halomonadaceae; genus Halomonas; species Halomonas sp. GD1P12. The sequence continues at coordinate 2,863,110 of NZ_CP107007.1, read as the reverse complement.
GGACAAGGGGAGGCAAGGATGCTTTAGGCAGGATAGAGAGCGAAAGAAGTGGTGCGCCGGGGCCACGGTGAACGAGGCGCCGGCAGGGAGGACACCGAGGAGTGTTGACACAGGATGTGGTGAAAGGAAGTGCTTGGAGCGGGCGGCCTACGGGCCGCCTTTTTTATGTGCCTGTTTATGTACTTGCCATGGGCATTGAGGTCGTTGTGATCCCGGGCGGCGCACTCTACCGGGCGTTAGCGCGAATGCTATCGATGGTTATAAGAAAAATGCATTGTTATTCCTTTCGACGATTAATTACCATGTCGCGTCCGAGTTAGCAGGCTATCGTTTGGTCTGCTCGTTGTCCGGTGCATTCCGCACCGGCCTGGTTTCAAGGAGGCGACGACCATGCCCTGGTGGGTAGCGATAAACGTACTAATTTTTGCGCTGGCGATCGCACTGCTGGCGCGCTGGCAGCGCCGCGGCGCGAGCCTTTCTCGCGTGGTGTTGGTGGGGCTGATTATTGGTGTACTGCTGGGTGCTGCGTTGCAGGCGCTTTATGCCGACACCGCCACGCTCACCGGCACTATCGACTGGGTCAACCTGGTCGGCGGTGGCTACGTGCAGCTTCTCAAGATGATCATCATGCCGCTGGTGCTGGTGACGATTCTCTCGGCAGTCACCCGGCTTCACGACGCCAGCTCGCTTGGCAAGATCAGCGTTGGCGTGCTGGCCATGCTGATGATCACCACGGCGATTTCTGCGATCATCGGCATCGGCATGACCCAGCTGTTCGGGCTTTCCGCCGAAGGGCTCGTTCAGGGCGCGCGCGAGCTCGAGCGCGGCCAGGACATCATCGAGCGTAGCGCCCAGGTCGCGGATCTGACCGTACCACAGCTGCTTTTATCCTTCATTCCCAGCAACCCGTTCCAGGACCTGGCCGGCGCGCGCCCGACCTCGATCATCAGCGTAGTGATTTTCGCGACCTTTCTGGGCATGGCGGCACTGGGCATCAAGCGCGAGAACGCGGTACTCGGCGACAGGTTGATCGACGGCATCGACGTGGTGCAGAAGTGGATCATGCGCCTGGTGCGCATGGTGATTCGCCTCACGCCCTACGGCGTCATGGCGCTGATGACCAAGGTGGTCGCGACGTCCGACATCGGCGACATTCTCGGCCTTCTGGGGTTCGTGGTGGCCTCCTATATCGGGCTTGGCCTGATTCTGGTGATGCACGCGCTGTTTCTCTCCGGCGCCGGGGTCAATCCGCTGCGCTACTTCCAGAAGGTGTGGCCGGTACTGACGTTCGCGTTCACCTCGCGCTCGAGTGCGGCGACCATTCCGCTCAACATCGAAGCCCAGGTCGACCGTATCGGCGTGCCGCCGGCGATCGCCAATTTCGCCGCCTCCTTTGGGGCCACCATCGGCCAGAACGGCTGCGCGGGGCTCTATCCGGCGATGCTCGCCATGATGATCGCGCCGACGGTGGGGATCGACCCGCTCTCGCTCGAGTTCCTGGCGACGCTGGTGCTGGTGGTGACGCTGGCCTCGTTCGGCATTGCCGGCGTCGGCGGCGGGGCGACCTTTGCGGCGATCATCGTGCTCTCGACGCTGGATCTGCCGATCGCACTGGCCGGTCTTCTGATCTCGATCGAGCCGCTGATCGACATGGGCCGCACGGCGATCAACGTCAACGGCTCCATGACCGCAGGCACCGTGACCAGCCGGCTGCTGGGCCAACACGACGGTGCGGTCTTCGCCGCGGAGTCCGACGAGCTGGGCACGCCGAAAGCCGCCTAGCGCGCTTTCAGGCCCAAAAAAAGCCACCTTCGGGTGGCTTTTTTCATTTGCAAGGGTAGGGCAGGGCTCAGCGTTCGAGCTTGTCCATTTTGCCGCTCTTGCCGTCCCACTCTTCGGCGTCCGGCAGCGGGTCTTTCTTTTCGTTGATATTGGGCCATACGTCGGCGAGCTCGGCGTTGATCTCGATGAAGGGTTCCTGGCCGCTTGGCAACTCGTCTTCAGAGAAGATCGCCTCGGCGGGGCACTCCGGCTCACACAGCGCGCAGTCGATGCACTCGTCGGGGTGGATCACCAGAAAGTTCGGGCCTTCATAGAAACAGTCGACCGGGCAGACTTCTACGCAGTCGGTATATTTGCACTGGATGCAGTTTTCGGTAACGACAAACGTCATCGGTTGGTTCCTCTTGCCTGGCCGCCGGCGGCCACGGTAGTCGTAAATGATTGCTAATCGTGAATGGTTATAAGCTAACCGCTTTTTATAAGCTAAAACGCATGCCGAGTATTCTAGAGGGGGTGCCGGGCTGCGGCAAGCGCGAACTGGCCCGTCAGAGAAGCGCCCGCCACTGATACATCAGGGCCAACGCCTCCCGCGGCGATAGATCGTCCACGTCGACGTTGGTAAGCGCCTCCACCACCGGGTGCGGAGCGCTGGCGAACAGATCGCTTTGAAGCGGCGCGCTGGCCGCCGGTGCCGGGCGCTGCTGCTCGTCGACGTCGCGCTGCTCGAGCATGGCAAGCTTCTCGCGGGCGCGATGGATCACCGCACTTGGCACGCCGGCCAGCTGGGCGACCTGCAGGCCGTAGCTCTGGCTTGCCGGCCCCGCCTCGATGCGGTGCATGAACACGATGCTGTCGCCATGCTCGGTGGCGGTCAGGTGAATGTTCGCCACGCCCTCGGCTTGCTCCGGCAGGGCGGTCATCTCGAAGTAGTGGGTGGCGAAGAGCGTCAGCGCTTTGGTGCCCGCCAGCTGCTCGGCGCTCGCCCAGGCAAGCGACAGGCCGTCGAAGGTGCTGGTGCCGCGGCCGATCTCGTCCATCAGCACCAGACTCTGGTCGGTGGCGTTATGCAGGATATTGGCGGTTTCGGTCATCTCCACCATGAAAGTGGAGCGCCCGCCGGCGAGATCGTCGGAGGAGCCGATGCGGGTGAAGATGCGATCGAGCGGGCCGATCTCGGCCTGTGCGGCGGGCACGAAGCTGCCGCAGTGGGCGAGCAGCGCAATCAGCGCGGTCTGGCGCATGTAGGTCGATTTACCGCCCATGTTAGGGCCGGTGATGACCAGCATGTGCCGCGTCGGGGAAAGGTCGATATCGTTGGGCACGAAAGGCGTTTGACTGACGTGCTCGACCACCGGGTGGCGCCCGGCGGTGACGTGAATACCGGTTTCCTGGCTAAGCGTCGGGCGCACCCAGCCAAGCGCCTCGGCGCGCTCGGCGAAGGCGCACAGCACGTCGAGCTCGGAGAGCGCCTGGGAGGTCGCCTGGAGCGCGTGAAGATGGGCGTTGAGCTCGCCAAGAAGGCGCTCGTAGAGCCACTTTTCCCGCGACAGCGCCCGGGACTTTGCCGACAGCGCCTTGTCCTCGAACTCCTTGAGCTCGGGGATAATGAAGCGCTCGGCATTTTTCAGCGTCTGGCGGCGAATGTACTCCGCCGGCGCCTGCTGCGCCTGAGCGCGGGGCAGCTCGATGAAGTAGCCGTGCACCCGGTTATAGCCCACTTTCAGGTTCGAAAGCCCGGTGCGCTCGCGCTCGCGCCGCTCGAGCTCGACCAGATACTCGCCGGCGTTTTCCGCAAGCCCGCGGTGCTCGTCGAGATCATCATCGAAGCCTTCCGCGATCACGCCGCCGTCGCGAATCACCACCGGCGGGTTGGTGATGATCGCCCGGGTCAGGGTGTCCGCCATCTCCGGGTAGGGGCGAACGTGGGGCTTGAGCGCGTCGATGGCGCTGCCACTCTCCACCGCCTCCAAAAGGCGCTGTAGTTCGGGTAAAGCGTTGAGCGCATCGCGAAGGCGGGCCAGATCCCGCGGGCGGGCGCTGTAGAGCGCTACGCGCGCCAGTATGCGCTCGATGTCGCCAAGCTCAGAAAGCGCCTCGCGAAGCTCCATATAGGCGGCGTCGAGGCTCAAAAGCGCGACGCCGGCCTGGCGGCCCTTGACCAGCTCGATCTGGCGCAGCGGGCGGTTGAGCCAGCGCTTCAAGAGCCGCGAGCCCATCGGCGTGGCGCAGGTATCGAGCACGCTCGCCAGCGTATTGTCGGTGCTGCCGGCAAGGTTGGTGTCGATCTCCAGGTTACGCCGGCTGGCACCGTCGATGACGACGGCGTCGTCGCGATTCTCGACAGTGATGGCGGTGACGTGGGGCAGGCGCGAGCGCTGGGTGTCGCGGGCGTAATCGACCAAAACGCCGGCGGCGATGAGCGCCGTGGAAAGGTGCGCGCAGCCGAAGCCGCGCAGATCCTGCACCTGAAACTGATCACACAGGCTCCGGTTGGCGCTGTCTAAATCGAACAGCCACTCGCCCTGGCGGCGCAGGCTGCGCTTTTGCGACCAGGCCTCCGGCAGCGTCAGGTTTTCAGGCACCAAAAGCTCCGCCGGCGCCAGGCGGGTCAGCTCGGCGAGCATCTCTGCTTCGCTTTCTACCTCGAGCACGTTGAAGCGCCCGCTGGAGAGTTCGAGCCAGGCAAGACCGAAGCGATCGCGGCCCGGGGCGAGCGCGACCAGGACGTTATCGCGTCGGGCGTCGAGCAGCGCCTCATCGTGCAGCGTGCCTGGGGTGACGATGCGCACCACCTGGCGCTCCACCGGGCCCTTGCTGGTCGCCGGGTCGCCGATCTGCTCGCAAATCGCCACGGACTCGCCGGCGGCGACCAGCCGAGCAAGATAGCCCTCGGCGCTATGGTAAGGGACGCCAGCCATGGGAATCGGCTTGCCGCCGCTTTGGCCGCGGGCGGTCAAGGTGATATCCAAAAGCGCCGCGGCGCGGCGGGCATCGTCGAAGAACAGCTCGTAAAAATCCCCCATCCGGTAGAAAAGCAGCACTTCCGGGTGGTCACGTTTGATCTTCAGATACTGCGCCATCATGGGCGTATGCGCGGGGCTTTGTGACATGGACGTCCTGGCTTGGCGTGGCCCACGGCAAGGCTTGGCCGTGGGCGGTGTTCGAGTTCCGTGTGTTGGTTCTATAGGCAACACAAACGCAGTATTCTACGCTGAACACAGCGCTGACATGAAGGAGTCTGCAAGGTGGCTGACGTATCCGGCTTGAAAAATCTCGATATGGCGCTGCTTGCCAAGCGCCTGGGCAAGCTCTGCGTGGCCCAGAACGTCACGCTGACCACGGCAGAGTCCTGCACCGGGGGCGGCATCGCCTCGATGATCACCTCGGCGGCGGGCAGCTCCGCCTATTTCGAAACCGGATTGGTGACCTACTCCAACGCGGCCAAGACCCGGCTTTTGGGCGTGGCCCAACAAACGCTCGACGCCCATGGTGCGGTGAGCGAGGCGGTGGTGAACGAGATGGTGCGCGGGGCGTGTCGTGAAAGCGGCGCACAGCTTGGCGTGGCGGTGAGCGGCGTGGCCGGGCCCGGCGGCGGCAGCGCGGAAAAGCCCGTGGGGCTCGTGTGGCTAAGTGTGGGCAGCGAGCGCGAACAGCGCGCCCAGCGCTTCATGTTTCCCGGCGACCGGCAAGCGGTGCGTGAGCAGGCGGTGCGCGAGGCGCTGATCGCGTTGATCCTGCGCCTTTCGCGCTAGCGCACTCGGGCAAAAAGCACTGCTGTCAGCGCTTTGAGAGCGAACTGATAGCCGGGGTGCTGCGGAAATAAATAGCGCGACAGGGATAGGTTTTGCGGCCAATATTTGGCATAATACTGGCTAATTATACAGGTTGTTACGAGGACGCTTTACATGGCTCAAGATGAAAACCGTACCAAAGCACTGAACGCCGCGCTCAGCCAGATCGATCGTCAGTTCGGCAAGGGCACCGTCATGCGTCTGGGCGATGCGCCGCGCGTGGTCATGCCGTCGGTATCGACCGGATCATTAGGACTCGACATCGCGCTCGGCATTGGCGGTCTGCCCTACGGGCGGGTCGTCGAAATCTTCGGCCCGGAGTCCTCGGGCAAGACCACGCTGACGCTGTCGGTCATCGCTCAGGCGCAGAAACAGGGCAAGGTGTGCGCGTTCGTGGACGCCGAGCACGCGCTCGACCCAAGCTACGCGGAAAAGCTCGGCATCAACCTGGATGACCTGCTGGTCTCCCAGCCGGACACCGGTGAACAGGCGCTCGAGATCACCGACATGCTGGTGCGCTCCGGCGGTGTCGACGTCATCATCATCGACTCCGTGGCGGCCCTCACCCCGCGCGCCGAGATCGAAGGCGAAATGGGCGACGCCCACGTGGGTCTGCAGGCGCGCTTGATGTCTCAGGCGCTGCGCAAGATCACCGGCAACATCAAGAACGCCAACTGCCTGGTCGTCTTCATCAACCAGATCCGCATGAAAATCGGCGTCATGTTCGGCAGCCCCGAAACCACCACCGGCGGTAACGCGCTGAAGTTCTACTCGAGCGTGCGTCTGGATATTCGCCGCACCGGCTCGGTGAAAACCGGCGACGAGGTCACCGGTAACGAAACCCGCGTGAAGGTCGTGAAGAACAAGGTCGCGCCGCCGTTCCGTCAGGCCGAGTTCCAGATTCTCTACGGCAAGGGCATCTACCACGCCGGCGAAGTGATCGATCTGGGCGTGCAGTGCAACCTGGTCGACAAGGCCGGCGCCTGGTACAGCTACAAGGGCAGCAAGATCGGTCAGGGCAAGGCCAATGCGTCCCAGTACCTGGAAGAGCATCCGGAAATCATGGAAGAGATCGAGAGCCAGATTCGCGATCAGCTGCTGGCCAAGGCCGAGCCCAAAAAAGAAGAAGAGGTCGCCGCAGCGGATGACGCGGGCGGCGAAGATAGCCTGATCTAATCGTCCGTCCCTGCGGAGAGAGCCATGTTTGGCGCCGGTAACGCGACCCCGCGCGGGGTCGCCATCGATCTACTGGCCCGGCGCGAGTACTCCCGCGCCGAGCTCCATGAAAAGCTTGCGCAAAAGACGTTCGAGGAGGCCGATATCCTCGAATGCCTCGACGCCCTCGAGGAGCAGGGGCTTCAAAACGACGACCGCTTCAGCGAAAGTTTCGTACGCTCGCGGGTGCTGCGAGGCCAAGGGCCCATACGCATCAAAATGGAGCTTGGTCGCCGTGGCATCAGAGGCGATGCCCAAACGCAGGCGATTAACGCGGTCGCCGAGCAGGAGCGCATCGACTGGTTCGAACTGGCGGCTGAAACGCTACAGCGGCGCTTTCGCACGTCCGGGGCGCCTTCGGGCGAGCGTTTTGTGCCCCCCAAAGAGCGCGCCAAACGCGAGCGCTTTCTGGCTCAGCGCGGCTTCGACTTCGAGCAGATTCGCTACGCGCTCTCCACGCTTTCCGACTAAACCGCACCTGTAATTCCTTCACCCATCGCACTGCTTGTAAGACGCCAGCGCTTCGTGGCTTTAGTCGCGTGGCAACTTCGTTATAATGGATGTTTTGCGGCTCCCAGGGTGGCGGCGATAGCGCCCCGGGGCATCACGCTTCATTGTCACGGAACCCCTATGAAAAGCGCAGCGATCAGGCAGGCCTTCCTCTCCTATTTCGAAGAGCACGGACACACCGTGGTTCCCACCAGCTCGCTGGTGCCCGGCAACGACCCAACGCTTTTGTTCACCAACGCCGGCATGGTGCCGTTCAAGGACGTTTTTCTGGGCCGCGACCCGCGCCCCTACGTGCGCGCCACCTCGGCCCAGCGCTGCGTGCGCGCCGGTGGCAAGCACAACGACCTGGACAACGTCGGTTACACCGCGCGCCACCACACGTTTTTCGAGATGCTGGGCAACTTCAGCTTCGGCGACTACTTCAAGCGTGATGCCATCCGCTTTGCCTGGACGTTTCTGACCGACACCCTGGGCCTTCCAAAGGAGAAGCTTTGGGTCACCGTGCATATCAGCGACGACGAGGCCGAAAGGATCTGGAAAGAGGAGATCGGCATCGACCCCGAGCGCTTCTCGCGTCTGGACGAGGACAACTTCTGGCAGATGGGCGATACCGGCCCGTGCGGGCCGAGCTCGGAAATATTTTTCGATCACGGCGCTGACGTTTGGGGCGGGCCGCCCGGAAGCCCGGAGGAAGACGGCGACCGCTACATCGAGATCTGGAACCTGGTCTTCATGCAGTTCGACCGTGACGCCGAGGGCACGTTGCATCCGCTGCCCAAGCCTTCGATCGACACCGGCATGGGGCTTGAGCGTGTTGCGGCGGTCATGCAGGGCGTGCACTCCAACTACGAGATCGACCTGTTCCAGAACCTGCTGAAAGCGGCCGCGCAGGCCACCGGCTCCCATGATCTCGAGGCACCGTCGCTTCGCGTCATCGCCGACCACATCCGTTCCTGCGCGTTCTTGATCGCCGACGGCGTGCTGCCCTCCAACGAAGGGCGCGGCTACGTCCTGCGCCGGATCATTCGCCGCGCGGTACGCCACGGCCACAAGCTTGGCGCCACGGGAACGTTCTTCCATGAGCTGGTCGAGGCGCTGGATGCGGAGATGGGCGACGCCTACCCGGAGCTTCGCGAGTCGAGCGCGCAGATCGCCCGCGTGCTGCTGAAAGAAGAGGAGCAGTTCGCCCGCACGCTGGATCATGGCATGGGGCTTCTGACCGAAGCGCTGGAGAATCTCGACGGCGACACGCTGCCCGGCGAGACCGTGTTCAAGCTCTACGACACCTACGGTTTCCCCTTCGATTTGACCGCGGACGTCTGCCGCGAGCGCGGCGTCACACTCGATGAAGCGGGTTTCCAGCGCGAGCTCGAGGCCCAGCGTGAGCGCGCCCGCGCGGCGAGCCAGTTCGGCGCCGACTACAGCGCCAACATCGAGCTCGAAGGCGCCACCGACTTCACCGGGTACGAGCTTTTAGCCGACGACGCCCAGGTGACGGCGCTACTCGATACCGAAGGCAACGCGCTGGCCGCGCTCGAGGCAGGGCAGAAGGGGATCGTGGTGCTGGATCGCACGCCGTTCTACGGCGAGTCCGGCGGCCAGGTGGGCGACACCGGCTACCTGCACGTCGACGGCGGGCGCTTTCAGGTCACCGATACCCAGAAGCAGAGCGGCCACCACCTGCACCAGGGCGTGATGGTCGAAGGCACGCTGAGCGTCGGCGCCGGGGCGCGTGGCGAGGTCGATACCGGCCTTCGCGCCGCCACGGTGCGTAACCACTCCGCCACCCACCTGCTGCACGAAGCGCTGCGCATCGTACTGGGCGACCACGTCCAGCAGAAGGGCTCGCTGGTCAACGCCGAGCGCCTGCGCTTCGATTTCAGCCATTTCGAGGCGCTGAGCGCCGAGCAGCTTTCCGAGGTCGAGCGGCTGGTCAACGAGCAGGTGCTGGCCAACGCTCCGACCCGCACCGAGCAGATGACGCTTTCCGAGGCGAAAGCCAAGGGCGCAGCGGCGCTGTTCGAGGCGAAATACGCCGACAGCGTGCGCGTGCTGACCATCGGAGCTGACGACTTCTCCATCGAGCTTTGCGGTGGCACCCACGTGGCGCGAAGCGGCGATATCGGCTGCTTCCATATCGTGAGTGAGGCGGGCACCGCCGCCGGCGTTCGTCGTATCGAGGCGATCACCGGCGAGAACGCGCTGGCCTACTTCCAGCAGCAGGAAGCCACGCTCGAGCGCCTGGGGGCGCGGCTCAAGGCCAAGCCCGAGCAGGTCGAGTCCCGCGTGGAGTCGCTGTTTGAGCGCAACCGCACGCTCGAAAAAGAGCTCGAGCAGCTCAAGGCGAAGCTTGCAAGCTCCGCCGGCAGTGACCTGCTTGGCCAGGTCCAAGAAGTAAGCGGCGTGAAGCTTCTGGCGACTCGGCTCGACGGCGTTTCCGGCAAGGACCTTCGCGGCATGCTCGACCAGCTCAAGCAGAAGATCGGCTCCGGCGTGATCCTGTTGGCGGTCGCGGACCAGGCGGCGGGCAAGGTGAGCCTGATCGCCGGGGTGACCGACGATCTCACCGACCGCGTCAAGGCCGGCGAGCTGGTCAACCACGTCGCCGCACAGGTCGGCGGCAAGGGGGGCGGGCGCGCGGACATGGCCCAGGCCGGCGGCAGCCAGCCCCAGGCGCTACCCGGGGCGCTCGATAGTGTGCCGGCCTGGCTTGCAAACGCGCTCTAACTCAAAGGGCCGGTGGCGCTGCCATCGGCCCTTTTTATAGCGGTAGTCAGACTAGCGCATGTTTCCAACGCTAATTTCCCGCTAGTCTACTATTACTCTTTTACTCCGAACGCATAGGGAAAATGGCATATGGCACTATACGTACAAAAGTTCGGCGGTACGTCGGTCGGCTCCGTCGACCGGATCAAGGCCGTGGCGGAAAAGGTAAAAGGCTTTCGCGACCAGGGCCACCAGATCGTGGTGGTGGTCTCCGCCATGAGCGGCGAGACCAACCGCCTCACCGATATGGCCCACGCGCTCAACGAAGACCCGGCGCCGCGCGAAATGGACATGCTGCTCTCCACCGGCGAGCAGGTCACCATTTCACTGCTGGCGATGGCGCTGCAGCAGCTCGGCGTGTCGGCGACTTCGCACACCGGCGCCCAGGTGGGTATCCATACCGACAGCGCTTACACCAAGGCGCGCATTCAGCGCATCGAAACCGACGATCTCAAGACCGACCTCGACGAAGGCAAGGTCGTGGTCGTGGCGGGCTTTCAGGGCGTGGATGAAGAGGGCAACATCACGACCCTCGGTCGCGGCGGCTCGGACACCACCGGCGTGGCCCTGGCCGCGGCGCTCGGTGCCGACGAGTGCCAGATCTATACCGATGTCGACGGCGTCTACACCACCGACCCGCGCGTCTGCTCGAAGGCGCAGCGCCTTACGAGCATCACCGTCGAGGAGATGCTGGAGCTTGCAAGCCTGGGATCCAAGGTGCTGCAGATTCGCGCGGTAGAGTTCGCTGGCAAGTACAACGTTCCGCTTCGGGTGCTGTCCAGTTTCGAGGATGGCCCCGGTACCCTAATTGTTGCTGATTCTGACCAAGACGAGGATTCCATGGAAGAACCGCTGATCTCCGGTATCGCCTTTACCAAGAACGAAGCCAAGCTGACCCTTTTGCATACGCCAGACGTGCCGGGTGTCGCCTCACGCATTCTCGGCCCGATCGCCGACGCCAACATCGAAGTCGACATGATCGTGCAGAACGTGGCCCCCGCCGGCGACTACACCGACTTCACCTTCACCGTGGCCAAGGGCGACTACAAGGCGACCAAAAAGCTTCTGGAAGAGAGCGTGATTCCGGATCTGGGCGGCGGTGAGCTGCGCGGTGACGACAACATCGCCAAGGTCTCGCTGGTGGGTGTCGGCATGCGCTCTCACGCCGGCGTTGCCTCGAAGATGTTTCGTGTATTGGCCGATGAGAACGTCAATATCCGTATGGTCTCCACCTCGGAAATCAAGATTTCCGTGGTCATCGATGAAAAGCATATGGAACTGGCGGTGAACGCGCTACACAAGGCGTTCGGTTTGGACAGCACAAATATAGAATCTAAATAACATTTGTGCTCTAAACCTTCTACGCTAATAGGTAACTTGCTGCCAACGGTGGTGAGCTCACTTACAGCGAATGCTTAACGTGTCATGGAGCCAGAGGCAACAGTCGTTGGTGACTGGTGTCGCTTTGTCGCATAATAGCGACGGTGACGCCTCTGGCGGACACGGTTCGTTGTACAAACGTCTGAGAAGGAGATCAGCCATGCTCATCCTAACGCGCCGCGTAGGCGAAACGCTGATGATAGGTGATGAGATCACCGTCACAGTGTTGGGAGTAAAAGGTAATCAGGTCAGAATTGGTGTGAATGCTCCCAAGGATGTCGCCGTACATCGCGAAGAGATCTACCAGCGCATTCAGCGCGAGCGTGACACTGAAAGCGAACCTGAATAAATGGCGGCTTATCCCACGTCCACTAGAGGGCGTCTAAGCGCTAACATGAAGCCGGTGCGAAAAAATTTCTGCTTAAGTCTGGACAACCCAACGCATAATCGGTAATATTCGCGCCGTGCCGTTGAGGAGAGGTGGCCGAGTGGCTGAAGGCGCTCCCCTGCTAAGGGAGTATAGGGTTTATAGCCCTATCGAGGGTTCGAATCCCTCTCTCTCCGCCAACTGCCGAACTTGTTGAAAATCGTTTTACGTTTCGAAGTATTTTGGAATCGAGCGAGTTTTCATTGGATATGCGCCCGTAGCTCAGCTGGATAGAGTATCTGACTACGAATCAGAGGGTCGGAGGTTCGAATCCTCCCGGGCGCGCCATCCACAGGTTGTTTGATCGAATCGCGCGATTACATCCGTCGATTTGAATCGAGAAAGTAGCAGGACATTTTGTAAAGCGCCCGTAGCTCAGCTGGATAGAGTATCTGACTACGAATCAGAGGGTCGGAGGTTCGAATCCTCCCGGGCGCGCCAAATTCCAGGAAAACCCGTCTCTTTTGAGGCGGGTTTTCTGCGTCGGCGCCATGTAAACACGCCAGACGCGCCCCGCAGGCTGGTTCAGGAGGATGGAGCCTGTGCATGAGAGCTGCTCGCGCTCTCTGCGGTCGTTTAAAACGCCTGCCACGCTACGTGGTCAGGCGTTTTTTTTGGCTAATGGCTAGGCGAGGGCGCACGCCCTGGGGGTTGGGGCGAGCTCGGCGAGCAGCACGTCGAGTTCGGCGATGCGCTTCAAGCGCTGAAAATGCTGGTTGGCCTCGGTGCTTGCCTGGCGCATCTGGGCCAGCCACTGCTTGACCAGCGACACGACCACGCGCTCGGGCAGCGCTTCGCGCTGGCGCCTTGCGTACTCGGCGATGACGCCTGCGCGCATCGCCCAGCTGGTTTCGGGCAGGCGCTCGCCGGTGTCCAGCCAGTGACGAATGCGCGGGGCAAGCCAGGGGTCCGCCAGCGCACTGCGCCCGAGCATCACGTCGCGACAGCCCGAAAGCGTGCGCGCCTTCCAGTAATCCTCCAGCGTCCAGATATCGCCATTGGCCACCACCGGGATCGAGAGCCGCTCGCGGATGCGCCCGATCCACTCCCAGTGCGCCGGCGGCCGATAGCCTTCGTCACGGGTGCGCCCGTGTACCACCAGCCTTGCGGCGCCACCCGCCTCGGCGGCCTGGCCGCAGGCTACCGCCAGGCGCCGATCGGAAAAGCCCAGACGAATCTTTGCCGTGACCGGGATGCGCCCCTCCAGGGCTTCGTGCACCGCGCTCACCGCGCGAAAGACCCGCTCCGGGCGGCGCAACAGCGAGGCGCCGCCGTCGTGGCGGTTGACGAGTTTGGCCGGGCAGCCAAAGTTCAGATCCACGCTGACCGCGCCCAGCTCGAGCGCCTGACGCGCGTTGGCAGCCAGCGCCACCGGGTCAGAACCCAGAAGCTGCAGGTGCACCGGCACGCCGCTGGGCGTGGCGACCGGCGGGTGCTCGAGCTCCGGGCAGTGCTTGTAGAACACTCGGGGTGGCAGGCGCGCATCCACCACGCGTACGAACTCGGTCACCGTCCAATCGAAGCCGCGCTCTCGGGTGAGCAAATCGCGGGTGAGAGCGTCGATGACACCCTCCATCGGCGCCAGGCCGATTTCCCCCTTTTGTAGTAAATTAACAACCATGACTTCCACTTTTGCGGCATTGCAATATATGCTGGATATGGCAGGTTAGAGGATTGTCCTTACTGCGCCAAGCGCCTTTGCAAAAGCCCGGCGCGCCAATCGATGGGATCATTCGGGAGAAAACCGTGCAAGAAGAAGAGCTGCTACAGGAAGGGCTGGCCCTGATGGGATTGGGGATGGGCTTTGTGTTTGTTTTTCTTACCATACTGGTGATCAGCGTAGTGCTGATGTCGGCGCTGATAACGCGCATGCAGCCCGCCGCCGAATCCACGCCAACGCGCGTCAAATCCAGCGCTGGCGCGACCCCGGCGGGCCAGGACGACGAGGTCGTGGCGGTCATCTCTGCCGCGGTGCATCGTTACCGCAGTTCGCGTACCCGATAGCGACACCGCTGACTAGCGAACTTTACAAAGATAAAGCGGCTTTTTTTGTTAAGTTTACTAACAAAACAATTTTGGAAACGAGCCATGAACGAGCCAGTCACACACGAGAAACCCCGCCCGCTGGGCATCACCGATGTCGTGTTGCGCGACGCCCACCAATCGCTGTTCGCTACGCGCCTTCGCCTAGACGATATGCTGCCGATTGCCGAAAAGCTCGACAGAATCGGCTTCTGGTCGTTGGAGACCTGGGGCGGGGCGACGTTCGATGCCTGCATTCGCTATCTGGGCGAAGATCCCTGGGAGCGTATTCGCGCGCTCAAGGAAGCGATGCCCAACACACCTCAGGCCATGCTGCTGCGCGGCCAGAACCTGCTGGGCTACCGCCACTACGCCGATGACGTCGTCGATAAATTCGTCGAGCGCGCCAAAACCAACGGCGTCGACGTGTTTCGCGTGTTCGACGCCATGAACGACCCACGTAACCTGGAGCGCGCGATCAAGGCCGTGCGCCAGGTCGGCGGCCATGCCCAGGGCACCATCTCCTACACCGTAAGCCCGGTTCATACCCTGGACAGCTGGGTGGAGCTTGCCCAGACCATCGCCGGGATGGGCGCCGACTCGCTGGCGATCAAGGATATGGCGGGCCTTTTGACGCCTTACACCGCTTTCGAGCTGGTCACGCGGCTGAAAAGGGCGCTGTCGATTCCGGTTCACCTGCACTGCCACGCGACCACCGGGCTTTCGACCTCGACCATCTTGAAAGCAGTCGAGGCCGGCGTGGACAACGTCGACACCGCGATTTCATCGATGTCGATGACCTACGGCCACAGCCCGACCGAATCCGTAGTGGCAATGCTCAAGGACACCGACCGCGACACCGGCCTCGATCTTGAGGCGCTCGAGGACATTGCCGGCTATTTCCGTCAGGTGCGCAAGAAGTACGCCGCCTTCGAAGGCTCGCTCAAAGGCATCGACTCGCGCATCCTGACCGCTCAGGTGCCCGGCGGCATGCTCACCAACATGGAGAGCCAGCTCAAGGAGCAGGGCGCCGGCGACCGGCTCGACGACGTGCTCGAGGAGATTCCGCGGGTGCGTGAAGACCTGGGTTTCATACCGCTGGTAACGCCGACCTCGCAAATCGTCGGCACTCAGTCGGTGATGAACGTGATGATGAATGAGCGCTACAAGTCGATCTCCAAGGAAGTGCAGGCGCTGTTGAAAGGTGAATACGGGGCCGCGCCCGCGCCGTTCAATTCGGAGCTTCAAACGCGCGTACTGGAAGGCGGTGAGCCGATCACCTGCCGCCCGGCAGACAACCTGTCGCCCGAGATGGAGCGGCTAAAAAGCGAGCTCGAAGAGAAGGCGAGCGCCGAGAGCATTCGCCTGAGCGAAGGCGAGCAGCGCATCGACGACGTGCTGACCTACGCGCTGTTTCCACAGATCGGCCTGAAGTTCCTGAAAAACCGCGACAACCCGGACGCCTTCGAGCCCGCGCCCCAGGTCGAGCAAGCCAAGGGTGACGACAAGTCCAAAGCTCAGTCACCGGCATCGGCCGCCGCGGCAACGTCCAGCGCAGCGACGGCTGGCGCGGCAACGGCCGCCGGACCCGAGACCTATACCGTCAAGCTCAACGGCAAGGCCTACGTGGTCGAGGTCGCCGAAGGCGGCGATATTGGCCAAATCACTGACACCAGCGCGTCATCGGCGCCGGCGCCAACGAGCGAGCCGGCTGCTTCGAGCGGGGAGAGCATCGATGCGCCGCTAGCCGGTAACATCTTCAAGGTCAACGTGAAGGTGGGTGATCAGGTGAGTGAAGGCGACGTGGTGATCATTCTCGAAGCCATGAAGATGGAAACCGAGGTGCGCGCCCAGAGCGGCGGCACGGTGTCCAGCGTCAACGTGAGCGAAGGCGACAGCGTCGCCGTAGGCGACTCTCTGGTCGAGCTTTAAGGGCATCCGATAATGGATAAATTGATTACCCTGTGGGAAGGCTCGGGGCTTTATAACCTCCAGCTCGGCCAGGCGGTCATGATGGTGGTGGCGCTGGTGCTTTTGTATCTCGCCATCTACAAGAAGTTCGAGCCACTGCTGCTGGTGCCGATCGGTTTTGGCGGGATTCTGGCCAACATCCCCGAGGCGGGGCTTGCGATTTCGGCGCTCGATCAGGCGATCGACGTGGCGCGCCCGGCGCTGCTGGAGCAGATCGGCGCCGCCCTGGGGGTGGCGCTCGACCCGGCGGCAGGGTTGGAGGCCTGGCGCGAAGCGCTCAAGGTGGTCGCGCACGACGCCGCCCCGGAAGCAGCGCGCGCCGCCCGCGACATCGCCGTGGCGGCAGGCTACAGCAACGGCGTGCTCTACAACTTCTACAGCGTGGCCATCGGTTCGGGCATCGCGCCGCTGGTGATTTTCATGGGCGTGGGGGCGATGACCGACTTCGGCCCGCTGTTGGCCAACCCGCGTACGCTGTTTCTCGGCGCGGCGGCGCAGTTCGGCATTTTCGCGACGCTTTTTGGCGCGGTGCTGCTCACCTCGATGGGCGTGATGGACTTTTCGCTCAATCAGGCCGCGGCGATCGGCATCATCGGCGGCGCGGACGGGCCGACCTCGATTTATGTCTCGAGCGTGCTGGCCCCGGAACTGCTGGGGGCGATCGCCGTGGCGGCTTACGCCTACATGGCGCTGGTACCGCTGATCCAGCCGCCGATCATGCGCCTGTTGACCACCGACAAGGAGCGCAAGATCGCCATGACGCAGCTGCGTCCGGTCTCGAAGCTCGAAAAGATCGTCTTTCCGATCATTTTGCTGCTGCTGGTGGCGATGTTTCTGCCGGATGCCGCGCCGCTTCTGGGCATGTTCTGCTTTGGTAACCTGATGCGCGAATGCGGCGTGGTCGAACGGCTGGCGGACACTGCCCAGAACGCGCTGATCAACATCGTCACCATCGTACTGGGGCTTTCGGTGGGCTCGAAGCTCATGGCCGAAAGCTTTCTTGCCTTTGAGACGCTGGGCATTCTGGGTCTGGGCATCGTGGCCTTCGGCATCGGCACCGCCGCCGGCGTGTTGATGGCCAAGCTGATGAACCTGGTGAGCAAAATGCCGATCAACCCGCTGATTGGCGCCGCTGGCGTTTCCGCCGTGCCGATGGCCGCGAGGGTCGCCAACAAGGTGGGGCTCGAGTCGAACCCGCACAACTTCCTGCTGATGCACGCCATGGGCCCGAACGTGGCCGGCGTTATCGGCTCGGCGGTGGCTGCCGGGGTGATGATCAAGTATCTGGGCTAAAAGCCGCGGTGTAAGTGAAAGCGTCAGAGAACGTGGCGCGGTGTCGAGCAGCCCGTAGTGAGGGTTTTTCGCCAGGGATGGCGAAAGTAGCGCCCAGGGAAGGGTTCACAGCGCCTCACGTAGGGGTGGGCGACACCGCTTCCTGCACCGGATTAGACGAATGGGCTAACTGACACGCCCCGCTTTCGAGCGGGGCGTGTCAGGTTTTGACGCGTTGAATGTCCAGCGCGCTTTTCAGGCGACTTTCGAGCACGGTGAAATCCGCCGGCTCGTCGGTGGGCCAGGCGACGGTCAGCGTCACGCCCTGGCCGTCGTAGTCGGCACCCGTAATGGGCGCGCTCTGTTCGTCGAAGTAGGCGCGGGCCTGGGCTTCCTGGGCGAAATCGACCTTTACACGGTAGGAAGTACGCTCGACGATTTCGCGCGTAGGCAGCGTCTCGAGGGCTTTATTCACCGACTGAGCATAGGCACGGGCCAGCCCGCCGGTGCCGAGTTTGGTGCCGCCGAAGTAGCGGATGACCACGCAGCCGATTTCACCGAGCCCGCTTCCCGAAAGTGCCTGAAACATCGGCCGCCCCGCGGTGCCGCCGGGCTCGCCGTCGTCAGAAAATCCGATATGGGTCTGCTCGCCGGGCGGGCCGGCAATGAAGGCGCTGCAGTGGTGGCTGGCGCTTGGGTGCGCCGACCGCGCCGCTTTTAAAAGCGTCTCGAAGGCCTCTGGCGTCGGCGCGTGGCAAAGCCAGGCGATGAACTGGCTTTTCTCGATGACAAGCTCGGCTTCAAAACGGGTGTCGAGCGCAAGGTCGGGGGCTCGGTAGCGCAAGCGGGGCTCCCTGAAACGGTTAGTGGCGCCGAGTGGTTGCGGCGGGGCTTTCAACGCCCATCACCATGCCCAGCACCTGTATATCGCTATTATGCAGGAAAACCGTCGGCATCGCCTCGCCTTCGGCGCACAGGCGCAGGCCAAGCCGGCTGATCGACAGCTCCTTGAGGGCGATTTCGCGCTGGTTGATCGTCGCGGTGGCGATTTCCCGGTGGCCACCGCGCTGCTGGCGGTGAATCACGATCACGTCGCCGTCAAACAGATTGTACTGCTGCATGCGATGACCGCGAACGCGCAGCGCATAGGTGTTGCGCCGGGTGACTTCACGCTGCTCACCGGTTACCCGCTTAAGGGCGGGGTTACGCGTGCTGGCCGCGACGCGCGAGGCGGTGGCAGGCTCAATCGGTCGTGATGCGATCATCGGTTTCTCTCCAGCAATCGCCCGCTCCCTGGGCGTGAACAAGTGAAAAGCGCAGAGCATGTCTTTTCATACAGTGGTTGGAGTATAAACCTGTTTTTAAATACAGTGCTACCCCTGTAGGGCGTTTACCTGGAGACCGGTTTCAACGCTTGACCGCTCGTACCCGCAACGTCAGGCGCGAGCGGCGTTCACGTCGCTTTACCGGGGCCGGCTTGCTGGCGGGAAAGCGCATTTTTGTGTACAGTGCGCGCGAACTTCACGCCCTGGAGATGCCCCTTGAGCCTGCGCCTTCAAGCCCGACAGCTTGCCTGCGAGCGCGACGACCGCTGGCTGTTCGTGGGTTTGAACGTGACGCTTGAACGCGGCGAGATCCTGCGCGTCGAGGGGCCTAACGGCAGCGGCAAGACCACGCTTTTGAAGATTCTCTCCGGGCAGCTCGACGATTATGAAGGCGCGCTTGAGTTCAATGGTCAGCCCCTTCGCACCTGCCGCGATGTGTTTCTGGCGAACCTGCTCTATCTGGGCCACGCGCCCGGCGTGAAGGCGGGGCTGACGCCGCTCGAGAATCTGGCCTGGTATCAGGCGCTGGGCGGTGAGCCGCCGGATGAGGCTGGCTGCGAGCGTGCGCTTAATGATGTCGGGCTTGCCGGGTTCGAGGATACGCCCGTCGGGCGGCTCTCCGCCGGCCAGAACCGGCGCGTGGCGCTTGCCCGGTTGACGCTCACACCCCGGCCGCTCTGGGTGCTCGACGAGCCCTTTACGGCGCTCGACCGCGAAGGCGTTTTGATGCTGGAGCAGCGGCTTTCGCACCACGCCAGAACGGGGGGAAGCGTCATCATCACCACTCACCACGCGCTTGGCGGGCTCGAGCGGGTGCGCCGCCTGCAGCTGGGGCCGGCATGAGCGCCAGCAATGACGGCGCATTAAGGGCGGCGCCTCACGGGGCCGGGCGTGCGTTCATCGCCACGCTCTCGCGCGGGCTAACATTGGCGTTTCGTCGCCGAGGCGAGGCGCTCAATCCGCTGGTCTTTTACGCGCTGGTGATCACGCTCTTTCCGATCGGCATTTCGCCGGACCCCAAGCTTTTGGCCGTGATAGCGCCAGGGCTTTTGTGGGTGGCGGCGCTTCTGGCCGCGCTGCTGTCGCTGGATACGCTCTTTCGCGGCGACTTCGAGGATGGGAGCCTTGCGCAACTCATGCTCGCGCCGCAGCCGCTTTGGACCCAAACGCTTGCCAAGGTGTGCGTGCACTGGCTGATAACCGGGCTACCGCTTTCGCTTTCGGCGCCGCTGCTCGCCACGCTCCTGGCGCTTACCGCGGGCAGCTACGCGGTGCTGACGCTGTCGCTGCTGCTTGGCAGCGCCATACTCAGTTTGGTCGGCGCGATCGGCGCGGCGCTCACGGTAGGGCTTGCTCGCGGCGGCGTGCTGACCTCGCTTTTGATCCTGCCGCTCTACATTCCGGTGCTGGTGTTTGGTACCGGCGCCGTCGAGGCGGCCATCGACGGGCAAAGCGCCTTGCCTTATCTCGCGATTTTGGGGGCGCTTTTGGCGCTTTCGCTGATGCTCGCCCCCTGGGCGATCGCCGCGTCGCTTCGTATCAGTCTCAACGGTTGAGGACCCGCCATGTGGGCCATCGTGCACAAGTTTGGATCACCCCAGTGGTTTTACCGGCTAAGCGGCCGGCTCACACCCTGGTGCTGGGCGCTGGCGGCGCTGTCGCTTGGCGCGGGGGGCGTCTGGGGATTGGCGTTGGCGCCGGCGGACTATCAGCAGGGCGAGAGCTTTCGCATCATCTACGTGCACGTGCCGGCAGCACTCCTGGCCCAATCGGTATTCATTGCGATGGCGCTTTCAAGCCTGGTGTTCATGGTCTGGAAGATCAAGGTGGCCGACATGGCCGCCGCGGTGATGGCGCCGTTTGGCGCGGTGATGACGTTTACGGCGCTGTTTTCCGGCGCCGTGTGGGGCGTGCCGACCTGGGGCACCTGGTGGGTGTGGGACGCAAGGCTCACCTCGATGCTGATTCTCCTGTTTCTCTATCTGGGCGTGATTGCACTGCGCGGCGCCTTTGGTAGCCGCCAGAGCGGGGCTCGGGCGGCGTCGCTTCTCGCCATGGTGGGGGTGATCAACATTCCGATCATCAAGTATTCGGTCGAGTGGTGGTATACGCTCCACCAGTCCGCCACGTTCTCGCTCACCGAGCGCCCGGCCATGCCGGCGTCGATGTGGCTGCCGCTTTTGCTCATGGTGATCGGCTTTTATAGCTTCTTCGCGGCGCTGACGCTTGTGCGCGTGCGCAGCGAAATTTTAAGGCGCGAAGGCGACAAGCGCTGGGTGCGCGCGCTCACGGAGTCCTCTTCATGAGCGCCTTCGACTCACTCGGTGCGTTTTTCGCCATGGGCGGCCACGGCGTGTACGTCTGGTCGGCCTGGGGCGTCACCGCGGCGCTGCTGTTGCTCTGCTTTTGGCAGGCGAAGCTCGAGCGGCGCGCGCTGCTCAAGGCGCTCTCACGGCGCGCCCGGCGCGAGCGCGCCCGCACCGAGTCTCCCTCCATCCCCACGCCAACCGAGGTCAGCGATGACGCCTAAACGACAACAGCGACTGTTCGCGCTCTTGGGGCTGGTGGTGCTGGCGGCGGTGGCTCTGGGGCTAACGCTCTATGCGCTGCGCGCCAACATAAACCTGTTTTTTAGCCCGGTGCAGATCGCGATGGGCGAAGCGCCGCTCGAGCGCCAGATTCGCGCCGGGGGCCTGGTCAAGGAGGGGTCGGTCGCCCGCGACCCGCAAAGCCTCGATGTCGACTTCGTCGTTACCGACTACGTGGAGGAGGTCGAGGTCTTTTATAGCGGCATCCTGCCGGATCTCTTTCGCGAAGGTCAGGGCGTGGTCGTGGTCGGCGAACTCCAGCGCGATGGGCGAATTCGCGCCGACAAGGTGCTTGCCCGTCACGATGAAAACTACATGCCGCCGGAAGTGGCAAAGGCGTTGGAAGACGCGGGCTACGCGCCGTCGGACTACCAGCAAAAGGCCGCGCGTGTCGCCGAGCGTTTGGCGGCGCCGACCCGCGAGGACGACTAGCCCATGTGGATACGGATGATTCCCGAGGTCGGCCACTTCGCGCTGATTCTGGCGCTTTCGATGGCCGCGCTTCAGGCGATCCTGCCGCTGGCCGGAAGCGCGAGCCGGCGCCCGCTCTGGATGGCGTACGGGGCGCCGATGGCGGCGGGGCAGTTTCTGTTTCTGGGCGCGGCTTACGTGTGTTTGACTGCAAGCTACCTGCTCGACGACTTCAGCGTGGCCAACGTGGCCAACAACTCCAACTCGTTGCTGCCCTGGTACTACAAGGCCAGTGCCGTCTGGGGCAATCACGAAGGCTCGGTACTTTTGTGGAGTTTGATGCTCGCGGGCTGGGGCTTTGCCGCCTCGCGCTTCTCCCGCGCGCTGCCCCGCGACATGGTCGCCCGCGTGCTTGGCGTGATGGGGCTCGTGAGCGTCGGCTTTCTGCTTTTCATACTGCTTACCTCCAACCCCTTCGAGCGGCTGCTGCCCAACGTGCCCGGCGACGGCGCCGACTTGAATCCGCTGCTGCAGGATTTCGGCCTGGTGATCCATCCGCCGATGCTCTACATGGGCTACGTCGGTTTTTCGGTGGTCTTCGCCTTCGCCATCGCCGCGCTGATGGGCGGGCGCCTCGACGCGGCCTGGACGCGCTGGGCCAGGCCCTGGGCGAATCTGGCCTGGGCGTTTTTGACCGTGGGCATCGCGCTTGGCAGCTGGTGGGCGTACTACGAGCTTGGCTGGGGCGGCTGGTGGTTCTGGGACCCGGTCGAGAACGCTTCGCTTCTGCCCTGGCTGACCGGCACGGCGCTTTTGCACTCGCTGGCGGTGACCGAAAAGCGCGGCTCCTTCAAAAGCTGGACGGTACTTCTGGCGATCACCACCTTTGCGCTTTCGCTGATGGGCACGTTTTTAGTGCGCTCCGGCGTGCTCACCTCGGTGCACGCCTTCGCCAACGACCCGGCCCGCGGCTTTTTCATCCTGGTGCTGCTGGGTGTGACGGTGACGCTGTCGCTTTTGCTGTTCGCGCTGCGTGCGCCCCGGGTCAGCCACCGGGTCGGCTTTGGCTGGTGCTCGCGGGACGCGCTGTTGTTGATCAACAATTTCCTCTTGGTAATCATGACCGTCACGGTGCTGCTCGGCACCGTTTACCCGTTGATTCTGGACTCGCTGGGCCTTGGCAAGATCAGCGTCGGCCCGCCGTACTTCAACGCGCTGTTCGTGCCGCTTACCCTGGTGATGTGCCTGTTCATGGGGGCAGGCCCCGTGTCGCGCTGGAAGCGCATGCCCTTTGTCGAGCTCAAGCGTACGCTGTGGCTCTCCGGGCTTGCCGCGTTCGTGTTCAGCATGGCGGCGCCGCTGCTCTTCGCCGGGCGCTGGAACCCGTGGGTGAGCCTTGGGCTTCTGGCCGCACTCTGGATCGTGCTGCCGCTGGTTCGCGACGTGGTCGCGACCTGCCGCCGGGCGAGCTCGGTCCGGCGCGGGCTTGGCAAGCTGTCGCTCGCTTACTGGGGCATGGTGCTCGGCCACGTGGGACTCGCCGTGACCATCGTCGGGGTGACGGTGGTATCGAACTACAACGTCGAGCGCAACGTGCGCATGGCGCCGGACACCGCGGTCGAGGTCGCCGGCTATGAGTTCACCATGCGCGAGCTGACTAGCCGCCGCGGGCCGAACTTTTTGGCGGATACCTCGGTGATCGAGGTGCGCAAGGGCGGCGACGGGCGCGCGTTCATCATGCGCCCGGAAAAGCGGCTTTATCTGGCCACCGGCATGCCCATGACCCAGGTCGCGCTGAGCCCCGGGATTTTTCGCGATCTTTACGTGGCGATGGGCGAAGACCTCGACGACGGCAGCTATGCCATGCGCGTGCAGTACAAGCCCTTCGTGCGCTGGCTCTGGCTCGGGGCGCTATTGATGGCGCTTGGCGGGGTGCTGGCGGTGATCGACCGGCGCTACCGGCGCGCGTCTTCCCCCATCCAACGCGAGGTCACGCCATGAGACGCTGGCTATTGCTACTGCTGCCGCTCGGCTTCGTCGGCATCGCGCTGTTTTTCTACCAGGGGCTTTCGCGCGACCCAAGCCAGCGCGACTCGGCACTCATGGCCCGCGAGTTTCCCGCCTTTAGCGCCACCACGCTTGGCGACGAGACGCGCCGCGTGGACGAGTCGCTTTTGCGCGGCCAGGTGACGCTGGTCAACGTGTGGGGCGAGTGGTGCCCGGCCTGCAAGCAGGAGATGCCCCAGCTTCTAGAACTGGCCGATCATGGCATCCGTCTGGTCGGGGTGAACTACCGCGATACTCGCGAGAAGGGCACCGAATTTCTCCAGCAGTACGGCAATCCTTTCGAGGTCAACGTGTTCGACCCTGACGGCAGCCTGGGCTTCGATCTCGGCGTCTACGGCGCGCCGGAAACCTTTCTGGTCGATGAAAAGGGGGTGATTCGCTACCACCACAAGGGCTATATCTCCCCGGAGAACGTGCAAGCGCAGATCCTGCCGGAGGTGGAGAAGTGGCGATGATCCGGCGGTTAGTGGGAGTACTGGCGCTGCTACTGGTGGCCGGCTCGGCGCTGGCGGCGATCGAGGTGCGCGAGTTCAGTGATCCGGTGCTCGAGCGGCGCTACGTCGATCTGACCGCTTCGATGCGCTGCCCGCTGTGCGAAAACCAGGCGATCGACGACTCCAGCGCGCCCATCGCCGCCGACATGCGTCAGCGCGTTTTCGAGCTGCTCCACCAGGGGCAGTCGGATGGCGAAATCGTCAATCACATGGTGGAGCGCTTCGGCGAGTACATCCTCTACAACCCGCGCCTTGAAAACCGCACCTACCTGCTCTGGGGCATCCCGGTGGCGCTTGTGGTCCTCGCCGCGCTGGTGCTTTCGCTGATCGTGCGCGCCCGACGCCAGGCGTCGCATCGCGCGCTGAGCCGCGAAGAGCGCGCCCGGCTCGAGGCGCTGATCGACGAGGAGAAGAGCCCATGACGCCGCTCTGGATCGCACTTCTGATCACGGCGCTACCGGCGCTTTGGCTGATGCTGTCGCCGCTTTGGCGAGCGCGGGCGCTGTTTGAGGCTCAGCGCCGTTTTGAAGAGCGCGATGATGCCAACCGCCAGAACGTCGCCATTTTTCGCCGCCGGCTCACCTCATTGGAAAGCGCACTCGATCGTGGCGACATCGACCAGGCGCGTTTTGACGAGGACAAACTCGAGCTCGAGCGAAGCCTTCTTGAGGATACCGCGCCCGCGCCCCGACGCGCGCTGAAAAAGCCAGGCGCCGGGCGGCGGGTCGTGCCGCTGGTGGCGGTAGCGGTGCTCGTCGCGGCGGTGGTCGGCTACCAGCGAAGCGGCGCCGAGGGTGATCTGCGGCTCTACGCGCTGCGAAGTGCCTGGGAGAGCACCCCGGGGCACTCTTTCGAGAGCTACATTGCACCGCTGGAAGCCGAGGCTGGCCGCCAGCCCGGTAACCCCAACGTCTGGGGAACGCTGTTCACGCTCTATCGCGAAACCGGCCGGCTCGAGCAGGCGGCAAAGGCGCTGAACCGGCTGATCGCTATCGAAGGCCGCGCACCGGCGCT
Organism: Halomonas sp. GD1P12; assembly: GCF_025725645.1. Taxonomy (NCBI): domain Bacteria; kingdom Pseudomonadati; phylum Pseudomonadota; class Gammaproteobacteria; order Oceanospirillales; family Halomonadaceae; genus Halomonas; species Halomonas sp. GD1P12. The sequence goes on along the minus strand of NZ_CP107007.1, from coordinate 2,838,075 downwards.
TTTGAGCGAACTCGCAGAGCTGCGCTTTTTCATGGCTGAGCGCACGCTGACCCCCGAGGTGCAGGCGCTGGTCGACGAAGTGCTGGCGCAGGACCCGCGCCAGCCCAAAATCCTGAGCCTTCTCGGCGTTCACGCCTTTGGCGAAGGCGATTATGAGCTTGCCATCGACCGCTGGCGCCGGGCGCTGGCAAGCCTTGGCGAGGGCGAAACGAGCGAGGCGCTGCGCGACGGCATTCGCGAAGCCCAGGCGCGTATGGCATCGAGTGAGGCTAACGTTTCGACCGATGGTGTGTTTGAATAGCCCGCTCGTTTTTTCCGTTTTCAAAGAGCCGCGATGCGCCTAACGTCCATACGCCTTACCGGGTTCAAATCCTTCGTCGATCCCATCACGGTGCCCTTCGATGGCAACATGACCGCGATCGTCGGCCCCAATGGCTGCGGCAAGTCCAACATCATCGACGCGGTGCGCTGGGTGATGGGCGAGTCTTCGGCCAAGACCCTGCGCGGCGAGTCGATGGCGGACGTCATCTTCAACGGCTCCACCGGGCGCAAGCCGGTCGGCCAGGCCGCCATTGAGCTCAAGTTCGACAACCGCGACGGCGCCATGGGCGGTGCCTACGCCCAGTATTCGGAAATCGCCGTCAAGCGTCTGGTCACTCGCGACGGCCAGTCCAACTACTTCTTCAACGGCCAGAAGTGCCGCCGCCGGGATATCGCGGATCTGTTCATGGGCACCGGGCTCGGCCCGCGCTCCTACGCGCTGATCGGTCAGGGCATGATCTCCAGGCTGATCGAGGCGCGCCCGGACGATCTGCGCGCGACCCTGGAAGAGGCCGCCGGCATCTCCAAGTACAAGGAGCGCCGCCGCGAAACCGAAAACCGCATGCGCCGCACCCAGGAGAATCTGGAGCGCCTGGATGACATTCGCGAAGAGCTCGACAAGCAGCTCGAGCGCTTGAAGCGCCAGGCCGAGGCCGCCAAACGCTACCAGACGCTGAAATCCCAGGAGTACCAGCTCAAGGGCGAGCTTGCGCTGATTCGCGGTCGCGCCCTGCGTGCCGAGCAAACCCGCCAGGAAGCCCGCGTGCGCGAGCTCGAAATCAGCGTCGAGAAGGACGTGTTCGGCGTGCGCGCCTGCGAAACCCGCCTCGAGCAGGCCCGCGCCCAGCACGACGAACTCGCCGAGGTGCTCGAGCGTCACCAGCAGCAGTTCTTCGAGACCACCACGCGCATCGCGCGCCTCGAGCAGGACCAGGCCCACCGCAAGAGCCGCGAAAGCCAGCTGGCAAGCGATATCGACACCGCCCGGCGCGATCTGGATGAGCAGCGCCGGGTGAGCGAAGGCGACCGCGAGCGCCTGAGTGCGATCGACGAGCGCTGGGAGACGCTGTTGCCAGAGCTCGAAGGCCTGGAGGAGCAGCTCGAGGCGCTGGAGGAGGCGTTAGCCGGCATCAAGCCGACGCTCGAGCACGCCGAGCAGCACTTTGCCGACCTCGACGCCCGCTGGCGCGACGCCAGCCGCAGCGCCGAGCGCGGCCAGGATCAGGTGGCCGATCTGGAGCAGCGCATCAAGCGCCTGCAGGGCGAGCGTGAGCGCCGCGAGCAGCAGCGCGGCGATCTCGACGACACCACCGCCGTGCGCCAGGAGCACGCTCAAAGCCAGACCGAGCTCGAAGCGGCCGAGTGGCGCGTCGAGCAGTTTCAAACCGAGCGCGAGCAGGCCCAGCAGCGCATCAGCGACACCAAAGGGGCGCACCAGCGCGCGCTCAAGACCCGCGATGACAAGCGTGGGGAACTGAGCCGCTGCCAGGGCGAACTCGCCTCACTCAAGGCGCTGATCGACGCGGCGCTTGCCGACCACGACCCGGCGCTCGATGGCCATCTAAAGGCGCTGGGCCTCGAGAGCGCCCCGAGGCTCGGCGAAACCCTGCAGGCCGCGCCCGGCTGGGAATCGGTCGTCTCCTGGCTGCTCGCGCCCTGGCTCAATGCTCGTATGGTGGACGGCGCGGCGCTATCAAAGCTGCCCGAGGCGCTGGCCACCGACTGGTGCCTGATCGACGCCACCGCTCCCAGGGCACACAACGACGGCCGGCTCGATGCGAAGGTGGACGGCGCCGGGGCGCTTAGTGAGTGGCTCGCGCGCATTCACGTTGTCGAAGGTGATGATGAGGCCCAGGCGCTTGCCGCCCGGCTGCCTGCGGGAGAGAGCGCGGTCAGTCGGCAAGGGCTCTGGTGCGGGCCGGGGTGGCTTTCGCAGAAAGCGAGCGGGCAGGGCGTCGATGCGCTGCTGGTGACTCGCCGGCGTTTCGACGAACTCAGCCGGGAGCAGGAGGCGCTCGAGCAGGCGCTCGAAGCGCTGGACGCGCAGTGCGAAAGCCTCGCCGAACAGCTTGAAAATCTCGAGCACGAGCGCGGCGAGCGCGACCAGGCCGAGCGCGAACACGGTGCGCTTCGCCAGCAGCTCGCGGTCAAGGAGCAGCGCCTGGCGCAGCGCCTCGAGCACCTGGAGGGCCGCGCCGCCGAGATCGACGACGAGCTTGCCACCCTCAAGGAGGACGAGGCGACGCTGGTACTCAGCCTCGAGGAGCAGCGCGAGCGCTGGAACGACGCCATGGCAAAGCTCGACGAGGCGGCCACCGCCCGCGAGGAGAGCGTGGAGCAGCGCGCCCGCGCCCGGGAGGAGTTCGAGCGTTTGAGCCGCGAGCAGGCCCCGCTCAAGGCGAGCCAGCAGGCGCTGGCGCTGGAGCGCGAGCGGCTCAACACCGAGCGCGATAGCCTGCGCGCCCAGCAGGCCCGCGCCGAGGAGAGCGACGAGCGCCTGACGCTGCGTATCGAAGAGCTCGAAGAGGCCCGCGAGGCGCTAAGAGAGCCCGACGAACTCGCTGCTGAAGAGCTCGAGGAGCTTTTCCATGAGCGCGAGCAGCGCCAGGCCCGGCTGAGTGACACCCGCGAGCAGGCCCAGGTCATCACCGAACAGCTCAGAAATGACGAGCTCGCCCGACAAAATCACGAGCGCACTCTGGAGCAGAGCCGCGAACAGCTCCAGACGCTTCGCATGGAGGTGCAGGCGCTGACCCTCAAGGCCGCCACCCAGGACGAGGCGCTGGCCGAGCTCGGCCACGATGTCGAGGCGCTCGCCAACGGGCTTGCCGATGATGCCGAGGAGTCGCGCTGGCAGTCGCTTCTGGAGAACACCTCGGAGAAGATCCGAAAGCTTGGTGCGATCAACCTGGCGGCGATCGAGGAGTACGACCAGCAGGCCGAGCGGCGCAACTACCTGGAAGCCCAGCACGCCGAGCTGACCGAGGCGCTCGAGACCCTGGAACGTGCGATCAAGCGCATCGACCAGGAGACCCGGGTGCGCTTTCGCGACACCTTCGATCAGGTCAACGCCGGGCTGCAGGAACTCTTCCCGCGGGTGTTCGGCGGCGGCGCGGCGTGGCTCACGCTCACCGGCGAGGATCTGCTGGAGACGGGGGTGGCGATCATGGCGCGCCCGCCGGGCAAGAAGAACAGCACTATTCACCTACTCTCCGGCGGTGAAAAGGCGCTGACGGCGCTGTCGCTGGTGTTTTCGATCTTCAGGCTCAACCCGGCGCCGTTTTGCATGCTCGACGAGGTCGACGCGCCGCTGGACGATGCCAACGTCGGCCGCTACGCCAAACTGGTCAAGGAGATGTCGGAGAACGTCCAGTTCATCTACATCACCCATAACAAGATCGCCATGGAGGCTGCCGAACGGCTGATGGGTGTCACCATGCAGGAGCCCGGCGTCTCAAGGCTGGTGTCGGTCGGTATCGACGAAGCCGCCGCTTTGGTCGACTAAAGAACGAGGGCAGGCCCCATGAAAGGCGCCCTTTATCCGGCGTATCGATGCCAGCCGATAGCGTGGGCGCGGAGCGTTTGATCCCATTGATGAAAAAAATAGCGGCTGGACATATATATAGTATAAAAGGAGCGCTTAACGAGTTTCGTTATAGCGCTCTTTTTAATCAAACTAACGTCAACTCTTGAGCACTTGTCGCGATAATCCCGAGTTGTGCTTGTTTAATGAGCGAGTATGGCGGTAAGATTTTGTCATCATGGGTTAACGCTTCTACACTGAGCACATTTATAAGCGGGACGGAGCGTCATCAAAGACTCGCCGACCGCTAAAGGGCCCGCGGCCCACGTGTCGAATAGCGTTGGCCCGAACAAGCGCCAGGATGGCACTTTTAGCGTTACCGTTTGTCCAAGCGCCGGATTTACTCTGTCGAGTATTGATCGAAATGGCGGATAGCCCGCGTAGAGCAAGCACACGTTGTCCTTTTTATAGCAGTCGCACTATGTTTGGTGGTCGGTGCAGCGTTTGGATGGACGCGAATGATCATCAAGGGTAGCGCCTTTAACCGGTTAAAATGACCCATGGAATGCTCGACATGGAATTAAGAGAGTGGTTAATCATTCTGGGATTGGCGTTGGTGTCGCTTATCGTGGTCGATGGGGTTCGAAGGCTTCAGCGCCAGCGCCGAGTGCCAAGGCTCGACCAGGCGGTCGATAACCTGCCTAAAGCGTCGGCAGAGGAGTTCGATGACGAGGCCAAGGAAGCCGAAATCAACTGGGAGCTTCCCAACGGAGGCGCGCGCGTAGTCAAACCCGCCGACTACAGCGGTTTGGGCAAAAAGCCGCAGCTGGAGCGTCAGGAGCACCCAGGCCCGTCCCGCGTACTCTCCGATTTCAAACGTTCGTTCTCGCGGGCAGCCACGCGTTCCAAAAAGGCGGCCGGCGGCCAGCAGTTTGCTTATGAAGGCGGCTACAGCGATGAGCACGCTGAAAGCGCCTCTCAAGCCCAGCACGGCGCCTCCAAACGCGCTGCTTTTAAAGCATCAGCAGAAACGCCTGCGCCTAAAACGTCTGCCGCAAATGCTTCAGCGTCTGAAATATCAGCCCCTTCCTTCACCACCGATGAGCCCGTAAGCCCGGCGCCGCGACCCGCTACCGAGCCCGCCCTGGACGGCGCGGAGCGTCAGGAGCCCAGCCTTTTCGTCGAGCCGGCGCCCGAGAGTAGCGCGTCGTCCGCCGAGCTGGTCGAGCCGACCCTTTCTGCTGCCCCGGCCGAGCCTGCACCGGTTCAGGCTAAGCCCGCACCGCTTGATGAAACGATCGACCCGAGCATGACCTCGGAAACGCCCGCTTCGCGCCCGGAACCGCTTTCAAGTGACGAGGCCGTCGCGGCAAGCGAATCGGCCCCGGCCGCCGAGCAGGAGCCGGTGCTTCGTGCCGAGCCCGAAGACACCGCTGCGCACGTCAAGAGCACCGAGGCGCGCAAGCGGCGCCAGCTGCGCGCCCATACCGCCGGGGAGCTCGATGACGATACCGTCGACGAGTACCGGCTGGTCGATTTCGAAGGCATCGGGCGCTCGTTCAAGCGTCGGATGATCGAGCACCGCCAGACCCGCGAGCGTAAAAAGGTAGAAAAAGCCGAGCGGGCGAAGGCGCTGGCCAAGCAAAAAGCCGAGCGTAAGGCGCTGGAAGCCGAGCAGCGCCGCGAAGCGAAGGAGGCCGCCGAGGCCGAAAAGGCGCGCATTGCTCAGGAAAATGCCCGAGCCCGCGAGCTTGAAGCCGCCAACAGCGCGACTCGCTTCGAAAACGACGAGCTTTACAGCGCCGAGCCCTCCATGAGCGCGCTGCGCCGCCAGGGGGGGGAGCGCCGTTATGACGAGCGCTTTGCCGAGCCCCGGAGCGACGACCGCGACGATGGCGATTACCCTGACGAGTACGGCGACGAGTACAGCGATGCGCCGGCGTTTGAAGAGAGCAGCGTACGCGTGCATCCGACGCTTGCGAAAGCGCTTCGCCACGACGTTTCTGGCGCTCGCGCCAGGGACGCACTAACCGACGCGTCGGAAATGGTCGTCATCAGCGTGCTTTCCCGGGATGAAGACGGCTTCGACGGCGGCAAACTGCTGGAGCTGATGATGGCCTGCGGGCTTCGTTACTGCAGCGCCATGGGCGTGTTCCACCGTTTCGAGACCGAAAGCGACGACAGTGCGCTGCAGTTCTCCATGGTCAACGTGGTCAAGCCCGGTACCTTCCCCATCGAGCAGATGGACGAGTTCGCCACGCCCGGCGTCACCTTCCTGATGCCGCTGCCCGGCGCGCTCGACAGCGCCGCCGCGTTCGAGGCGATGGTGGAAACCGCCATGGTAGTGGTGCGTCACATGGGCGGCGAGCTCAAGGACGAAAACCGCAGCGTCATGACGGCGCAAACCATCGAGTTCGCCCGCCAGCGGGTCCACGAGTTCGAACGCCGTCACCGGCTACAGCGCCACGCCCGCTAGCACTTCGTCTGTATGAAAACACCCGCCTGAAAAGGCGGGTGTTTTTGTTTCTGGAGCCGCTGGCTGCCAGGCTTTAGGATATGTCCATCAGAGACCCGCTTCACGGAACCCCAACGCATGAGTCAGCCCTCTATTGAGGTGCTCGAAGAGCTCGCCTCGCTTCGCGCCGAGCTCGACGACGCCAACCACCGCTACTACGTGCTCGACGAGCCCGCGCTGACCGACGCCGACTACGACCGCAAGCTGCAGGCGCTGAAAGAGATCGAGGCGAAGCATCCGGAGCTCGTTACGCCGGAATCGCCTACCCAGCGGGTAGGCGCGGCGCCAGCGGAAGGTTTTCCCGCGGTGGCCCACGCTACCCCGATGCTGTCACTGGACAACGCCTTCGATCGCGACGACATCTTCGCCTTTGCCGAGCGCGTGGCCGAGCGCCTGGAGTGTGACGCAAGCGAGATCGAGTTCAGCTGCGAGCCCAAGCTCGACGGCGCGGCGGTGTCGCTGGTGTACGAGCAGGGCGTGCTGACCCACGGCGCGACCCGCGGCGACGGGCGCACTGGCGAAGGCATCACCTCGAATCTGCGCACGCTGCGCTCGATTCCGCTCAGCCTTCGGGGCGACCCGGCCCCGGCGCTGCTGGAAGTGCGCGGCGAGGTCATCATGCGCCATGAAGGTTTCGAGGCGCTCAACGAGCGCGCTCGGGAAGAGGAGGGCCGGGTGTTCGCCAATCCGCGCAACGCCGCCGCCGGCAGCCTGCGCCAGCTCGACCCACGCATCACCGCCAAGCGCCCGCTGGAGTTTCACGCCTACCAGGTCGCCAGGCTCGACCCGGATGCCGGCGACAACAGCCACAGCGCACTGATGGCCAGACTCAAGACGCTCGGCTTTCGCTCGAGCAGCGAGCTTGAAACGCTCACCGGCCCCGACGCGGTGGCCCGCTACTGCGACGCGCTGGGCGAGAAGCGTTTGAAGCTGGGCTATGACATCGACGGCGTGGTGATCAAGGTCAATGATCTGCGCGCCCAGCGCGAGCTCGGGTTCGTGGCCCGCGCGCCGCGCTGGGCAGTGGCGTTCAAGTTCCCCGCCCAGGAGGAGGTCACCACGCTCAACGACGTGGAGTTTCAGGTGGGGCGTACCGGCGCCATCACCCCGGTGGCCAGGCTTGCGCCGGTGAGCGTGGCCGGCGTCACCGTCTCCAACGCCACGCTCCATAACGCCGATGAGATCGAACGGCTTGGCGTGATGATCGGCGACACCGTGGCGATTCGCCGGGCCGGCGACGTCATTCCCCAGGTCGTGCGCGTCGACCCCGACAAACGCCCGAAGGCCGCCCGCGTAATCGAGTTTCCTACCGCCTGCCCGGTGTGCGGCTCGGACATCGAACGCGTCGAGGGCGAGGCAGTGGCGCGCTGTACCGGCGGGCTATTCTGCCCCGCCCAGCGCAAGGAGGCGCTCAAGCACTTCGCCAGCCGCAAGGCGCTGGATGTGGACGGGCTGGGCGAAAAGATCATCGACCAACTCGTCGAGCGCGACTGGGTCAAGACACCGGCGGATCTGTTCGGTCTCACCGCCGAGGGGCTGGCCGAACTTCCGCGCATGGGCGCGAAATCGTCGCAGAACCTGGTCGCGGCGCTCGAAAGTGCCAAAAACACCACCTTCGCACGCTTCGTCTATGCCCTCGGCATTCGCGAAGTGGGCGAGGCGACCGCGGTGAATCTGGCGAGCCACTTCGGCACGCTCGAGGCGCTGATGGCCGCCGATCAGGCCGCGCTCGAAGCGGTCAACGACGTCGGTCCGATCGTCGCCGCCCACGTGCATCTGTTTTTCCAGCAGCCGCACAACCGGGAAACCATCGAGGCGCTGATCGCCTCCGGCCTCACGTGGGAGGAGGCGGAAGTCACGCGCGGCCCAACGCCGCTGGAGGGCCAGACCTGGGTGCTCACCGGAAGCCTTGAGACCATGACGCGCGACGAGGGCAAGGCGCGCCTGCAGGCGCTGGGGGCGAAGGTCGCCGGCAGCGTTTCGAAAAAGACCACCTGCGTGGTCGCCGGCGAAGCGGCGGGCAGCAAGCTGGCCAAGGCCGAGGAGCTCGGGGTCGAGGTGCTGGACGAGGCCGCCTTTACGCAACAACTCAAGCAGTGGGAGCAGGCCGAATGAGCCGATTCATCGAAGTGCCGGCGCGCATGCTGCCGCCGGAAACCCTGAACGCTCTGCTCGAGGCGTTCGTGACCCGACAGGGCTACGACACCACCGACACCAGCGGTGAGGGCATGCACGGCTGGGTAGTCGAGCTCAAGCGCCAGCTCGAGCGCGGCGAGCTGCTCATCGCCCACGATCTGGAGCTCGAGTACACCGAAGTGATGACGCTCGAGCAGTGGCGCGCCTTTGGCCGCGATCTCGCCGACGACGAGGAGGAGGGCGACTACTAGGCGCGTACTGCCTATGAATCGGCGCGAATCAGCGCGCTGATCAGCCGGCGGCCCGGATGCAGGTGATCGGCGAGCGCGGCCTCGACCGGCAGCGGCTCATTGAGCATCCGGGAGGCGATGACCTCGGCGCACAGCGGGGCGCTGGCAAGCCCCCGGCTGCCGTGCGCCGCCGACACCCAGAGCCCCGGGTGGTGCGCGCCGGGTATGGGTGCCACGCGGGAGGCGTCCTTCGAGAGCGCGGCGTAGTCGCGCTGCCACGCCTCTGCGTTGGGCACCGGCCCGGCGTAAGGCGTCTTGTCCGGGCTCGCCGCGCGGATCGCGGCCCGCCCGGAGAGCCTTGCCGGCGTCAATGGGCCGCTTGCACGCTCGAGCGCCTCGACCCATTCGGGCAGTGCGGTCCTGAGCTCGTCGATATTGCGCTGGTGATCCGCCTCGCGCAGGTCGCGCTCGCCGTCGTTGGGCACGAAGCTTGCGCCGAAGGTGAGCACGCCCTCCACAGGCGGGCAGACGTAGCCGCCGGCGCACACCACTCTGGACGGGGCGCTCACGCCCTCGGGAAGCGCCAGCGAGCTCACCTGGCCGCGCACTTTTTGCAGGGCGAGCGTTTGCGTCTGGGTGAACGCGTTTGCCTGGTGCGCGCAGGCAACGACGACCTGATCCGCCTCGTAGGCGGTGTTATCCCCAAGCGTCAGGCGCCAGCCGGATGCATCGGCTTCAAGCGCGCTCACCTCGGCTTTTTTGAGCGTAATGCGTGGATGGTCCAGCAGCGCCTGGCAAAGTTTCTGGGGGCGTGTCCAGCCCGCCTGTGGATAGAACAGCGCGTGCTCGGTCTCGCCTGTGACGCCCGCCAGCGTAGCGAGCCCCCCCAGGTGCGCCTGAACCACCGCGTCCCCCAGCGGGTGGCGCGCCAAAAAGCGGCGCTGGCGGCTCGCTTCCTTGTCGCTGGTCGCCAGCTGCACCACCCCGCAGGGCGACCAGAACGCCTCACTCCCTTGAAGCCCGCCCAACCAGCGCGCGCTGTACAAAAGCCCCGCCAGATAGAAGCGGCTCTGCAGGTTGGTCTCGACGGCGAGCTTGACGTAGAGCGCGCCCTGGCGGTTGCCCGAACCGCCGGCGCCCGGCGCTTCGCGCTCGAACACGCTGACCTTCACCCCACGCCGGGCGAGCGCGGCCGCCGTGCAGGCCCCGGCCAGGCCCGCGCCGATCACCGCGACGTGCGCGACTGGCTGCAGCGCTTGCGGGGTAAACCAGGGCGTGTGGTGGCGGCGGTTATCCACCGGCGGGTGGTCGATCTCGCCAGCGAGCATCTCGCGCTTGCGCCCAAAGCCCGGCACTTTGCGGATCGCAAAGCCCGCCGCCTTGAGCCCACGCTTGACGATACCGGCGCAGGTGAAGGTGGCGAAGGTCGCCCCGGGGTGCGAGCGCGCCGCCATGGCCTCGAACAGCGCGTCCTGCCACATTGCCGGGTTTTTGGAGGGCGCGAAGCCGTCCAGAAACCAGGCGTCGACCCGGCCGTCGAGCAGCGTTAAACGCTCGGTGGTATCGCCAAAGTGAAGGTCCAGCGTCACCCGCTCGCTCAAGTGCAGCCGGTGAATGCCGGCGACGGGGGCGGGCCAGCGCGCGCAGAGTGCGTCGGCGTAGTGGGAAAGCGAGGGCCAGGCGTTTAACGCGCGGGACAGCGCTTCGACAGGCATTGGGTACTTCTCTGTGGATAACAGATGAAGGCGCGCGCCAGCCTGGGCGTGCTTCTCGAAGCACGCCCAGGCGCTGAGCACGTTGAGCCCGGTGCCAAAGCCCGTCTCGCCGATGACGAACGCCCGTGGCTCGCGCCAGGTGGCAAAGCGCTCGGGCAGCCGGTTGGCGTTCAGGAACACGTGCTCGGTTTCGGCGCGGCCGTCCTCGCGGGAAAAATAGACGTCGCCGAACTGACTCGAGTGCGGGGCGGTGTCTTCCCAGGTCAGCGGCGGGGCGGTCAACGTCTCCAGGGGCGGCATTACAGGGTGGCGCTGGGTCACACGAATATCCGTTGTCGAGGCAAGCGTGAAAAGCGGTTAAAAAATGATCAATTCGTTAATACGGGCGCACTCTCTCGCTTTGAGAAAAGCGTCCGCCGTGTTTTCACAGAGTTTTCCACAGCCTCTGTGCAAAAGCCGGCGGCACCCCCATAGCAGCCCGTAAAAATCAAGGCATTACTTTCTTGAAGGGCTTCACGGTGACGCGGGCGTAGACGCCTGCCGCCACGTAAGGGTCGCTATCGGCAAACGCCTGGGCGTCGTCCAGACTATCGAACTCCGCCACGACCAGGCTGCCGGTGAAGCCGGTATCTCCCGGGCTTTCGCTGTCGATGGCCGGGTGCGGGCCCGCCAGCACCAGACGGCCCTCGTCGCGTAGTGCTTCCAGGCGGGCGAGGTGGTCCGGGCGCGCCGCCTGGCGCTTTTCCAGACTATCGGAAACGTCTTCACTCATGATGGCGTAGAGCATGGGGGGTCCTCGGCGTTAAGCGCAAAGCGTGGTCTGGGGGGCGGGCCGTGAATAAAAATCAGCGTTTCATATCGCGGCGTACATGGTACGGCGCACGCGCGTTAGGTACCATGGCGCGGCGCGTGCAAACGCCCGTATTTATACGTGAAGGCCCCCATTCTGACAAACTCCCCAACCGACGTCATGCCCATGCCCCGACTCCCTGTGACCGTGCTGCCCGAAAGCTTCGAGGCCGACCACGGCTATCCGGTGGATTTGCACATGCATTCCACCGCCTCCGACGGCGCGCTGTCGCCCTTCGATCTCGTCGCGCTGTGCGCAAGCCGCGGGCTTTCTCATATCGCTTTGACCGACCACGACACCATGGACGGCGTGGCTGAGGCGGCACTGGCCTGCGAGCGAGAAGGCCTTTGTCTGATCGCCGGCTGCGAGCTCTCCACGCGCTGGCAGGGCATCAACATTCACGTGGTGGCACTGATGCCGGGGGGCGCCCGCGGGCCGCTCATCGAAGGTCTCGAGGCGCAGCGCCAGGCGCGTATTCAGCGCGCCGAGGTGATCGCCCAGCGGCTGGAGAAGTTGGGGCTCAAGGATGCGCTGGCCAAGGCGCGCGAACACGCCGGAAGCGAGCGCCCGCTGGGACGCCCGGACTTCGCCCGGGCGCTCGTGGCAGAGGGGCTGGTGCCGGACTGGGCCAGCGCCTTCAAGCGCTACCTGGGCAGTGGCAAGAAGGGCGACGTCAAGGCGCACTGGCCCGAGATCGGTGAGGCGGTCGAGTGGGTCGTCGCCTCCGGTGGGGTAGCGGCGATCGCCCACCCGCTTCGCTACGGGCTGACCCGGCGAAAGCGCGGCCAGCTGATGGACAGCTTCGTGGCCGCCGGCGGCCAGGCCGTGGAGCTGGTCAGCGGCCAGCAGAATCCGGACGCCACCCGCGATCTGGCGCGCCAGCTCGTCGAGCGCGACCTGTATGCCTCCCTGGGCAGCGATTTTCACTTTCCCGGCAGCCACGCCGCCCCCGGTAGCACCAGCGCCATCCCGCGCACCGCGGCGCGGCCGATCTGGCAGCATCCGCGGCTAATCCATTTACACGAGGCGCCCGCCGGGCTTCTGCCCGTGGGCACGCCGGCATGACACGGCCATCGTGAGCTATGCTTGGGGAACACCGCCCGCCGGGCGAGAAGTGACAGGGCAAGGAGTCAGCCATGAGCCAGTACTTTCAGATCCATCCGGAAAATCCGCAAAAGCGCTTGATCGACCAGGCCGTCGAGATCATTCGCAAGGGCGGGGTCATCGCCTATCCGACGGACTCGGGCTACGCGCTGGGCTGCCATTTGGGCGAGAAAAAGGCGATCGAGAAGATCAAGTGGCTGCGCTCGCTCGACGACAAGCACAACTTTACCCTGGTGTGTTCGGATCTCTCCGAAATCGGCACCTATGCCAAGGTGGATAACGCGGTGTTTCGCCTGCTCAAGGCGCACACGCCGGGGCCCTACACCTACATTCTGGAAGCGACCACCGAAGTGCCAAGGCTTCTTTTGCACCCCAAGCGCCGCTCGATCGGCGTGCGCGTGCCGGACCATCGCATCACCCACGCGCTGCTCGAAGCCCTGGGGGAGCCCCTGATGAGCGTGACGCTCATCCCGGTGGACGAGACGCTTCCCATGAACGACCCGGAAGAGATTCGCGAGCGCTTCAGTGCACACCTGGATTTGATCATCGATGGCGGCGCCTGCCATCTGGACCCCACCAGCGTGATCGATCTTCGCACCATGCCGCCGACCATCGTGCGCGAAGGGCGCGGCGATACCGCGCCCTTCGAGAGCTAGCCTTGTGGGGGACGCTGGCGATTATTCGCCGGCGTCCTCGTCTTCATCGGCGCGCTTTTTCTCCTCGAGCTTCAACTCCTCCATCTTCTCCTTCGCTTCCCGGGCTTTCTTCTCTTCCTTTTCGCGTCGCTCCTCCTCGCGCGGGTCCTCGCTGAACTCGTCGAGCCAGGTGCCGCAACGCAGGCAGTAGCGGGCGCGCTTTTCGTGGTGGTCGTGACCGCAACCGGGGCAGGCCTCTTCCGAGTAGCGGTCCTCACGAATGGAGCGGATTACCTGGGCCGAGAAGACGCCGGTGGGCACGGCGATGATCGAGTAGCCCAGCAGCATCAAAATCACCGTGATCGATTTGCCCAGCGGCGTTAACGGCACGATATCGCCGTAACCTACCGTGGTCATGCTCACGATCGCCCAGTAGATCGAGATCGGAATGCTGGTAAAGCCCGCCTCTTCGGACTCGATGGTGTACATCAGCGCGGCGAACAGCGTCACCACCATCAGAATGCTGCTGAAAAAGAGCAGAATCTGGCGTGAGCTACGCTTGAGCGCCTCGAGCAGCATGTGGCCTTCGCCGACGAACTCCATCATTCGCAGAATGCGAAAAATACGCAGCACGCGCAAAAGGCGCACGATCACCAACCCGTGCGCGCCGGGTACCAGCAGCACCAGCCAGGCGGGAAGAATGGCGATCAGATCCACCGCGCCGTAGAAGCTTTTGATATAGGCCAGCGGTCGATCCAGGCAGTAGAGGCGCACCAGAAGCTCGATACTGAACAGGATCGTGATCGTCCACTCGATGTAGAGAAATATCTCCCCGTAGGGCTGGGCGATGCTCTCGACACTGCCAAGGATGATGATCGTGACGCTGGTGAGAATCGCGATGATCAGCGCCAGATCGAAGGCCTTGGCGCCGGGCGTATCGGATTCAAATATTATGTGAAAAAGCTGCGAACGCAGGCCTTCCGGGCCCGGCGCGAGGTGAAGGCTCATGGCGTTATCCTTGAACGTGGCAAGCCGGTTCAGCTTAGCGCGCTTTCAAGGGTCAGGCGATGCGCCAGACTCAAGGCGTTGTAGCCAAAGCTGATACTCGTGGCGTTTTTATCCAGCGCCCGAGCGAGCGCCGCCGCGGTCGGGCGAAGCGGCTCGGCAAGCGCCGGATGCTCGGCCAGCGTCTCGTAGGCGCGAACGGCGTGCTCGAAGTACGCTGGTTCGCGGCTGTCCTGGTAGGCGTCCATCGCCACCGTCGCCCGGTGCAGCCACTCGCTGGGGGTGTCGGCCTGGGGCAGCGTCCACTCGCCATGACTCAGGGCATTGCCGCGGGCGGCCTTGCTCGAATCGCTCGGGCGAAGTGGGACGAAACTCGACATCGAGAGCGCCAGCGACCAGAGCGCATCGGGAGCGCCTTCCTTGAGCTCGAGCTCGATTTCACAAATCACGGCCCGCGCGCCGTTGGCACGGACCTCGCCTTCATCGAGCACGAGCTCGATGCGGCTATCGTTCCAGTCGATCATCCAGCTGCGCCGGTCGAAATCCGTGGCAAGCGTCGGGGTGAGGGCCTTGAGCGCCTCAATAGATACGTTCTCGAACGGCGGCAGGGCGGCGAGCGCCTTTATATCCAGCCCTTTGCTCACGGCCCACTCCCACTCGCCCCGTGTCGAGAGCCCGCCGCCGCCGTGGCCTTTGGTTTTGACCGTTTGCAGCGTCTGCCCACCGGTCTGGCGCAGCCGCACGGCGATGCCCTGGCGGGAAAGGTCCTTATTGGGGGTGTCGTAATAAGTGTTGGTCAGGCGCTTTCGGGTCGGGGCCTTGGCCAGGGCAGGGTAGCTTAAAAGGGCGTCGATGGACGCGGCAGGCAGCGCTAGCTTAAGCTCTACTTCGAGCGGGGAGTGATCTTTCATGACAATGGCTACCTTGCTTTTGTGAACGTTGCGTTAAATTTCGACGTCTTTATGAACTTTTCATGACGGCGGCAGGCGCACTCTTTATACTAGCGCCGCCATTTTCAGGCTTTCCACACTCAGGATGAAAGGCACTATGGTTACCTCCAATCCTTTTTCCGCCATGTTCGGCCGTTCGCCCTTCCAGCCGCTTCTGGCCCATATCGTCAAGGCCAACGAGTGCGCCGATCAGCTGCTGCCCTTTTTCGAGGCCTCGCTGGCAGGCGACTGGGAGACCGCGACGGCACTGCGTGAGCGTGTCACCTGTCTTGAGCACGACGCGGACACGCTGAAAACCGAGCTGCGCTTGAATTTGCCCAGCACCATGTTCCTGCCGGTATCGCGCTCGGATCTGTTGGATCTGATCAGCGTGCAGGACAAGATCGCCAATAAGGTGCGTGACATTACCGGCATTATGCTGGGACGTAAAATGCGCGTGCCGGATGAGCTTGCCGAGCCGATGCGCGACTACATGATCACCAGCGTAGCCTGCGTGGCTCAGGCGCGTCAGGCGCTCGAGGAGCTCAAGGAGCTGCTGGAATCCGGCTTCGGGCGCAACGTGTCGGATGTCATGCAGAACATGATTCGCGAGCTGCATACCCTGGAACATCAGGCCGACGATCAACAGGTGGCGATTCGCCGCCAGCTCTTCGAGCTCGAAAGTGTACTGCCGCCGGTGGATGTGATCTTCCTTTACAAGATCATCGAGTGGGTGGGCGAAGTATCGGACCGCGCCGAGCGCGTGGGTAGCCGACTGCAGATTTTGACCGCGCGTTAAGGGGACCGCATGCAGATTATTGCCCAGTATGGCGATATTTTTATCATTCTCGCCTGTGTATTCGGCTTTTTCATGGCCTGGGGCGTGGGCGCCAACGATGTCGCCAACGCCATGGGAACCTCGGTGGGGTCGAAAGCGATCACCATCAAGCAGGCCATCATCATCGCGGTGATTTTCGAGTTTCTTGGCGCCTGGCTTGCCGGCGGCGAAGTCACTGCCACCATTCGGGGCGGCATCATCGACCCGGCGCTTTTGGAGGCCAATCCGCAGTTTCTGGTCTACGGCATGCTCTCGGCGCTTCTGGCCGCCGGTATCTGGCTGATGGTGGCCTCGGCCAAGGGCTGGCCGGTCTCGACCACCCACTCGATCGTCGGCGCCATCGTCGGTTTCGCCGCGGTGGGCTTGGGGGTCGAGGCGGTGGCCTGGGACAAGGTGACCCAGATCGCCTCGAGCTGGGTGGTGTCGCCGCTTCTGGCCGGTACCATCGGCTACGTGCTGTTCAAATCCGTTCATCATTTGATTTTCGAAAGCAATGACCCCTTTGCCGCCGCCAAGCGCTACGTGCCTGGCTACGTGTTTCTGGTCGGCTTCATCGTCTCGATGGTGACGCTCACCAAGGGGCTATCCCACGTCGGGCTCGACCTGAGCTTTAGCCAAAGCCTGATCCTCTCGATTCTATTGGGTGCGGCCATCATGGGGCTGGGGATCGTCATGCAACGGCGGATCAAGTTCGAACAAAACGCCGCCGACCACTTCGGCTACGCCAACGTCGAGCGCGTATTTGGCGTGCTGATGATCTTTACCGCCTGCGCCATGGCGTTCGCCCACGGCTCCAACGATGTCGCCAACGCGGTCGGCCCGCTGGCCGCGGTGATCAGCGTGGTGCGTAGCGAAGGCATGATCGACAGCGCCGCGCTGGTGCCCTGGTGGGTGCTGGTGCTCGGTGGTGGCGGTATCGTGTTTGGTCTGGTGACCTACGGCCACCGCGTGATCGCCACCGTCGGCACCGGCATCACCGAGCTTACGCCGAGCCGCGGCTTTGCTGCGACCCTGGCCGCGGCGAGCACCGTGGTACTGGCCTCGGCCACTGGCCTGCCGATCTCGACCACCCACACGCTGGTCGGCGCGGTGCTGGGCGTGGGACTTGCCCGCGGCATGGCCGCACTCAATCTGCGCGTCATCGGCACCATCGTGATGTCCTGGCTGATCACGCTGCCGGCGGGCGCGTGTCTGGCCATCGTGTTCTTCTTCATGTTCAAGGGCATGTTCGGCTAACGCCAACGCGCCTGCCACGCGGCACCGTTTTGCTTCGCCCCGGCGAGTCTTGCAAAGCGGTGCCGTTTTTTTTGGCGCTGGTTTTTCGGGCTCTGTTAAAGTAGTCGGTCTGCCAACGCCTTCATTCACTCTGCGCCGGAGAGCGGCCCCTTGGATAAACGCTTCCCCTTTGTCGACTGGTTTCGTAACGCCTCGCCGTACATCAACGCGCACCGCGGGCGAACCTTCGTGATTTTGATCGAAGGCGACGCCATGGCCTCACACCGTGGCGAGCAGCTGATTCAGGATCTGGCGCTGTTGCACACGCTCGGCGTTCGCCTGGTCGTGGTGTTCGGCGTGCGCCCCCAGGTGCAGGCTGCGCTCACCGCGGCGGGCGTGGCACCCGTTCACGTCGACGGGCGCTGGGTGGCCGACCGCGCGGTGATGGCTCAGGTCGAGCAGGTGGCGTCCCACCAGCGGCTGTGGCTCGAGGCACGCCTCTCCCTGGGGCTGCCAAGCTCCCCGCTGCACGGCGTTGAGTTAAGCGTAGTCTCCGGCAACCTGGTCACCGCCAAGCCGCTGGGCGTGCGCGAAGGGGTGGATTTCGATCATAGCGGCGAGGTGCGCCGGGTACGCGCCGGCGCCATCCAGGAGCTTTTGAGCCAAGGGTCGCTGGTATTGCTGCCGCCGCTGGGCTTTTCCAGCACCGGCGAGGTGTTCGATCTCGACGCCGCCGACGTCGCCCAGCACGCCGCCGTAGCGCTCAAGGCGGACAAACTGATTCTGCTCGGCGACTCGGAAGGCCTCGAAGACGAGCAGGGCGGGCTGCTTCGCCAGCTCAGCCCGAAGGAGGCCGAGCCCCGGCTCGCCGCCGCCGCCCCCGGCTCCGAGCTCGCCCGCCACCTGAGCGCGGCCTCTACCGCGGCGCGCAAGGGCGTGGCGCGCACGCACCTGCTCAGCTGGCAGGACCCGGATGCGCTGCTGGGCGAGCTTTTTACCCGCGACGGCGTGGGGACGATGATCACCGAGCACCGCTACGAGCAGCTTCGAGCCGCCACGCTCAACGACGTGGCGGGGCTTTTGGAGCTTCTCGAGCCGCTGGAGCGCCGCGGCATGCTGGTGGCGCGCTCCCGCGCGCGCCTCGAGCACGAGATCGACGACTACCAGGTGATCGAGCGCGACGGCATGGTGATCGGCTGTGCGGCGCTGCACCTCTTTTCGGAGGCCGGCGTCGGGGAGCTGGCCTGCGTGGCGGTGCACGAAAGCTACCGCGGCGGCGAGCGCGGCGAGCGCCTGATCGAGGCCGTCGAGCAGCGCGCGCGCAAAGCCGGGCTGGCGGCGCTTTTCGTGCTCACCACCCACACCGCCCACTGGTTCGTCGAGCACGGCTTCCAGGACGCAAGCCTGGAGGAGCTTCCGCCGCTCAGGCGCGATACCTACAACCACGCGCGCAAATCCAAGGTGCTGATCAAAACGCTGTAAGACGCGCGACGGGCAGACGGGGCGGGCGAAAAACTGGATAATGGGGGCCATCGCCCAAAGCCATATAAACGCGCCGGGCACACTCATCGATTCGGACGTCTGCCCCATGGAAATCAAGGTCAACTATCTCGACAACCTTCGCCTCGAGGCGAAGTTCGACGACTTCAGCGTTATTTCGGATCAGCCGATTCGCTACAAGGGCGACGGCTCCGCCCCCGGCCCCTTCGACTACTTTCTGGCCTCATCCGCCATGTGCGCGGCGTACTTCGTCAAGGTGTACTGCAACGCGCGCAATATCCCGACCGACAACATTCGGCTCTCCCAAAACAACATCGTCGACCCGGAAAACCGCTACAAGCAGATCTTCAAGATCCAGGTCGAGCTGCCCGAGGACATTTCCGAAAAGGACCGCGAGGGCATGCTGCGCTCGATCGACCGCTGCACGGTGAAAAAGGTGGTGCAGACCGGCCCGGAGTTTCAGATCGAGGTGGTCGAGAACATCGACGAGGACGCTCAGGCGCTTCTCATGGGCGCCCCCGAAGGCGGCGAAACGTTTATTGAGGGCAAGGATGCGCCGCTGGAGCAGACCATCGCCACCATGAGCGGCATCCTTGCGGATCTGGGCATGAAGATCGAGATCGCCTCCTGGCGCAATATCGTGCCCCATGTCTGGTCGCTGCACATTCGCGACGCCGCCGCCCCCATGTGCTTCACCAACGGCAAGGGCGCGACCAAGGAGAGCGCGCTGTGCTCGGCGCTGGGCGAGTTCATCGAGCGCCTGTCGTGCAACTTCTTCTACAACGACCAGTTCTTCGGCGAAGAGATCGCGGGCAGTGACTTCGTCCACTACCCGAATGAAAAGTGGTTTCAGCCGGGCCCCAATGACGAACTGCCCGAGGAGATCCTCGATGCGCATACGCGGGCGATCTACAACCCGGAAGGCGAGCTTGCCGGCTCGCATCTTTATGACACCAACTCCGGACGCGTGGACCGCGGCATCGTCTCGCTGCCGTTTACGCGCCACTCGGATGGCGAGACGGTCTACTTCCCGTCGAATCTGATCGAGAATCTGTTTCTGAGTAACGGCATGAGCGCCGGCAACACCCTGGCGGAAGCCCAGGTGCAGTGTCTGTCGGAAATTTTCGAGCGCGCGGTCAAGCGCGACATTCTCGAGCAGGAGCTTTCGCTTCCGGACGTACCCCAGGCGGTGCTGGCGAAGTACCCGGGTATTGTCGAAGGCATCCAGGCGCTGGAGGCCCAGGGCTTCCCGGTGCTGGTGAAGGATGCCTCGATGGGCGGCCAGTTCCCGGTCATGTGTGTGACGCTCATGAACCCGCGCACCGGCGGCGTGTTCGCCTCCTTCGGCGCCCACCCAAGCTTCGAGGTGGCACTCGAACGTAGCCTCACGGAACTGTTGCAGGGGCGCAGCTTCGAAGGCCTGAACGATCTGCCGCTGCCGACGTTCAACTCCCAGACGCTGGCCGAGCCCAACAACTTCGTCGAGCACTTCATCGACTCGGTCGGCGTGGTCTCCTGGCGCTTTTTCAGCGCCCGCTCGAACTTCGAGTTCGTCGAGTGGGACTTCACCGACGAAGGGCGCAAGACCTCCCAGCAGGAGGCCGAGACGCTGTTCGACATCTTCGCCGAGCTCGACGCCGAGGTGTACATGGCCGTTCACGAGGATCTCGGCGCGCCGGTATGCCGCATTCTGGTGCCGGGCTACTCCGAGGTGTACCCGATCGAGGATCTGATCTGGGACAACACCAACAAGGCGCTCGACTACCGCGAGGATATTCTCAACCTCCACGCCCTCGACGACGAGGCGCTCACGGATCTGGTCGAGCGCCTGGAAGAGAGCCAGATGGACGATCATGCCGACATCATCACGCTGATCGGCATCGAGTTCGACGAAAACACCGTCTGGGGCCAGCTCACTATATTGGAACTCAAGCTTCTGATCTTTCTGGCGCTGGGTCGGCTCGACGAGGCGCTGGACTGCGTCGAGATGTTTTTGCAGTACAACGACAACACCGTCGAGCGCGGGCTCTTCTACCAAGCGGTACAGGCGGTGCTGGAGATCGCGCTGGACGACGAGCTGGAGCTCGACGACTACCTGCCCAATTTCACCCGCATGTTCGGCGAGGCGACCATGGCGGCGGTGGTCGGCTCCGTCGAAGGCTCCGTGCGCTTTTACGGGCTCACGCCCACCAACCTGCAGCTCGACGGTCTGGAGCGCCACCAGCGCCTGATCGAAAGCTACAGGAAACTTCACGCCGCGCGTGCTGCCAAAGCGGGCCTTGCGTGAGCCAATCAAGAGAGGGTGATATGACCACACCGACGCTACTCAACACCTCGCTGATCGCCGGCGCCCTGGCCCTTGCCCCGGCGGCCTGGGCCCAGAGCTCCGAGCAAAGCCAAAGCGAGGTGCGAAAGCTGTATAGCGGCCAGATGATGCCCGACGAGCAGGTCGAGCTTTCGCGCCACATCGACCGGCTCTTCCCAACCCGCACGGTCAAGGCGGCGGCCGAGCCGCATCGGTTTGGTCAGCGCGACGCCTCGCTCGAGGATTTCTCGCTGACCCATGAAGGCGTGACCTACGACATTTATGACTTCATGGCGCTCAACCGGGTGAGCGGGCTGATGGCGGTGCACGACAACGACGTGGTGTTCGAGCAGTACGCGCTCGGCAATACCGCCCAGACGCCCTGGATGTCGATGTCGATCGCCAAGTCGGTCTCCTCGACGCTGATCGGCGCCGCGCTCAAGGATGGCCATATCGAAAGTCTCGACGACCCGGTCAGCACCTACGTGCCGGCGCTCGAGGGCAGCGTCTATGACGACGTCAGCGTCGAGCAGATTCTTTTGATGGCTTCCGGCGTGGCTTGGGATGAAACCTACGCCGATCCGGACTCCGAGCGCCGCCAGATGCTCGAGCTTCAGCTCGAGCAGCGCCCGGGCGCGATTCTCGAGTTCATGGGCGGGCTCGAACGCGCCGCCGACCCCGGCACGGTGTGGAACTACAGCACCGGCGAAACCCAGCTGCTCTCGGCGATCATCAACGGTGCGGTAGGCAAGAGCGCCTCTGAATACCTCTCCGAGAAGATCTGGGCGAACTACGGCATGGAAACCGATGCAAAGTGGTGGCTCGACGGCGAGGATGGCCAGGAGATCGGCGGAAGTGGGCTTCTGATCACGCTACGCGACTATGCGCGCTTTGGTCAGTTCGTGCTCGAGGAGCAGCGTGCGCCGAACGTGCTGCCGGAAGGTTGGGTGACGGAGTCGGCAAGACCTCACGAGATCGGTGGCGAGGAGATCGAGTACGGCTACTCCTGGTGGCCGGAAGGCGATAACGCCTTCTCGGCGGTAGGCATCTTCGGCCAGTGGGTATTCATCGACCCGGACAACGATATGGTCATCGCCATGACCAGCGCCCAGCCCAAGGCGGAAGCCATGGAGATCGTGCCGATCACCCAGTTCTTCCACGCCCTGAGCGACCACCTGGCCGCCAGCGGCGCCGAGCGTTAGACGAGCCGCGCGACTCGGTCGCGCAGACAAGGGCCATCCGTCAGGAGGTAGCGATGTTTATTCAGGAGCAGCAGCTCGAGGGCCAGCACGTGCGCCTGGAGCCCTTGAACGCCGGGCATATCGAGGCGCTAGCCGAGGCGGTGCGCGACGGGCAGGGCTGGACGCTCTGGTACGCCAGTATCCCGCGCCCCGAAGAGATGGCCGCCTACGTGGAGCGGGCCATCGAAGAGGCCAGCCGCGGTCACCTGGCCTACGCCGTGCGCCACCTGGCCAGCGGCGATATCGTCGGTACAACGCGGTTTTACGCCGTCGACGCCGCCAACCGCCGGGCGATGATCGGCTATACCTGGTACTCCCAGAGCGTGCGCGGCACCGCGGTGAATGCCGAGTGCAAGCTCTTGATGCTATCGAATCTGTTCGAGGCCTCCCGGGCAATTGCCTGCGAGTTTCGCACCCACTTCTTCAACCGGGCTTCGCGCGCGGCGATCGAGTCGCTGGGCGCCAAGCAGGACGGTATTTTGCGCGCCCACCAGATCCTGAGTGATGGCTCGCTGCGCGACACTGTGATCTATTCGATCATCGAATCCGAGTGGCCGGCGGTGCGCATGAATTTGAGGAGCAAGCTCGCGCGATTGACGCCGGGCTGAGAACGCTATTGGCCGCGATACGGGGTCAGACCACTTGGGCGCCCAGCACGTTCTGAAAGTGACCCAGCGCCCAGGCGTGGCCGGCGGCGTCGAAGCTTGCCACGGCGTTCTGATGGACGACGATTTTGAACCCCCGGTTGTAAGCATCGACCGCCGTGTGCAGTACGCAAATATCGGTACATACGCCGACCAGATGCACCTCGGTGATTCCGCGCTCGCGCAGTTTGATTTCAAGGTCGGTGCCGTGAAAGGCGCTGTAGCGGCTCTTGTCCATCGTATGCACGTTGGGTGCGTGCTTTACGCTTGCGTGGTACGCCGCGAGCTCGCCATAGAGCGCCCGGCCCTCGGTACCCACGATATTGTGGGGCGGAAAGAGCGCCGTTTCCGGATGGTAGGGGTCGTCTTGAGCGTGCCGGTCGATGGCGAACACGACGAAGTCGCCGGCCTCGACGAACGACTTCGTCAGCGCCAGCAGGGCATCGTGAATGGCCTGGCCCGGCGCGCCGCAGGTGAGACTGCCGGTGTCGGCGACGAAGTCAACGGTGTAGTCGATGTTGATCAGTGCTTTCATATCTGCCCCTTCGGTCGTGGTGTGGCTGCGCCCTGGTGTATCTAAAGCGAGAGAAAGAACAAAATCAACGGCGGTGATAAAAGCGACAGGATGAAGCCGCTGACCACCGCGACCGGCACGCAGGCCACGCCGCCGTGCAGCTGGATCACCGGCAGGGTGAAATCCATCGAGGTGGCGCCGCCGACGCCGATGGCAAGCGGCGCGTGGCGGTGGATGATCAGCGGAATCAGCACGAACGCTAAAAGCTCCCGGGCCAGGTCGTTGAAAAACGCCACGCCGCCGAGCAGCGGGCCGAGCTGGTCGCCGATCAGAATCGCCGAGAGCGAATACCAGCCAAAGCCCGAGGCCATGGCGAGCCCCTCAAAGGGCGTCAGCGATAAAAGCGGCGCGGCGGCAAGCCCGGCCAGTAGCGAACTCGCTGCCAGCGTCGCGGCGATGGCCAGCCCCAGCCGGTTGAGCAGAATCTGCTTGAGCGCCATGCCGGAGTTGCGTAGCTGACACCCGATCAGCACGAGCAGCGCGTAGAGCGCCCATTCGGCGAGCAGATCCGCCGTGGTGAACAGTTCGCGGCCCCAAAGCGGCGCCAGCAGCAGACCCAACACCACACCCAGTACGACCGTCACCAGCAGTAACAGTGAGCCCTTGATCGCGGCAAGCTTGCTGGTCGGCGCGTTCTCGACCACGTTAGATGCGCCAGCCTTGAGCGTCAGCCTGCGCGATAGCCAGCCAAGGGCGGCCAGGTTGAACACCATCGTGATCGAAAACAGCACCAGCGTGCTTCCCCCCAGTGTCGAGAGCTGGCCCGCCAGATTCTCGAGTCCGGCCAGGCTCACGCCCATCAGCAGCAGAATCAGATACACCGAGGCGCTGACGCCGCGATTGATGAGTTCCAGCAGCCGCGGTGAGCGAACGCGCAAAAGATAGCCCCCGATCAGAGGCAGCAGTACGATGAGTAAACCGGAGAACATGGGGGTGGGCGAGCCTTATTGCGGTGCAAACCGTGTCAACGTGAGGGTGGTATCCCGGCGGCCATCCTTGATGTACTCCGCAGAGAGAATCAGGCCGGGCCACTGGGGGTGAAAGCTTAAGTCGATATGGCGATCCGGCTTTTCGACGTCCGTAAGCGTGACGCTCGGCGCCTGAAAATCACCGGCGGGAACGCTCACGGTGGTTTCCGGATGGACGTAGTACTGAAAGTGCTCGTCGCGCCCGCGATGGTCGAGAAAGGTGATGTCGCAGGGCGCACGCTCGGTGCACTCGGCTCTCTCCACGCGGCGCGACAGATCGAACAGCGCGGTTTGACGATCGAGGGCGGTAAGCTCGGCCTCACCAAGCGTATAGTCGTCGCCGACGCCCAGCAGGGAATAGCTGCTCGAATAGAGCAGCGCCCGGGTGTCGTTGCCCTCCACCGCGAAGCGGCTGCGCTCCTCACCCTTGGCCACGGCGATGGAAAAACGCATGCTCGAGAGCCAATGAAGCCCTTCCTGACTGAGCGTATGGCGCACGGTGGCGCCGGGCCAGCCGCGAATTTCCAGCCGGTAGCTCGCCTCGAAAGGGCGCGGGGCGACAAGCTCCGGCGTCTGGGCCGCAGCGCTGGCCGCGGTGGCGCCCATGGTCAGGCACGCAAGCGCCAGACAGGCGGCGCGGCGGCGCGAAGGTACAGGTTTGAGCACGATCCTTCTCCTTTGCTTCAATCTTCCCTGAGAGCGTCGAGCTCAGCGCTTCGTTCAGTCAAAACGTCGCGGCCGTCAGTAGCCGTCGCTTGGGTTGACCGTGGCGATGGCGTCGCCGGCCTCGAAAGCGTGCAGGTACGAGATCACCTGGTCGATGGCGTCCGCCAGCGGCGTGGGGGCGGCCATGTGCGGCGTGATCAACACGCGCGGATGCTGCCAAAGCGGGTGGGCCGCCGGCAGTGGCTCCTCGCTGAACACGTCCAGCAGGGCGCCGCGCAAATGGCCTTCCTGCTCACCGCTTCCAAGCGCCTCGAGCAGGGCGTCTTCGTCGATCAGACCGCCCCGGCCCGGGTTGATCACGCTTCCGCCCCTGGGCAGGCGCGCGAGCCGCTCGGCGTTCAGAATATGCCGAGTGGCCGGGGTGTCCGGCAAAATGGTCACCACGCTTTGAACCTGGCCCAACAGCTCATCGAGCCCCGCCTCGCCGTGCAGGCAGCGCACGTTCTTGAGCGTCTTGGGCGACCGGCTCCAGCCCAGCACCGGAAAACCGGCCTGGTCGAGGGCGCTCGCCACCGCCTGGCCGATCGCCCCGAGCCCCAGGACGCCGACCGGCCACTGGGCTTTCTCCACGACCTCGTGTGGCTGCCACTGCGCGCCTGGCTGCTGCGCGCTGTAGCGGTCCATGCTGCGATAGAAATGCAGCACCCCGTAGAGCACGTAGTCAGCCATCAGCTCGCCCATACCGGCGTCGCGCAGCTTGACGATCGGTACGTCTGCCGGGCGCTCGGGGGAGGCGAGCAGGTGATCCACACCGGCGCCCAGGTTGATGATGCCTTTAAGCGCGCGCTGCTCGGCCAGCAGGTGCCCCGGCGCTTTCCAGACGGCGAGATAGTCGGCGCCCTGGCGCTCTTGCGCCGGCGCATCGCTTTTGAGCACCGTTGCCTCGGGTAGCGCCTCGCTGAGTGCGGCCTGCCACTGGTCGGCCTGGTCGGTATGTACCACGATCTTCATGAAAAACCTCCGTGAATCGCATGTTGTAGGTTACCAGCTATCATGGGTTAAGTGGGGGAAGGGCTGCAAGGACGCCGCGCACCCTCAGCGCCACGTCGGCGCCCATTTTGAGGCGAAAAGGAGATTCACCATGGCAATCCGCAAGGCCCACGTGGTCACGCGTCAACGAAGTGGCAAGGGCTTTACCTATAAAACCGAAGATGGCGAAACGCTCAAGGATCAAACGTGGCGTGACTGGATCAAGTCGCTTGCCATTCCGCCGGCCTGGCGCGACGTCGAGATCACCCTCGACACGCGCCACCATATCTACGCCACCGGCCGCGACGACGCCGGGCGCAAGCAGTACGTCTACAACCCCAAATGGCGCGAGAAACGCGAGGCGCTAAAGTTCGATCGCATGATCGCCTTCGCCCAGAAGCTCACGCCGATGCGAAGGGTGACCGGCCAGCACATGCTGCAAGAAGGTCTGCCGCGCGAAAAAGTGCTGGCGTGCATGGTGCGTTTGATCGACAGCGCTTATTTCCGCCCGGGCAGCGAGCGCTATCGTCAGCAAAACGACTCCTATGGGCTGACCACCATGCGCTCGAAACACTTGACCATCGACGGCGACGAGCTGATTTTCGACTACCGTGGCAAAAGCGGCCAGGACCAGCACCGGGTGGTGGAGGACGCGCGTTTGGCGAGCGTGGTCGCAGAGCTCGATGAAACGCCGGGCTACGAGATCTTCAAGTATTTCGACGACGAGGGCCACAAGGTGCGCGTCGACAGCAATGATCTCAACGACTACATCCACGAGGTAATGGGCGAGCAGTTCAGCGCCAAGGATTTTCGAACCTGGGCGGGTACTTCGATCGCCGCGCTGGCGCTCGAGGAGCTGGGGGTCGACGAGGATGAAAAGGTCAGCGAGAAGAACGTGCGCGAGGCCGTCGAGCGGGTGGCGAAATCCTTGGGCAATACGCCAAGCATCGCCAGGGCGAGTTACATCGACCCGCGGGTGGTGGAGAGCTACCTGGACGGTCAGACGCTCGAGAACTTTCGCCAGCTGGTCGAAGTCGAGCTCGAACACGAGGATCTGACCGGGCCGGACGAGCGCGCCGTGCTCGAGCTTTTGAAAAGTCGCCTGAAGCGCAAGAGCTGACGCGCGTCGACGCCACGCCAGCACGGCCGGTTTTTGATAAGGGCTTTTGGTAAGGGCTTTTGATAAAGCCTTTGACCCAACGCCAAGGGTCGGTGCTAGTATCGGCTCAAGACGGCAATGGCGGTGCTCGCACGGACCTTTCGCTGCATGGGCCCAGCAAGCTGGTTTTTAGTGATTTAAAAGGGCGAGTTGCTCGATGAATGAGGTTTCCCTGCCTTTCACTCGCGAAGAGTATGCCGCGCGCCTTTGGAAGGTGCGCGCTGAAATGGCCAGCCGCGGTATCGACGTACTGATCGTCAGCGACCCCTCCAACATGGCTTGGCTGACCGGTTACGACGGCTGGTCGTTCTATGTCCATCAGTGCGTACTGGTGGGGCTCGAAGGCGAGCCGGTCTGGTTCGGACGACGTATGGACGCCAACGGAGCGCTTCGCACCTGCTGGATCGACCCGGAGAACATCACCTACTATCCCGACTACTACGTGCAGAACCCGGACATGCATCCGATGGAGTATCTGGCACAGTCGGTGATGCCCGGGCGCGGCTGGCACACCGGCGTGGTCGGCATGGAGATGGACAACTACTATTTCTCCGCCAAGGCCTACCAAAGCCTTCTACGCGAGCTGCCCCACGCCCGCTTCATGGACGCCAACGCGTTGGTCAACTGGTGCCGGGCGATCAAGTCGCCTCAGGAGATCGAGTATCTGCGCGTGGCCGGACGCATCGTCGAGGGCATGCACTCGCGCATCATCGAAGTGATCGAGCCGGGGCTTCCCAAGAGCAAGCTGGTCTCGGAGATCTATCGCGTCGGCATCGAAGGCTTCGTCGATGAGCAGGGCCGCGTGTTCGGCGGCGACTACCCGGCCATCGTACCGATGCTGCCCACCGGCAAGGACGCGGCCGCCCCGCACTTGACCTGGGACGACACCCCGTTTCGCGAAGGCGAGGGCACGTTCTTCGAAATCGCCGGGGTGTTCAAGCGCTACCACGCCCCGATGTCGCGCACGGTGTTTCTCGGCACGCCCCCCAGAGACTTCATCCGCGCCGAATCCGCGCTTCTGGAAGGCATCGAAAACGGCCTGGCTGTGGCCAGACCCGGCAACCGCACCGCGGATATCGCCATGGCCCTGGGCGCGGCGATGGACAAGTACGGCTTTGATCGCGGCGGGGCCCGCTGCGGCTACTCCATCGGGCTCTCCTACCCACCGGACTGGGGCGAGCGAACCATGAGCCTGCGCCCGTCCGACGAAACGGTTCTGAAACCTGGCATGGTGTTTCACTTCATGCCCGGGCTCTGGGTAGAAGAGTGGGGCCTTGAGATCACCGAAAGCATTCTGATCACCGAAAGTGGCTGCGAGACCCTGGCGAACTTTCCCCGGCAGCTATTTGTGAAGTAGCGAGGCGACGATAGGCTCCACGTTCGCCATCGCGCCGACGACGATTCGACACAAGGACATATGCATGACTCAGCAAGCGAGCACCCGGCGGCCAAGCCCCGTCTCCGCCACCGTGGATTTCGACACCGACGGTGTCCAGCACGGCTTTCTGAAGCTGCCGATCTCCACCGATATCTCCGCCTGGGGGGCGGTGATGATTCCCGTCACCGTGGTGAAAAATGGCGACGGCCCCACTGCGCTTCTGACCGGCGGCAACCACGGCGACGAGTATGAAGGCATCACCTCGCTTTTGAAGCTCTCAAGCGCCCTGAAAGCCGAAGAGGTCTCCGGGCGGGTGATCATCGTGCCGTGCATGAACACTCCGGCGGTAATGGCCGGCACGCGCACCTCGCCGATGGATAAAGGCAACCTTAACCGAAGCTTTCCCGGCGACCCGGATGGCGGCGTCACCGCACAGATCGCCGACTACTTCACCCGCGTGCTGGTACCGATGAGCGACGTGGTGCTCGACCTGCACTCCGGTGGGCGCACCCTCGATATCCTGCCGTTTGCCGCCTCCCACGTACTCGATGACAAGAATCAGCAGCGGGCCGCCCTCGATGGCGCCAGAGCGTTCGGGGCGCCCTACGCCATGGTGATGTTCGAGCTCGACGCGGAAAGGCTTTTCGATACCGCCTGCGAGCGCCAGGGCAAGGTGTTCGTGGCCACCGAGCTCGGCGGCGGCGGCACGTCCACCCCACACAGCATGGCGATCGCCGAACAGGGCGTGCGCAATTTCCTGATTCACTACGGGCTGGTCGAAGGCGAGGTGGCCATGCCGGAAGGCGGCCAGGTCTATCTCGATATGCCGGATGCCCGCTGCTACGTGCAGAGCCAGCACCAGGGCGTGTTGGAGTTGACCGTGGCGCTGGGCGATGCGGTCCAAAAGGGCCAGACCATTGCTTACGTGTACGACATGTCGCGAAGCGGCGCCGAGCCGGTGGCTTACAAGGCCGAACGCGACGGTGTTCTGATGGCGCGCCGCGCACCGTCGCTTATCAATATGGGAGATACGCTCGCGGTGATCGCCGATGTCGTCGACCGACTTGAGGCGTAACGCCACGTGCTGAAACTCGACCGCTATGACCTGAAGATTCTCGACATTCTCAGCCGCGATGGACGCATCACCAAGTCCAAACTGGCCGAGGCGATCAATCTATCGATCAGCCCCTGCTGGGAGCGGGTCAAGCGGCTCGAGAAGGCCGGGGTCATCGAGGGGTATACCGTCTGTATCAACGCCGAGGCTCTGGTGCCGCGCAACCCGGTGTGGGTGCAGATCGAGCTCAAGGCGCACAACGTGGAGAGCTTTTCGCGCTTCGAGGCGCTGGTGCTCGAAACGCCGGAGGTCACCGAGTGCGTGGCGGTCGGCGGCGGCGTGGATTACCTGGTGAAGTTCGAAGCACGCTCGATCGACAGCTATCAGCGCCAGATGGATCGCTGGCTGGTCTCAGAGGCCGGTATCGAGCGCTACTTTACGTATATCGTGACCAAGACCGTCAAGCGCCAACCGCTGGCGCTCGAGTTCGACGAGCCGTCATGACATCTTGTTGGCGTGATGAGGGGAAGGCGCATACTCGCGCCGGCACACCCGATTGCGCCCTTGCTGCTTGGCATCGTAAAGCGCCTGGTCGGCGCATCGGGTCAGCTCCTTGAGGGTGGTGCCACTGCCGAGCGCCCCACTGCAAACGCCCACGCTCACGGTCACCTTGCCCGCCGGCACGCCCCGGTGGGCAATACGCCGTTCGGCGACCCGCTCGCGAATGTGCTCCGCTACGGCCAGCGCGTTATCGTGGCAGGACGCTTCGCCGTAGCGCAGTACCAGAAACTCTTCGCCCCCATAGCGGCACACCACGTCCCTGGGCGCGCAGGCGCTTTTGATGGCATTGGCGACCTCGCGCAGCGCACTGTCTCCCTCGGCATGACCGTAATGGTCGTTGTAATCCTTGAAATGGTCGATATCGACCACGATCACCGTGGCTTTCTCTAGCGAAGCGCTGCGCTGCGCCAGTTTCTTTTCCTGACGGGCCAGCGCCCGGCGGTTGGCAAGCCCGGTGAGCGGGTCCAGGTGCGAAAGGCGCTCGAGTTCGACGTTACGCTCGGTCAGCTCGCCGCGCAGGCGCTCCACGTGCAGATTCTCCATATAGAGGCGCAGCGACTCGGAGGAGAAGCGGTAGTTGGCCATCAGCGACAGCACCAGCACCGGCACGCCGACGGACAGATTACGCACGACGTACTCTGGCGTCACTCCCTCCAGAAACCAGACGGTCGAGTAGAGGCACGCAAACACGAACAGCGAGGCGTAAACGCTGTACTCGAATGGCGGAGTAAAGACGATGGTGAGCACGAGAATGAACACTAGCCCGGCATAGAAGTAGTCGAGCACGCTCGGGTCGTGGGAGCCAACGATCACCAGACACCAGGCGACGCATCCAAGGCAGGCCTGGCAGGTGCCTGCGAGTTCCTTTAACCGAATCGGGCCGGGCCGGTCGTAGTAAAGCATCAGTGCGACCGTGGTCGGCCCCACCAGCAGCCCGCGAATCAATATCGAACGCCAGGTGACATCATCAAGCAGGTAGATATCGACCAGCGTGTAGAAAAAGTAGAAAAACGCGAGCCAAAGCGTGAGCAGCTTGATCGAGCGAAGGCGCTCATCGTGTCGATAATTATCGTAGTGATCACGGACCGTCAGGTCGCCGGCGCGTTGCGAAAGCGCCTTGTAGTAGGAAGTGAGTCGATACACGAAATCGGCCTCTATGATGCCGGCACGGGGGCAATGGGTCACTCAAACGATGCCGGCATGAAAAAGATCATTTAACTCTCATGAGTTTACTCCACAAATGTTTGCAAGTGCCGTATTTGCACATGCGAACCAAAAAAAACCGTCGTTGAAGCGCGAGCCACCAAAAAAAGCGTACGCTCGGCCGCGTTTTTCGAAAACACTTCGGGTGAATCCTCGCGTAGCGTAGAGCCATAGAGTCAGCGCCACGGGCGCTTATCGCTTTTTGCACGTCTTCGCCGCTTGTTGACGAAGGCCAGGGAGGTTTTATGACCACGTACGCCGCCACACTGTCCAATCGTCTGGATGACCCGCGTCTGTTTCGCCAGTACGCCTACGTGAACGGCAAGTGGACCCACGGCGAGGGCGGACGCGAGGAGGGCGTCGTCGATCCCGCCACGGGAGAGACGATCGGCCATATTCCGCTGCTCGAGGCCAGCCAAATCACCGCCGCCGTTGACGCCGCCGAGTCCGCCTTCAGCCAGTGGCGGCTGCTGCGCGCCGACGAGCGCTGCGAGCGCCTGCTTGCTTGGTACGATCTGATTCAGGCCCATCGCGAGGATCTGGCCCGCATCATGACCCTGGAACAGGGCAAACCGCTGCCGGATGCCCGCGGCGAAGTGGAGTACGGTGCCAGCTTCGTGCGCTGGTTTGCCGAAGAGGGCAAGCGCACCTACGGCGACACCATCCCCAGCCACATTCCGAACGCCTCACTGGGCACCATAAAGGAGCCGGTCGGCATCGCGGCGATGATCACGCCCTGGAACTTCCCGCTGGCGATGATCACCCGCAAGGCAGCGGCGGCACTTGCCGCCGGTTGCCCGGTGATCGTCAAGCCCGCCAATGAAACGCCGTTTTCCGCGCTGGCGCTGGCCGAGCTTGCCGAGCGTGCGGGCATTCCGGCGGGCATTTTCAACGTGGTGCTGGGCGAGCCCGCCGAGGTGTCGAAGATTTTGTGTCGCGAGCCGCGCATCCGGGCGCTGTCGTTTACCGGCTCCACCCGCGTCGGGCGGCTTCTGATCGAGCAAAGCGCCGACACCGTCAAGCGCCTGTCGCTGGAGCTGGGTGGCAATGCCCCGTTCATCGTCGGCCCGGATATGGATCCGCGCGAGGCCGCACTCGCCGCGGTGGCGGCGAAGTTCCAGACCGCCGGGCAGGACTGTCTCGCCGCCAACCGAATTCTGGTGCACGCCTCGATCCACGATGAGTTCGTGGCGCACTTTACCGAGCGGATGGCCGCGCTCACCGTGGGCAACGGCTTCAAGGGCGAGGTGGACCTGGGCCCGCTGATTCACCGCCAAGCGGTAGAGAAGGCCGCCGCGATCGTCGATGACGCCCTTTCCAAAGGCGCGACGCTGATCGCCGGCGACCAGCAAAAGGCGCCGGGCGAGAACTTCTTCATGCCGGTGCTGTTGACGGGCGTTACGCCGAAAATGAAGGTCTGGCGCGAGGAAAACTTCGCCCCGGTGGCCGGTATTACCGCGTTTGAAAGCGATGACGAGGTGATCAGTATGGCCAACGACACCGAGTATGGGCTGGCCGCCTACGTCTATACCCACGATATCCGTCGCATCTGGAAACTTTTGCGGGCGCTTGAGTACGGCATGGTCAGCGTCAACTCGGTTAAAATGACCGGCCCGCCGGTGCCCTTCGGCGGCGTCAAACAGTCCGGGCTTGGCCGCGAGGGCGGCGCCTCCGGCATCGACGAGTATCTGGAAACCAAGTACTACTGCCTGGGGGCACTGGGCTCCGTTTCCGGCAGTTAAGCGAATCGGCAACGTCACGTCATTTTTATCACGCATTTATCAGGCCTCGTTCGATGTCGAGCGGGGCGCACGTCAAGAAGGCAGCGTATGAGTCAGCATCAAGCGTTAATCGACCGCGACCGTGAGGTCACCTTTCACGCCTCGACCCACCTCAAGGACTTCGCCCACGGCGACGCGCCGGGGCGCGTGATCACCGGCGGTAAAGGCATCAACATCGTCGACAAGGACGGCCGCGAGTTCATCGACGGCTTTGCCGGGCTATATTGTGTGAACATCGGCTACGGGCGCACCGAAATCGCCGAGGCGATCTACAAGCAGGCGCTCGAGCTCTCCTACTACCACACCTACGTGGGCCACTCCAACGAGCCGCAGATCGAGCTGTCCGAGCGCATCGTCAAGGCCGCTGGCATGAACATGTCGAAGGTCTACTACGGCATGTCAGGTTCGGACGCCAACGAAACCCAGCTCAAGATCGTGCGCTACTACAACAATGTGCTGGGTCGCCCGCAGAAGAAGAAGGTCATTTCGCGGATGCGCGGCTACCACGGCTCCGGCATCGCGTCTGGCTCGCTCACAGGCCTCAAGGCGTTTCACGACCATTTCGATTTGCCGATCGACACCATCCGCCACACCGAAGCGCCGCATTACTATCTGCGCGCCGCCGAGCAGCACGGCATGACCGAGCGCGAGTTTTCAGCGTATTGTGCCGAAAAGCTCGAGACGATGATTCTGGAAGAGGGCCCGGACACCGTGGCCGCGTTCATCGGCGAGCCGGTGCTCGGCACCGGCGGCATCGTGCCGCCGCCGGAAGGCTACTGGGAAGCGATTCAGGCGGTTTTGAACAAGTACGACGTGCTGTTGATCGC
Organism: Halomonas sp. GD1P12; assembly: GCF_025725645.1. Lineage (NCBI taxonomy): Bacteria > Pseudomonadati > Pseudomonadota > Gammaproteobacteria > Oceanospirillales > Halomonadaceae > Halomonas > Halomonas sp. GD1P12. The sequence continues at coordinate 2,804,169 of NZ_CP107007.1, read as the reverse complement.
CGACGAAGTGGTCTGCGGATTCGGGCGCACCGGGTCCGCCTTCGGTAGCCATCACTACGGCATCGAGCCGGATCTCGTCACCATCGCCAAGGGCCTGACCAGCGCCTACCAGCCGCTGTCCGGCGTCATCGTCGGTGACAAGGTGTGGAAAGTGCTCGAAGCCGGCACCGGTGAGTTTGGCCCGATCGGCCACGGCTGGACCTACTCCGGCCACGCGCTGGGCTGCGCGGCGGGGCTTGCCAACCTGGACATCATCGAGCGCGAGAACCTGGTCGGCAACGCCGCGGAAACCGGCGCCTACTTCCAGAGCCAGCTGAAAGCGACCTTCGAGGGACACCCGCTTCTCGGCGACGTGCGCGGCGTGGGCCTGATGGCCGCTCTCGAGTTCTCGCCGGAGGCGAAACAGCGCCTGCACTTCGACCCGGCGCTGAAAGTCGGCCCACGGGTCGCCGCGGCAGCACTCGAGGAGAACCTGATCGCCCGCGCCATGCCCCAGGGCGATATCCTCGGCTTCGCCCCGCCCTTGACCATCAACCGCCAGGAGGTGGACGAAGTGATTGCGCGGGCCAAGCGCGCCGTCGACCGCGTCACCGACGAGCTGACCCGCTCGGGCGACCTCAAGACCGGCGAGCAGGAAGCGGCGTTTACCGTTTGATCCAGCGCTTCGTTCAACACGCCGCTGCCTCGTGCAGCGGCGTTTTTGTTTTGCGCCGGGCAGGCTACGCTTAGAGCATCCCTTTTGATTCTGACAACGAGGTGCAGGATGCAACCGGTTTTAGCCTTCGACGTTTACGGCACGCTAATCGACACCCAAGGCGTCACCGAGGAGCTCGAGCGGCGGCTGGCGGACGGCTCGCGTGCTCAGGAATTTGCCAGGCGCTGGCGCGAGAAGCAGCTCGAGTACAGCTTTCGCGTTGGTCTGATGGGCGCCTACGTAACGTTCGCCGAATGCACTCGGCGCGCGCTGATCTTTACCGACCGGGCGCTGCAAACCGGCCTTTCCGACAACGACTGCGATCACCTGATGACGCTCTACGGCGAGCTTCCCGCCTTCGATGACGTGCGCCCGGCGCTGGCCGGTCTCAAGGAAGCCGGCTTTCGCTGCGTGGCGTTCTCCAACGGTACCGAAGAGGCAGTGGCAGGGCTTTTGGGCCGGGCCGGCGTCTCGGCCTACATCGATGACTGGGTCAGCGTCGATGCCATCAAGCGCTTCAAACCCGACCCGGCGGTTTACGCCTATCTTCGCAGCCGGCTGGACGTGCGCCCCGAGCACACCTGGCTCGTTTCGAGCAACGCTTTCGATGTGATCGGCGCCAGGCACGCCGGGCTCAAGAGCGCCTGGGTGCGCCGGCGAAGCGATGCGCCTTTCGATCCCTGGGGAATCGAGCCGGACATGACCGTCACCGACCTCGAGTCGTTTTCGTCGCGTATCATGGGGTAGGGCGCTTACGAGCGCGGTGCTTCATTGACAATCCTGCGCCGCGCTCCTATAAACACGTTACACCCCTCACCGCCAAGTGCTCATGCTCCTGCTCATCGTTACCGCAACGCTTGCCATCTCTTTATCGTTTCTTTGCTCCATTCTCGAAGCCGCGCTCTTGTCCATTACACCAAGCTATATTGCCCGGCTGAAAAACAACAATCCGCGCCTGCACGCCTCGCTGAATACCCTCAAGACCAATATCGACCGGCCGCTGGCGGCGATTCTCACGCTCAATACCATTGCCCATACGGTGGGGGCGACGGCGGTAGGTGCTCAGGCGGCGGTCGTGTTCGGCGAGGCCTCGATTGCGATCGTGTCGGCGGTGATGACGCTGCTGATTCTGGTGCTATCGGAAATCATTCCCAAGACGATCGGCGCTACCTATTGGCGCGCGCTGTCACCGCTATTGCCGCGCTTGCTCAAGCCGATGATCCTGGTGCTGTTGCCGTTCATCTGGCTTTCCGAGCAGATCACGCGCCGGCTGGGAAGTGCCGAGCACGACGTCGACCTGCGCGAGGAGATCAAGACGCTGGCGCGGGTCGGGCTCGAGGAGAAGGTGCTGGACGACGACGAGTCGCGCACCATCGTCAACATGCTCAATTTGCACGAGATCGCCGTGTCCCAGGCGATGACGCCGCGCACGGTATGCGTGACGGTCACCCCCAATATGACCGTGGCCGAGTTCGACGGCCAGCATGGCAAGGCGTCGTTTACTCGCTTTCCGGTCATGGACAGCGCCGAGCAGCCCTTTGGCTACGTTCACAAGGCCGATATCTACCACGCCGACGACGACAAGAGCATGAGCGAGCTGATGCACTCGATCGGCCGGGTGGATGTCGATCATCACGTCGAAGAGGTGTTCGTGTCCATGCTCAAGGATCACCTGCATATGCGTGTGGTATATGACGAGCACGGCACGTTCGTGGGGCTGATTACGCTCGAGGATATCTTCGAAACCATTCTGGGCCAGGACATTGTCGATGAAACCGACCGCGTCACGAACCTGCGCCATCACGCCAGACAGCGCTGGCTCTCTCGGGTCAAGCGGGGTCGCGAGCCGGCTGATATGGTCGCGGCAACGAAAGAGCCGGCTCAACCGGGCAAAGAAGGTGGAACGCCGTAGCGCCAGGCAGTGTCTTAAAACCAAACGTTCTATAGAGAATTGGTAGAGCGTGGTTTAAGGTATTAAAAGTTCGACCACCCGCAAAGGAGGCACCATGTCACTACGTATCAACGCCGTCGTTCCGGATTTTGACGCCGAGACTAGCCAGGGCGCGATCCGCTTTCACGACTGGATCGGCGATAACTGGGCGATTCTGTTTTCGCACCCGAAGGATTTCACCCCGGTATGCACGACCGAGTTTGGCGCGGTTGCCACGCTCAATGACGAGTGGAAAAAGCGCGGCACCAAAGTGATCGGTGTCTCCGTGGATGGCGTCGAGGATCACAAGCGCTGGGCGGGAGATATCGAAACCTACAGCGGAAGCGCGGTCGGCTTTCCGATCATTGCCGACGAAGGGCTGGAGGTCTCCAAGCTTTTTGACATGCTGCCGGAAGACGCCTACCTGCCCGATGGGCGCACCCCGGCAGACAGCGCCACGGTGCGCTCGGTGTTCATCATTGGCCCGGACAAAAAGCTCAAACTGTCGATGACCTACCCGATGTCCGTGGGGCGTAATTTCGCGGAGATCCTGCGGGCCCTCGATGCGCTGCAGGCGACCGAAAAGCACGGCGTGGCCACCCCGGCAGACTGGACCGTAGGTCAGGATGTGATCATCCCGCCGAGCGTCTCCAATGACGATGCCAGGGATAAATTTGGCGAGTTCGACGCGGTACTGCCTTACTTACGTAAAACGCGCCTCAAGTAATAGTGTTCAGGCGCCCGCTATTGGGCGTTAGGAAGAGGGCGGCCGCTGGCCGCCTTTTTCGTTTTTGCGTTGTTCAGCGCGGCACTGCCCCTTCTTTTATCCAGCCGGTGGGCCTTATCACACCGATTGAAGTGCCAGCCGTTCGACGGAGTCCGATACGCCGCGCGCGCCAGCAAGGATCTCGTTGACGATGGTCTCGATCTCTCCCACGCTTGCCTGGCTGGTTTTACCCTGCTCGACCACCTGGGAGACGGCGAGGCTCGTACGCTCGACCAGCTCGCTGTTTTCTCTGAGCACGCGAGTAATCTCTTCGACCGCTTCACTGGAGCCCTTGGCCAGCTGGCGCACTTCGTTGGCGACCACGGCGAAACCGCGCCCCCGTTCCCCCGCTCGCGCCGCTTCCACGGCCGCGTTCAGTGACAAAAGGTTGGTCTGATTGGCGATTTTGGCGATCGCAGCGGTGATCTTGTTGATCGTTTGCGCCTGCTTGTTGAGCGCGGTCATGAGCTGCTGGGCATCGGCCAGGGTCCGGGCCGCCTGGCGTGACTCCTCGATCACCCGGTGAAGGTGCGTCAAGCCGTTCTGGGCGATCTGCTCGGTCTGGCTGGACGTGCTTTGGGCGTTCAACACCGCGCGGCGGGCGGCCTCGCCCTCCCTAACGGCACGTGTGATGTCGGTGGCGAACTTGACGATCTTGACGACGTTGTTATGGCTGTCGTAAACCGGGTTGTAGGTGGCCTCGAGCCATACGCTTTGGCCCTGGCTGTCAAGACGCTCGAACTTGCCCTGCTTGAACTGACCGCTGGCAAGCGCTGCCCAGAATGCCGGCAGCTGAGAGACAAAATCCGGCGTGCAGAAGAGGCGATGGTGCTGGCCCTTGAGCTGCTCACTCTTGTAGCCCATGACGCGCTCGAAGTTGGCGTTGGCGTTCAAAACGGTGCCGTCGGGTGCGAACTCGATGACCGCCATGGAGCTATCGAGCGCGCGGAGAACGGCGCTGTGGCTTTGGGCGGATTGGTGACGCGTGGAAATGTCGCTGGCGATCTTGACGATCTTCTCTACCTTGCCGCGACGGTTTCTCACCGGCAGGTAGATCGCTTCGAGCCAAATATCCTCGCCAGCGGCGCTGATACGCCGAAAGCTGCCCTGCTGCGGCTCACCGTTGGCCAGTGCGCTCCAAAAGCGCTGATAATTCGCCGAGGAAGTCTCCTCCACTGGGCAAAAAATGCTGTGGTGCTGGCCGACGATATCGTCCAGCTGATAGCCGATCTTTTGTAAAAAGATGGGACTTGCATCCAGGATGGTGCCATTGGGTGAGAAATGAATACTGGCGGTGTGTTCCTGAAGCGCCAGAGGCAAGGCGTCGTGCTTGATGAAGGTGAGCATGGGCGTTCTCGATGGGTAGGGGTTGTACCGCTTTGGTCATATGGTTCTATTTTTGTATAAATTATGTATTATTTTTTTACTTTTTCAAGCGCTAGACATCATGCGTTTTGATTAGAGTAATCCTGCTCCATTTATTTGCGTACTAATCAGTTGCAAACAATTGTGACGTATTCATTTAACGATTGAGAGACGCTATCGAGTACGATAGGCGTACTAAAATACCGGTATCGTCGAGCCTGCCCTGGGTGGCATTCGAGAACGTGCTTGCTATAATCGCGCTCTCTGAAAAGCCGCGTTAGTCGGCTTTTGCCTCGATCACCTCGCAAGGCAGCGGTAATTCATGCTTCTCACCTCTCTCTGGACGATGCTTCCACCCTAGCGCTGTGCCCTCACGTTGCGGCTTTTAGCCGCTATCCTCGCATCCGTTCAGCGCGCCTGTGCGCGGCTGGGGGCTGCACGACAGATCGATCAACGTTTTACGGGATATGGCATGGCGCTTTTCAACAAGTACGAATGGTTTTCCAACATCAAGGGCGATACGCTTTCAGGCATCGTGGTGGCGCTTGCGCTGATTCCCGAAGCGATCGCCTTTTCGATCATCGCCGGCGTCGACCCCAAGGTGGGGCTTTACGCTTCATTTTGCATCGCGGTGATCATCGCCTTCACCGGCGGGCGGCCTGGCATGATTTCGGCGGCGACGGGCGCGATGGCGCTGTTGATGGTGACGCTGGTACGCGAGCACGGCCTCGAGTATCTGCTGGCGGCTACGCTTTTGACCGGCGTTCTACAGATCGCGGCAGGCTATTTGAAACTCGCCGAGCTGATGCGTTTCGTTTCGCGCTCGGTGGTCACGGGCTTCGTCAACGCGCTGGCGATTCTGATCTTCATGGCACAGCTGCCCGAGCTCACCGATGTAACCTGGCACGTCTACGCCATGACGGCGGCAGGGCTTGGCATCATCTATCTCTTTCCCTATCTGCCGGTGATGGGTAAATCGCTGCCGTCGCCGCTCGTTTGCATCGTGGTGCTGACCATTGTTTACCTGGTCAGCGGCATCGACATTCGCACGGTGGGTGACATGGGCGAGCTGCCCGATACGCTGCCGGTGTTTTTGTGGCCGGACGTGCCTTTGAATGTCGACACCCTCGCGATCATCTTCCCCTACGCTGTGATGATGGCGGTAGTGGGGCTTCTGGAGTCGATGATGACCGCGACCATCGTCGACGACCTGACCGACACGCCCAGCGACAAGAACCGCGAGTGCAAGGGGCAGGGCGTGGCGAACATCGGCGCGGGGCTTTTGGGCGGCATGGCGGGCTGCGCGATGATCGGCCAGTCGGTGATCAACATCAAATCCGGCGGGCGCACGCGGCTCTCGACCCTGATTGCCGGGGTAGTGCTTTTGATCATGGTGGTGTTCTTGTCCGATTGGGTATCGCAGATTCCCATGGCGGCGCTGGTCGCAGTGATGATCATGGTCTCCATCGGTACCTTTAGCTGGGCCTCGATCCGCGATCTGAAAAAACACCCCATGAGCACTAATATCGTCATGCTGGCCACCGTGGCGGTCACCGTGGGCACCCACAACCTGGCGCTTGGCGTATTCGTCGGCGTGCTGCTGGCGGCGCTGTTCTTTGCCAACAAGGTAGGCAACATCATGGCCGTGTCGAGCGCCAGGACCCATGAAGGGACGCGAGAGTATCGCGTCATCGGCCAGGTGTTCTTCGCCTCGTCGCAGCGCTTCATCGCCAACTTCGATATCAAGGAGAGTCTCGATCACGTCGTCATCGACTTATCGCGCGCCCATTTTTGGGATATAACCTCGGTACAGGCGCTTGACCGGGTAGTGATCAAGTTTCGCCGTGAAGGCACGAGCGTGGAGCTCAAGGGGCTGTCCGAGGCAAGCGCGACCGTGGTCGACCGCTACGCCGTTCACGACGACCCGGAAGCCGTCGAAAAGCTGATGGGCGACCACTAAGCATAAGGAGCAGGTCATGACCGAGCACGTATTTGCCGCCATCGACGACTCGCGTTTTGCCCAGAGCGTTAGTGAGTACGGCGCCTGGGCGAGCCTTGCGCTAAAGGCACCGCTGAGCCTTTTGCACGTGATCGACAACCACTCCGGCGTGCCCGGCGAGCAGGACCTTTCCGGCAATCTGTCGCTGGGCTCTCAGGAGCAGCTGATGGAAACGCTCTCGAGTTTCGATGAACGGCGCGCACGGGAAAATCGCAAGCGCAGCAAGGCGCTGTTGGAGCAGGCCGGTACCTGGGCAAAAGCGCAGGGGGCCCAGGCCAATGCGCGCCAGCTCAACGGCACCTTCGTCGAAACGCTTTTGGAGCTCGAAAGCAAAACGCGGCTTCTAGTACTGGGCAAGCAGGGCGCCAGCCATAGCCAACGCGAGGAGCTCGGTGAGCATATCGAAGCGCTGGTTCGCCGCATCCACCGCCCGGTGCTGATCGTGCCGCCCACATTCACGCCGCCCAAACGCGTGCTGATCGCCTTCGACGGCAGTCAAACGGCGCGCAAGGGGGTCGAAATGCTGGCGCGCTCGCCGCTGTTTAGCGGCGCCGAGTGCCATGTGTTGATCGTGGGCGCGGCGACCGGCGAGCACACAAGCGAGCTCGACTGGGCGCTCGAGACACTCACCGCCGGTGAACACCAGGCGAAAGGCGCGATTCGCGCCGGCGATGTCGACCAGACGCTCGAGACCTACATGGCCGAGCATGCCATCGATCTTATGGTGATGGGCGCGTTTGGACACTCACGGCTCAAGCATTTGCTCATGGGGAGTACCACGACGAAAATGCTACGCCGCGCTGCCACGCCGGTACTGGTGCTGCGCTAGCCCTGTGGATTAGCCCTGTGCGTTAGCCCTGCGCCTTGGCCAGCCGCTGGCCAAGCCCGGCACCCAAAAGCCAGAGCGCCACGCTTGTCAGGGCATAGGCGCCGGCGAGCCAGCCGTGAAGCTTGAACAGCGTGAGAAGCTCGAGGCTGAAAAGCGAGAAGGTGGTGAACCCGGCGCAAAAGCCGGTCACCCAGAACGGCTGCCAGCGTGCCAGGCCGCTATTCGGGGCCTGCGCCATTCGGGTCGAGAGCCAGCCGATTAGAGCCGAGCCCAGCGCGTTGACCAGAAGCGTCCCCCAGGGCAGAGCGTTGCCCAGCCCGGCCAGCGCCAGTAGCGACACCGCGTAGCGACACACGCTGCCAAGCGCGGTCCCCACGCCGACGGCCAGGTACGCCGCTATCCCCTTCATAACGCCCCCCCCGTTAGGTGCCATCCCAGCGCGGCGAGGGCTACGCCTGCGGCGAGCGTGCCCGCCAGATACGCGATCGCCGTCCGTGGTTGGCGGTCTTGCCAGAGCGTGAGCGTTTGCAGGGAAAGTGACGAGACGGTGGTGTAGCCGCCGAGCAGCCCGCCGATCAGCAAAAGCCCGACCGGGGAGTTCGACAGCGGCGCGAAACCGTAATGGCCTAGAAGCGCCCCGGCAACCAGGGCGCCGCTTGCATTGACCGCCAGCGTCCCCCAGGGGAAATCCATTGCCAGATGCCGGGCGGCCAGCCGCGTGACGGCCAGGCGACCCATGCCGCCAAGCCCGGCGCCGAGCGCTAAAAGGGCGATATTGATGACTGTTTGAATACCCCCGTGACCCATCGCTACCTTTCACCCTGATTGAACGTCACGAGGAGTATAACAGGCCCGCCGGGCGGGCCTTGAGCGTCAGGCGAGGAGCGTGCGACACCTCAGACGGTCGCGTTTTCGCTGCGTGTCAACGTGTCCTGGCTTGCCTGGGTCTGGGCGGCGTTGATGCCCGACAGCAGTGCCTTGAGCGAGGCGCTCACCGTGTCGCTGTCCTCGGCGACCGCGCAGATGCGCTGGCCGTCGACGTTGAGCTGCACGAACGCGATGGCGTTGGCTTCGCTATCGCCGCCCAGCGAGTGTTCGCTGTAATCGACGATCGCCACGTGGCTGCCGGCGTGCTGGCGCCAGGCGTGGGTAAAGGCGGACATGGCGCCGTTGCCGGTGCCTTCCAAGCGCAGCGTGTCGTCGCCTTGCGTCAGCGTGACCTCGATACCTTCGTTTTGACCCTTTGAAAGGCGGTAGTCGGCAAGCGCCAGCGGTGCTTGATGACTAAAGTGATCGAACATCACCTGGCGGACCATTTCGCTTGAAAGCTCGCTGGCGCGCTTCTCGCTCTCCTGCTGCACGTAGGGGGCGAGCGCCAGCATCATCCAGCGCGGCAGGTTGATGCCGTAATCGCGTTCGAGCAAAAACGCCATGCCGCCCTTGCCGGACTGGCTGTTGACACGAATCACTGCCTGATAGTCGCGGCCGATATCGCGCGGGTCGATCGGCAGATACGCCACCTGCCAGGGCTCGTCGTCCTTCTGGTGCTTGAGCGACTTGCGAATGGCATCCTGGTGGCTTCCCGAAAACGCCGTGTAGACCATCTCGCCGACCCAGGGGTGGCGCGGGTGCATGGTGATACCGGTGCACTCCTGCACGACCTGCACGATTTCGTCCGGGTTGGACAAATCGAGTTCCGGGTCGATGCCCTGGCTGTAGAGGTTCATGGCCAGCGTGACGATGTCCATGTTGCCGGTGCGCTCGCCGTTGCCCAGCAGCGTGCCCTCGACCCGGTCGGCGCCGGCCAACAGCGCAAGCTCGGCGGAGGCCACCGCGCCGCCGCGATCATTGTGAGTATGTACCGAAATAATCACGCTATCTCGGCGGCTAATATGCTGACAGAAGTACTCGATCTGATCGGCGTGGTGGTGCGGGCCGGCCACTTCCACGGTGGTCGGCAGGTTCAGAATGCAGCGGGTTTCCGGGGTCGGCTGCCAAACGTCCATGACCGCCTCGCAGATCGACAGCGAAAAGTCGATTTCGGTGCTCGAGAAGCTCTCCGGGGTGTACTCGAAGCGCCACTCGACGTCCGGGTACTGGTCGGCGTAGGTTTTGACCCACGTCGCGCCCTGCACGGCAATATCGGTAATGCCGCCGCGATCCATCTCGAAAACGCGCTCGCGCTGCACGGTGGAGGTGGAGTTGTAAAGGTGGATGATCGCGCGCTTGACGCCGACCAGTGACTCGAAGGTCTTCTCGATCAGGTGCTCGCGGCACTGCACCAGCACCGCGATGGTCACGTCCTCGGGGATCTGGTCCTCGTCGATCAACCAGCGCACGAAGTCATAGTCGGGTTGGCTGGCCGAGGGAAAGCCGACCATTACTTCCTTGATGCCCACCTTGACGATCTGGTGCCAAAAGCGTTTTTTCTGCTCCACAGTCATCGGCTCCAGCAGCGCCTGATTGCCGTCGCGCAAATCTTCGCTCACCCAGATCGGAGCGCGGTCGAGATCCTTGTCCGGCCAGGTGCGGTCGAAAGCGGGAACGCGGGGAGCGGGGCGGTACTTGCGATGATCGAAGGCAGACATAAAAAGGCTTCCTGACGTTAATGGGATGTTGAGACGTATCGTCGGCTTTTCGAGCGCGTTTCGTCTTCTGACGGTAGCACCAGTATACCCATGGGGCGCCAGAAGATTATTGCTAATACTTGGCTCTTGCGGCAATAATTGGCAGAAACTATCGTTAAAAGATAAAATTTTGGCAGGAGGTGGCCGATGCTGCCCGTTCCGCTGGAACTCGATCGCTATGATCGGCACATTCTCGACGTGCTGCAGCAAGAGGGGCGTATCAGCAATCAGCTGCTCGCCGAGCGCATCGGGCTTTCACCGTCGCCGTGTCTTCGCCGGGTGCGCGCGCTCGAGGAGCATGGCCTGATCGCGGGCTACCGCGCCGAGGTCGATGCGCGCCAGCTCGGCTTCGATTTGATGGTGCTTCTGCACATCGCCATGGATCAGCACACCCAGGAGCGTTTTGATAACTTCGAGCGCCAGGTGCGCGAGATCCCCAACGTCATCGAGTGTCTGATCATTACCGGTCAGGCCGCGGACTTTCAGCTCAAGATCCTGATTCGCGATATGGACGAGTATCAGCATTTGCTGCTGCACGTCATCAACCGCATCGAAGGCGTCACCGGCGCGCATACGAGCTTCGTGCTGCGCCGGGTTTTCGAGCACCGTCCCGTGCCTACGTGCCGCTAGGCGCTCCAGGGCACCACTTTCAAACAGGAGAACGCATGTCCACCCAGCGTCACGATACCAAAGCGCGCATGAGCCGCGCCGTCATCCATCAGGGGGTGGCCTACCTGTGTGGCCAGGTCGCCGGACCCGATGCGCGTCAGGGCGATATCACCGAGCAGACGAAAAGCATGCTGGCACGCGTCGATGCCCTGCTCGAGGAGATCGGCTCCAGTCGCGAGCAGCTTTTGAGTGCGACGGTTTATCTCAAGGATGGCGGCGACGTCGCGGCGATGAACGCGGTGTGGGATGCCTGGGTGCCGGAAGGCCATGCGCCAGCGCGCACCTGCGTCTGCGCGCCGCTGCCCGCCAACGAGCTCAAGGTCGAAATCACCGTGACGGCCGCCGTTAGCCAGTAGCCGGCCGACTACTCCAGCGGAAAGCGCGTCTCGCGCAGGCTCTCCTTGATTTTCTTGAGGTGCGGCAGGAAATCCTCACCGCGGCGCAGCGTCACACCGGTGGCCAGCGCATCGATCAGGGTAAGCTGGATGACCCGCGAGGTCATCGGCATGTAGTGGTCGGTGTCCTCCGGGGTGGCGACATCCAGCGTTGCCGTGCACTCGTTGGCAAGCGGCGAGTGGGGGGCGGTGATGCCCAGCACCACCGCGCCGGCGGCGCGCCCGAGTTTGGCGATATCGACGAGCTCTCGGGTGCGCCCGGTGTAGGAGATGATCACGATCACGTCGCCTGTGTGGCAGGCCGCGGCCACCATACGCTGCATCAGCACGTCGATATAGGCCATGACCGGCAGGTTGAAGCGAAAGAACTTGTGCTGCGCGTCCTGAGCGACCGCGCCGGAGGCGCCAAGGCCAAAAAAGTGGATGTGCTTGGCCTGGGTCAGGTAGTCGACCATGCGCTCGATCGCGGCCATGTCGACCTGGCGCTCGGCCTCCTTGAGCGCGGCGATCGTAGCGCCAAAGATTTTCGGCGTGTACTGGGTGGCGCTGTCACCAGGCTCGACCGCGCGGGTCACGTAGGGCGTGCCGCCGGCCAGGCTCTGAGCCAGCTTGATCTTGAAGTCCGGATAGCCCTTGGCCCCGAAGTTGCGGCAAAACCGGTTCACCGTTGGCTCGCTGACCCCGGCGGCCTGGGCCAGGCTTGCAATGCTCAGGCTCGTGGCGGCCACCGGGTCGTCCATGATGACGTTGGCCACCTTGAACTCCGAGCGGTTTAGATCGTTGAGCCGTTCGCGCAGGCGGTCGAGGAGATCGTGGGCCATGTGGGTTCCAGAGCATTCGTCGAAGGGTGGGCGTCTCCCCACTGCGCGCACCAGTCGAAGAACTCATCGGCGGGCAGGGGGCGGGCATAATAATACCCCTGCGCCGCCTCACAACCAATGGAGCGCAGGTAATCCGCCTGGGGCTTGGTTTCGATGCCCTCGGCGACCACGTCGCACCCCACGGCGTGGGCCAGCCGCGTGATCGCCAGCGCCAGGTGTCGGTCGACCTCCGTATCCTCCAGATCCATGACGAAGGCGCGATCGATCTTCAGCGTCGAGAAGGGCAGTGTTTTGATATAGGCAAGCGATGAGTGGCCGGTGCCAAAATCGTCGATGGCCACGGCGATGTTGAACTGGGCGAGCTTGGCAAGCTGCAGGCGGGCGTTGTGCATGTCGCTCAAAAGCCCGGACTCGGTCACCTCCAATGAGAGAAAGTCCGTCGGTACCTCGTAGGTCTCGAGCGTTTTGAGCAATGTGTCGGCGAAGTCGCGTCGGGCGAGCTGGCGGGCGGCGACGTTGACCGCGATATGAAACTGGTCGTTCAAAAGCCCCTGATGGCGCCAGGCCACGATGTGACGAAGCGCCTCTTCGATGACCCATTCGCCGATGGCGAGAATATCGCCGCTGGCCTCGGCCAGCGGGATGAACTCCGCCGGCGAAACGCGCCCAAGCGTGGGATGGTCCCAGCGGATCAGCGCCTCGGCGCCGATCACGCGGTCGTCCGACAGCGAGATCTTGGGCTGGAAGGCGAGGCTGATCTCACCGCGCTCGGTGGCGCCACGAATCGACTGCTGTAGGCGCAGCCGCTGACGCTGAAGGGTTTCGAGCTCTTCGTTATAGCTTTGCACGCGCACGGGGGCGTTTTTCTGTGGCAACGCCAGCGCCGCCATGTGTACCAGCCGCTCCGGATCAAAGCCCTGATGGGCGCTGCTGATACCGATTCTGGCCCCCAGCGGTAGCAACAAATCCTCCAGCGCCTGGTCCTGGTTGAAGCACTCCAGCAGATGAATGGCCCGGCCGGTCAGCCGCTCGTGACTCGTTTCGGGCAGGATGACCAGAAGCTCGCTGCCGCCCCAGATGCCGAGGGTGACATCGCTTTGCAGCTGGTTCTGAAGCTGTTGGCTAACGTGAAGCAGCAGCTGATCGGCGATGGCGTAACCGTGAAGGCGCACGACATCGTCGAGCTGGTCGATGGCGATGAACAAAAGTCCGGTCGGCGCCTTGTCGCGGGCAGCGCGCTCGAGCGCATGGGTCATCGCTCGCCGATTGGGCAGTTGGGTGATGGTATCCGTGCGCAGCTGCTGGTCCAGCGCCTGAGAGTGCTCGTCAGCCAGGCGCTTGAAGCTCTGCGCCTGACGGGTGCTGCGTTGATAGCGCTGTTCGAGCTCCAGCGTGTTGCGAATACGCTGCATTACGTCGTCATGTTTGAACGGCTTGGTAATGAAATCTCTAACGCCCAAGGCCAGCGCGCGGTGGCGCGTTTCGTCATCGATTTGCGCGGTGAGCACGATGATGGGAGGTAGCGCCTCGCCGCAGTGCGCCTTGAGCGCCTCGGTGACCGCGTAGCCGTCCAGGTGCGGCATGCGAATATCGAGCAAAATCAGATCGGGGCAGTGGCGTTGGCAGTAGCCGAGTACCTCGCGGGAATCGCTCAGGCCGTGTACGTTGTCGTAGCCGTGCTCCTCGAGCAGGTCGGTCAGAAGCTCGACATTGATGGCGTTGTCATCCACGACCAGCAGGTGCTTTTGGGCCAGTTTCATAGATCGCTTCCAGGTGCTGGGTGAAGATGCTCCTCGAGCGCCTTCGTGAGTTTATCGATGTCCAGAGGCTTGGTGAGATACTCGTCGAATCCGGCGGCAAGCCCTTTTTCGATATCCTGAGGCGTGGCGTTGGCGGAAAGCGCCACCACGCTCATGGCGTCGAGCGCTGGGTTCTGGCGTAGCGCCTTGAGCGCCTGATAGCCGTTCATTCCGGGCAGATTGATGTCCAAAAGCACCAGGTCGAAGCGGGTGTGGCGCAGTATTTCCAGCGCAAGCTCGGCGCTGCCCACCACTTCCAAATCCACCGCCTCCACCTCCTCCACCTCCTCGAGAATGTCCTGCATCAGTCGCTGGTTGGTCGAGTTGTCCTCGACGTAGAGAATGCGACACTGCGAAGCGTGTGCGCGGTGATTAAGCGGCGCTTCGCTTTCGGGAGCAGCTTCGACCCCTTCGTCGGTCAGCGGGAGCGTGAACCAGAACGTGGCGCCCATGCCCTGGGCGCTCTCGACGCCCACCTTGCCGTGCATGCGATGAACAAGCTCCCGGGTGATGGCAAGCCCGATGCCGGTACCCTCGATGGCGCCGTACTCCGCATCCAGCCGGTTGAACGGCTCGAACAGCTCGCTTTGGCGCTCCGGGGCGATGCCGGCGCCGGTATCGCGCACGCTGATTTTAAGCGCATTGCCCTGGGCAACGGCGCGTATCTCGATGCGCCCGCGTGCGCAGTTGTACTTGATGGCGTTGGAGAGCAGGTTTAAAAGCACCTGCTTGGTGCGGGTGTAGTCCGCCAGCACCCGCCAGCCCGCCGCCAGCGGCGCGCGCTCGAGCGTAATGCCCGCCGCCTCGATGTTGGCTTCGAGAGTGGCGCAGGCGTCGTCGAGCACGGCACTCACGGAGATCGGCTCAAGCGACAGTGCCAAATATCCGGATTCGATCCGCGCGAGATCGAGGATTTCGTTGATCAGGCCCAAAAGATGCTGACCGCTTTTTTCGATCTGCTGTACCTGGCGCTGCTGCTTGTCACTGAGCGGGTCGCGCCGGCCCTTGTCCAAAAGCTGCGCGAAACCGATGATCGCGTTCAAGGGCGTGCGCAGCTCGTGGCTCATCGAGGAGAGAAACTCGCTCTTGGCCTGGTTGGCCTCTTCGGCCTGGTCACGGGCGACGGCCAGCGCCTGGAGCACGTGCTCGCGCTCGGCCATCTGACGGTAGAGATTGATCAACAGTGCGCAGGTGTCGGTGAAGGGTTGAAGCCAGTCGATCAGCGCCTGGTTGAGCGGCTGCTGGCTGTTGGCGATCGCGTACATGCCGATGACTTGATCGCCGCTTAGAATCGGCACGCCCAGGTAGTTATTCAGCCGCGGGTGGCCGGGCGGAAAGCCGCCCCGGCTCTCATGACCATAGACATCGTCGGTAATCACCACCTCGCCAAACGCAAATACACGACCCAAAAGGGTGTCGGGTTTGGTGAGCGTCATATCACCGCTGCGCAGTCGCTCCATCAGCTTGTGGGAGGTTTCGCTCCAGGAAAGATCGGTCAGTGCGTGAATCTTGAGCGCGTTGCTGGTATCGGTGGGCAGCACCTCGCCGATCAGCGCGTAGTCGCTGTCGGTCAACTCTCTCAGCGCTTCCATCAAGAATATCCAGAGCCGCTGGCCGGACATCAGCGCCTGGTAGTCGGTGATCCCTTGATGAAGCACTTTTAAAAGGCTCTGCTCCTTGAGAATGCGCTGATTGGCGGCGTAGACATTGCTCAGGTCGGTCATCACGGCCAGAAACTCGACGACGTTGTGATGGGCGTCGTGAATGGCGTTGAGCGTCATGTGAACCGGCACGCGGTGGCCATCGCGGTGCAGCGCTTCCACTTCGCGGCCAAGGCCGATCACCGTCTGCGCCTCGCCGGCCAGGTAAGCGTTGATGGCGTGGTGGTGCTCGGCGGCGATCTCCGGCGGCGTCAGCATGTCGATGCTTTGATGCAAAACGTCATCGGCCGCAAGACCCAATAGCTTCAGCGCCGAGGGGTTGATGGCGCTAATGTCCCCGTCGCGGCTGATCCGCACCTTGGCCACCGCGCTTTTGCTGAACAGCGCCTCGAAGCGTTCGGCATCGCGGGAAAGCAGGGCTTCGCGCTTGTGGCGCTGGAAAAGATCCTCGACCTGAGCGGCGAGATTGGCCAAAAGCCGCTGCTCCCGCTCGCTAAAGTAGCGCGGGGTCTGGTCGATCAAACACAGCGTGCCGAGCACCTGACCGTCGAACGGGCGCAACGGATGCCCAACGTAAAAACGGATGTGCGGATTGCCGATCACCAGTGGATTATCGACGAAGCGCGGGTCCTTGAGCGTGTCTTCGATGATCAATACGTCGTTTTTCAAAACGGCGTGGGCGCAGAAAGAGTGCTCGCGCGGCGTTTGCTGTATGGCCAGGCCAGTGTGTGATTTGAACCACTGGCGATCCGTGTCCACCAGCGTGATCAAGGCAATAGGCACATCGAAGATGTCGCAGGCAAGCTCGGTCAAGCGGTCGAGCATGTCGTCCGGCGGCGTGTCCAACATCTCCAGGTGGTGCAGGGCCGCTAGTCGCTGGGGTTCATTTTCGGGTATCCGGGCGGCTTGCATAGTCGTTCCAGGAATGGGGCAATCCCTTCTTTATCGGTCGTTTTTAGCCAGGCTTTAACGATTTGCCGGCCCGTCGTCCATTTTTTTACATCCGATTGGTCTGGTAAAGCGATAAACGCCCATGCCGGGTTCTAGTGAGCGTTTGATTGCGCGATACTCGGTGTCAAAGCGGCCAGACGATGGCCGTTATTCGTTAGCGGTAAAATGACCGACAGTCATTCAATGCGAGGTGCTCATGACGGATGGCAGGTCTTCACAGGCGTTGAATTTGGTCACACTCTCGTCGATCGAGCACGTGCCAGAGGCGCAGTGGGATGCGCTGGTAAGCCCGGAACAGCCTTTTTTACGCCACGCCTTTTTGAACGCGCTGGAGCAAAGCGGCTCGGCAAGCGAGGCCACCGGCTGGCAGCCGCGTCATCTCTGCGTATGGCAGGGGGAGCGGCTGGTCGCGGCGCTGCCACTTTATTTGAAAAGCCACTCCAGCGGCGAGTACGTGTTCGATTGGGGCTGGGCAGAGGCCTTCGAGCGCGCCGGGGGCGACTACTACCCCAAGGCGCTGAGCGCCGTACCCTTTACCCCGGTACCGGGCCAGCGCACGCTGGTGGCCTGCGATATCGATGCCCAAAGCGCCTTTGCGCTGCTCGCCAGGGGGTGGCGGGATCAGTGCGAGACGCTGGGGCTTTCGAGCTGGCATCTGCTGTTTGCCAATGACAACGAAGTCGATGCCTGGCAGGCCCAGTGCCCGGAGCTGATCGTTCGCCACGGCGTGCAGTTTCAGTGGCGCGACCGCGGCTTCAAGGATTTTGATGGCTTTTTGGAAAGCCTCACTGCCAAGCGGCGCAAGACGATCAAGCGCGAGCGGCGCCTGGTTGCCGAGCAGGGCATCACGCTCAGGCGCCTGGAAGGCGAGGCGATCGACCTTGAGGCGCTTGCGCACTTTTTTCGCTGCTACACGATCACCTACCATGAGCGCGGCCGCCCGCCGTACCTCAACGAGGCGTTTTTTCAGGCGCTTCGCCGGAACATGCCAGAGTCGATGCTGCTCGTGCAGGCGCTCGTCGACGACCGCCCGGTGGCCGCCGCGCTCTACTTTCGCGGCGCCACCACGCTTTATGGGCGCTACTGGGGCAGCGAAGTGGTCGCCGACTGCTTGCACTTCGAGGCCTGCTACTACCAGGGGATCGAGTTCTGCCTGGAGCGGGGGCTTTCGCTTTTCGACCCCGGCACCCAGGGCGAGCACAAGCTGGTGCGCGGCTTCGCCCCGACGCCCACGCGCTCGCTTCACTACCTGGCCCACGAAGGGCTTGCCGCCGGCGTTGCCGAGTTCTGCGCTCGGGAAGGTGAACACGTCAAGGCTTACCGCCAGGCGGCGCTGGAGGCGCTGCCGTTCAAGGCGTTGTCATAGCGCAGCTCGCGACACACGGCTCGCTGCCAGGCCCGCTTGCTGGCATAATGCGCGCCGTTCACGCCTTGAAAAGGCACTCGATTACAGGAAGCTTCGATGCATCGATGGCTGGTGATCGCCCTGGTGGGCGTTCTGGGATTTTTACAGTATCAGCTTTGGCTGGGTAACGGCGGCTGGCAGGATCTGCAGCGCGTCGAGCAGCGCGTGACGGTACAGGAGGCGGCGAACGTGCCCATGCGCGAGCGCAACGCGCGGCTGGCCGCCGAGGTCACCGATCTCAAGACCGGTCTGGATGCCATCGAAGAGCGCGCCCGTAGCGATATGGGCATGGTGCGAAGCGACGAGCAGTTTTTCTGGGTGCCGGGCGTGGCGATTCAAAACGAGCTGATCGGTTTGAACGCGGCAATGGTCGCCAACCCGGTCGCCGCCGAGAGCGAGACCGCCGATGAGTGATCGCCTCTGGATGGTGGTGCCGGCGGCGGGCCAGGGCCGGCGCATGGGCGCCGACCGGCCCAAGCAGTATCTCGAGATCGAAGGCCGCCCGGTGCTGGCCCACACACTAAAGCGCCTGCACGCCGCCTATCCAGAGGCGCGGCTGGTACTCTGTCTGGACGCCGACGATCGCTTTTTCGATCCGCGCTTCGTGCCGTTTGAACACTGGCAGCGGGTCGACGGTGGGCGCGAACGGGTCGACAGCGTCCAGAACGCGCTGAACGCGATCGACGCCGAGGATAACGACCTGGTCATCGTGCACGACGTGGCACGCCCTTGCGTCAGCGTCGAGGATCTGCGCGCGCTGGTCGATAACGCTCGCATTCATCCGGGCGGGGCGCTTCTGGCCATGCCGGTGGCAGACACCATGAAGCGCGAAACGGAGGCCGGGCGCAGCGCGCATACCGAGCCCCGCGACGGGCTCTGGCACGCACTGACGCCCCAGGGGTTTCGCTTCGCGCTGTTAAAACGGGCGCTCAGCCACGCGCAGGAGCTGGGCATGGCGGTTACCGACGAAGCCTCCGCCATCGAGGCACAGGGGCTTTCGCCAAAGCTCGTCAGCGCCCGCCGCGACAATCTGAAAATCACTCATCCCGATGATCTTGCCCTAGCGGCGGCGATTCTCTCGCTGCAGGCCGGCAACAGTAAAGAGTAGTGCTCATGCGTATTGGCCATGGATTCGACGTACACCGCTTCGGCCCGGGTGATCATTTGATGGTCGGTGGGGTTCGGCTCGCGTTCGAGCAGGGCTTCGTTGCCCACTCCGACGGCGACGTGCTGCTTCACGCGATCAGCGATGCGCTGCTGGGCGCCTGCGCGCTTGGCGACATCGGCCACCACTTCCCGGATACCGACCCACAATGGAAAGGCGCCGACAGCCGTGCACTCTTGCGCCACGTGGCCGCGCTGGTGGGCAAGGCCGGCTTCAGTGTGGGCAATCTGGACGCCACGATCATGGCCCAGGCGCCGAAAATGGCGCCCCATATCGGCGCCATGCGCGAGGTGATCGCTTTGGATCTCGGCGTGACGCTGGGCCAGGTCAATGTCAAGGCGACCACCACCGAGCGGCTCGGCTTTACCGGCCGGGGTGAGGGTATCGCCGCCGAGGCGGTGGTGCTGCTAACGCCCGGGGCGCGCTGATGAATCCACTGCCGGACTGGCCCCGCGCGCTGGAGGCTCGCTTTGGCCCCCGCGCGCCGGGCCAGTACCGCCAGGTACCGGAGGATTTCTTCGTCGATGAGCAGCTCGACTTCACCCCACAAGGCGAGGGCGAGCATGTGTGGCTGCGCCTTGAAAAACGCGGCCTGACCACCCTCGAGGTGGTCAAGCACCTCGCCCGACTGTGTGAGGTGGCGCCGCGCGCCATTGGCTACTCGGGCATGAAGGATAAAATCGCGGTGACGCGCCAGTGGCTCAGCGTCCACCTGCCAGGCCGGCCGTCGCCGGAGGGCCTGGAGGAGGCGCTCGCGGTTCAGGGCATTCGCCTGGTCGAGCAGGGGCGACACCCGCGCAAGCTCAAGCGCGGCGTGCACCGCACCAACCGCTTTCGCCTGCGCGTAAGCGGCGAGGCCGTCGAAACCGAGGCGTTCGCCAAACGCTGGGAGGCGCTGTGCCGTGAAGGCGTGGCCAGCTACTTTGGCCCCCAGCGCTTTGGCGCCCAGGGGCGCAATCTGGGAAAGGCGCGCGCGGTGCTGCAAAAGGGCTGGCGCAAGCGCGACGACCGCCAAGGCATGCTGCTCTCCACGGCGCGCGCGTTTTTGTTCAACGAGTTTTTGAGCGCGCGGGTGGGTGATGGAAGCTGGCACTCGCCGGTACCGGGCGATACGCTGATGCTCGACGGCACCCAAAGCGTGTTTAGTATAAACGAGGTTGATGAAACGCTCACCGCGCGCGCCGAAGCGCTCGACCTTCATCCGGCGGGGCCGCTTTGGGGCGTTGGCGAGGCTGCGCTCGGTAAGGCCGGCGCGCTGGAGCAGGCGCTTTACGCCCGCGAAGCCGCGCTGTGTGACGGTTTGAACCGGGCGGGGGTGAAAAAAAGTCACCGGGCGCTTAGGATGCGCGTCATCGAGCCCGTACTGACGCGTGAGGCCGATGCCGTAGTGCTCGCATTTTCTTTGCCACGTGGCGGCTTTGCGACCGCGCTTTTGCGCGAGCTGATCGACCACCCGGATTTTTGATGGCGCGCTTGCGCGAGCGTACTCGCACATTTGGTGCCGTGCACACGGTCAGGGAATCACGCCACACCGACTGCCCAGGGAGAGGCCCATGCGACGACTGCTTTTATCCAACGACGACGGCGTGTACGCCCCGGGGCTTCGCGCGCTGCACGACGGGCTCATCGAGCACGCCAGACTGCGCGTGGTGGCGCCGGACCGTGACCGCAGCGGGGCGAGCAACTCGCTGACGCTGTCGCGCCCGCTATCGCTCACCGCGCTCGACAGCGGCTTTTACAGCGTCGATGGCACACCCGCCGACTGCGTCTATCTCGGCGTGAACGGGGTGTGGGACGAGCGCCCGGATCTCGTGATCGCCGGGATCAATCACGGTAGCAACCTGGGCGACGACGTGCTTTACTCCGGCACCGTTGCGGCGGCCATGGAAGGGCGCAACCTGGGCATGAGCGCGATCGCCATGTCGCTTTGCGGCGAGCGCCATTTCGAGAGCGCCGCGCGCATGGCGGCGACACTCGTCGGCGCTGCCGATACGCTGTCGCTGCCGCCAAGAACCCTTTTGAACGTCAACGTGCCGGATTTGCCCTGGGAGGAGATCAAGGGCGTGCGCGTGACAAGGCTTGGCTATCGCGGCCCGGCGGAGAAGGCGGTACCGATCAAGGATCCGCGCGGGCGCACGCGCTACTGGATCGCGCCGGTGGCGGCCAACGCCGACGACGGCGAGGACACGGATTTCGCCGCAATCAACGAAGGCTTCGTCTCGATCACGCCGCTACAGACCGACTTGACGCGCCACCCGGCGCGGGGCGACGTGCAAGCCTGGCTGGACGCTTTTGCCTGATCTCTTTCAGGCAGAGCGCCGTGGGCGGGGGATGACCTCCCAGCGCACGCGAGACCGTATGGTCGAACGGTTGATCGACCAGGGCATTGTTGACGCGCGGGTGCTCGAGGTCATGGCCGCCGAGCCGCGCCACCTGTTCGTCGACGAGGCGCTGGCGCACCGGGCGTACGAGGACACGGCGCTGCCGATTGGCTATGGCCAGACGCTTTCGCAGCCGTTCATCGTGGCGCGCATGACCGAGCTCGTGCTCAAGGCCAACCCCCGGCGGGTGCTCGAAGTAGGCACCGGGTCGGGCTACCAGGCGCTGGTGCTTTCGCGGCTGGTACCCACGCTTTATTCCGTCGAGCGAATCGTCACGCTTGGCGAGCGCGCGGCCGGGCGGCTTTCGAGTCTCGACGCCCGTGTGAATCTGGCGATCGCCGACGGCGGCGAGGGCTGGCCCGGCGGGCACACGTTCGACGTGATCCTGTTGACTGCCTGCGCGCAAACGCTGCCCAAAGCGCTGTTGGAGCAGTTGGGTCATCACGGCGTATTGATTGCGCCACTGGAAGCGCCGGACGGCAGCCAGTGGCTAACACAGGTCAAGCGTATCGGTGGGGCGTTCGAGAAGCGCCGTCTCGAGCCGGTACGCTTCGTCCCTTTATTGCAAGGAGTGGTGGATTGAAGCATCGACGCTTGGGCGTATTTTTGAAAGGCGCCGGGATGGGCGCCGCCGACGCGGTGCCCGGCGTTTCGGGAGGCACGATTGCCTTCATCACCGGTATTTATGAAGAGCTGATCCACACCATCAAGCAGTTCGGCCCCAGTGCCTGGCCTGCCTGGCGCCAGGGCGGCTGGCGGGGCCTTTTTGCGCATCTGAATCTCGGTTTTTTGGTGCCGCTTCTGGCCGGTATCGCGCTGAGCCTGGTGAGCGTGGCGCACTTGGCGCTTTGGCTGATGCACACACACCCGTTGCTGCTTGACGGCTTCTTTTTCGGGCTGGTCGCTGCCTCGGCGCTGGTGGTAGGTCGGGCGAGCGGGCGCTGGCGGCTTTTGTACGTGCTGCCGCTGTTGGCCGGGCTGCTGCTTGCCCAGGCGCTGCCGGCATTGATGCCGCTGGTGCTGCTGTTGGGCAACGAGGCGCTGATCGTCGTCGTGGCTGGAGCCATCGCCATCAGCGCGATGCTGCTGCCCGGCGTGTCCGGAAGCTTTTTGTTACTCACCATGGGGCTTTATGGCACCATCATGGGGGCTATCAAAAGTCTCGACATCGGTATTATCATGTGGTTTGGCTTGGGCTGTCTTGTCGGTCTGATGCTCTTTTCACGGTTTCTCTGGTGGCTTTTGAAGCGCCATCACAACGCCACGATGCAGCTACTTTTAGGTTTCATCGTCGGCTCGCTACCGGTGCTGTGGCCCTGGCGCGAACTTCTTAGCTATCAAATGGGCCCCGAAGGGCAGATCATTGCGCTATCGCACCGCTACCTGCTGCCAGGTGACTACGCTAACCTGATCGACGGTAGCGCTCAGGTAGCGGGCGTCGTTGTCATGATGCTCATCGGCGCGGCGCTGGTCGTGGTACTTAGCCGGCGGGCCGTTCAAGGACCAGGCAGTTCGACACAAGGCGCGCGGCGTTGAAAAGGAGTAGAGTTTGCATGCGTAAGGTTTTTACACTCTCTTTGGTGGCGTTGGCCATCAGCGGTTGCGTCAATCAGCCGTCAAACGCGCCCCAGGTACGAGATCTGAGCGAGGCGCGCCGCGCGGTGGAAAGCTCGCCCCAGTACACCGTCGCGCCGGGCGACACGCTCTATGGCATCGCCTGGCAATACAATTTGGACTACCGGGAGCTGGCGGCGATGAACAACATCGCCCCGCCGTATCAGATTCAACCCGGCCAGACCATCACGCTGCGCCAGGGCGGCGGGGCGAATGCTCAAGGGCCGAGCCCGGCCGATCAGTCGCCGCCGGCGCGTCAGGGGGGCGCGGTAGCTACTGGTCTGGGCGGTGGAGTGGCGATCGCTAGCAACGAGACCGGAGGCCAAAACACCGTTCAGTCAAGCGACCAGCAGATGGACTGGCTATTGCCGGATGAGAGTGCCATCGAGCGCAATCAGCGCATCACCGCCGAGCGCGGCGACACCAATAACGGCAGTAATGACGGCCAGGCGCCGGCGCGTGAAGAGGCGCCCATCGCCGAACCTGAGGCCGAGTCGTCGATAGAGGAGGCGCCCGCCGCCACGCCGGAGCCGGAGGCACCCGCTGAGCCCGAGCCGCAGCCCGAACCGGTGGAGTCGACACCCGAGCCCGCCGCCGCGCCCGAAGCGCCCGCGGCTCCGGATCGCTCCTCGCGCACCTTCACGCCGGCCGAGACCATCAACTGGCGCTGGCCGGCGGATGGCCAGGTCGCCGGTGGCTTTGGTGAGGGCGAAACGATCACCGCCGGGATTGATATCACGGGACAAAAGGGGCAACCTGTAAGAGCCGCCGGTCCAGGCATCGTGGTCTACGCCGGTAGCGGAGTACGGGGTTATGGCAACCTCATACTACTCAAACACAATGACCAGTTTCTTAGCGCTTACGCGCACAACGACAGCTTGCGCGTCAGCGAAAACGATGTGGTCGAGGCAGGAGAAGTCATTGCCACCATGGGCGATAGCGACACCGACAGCGTCAAACTTCATTTCGAGGTGCGCCGCGATGGCCAGCCCGAAAACCCCTTGGACTTTTTACCATCGCGATAAAGCGCTCTCTTTGATCGGCTTGGCCAAGGCGCCCCGCGCCTTTAGAAAAACCCGAACAGCTTGATAAGAGCGTCATATAACAATAACGGTGAGCGCGTACAGACAGTACGACCACCCACACTTTTTTACATGGCGGTTAGGCAAGACAACGGGGGTAAGATCATGAGCATGCTGGAGAAGGACCTGCAGGAGGTTGACCTCGAGACCGCGGAGGAGGCATTGGACGATGCCGAGGAATCCGCCAACGAAGAGGAAGATGCCTTCGAAAAAGCACTGGGGCGCGAAGATCGACAGTCGACCCAGAGCCTGGACGCTACGCAAATTTATCTCAACGAAATCGGTTTTTCGCCGCTTTTGACGCCGGAAGAGGAGGTCTATTATGGCCGGCTAGCGCGCAAGGGGGACCCGCTGGGTCGCTCGCGGATGATCGAATCCAACCTGCGCCTGGTGGTCAAGATCGCCAGACGCTACCTCAACCGGGGTTTGACGCTGCTCGATCTGATCGAGGAGGGCAATTTGGGCCTCATTCGCGCCGTGGAGAAGTTCGACCCCGAGCGCGGATTTCGTTTTTCGACCTACGCTACCTGGTGGATTCGTCAAACGATCGAGCGGGCGCTGATGAATCAGACGCGCACCATTCGTTTGCCCATCCACGTAGTCAAGGAGCTCAACATCTATCTGCGTGCCGCGCGTGAGCTGACGCAAAAGCTCGACCACGAGGCGACCGCCGAAGAGATTGCCGAGCATCTCGACAAACCGGTGAGCACGGTCAAGAAAATGCTGGGCTTGAACGAGCGCGTGTCGTCGGTGGATTACCCCATGGGCGGCGAAAGCGACAAACCGTTGATCGACACCCTGGCTGACGACGATGTCTCCGGCCCGGAATCGCTACTGGTCGACGGTGACGTGCGCGAGCACGTCGATCACTGGCTCGACGAGCTCAGTGAAAAGCAGCGCGAAGTCGTGGTTCGCCGTTTTGGCCTTCGAGGCCACGAGTCGGCGACCCTCGAGGAAGTCGGCGCTGAAATTGGTCTGACTCGCGAGCGGGTTCGTCAAATCCAGGTCGAAGCGCTAAAGAAGCTTCGTCGCTCGCTGGAAAAACAGGGCCTCTCTCTCGACGCCATTTTCGAGAGCTAAGCCTTAAAGCACTGCTTCCCGCGAGACTTGCCAGCGGCAAGACAGGGCGCACCGGCCAGCCGGTGCGCCGGTATCCAGGCAGATGACCCGGCCCAATACGTTGGGCTTTTTTATACCCGAATGAAAACCGCAGGCGCCGTTTCAGCGCCTGGTAAGTGAGAAGAGCCATGCGCCCGCTGGCGGCCCATATCGATCTCGACGCGCTGCGTCACAACTACCGCGTGGCCGCCGGCTGCGCGCCCCAAAGCCGGTCCGTGGCGGTGATCAAGGCCAACGCCTACGGCCACGGCGCACTCGCCTGTGCCCGGGCGCTTGCGCCGCTCGCGCCGGCGTTGGCGGTGGCGTGTATTGAAGAGGCGATCACGCTGCGCGAAGGCGGCATCACCGCTCCCATCGTACTGCTCGAGGGCTTCTTCGACGCCGAAGAGCTCGCTCTTATCGATGCTCACGACTTATGGACCAGCGTGCACAGCGAGTGGCAAATCGAGGCGCTATTGGCGTTTACGCCCCAAACGCCGATCCCCGTCTGGGTCAAGGTCGACTCCGGCATGCATCGGCTGGGGTTCGAGCCCGACCGGGTAGAGGCCATTTGGCGCCGACTCGAGGCCGCCCCTGGAGTCGGCGAGCTTCACCTGATGAGCCACTTCGCCACGGCGGATGCCGGCGACAGCGGCTACTTCGAGCGCCAGCTTCAAAGTGTCGCGGCACTTGGAAACGCCCTCGGCGCGCCGCTGTGTCTGGCCAACTCGCCGGCCACGCTTGCCTATCCCGCTGCTCACGGCGCCTGGAACCGGCCCGGGGTAATGCTTTACGGCAGCAATCCGCTGGAAGTGGACAACGCCATTACCCAGGCGCTTCGCCCGGTCATGAGCCTGCGCTCGGAAATCATCGCGCTGCGCGAGATCGAGGCAAACGAGCCGGTCGGCTACGGCGGGCGCTGGCGCGCACCCGGGCGCTCATTGATCGCCGTGGTCGCCGCGGGCTACGGTGACGGCGTCGATCGTCACGCAAAAGACGGCACGCCGGTGCTGGTTAACGGTCAGCGCTGCCGGATCGTCGGGCGCGTGTCGATGGACATGCTCACCGTGGATGTGACCGACGTGAGCGGTGTTGCGATCGGCAGCGACGTGACGCTCTGGGGCCAAAGCGCCTGTGGGGCGCTTTTGTCGGTGGACGAGGTCGCCCGCCACTGCGACACGATCAGCTATACGCTCTTGACCGGGGTGCTGCCCCGGGTGCCGCGCCGCTATCACGGCGCTTGATCAAGGTTATTGGAATGTCGAAGAAACCCTTTCCCCGTTCGTTTGCTCACCCGCGCTACTGGTCGACCTGGCTTGCCATCGGCGCGATGGTTGTTGTGGCCTGGCTGCCCTGGCGGCTGAAGCTCGCGATCGGCAAGCTCATCGGGCTGATGGCCTGGGCGCTGATCAAGCGCCGGCGCCATATCACCGCGACCAACATCGCGCTCTGCTTTCCGGAAAAAAGCGCTGAGGAGCAGCGCCAGCTGGTCAAACAGACCTTCATCGCCAACGGTATCGGGCTGGTCGAGACCGCCACCGGCTGGTGTCGCCGCGCCGAGGGCTTTCGCCACCGGGTGGCCTACCATGGCGAGGAGCACCTGGCCCGGGCCAAAGCTCAGGGCAAGGGCGTGCTGGTCGTCGGCATTCACTTCTCGACGCTGGATTTAGGCGGGGCGCTGCACTCGCTCTTCTTTCCGGCGGACGTGGTCTACCGGCCGCACAATAATCCGCTGTTCGAGCGCTTCATGACCCGGGCCCGCTCGCGGATTTTCGGCCAGGCGATCGACCGCCACGACCTACGCGGGGTCGTGCGTCGCATCAAGGCGGGGCATATCGTCTGGTACTCGCCGGACCAGGACTTCGGCCGCGATGTCAGCGTATTTGCGCCGCTCTTTGGCCAGCAGGCGGCGACCATTCGTCTGACCTCGAAGATCGCGCGCATGACCGGCGCGCCGGTAGTGCCCTTGATGTTCCACCGCAATCCGGATAACCGCACCTACACCATCGAGTGTCTGCCGGCCTTCGAGAATTTCCCGAGCAAGGATGAAGTGGACGACGCCACCCGGGTGAACCAGTTCATCGAACGGGCGATCCGCAAGCACCCGGAGCAGTACCTGTGGCTTCACCGGCGCTTCAAGACGCGCCCGGAGGGGGATGGGGAGGTTTACTAGCGTGGAGGTGGTCTTGAGCAACCCTACGCGGGGCGCCATGAATACATCCTTGTAGGCTACTTTCGCCATCCTTGGCGAAAAACCCCCGCTACGGATTGCTCAAGACCACGCGAGCATCATGAGGCGGCCACTATCAAAAAAAAGCCGACGCATGGGCGTCGGCTTTTTCGTATGCGGCCGGTAGGCGCTTAATCGAGATTGCGCGAGTAGAAGATCTCCAGCATCTCCTTGCGCAGGCGGCTTTCGATGTCGCGCGCCTCCTCGAAGGTGATGTCGCGCCGTGAGGTGCCGAACAGATAGTTGTCCAGCTCGAAATCCTTGAGCAGCATCTTGGTATGGAACATGTTGTCCTGATACACGTTCACATCCATCATCTGATACGCCTGTTTGGTGTCCTCGGCCAGGTAGTCCTGAATCGAGGTAATGGCGTGGTCGATGAAAAGCTTTTTACCGTCGACGTCGCGAGTGAAGCCGCGTACCCGGTAATCCATGGTGACGATATCGGAATCGAAGCTGTGAATCAGGTAGTTCAGCGCCTTGAGCGGGCTGATGTGGCCGCAGGTGGAGACATCGATATCCAGGCGGAAGGTGCTGATGCCGTTGTCCGGGTGGGACTCGGGGTAGCTGTGCACCGTCACGTGGCTCTTGTCCAGGTGGCCGACCACGGTTTCCGGCAGCGGGCCCGGACCGGGCGTCGTTTGGGCGACCGGCTCGTCGAGCTCGTGCTCGGCGATCAAGATGGTCACGCTGGCGCCGTGGGGCTCGTAGTCCTGGCGCGCGATGTTGAGTACGTGCGCGCCAATGATGTTGGTCACATCCTTGAGAATCTGGGTAAGACGCTCGGCGTTATACAGCTCATCGATATAGTCGATATACGCGCCGCGCTGCTCTTCGGTCTTGGCGTAGCAAATATCGTAAATATTGAAGCTTAACGAGCTGGTGAGGTTGTTAAACCCGTGGAGTCGGAGATTATCAGGCAATTCCGCGCCTCCTGATGGCAGTGAAAACACCCCGACGAGCCAGCGCCGGAACCGATTCGCAAATGTTGAGCGCCCCGCGTCGGGCGCGAGGGCGGGCTATTATGCCCCCCCGCGGCCCGCGTTGCATCCCGGCTGGCCATTTTTTTACGACGCAGCGTCCTGGATCTCGAAGGAGTGCGTGACGTCAACGCCGCCCTTGACCAGCATGATCGAAGCGCTGCAGTACTTTTCCGCCGAGAGCTCGACGGCGCGCTGCACCTGCTTCTCCTTGAGGTTGCGCCCGGTGACCACGAAATGCACGTGGATGCGGGTGAACACCGAGGGCACCTCGTCGGCGCGTTCGGCGTCGATCTCGGCCACGCAGTCGGTGACATCGGCTCGCGCCTTGTCGAGAATGTTCAATACATCAAACGCCGTGCAGCTGCCCATGCCCATCAACAGCATTTCCATCGGGCGTGGGCCGGTGTTGCGCCCGCCGTGATCCGGCGGCCCGTCGATCACCACGCTGTGGCCGCTGCCCGATTCCGCCACGAACTGGCGCCCGTCTGTCCATTTCACTCGTGCTTTCACGCGGCTCTCCTTTTAACTGATGCCGGGGTTTGAATACGTTTTGAGTCTGTTCCAGGGATGCCTGGCGCGCTTGAGAAGGGCGCCAGCTCCACGACTGATGCGCGCAGCATAGCACGCCTGCCACTCGAGACCCTTAGCGCGGCAGCGGCCAGCCACCTTCATCGATGGCGATGAAGTCCGCGATCTCCGGATTGTAGAGATAGACCCACGCCTCGCCGAAGCGGGTGGTCAGCGTGACGCGCTGATACTCGCCTTCTCCCGGGGCGTCGAGTCGGTGATCCTCCAGCACGTCGAGACGGGCGAGCATGGCCTCATCGACGCGGTAGACCTCCAGCGCAATGCCTTTCGATTCGCGCTGTTTGGCGCCGGGATAAGGGCCCACGTCGTAAAGCGTGAGCACGCGGCTGGTATCCGCGCCGACGAACTCGGCGCCCTCCAATAGATAGGCATTATTGAGCCCCTTTTTCAGCGTGCCGTAAACGGCGACCAAGGGTGTGACGGCGATGTCGTCGGCAAGGCTCACGGTGACTCCTCGTTGAAACGGTGGGTCGATGACGTCAAAAAATCCTCGAGCGCTTTTAGGCGCGCCGGCGTGCCGACGTCCACCCAGTGGCCGGTAAAGTGCTCGGCGCTGACCTGCCCGCGGGCAATCGCCTCTTTTAGAAGCGGCGCCAGCGCGAAGGCGCCGGGGGAGCAGCCCTGAAACAGCGCCGGATGAATCACGGCGATGCCCGAGTAGGTAAGCGCCGGCGTATCGAGTCCCGCCAGGCCCTGTTCGAGCGAGAAGTCGCCGTTTGGGTGCTGGGGCGGGTTGTCCACCAGCATCAGGTGGGCGAGCGCCTGAGGCACCAGCGTTGGGGTAGGCAGGGCGTCACACCAGACGTCGCCATTGACCAGCAAAAAGGGCGCCTCGCCCAGAAGCGGCAGAGCGTTGAGGATGCCGCCGCCGGTTTCCAGCGGCGTCTGTTCCACGCTGTAGGTGATCGAGAGCCCGTAGCGCGCGCCGTCGCCCAGGGCCTCCATGATCTGCTCGGCGCGGTAGCTTACGTTGATCACCACCTCAAAAATGCCGGCTCGGGCCAGGTGCGCCAGATGATGCTCGATCAGCGCCTTGCCGCCTACGGTCAGCAAGGGCTTGGGGCAGGTGTCGGTCAGCGGGCGCATGCGCGTGCCGAGCCCGGCGGCCAGAATCATCGCCTTCATGGTGAATCTTCCAGCTTGGCGGCGATGGCCGGGCGCAGCGTATCGCGCGTCCAGCGGGCGAAATCGTCGTGGCTTGAGAGCCCGGCCAAGCTGTCCTCGAGGTGATCCAGAAAGTGGGGCAGCCGCTCGAGGTAGCCGGTTTTGGCGTCGCGCAGGGTCAGACGGCAGAAAATGCCCAGCACCTTCAGCGAGCGCTGGGCAGCCATCGCGCGACACCAGCGCAAAAACGCCGCCGCGTCGACGCTTGCCGGCAGGCGCCCGTCCTGGCGTGCCCGGGCGTGAAACGCCAGCGCCAGCGCGTCGAAATCACTCGCGTCAAAGCGCCAGTAGCGCCCGCACAGAAGCGATATGACGTCATAAGTGATGGGCCCGGCCACCGCGTCCTGGAAATCGATCATGTAAAGGCGCCCGGCGTGGGGCATGAGGTTCATGGCATCGAAGTCTCGATGTACACTCACTACCGGCTGCGAAAGCGCCAGCCGCGTGAGCTCATCCTCGAAAGCGGCGAGCGAGGTCGGTACCTCGAGGCCGAGCCAGCTCTTCAGGCACCACTCGGGAAATAGCGCGAGCTCGCGGCGCAGCAGCGCCTCGTCAAATGGCGGAAGAAAGCTCGGGTCAACGGCGTTTTGCAGTGCGCTCACCAGCGCGAGCGCCTCTGCCGTGTGCTCATGCACGCTCGCGGTATCGATGAATCTGGTCTGAAGCGGCGTATCGCCCAGGTCCTCGAGCAGCAGAAAGCCCTGATCCAGATCCGCCTGATAAATGGCGGGCACCGGCAGGTTGGCCGCGTGAAGCCGCTGGCCGATCGCCACGAACGGGGCGGAGTCCTCTTGCTCGGGCGGGGCGTCCATGACAATTTGTGTTTCGCCGGAGGGAAGTCTCAGGCGAAAATAGCGGCGAAAACTCGCATCGCCCCCGGCTGGGGCGAGGGTAAGGGCGGTCGCATCGAGACCGTACTGGTCGGCGACCCACCTGGTGAGGGCGTCAAACCTGGATGTGGACATGCAAGCTCCTTGCTGGTCGGGCATCATGCGAGCTGTATAATACCGATTCTGAATGCCAAGGATAACGAACATGGGCAAGCGATGTACGGGAACGGCGCTGGCAGGACATACGCTGCTGGGCATTTTTGCGCTCACGGCGACGTCGGCGGTAGCGCAAGGCGAGCCGCTGCCCGCCAGTGCGCTGGACTGGCAGCCCTACCGGCCGGACGAGGCGTCCAATCAGCTGTGTCGCGGCCGCTACGTGATGCCCGGCTATCGTTTGCCCGCCGAGCAGAACCCCGAAACGCTCTCGGTAGAAGCGGGAGAGGCCGACTACGCCCAGAACGGCGAGGCGCTCTTGCGCGGTGACGTGGTGCTGCGCCGGGCTGATAGCGAGCTTCAGGCCGCGCAGATCTTTCTTCCCGCCGAGCGCCAGCAGGTCGATGCCGAAGGCGAGCTTGCGCTTCGAAACGGCCAGGCGCTGGTGCGCGGCGACCAGGCCACGCTGTTTCTCAACGAAGACCGCGCCACCATCGACAATAGCCATTATGTTCTTTACGAGCCGCGCCTGCGCGGTCAGGCCGAGCGGCTCGAGCAGACCGGCGAGGATCAGTACCGGCTTCGAAGCGCCAGCTTCACCACCTGCGAGCCCGGTGAAAATACCTGGCAGATTCTGAGTAGCGATATTCGCCTGAATCAGGCCGCGGGCTTCGGCACCGCGCGCAACGCCCGCCTGCACGTCAAGGATGTGCCGGTGTTCTACTGGCCCTGGGTGCGCTTTCCGCTCGACGACCGGCGCCAGAGCGGCTTCTTGTGGCCAACGCTTGGCTTCTCCAATGATGGATTGGACTACGCCCAGCCCTACTACTGGAACATCGCGCCCAACCAGGACGCGACCATTACGCCGCGCTTCATGACCGACCGGGGGCTTTTGCTCAACGGCGAATACCGCCACATGAGCGAGCAGACCCGCACCCTCGTCGAGGGTGGTTACCTCGCCGACGACGGCGGCCGAAGCTCCGGGGACAACCGCTTCGAGGGCGAGGAGCGCTGGTACATCGACGCCCAGCACCGCGGGCGCATCAACGCGCGCAGCAATTACAATTTGCGCTATGGCGGCGCCAGCGACGGGCGCTACTTCGATGACTTCGGCGCCGAGTTCGGCAGCAGCGAGCGCGCCGGTATGGAGCGCCTGGCGCAGGTGGATTACCGCGGCGAGCGCTGGCAGCTCGACGCCCGCGCCCAGGGGTTTCAGCGCCTGGAGGACCCGCTGGCCGATAGCGACAAACCCTTCTATCGCCTGCCGAGTCTGACCGCCAACACCACGAACTGGGATCTCGGCGGCGGCTTTTACGGCCAGTGGCGCTCGAATGCGACCTACTTCTGGCGCGACGTGAACGAAAACCTGGTGCCCGAGCGTGAAGCGGCCAACGGCTCGCGCCTTCACCTGACGCCGGCGGTGGGCTGGCGCTTCGAGAAGCCCTGGGGCTATATCGAGCCGCGCACCGAGTTCTGGAACACCGCCTACGAGCTCGACTACGGCAGCCGCGACACCGACCGCGCCACGTCGCCCACGCGAAGCCTGCTGGTCACCTCCATCGACAGCGGCCTGACTTTCGAGCGCGATCTGGAGCTCGGCGGCGACGGCTATCGCCAGACGCTGGAGCCGCGGCTGAATTACGCCTTCGTGCCGCGTACCGACCAGACCGATTTGCCCGAGTTCGACAGCTATGAGCGTGCTTTTTCCTGGGATCAGCTCTGGTCGCCGCTGCGCTTCTCCGGCGCCGATCGGGTGGGCGATCTCAACCGGATCTCCTACGGCGTGCAGTCGCGGTTGATCGAGGACGACGCCGGGCGCGACCGGCTCACCTTCGGCGTAGGCCAGAGCGCCTACTTTGCCGAGCGGCGCATCGACGAAAACGGCGACCCCGACACGCTACCGGCTCGCCCGGAGGAGAACCCCTTCGTCAATCCGCAAAGCCGCTACCAGGCGACGCGCGACCGCTCGCCGCTGGTGACGCGCCTGGACTGGCAGATCAGCGACCGTTTCAGCACCGGCTACGAGTGGCTCTACGACGACCAGCGTCAGCAGACCGAGCGCTCCAGCGTCGACGTGCGCTATCGCCATCCCGAGGGGCACGTAGTGAACCTTGGCTACCGTTGGGAGATCGAAGGGTTCGATCCAGGCGTTGTGCCCGGCGACGACGGCTTTCGCGACTACAACCGTGAAGAGTGGGATCTTTCGGTGGGATACAAGGCTGCCCCGCAGATCGACCTGATCGGGCGCTATCTGTATGACCAGACCAACGACCGGGCGCTGGAACAGCTGGCCGGCGTGCAGTGGAACGACTGCTGCTACGGCGTTCAGCTGGTGTGGCGCGAATGGATCGACGACAACGACACCGCCCGTGTGGCCGACGATTTCAGCGACCGCGGCCTGTTTTTGCGCTTCGTTTTCCGGGGGCTGGGCGGCGTTGGCCAGGGCGCGAACACCTACTTCGACCGGGCGATTCCAGGCTACACGCCTTCGCCTTTGTAACGTGCCACGGTGATGATGCGTGATTCGCGTAACGCGCGGCTATTTTTAAGCGACGAAGAGAGTTTTCTTATGATGATGCACAAACGCCGGGCCCAGGGCCGCTTTACACGAACGCTTTCGCGGCTGACCACGGTCGGGGCGCTGGCGCTTAGCCTGGGCGCCGGCGCGGCGCTGACCAGCACCCAGGTGCTGGCCCAGAGCTTTCAAAACAGCCAGCGCCAGACGCTCGATAGCGTCGCGGCGGTGGTCAACGACGGCGTGATCATGCAAAGCGAGCTCGATGATCGCGTCAATCAGATCGAGCAGCAGGCCCAGGCGCAGGGCGGCGAGCTGCCGCCGCGGCGCCAGCTCACCCAGCAGGTGCTCGAGCGCATGGTGCTCGACGAAATCCAGCTGCAGATGGCGCGTGATGCGAATCTCAATGTCGACGATACCGAGCTCAACCGCCAGCTACGCAGCATTGCCGAATCCAACGGCATGAGCCTTGATGGCTTCGCCGACGCCCTCGAGGCCGACGGGCTGAGCCTGGCCGAGGTGCGCGAGGACGTGCGCCGCGAAATGCTGATGCGCCAGGTGCAGCAGCGTCAGATTCAGCAGCGCGTCAACGTCAGCGAGCGCGAGGTCGACCGCTTTATCGAGCAGCAGCCCGGCCAGCAGGGCCAGTCCTTCATCGAGGAGAGCCAGGCGCGCCACATTCTCGTCGCGCTGACGCCGACCCGCGATGAAAGCCAGGCCCGCGCCCGCGCCGAGCAGGTGCGCTCGCGCCTGCAGCAGGGCGAATCCTTCGCCGCGGTGGCGCGCGAGTTCAGTGACGACAGCGGCAGCGCCATGAATGGCGGCGATTTGGGCTGGGTGCGCCCGGGCCAGACCGTGCCGGCGTTCGAAGAGGCGATGAATAGCCTGAGCCCGGGCCAGATCTCGGCGCCGGTACGCTCGCAGTTTGGCTACCACGTGATCGAGGTGCTGGACCGCCGCCGTCAGGACGTGACCGACGAGAGCCGCCGCGAGCAGGTGCGCCAGGCGATCTTCCAGCGCCGCGCCAACGAAGAGCTGCAGAACTGGCAGCGCGAGATTCGCGAACAGGCCTTCGTGGACATTCGCCAGTAATGTCACGAGAGCCCCGGTTACCGCTTTTAGTCACCACCGGTGAGCCGGCGGGCATCGGCCCGGAACTGGTGCTGATGCTGGCCGCGCAGAAGCGCCTGCCCCCGGACACCGTTGCCGTGGGCGACCCGCAGATGCTGGCCGAGCGCGCCGCACGCTTGAAGCTCGACGTTGACA
Organism: Halomonas sp. GD1P12; assembly: GCF_025725645.1. Lineage (NCBI taxonomy): Bacteria > Pseudomonadati > Pseudomonadota > Gammaproteobacteria > Oceanospirillales > Halomonadaceae > Halomonas > Halomonas sp. GD1P12. The sequence continues at coordinate 2,769,189 of NZ_CP107007.1, read as the reverse complement.
TCGTGACCGAGCAGCACGCGCCGGAAAACGTTTTGAGGCCGCAGCTTCCGGTGTGGCCGGTCACCCTCGCCGCACCCTGCATGCCCGGGGTGCTGGCCCCGGCCAACGCCGCCTACGTGATCGAAACGCTCGAGATCGCCGTTCGCGCCTGCCTGGAAGGGCAGGCGGCGGGTATCGTCACCGCGCCGCTGAACAAGGGTGTGATCATCGACGGCGGCTTTACCGGCTTCACCGGCCACACCGAATGGCTGCGCGATGCCTGCGGCGTCGATGAGGTGGTGATGATGCTGGCCACCGACCGCGCCCTGCACGCCCAGCAAGACGGCTGGCAGGGAAGCCGTGATCTGCGCGTGGCGCTGGCCACCACGCACCTGCCGCTTCGCCAGGTGGCGGATGCCATCACCTTCGAGCGCCTGACGCGCCTCATTACGCTGCTCGCCGAGGACCTGACCCGCCAGTTCGCGATTGCCTCGCCGCGCATCGCGGTGTGCGGGCTCAACCCCCACGCCGGCGAAGAGGGGCATTTGGGCGTTGAAGAGATCGAGACCATCACGCCGGCCATCGAGCACCTGAGCGCACAGGGAATCGACGTTCGCGGCCCCTACCCGGCGGATACGCTCTTCACCCCGCGCCACCTCAAGAAGGTCGACGCGGTGCTGGCGATGTATCACGACCAGGGGCTTTCGGTGCTAAAGTATGCAGGGTTCGGCCAGGCGGCCAACATCACCCTTGGCCTGCCGCTGGTGCGCACGTCGGTCGATCACGGCACCGCGCTGGATTTGGCGGGGCTGGGCGTGGCGAGCCCCGAAAGCCTGCTGGTGGCGATCGATCTCGCCAGACGCCTTGGCGACCAGCGCGCCGCCCATGCCGCCGCGGCGCCTTAGCCTCCGGTTCATTCGCCACCCCGTTACACGCTTTATCCTACTCAAGGACTTTCGTTCGATGTCTCAAGCGCCCCTTCAACACCGCGCCCGAAAACGCTTCGGCCAGAACTTTCTTCGTGACCCCGGCACCATTTCGCGCATCGTGCGCGCCATTGGTCCTGCGAAGAGCGACCGGCTGATCGAGATCGGCCCGGGCCAAGGGGCGCTGACCGAGCCGCTTCTCGACGCCGGTGGCGCGCTCGAGGTCATCGAGCTCGACCGTGACCTGATCCCTGGGTTGCGGGTGCAGTTTTTCAACTATCCAGGGTTCGTGATCCACGAAGGCGACGCGCTGAAGTTCGATTTTAACGCGCTCAAGGGCGATGGCCCGGCGCTGCGCGTGGTGGGCAATCTGCCCTACAACATCTCCACGCCCCTGATCGTGCACCTGCTTGGCATGGGCAGTGCCGTGGCCGACATGCACTTCATGCTGCAAAAGGAAGTGGTCGAGCGCCTCGCCGCCGAGCCCGGCGGCACCGACTGGGGGCGGCTGTCGGTGATGGCGCAGTACTACTGCCAGGTCGAGCAGCTTTTCATCGTGCCGCCGGAGGCGTTCGTCCCCAGGCCCAAGGTGGACTCGGCCATCGTGCGCCTGACGCCGCATGAGTCGCTGCCGCACCCGGCGGATGATCCGGTGCTGCTGTTCGAGCTGGTCAAGCTCGCCTTTGGCCAGCGGCGCAAGACGCTGCGCAACAACCTCAAGGGCCGGGTCAGCGCCGAAACGCTGGAGTCGCTTTCGATCGACCCAAACCGGCGCCCGCAAACCCTGAGCGTGGCGGAGTACGTGCTGATTGCCAACCACGTCGCCCGTCTGGACGCCGAACAGACAAGCGCCGAGCGGGGTGAGCCGTGAGCCAACTCGATATCGAGGTAAACGTGACGCCCGAGTACTGCATCGAGGAGTCGAGCGTGAGCGAGTCGCGCTTTGTATTCACCTATACCGTGACGGTGCATAACCAGAGCCCTCACAGCGTGCAGCTCATGGCACGTTACTGGAAGATCACTCAGGGCAGCGGCGACGCTCAGGAAGTGCGCGGCAAGGGCGTGGTGGGCCAGCAGCCTCTGATCGGTCCCGGCCAGCGCTTTCGCTATACCAGCCGAGCGATTCTGCAAACCCCGGTCGGCGTCATGGAAGGGGCGTACACGCTGCTCAACACCTACACCCAGCGCGCTTTTGATGTCTCCATCGCCCCGTTTCGTCTGGCCGCGCCCAGCCAGCTCCACTAGACGCGCCCCAGCTCCAGCGCCTCGTCGATATGCACGCCAAGGCGCAGGGCGAGCTGAACGATGGTCAGCGTCGGGTTGGCGTGGCCGGCGCTTGCGAACACGCTGGAGCCGGCCACGAACATGTTCGCCTGGGCAAAGAGTCGGCAGTCGCGGTCGACGATGCCACGGCGAGCATCATCGCTCATGCGCGTGCCGCCCATGTGATGGCGCCCGGCGATTTCGCCCTCTTCGGGAAGCTCGACCGGCTCAACGGCGAGCCAGTCGGCAAACTGCACCCGGCCGATATTCTCCTCGAGCAGGTACTCGCCCAATAGTATCAGGCTTTCGCGGATGGTGTGGCGATCCAGCGCTGACTGCTGCCACACCAGCCGGCTTCGCGGCACGCCCAGCTCGTCGCGCTCCTCCATGAGTTCCACCGCGTTATCGAAGCGCGGCTCCTGCTCCCAGGCGGCGCGTAGATAGACGCCGTGGGCGGTGTCCGCGCTTTGCACAAGGGTGGCCTCGAGCCCCGGCGCCTCGGCTGCAAGCGCCTGGATGAGCTCACGGGTCGCTTCCGGCGCCATGCGGTGCAGGCGCAGCCCGCAGTTGAGTATGCCGCGCTCGCTCATCGCGCGCGGGGTCGGCGACAGATAGACGTTGTAGTCGGTATCGAGGCCCAGCCGGGCCGGCTCGAACAGCAGCGCCTGGCCGATAGTGGCGTGCGGGTGCTCCATCCAGTAGCGCCCGAGCGTGGTGGCGTCGGGCACCAGCCGGCCACCGCTTTGCGCGTTACACCAAAGCAGCAGCCGGGCGTTCTCGATGCCGCCGCAGGCGAGCACGAAGCTGCGCGCGCGCATCGTTTTACGCTGACCGTCGAAGTCGCTAAAGGTGGCCGCTTCGACCCGGCCGTCGCCCACGCTCAGACCCACCAGGTTGGCCGTCAGGCAGTAGGTCAGCGTCTCGAGGCCGTTCAAGGTCGCGGCGAATTTGTCCTTCATGCGCGTGGGCGGGCCCAGCGAGAAGTAGACCCGCTCGAGCCCGGTATCTTCGACCGGCGTATCCGGGGGGATCTCCTCCAGATCCAGAAGCGCGGCGGCCGCTTCGAAATAGGGGTCCAGATCCCCACGGCCGATCGGCCAGGCCGTTTGCGGGGCGGCCTGTTTGGCGGTGAAGTCATGGGCGTCCAGCGGCCGGCACACGCCGCCCCAGTGGTTGGTCGAGCCGCCCATGTAGCGAAGCCGAATGCTCGAGAGATCCAGATAGGTATCGCCCAGGGTGTCGCCGCGATAGAGCGCCTGAGAGCGCTCACTAAAGGAGGCCTCGCCGCCTTCGCACAAAAGCACCCGGCGACCCTGGCGTGCCAGCGTCATGGCAACGGTGATGCCCGCCGCGCCCGCGCCGATCACGCAGACGTCGAAACTCTCCCGCTCGCTTAGCGCGCTAAAGGGCTGATACATTAGCGGCTCGCACCGTCGATGTCGGCGCGGCGCAACAGCCAGCCGTTTTTCAATAGCGACGGCGCTGTCGACGCTGCCTGGACCAGAGTAGGGGGCACGCCGGCCAGCAGCGCGCCGCCGGCGCCGAGCGACAGGCTTTTCAAAAGCGCCCTGCGCGAGGGGCTTGTAAGCGTGAGCTGCGCGCAGGCCTTCGCCTCGCAATCGATCGGTAGCGTGTGGAGTTTTGGCATGGTCGTTGTCACCCTGAAGCCAGCACGAGGTCGTGGTATTTGCCTATAGTAGCCGGACGAACGCTTTCGGCGGGCATTTCTTTCAACGTTTCGCGCCGGCTCCATCACGCCCGCGCTTTTCACGGTGTCGCCGCCTTTTATGAGTAACGGTTTTTTTATGAGTATCGACGTTTTATGAGTACGTATGCCATCGGCGATCTGCACGGCTGCCACGCGGAGTTCGTAGCACTTCTGGACAAACTCGCTTTCGACCCGACCCGCGACACCCTGTGGCTGGTGGGCGATTTGATCAACCGCGGCCCAGGCTCGCTCGAGTGCCTTCGCGAGGTCAGGGCGCTGGGGAGCGCGGCGCGCTGCGTGCTGGGCAACCACGATTTTCACCTGCTGGTGGCGGCTCGCGGCGGCGGCCGGCTGAAAAAGAACGACACCCTGGGGGCGATTCTGAACGCCCCGGAGCGCGAGGCGCTGCTCGACTGGCTGCAGGCTCAGCCGCTGGCGGTGTTCGAGCACCACACGCTGATGACTCATGCCGGCGTGCTGCCGAGCTGGAGCGCGCACGCCGCACTTGGCTATAGCGCCGAGGTGCAAGCGATGCTCAAAAGCGAAAACGCCGGGCAGTTTCTACAAACGCTTTACGGCAACGAGCCGGCGCGCTTCGTCGAGTCGCTCGAGGGCATGGACCGGCTGCGCGCGCTGGTCAACGTGTTCTGCCGCATGCGCTTCATCGACGCTGACGAAACGCTCGATTTTGCCGCCAAGGAGGGCCTGGATAGCGCCCCGGAAGGCTTTCACCCCTGGTTTCAGTATCCGCGTCGAGACGACAGCCGGCTGGTGTTCGGTCACTGGGCGGCGCTGGAGGGTAAAACCCCCGGCGCGCAGATCGATGTTCATGCGCTGGATACCGGCTGCGTGTGGGGTGGGGCGCTCACCGCGATGAACCTCGAGACGCTCGAGCGCGCAAGCGTACCCAGTCAAAAGAAGGGGCGCTGACGTGGACGCTTGCGACAAGGCGCTCGATGGACTCGAGGTGTACCGGGTCGGCGGTGCGGTGCGCGATGCGCTGCTCGGCTGGCCGGTGTTCGACAACGACTGGGTGGTGGTCGGCGCCACGCCGGAAACGATGCGGGCGAAGGGCTTCAAGCCGGTAGGGCGGGATTTTCCCGTATTTCTACATCCGGAAACCTTCGAGGAGTACGCGCTGGCGCGCACCGAGCGCAAGGCGGGCCACGGCTACGGCGGCTTTACGGTGCACGCAAGCCCGGACGTGACGCTGGAGGAGGACCTGCTGCGCCGCGATTTGACCATCAATGCCATCGCCCAGCGTCCGGACACCACGCTGGTCGACCCGTTCGACGGCCAGAAGGATCTCGAGCGGCGCCTGTTGCGCCACGTTTCGCCGGCGTTTGCCGAGGACCCGTTACGCGTACTTCGTACCGCACGCTTTCTGGCCCGCTACGCCGGTCTCGGGTTCGTAATCGCCGAAGAAACCCGGACGCTGATGCGACAAGTCGCGCAAAGCGGCGAGCTTTTGCATCTGGCCGCAGAGCGGGTGTGGGTCGAAACCGAGAAGGCGCTGGCCGAGCCCCACCCGGCGCGCTTCTTTACCGCGCTCGACGAGGCCGGGGCGCTTGAAAGCTGGTGGCCGCACCTGGCGGCTCATCTCGACGAGGCACTCAGGCTTTTAGAGAAGGCGCCATGCGAAGGTGAACTTGCCCACTGGCGCATGGCGCTTTTGGCAAGCGCGCTTTGCGAGCCCGAGCGTGAGGCGCTGATCGAGCGGCTGCGCTTGCCCAACGCCGTTGCCGCGCTTTGTCGCCACGTTGCGCTTACGCGCGCGTTGATCGAGGGCGAAGTCGACGGGGCGCTCGCGTTCGAGTGGCTCGAACGCCTCGATGCCTTTCGCAAGCCTGATCAGGTCGAGGCGCAGCTTTCCCTGATAGGGGGGCTGGCCCCGGCGCTCGAAAAACCGCTTGATGAGGCGTTTCGGCGCGCCCGGGACGTGAGCCCGCAAGCGCTGATGGCGGAGGGGTTTCAGGGCAAGGCGCTAGGGGAGGCGCTGCGCGAGCGGCGTTTCGCGGCAGTCGATGACGCTCTGAGCGCAGAAAAGGGTTAGGGCGAAATCGCCACGCCGCGAAAGCTGAACGTCACCGGCCACAGCGGCTGGTCGCTGAAGTCGGCGCGCGCGAAAAGCGTGGCGTAGGGCGTTTTACAGCGTGGATGGCGCTCGTTGGGTAGCAGCTCGGCGAGCGGCTTGAGCACGAAGGCGTAACGGGTGATGTCCTGTCGGGGCAGAGTGAAGCCCTCGAAGTCGGCACAGGTATCGCCCACGCTCAGAAGGTCGATATCCAGCGCCCTGGGGGCGTGGCGGTTGCGGGGGGCGCGCGGGTTCAGCGCCGCCTCCTGGGCTTTGGTCCACGCGTTGAGCGCCTGCGGGCTCCAGTTGCTTTCAAAAGCGACCACCGCGTTGAAGAAGTTGACCGCGGCCTGGCAGCCGACCGGCTCGCTCTCGAAGACCCGCGAGATTCTCACTGCATCGAAAGTGCGCGTAAGCGCCTCGAAGCAGGCGCCAAGGTGCGTGGCCGGGTCGACGTTGCTGCCCAGGCTCAAGCAGACCAGGCTCACGTCGCCGGGCGCTCGATGACCTCGGGAATCTCGCCGCGGGTGATCTCGAGCCCCACGCTTTGGGCGGCGGGCACGGCGGCGGGTTTGCGCACGGCCAGGCGTAGCCAGCTGATGGGAAATTCGTGGCGCAGGCATTCGCACAGCCGCTCGGCGAAGGTTTCGATCAGGGCGAAGTGGTGCTCGTCAGCGAACTGCTGAATGCGCTGGCAGACGGCGCCGTAATCCAGGGTCAGGTGCAAGTCGTCGGTCGCGGCCGCCGGACGAATGTCGGTGGCAAGCGTCAAGTCCAGGCGCAGCGACTGGGTGATGGTGCGCTCCCAGTCGTACACGCCGATGACGGTTTCAATCGTTAAGCCTTCAATTAAAATACGGTCCATGCGCCCTGTTCCTGTTACAAGTGCCTGTTACAAACCCTACCAAGGTCAAAAAGAGTGTACGTGAGCCGTCCGACAAACGATACCAACCCGCGCGTGTGTGCCCGGTGAATGCGCTTCTCTGGGCCCTGGCGGGCTACCTGAGCGGCAGCTGGCTTGCCGCCATCGTCGTGTGCCGGCTCGCCGGCGTTGCCGACCCGCGCTGGTGCGGCTCGCAAAACCCGGGGGTTTCCAACGTGCTGCGAAGCCACGGGCCGCGCCTGGCGGCGGCCACGCTGGCCCTCGACGCCGCCAAGGCGATGCCGGTGTTGATGCTGGCCAAAAGCCAGGCGCTGCCGGTGTGGCTCCAAGGCGCGGTGGGGCTTTCGATACTGTTGGGCCACAGCTACCCGGTGTGGTACGGCTTTCGCGGCGGCAAGGCGGTGGCCTGCGCCTTCGGGGCGCTGCTGGTGCTGGTGCCCTGGGTGGCGCTTTTGTGCGCCACACTCTGGGCGCTGATCGCCTGGCGACTTCGCACGGCGGCGGCGGCCTCGCTTGCAAGCGCGTTGGCCGCGCCGCTGTTCACGCTCTGGCTTTTGCCTGCGTATCTGGGCGTGGTCGGCGCGTTCACCTTGGTGGTGGTGGCGCGCCACGCGCTCAATATTCGCCGCCTGCGCGACGGCCAGGAGCCCCGCCTTCGCCGCTAGCGCTCGGGCGGGGTCAGGGTGTCCAGCGGCCAGCGCGGGGTCGACTGCATGACGCCGACGGTATCGCGCTCGCCGGCTTCCAGGCGCCGCGCGCCCACGTAGGCGATCATGGCGCCGTTGTCGGTGCAGAAACGGGCGCGGGGGTAGAACGTCTGGGCACCGCGCTTTTCGGTCTCCACGGCCAGCCGCTCTCGAAGGCGCGTATTGGCGCTCACCCCGCCGGCCATCACCAGCCGCTTGAGCCCGGTGTCATCCAGCGCCCGGCGGCACTTGATCACCATGGTGTCCACCACCGCTTCCTCGAAGGCGCGGGCGATGTCGGCGCGGGCCTGCTCGTCCAGCGCCCCGTCGGCGTCGAGCTTTTTGATCGCGGTCAGGGTGTGGGTCTTGAGCCCGGAGAAGCTGAAATCGAGCCCCGGACGGTCGGTCATTGGCCGCGGAAAGCGAAAGCGCTTCGGGTCGCCGCGCTCGGCGAGCCTGGCCACCTGGGGGCCGCCGGGGTAGGCCAGGCCCAGCATCTTGGCGGCCTTGTCGAAGGCTTCGCCCGCCGCGTCGTCGACGGACTCACCCAGCAGCCGATAGCAGCCAAGCCCGCTGACCTCGACCAGTTGGGTGTGCCCGCCGGACACTAAAAGCGCGACGAACGGAAACGCCGGTGGGTTCTCCTCGAGCATCGGCGCGAGTAAGTGGCCCTCCATGTGGTGCACGCCGAGCACCGGAATATCCAGCGCCCGCGCCATGCCGTGGGCGGTGCTGGCGCCGACCATCAGTGCGCCGACCAGCCCGGGCCCTGCGGTATAGGCGATACCGTCGAGATCGCGCTTATCCAAACCGGCTTCCTTGAGCACCTGTTCGATCAGTGGCAAGAGCTTGCGGGTATGATCCCGCGAGGCGAGCTCCGGCACCACGCCGCCGTACTCGGCGTGCATGGCGACCTGGCTGTAGAGCGTATCCGCCAAAAGCCCTTTGCCTGCCGGGGCGCGGGTGTCGTAAAGCGCGACACCGGTTTCGTCGCAGGAGGTTTCGATGCCAAGCACTCTCATGGGGGTCTCTTTAAAAGCGTTCAGGATGAGCGTGATTTTATCACGCCAGGCCTTCGAGCCGGTACGCGCGTTCGCCATGGGCTGCGTGCCTGGCTTTCGTCTGATTTCTGATTGACGCGGGGCAGCGCTCGACTAGGTTTATTAAACTCGTTCATACACCTCTCGTTCATGGATTCAAGGACATCGCCATGCGGCACGCACTCCCCCTTACTCGACGCCGGCTTCTCGGCGCCCTGTCGGCACTGGCGGGGTCGAGCCTGGTGCCCGGTGCCTACGCCAGCGACGAAAGCGAGGACAGCGACGATACCGCCAGCGACTCGCCCACGCGCTGGTGCATCAAGAACGCCACCATCCTGACCATGGAGGAGGGCAAGGCACCGCTGGAGAAGGCCGATATCTGGGTCGTGGACGGGCGTATCGAGGCGGTGGGTGAGAGCCTGGACACCGGCGACAGCGAAATGATCAGCGGCGAAGGCTGCATCGTCATGCCGGGGCTGGTCGATACCCACAATCATATGTGGCAGACCCAAATGCGCGGCATGTTCGGCCAGACCGAGCAGACGCTGTTCTTCCCGCTGACACAGCGGCTGAGCGAGCACTTTCGCCCCGGCGATATCTGGATTGGCGAGTATCTGGCGGCGATGGAGAACGTCAACGCCGGCGTGACCACCAGCTGCGATTTTTTCGACAACAATCGAAGCCCCGAACACTGTCAGGCCGCGCTCGAAGCGCTTGGCGCCTCACCCTTGCGCACGCGGCTGATGTTCGGTAATCAGAGCAAGACCGCCGGTAGTCAGATCGATCTTGAGCACCTGAGCGAGCTTGTTGAGAACTGGGAGCGCTATAGCGAGCGCGGGCGCCTGTCACTGGGCCTGGCCTGGCGGCTACCCGACAACCTGGGCAATCAGGACGCCATGGCCGTCAAGCGCCGGGAGTTCGAGGCGGCGCGCGAGATGAACCTGCCTGTCTCCGTACACGTCAGCGGCGACAATCACGATGGCCTGTTTCAGGCGCTGATCGACGGCGAGTTTTTGATTCCAGAGCTTCAGGTCGTACACGCCACCAACGCGCGCGAAGAGCATCTGAGCGCCCTCAATGAGGCTGGCGCTAGCCTTTCGCTGACGCCCATGACCGAGCACCGGGTCGGCTATGGGCTTACGCGGCTGTCGCATTTTGAGAGTGTTGAGCGGCTGGGACTTGGGATCGATGGCAACGCCCTGGCCGGCAGCGGCGATCTGTTTTCGGTGATGAAACACGCCGCACTGACCGAGATCGGCGCCAGCGAACACCAGACCAGCGTCGATTGCGAACGGCTGGTGGCGCTGGCGACGCGCCTCGGCGCCGAGTCGATCGGGCTTGGCGATGAGATCGGCACGTTGAGCCCGGGCAAACAGGCGGATTTGATCATGCTCGACACCCACCAGGTGAGTCTTGGCATGCTGCCTGGTGAACCCTACGCGTTTATCGTTTTCGCCGCGACCCCGGCAAGTGTTTCGCTGGTCGCCGTGGACGGGCGCATCGCCAAGCGCGGCGGGCAGCTTTTGAATATGGACGACGAGCAGATCGCCTCGCGCATCGACGCCTCGCTTTCGCACCTGCGCGATAAGCTATGATCCAGGTTTGAAGAAATCGGAACAAGAGGTGCCCGCGGCGAGCGCGGTGGCTGGCACTCGGGCGCGCCCGGTTGCAAAATAGGCGTATCACGACTAGACTACTCGGCGCTGTAAAAAAGGGTCGTACACTGTATCTACAGATGCTGGATTAAGCGGTGTGCGCACTATCCGAACTCAAGTCTCCTTAAGGTGGTGAGTGCTTAATGCCTTCTGTAAAAGTACGTGATAACGAGCCGTTTGACGTCGCTCTGCGTCGCTTCAAGCGTTCTTGCGAAAAAGCCGGCGTTCTCTCTGAAGTACGTCGTCGTGAGCATTACGAGAAGCCGACAGCCGAGCGCAAGCGCAAGGCAGCGGCAGCTGTGAAGCGTCACGCTAAAAAGCTTCAGCGTGAGCGTAAGCGTTTCGAACGGCTCTATTGATCCGTACCCAGAAACACGCGCTTGGGCGTGTGTTTCAAGAGGGATGCCAAGCGGCCGCCGTCAGGTGGCCGTTTGTTTTTGAACAGAACGACATCAATGAGTGATCTAACCCAAGTCGCGCTTGGGTTAGGCCATTGACCCTTGCTCCGCGCAGGAACGCCCCTCATGGCCGGACAGATCCCCCAGCGTTTCATTGACGATCTTCTGGACCGCACCGACGTCGTCGAGGTGGTGGGCGAGCGTGTTCAGCTCAAAAAGGCCGGGCGTAACTACTCCGGGCTCTGCCCCTTTCATCAGGAAAAGACCCCTTCCTTTACGGTGAGCGCCGACAAGCAGTTCTATCACTGCTTCGGCTGCAGCGCCAACGGTAACGCCCTGCGCTTTTTGATGGAGTACGACAAGCTCTCCTTTCCCGAGGCGGTCGAGCAGTTGGCCGCCCGCTTGGGGCTCGACGTGCCCCGCGAAGGCGCCGATGACCCCCGCGAGCGCGAGCGTGAGCAAAAGCGCAAGGAGGGCGTGAGTCTTCTGGAGCTTGCCGGCAGCTTCTACCGCGAGCGTCTGAAGATGCAGGCGGGGCAGAGCGCTCGCGACTATCTTAAAAAGCGCGATCTTTCCGACGAGGTCATCGCCGCCTACGGCATCGGCTTCGCGCCGGATGGCTGGGAGGCGCTCAAGCAGCACCTGAGTGCCAAGGGCGTCAGCGAAGCGGTGCAGATCGAGTACGGTCTGTTGATTCACCGTGAGGATACCGGGCGCACTTATGATCGCTTTCGCGACCGGGTGATGTTTCCCATCCGCGATCTGCGCGGACGCACGCTGGGCTTTGGCGGGCGCATCATGGGAGACGGCCAGCCGAAATATCTGAACTCGCCGGAAACGCCGGTGTTTCACAAGGGGCGCGAGCTCTACGGTCTTTATGAGGCGCGCAAGGCCAGTGCCAAGCTCGAGCAGCTGATTATGGTGGAGGGCTACATGGACGTGGTGGCGCTGGCGCAGTACGGCATCCACAACGCCGTGGCCACGCTCGGCACCGCGACCACCGAGGATCATCTGCACCGGCTGTTTCGGCTGGTCAGTCGGGTGGTGTTTTGCTTCGACGGCGACCGCGCCGGGCGCCAGGCGGCGAGCCGGGCCCTCGAGACGGCGCTGCCACAGATGATCGACGGGCGCGAGGCGCGCTTTCTGTTTTTGCCTGAAGGCGAGGACCCGGACTCGCTGGTGCGCCGGGAAGGCGAACGAGCGTTTCAGGACCGGGTCACCTGCGCGATGCCACTCTCCGAATTTCTGTTCGAGCAGGCCGCCCAGGGGCGCGATCTGAATACCGTCGAGGGCAACGAGCGCTTCGCCAGCCACGTTCTCCAGGCGATCAACCGGGTGCCGGACGGCATGCTCAAGTCGCTGCTGCTGGAGGCGCTGGCCAAACGCAGTGGGCTGGGCAAGGAGCAGCTCTCGTCGATGCTCGAAAAGCCCGCCCTTGAGCTCGTGCCGGGTAGCGACGAGCCACCGCCGCTCATGGATAGTTTTTATCCGGAGTCGGCGCCTGCGCCCCCGATGGCACGAAAAAAGCCGAAAGCCTCGAGAAAGGTGCTTTCGACCGTCGAGCGCATCAGCCAGCTGCTGTTGTTCGAGCCGCGCCTTGTTGACGTCGTGCCCGAAAACCTCGACTGGCTGCCGCAGGGCGCCCCGGATGGCGTGCTTTGCCGCGAGCTGGTCACGCTTTTGCGCGCCGGGCGCTACAAAAGCCCGCAGGTGGTGCTGGCGCACTTTCAGGGTAGCGAAGAGGGGCAGGCGCTCGATGAGCTCGCCCGACGCGAGCTGTTGATTCCCGCCGCGGCCAGGAAGACCGAGCTTTTAGGGCTGGTCGAGCATCTTGCGAGACTCGAGCGCCGGCGCTCGCCGCAGGAGGAGTACGAGGCGCTGTTGGCACTCGAGCGTTCGGGACAAAAGCTGGACAAGAGCCAGCGGCAACGTTTGGCAACGCTCGTGGTCGAACTGACTCGTAAGCAGTAGCTCATACGCAGTAGTAAGACCGGGCGGCCAACGGTTGAAGGTCAAAAGCGTCGTCAGGGTTTGAGTCAGCGTTTGAATAGCGCGTAGCGAGCGGGGTTGAATTACGCCCTTGCGGCGCCATATAGAGAGCATCAGAGGCCGGTAAGCGGCCTAACCGAATAACCTAACACACCTGATTCGTCGCGCAAATACGTTTCGCTGGGAAAAACGCAGCAAATTACGCTATAATGTTCGGCTTGTTGAGTTTTATCGATTCAGCGCCCCAGGTGTTTCATTCTTCTTCGTCGAGATAGGGTTTCTATGGCTGGAAATGCGCAGCAGCAGTCACGTCTGAAGGAGTTGATCGCGCGCGGCAAGGAGCAGGGTTACCTGACCTATGCCGAGGTCAACGACCATCTACCCGAGGATATCGCCGACCCGGATCAAGTGGAAGACATCATTGGCATGATCAACGACATGGGTATCAGTGTCGTTGAGGAAGCGCCGGATGAAGACACTTTGATGATGTCGGATCACTCCACGGACGAGTCCGCTGCGGAAGAGGCCGTGGCGGCCCTTGCCGCCGTGGAAAGCGACGTGGGTCGCACAACGGACCCGGTTCGCATGTACATGCGCGAAATGGGCACGGTCGAGCTTTTGACCCGTGAAGGCGAAATCGAAATCGCCAAGCGGATCGAAGAGGGCACGCGGGAAGTGATGTCGTCACTTGCCTATTTGCCTGGCGCGGTTACCTCCATTTTGCAGGCCTACGATGCCACCCAGGACGAAGAAGCGCCCGGGCGGCTTTCGGACCTCTTCTCTGGCTTCATCGACCCGGATGAGGGCATTCCAGGCGTTGCCGAGGCCGAAGTGGCCGAGCCGGTCGTTGATGCCGAGCCCGGCGACGACGAAGACCTCGACGGCGACGACGAGGACGACGAGGACGATAACTCGGCCAGCGAAGGTGGCCCGGACCCGGAAGAGGCCCGTGCGCGTTTCGAGCAGATTCGCGAGCAAAACGCCGCCGTCGACGCCGCCTTCAAAAAGCACGGCCGCGGCAGCGCCGAGCTCAAGGCAGAGCAGGCGCGTTTGGCAGAGCTGTTCTCGCCGATCAAGCTCGTGCCCAAGCACTTCGAGCGCCTGGTCGGGCAGGTTCGCATCAGCGTCGAGCAGGTGCGCGCCCAGGAAAAGGCGATCATGCAGCTGTGCGTGAAAAAGGCCAAGCTTCCGCGCAAACTGTTCATCAAGTCGTTTCCGGGTAACGAGTCCGATCAGAGCTGGCTCGACCGCTTCCAGGAGGAGCAGCCCAAGTACGCCGATCGTCTCGAGCCGCTGCGCGCCGATATCGCCCGCTCCCAGCGCAAGATTGCGTTCGAGGAAGATATGGTCCAGCTGATCGTGCCGGATCTGAAAGAGGTCAATCGCAAGCTCTCCATTGGTGAAGCGAAGGCGCGCCGGGCCAAGAAAGAGATGGTCGAGGCGAACCTGCGTCTGGTGATCTCGATCGCCAAGAAGTACACCAACCGCGGCCTGCAGTTTTTGGACCTGATTCAGGAAGGCAACATCGGCCTGATGAAGGCGGTAGACAAGTTCGAATACCGTCGCGGCTACAAGTTCTCGACCTACGCCACCTGGTGGATTCGCCAGGCGATCACCCGCTCGATCGCCGACCAGGCGCGCACCATCCGTATCCCGGTGCACATGATCGAGACGATCAACAAGCTCAACCGCGTATCGCGCCAGATGCTCCAGGAAATGGGCCGCGAACCGACGCCGGAAGAGCTTGGCGAGCGTCTGGAAATGCCGGAAGACAAGGTGCGCAAGGTGCTCAAGATCGCCAAGGAGCCGATCTCCATGGAGACGCCGATTGGTGACGACGACGACTCGCACCTGGGCGATTTCATCGAAGACGGCACCATGCTGCTGCCGATCGATCTGGCCACCGGCGAAGGCTTGATCGAAGCCACGCGCAACGTGCTGGGCGGTTTGACCGCGCGCGAAGCGAAGGTGCTGCGCATGCGCTTCGGGATCGACATGAACACCGACCACACCCTCGAGGAAGTGGGCAAGCAGTTCGACGTCACCCGGGAGCGTATTCGTCAGATCGAAGCCAAGGCGCTGCGTAAACTGCGTCACCCTAGTCGCTCGGAGCCGCTTCGCTCGTTCCTCGACGAGTGAGCTGACCGCCACAACAGGTGGTGAACAAAAAAGCCCCGCCGTTTCATGAACGGCGGGGCTTTTTGCGTTGGATACTCGGGTGCGGCCGACCTGGCCGCGCCCGAGAGACCGATCAGTTCAGCGGTTTGCCCGCCTTACGCGCGAGATAAATACGCCGCGCCATGAGCAGAAGCTCGAGCGTGGCGAACATGATCAGGCTATAGCCCAGCAGCTCGATCACCTCTTCGGCGGCGTCCTTGATGGTACGCTCGAAGCTTTCACCCAGTACGGCTTCCCAAAACACGCTGCGACCATAAAGGCGCGAGAAAATATAGGTGGTCAGCACGCCGCTGGCAAAAAGGCCAAAGGAGAAGGTGTTGCTGAAGTAGCGAAACTCGTCGAGAAACCGACGGCGTTGAATGATGACCCAGGTGATCGACGGCACGGCGATCAGTGCCACCAGAATCTTCCAGGTGTGGCGGGCAACGTACTCGTCGAGAAAGTAATCCTGCTCGCGCACCAGCGAGGCGGCGATGAACGCGAACAGCAGCAGCGTAACCGTGGGCCATACCTTCAGGACCTGTCGCACGTAGATGAGCATCAAACAGGCGCTGGCCAGTACGGTCGTCTGGGCAAGCTCGGTAAAGCCGTACTCACTGAAGCGAAGTTCAGGCATGTAAAGTGCTTCGAGGTAGCTGCCCTGGGCAATGGCACCGATAAACAGCACATAAAGTATTGCGCGCATGAGACTCGTTTTGAAGTTGATGGACCAGTTGGGTGGGGGCAGTGACATTGAGCATCCTTACGGGGCGTGACGCGGATCATAAACATTCAGCATTGAATGTTCATTATATCGTCACTTTGCTTTGCTCGCACCCTGATAATGCCCGAGGCACTCGCCCGCGCACGCCCTCCAAAGCCGCAAGAACGGCCTTGTATTAGCGTTTCGGTAGTCCGGTATCGATATGGGTCGCCAGGTAGTCTACCAGCTGGCGAATTTTAGGCGAAAGGTGGCGGTGACGCGGATAGACCGCCCACACCGCGGTGTCATGATGCTGAAACGGCTCCAGCACCGCGACCAGCTCGCCGCTTTTCAGATAAGGCGCCACATAGTAGTCGGGAAGCTGGGCAAGGCCCAGGCCCTTGAGCGCGGCATCCAGAAGGGCCGGGCCGGAGTTGCCGCTCCACCGCCCCTCCAGGCGAACCTCGCGGCGCTGGCCGTTGACCTCGAATAGCCAAAACGGGCGCGAGCCCAGCAGACACGGGTGCTGGCTGAGTTCCGAGAGCGTATGCGGGCGCGGTGCCTGGCGGAAATAGTCGCTGGAACCAACGATGTATTCGCGGCGCTCGCACAAACGCTTGGCGATGAGGCTGGAATCCTTGAGCACGCCCATGCGAATGGCGATGTCGAAGCCTTCGTCGATCAGCTCCACCGCCCGGTTGGTGAAGTGCATGTGCACTTCGAGCGCCGGGTGCTGGCACTGAAAGTCGTTGACCAGCGGGGCGACGTAGCGCTCGCCGAAGGTGGTGGCTGCAGTGAGCTTCAAAAGGCCGCTGGGTTTGGCCTGAAGCTTGTTGATCATTTGCTCGGCGTCGCGCAGCCCATCGAACAGGTGGCGACAGTGCTCTACATAGAGTGAGCCGGCGTCGGTCAGGCGAATCTGGCGCGTGGTGCGATACAAAAGCTGCACGCCGAGCTGATTCTCGAGCTGGCTGACCAGTCGGCTGGTGTGCGATGTCGATACTTTCAGATGGCGCGCCGCCGCAGAAAAGGTGCCCAGCCGCACCACTTCGACGAAGGCTTCGATACGATCCCAGCGCTGCATGAAACTCCTTCAAAGCCAATTATTGCTGATGAGCAACAATCTTGTGAGTATATCCCTGTTTATCCCGTTCGCACAGGTGGCTACACTGGCTGACATGGAGCAAACGTTCGGCTCTTTCATCCCAGGAGATTTGATATGAAGTCACGCGCTGCGGTAGCGCTTGAAGCGGGTAAGCCGCTCGAGCTCGTCGAAATCGACGTCGAGGGTCCGAAAAAGGGCGAAGTGCTGGTGAAAATGGCCGCCACGAGCGTGTGCCACACCGACGCCTATACGCTCTCGGGCTCCGACCCGGAAGGGCTCTTTCCGTCGGTACTGGGCCATGAAGGCGCCGGTGTCGTGCAGGAAGTGGGCGAGGGCGTGACCAGCCTGAAACCCGGCGACCACGTCATTCCGCTCTACACCGCCGAGTGCGGCGAGTGCAAGTTCTGCAAGTCTGGCAAGACCAACCTGTGCGGCAGCGTGCGCGCCACCCAAGGCAAGGGCGTAATGCCCGACGGTACCTCGCGCTTCTCGCTCGACGGCAAGAAGCTGCATCACTACATGGGAACCTCAACCTTCAGCGAGTACACGGTCGTGCCGGAAGTGTCGCTGGCGGTGGTATCGCCGGAAGCGCCGATGGACAAGATTTGCCTGCTCGGGTGCGGCGTGACTACCGGTATCGGCGCGGTACTCAACACCGCGAAGGTCGAGCCGGGCGCGACGGTCGCCGTGTTTGGTCTGGGCGCCATCGGTCTGGCAGTCATTCAGGGGGCGGTCATGGCGAAGGCGGGCCGGATCATCGCCATCGACGTCAATGAGGACAAGTTCGAGCTGGCCAAACAGTTCGGCGCCACCGACTTCGTCAATCCCAAGAAATATTCAGACCCGATTCAGCAGGTCATCGTCGATCTGACCGATGGCGGCGTCGACTACTCCTTCGAATGCATCGGCAATGTCAACGTCATGCGCTCGGCGCTGGAGTGCTGCCACAAGGGGTGGGGAGAGTCGATCGTCATCGGCGTGGCCGGTGCCGGCGAGGAGATCTCTACCCGTCCGTTCCAGCTGGTCACCGGCCGGGTCTGGAAAGGCTCGGCGTTTGGCGGCGTCAAGGGCAGAAGCGAGCTTCCCGGTTACGTGGAGCGCTACATGAACGGCGAGATCAACATCGACGACTTCATCACCCACGACATGCCCTTCGAGAAGATCAACGAAGCCTTCGATCTGCTCCACGAAGGCAAGAGCATTCGTACCGTACTGCACTACTGATGAGCCGCGGTGACAAAAGGCAAGCCCGCTTTCTGTCACCCGGATGTTAGAGCTCGTCATTTACCACTACAGTTAACCACTATAGTTACCACTACAGTGAAACAAAACGCGGCGGTATTTCCCGCCGCGTTTTCATCGTCAGGAGCGCACTCATGAGCATGAGCGAAACCCTGGAACTTGTGTCTGCCAACAGAAGCTTCGGCGGCTGGCACAAGCGCTACCGCCACTACTCGCGGGCACTGGACTGCAATATGGTCTTCGCCGTCTACCTGCCGCCGCAGGCCGAAAACGAGCGCGTGCCGCTGGTCTGGTGGCTCTCCGGGCTCACCTGTAACGACGAAAACTTCATGCAGAAAGCCGGTGCTCACCGCGTGGCCGCCGAGCTCGGCATCGCCATCGTCTGCCCGGATACGAGCCCCCGGGAAACCGACCTGCCCGGCGAGCACGAAAGCTATGACTTCGGCTCTGGCGCTGGCTTCTACGTCAACGCCACGAAGGCACCCTGGAAAAGCCACTACCGCATGTACGATTACGTGGTCGAGGAGCTTCCGTCGGTGGTGCGACAGCACTTTCCGGTCAACGGACGCGAGTCGATCAGCGGCCACTCCATGGGCGGCCACGGCGCGCTGATTCTGGCGCTGCGCCATCCTGGCCGCTTCAGCTCGGTATCGGCCTTCTCGCCGGTGGTGAACCCAATGAACTGCCCCTGGGGCAAGAAAGCGTTCACGAACTACCTTGGCGAAGATGAATCGAGCTGGCGCCAGTACGACGCCTGCGAGCTGGTGGCCAACGGCGCCTCGCGCCAGCGCCTGTTCATCGACCAGGGTGATGCCGACCAGTTTTTGGAAGAGCAGCTCATGCCCGAGCGTCTGGAAGCCGTGTGCGAAGAGCACGATCACCCGCTCACGCTTCGTCGTCAGCCAGGCTATGATCACAGCTACTTCTTCATTGCCTCGTTCATCGAAGAGCATTTGCGCTATCATGCGCAGCATCTCATGAAACGCTAAGGATGCTGTAATGCTCAATCGCGCGCTGCGCCGCTGGCTTGAACGACTCTGGCGTATCGTCTGGCGTGGCGCTCTGGCCTTCGTGGTGCTCTCGGTCGCGCTGGTGTTGCTGTTCAAGGTGGTGCCGCCGCCGGGGTCGATGGTCATGGTCGAGCGCAAAATTCAGAGCATCATCGCCGGCGAGCCGATCACCATCACCCATCAGTGGCGCAGTTTCGATGAGCTCTCGAGCAACGCCAAGCTCGCTGTCATCGCTGCGGAGGATCAGCGCTTTCCCGAGCATCGCGGCTTCGATTTCGTCGAACTCAAGCGCGCCTGGCAGGCAAGCCAGGACGGCTCACGCCTGCGCGGGGCGAGCACCCTGAGCCAGCAAACCGCCAAGAACGTATTTCTCTGGAGCGGACGAAGCTGGCTGCGCAAGGGGCTCGAGGCCTGGTTTACGCTGTTGATCGAGACCTTCTGGAGCAAGACCCGCATTCTCGAGGTGTACTTGAACGTGGCCGAGTGGGATACCGGCGTATTCGGGCTCGAGGCTGCGGCGGATCACTACTTCGGCGCCTCGGGCAGTGCGATGACCGAGCGCCAGGCGAGCCTGTTGGCGGCGATTTTGCCCGACCCGCGCAACAGAAGCGCCGCCCGCCCGGATGCCCAGGTCGAGCGGCGCAGCCAGTGGATTCGCCGTCAGATGCGAAACCTGGGCGGGGTCGGCTATTTGGAGCGGCTTTGAGCCGGTGGCGAGCGCTGGATCACCAGCATCACCCCGACAATGGCCACGACCATACCCAAAAGGCCCAATAGCGGCAGCCGTTCGTCAAACAGCCACCACGCCTGTAGCGCCGTGACCGGCGGCACCAGGTAGAACAGACTCGCCACTTTCGACGCTTCGCCCTGACGGATCAGCGCCATTAAGAGCAGAATGGCGGCGATCGACAGCACCAGTACCAGCCAGCCTAGAGTCAGTAGAAACGTCGGCGCCAGCGTCACTTCGCGGGTTTCAAACAAAAGCGCCCCGACCCCCAGCAGCGCTCCCGCCGCCAGATACTGAATCACCGTGCCGGAAAGAAGCGCCATTTGCGTACAGAAGCGCTTTTGGTAAAGCGTGCCCAGTGAAATACCCAACAGGGCAACGAGCACACACGCCAGTGCATCAAAACCGAAACCATCAAAAAGTTGCCGGCCGGACTCTAGCTTGCTGCCCAGTACCAGTGCGATGCCGACAAGCCCCAGCGAAAGCCCCAGCCACTGCCAGTATGTGAGACGCTCGCCTAAAAAAGGGCCTGACAGAAGTGCCGTCAACAGCGGCTGAAGCCCCACCAGCAGCGCGGCAAGCCCCGACGGCATGCCCAGATAGATGCCGTAAAACACTCCGCCCAGGTACGCTCCATGCACCAAACACCCCGAAACGCCAATGTGCGCCCAAAGCGCGGTCGCGTGCGGCCAGGGTGCCTTCATGACGAAGGCCAGCGGAACCAGCAGCAACAGCGTCAGTACGAAGCGAATGAACAAAAAGGTGAAGGGCTCGGCGTAGGGTAGACCGAACTTGGCGCCAATGAAGCCGGTGCTCCAAAGCAGTACGAACACAAGCGGCATGGCCGTCAGTCCGGCGTGCGCTATTCGCGCGCGGGGCGTGGCATCGGTCGAGAAGCGCATGGCTCACCTTCAGGAATGGATGTTTTCATTTATTAACTTATTGTTACTTATAATTACACTAAAAATTGAACCTGTTGGAGCGCACTGCGTCTGAGTCACCACATACATAACGCGCAAAGAGGTTTCTTATCATGCAACGATTGACTGCCTTGTTTTCAGCTGCACTTCTTGCAACCGGTTTGATGGCAGGTACTGCTCAGGCCCAGCAGGAACAAGAGCCAGCGCAGGATTCCGCGGCCACCCAACAAGCCGCTCCGACGCAGGACTTTTCTGACGAGCAGCTACAGCAGTTCGCCGATGCTTCTCAAGAAATCGCCGTGATCTCGCAAGAGTACACACAGCGCCTGCAGGAAGCAGAAGACGAGTCCGCTCAACAGGAAGTTCGCGCTGAAGCCAACGAGCGCATGATCGAAGTGGTCGAAGGTAGCGGTCTGGACGTCGACACGTTCAACGCCATCGGCCAGTCCATCCAGCAGGATCCGGAAATGATGCAGCGCGTTCAAGAGATGGCAAGCCAGTCCTGATGAGACCGACGCCAAGCCCCGACCGGTTCAGTGTCGGGCGCGCTCTTTAAGGCGTCAAGCAGGTTCTGAGCTTAAAAAGCCCGGCGTTTTTCGCCGGGCTTTTTTGTGTGCCCCGCTTTACCGGCCAGGGATATGCCGCCAAACTTGGTGCCAAACGGGCGAGCGCTTCACCGAGGAGTCATTATGGATGTGGAACTGTGGGAAATACGCCAGCACATGGGGCAGTTTCCCCCCTTCGACGGGCTGTCCGACGAGCTTTTGGACGCGATCGCCGAAAGTGTCGAGATACGCTACTTCAAGACCGGCACCGAGGTTCTGAAACTCAACGAAGTGCTCGACGAGCTTTGCTATATCCGAAGCGGCGCAGTCGAGGTCTATCGTCGCCGGGGCGAGCTTTATAACCGCTTGGGCGAAGGCGATATCTTCGGTCATTTCAGCCTTTTGCGTAATCATCGCGTGCGTTTTCCGGCCACCGCCATCGAAGACACCCTGATGTACTTCATCCCAAAGGACATTTTTCAGCGCCTTTGTGAAGAAGACGAGGATTTTGCCGACTTCGTCGAGCTCGAGCGCCCGCGCCTTGAAAGCGTCGCGCAGCAGCAAAAAAAATCCAACGACATGATGGTCACCCGGATTCGTAAGCTGGTCACACGCTATCCGGTCATGGTGGAGTCGACCATCAGCGTTCAGGATGCGGCGATTCAGGTCGGCCAGGCCCAGGCCTCGGCGGTACTGGTGATCAACGAGGGCAGCGATAACCCGCGCTACAGTTTCAAGGACAGCGAGGGCAAGACCTGGCAGATGTGCGGCATC
This sequence comes from Halomonas sp. GD1P12, assembly GCF_025725645.1. Classification (NCBI taxonomy): domain Bacteria; kingdom Pseudomonadati; phylum Pseudomonadota; class Gammaproteobacteria; order Oceanospirillales; family Halomonadaceae; genus Halomonas; species Halomonas sp. GD1P12. Next base: position 2,747,405 of record NZ_CP107007.1, on the reverse strand, counting down.
CTTACCGACAGCGATTTCCGCAACCGCGTGGTGGCCAAGGGCCTCTCGCCGCAAACCCAGGTGGGCGACGTGGTGTCCGATCACCTGATCACGGTTCAGTCCGACGCCTCGGTGTACGAGGCGATGCTGATCATGCTGCGCAGCAACGTCCACCATCTACCGGTGCTCTACCGCCAGCGCCCGGTCGGGGTGGTGCATCTGTCCGATATCATCCGTTACGAAACCCACAGCGGGCTCTATCTGGTGAGCAATATCTTCAACCAGTCAAGCGTTCAGGGCCTGGCGCGACTCGCCTCGGACGTGCGCGCCGCTTTCGTGCGCATGCTGCAGGAGGGCGCTAACTCGGTCATGGTGGGGAGCGCGCTGTCGACGATCGGGCGAAGCTTCACTCGGCGCCTTTTGGAGCTTGGCGAGGAGGAGCTCGGCCCGCCGCCGGTGCCGTACTGCTTCATGGTCAACGGCTCCATGGCGCGCAACGAGCAGGGCATCGTCACCGACCAGGACAACGCCCTGATCCTGTCGGACCGCTTCGACCCGGAGCAGCACGACGAGTACTTCAAGGCGCTGGCAAAGATCGTCAGCGACGGGCTGGACGCCTGCGGCTACACCTACTGCAAAGGCGATATCATGGCGACCAACCGTCAGTGGCGCCAGCCGCTGCACGTCTGGAAGGGCTACTTCGAAGAGTGGATCGCCAACCCGACGCCGGAGAAGCTGCTTCACAGCTCGATCTTTTTCGATCTGGACAGCATCTACGGCGAGGACCATTACGTGGAAACGCTGCAGGACTTGATCGCCCAGCGCGCGCCACAGGCGCCGCGCTTTCTCGCCGCCATGGCGCGAAACGCGCTCAACCGCACGCCGCCGCTCGGGTTTTTCCGCACCATCGTCATGGAGAAGGACGGCAAGCACAATAACTCCATCAACCTGAAGCGCCGCGGTACCGCGCCGATGGTGGATCTGATTCGCGTCCACGCGCTGGCCTGCGGCTCCAAGGCGCAAAACAGCTTCCAGCGCCTGAACGATATCGACAACACCCAGCTGCTCGCCTCGGGGGTGAGCGACAAGCTCAGCTACGCGCTCGAGTTTCTGCACATGTCCAGGCTTCGCCACCAGATGATCGACCTTCAGGAGGAGCGCGAACCGGACAACAACATCGAGCCGGAAAACGTCGACGACAGCGAGCGCCACACCCTCAAGGACGCCTTCCAGGTGTTGAGCAATGCGCAGAAGTTCTTGAAGTTTCGCTACCCCATTCCGGCCCAGCGCTAAGGACGTCACCATGAAAGGAATACGCCCGCGCCAGCGCGTCAATCAGGCCGACTGGAATGGCTACATGAAAAAGCGAAGCGCGGTCGCTCAGGACGACGCCCTGAAGCGCTTTTTCGACACCGAGCTTCCTGGTCCGGACACGCCCATCTCGGAAGTGCCCATGGTGGCACTGGATATGGAGACCACCGGGCTCGACGAGCGCCGCCACGCCATCGTCAGCATCGGCTTGATCCACTTCACGCTTGATCGTATCCCGCTCTCCAGCCGGCGCTACTGGGTGGTCAAGCCGCCCCGGCCCTTGAGCGAGGAGTCGGTGACGTATCACCACATCACCCACTCGGAGGTCAGCGATGCGCCGGATCTGGACGAGGTGCTCGAGCCCTTGCTCGACGAGCTGGCAGGAAGGCTCGTCGTGGTGCATTTTCGCAACATCGAGCGGCCGTTTCTGGACGCGGCGGTGAAGTCACGCCGCGGCGAAGGGGTGCTGTTTCCCATGATCGACACCATGTCGCTGGAGGCAAGGCTTCACCGTCAAACGCTCTGGTCGCGGTTTCGCCGCTGGCTGGGCCGTCCGCCGGTCTCCATTCGATTGGATGCCAGCCGTCAGCGCTACGGGCTTCCCACCTACCAGGGCCACCACGCGCTGACCGACGCGCTGGCCACCGCCGAGCTCTTTCAAGCGCAGGTCGCGCACCGCTATTCCCGCGATACGCTGCTCAAGACCTTTTGGTGTTAAAACTGGCACAAGCGCCAAGACATTCAGGCATAAAAAAACGGGCAGCCCTTTGGCTGCCCGTTGTCGTAGCGCTAGGGCTGGAACGACCCTGGATCATATTGCCTTATTATCACACCGCCTTGGGCTCGCTCATCAGTCCCTTGATGATGGCGTAGCAGGCCACCAGCAGGATGAGCGCGAAGGGGAAGCCGGTGGAGACCGCCATGGTTTGCAGCGCGGTCAAACCGCCGCCGAGCAGCAGCGCAATAGCGATCGCGCCTTCGATGATCGCCCAGAATACCCGCTGCGACGTCGGAGCATCCATTTTGCCGCCGGCGGTGATCGAGTCGATTACCAGAGAGCCCGAATCAGAAGAGGTCACGAAGAAGAAAACGACCAGCAGGATCGCCACGAAGCAGGTGATTTGCGAAAGCGGCAGCTGCTCCAGCATCAAAAACAGCTGCAGATCGACACCCGCATCGCGCACGGCGCTGATGCCCTGGTTGATGTATTGATCGATGGCTGTGCCGCCAAAGGTCGTCATCCAGAGTACCGATACCATGGATGGGATGATCAAAACGGAAATCAGGAATTCGCGAACCGTGCGGCCCCGTGAGACGCGGGCGATGAACATGCCCACGTACGGAGACCAGGAGATCCACCAGGCCCAGTAGAAGGTGGTCCAGCCCTGGCTGAAGTCGGCATCTTCACGACCAAAAGGATTGGAAAGGGCGGGGAAGTGGGCCGCGTAGCTCCACAGGTTCTCGAAAAAGCCGGTCAGGATGAACAGTGTCGGGCCAACGGCGATCACGAAGAACAAAAGCGCCGCCGCCATCACGATGTTGATTTTGGACAGAAGCTGCATGCCCTTATCGACACCGGCCGCTAGCGAAGCGATGGCCAACATCGTGATGCCCACGATCAAAAGGATCATGGTGATATCGCTTTCCGGCGCGCCGAACAGATACGATAGCCCCGCCGCGGCCTGGCTGGCACCGAGCCCCAGCGACGTTGCCAAACCAAAGAGCGAGGCGAACACTGCTAGAATATCGATCACGTGCCCGGGCCAGCCCCAAACGCGCTCGCCAAGAATGGGGTAGAACACCGAGCGGATCGAAAGCGGCAACCCCTTGTTGAACGAGAACAGCGCCAGTGAAAGGGCCACGATGGCGTAGATCGCCCAGGGATGCAGACCCCAGTGATAGATAGTGGCGGCCATGGCAAGCGACGTCGCCGCCGCCGTATCTCCCTCGGCACCGCCCAGAGGCGCCCAGCCGTCGCCATCAAAAGAGGTTCCAAAATGGGTGAGCGGCTCGTTGACTGCAAAGAACATCAAGCCGATGCCCATACCGGCGGCAAACAGCATCGAAAACCAGCCCATGTAGGTATAGTCAGGCTTTGCGTTGGTTCCCCCCAGGCGTATCTTGCCAAGCGGTGAAAAAATCAAACCAATGCATAAAATGACAAAAACATTGGCCACGGCGATAAAGAACCAGGAAAGATTGCCGGTCAGAAAGTCGAAAATGGCGTCGTAGACGGGCGCAATGGTATCCTGCAGCGCCAGCGTCAATACCACGAACAGCAGCACGATCACGGCGGAGATACTAAATACCTTACCGTGAAGGTCGAGGTTGATCCCCATCTTGTTGGTCGTGAAGTTGTCCTGACCCACGACGTAATCGGTATCGATCAAATTCGCTGCCCCTTCGGGGGCGGGTATACCGTCTGACGCCGGCTCGTCCGATGAGTGATTGGGTTCTTGCTTGTCCACGGCTACCTCTGCGCTTTGCATAAAAAAACACGCCTTGACGGCGTGTCGTGTTTGTTGCGCAGTATATTAACAATAATTATACTTTTGCGCCTCCATGAATATGGTTTGTAAAGAAATTAATTCGTAAACGCGGTGGTTACCTGACGGGCGGTACGGCTTTTCACCAGGTTCTGTCTGAAAAGTGCCTGCGCTCGACAATACGGCGTTAAAAATTGGCTCAGAATACTCATTTACTCACTGTAAACTCCGTTTCTTCGCCCATTTTTGCCTTGTCCTGTCTTCGCTCGCCGACTTTTCAGACAGAACCCAGGCCGGTCATGGACTCCCGGGCCCTGCCTGACCGCACGTTGGCGCCATTTTCACCGCACGTAAAAAAACGGGCAGCCCTGAGGCTGCCCGTTTTCGTACGGCTTGCGATTAAACCGCCTTGGGTTCGCTCATCAAACCCTTGATGATGGCGTAGCACGACACCAGCAGGATAAACGCGAAGGGCAGGCCGGTAGAGACCGCCATGGTTTGCAGCGCCGTCAGGCCACCGCCGAGCAGCAGCGCGATGGCGATCGCACCCTCGATGGAGGCCCAGAACACACGCTGGGGGATCGGCGAGTCGACCTTGCCGCCAGCGGTGATCGAATCGATGACCAGCGAACCGGAGTCCGATGAGGTCACGAAGAACACGATGACCAGCACGATGGCGATGAAGGAGGTGATATCCGACAGCGGCAGCTGTTCCAACATCAAGAAGAGCTGCAGGTCGACGCCGGCGTCGCGCACCGTTTCGATCCCTTGGCTTACGTACTGATCGATCGCAGTACCCCCGAAGGTGGTCATCCAGAGAACCGAGACGACGGACGGGACGATCAATACCGAGATCAGGAATTCACGCACCGTGCGGCCGCGCGATACGCGGGCGATGAACATGCCGACGTACGGAGACCAGGAGATCCACCAGGCCCAGTAGAAGGCAGTCCAGCCATGAGTGAAGCCAACGTCTTCACGGCCGAAGGGGTTGGAGAGCGCCGGCAAATTGACGACGTAGTTGAACAGGTTCTCGAAGAAGCCAGTGGCGATGAACAGCGTCGGGCCAACGGCGATCACGAAGAACAAAAGCCCGGCGGCCAGGGCGATGTTGATCTTGGACAGCAGCTGAACGCCCTTATCCACGCCAGCCACGATCGAGCAGATCGCCACGCAGGTGATACCCACGATCAAAAGAATCATGGTGATGTCGCTTTCCGGCGCGCCGAAAAGATAGGTGAGGCCCGCGGCGGCCTGAGTGGCACCCAAGCCCAGCGAGGTGGCGAGACCGAAAAGCGTAGCGAATACCGCCAGAATATCGATGCAGTGGCCCGGCCAGCCCCACACGCGCTCGCCCAGAATCGGATAGAACACCGAGCGCATGGAGAGCGGTAGGCCCTTGTTGAAGGCAAAAAGCGCAAGCGACAGTGCAACGACGGCATAGATCGCCCACGGGTGCAGGCCCCAGTGGAAGATGGTCGCGGCCATGGCCAGCGCCGTCGCGCCCGCAGCGTCACCTTCGGCACCGGAAAGCGGTGCACCGCTGCCGCCCTCGATGGAGGTACCGAAGTGGGTCAGCGGCTCGCTGACGCCAAAGAACATCAGGCCAATGCCCATGCCCGCGGCGAACAGCATCGAAAACCAGCCCATGTAGGTAAAATCCGGTTTGGCGTTGGCACCGCCAATGCGAATTTTACCTAACGGCGAGACGATCAGGCCCAGGCACAGGATGACGAAAACGTTGGCGGTAAGAATGAAGAACCAGGACAGATTGCCGGTCAAAAAGCCAAAGATGGCATCGTAGATGAACGAAATATTGTCCTGAAGCGCCAGCGTCAACACGACGAACAGCGTCACGACGATAGACGAAATGGTAAAGACTTTACCGTGGAGGTCGAGCCTCAAGCCCATTTTTTCGGCGGTGAAATTGTCCTGACCGATAACGTAATCGGTATCGATGAGGTTCGCTGGCCCGTCCGGGGAGGGGATACCCTCACCGACCGGCTCTTCCTTGGGCTGATTGGGTTTTTCGTTTTCCACTCGATCTTTCTCCATGTTGAATCGAATTCGCTAGGTGTACGACCAAAGGGATGCCGGGTAAAACGAGGTCGCGAAGCGCCTGCCCGTCAGTTGTATAAGAAACACCCCTCTTGTACAAACTGTTTGTACAAGCCTTTTGTTAACCCGGCGCTTGGGCCGGGCCACGGTCGCGATTACGAATCGAGCCACTGCTCGACAACGTCCTGGTTCTCTTCGACCCACTGCTTGGCGTTTTCATAGGGGTCGCTGCCGTCTTCCTGGTTCATGAGCATGACTTCGCCCATCTGCTCCGGGGTCCACTCGAAGGCGTCCAGAATGGCGTAGGCGCCGGGCATGTCGTCCTCGAAGCCGTTGCGAACCACGGTATGGATCTGCTCGGCGCCGCCGAACACGCCTTCCGGGTCGTCCAGGTACTTGAGGTCCCAACGTGCGAACATCCAGTGCGGTGTCCAGCTGGTCACGACGATGTCTTCTTCATTGTTGATGGCGTTATCCAGCGCCGCCACCATGGTCGCGTCGCTACCGCTGCGCAGGCGAAGATCAAGATCATAGGTATCGACGGCTTCCTCTGCCAGCCCCATCAGGCCGGCACCGGGGTCGATGCCGATGATCTCGTCGTCGAACAGCTCGGCGTTGTCGTTGAGCTCATCGATCGAGTTCACCTCGGTGTATTCGGGAACGACCAGACCAAGCTTGGTACCGTCCAGATTTGGGCCCAGGTCCTCGACGTCGCCGCCAATGCGCTCCATGTAGTCGGCGTGGGTGGTGGGAAGCCAGGCCGCGACGATCGCGTCGGCATCGCCGGTCGAAAGTGCCTGGAACATGGCCGCTGCGGAGAGCGAGGTCATGTTCACCTCATAGCCTTGCTGCTCGAGCACGGCGGCGATCACGTTGGTGGAGGCGACCTCGGAGGACCATTCGACGTAGGCCAGGTTGACCGTGCCTTGCTCCTGGGCCTGAGCAAAGCCGCCGGCGAGCAGGGCGCTGCCAGTCATGAGCCCGAGCGTGGCAAGACGAACAGAACGATTGATGCGTGTTTTCATGCTGTTTCCCTTTTTTGAATGTGTAACACTTTTATAAAAGGCAAAAAAAGCCTTCATCTTATGAGAAGCCAAACCGCGCGAGAGCGCTGGTTTTGGCTTCCCAAGCATGGTGGCTTATAGCGTGGGCTTCAAGTTTTGCGCGCCCGCGCGATAAGGCCATGGCCTCATTGACGCTTTGATTTACGTAGCGCCTGAGTCAAACGGTCGAGCAGCATGGCCAGAATGACGACCGCGATACCGGCCTCGAAACCATCGCCCGGGCGCAGGCGCTGAATGGCACGCCACACTTCGCTGCCAAGCCCGTCAGCGCCGATCATCGCGGCGATCACCACCATCGACAGCGCCAGCATGATGGTCTGGTTGATACCGGCCATCACCGTGGGCAGCGAAAGTGGCAGCTGCACCTTGAAGAGTTTTTGACTGCGCGTGGCGCCGTAGGCATCGGCGGCCTCGATCAAATCCGTCGGGACCTGGCGAATGCCGAGCGTCGTGAAGCGTATGGCCGGCGGCATGGAGAAGATCACGGTAGCGAAAATCGCCGATACCGCGCCGATACCGAAAAATGGAATCGCTGGAATCAGGTAGACGAACGCCGGCATGGTCTGCATGAAATCCAGAATCGGCATGATCACCTTGTAAAGTCGGTCGGAAAGTGCCGCCAGGATGCCGATGGGAAGCGCGATGACGACCGCCACGAGCGTGGCGATCACCACCAGCGTCAGCGTTTCGATCATCGGATTCCACAGATCCATGTTCCAGATTAGCGCCAGACCCGCTACCGCGCCGATCGCCAAACGCGGGCTCGCCAGCCGCCAGCAGAGCAGGGCGATGAGCGCCATCAGCGCCCACTCGGGTAGCCACATCAGGGCGTCGTTCAGGCTACTGATACCGGTTTGAGTCACGCGTGAAATCGCGCGGGTGACGACCGAGTACTCGCTGGTCAGCCAGCGCAGTGCGGTTTCGATCCAATTGCCCAGGGGAATACGGGGAAGGTTGTCCATTACTGATCTCCTGCTCGTGCCAGTTCATCCAGTACTGCGCCCTTGACGACAACGCCCAGAAGGCGCTTCTCCTCGTCGACCACGGCGACTGGAAAGCCTTTTTCGCTAAACATGGCGAACAGGTGCTGCAGGGGCTCCTGTGGGGTGACCAGACGGAAATCCTGGGTGAGGTAGGCATCCAGCGTTTCGTCACCGGCTTCGATGGCCTGACTGGCGGCGTCCGCCTCCAACAGCCCCTTGAGGCGGCGGTCGCGGTCGGTCACGTAGATGGAGTCGATGCTGTAATCGCGCATGCGGCGAAGTGCTACGCGCGGGCCGTCGGTGTCACGAATGCTGGTGCGCACCGGGCGCATGGCGCTCTCGGCGGTCAAAATACGCGAGCGGTCCACCCCTTCGATGAAGCGGCGCACGTAGTCGTCGGCGGGCTTGGTGAGAATTTCTTCCGGTGTACCGATCTGGACCACTTCGCCATCTTTTAAGAGCACGATGCGATCACCGATCGACAGCGCCTCGTCCAGATCGTGGGTGATGAACACGGTGGTTTTCTGCATGCGCGTTTGAAGCTGCAAAAGCTCCTGCTGCATCTCCTTGCGGATCAACGGGTCGAGCGCGGAGAACGCCTCGTCCATCAGCAGGACGCTGGCATCGTTGGCCAGCGCCCGCGCTAGCCCCACGCGTTGCTGCATACCGCCGGAAAGCTGGTGGGGATAGGCATCTTCCCAACCGCCCAGCCCCACTTGCTGCAACGAGTTGTAGCCAAGCTCGCGGCGCTCGGCCTTGTCGACGCCGCGAATCTCGAGGCCAAATTCAGCGTTTTGCTGAACGGTGCGGTGGGGAAAAAGCGCAAAGTTCTGAAACACCATGGAGAAATGGCGACGACGACACTCAAGAAGCTTCTTCTCGCCGAGCGACGGAATATTCTCGTTGTCGATGACAATCTCGCCTTCGGTGGAGTCGATCAGGCGATTCAAACAGCGAATCAGGGTGGACTTGCCGGAGCCCGAAAGCCCCATGATGACCAAAAGTTCACCTTCATAAACGTCGAAGGTGATGTTGGAAAGGCCCAACGTTTGTCCGGTCTGCTCGAGTATCTCCGGGCGTTTGAGGCCCTGGTCGCGTAGCTCGAGTGCTTTTTTTGGCTGTTTCCCAAATACCTTGCTTAAATTACGAACCTTGATTTTGACAGGACGTGTTTCATCCATTAATCGAACCTTTTTATGGAGTGATTTATCGTTGGCTATCTCTCTAACGCGCAGGCTTTGAAGACAGGAGCCTGCCACGGTTTCCCGGAGATCATAAAAGTAAATTAACGATTACCAGCTGTATTATTAAAAATTATTATACATAAGTCGCATCGGTGTGTCACAACGCCCGGTCGACACGGTGAACTAACGCTACATGTGTCATTTTGTGCCTGCCTCCCATTAGCATAGATTAATCCAAAAGGTCGGGGTAATTTTTTATAAATTATTGATTTTTTTATAAAAATTAAAATTCGGTGCTGCAGTGGCACGACTTGTGTAACTCCACTTTCAACGACACGCGTTGAAGATTCAGGGTCGAAGGATTCGATGCAATTGCCAAGAATGGCAGCCTGACTAGCTCGCTGGATTCAATGGAGGCAGGCTTTATGGATAAACGTTTTATGGAAAAACAAGGCAAACCGATGTTCAAACGCAAATCGCTCGTTGCCCTTGGCATGCTGCTGACTGCCAGCACATTGACGCTTGCCGGTTGCGGCGGCGACGATGAAGATGAGATGCCGCCGGCTCAGCAGCCCGAGACCATGGAGCAGGGTGGGACCGCGAACGACCCGGCCATGAACGAAGAGCCCGGTATGGCCAATGACCCGGCCATGAGTAACGACTCGGCAATGGCTGACGACCCGGCAATGGCCGACGACCCGGCGATGAGCGACCCGGGCCTTGAAAGTAACGCCACGACCTCGCAGGAGCCGATGCCCAGTAGCGAAGGCGCCATGGACGATCAGGACCCGGAAGAGAATCCCGGTTTTGGTGACGGTACCGAGCCGATGCCGGGCTCTGCACCGGGCGACGGCGAACGCGACGACGAAACTACACAGTAAATCGACTTAGTAGATCGACCCGGTGAACAGACCGGGTTAGATGACCGCTCCCTACGGTAATGAATCGAGCGGGCTGTCCGTTCCCTGCGGCTGCGCTCAATGCTTCATTACCATTACCCCCGCGCCTGCGGGGGTTTTTTTGTACTCATGGGAGGAGAAAGGGGTTTGAAACGTTTGCGGCACTGGCAAAAACCAGACGTCAGCGCTAGGTTTAAGAGGCTCTGTACGGGCAGATCGCTTCAAGGAACGCGACTTCACAAGGTCAAGGAGAAAGACACATGGCACAACAACGTGGCGACCGTTTTAAAGCGCTGCTGTTAAGCGCTCTGCTGGCCTTTGGTGCGCTCGGCCTTACCGGCTGTGGCGAACCCGACGCGCCCAACCCGGACGCCGAGCCCGAGGAGCAGCAGCCCATGGGCACGGGCCCGATGTCCAACGACGATGCCGGCGAAACGCCGAGTGACGGCGTCTAATCGAACACGGGCGGTTTTGATCTCCCAATGGCCAGACAGCCGCGACTGTCTGGCCATTTTTTGGCCATCAACGCATGACTAGCTGTCATCCTCGAGACGGCGGTAGAGCGTGCGGCGGGCGATACCCAGCACTTCGGCAGTGCGCCGCTTGTTGCCGCCGGTCGCCTCGAGCACCTTGCGGATATAGCGCTTTTCGACCTCCTCAAGGCTTGGCCAGCGGGCGGGCGCCGGGGCGGGTGTCTGGGTGCCCGACAGCACTTCACCCCTGAGCGTTGGGGTAAACTCGGCGTCCGACTGAGCACTGACGTGATCGCGAAGCCGCTCCGGCAGATCGCCATGCTGTAACACGCCCTCTTCACTGAGGGTGACGGCGCGCATGATCGCGTTTTCGAGTTCACGTACGTTGCCCGGGTAGGAGTAGCTCAACAGCGTATTGAGCGCCTCGGGCTCGATCTGTTCGATCTGCTTGCCCTGAGCGTCGGCGTGCTTGTCGATCAGCGCAAATACCAGATGCTCGATGTCGCTGCCGCGCTCGCGAAGCGGCGGAATGCGCAGTGAAAAGGTCTCCAGACGATAGAACAGGTCGCTTCTGAAATTCTGCGCCTCAATCTCCTTGTCCAGATCGCGGTGGGTCGCGGCGATGATGCGCACATCCACCGGCTCTTCGCGCTCGCCGCCTACCGGGCGAATCGTTTTCTCCTGCAGCGCGCGCAAAAGCTTGGCCTGCAGGTTGATCGGCATTTCGCCGATTTCGTCGAGAAACAGACTGCCGCCCTGGGCGCTTTGAAAAAGCCCCTTACGCGCTTCGTTGGCACCGGTGAAGGCGCCCTTTATGTGGCCAAAGAATTCGCTCTCCATCAGGTCGGCGGGAATGCTGGCGCAGTTGACCGGCACGAAGGGCGCATCATGGCGCGGGCTTTCCTGGTGAATGGCGCGGGCCAAAAGCTCCTTGCCGGTGCCGCTTTCGCCCAGAATGAGGATCGGCGCGCTGCTTTTGGCAAGCCTGGAGGCGTCGTGGAAAAGCCCCTGCATGGTCGGGCTTTTGCCCACGATGCCGTGAAAGTGGGTAAGCTCGGCATCGTGAGAAAGCGCCAGGCGTTGGCGCTCCAGCACGCGAAAGACCGCCTCGCGAATGGCGTCCAGATCCAGCGGCTTGGTGAGAAAGTCATTGGCGCCGAGCTTGAGCGCCTCGACCGCCTGGTCGATGGTGCCAAAGGCGGTAATCACGATGATGCCAAGCTCCGAGCCGCTTTGGCGAAGTTGTTGCAATAGCTCAATACCGGACATGCCCGGCAAGCGCACGTCGGTGATCATCATCGCCACCGGCGTGTGGCTCAAAAGCGCCACGGCCTCTTCGGCGCTCGGTACGCCAAGCGTGGTGTAGCCGGCGTCATTGAGCTCCTCTTCGAGCAGTTCGCGAATGGCGGGGTCGTCCTCGACGACCAGAAGCGGTAAAGCGTGTTCCTGTTCGGTCACAAACGTTTTCCTCAAGCGGATGCGGTGTCTTCACTCAAGGGGAGGGTGATTTCAAATCCTGCTCCCCCGAGGGCGCTGTCGAACACGCCAATCGTCCCGCCGTGATCATTGATAATGCGGTGTACCATCGAAAGCCCCAGCCCGCTACCCTGGCCCACGGGCTTGGTGGTAAAAAACGGATCGAACACCTGCTGATGGTGCGATACCGGAATGCCCGGGCCGTCGTCCTCGACCCAAAGCGTCATTTCACGGCTGTTCTCCTGCGCGCGAACCCGGATAAGGCTAACCTCCGGCGCCTGGGCGGCGTTACGCAGCAGATTGGTCAGCACCTGCACGACCTGCTGGCCGTCGACCATGACCCAAAGCGGTGGAGTAGGAAGTTTGACGTCCAGCCGGATGCCGCGGGGCTCCAACTCCTCTTCCACCAGCTGGCTTGCGCTGGTGATAAGGTGATCGAGCGACTGCTTCTCTTTCTCCACGTTGTGTTGTCGGCCAAGCTCCATGAGCTGGCGCACGATCTCGACGATGCGCTCGACCTCGCCGCGAATACGCCCGAGCCGGGCGCGCTCGTCGTCGCCGATGACGTCGCGCCGCGCCAGGCGCTGGGCCTGGCCGTTGATGACGGTCAGCGGCGCGCCGATCTCATGGGCGACCCCGGCGGCCAGCACGCCAAGCTCGGCGAGTTTTTTGGATTTACGCAGGCGCTTTTCGAGTTCGATTTCGCGCTCCCGGCGGGCATCGATGTCGCGGTCCTTCTCGGCCATGGCGTCGAGCATGCCGTTGAGCCCGGAGGCCAGCCGGCGATACTCTGCTGGCCCTTCGACGCTTGCGCGCTGACGCCGGTCGCCATCCTCGACCAGCAGCATGACGCGCAGAAGCTGGTTCAATGGCCGCTCGATGTAGCGACGAAACCCCCACCAGATACTGAGTACGATACCGCCGGCGCCGATGATGAATACCAGCACCGCCACGATACTGATAAACCCCGTGTAGTTCTCGATGCCGGTGTTGAGTCGGTTGACCTGCAGCACGCCGTAGACGGTGCCGTCCTGGGTGCGCAGTGGAATCAGCGCCGAGTAGTAGGTCCAGCCGTCGTGCTGGCGGTAGTTGCTGTAAAGATCGTCCCGCGAGATCACGCTTTGAATCTCGTCCGGGGTGAAAAGATTCTTGCCAAGGCCCAGCCCGTAGATCTCCCGGCCCTGCACATCGAACACGTAGGCGCCGTAGATCCGGTGAAACGAGAACGCCGACTGCAGCGCCTCTTCCAGCGGCGCGGCGCTTTCGCGGGCGACGGCGTAGCTCAGCGAGGTGCTCAGCGCCCGGGTAATGATTTCGACCTCGGTTTGAAGCTTCGAGCGCACGTTGTCCTCGAGCGCCTTGATCGCCACGAAGCTGAACACCACCAGCGCCACGAACAGCGGCACGATGACCGTCAGAATCATTAAATTGCGTAAGCGCATCGCGTGTCCGTCGCCGCCAGGGGGTTATAAAAAGCCGTTAAAAAGTCATTCAAGCGTCAGTCAGTCGGTCGGCAGCAAGCGATAAAGCCCGCCCTGGTCGCTGTCGGTCAAAAGGTAAATGCCGCCGTCCGGGCCCTGGCGTACGTCGCGAATGCGCCCGACTTCACCTTCGAGCACCACTTCGCTCTCAACGGCGCGGCCGCTTTCGATCACGAAGCGCTCGAGCTTTTCGCTGGAAAGGCCGCCGGCCAGCAGATTGCCCTGCCAGGCGGTAAAGCGCTCGCTGTTCACCTCGGCAAGCCCGGACGGCGCAAAGCGGCCCTCGAGGGCGACGGCCGGGCCGGTCATGCCCGGTTTTGAGTCGACGCCCAGCGGCTCGTTGGTGGCGTAATCGTTGCCCAGCGTGACCTCCGGCCAGCCATAGTTTTCGCCGGGCTGGATCAAGTTCAGCTCGTCGCCGGTGCGCGGGCCGTGCTCGGATACCCAAAGCTCGCCGTTGTCGCGAACGGTCATGCCCTGGATGTTGCGATTGCCCAGCGTATAGATTTCATCGAGCGTGGCGCCGTCATCGACGAACGGGTTGTCTGCCGGTACGCCGCCGGTCTCGGTCAGGCGCAGGGTAGAGCCGGCGTGGTCGTCGCGGGCCTGGGCACGGGTTGGGTCGGAGCCGCGATCGCCGACGCTCATGACCAGCGTGCCGTCGTCCAAAAACGCCAGCCGCGAGCCGTAGTGACGCCCGGGGCCCGAGGCCCGGTCCTGCTCGAACAGGTGCTCGAGCTCGCCCAGACCGTCGCCTTCCCAGCGCACCCGCGAAAGCGCCGTGCGCGTGCCGTTTTGATCCGGTTTACTCCAGGTGAAGTAGATCCAGTCGTGCTCGCCGTCACCAAACGCCGGATGGAGCACTACATCCAGAAGCCCGCCCTGGCCCTGGGTGCTGACCTCGGGCATGCCCTCGAGCGCCTCGATATGACCCTGATCATCCACCAGATTGAGCGCGCCGCTTCGTTCGCTCACCAGATACCGCCCGTCGGGTAGAAACGCGACCGCCCAGGGGCGAGTCAGGCCATCGGCTACGCGCTCGATCGAGAACGTGACGGCGTCGGTTGCAACGGCTTCATGGGTCATTTCGGCTTGGGCGCTACCGGCGCCGGTTAAAAGCACAAGCCCACCCAGAACGCCAAAGGCGCGGCGAAGGGGCGAGGACAACGGGGCAGCGGGGTAGAACATGAGAGCTCTCCGACCAGGGTTTGACGTCGATCCAGCAGTGACTGCGCGTGTGCGAGCAGGTTCCCTACACGCTACATCATAAACGCCAGCAGTGCAGGCAGATTGAAAAGCGCCAAAAGCGTCGAGCAGAACACCAGGCTTGCCACGTAGACCGGTTCGCGCTGGGCACGTTGAGCGAACAGGTAATTGAACACCGCCACCGGCATGCACATTTGCAGCACCAGAATCATCTGCGCCAGCGCCGGCAGATTTAAAAGCTCGGCTACCAGCCAGGCCGTGACGGCGGCCAGCGGAATGCGCACCAGGCTAAAGCCTAGCCCCGAGCGCAGGTTGTCGACCCGGATGCTCGCCAGCGACACGCCGAGTGTGATCAGCATTAGCGGTACGGTAAAGCCGGACATCAGATCGACGGTGTTGGCGATCCAGCCAGGCAGCGCCGTGTCGGTGAGCATCAGCGCCATGCTGATCAAAATGGCGTAGACCGTCGGCGTTTTGACCAGCGTCTTGAGCGGATTACCCCGGCTCGAGAGCATGGCGCCTATCGTGAACTGAAAAAGCGAGACGGTCACCATGACGGTGATGCCATAGACGAAGCCGGCGCTGCCAAACGCGTAGAGCACCACCGGCAGGCCCATGTTGCCGGTGTTGGGGTACATCATGGGCGCGATGAGCACTTTCCAGTCGCGGCGCAAAAGCCTGGCCACGCCAAAGGACGCCACGCCCATCAGGCTGATGACCAGCGCGGCGGCCAGCATGGTCTTGCCGAAGGTGTGGGCATCGATCGAGGCGCCGGCAAGCGAAGCCAGCACCAACGCCGGCGTTCCAACGTTGAATACCAGCCGGGTGACGAATTCGATCGGGTAGGGGTAGCCCAGGCGCACCCAGAAAAAACCAAGGCCGGCACCGGCCAGCACCGGAGCCATCACGGCGAACAGTTCAACGAGCATGGAGCGTTCCTGGCAAGCGTAAACGCCTATTGTCATCAATCGGGTCGTTAGCTGGCAAGGTTTCCCGGTGATCGCACTGCCGCCAAACGCTAACACCGGGCGAAAACGCTAGGCGAACAGCGGCGGCGCCTGCCACTGGTGCGGCACGTGCTCGCGCAGGCAGCTCAACAGGGCGCTGACCCGGCGCGAGTGGTGGCCAAAGGCGTAGAGCATCGACACCGGCAGCGGCTGGGGCTCCCAGCCCGCCAAACACGGTACCAGCTCGCCGGGGTGGTGCATTTCGCGCTGATTGACGATCCAGTGCGGCAAAAGCCCGATACCCTGGCCGCTGGCGATCGCGTCCACGTGGATCAGCGTCTGATCCACCCTGAGCCGTGAGCGGGGCGGCGAAAACACGTACTCCGGGGCGCTGGCGTGATAAAGCGGCAGGCGCGTCGTGTCGGTGTCGAGCAGATCGATCCAGGCGTGGTGATCCAGATCACTTGGGTGAGCAAGCATGGGCGCCTGGGCCAGATAGCGCGGGCTTGCGTAAAGCCCGCGGGTGAGCTGACCCAGGCGCTCCTGGTTGAGCCCGCTTTCGTCGAGCGCGCCAAGCCAGATATGTACGCTGTTGGTTTGAAGCGTCGTGGACGGCCTTTCCCGGCTCTGAAGCGTCAACTCGATCCCCGGGTGGCGGTCCAGAAAGATATCCACGACTTTGGCGACCCAGTTGCGGGCAAGCGCGCCGTGAACCTCCAGCGTGATCTTGCCGCTGATCTCCTCACGAAGCTCCGACAGCGCCTCCTGGCTTTGCCTGGCCAGCGTTAAAAGCTCCGTGCAGTAGCCATGAAAAAGAAGCCCGGCTTCGGTAGGCGTCAGCTGGTTCGCCTGGCGGCGTAGAAGCGGCTGGTTCAGGCGCGACTCGAGCTGGCTGATGCGCCGACTCAGCGTCGATTTGGCCACCCCCATGCGCTGGGCGCTGCGGGTCAGGCTGCCGGTCGCCATGACGTCCGAAAACGCGTTGAGTTCATCGAAGTCGTACATGAAAGCGGGCCCGCGAGCAAAAGAGGCTCATTGTGCCAGCAATGGCCACAAATGAAAATAAGAGCGATTTGTGTTGCGGTTCCGGCAACTCCACGTTCCCCCACGGGCCTGAATGGATGTGAGAGTATGTGAATGCTAATTATTAGCATTCAGAGAACGATAACACTATTACGATACCCGGATCTTCATAGGAACTGCGTCATGTCACTCCCCTTGCGCAAAACGCTGCTGGCGAGCGCGATCTCCTCTTTGGTCGCCGTCCCGGCCTGGGCTCAGCAAAGCACCTCGTTGAACAATGTCGTGGTCACGGCGGCCGGCTTCGAGCAACAAATCACCAATGCACCGGCGTCCATCAGCGTGCTCAGCCGTGAGGATATCGAGCGTGGTCATTATCAGGATGTCACCGACGCGCTGCGTAACGTACCCGGGCTCATCGTGACCGGTGGGGGCGCCGGGGATAACGGTAACGATATTTCGATTCGCGGCATGCCCTCTGAATATACCCTGATTCTCGTCGATGGTCGGCCACAAAACACCCGCGAGACGCGACCCAACGGCAGCGGCGGTTTCGAGCAGGATTGGCTGCCGCCGCTGCAGGCGATCGAGCGTATCGAAGTCGTGCGCGGACCGATGTCGACCCTGTACGGCTCCGACGCCATCGGCGGGGTCATCAACGTGATCACCCGCACCGTGGCCGACAGCTGGCACGGCAACGTACAGATCGACACCGTCATTCAGGAGAACAGCGAGTCCGGCGACAGCCGCCAGGCCAACTTCTACGCCGGCGGCCCGCTGGTGCAGGATATTCTCGGGCTCGAGGTGTATGGCCGCGCCTCCGAGCGCGACGAGGACGACATCGTCGACGGCTACGAGGAGCGAAGCCTGCAGAGCCTGACCGCCAAGCTGAGCCTGGACGCCAGCGACAATCACGATTTCAGCCTCGAGGCGGGCGTGACCGAACAGGACCGCCGCTCCCGGGTCGGCAAATCGGCCCCCGCCGAGGGCTGCCGCGGGCCATGCACCGACAGCTTCAACGAGTACACCCACGAGCACGTTGCGCTGACCCACAGCGGCAGCTTCGGCTGGGGCACCACGGAAACCTACCTGCAGCGGGAAAGCAGCGAAAACGATTCGCGCGAAATCGAGATCACCAACACCACGGCGAAATCCACCGCGGTACTGCCGCTGGGTGCGCACATGGTCACCGTCGGGGCGAGCTACGAAGAAGAGGAGCTCGACGACGGCACCACCAACCAGATTTCCGATCTCGAACAGATCGACCAGTACCGCTGGGCGCTGTTCGCCGAGGACGAGTGGATGCTCGCGCCCACCTGGGCGCTGACCGGTGGCCTGCGTCTGGACAAGGACGAGAACTTCGGCAGCCACCTAAGCCCCAGGCTTTACAGCGTCTGGAACATGACGCCGGACTGGACGCTGAAAGGCGGCGTTTCCACCGGTTTCCGCGCCCCGGCGCTGCGTGAAATCACCCCCGGCTGGGGGCAGGTCAGCCGCGGCGGTAATATCTACGGCAATCCGGATCTCGAGCCCGAAACCTCGCTCAACAAGGAGATCGCGCTGCTCTACGGCAACGAAGCCGGCCTCAACGGCAGCTTCACGCTGTTCCACAACGATTTCGACGACAAGATCACCCGTATCGGCTGCCCGATCGCGGTCTGCCCGGACGGCGCCAACGACTTCGGCAGCGACCCGACCTACCGCGTGAACGTCGATGAGGCCGTCACCCAGGGCGTGGAGGCGAGCCTCGGCGCGCCGATCACCGATGCGATCTCGCTCAGCGGCAGCTACACCTACACCGACTCCGAGCAGAAAAGCGGCGAGTTCGAGGGCAACCCGCTGACCCAGCTGCCCAAGCACGAAGTGGCCGCCTCGCTCGACTGGCAGATCGACAGCCAACTGAGCCATTGGACGCGGGTCACCTACCGCGGCGAAGAGAGCCAGCCCACCGGCGGTCGCTCCTCGGGCTCGCTGGTCGCGCCGTCCTATACCCTCGTCGATACCGGTTTTGGCTATGATTTGAACGACACCACCACGGTGAGTGCCGGTATCTACAACCTGTTCGACAAGACGATCCGCCCCGACGACTACAGCTACGCCGAAGACGGCCGCCGCTTCTGGCTGGGCCTGAACGTCGACTTTTAAGGCTCTTTCGAAGCGCTCTTTTAAAGCTTGCTTTTAAAATCCTTGGCGCTTCATCTCAAACGGCTACCTTCGGGTAGCCGTTTTTTCGTGCGCACGAAAAAGCCCCGGCCAGGGCCGGGGCTGAATCAACAAGCGAGATCAAGCGAGCTGCTTGCGAGCGCAGCGCTGCCTAGAACTCGTAGGTCGCGGAGAGCCAGTAGCTGCGACCATCGAGTGCCACGCCGTCGGTGGCGCGACCGGTCTGGGTATAGTCGTAGGCGATATACGTTTCGCCGTCGAAGTCGTAGGTGTCGTAGCCGGCGAAGTCCTTGTCGAACAGGTTATACACCGTGCCGGTCAGACGCAGGCTATCGGTGAAACGGTAGGTCGAGCGCAGGTTGAAAAGCTCGTAGCCGTCGAGCTTGTTGCCCAGCTGCTCGACCAGCGCGGCGGAGTTACCCGACACGTTGCCGGAGAAGCGCTCGCGGGAAGAGTAGTACTCGCCCTCAAGAGTCGTGCTCCACTGCGGGGTGATCGCCCAGGAAAGGTCCGCAGTCAGCTTGTGTTTGGGCGCGTTGGTCAGCTTTTGTCCTTCGTTATCGCCGGAGGTCACTTCGGTATCGGTGAAGGTGTAGCCACCGCTCACGCGCCAGGCCGGGTCGAACTGGTAGCTCGAGATCAACTCGACGCCGCGGGTTTCGGCGCGGTCGACGTTGACGGAGCGGTTGAAGCTGTCCTGACTGACGAAATCGCCCACGCTGATGCAGTTGGCCGCGTTCGCGAAGGGCCGGTTGCCGTCGCTGTCGATGAACTGGCAGTTGGGAATGTCGTCGCCGCTTGAGATGCGGTCGCGGAACTGGGTGAAGAACACCGTGGCGCCGGCGGAGAAGCCGTCGAGATTGTCGTAAATCGCGCCGATTTCGTAGTTGGTGCTTTTTTCCGGTTCGAGATTTGGCGACCCCAGGCTCGCGGACTTGCCCTGGTTGCCAAAGCCGTTCACGCCGTCGTGAAGCTGATTGAGCGTCGGCGTTTTGTAGCCCTGGCTGATACCGCCCTTGAGCGTCCACTCGTCGGTGGTGTTCCACACCAGATACCCCCGCGGGCTGAAGTGGCCGCCGAAGGCGTCGTGATGCTCGTAGCGCCCACCCAGCGTCAGCGCCAGATCATCACGCAAGAACCACTCGTCCTCGACGAATAGCGCCCAGCTCGACTGGCTGAACTCCTCGTTGCCAGCGGTGGCATCACGTAGGTCGGCGTCGATGTATTGGCCGCCCACCGTGAGCATGTGCGCGTCAAGCGGTGCGACGAATTTGGTATCGACGACGACGTCGCGGTTTTCCAGCGTGCGCGGCTCGCCGCCCAGGGCGAAGTAGCCGTAGTCCGGCGCGTTGCCGGCGGGCAGCGTGCGGCCAAGCGATTCGGTTTCGTTGCGCGTGATGCTGGTGTCCCAGGTCCCTGCGGCAAGGCGCGCGGAGTGGCCCAGCGCGATCTGGTCGCGATGGAAGCGAAGCTCGTCCTCGTAGCCAAAGAACTCGGTGGGGGCGGGCGTTTCGCAGTCGTTGCGGCGCAGGCCGTCGCGGCTACCCAGCCGGCAGTCGGTATTGTCGTAGACCTGGCGGGCGCGCTCGGCGTCGAGCCAGATCTCGTGGGTGTCGTTGGGCGTGAAGCTGAGCCGGCCGCCGATGGAGTAGATACGCGCCTCGGACGGGCGCGGGTCACGGCCGACGCTCTCTTCTACCAGCCGCTCGGAGCTGTCGCGATCGAACACGCGCCCACGCAGCTGCACGCCAAGGGTATCCTCGATGAGTGGGCCGGTGGCGTAAAGATTCAGCGTCGAGCTGTTGCCCGCGTCGCGGTCCTCCTGGAAGGTGTTTCCGACGGTGACCGAGCCCGCCCAGTCGGTGCCGACGCGGCGAGTGATGATGTTGACTACCCCGCCGAGGGCGTCAGAGCCGTAAAGCGTGGACATCGGCCCGCGAATGACCTCGATACGCTCGATAGCGGAAAGCGGCGGCATGAAGCTGGTGGCGGTCGAGCCAAAGCCGTTCGGCGTCACGTCCCCGGAGGTGTTCTGGCGGCGGCCGTCGATCAGGATCAGCGTATAGTCGCTGGGCATACCGCGAATCGAAATGCTCTGACCGCCGGTTTTGCCCGTGCCCGCCCGTACGTCCACGCCCGGTACGTCACGAATCGCCTCGGCGATGCTGGAGAACTGGTTCTGCTCCAGCTCCTGACGCGTCACGACCGAGATGCTCGCCGGGGCGTTGTTGAGCGTTTGCTCGTAGCCGGCGGCGGTCACGACCATGCTGTCCAGGTGGGTCGCGCTTTGCTGGGCGTGTGCGGCGCCGGCGGTGGTTCCCAGCGCAATGGCGCTGGCGAGGGCGGTGCGAGTAAAACGAGCCATGAAACAACCCTTACTTGAAGAACGATCTTGAAGACCGATGCGATCGATGTTTTGGTTTGAATGATATTTGTTATCAAATGCGATCGAGAGTCTAAAAACAAGAGTTCCCAATATCGAGATAAAAATAAGGAACGATGCGTTGCAAAAAAGGGAACTTTTAGCACGTTATCGATATGGCCTTACGCACGGCGCTGCCATTGTGAGCGAATTGCTAAAAGTGGAACGAGCCATTCGGCAGGATGGTAATGCAATCGCTTTTGAGAATCGTTATTATCATCGCCATCGATAAATGGCAGGCGTTCTCAGGAGAGTCAAATGGCGGGTAAAGCGCGCGGTACGATGAAGGCAACGACGTTCAACGCGGCGTGGCGTGTGGGGCTGGCCGGGGCACTGATGGGCGCGTTACTGACGAGCCAGGCCCAGGCGCGTACGCTCGACACCGCCTATGGCGAGGTCGAGGTGGACGGCACCCCGGAGCGGGTCGTCACGGTGTACGAAGGCGCACTCGACGCCTCCATCGCCGCCGGTATCGTGCCGCTGGGCGCGGTGACCACCCGCGGCGGCACCGATGTCGCCGACTATATCACCGACTACTTTACTCAAGCGTTCGACGGCGAGCGTCCGGAAGTCGTGGGCGTGGTGCGTGAAATCAACATCGAAGCGGTGCTTGCCCAGCAGCCGGACCTGATTCTGGCCGCACCGCAGCTGCCCGAAGAGCAGTACCAGCTGCTCTCGCGCATCGCGCCGACCGTGGTGCCCCCGGGCAATGGGTTCAAGCCGGACAACTGGGAGAGAGAAGCGCGCCTGTTCGGTGAAGCGCTCAACCGCCAAAGCGCCGTCGAAGAGGCGATCACCGCCGTCGACGAGCGTGTCGACGCGCTTTCCACGCGTATTGCAGAAAACCACCCGGACGAAAGCGCTTATGTGGTGCGCTGGATGCCGAGCGGCGCCATGGTGATGTCCGAAAACCTGATCGCTACCGGGCTTCTCAACCGCGTGGGCGTGAACGTCAGCGACGCCGGTCTGATCGAAGAGGGCAGCGCTCACAGCGACGTGCTGAGCCTTGAAAACCTCTCCATGGTCGATGGCGACTGGCTGTTTCTGGCCACCCTCAATGAAGAGGGCCAGCAGGCGCTGGATGCCGCGCGTGAAAGCGCCGCCTTCTCGCGCCTGAACGTCGCGCAGCAGGAGCACGTCGTGCCCGTCGATGGCCAGCTCTGGAGCAGCGCCAGCGGCCCGCTGGCGGCGCTGGCCATTCTCGATGATATCGAAGACGCACTGCTGCCGTGACCAGCCTTGCCAGTGCGGTGAGCGGCTCTCTCGCGCGCCGCTCGCCACGCCATTTGATGCTGGCTCTGCTCACCGCCCTCGTGGCGGTGAGCGCGTTGAGCCTGTTGATCGGCGCGGGCAGCGTTGGCCCGACGCGCATTCTGGCGTTTTTGCAGGGTAGCGCCGACGATGAGGTGCGCTTTGTGATGTGGGAGCTTCGTGCGCCGCGCACGCTGATTGGCATCGTGGTGGGCATGGCGCTGGGCGTGGCCGGGGCGCTGTTGCAGGCGGTGTCGCGTAATCCGCTGGCGGAGCCCGGACTTCTGGGCGTGAGCGCCGGCGCCGCCTTTGCCGTGGCGCTGGCGCTGGTGCTGGGGGCGAGTGCTGCGACGCTGCGCATTTCCGTGGCCCAGCTCGGTGCGCTGGCCGGCTGTATCTGCGTGATGAGCGTGGCGCGGTTTCGGGGCGTGGGCAACGACCCGGTGCGGCTGGTGCTGGCGGGGGCCGCGTTTTCCGGGCTTTTGGGCTCGCTGACCTCGCTGCTGCTTTTGTATGATCAGCGCGCGGCGGACGAGATTCGCTTCTGGGTGGTCGGCAGCCTAGCCGGGCGGCGTTTGGATGACCTGGTCAGCGTGCTGCCGAGTCTAGCCGTGGCCGCAGTCGCGGTTGCGGTGACCGCGCGGCCCCTGGCGGCGCTGGCGCTCGGTGAGCGCGCCGCCTCCGGGCTTGGCCATCGCCCCGGCTTGATCCGCTGGATCGTGATTGGCAGCGTTGCGCTGTTGGTCGGCGCGGCCACGGCGATTGCCGGGCCGATCGCCTTCGTCGGCCTGGTGGTGCCGTTCGTCGCCCGCGCCCTGGCGGGGCCAGACATTCGCCGTACGCTCTGGTTCTGCCTTCCCATTGGGCCGTTGATCGTGGTGAGTGCCGATATCATCTCACGGGTGGTGGTGGCGCCCTCGGAGCTTCCGTTAGGGGTGTTGACCGCGCTATGCGGCGCGCCGGTGCTGATCGCCGTGGTTCGCGCGCGGCGTTTGCCCATGCTTTAATGCTCGCGCTTAGCCGCCGCGCCTCGATACCCGTTTTTAGAGATACCTGTGTTTAGCCATAACGCTCTTTTATTTGCCGGCGATTTATCCAGTGACGACTCCATCAGTGACCATGGCTTCCAAAACGACCGCCACCTCCGAGTACCTCTCGGGGGCCACCTCTCAACCGCGCGCCGTGAATGACGCGCCGCCGGGCTACTGGTGCCTGGCCTGGCAGGGCAGGGAGAATATCTATAGCGTGCTGCTCGAGCGCCGCGCCGTGGCGGTCAATCTGGGGCTTTTGCTTGCCCTGTTGATCGCCGGGGTGGCGTATTTGAGCTTTGGCAGCGTGCCGCTGTCCGTGAGCGAGGTCATCCCGGCGCTGGTCGGCCGAGGCGACATGATGGCCACCTTCATGGTGTCGGAGCTTCGTCTGCCAAGGCTGGCCGCGGCCTGCCTGACCGGCGCCGCCTTTGCGCTGGCGGGCGTGCTGATGCAGACCCTGGCGGGCAACCGGCTGGCAACGCCGGGCATCATCGGCATCGACAACGGCGCCACGGCCTTCGCCATTGCCTCGGTCATCGGCGTAGGCGTGACCATCGCCCCGCCGGCCATGGCGCTGGCCGGGGCGGCCACCGCCGCCGCCATCACCTTCGGGCTTTCCGCCGGCAGCGGCACCCAAGGGTATCGTTTCATCGTCGCCGGTATCGGCGTGGGCGCGGTCTTCGGCGCGCTCACCCAGTTCTATCTTGCCCGCGTGCCGATCGACACCGCCAACGCCGCCTACCCCTGGACCGTCGGCACGCTCAACGCCCGCTCGCCGGGCGCTGTATGGCTGCTGGCCGCGGGGCTTTCTGTCGGCGTGGTGCTGGCGATGGGGCTGGCGCGGTCGCTGTCGATTCTGCGCTTTAGAGACGCCGTCGCCAGCGGCCTGGGCGTGAAGGTGAAAGCCTGCCGGATTCAGGTGCTTGCCCTTTCCGTGGTGCTCACGGGCTTGGCCGTGGCGGTGGCCGGCCCCGTGGGCATGGTGGCGCTGATCGGCCCGGAAATTGCCCGCTCGCTTTCAAGTTCGCGCCACGTGCCGGTGCTGGCCGCCGCGCTCGCCGGCGCCCTGGTCATGGTGCTGGCGGATCTGGCCGGGCGCACGCTGCTCGCGCCGATCGAGATTCCCGTGGGCATCGTGACCGCCGTGGTCGGGGGCCCCTGGCTTTTATGGATACTGATGCGCCCACAAAGGAGCCGCCCATGAGCACGTCCCACGACACGCCGGCGCCCACACTTTCGACCCAGGCGCTGGACATGAGCTACGGCGCCCGCCGGGTGATCCGTGAGCTGGCGCTTGACCTGCCGAGCGGCAAGGTGACCGCGATCGTTGGGCCCAACGGCTGCGGTAAATCCAC
Source organism: Halomonas sp. GD1P12 (assembly GCF_025725645.1). Taxonomy (NCBI): domain Bacteria; kingdom Pseudomonadati; phylum Pseudomonadota; class Gammaproteobacteria; order Oceanospirillales; family Halomonadaceae; genus Halomonas; species Halomonas sp. GD1P12. Next base: position 2,722,616 of record NZ_CP107007.1, on the reverse strand, counting down.
GCTGCTCGCCGGGCTTTCCCGGCTGCACAAGCCGGAAAGCGGCGCGGTGCTGCTCGACGGCGCCGATATTCAGACGCTTCCCGCCAAAACCCTGGCCAAACAGCTTGCGCTGCTGCCCCAGGAGGCGATCGCCCCGGAAGGGCTGACCGTGACCGAGCTGATCCGCTTTGGCCGCCAGCCCCACCAGGGGTGGCTGCGCCAATGGTCGCCGGAAGATCAAAAGATCGTGCAGTACGCGCTCACCGCCGCCGGGCTCGAGGCGTTGGCCGACCGCCCGCTCGAGGCGCTCTCCGGCGGGCAGCGTCAGCGCGCCTGGATCGCCATGACTATCGCCCAGCAAACGCCGCTGTTACTGCTCGACGAGCCCACCTCGGCGCTGGATCTCGGCCACCAGATCGAGGTGTTCGAACTGGTGCAAAAGCTGGCCAGTGAAGGCCGCACCGTGGTGATGGTACTGCACGACCTGGCCAGCGCCTGCCGCTACGCCGACCACCTCATCGCCATGTGTGATGGGCGCATCGTCGCCGAAGGCGCGCCCTCACAAGTCGTCACGCCGGCTTTGGTACGCACGCTCTACCAAGTCGACTGCACGCTGCTCACCGACCCGGATACCGGCAGCCCGCTGATCGCCAACGTGCGCCGGGCGGTGAGTGCCTGATGGCTAGCGGTTGATCAACACCGCGTCCAAAGTGACCGGCACGTGGTCGGCGATCTGCTGGTAGCCCAGCAGCGACATGACGCTGCGCACCGTGTTATTCGCCATCAGCGTGCTGCCATCCAGTTCCATCGGTTCGGCGTGAGTCACCCGCACCTGGTTCAGGCCCTCGCGGGTAAAGCGAAGCGGCACCTGTTCCTGGCGGTTGATGCCTTCGTTTTGTACGCGAAAGGTGAGCGTCTCGACCATCGACTCACCGATATCCAGCGCGTCTAGGCGCTCCGGCGGCATCTGGGCGGTCAGCGTTACCAGAGTGGAGTCGGCCAACAGCCGCGCCCACACCGGCAGATCCCCAAAGCGTGAGAGCAGGTCGGTTTGGTTGAGCCTGAGCGGCAAGGTCAGGGTACCGTCCGGCGAGATGGTGCCCTGAAGGTTGCGCACCTGATGATGATGGGTTTGCGGCGAAGGGCCGTCGAGCTGCGTGATACTCGCCTGCACCTGGGACTGGCTCGAATCCAGCTGCCAATCCGCAAAGGCAGGAGCCGCCAGCATCAGCGGTACAAGAGCAAACAAGGCTTTCATGGCATGTCTCCACAGTAAGGACTCCACAGCAGACTCGCCCCTCGGGTAAAAGTGCCGTGGTCATCGCAAGATAGCGCCCCAAGGGTAGCCTCGCCCCGCCACATTCGCTATGATATGCACGCTTTTCGGGCCTATAGCTCAGTTGGTTAGAGCAGGGGACTCATAATCCCTTGGTCGTAGGTTCAAGTCCTACTGGGCCCACCATTAAAATCAGCATCTTACGAATTATCTCTGGTGAGTCCCATAGTCCAAGGGTACATTTTCGGTACAGTACCGATTCTTCAGCCCCCTGGAGATTTTCATGGCCACCATTGTCAAGACCCCCTCTGCAACCTGGAAAGCCGTCATCCGCAAATCGGGTTGGCCAACCACTGCAAAGACTTTCCGTACCAAACGTGATGCTCAGGATTGGGCACGCCGCACTGAAGACGAAATGGTACGTGGTGTCTATATCCAGCGCAGTGCCTCGGAGCGCATGACGCTCGAAGCCGCCCTCAAGCGCTACCTCGCCGACGTTACCCCTACCAAGAAACCCAGTACCCAAAAGAGCGAATGCCACAAGGCCAACACGCTGATCGAGCACTTGGGCAAATACTCCCTCGCAGCGCTGACGCCTGAGCTAGTCGCTAACTACCGTGACAAGCGTTTAAACACTTTGGGACGCCGAGGGGAGTTAATCAGCCCCAGTACCGTGCGCCTGGAGCTTGCTCTACTTGGACACCTCTACACCGTGGCCATCCAGGAATGGGGCCTCGGCCTGACCTATAACCCCGTCCAGAACATCCGCAAACCCAGCCCTGGAGAAGGCCGCGATAGGCGCCTTAGCCCCGACGAGGAGAAGCGCTTGTTCGCCGTGCTACGGCAGCAAAGCAACCCCATGCTGGCCTGGATCGCCAGAATCGCCCTAGAGACGGGCATGCGCTCGTCGGAGATCCTGAACCTCACTCGCTCGCAAGTCGACGTGAAACGCCGCGTGGTGCGTCTCACGGACACCAAGAACAACGAGGCCCGATTGGTGCCGCTGACCCAAGCGGCCACCGAGGTGTTCAAGCAGGCGCTGAGCAACCCGGTACGCCCGCTTGACTGTGACTTGGTGTTCTTCGGTAAGCTTGGCAGGGACGGAAAGCGCGGCCCCTACGCCTACACGAAGCTCTGGAATCAGGCGAAAAAGAAGGCTGGACTTGATGATTTTCGCTTCCACGACTTGAGACATGAGGCAGTCAGCCGATTAGTAGAAGCAGGACTATCTGACCAGGAGGTCGCCGCGATCAGCGGTCACAAGTCCATGCAGATGTTAAGGCGGTATACGCACTTGAGAGCCGAGGATTTGGTCGTGAAGCTGGATAGACTGAGAGAGGTCTAATACATTAATAGCTAGAGAAAACTAGGCAGAGCGATCAGGCGGCTTCAGACCCAAGCCGGATACCGTGACGAAAGCGGCATGCTGGTTCAGCCGAGTTATGCAGCCGGCACAATAATATATGTTAGGCTCATGGAGATCCGAGATTGAGTGGTAATATTCCAAATTCTGTAATAGGGGCTGTCGCCTCGGTAATTGCAGGCCATTACTATAGCCACTCGAAGCTAGAAACGCTGTTTATGGAAAGCGGTGCTCCCGGTGATGCACCGGAAGGGAATTGCGAAAGAAAATGCAGTGAGTGGCTAAAGCGTTGCAATAATGACCCAGAGGTTGACGCCCTTGAGGTGCTTGGCAGAATTATTCAGAACTACATGGACCAAGAGCCGCCGTCATCGTTCTTTGATGATTCGCCTTCAAGAATCAAAGAGGGACAGGAGAGAATTAAATCGGCTTTAGCAAAAAATCAGCTTTCATACCGACTGAATGGCTACATTGCTCAAGCCGGTTCAACTCCCATCTCTAAAACATTAGAAGACTATCTGAAGTCGGGCAATTTTTCGTCTATTGAAAAAGAGTTTGAGAGAGCGGTAGAGCATATTCAAAATGACCCACACGCATCGGTCACTGCGGCCTGCTCGATCATTGAGTCGGCTCTCAAGTTTTACATAGAGCGTTTCAACTTAGAGGCGCCGAGTAAATTAAACGTTATGCCATTGTGGGCAGTGGTCCAGCCTCATCTAAGTTTGAACGCTGATGAAACCTTGGCCGCAGACCAGCACAAGGTGCTGAAAGGAATTTCCTCAATTATTGATGGTGTAGGCGCTTTCAGGTCACACATAGGCTCAGCTCATGGGCGTGGCTCTAGCCCGCCAAGCATCGTGGTTGCTGAGGCTCGGCTTGTTGTAAATGTTGCACATACACTGGTAGTTTTTATCATGGAGGTGCTACATGCCAGGAAAGCCTGACAATCGCAGACACGTCGACGGCTTTTTCGTTGCGGCTGCGCCTTCAGCACAAATCCGCGCGTGCTACAGGCGTTATGTTTAAAGGAGCATTGGAAGCCAAGCTATGTATAGTAAATCTAAGTGTATTGATTACATATGGCTATACTCACGTTATTACGGAAACCAATTGGTCTTTTTGGAAAATATAGAAAATAACGGAAGCGCCTCTTTGGCTTATTTGTTCTGGATGCTCGAGAATATACTAAAGGCTTGCGCTGATGACTTTGGGGATTCATTCCAAGGGGTAGTCAAAACGTCTTATGTCTCTGGTCTGATAAATCAGGTAGAACATGATTTTTTGAATAACAAGACTTCTGGTGTGAGGAAGCTGCGGAATGTTTTTGCGCATGCCAACTTGTCAAAGTTCAATATAAAATTTAGTGGCGATGAACTTATCTATCCGTTAACTGAAAACGAAAACTGCCGATTGCTATATCAGAGAATATCCAAGGTTATCTTTAATATAATGCTAAAGGCTGCAGTATCGAGGCTTTCAGTCGATTTTAGTATTAATGTAGACAAAGAGATAAAAGGTTTAGGGTATAGCATTGTTGAATTATCACCCGAGGAAGTCTTGCTTGGAAAGGGAATTGATCCTTCAATGTTGAGTGGCTGGGATGACCTCTCGGAAAGTGAGCGGTATCGGCATGCGGAGAACGCTCAGGACGTTAATATGGTTGTGCATTTTATTTCTAGAGTTCAGCATAAAATAGAGTAGAAACATAATAATGCTAAGCACGCGATTAGTGCGTATTGGTGGCGTTATATAAAAGGCGACTAAAAATTAGCTTCTGGTCGATATTAAAGCTTTGAGTTATTGGTAGTATGTAGTATGTAGTAATATACAACATACTACATTTGTTGAAAGGTAATCATTCCTTCAGCAACGGATAGGAAAAATTTAGCGGCTAAAGTTTCTTCTGCCTTTCTGATGTGCTCTCAGTGGTACGAATACCCGTTATCATCTTCTCTTTCGTAGCGGTTCTCATGCTAGTAACACTTTTACAAATGCTCATTCGCTTGAGTTTTTTTGGTTATAAACATCGCCCCCCCCCCCCTCCCCCAAGTGTCAATGAAAATTGCAGTGACTAAATCTTGTATTTAAGAAAGCTCGCTCAAGCCGTTTTTTAGCGCTTGATTAAACGGGATTATTTGTTTTTTACATGAGTTTTTACTTCTTGGTTAAGATGATTTGATAAAGTATAGGTAAACTTTTAACTTGGTGTTTAGCTATACTTTAAAAATAATAATAAAGTGTTGAAAGTTTTTTAAAGATAACGTAAATATTTAAAGCGAAGCCTTTAATTGCGTTATCTGGAGATGGTTATGACAACCGAAGAGCAGTTGCTAGAACGCTATGGTCCTTTGCTATCTTTAACCGATTTATCGGAATTGTTGAAGCGCAGTCCCGATGGGCTACGAATATCGTTGCAAAGCCAGTCAGAGTTTTCCGTGAAATGGAATGCCGCCAAGAGGAAGGTTGGAAGACGTGTCTATTTTCGTGCAACTGATGTTGCTGGACTGATTGACGAGGCTTGAGGGGCAGGGCCGTGGACGATACTGCAATCATTCGACGCCGAGTGCGATCAAACTTCACTACGCTCAACAATGAGTTGATTCGAGATCAGCGAATCTCATGGAAATCCTTGGGAATTTTGGTATTTGTGCTCTCTCTGCCGGATAACTGGAAGCTCAGGTTATCGCATCTTTCGAAAGAGAAGGAGGTCGGTTCTGGTCGAGATGCTACGAGAGCGGGGCTAAGGGAACTAGAGCAGGCGGGATATCTGTGCATTCAACGGGAGCGTGGTGAATGCGGAAAGTTCGTACGCACCTCATGGTTAGTCACTGACCGGCCAGGTGACTTTGACGTTGATCCACCAGGTTCGGATTTTCCGAATACGGTCGACCCGTCTTCGGGAAAATCGTAAGAGGAGGATCCGATGCTACTAAATAAAGAAGCTAGTAAGTAATGAGCTTAGTAAATACCTATTTCAATAAATATATGATCGGCATTCGCCGTGTTTCTACTCCAAGAAGGAAAAGGCCAGTTACATCAAATGCCCCATGGTGAGCTAATGAGATTGAGTAGCTGGTTCGCTCGGTAGCTGTGTTGACACTTGAGGGGCAGCGCTTCGGGTTCATTGACATTTGAGGGGCATTGCGGAAACCGCGAGGAAAGCTGTGTATTTAAATGTGGAAAGCGCAAGGACACCGCTATGGGGAAATCGCTGTTAGATCGCTGCTTTACCGCTTCTAGAGCGCAGCACTATCGCCGTAAATGTCTACTTCATCAGGGGGCGAGACCGTTTGTCACGGATGCACAGGAAAAACAGATCCGTGCAACGAAATGCTGAGAAATAGCGATGCTTTGCACATGGCGTAGCTACAAAAATCAACGCTGAAGTGCGGGCAGGATGTGTGAAGTAGTCCCACCCCGCAAGCGTGGTGTTCCTCTTCACTAGTCCTTATTCGCACCTGCGGTGCTCAACGGAAATTCTGCTCTGTAAGGCATGGCATCTGAGATAGGAGTTGGCATGAGTGTGAAGCAAAGAGTGACACGGAAGAACAGCACTCCGCTCAAGGTGTACTGCCTTCCGGAAGAGAGGGAACTGATTGAGTCCAACGCCAGGCAGGCAGGGCTAAGCGTTGCTTGTTATCTGCGGGAAGTGGGGCAGGGTTATCAGGTTAATGGCGTTATGGACTACGAGTATGTCCGTGAGCTGGTTCGTGTAAATGGAGACTTGGGGCGTTTGGGAGGCTTGCTCAAGCTGTGGCTGACAGATGATGTGAGAACGGCTCACTTCGGGGCGGCTACCATCCTAAGCCTGCTCGGAAGGATCGAATCCACTCAGGAGGAAATGAGTCAGGTATTGAAATCCGTGGTGCAGCCGAGGGCCAGGTCGTAATTTTTTAGCCGCTAAAATGTGAGGCTGGCACTCATGATCGCCAAACACGTCCCCATACGCTCCCTGGGCAAGTCAGACTTTGCTGGTCTGGTGAACTACATCACCGACGAGCAAAGCAAGGAGCACCGTCTTGGCGCGGTACGGCTGACCAACTGTGTGGCGTATTCGGTCCAGGATGCCGTCAGCGAGGTACTAGCGACCCAGTTCGGTAATACCCGAGCGAAGAGCGACAAGACCTATCACTTGATTGTCAGCTTCCGGGCTGGGGAACAGGTTGAGGCCGATACCCTGGTGGCCATCGAGGACCGTATTTGTAAGGGGCTGGGCTTTGGAGAGCATCAGCGCATTAGCGCCGTCCACAACGATACCGAAAACCTGCACATCCATATCGCCGTCAACAAGATCCACCCCATGCGCAACATCATCCACGAACCCTACTACCCACACCAGACCCTGGCTGAGTTATGCGAGGTCATGGAACGGGATTACGGGTTGCAGCAGGATAACCACATTCCGCGCCGACGCGGCGCCGAGTCGCGAGCCACCGACATGGAACGTCATGCCGGTATTGAAAGCCTGATCGGTTGGATCAAGCGCGAGTGCTTGGACAACATCAGAACCGCGCAGTCCTGGGCTGAACTGCACCAGGTCATGCGTGACAATGGCCTGGAACTCCGGGCGCGGGGGAATGGGCTGGTTGTCGTTGCCGGTGATGACGCGGCGGTCAAGGCGAGCACCTTGGGGCGGGAATTCTCCAAACCGAAGCTGGAGGCCCGTTTCGGCCCGTTCGAGCCTGACCAGGCGCAACAGGGCAGGCCCCGCCGCCAGTACCGCAAAGACCCGATACGGCTGCGCGTGAATATCACCGAGCTTTACGCCCGGTTCAAATCAGAACAGCAGAGCGCGGCAGCCAACAAGACGGCGGCCCTGGACAAAGTCCGGCGGCAGAAAGACCGCCGGATTGAGAACGCCAAGAAGAAGGGCAAGGCCCGGCGGGCGGCCATCAAGCTCACCAGCGGCAGTCTAACCAAGAAGGTGTTGTATGCGCAGGCCAGCAGCGCCCTTAAAGCCGACATTGACGCGATCCAGAAGCAGTACCGCGCGGAACGCCAGGCGATTCATGAAACCCACGGGCGCCGCACATGGGCCGACTGGCTCAAACGAGAAGCCTTGCAGGGCGATATCGAGGCCCTGGCCGCGTTGCGAGCCAGAGAGGCTGCCCAGGGCCTCAAGGGCAACACCTTGAAGGGGGAGGGACAGGCGAAGCCCGGCCATGCGCCGGTGATCGACAGCATCACCAAGAAGGGCACCATCATTTACCGGGCCGGAGCCAGCGCCGTGCGCGACGATGGCGACCGGCTACAGGTATCCAGGGAGTCCGACCAGGCAGGCATCCAGAACGCGCTAAGGATGGCGATGGAACGCTACGGCGAGCGCATCACCGTGAACGGTTCGCCGGAGTTCAAAGCGCGGGTGATCAAGGCGGCAGCGGATGGACAGTTGCCTATCCGGTTTGCGGACGCCGGGCTGGAACGTCGCCGCCAAGCCCTGGCGAACGGCGGGGGCACCGCCCCGGCCAAGACCCGAAGCAAACGGGCGGGAGTGCCGCCCATCGGTCAGCCGCCACCCCCGGTGCGCCGGAACCGGCTGCAATCGCCGTCCCAGGCCGATGTGCTTCACCTTGAGGGACAAGCGGGCAAGACGCCGACACCGCCCCCACGGGGGCCGAGCGAGCAAGAGCGCCGCAAAGCCAAGTTACGGGCAGAGATGGACGCCAAGAGGGCAAAAAGACAGCAAAAGGGACGTTCACTATAGTGCTTTCCCTTTGGAAGGCGGCAACAAACAGTAGATGCGATTAACCCTTGGGAAGCCTAACCGTTCCCCAGGACAATGACACCGATGTTCAACAACCATTGGCCGCGCGTTCTGACGGTGTCGCGCAGGTCGGACGCCGGGATAGTAAGTGACGAGCTATCCCTGTAGAGGTCCACACTTCACCGCTGGGTTCTCCGGCAGGGGTAGTGGCTCGCAATCTTCATGAGCGAGCCGCTACAGGTTGGTGAGTGCAACTTAGTCACGATGAAGCTAAGAGCACTCAATCATGAGAAGAGAACGAATTTTAGCGGCTAAAATTCCTGTCGCGGTCATTTCCTTGGCGTTAACCGCATCCATGCCTGCCCAAGCGGGCATCCCTGTCGTCGATGGCACCAACCTTCAACAAAACGTTATGACGGCGATGGAGTCCGTCTCACAGTCTCTCAAGCAGATCGAGCAGTACCAGACGCAGTTGCAGCAGTATGAAAACCAGTTGCAAAACACCATGGCTCCAGCGGCCTATATCTGGGACAGGGCACAATCCACGATTAATGATCTGATCCAAGCCACCAATACGCTTCAGCATTATCAGAACCAGCTCGGCAGCCTTGATGCCTACCTGGGCAAATTCCAGGACGTAGCGTATTACCGGAGTTCCCCCTGCTTCAATGGCGGCGGTTGCACGGATGCCGAACGTGCAGCGATGGATGAAAACCGTCGCCTGGCGTCTGAATCGCAAAAAGCGGCCAACGATGCGCTCTTCCGGGGGCTGGATCAGCAACAGGATAACCTGGCGTCTGATGCTCGACAGCTTGAGCGTTTGCAATCCGCTGCTCAGGGCGCGGATGGCCAACTGGCCGCCATTGGTTACGCCAACCAACTCGCCAGCAACCAGGCCAACCAACTTCTGCAAATCCGTAGCTTGTTGATTGCTCAGCAAAACGCTGAAGCCGCCCGTCTCGCCGCCGAACTGGATGCTAACGCCAGAGGGGAAGCGCGGGAGCGGTAAATGCGTACCTGGAATTATCAACCTAGCGCAGCAGATCGCTACTAAGGAGGCTGCGATGAAGAAGATCATCCCACTTTTGGCATCTGTTGCCTTGGTAGGTTGTGAGCAGGAAACGGTTCCAGAGGCGAATGCGATCACGTGCGCGCCAGTTGCCTATCAGCAGGTTATGCGTGAGCTGAGCAGGGAATCGAATCGAAAAGTCTTTACTGAAGCCTGCCGGTCGTTCGAGAAGGCCCAGCGCATGCGGGAATGGGAATTCGAAACCAGCTCCCCCGACAGATATTGAAGGAGGGCGTCGCATGAAACGATTCGTTTTTGGTGGTTTGGGCGTGATGGCCGTCGTCATGCTGTCCGATACCGCAATGGCTCAGGAGCTATCCAGCAGCAACATCATGGATGATGTGTTGGATCGCTTTCATTCCGCGGCATCAACGTGGGGGCCTGCCATAGAAACGGCCGCCAGTCGGTTGTTCTGGACCCTGGTAGTGATCTCGATGGTCTGGACGTTCGGCATGATGGCGCTGCGTAAGGCCGACATTGGTGAGTTCTTTGCCGAGCTTGTTCGTTTCACCATCTTTACAGGCTTTTTCTGGTGGTTGCTGACGAACGCTACTCAGGGAATGAACATCGCGGGAACCATCGTACAGTCATTGCAAGCCCTGGGGGCACAAGCCGGTGGCCTCTCCAACGGCAGCTTGGGGCCGTCCAGCATCCTTGATATCGGTTTTGAACTGTACGACCAGACGGTGAAGGCTACGTCAGAGTTGAGCTGGAAACAGTTTGCCACTGCGTTGGTGATGGAAGGTATGGCCTTGGCCGTATTGCTGGTGTTGGCGATTATCTCCGTCAACCTGCTCCTGCTGCTAGCCGCGAGTTGGATACTGCTCTATGCGGGAGTATTTTTCCTGGGGTTTGGTGGCTCCCGCTGGACATCAGACATGGCAATCAACTATTACAAGGCCATTCTCGGAATAGCGGCTCAGCTGATGGCAATGGTGCTCCTCGTCGCCATCGGTAGGGAGTTCATTACTCACTACTACTCACAGATGAGCGAGAACATGGCGTCCCAGGAGTTGGTCGTGATGCTGGTCGTTTCGGTGATCCTGCTATTTCTGGTTAATAAGATTCCACCGATGATTTCCGGCCTCGTGTCGAGTGGCAGTGTGGGAGCAATGGGCATCGGGTCATTTGGTGCCGGTGCTGCGGTAGGAGCAGCCATGACAGCGGCAGGTATGGCCCTCACGGCGGGCAAGATGGCTGGGAGCGCAATGTTGGGCGGTGCGGCGAATGCAGTAGGTGGCGGGTCAGCCATCAAGGCCGCCTTTGAGAAGGCTCAGTCCAATATGTCGGGGGCTGACATGCCAAGCTTTGGCACTGGAGGTGACGGCAGCGGGGGCGGGAGTGGAAGCAGCTCTACCGGAGATGAAGCTGGCACCGGTGACACCCCATTTGCGCAGGCGGCTGGCTTCTCTGGTTCTGGCTCCCGCTCTGGCGGCGGCAGCGGATTCAAGCGGGCGGCATCCTTGGGAGCTGGAACGGCTGGCGAGCTGGCTAAAGGGGTTGGGGCGAAGATGGCCGGGAAGTTCCAGGACAAGGTTGATCACACCGCTGGTGGCCGCTTGGCGTCCTCGCTCCGCGAGGGCATGAAACCTGAAGGTGGTAGTGATGCCACAGGAGCGGACGATTCTGCCCCATCGTTCGACAGCGACAGCGACAGCCTGAGCGGTAGTGAAAGTCAGCAGGACCGTAGCGACGAGATTGCTTGCTTTGTGAACCGTGGCCAGCAGGACACCTAAGGAGACCTCACGATGAAACAACGCCATTTTATGGTAGCCCTGGATATGCTCGACGAAGGGCGGGAGGCCTACACAGAAGCCGTTTTTGTGCCTGCTGTCGAGCTATCGGTCGAGGGAGAGAGGAACCTTGGGGCAGAGATTGCCGCTTTCGTGAACCGTCCGGCCCACTCGGGCCGCGAGGAGGCACCACGCAGCACGCACACTAGCAGCGATGTAGGAGCTGGAACCGGAAGAACCCCGTTTTCAGAAGCGGCGGGATTTTCCGATACTGGCTTCTGACATTATGGGAGCCATTGACCAGCGATAGCTCAGGCGGCCAACGGCCGCCTTTCCGCCAGGAGGAGCGCATGGACGAACAGATACGCCGACAACGGCGAAAAGAGCTGGAAACCAAAATCGACGAGCAGGCCGGCGAAGCGCACCCAGAAAGCAGGGAGCCAGCGGTTCGGTGGCTGACTTCCGAAGAGCTCGACGAACTGCGGCGAGATATGAAAGAAGCATCCGCTTGGGCGCGGGCTGAGCTGAAACGGCGAAAAGCAGATAGTTAGGCTGGGCACCGAAGCCCGTATGCACAGACCCAAGCCCTCTCAGCCTTTTAGTTCTGATCTATGCTGTTGCAGCCGCTAGTGTGCATAATTGTCAAATGCATTCATGCTAACAATCTATAACTAACTGACCAAAAAGGGAGCTTTTGAGGGTATGCTGGTATACAACGCCACCAAGCAGCAGTTTATCGACGATGTACGAGCCAACGTCATCACCGACCGCTTTGAGCGTGACGAAGCGGTGATGGCCCAGGTACGCAGTCACAGCGAGGGGCAGGTGATGCACGGGCTCTTCCCGAAGAAGGTCACCGACGCCGTACTCGACGGTCTCAATGACCACGAAAAGCTCAGCATGCCGCTGCCTACGAGCTGACTTTTCGTACAGAAACTAACCTGCTGCCTCCATCCCGGCCTACTGAACTTCTCATTCCTCAAGCCTCGCTCCAACGTAAGCCTCGACTCCACTCCTGTCATCCCGATGTAATGCGGATTGCTCGGCGTTATGCCGATCAGCAAAAATGCGAGGTCTTTGCTACTTATAGTCTGTAGATCTATAGGCATCATCGAGTTGTAATCGCGTAGAAGTTTTCTTTGGAATATCAATGCGAAAGCCTAGCGAAGACATCACTGCCACCCTTTCCGAAAACATTAGGCGCTTGCGTAGCAAACATGGATTGTCGCAGGAACAGCTGGCTGACAAGTCCGGGTTGCATCGAACGTACATCGGCGCTGTAGAGCGTGGGGAACGTAATGTCTCTTTGAGTTCATTGGAAGTGATTGCTTCAGCTTTAGGTGTTGATGTTCCAACCCTTCTAAGCAAGCCACTGGAGTAGATGTTTCATGGATAAAAGATTCAAACTGCCGCCGAAATCAAAGGATTTTTTAACGCCCCCTGAAGAAATTGCAAACCGGCTGAGCTGTTTAATCGGATATCCTTTCAAGTTGACTTATAAGTCTAGAACCGATGGATCCAACATTAGGAAGTTGGTTGCAAAGACCCTTGCGAACGGCACTTTGCCGCCAGGTGCTCCAGTGGGCTCCTACGGTATAATGCCCCCGAAGGGTAAGGGCGTTCCAAAGATTTTGCTCGAATATCTAGATACTTATATTGTCACAACCGGCTCTTCATATAACTTGCAAGTTTGGAACCGAAACCCGAACATTGAGTCCGTTCAGGTCCAATATAATGATGGAAGCAAGCTTTTAGCCAACCAAGTTCGATTCGTGTTCGTGAAAGTAGATCCAAATCAAAATGTGGTATCCGGCGTTGCAGTGCTGACGCCAGACTATATCGTTGAGAAATACGGGAAATTTGGAAAACCTACAGTCAAAAGCCAGATGATCATCTCTGCAACGGCGCGTCAAGCAGTTTTGTCTCAACCAAATTCTATACTTTTCTATGATGATGACGTTCAAATAGGCTCATCAGATAATCAAAAAAACCTTTCTCAATACAACATCCATCAAGATCCAGATCCTGAGTCTCTGCTTCCGCTTTCAACTATAAAAGAGATTGTTTTACATAAACTTATTGGACAACATATACCGCCAGCTTCAACGAAAACTCGAGGACAAACTCTTGAGGGAATGGTTGCTCGGGCACTGGGTTACAGTGTTAGCCATGGTGATCTTTTAGCGGGAGGCCTACCTGATATTAAAAATCAGGCGCTAGAGGTGAAACTTCAAGATTCTCCGACGGTTGACCTTGGGCTCTACAGTCCCGAGTTCGAAGAGCCGATTAAAGGTTGTGGAAACTTCACTACCCAAAATATTCGCTACCTAATAGTGCTCACAAATCCTGATACATATTGTATAGATGGCATCGTGCTCTGCCCCGGCAGTCGTTTGGGTTTGCATTTCACATACGTTCCGGAGCAAAGCTTTAAATGCCAAAGGTCAATGCCTATGAATTTTTTTGAAAGGCACAAAGGAAGTTCAGTGTTTAATCCTTGATGATCTCGTCAATATGTGGAACATCGAATATTGACCATATCAAGTGGTCAATATTTTTTTCCAACCCCGCATGTTTGCTTCTATCATTTTCACGATAACGTTCCTTGGCTAGTTTAACTATTTCCTTTGATTCTAATCGGCTAGGATCTGGCACAGGGAACTGCTCAACATACTGGGTGATAAACCTTCGCTTGTTTGAATAGAGCTTGTTTTGAAACTTCAAATCGTAGAATTCTTCTACAAATTCTGAATTGGCAACCGCCAAGAGTAGCCATAAAATGTCCTCAGGCATGCCTTCATTTTCTCGAATCATCCAATAGCAGTCCCCATTTACGATGGAACCATCTAGATCCATCCAAAAAGTTGGTTGCTCAGTTATATCGCGAAAAATAACTTTAGGCTCACTCCATAACGCGGGATTCTGAGGAACCCAAATTTCATACCAAATACGCTTTGCTTTAGCAACATATTTTCTGGAAGAAAGTTGCTCTTTATTGGCTTCAAGATATTTTTTGGTTATTGGGAACTTTTCAATATCATACACAGACCGCTTCCCATCAACCAAATGATGAGTGTAGAGGATAGACTTTTTTTCATTGTCATTGCATTTAAATCTCGCGGCGACATGATGGGTCACCAGAGGCTCGACAAGTTCAGGAACGTATCCAACCTCCTTTTCCCAGTCAGCATGAATAAAAATATTATCCGCTGTGGTCTTTACGCCAACCCTAACCTTTCCTATGTCTTTAAATCTACACCAAGTTTTAGCATCTACTTTCCTCAGCCATTTTTCAGACTCTTCATCTTGGAGGCGCCAGACGTCAGACGATTTCGAGTCATAAGTTAGATGGCCATGTTTAACCACATAGGCGGACTTCGAGTTCTTAACAAGACCTGAATATGAAAGCGCTTCAATCTGATCACCTACATGCGGTAAATTTGTCTTACTTAGTTTGTTTCCATATAGATATACCGACGAAAAAGGAACAGAATCGTTACTAGACGTTCTATTTGCTCCCATAACCATCACAGCAGGCAAAACAGCAGCGTCGAAAACTTTTGTGTCACCGAAGTCCCATATTCCTTTTATAGAATACTCATCATAGAGTGTTTTACGAAACTCACCGGCTCCCTTTGTTGTCATGAAACGGTTCGAAACTATAACGCCGGCGACACCATTTGATTTCATGACAGATTTCATTGCTACCAAGAACGCTTGGTACGCATCCAGTCGTCCTTTCAAGCCAAAATTCTGGCTTAGTATTTTAGCTTGATCGGCTCCAAGAACTTGAGTTCTAATATAAGGAGGGTTGGCTATTAAAATATCAAAGTAAGGTATTGAGGAATCCGTTTCTCCAAGAAAGGTTTCTCGGTCCAAGCAAACTTGTAAGAAATCTTTGTGGTGAGTCTCAATGGAAACATCACTGTGCAGATGCTCTAGACGCTCTCTTGTGATATTAAGAGACCTCTCATTCGTATCAAACGCATGCACTTCGATGTGGTTAATTGATCGTCGTTTTAACGCGGAGAGTAAGCTAATCAGTAACTCACCATCTCCAACCGCAGGATCAGCAACCTGCACTTTTTCTCCTAACTCAACACCATCCAGAATGCGCTGGGATATAAAATCTGCGATTATTTCAGGAGTATAGTGTGCTCCCTCTTTCTTCCTTGATTCAACGTGGCTGTATCTATCTGGAGTCATTGGCACTGGTTCCCGACGAAAATCAAGTAAATGATACTTATAGTATTCATTCGGAGTTATTCAGTCAACCCGCCTCATTCACGAGGGCTCTGTTCGGGCGGCTTGAAGTGGCTGGCCTTTGGCTTCTCACCCGCGGCCTTGCCACGATCCGCAGGGCGGAGAGGAGCCACAGAGCCGAGGGTCAGAGAGCGCAAGCGCCGTCAGTTCAAGAATGTGCCTCTCGGCGTTCAGGAGCTTAGAGAAGGAGAGATCGCGCTGATGTTTCATTCCCTGCAACCGCTCGCGATCCGCACGTCTTGTGTTACGCTCTGCTAACTAAACAGCAGTTTTGAGAAGATCCCAACTGTCAAGTCATTCTTGACAGTTGGCTCTGTGACAGCTTCTAGATGTACTGAAGGTAACTCTCATCGGTACACTAGCAGTACACAAACCCGCTTCCTGTGCTATCCTCACCTTTCGCTAACCTACTGATTCCAAGGAACTGTACCTTTCGCTAGATTTCGGTCACTTTCCCTTGGGTATCAGTAACATATTGATTTAAAATCGAACTCATAATCCCTTGGTCGTAGGTTCAAGTCCTACTGAGCCCACCATTTCTTTACAGCCAATTCATCCGCATTGCTTGATCCAAGCGCTTAAACAACACTCCAGGTCTGCTTTAACCGCTCCACCGTATGCTCCCATTTCGGCGTGGTCGGTTTGCATACCGTATTTTGATTTCCAAAAAGCCCTACCTCACGAAAAGCCTCAGTGACAGGAACGCTTTTGATCCAGCGTACCGGCACGATGTACTCCAGCGTCTCTTCGTCATCCATTGAACTGGCTTTGTACAGGTGAGGGTACTCGACAGGTGTGCTCACCTCTTTCAAACGTTGTAGCCCGTCCGCCGTTTCGACCATGAACTCATCCGCCCGTACCCGCTCGCCGGTGACTTCGGCCACGCCCACATAACCGATCCTGGGAATGTTCACCCACACCCGGTCGCTTTCAGAAAGCAGGTTGAGCGTCTTGGAGTACCAGTGGGCGCCGCCACCGGCGATGAAACCAAAACGCCGGGCCAGCTCCCAGGGGCGGTCGTCGCCGAAGGAGGCGTAGAACTCACCGTTCCAGGGGGCTTTCTGCGCTTTGCGCGTGGCTGGCTGGGGCGGCTCGTCCGGGTCGATCATCCAGGCGCGGCTCAGGTAGTGGTTGCCACCGTCTTCAAACGCCGAAAAGAACATCGCATTGATGGACAGCTGCGCGTGGTCGTTCAGGTAGTTAATGATCCGCTCGCTGCTGGCGTCGAGCCGGGTGGCGACCACCACCATCTGGTGGCTATCGTTGAGCGTCACGTCATCGAGCGGTACGCCGAACTTGGCGTCGAATGCGTCTTCCAGAGTGGGGTAAGGGCGGTGGTAGCGCTCGGCAAAGGCCTGATAGATATCGATCAACTGGTAGTCGGCCAGCGTGACTACCCAGCTGGCGTAGTCGATGGCCTGGGCCACCACGTCCCGGGGTGTTTTATCACGTTTCAATTCGATGATAATCACGTTGCCGTTGGCATCGAGTGCGAGCAGGTCGATCAGCTTATCGAAGCCGGTGCGTACCTGGCGGCCGATCAAGAGCCAGTCCCGGTTGAGGATCGAGACGTCCTGCATGATCTGCTCTTCAAGCTTACCTTCATCGGCAAGCCCCATGGGGCGCAGTTTTTGCGGGGCTTCGCTGGCACCGCTTGCCAGTTTCCAGATGCCTTGCTCGATCGCCATTCGGCGTCTCCCGTGTAGGTGTTATTCAAAGACGCTGCTTCTCAGGCCGAGGCCAGCTCGCTCAGCCGCTCGGTATACCAGTTCACCTTGCTCCCGGTCACCATCAACCGTCTTCGCGCTCGGGTCATGCCCACATACAGAAGCCGCGCTTCCTGGGCCTGCTTCTCCTCGGCGGAGTCGAGCGCGCCGAGGCCGCTGAGCAGTACCGTGTCGAACTCCAGGCCCTTGCTGCTCTGGCGGCTGAGCAGGACCACTTCCTGGGCTTGCGGGTCGTAGCTGCGTTTATCGAAGGATTGCTGCAGGCAGCGGCTGGGAATGCCGGCGCTTTGAAGCGCCTCGTGGAAGCGCTTTCCCTGAGCGTTGCTGGTATAGACCACTGCGATGCTGTTCAGCTCGGTTCCGTGTTCCTGCCAGGTCTGAATACAGCGCACCAGGTAGTGGGCCTCGGCGTCGTCGCTTTTGAAGGCTCGAAACGCGGGTTTAGGGCCGCTGACGCCGGCTACTTCCGGGGCGATGAGCGGTACGTGGTCGTCGTCACCATCGTGCGCCGTGAGGAAGTCCTGGGCGAACTCGTAGGCGAAGCTCAATATCTCGCGGGTGTTGCGGTAGTTGAGCTTGAGGATGGTGGTGCGCCCGCGCGCCTGAATACCGGCGGAGGAGAGCGGGAATTTCAGCGCGCCTTTCTGGTAGATCGACTGGGCGTCGTCGTAGAGCAGCAAAAGCGAGTTGGTATCGGGGTCGATCATCTGCACCACCAGCTTGAGCCAGGCCTGTTCGAAATCGTGGCCCTCGTCGATCATCACGGCGGCGTACTGGGCGCGGGGAATCTGCCCCTGGTCGACGGCGTGAATCACGCTCTCCACCTGGCGCTCGTACACCGGGCGGCTGCCGGGCAGCAAATCGACGTGGTACGTCTTGAGTTGTTGCCCGCACCATTCGTGAAAATGGTGCACCTTCACCTTTTCGGTCAGGCCTTTTTCGGCGATGAAGCAGCGAAGCCTGGCAGCCAGCGTGATGTTGAAACAGAGCACCAGAATCGGCTTGGTGGTGGCCTGCGCCAGGTGCAGGCAGCGATAGCCCAGGATCAACGTCTTGCCGGAGCCGGCCACGCCGTGGATCACCCGGTGGCCGTCGCCCATGCTGCGCGCCAGTAGCTCCTGCTGCAGGTCCATCACGCGCACGATATCCGGCACCGCGTTCGTGGCCGGCGCCTCACTCTGCTCTTCGTCGCCGAACAGATCGCCGGTGGGGGCGTCGATGCGCACTTCCGGAAAGAGCTGCCAGCGAATGCGATCGAGCTGGGGCAGGGTGAGCTTCTCGCCGAAGCGGTAGTCGAACATGGCCCACAGCCGTTCCTGAAACGCCTCCGGGTCGGCGGTGGTGAGCATCTCGTCCTGGCAGATCAAACGATGACCGGGCAGCACTCGCTCCTGGGCTTCCTCGCTCATGGCCTCGTCCCATTGGCGTCGGGTGATATTGGGAAAAATCACGCCGAAGCCGTAGGGAAAGCAGAGCTTGCCCTGGTAGCGGCCATCGCTTTGGGTGAGCTGCGGGTCACGCTCCAGCTGGTCAAGAGCGGTAAAGGCATACTGGCGCGCCTGTATCAGCGGATTGCTCACCGTCTTGCGCCCCTTGGGGGTGTCGATGACCGCGCTTTCCGGTGTGATCGAGTGCAGGGTATCGAGCTTCCAATCCTTCACTTCGAGAAACAAAAGCCCTCGCGCGGGGTGCAGCACGATGAAGTCCGGGTAGCGGCGCTGGCGCCCGAGCGGGATGTCGTACCAGACGATGTAGTCGTCCTCGAGCAGGCTATCCAGGCGTTGGGCCACACGGCGCTCGCCGGGCGTCATGCGGGCACGGGGAATGGTCGAAAGCGCGGGAATGAACGTGGCCATGGCGTGAAGGCTCCGCAGTCGGGCCATTGACCCAAGGGTGAAGTTTTATTTGGTTGTTTGATTCTATCCGCCGTGCCTGCCACCCGCAATTGCGCTCGCGGGTGGCCCTCTTTATGCATGGTGTTTTGTCAGGCTCCAACCGATTCCCTTGAGATGACCGGCGCCCGCCCGGCAAGGAGGCTTCCCATGCGCTCATTGGCAATGCTCAGGCCGGTGAAATCGATTCTCTATAGCGTGGCGCTGCTGCTTTTAGGCAACGGGCTGCTCAATACGCTCTTGAGCCTGCGCGGGGTGAGCGAGGGGTTTTCCACCGTGCTGCTGGGACTGGTGATGTCCGGCTATTTCGTCGGGTTCATCTGCGGTACTTGGGTGAGCCGGCGGCTGATTCGGCGGATGGGGCACATTCGCACCTTCGGCTTTTGCGCCTCGCTATGCGCCACTGTGGCGCTGTTGCACCTGGTGTTCGTCACGCCCTGGGTATGGCTGCCGCTGCGGGTGGTCTACGGGCTCTCGTTCATCACGCTGATCACGGTGATCGAAAGCTGGCTCAATAGCCAGGCGGCCAGCCACGAGCGTGGGCGTCTCTTTGCCGTCTACATGGTGATCAATCTGGGAGCGCTGGCCATCGCGCAGCAGTTTTTGCGGATCTCCTCCATCGAGGGGTATCTGCTGTTCGTCATTATCGCGATGTTGATCAGCTGGGCGGTGCTGCCCATCACGCTTACCCGGCGGGTGCAGCCGAAAGTGAGCGAGCGCCCGAAAAGCAGCCTGCGCGCGCTTGTAGGCTTTGCGCCGCTGGCGGTGGCGTCGGCGGCGCTTTCCGGGCTTGCCATGGGCGCGTTCTGGTCGATGACGCCGATCTACGCCGACCACATGGGGTTCGATCTTGCCGGGGTGGGGCTGGTGATGAGTACGGCCATCGTTGGCGGGGCGCTTTTACAGATTCCCATCGGGCGCTTTTCCGACAAGCACGACCGGCCGGTTGTGCTGACCTGGGTGGTGCTCGGCGCGGCGTTGGTGGCGCTGATGATGCCTTTCGCGCCGAACCAGGGCGCGCTGCTGGCGCTCTATTTTCTGTGGGGCGGGCTCGCGTTTTCGCTCTACCCGCTGGCGGTAGCGCAGCTGATCGATCAGCTCCACCCGGACGAGATCGTGGCAGGCTCGGCAGACATGCTGGTGATGCACGGCGCCGGCTGCGCGCTGGCCCCGCTAGCGGCGGGCACGCTGATGCACGTGGTTGGGGATCAGGGGTTGCCGCTGTATATCGCCAGCGTGTTTCTGCTGTTGGGGCTCTATGCCCTCTACCGCCGCCAGCGGGTGCGGGCGCTGAAGACCCACACCGCCCACTTCGAGCCGATGGTGCAAAGTAGCGCCGAGGTGCTGAGCATGATGTTCGACGACGTTCAGCCTGATCTCTTTGACGATCCGAGCTTTTACGAGGCGCAGGAGTGCGAACGGCTGGCGACGGTACTTCGCGAGGGTTAGCCCGGTGGCCGCTTGTGATTCGATGTTGCAATCACCAGGCCCACCACGATCAGCATACCAAGGGGTATCATCCAGCCGCCGAAGAGGGCGTTGACGTTGGCCGTGCCCAGCGCGCTGGTACAGCCAAAGCCTCCGAACCCGAAGGCGCAGTTATAGGGCTGGCGCTCCAGCGAGACGACCAGCCCGATCCACAGCGCTATGCCGGCCACGGCGGTGAAGAGCATCGCGCCCACGTGCCGGGAGCAGCGCAGCAGGGTGCGAATCGCCACCCATACCAAAAGTGCATAGGGCACCACCCAGCCCACCACCGCCAGCCAGTTATGCAGGGAGTCCTCGACGAACACGAAGGTCATGTTCATGCGCGGGTCGCAGGCCAGTTTTACGGCCTCATCCGCCGGGCGATGAGCGCCCCACAGAACATCGGAGCAACTGTAGGGCGTATAGGCCAGCCCCCAGGCGGCTAGCCAAACCGGCAGGCAGAGGGCGGCGATGATGAGTAGCGTCCGATGGCGTGGCACGGCAGGGCTCCGCGGGTCTATTCGAGTGTGCTTATCAAAGCATCACCGCCGCCACCCAGGCAAACAGCAACATGCCGAGATTGGCGTGCAGGAACATCGGGATCACGCTGTCGCGAATATGATCGTGCTGGCCGTCGGCGTTGAGGCCTGCCGTGGCGCCCAGGGTAATGGTGGAGGCCGGCGAGCCCGCGTCGCCGAGTGCGGCGGAGGCGCCCAACAGCGCCACCGTGGCCATGGGCGAAAACCCGAGCGCCAGCGCCAGCGGAATATAGATGGGCGCGAGGATCGGCACGCTGGCAAACGAGTCGCCGAAGCCGATGGTGATGAACAGCCCCACGACCAGCATGAGCGCCGCGCCGAGCATCATGTTGCCGTCGAGCAGCTCGGCGGTGGCCGCCACCAGCGAGCCGATCTCGTCGGTGGCGCCGAGCACGCCGGAAAACCCCGAGGCGAGGGTGATGATGACCGCGATCTGGGCCATCATGCGCATGCCTTCGGTGAAGACGTCGTCCTGTTCCTGCCAGCGAAAGACGCCGCTCATTCCCAGAATCACGAAGCCCACCAGTGCCCCTACCAGCAGCGAATCGACCAGCAACTGACACAACAGCGCCGCGCCAATGGCCAGCACCGTCGCCAGTAACTGGCCAGCGTTGGCTCGGCGGCGCGGGGCGTCGGTGGCAAGCTCGGTGGCCGGTACGCTCTGGTACTCGCGGGGTTGTCGGTAGCTTACGAAGATGCAAACCACCGCGCCGACTAAAAGCCCCATCACCGGCAGAAACATGGCCTGGGGCACCATGGCGGCGGTGACCGAAAGGCCCAGTGGCTGGCCGATGTCGTTGACATTGCTCAGCAGAATCTCGTTGAGATAGATCGCCCCGAATCCCGTGGGCAGCAGCAGGTAGCTTGCGCTGATGAAGCAGCCGAGTATGCAGGCCACCGCGCGGCGGTCGATCTTCAAGCGGTTCATCACGCCCAGCAGCGGCGGAATCAGAACGGGGATGAAGGCAATATGCACCGGCACGACGTTTTGCGACATGATCGAGGCGACCATCAGCGTAAGAAAGAGGCTCCACTTCACGCCCTGGTTGGTTGCGCCTTCCTGCCAGTCGAGCTTCGAGGCGATGCGGCGGGCCAGCATATCCAGAAGCCCACTTCGCGCGATGGCCACGGCAAAGGCGCCGACCATCACGTAGGTCATGCCGACCTGAGCGCCGGTCAACAGGTTCTCGTTGAAGGTCGCGATCGCCTCATTCATCGTAAGCCCGCCGTGAAGCGCGCCGAGCAGGGCGGCGCCGATCAGCGCGATCGCCACCGGCATCTTCAAGAGACAAAGCGTCACCATCAGTGTGATGGTGAGCACGGCGGTGTTGATGTGGTAATCAAGCGCCAGCGCCGCCCCGTAGATCAGGACGAAAAGCCCAAGCGTGGGCAGCACGCGCCGTTTAAGAAACGCATCATGCTCAGGGTGAGGGCGTGAAGGCGAAGAGTTCATGCACTTTCCTTTTGTATCATCGTAGGCTGGCCGGGGCGGCGGCGCGGGATGATAGCAGATCGCGTAGAGGCTTAGCGCCATTGACGAAAAAGGTGCCTGGTAAGGCCCTTTCAACGCGTGTTGAGCGCTGCGATTTGTGGTCGTGAATAAAAATATCTATCATTCGCTTTACTTGATCGTCCCCTTGCTCTTTAACGAGACCGACTACATGTATTCCAAGCCCTTCGCCGTTGCGCCTTTATCGTTGGCCGTTCGCCGCTCGATACTTCTTTCTCTAACCGGGGCGCTGGGCGTTGTGCCGCTGGCCGCACTGGCTCAGGAACAAACGGTGACGTTGGGCACCACCACGGTGACCGCCACGGCGCTCAAGGTCGACACGCCGGATATCGAAACGCCACGCTCGATCTCCACCGTCAGCAGTGATGCGCTCGACACCCAGGGCGTGCGCACCTTCGATGAAGCGTTCCAGTACCGCTCCGGTGTCACCTCGCAGCCCTACGGCGACGACAACAACGCGGACTGGTTCCTGCTGCGTGGTTTCAGCGCCGAAAGCGCAACCTACCAGGACGGCCTGCGCCTGTTTCGTACCGGCGGCTACTTCTGGTGGCTCACCGAAACCTTCGGCCTCGAGCGGGTCGATCTTCTCAAGGGCCCGGCGTCGATCCTTTACGGCGAGGCGCCTCCGGGCGGAGTGATCAACGCGATCAGCAAGCGCCCGACGCGTGAACCTCAGGGCACCATAGAGCTTCAGGCGGGCAACCACGACCACCGCCAGGTCGCCATCGATACCGCCGGCCCGGTGGGTGAAAACGAGGATGTGCGCTATCGCATGGTCGGGCTCTACCGCGACCGGGACGGGGAACTCGACGGTACCGGCAGCGAGCGCTACTACTTTGCACCGAGCCTGGCGGTCGATTTTAGTGACGACACCACGGTGACCTTTCTGGCCAGCGTCCAGAAGGACCGCGGCACGCCGACCTCCGGTTTCTTCCCGGCCATGGGCACCGCAAACGCCACGCCGCTTGGCCGGATCGACCCGCAAACCAACTACGGCCAGCCGGATTTCGATACCCTGGATCAGCGCCAGACCTCGCTGGGCTACGAGCTCGAACACCAGATCAACGACACCTGGGAGTTTCAGCAAAACGCCCGCTACGCGCATCTCGATCTCGAACTCAAGAACGTCTACCCCAACTCTTTCGTTACGCCGCCGCGCAGCATTTCCCGTGGGGTGATCGACCGCGACGGTGATTATGACGCCTACACCCTCGACAACCGCCTGATTGCGCGCACCTATACCGACAACACCGAGAACACGCTACTGCTCGGCGCGGGCTATCAGAAGCTCGACTTGAACTACGTCAACCGGGACAGCTTCCGCACCCTGGGCGACGGCTCGAGCTTCTTCGCCAATATCGACACCGTCGATCTCTACCAGCCGGACTACGCGGCCTTCAGTGAACCTGACACCGGCGACCCCACCCGGCACGACCTGAGCCAGCGCCAGTTCGGCTTCTACGTGCAGGATCAGCTGCGCGTCGCAGACAAGTGGATCTTTCTGGCCGGCGCCCGCTACGACAACGTCAAAAGCTCCGAGGATTTGAGCGATACCACCGGCCGCTCTGATCAGGGCTACGACGACGAGCAGGTATCGTTGACCGCCGGCGCCATGTACCTGGGCGATAACGGCATATCGCCCTACGTAAGCTACAGTGAATCCTTCACGCCAGTGGCGGGCAGCGGCCCGAGCGGCGAAAGCTACCGGCCGCTGGAAGGTCGCCAGCTCGAAGCCGGAGTCAAGATCGCGCCGTTCGACATCGACGGTTATGTCACCGTCGCCGCCTTTGATGTGGAGGAGGACAATACCCTGATCTCCACCGGCGCACCGGTGCAGGAGCAGGCCGGTGAGCGCCGCTCGCAAGGCCTGGAAGTGGAGGGGGTGGGCTACTTGACCGATGCACTGCAGCTAACCGCCGCCTATACCTACACCGATGCGCGCTATGACGTCAGCGACGCTCAGCAGGATGAGCGCGTGCCGCTGGTACCGCGCCACTCCGCCTCCGCGCGGCTCGATTACGATGCCAGCCAGTTCGTGCCCGGCGTCTCCGTCGGTGCCGGCGTGCGCTACGTGGGCGAAAGCGAGCCAAGCCCGGGCAGCAGCGTCGAGGGCAGCGTGTCCTCGGCCACCGTCTTCGACGCCGTAGCCAGCTACGATTTCAACCCGAACTGGACCGCCCAGGTGAACGTCAACAACCTGACCGACAAGGAGTATGTCAGCGGCTGTGACTTCTACTGCTACTACGGCGCCTCGCGCAGCGTGATCGGCAGTATTAGCTACCGCTGGTAGGATTTTTGCTCGTGCTCAATAAACCCGGCTCAGGCCGGGTTTTTTTTATGGACCATCGTGTCGCACAGTGTGGATGCTGTTCACTTTTAGCCTCTTCCCGGTATTGTCCTTTCAAGTCCTGCCTTTTATGCAGGGTGTTATTTTCACACCGTTTTTACGCTTCAACGCGTCAACCAAGGCTTAAAGCTGCGATGAAACCAGGATACCTTCAATATGACATGTCTTTAAAATTATTTGACATGTTAAAATAATAAATTCAACCTTCTAAAAAACACAACATCCTGAAGGTATATTTCATGAGTGATAGTTTTCTGTTCCGCCCGGAAGCGTGGGTCGAGCATCGTGCGCCACGTTTTCAGGGCCAGCGCCTTTCTTCTCGCTATTTGATGATGCATGACGGCACGCGGATCGCTATCGACGTGCATCTGCCAGGTAATGAAGAGACCGACGAACGCTTTCCCGTGGTCGCCTTCTTTACGCCTTACTACCGGCGCATGAAGCTGTTGTCCGATGCGCCGCAGGGTTTAGAGGATTGCCCCAATATCAGCGTGTTTCGTTCGCTGCTGCTGGCGCGTGGGTACGCGCTGGTGGCTGTTGACGTGCGTGGCAGTGGTGCATCATTTGGCGTTAGGACCGGGCTTCGTTCGCCTAAGGAGCGCACGGACTATCTGGAAATCGTCGAGTGGATCAATGCTCAGGCGTGGTGTAGTGGGGCGATTGGCGTTACGGGTATCTCGTATCTGGGGGCGGCGGCGGATTTCACCGCGTCTTGGGCGCACCCTGCAGTCAAGGCGATCGTGCCGCACTCGGCGGTATGGGATACTTGGTCCAACCAGCTCTATCCGGGCGGGGTCATGTGCCGTCGGCTGGTCAAGGAGTATGGCAACCTGATGGATGCGTTGGATGATGACGCCGCCGAAGATCGGGACAAATTTCCCTACTTCAAGGGCGATCACTACGATGGCCCAGCACCCGTCGATGAAGATACCGACGGCACCTTGCTGGCCGAGGCGCTCGAGGCGCACAAAGCCAATTTCGACATGGCCGACTTCGTTCACCAACTGACCTTTCGCGATCGAGCGTTGCATACCGACCCGGATTTCAGTTCGGCGATCATCAGTCCTTACTACTACGCCAACCGCGAAGCAGATAGCCAGACCGCGGTGTATACCATTTCGGGCTGGATGGACGGCCACTACGCCAAGGGTGCTGCGCTGCGCTACCGGTGGCAGCAAAATCCGAACAAGCGTCTGCTTCTGGGGGCTTGGGATCATGGAGCACGCACCGGCGCAAGCCCCTATCGCCACGACCCGCAGCCGCAAGCCAAACCCTTGGCCGAAACGCTGCGTTTTTTCGACGAGCATCTTATGGGGCTTGCAACAGGCCTTGAAGACGAACCGCCGGTTCACTATTACACGGTTGGCGAAGAGCGCTGGAAAGCCGCCTCTGAGTGGCCGCCCCGTGACATCCAGTGGCATACGCTCTACTTCCAATCCGACGGCGGCCTTGCGGGCGAAAAACCGCAAGCGGCGGACGTTGCGGACCGCTACACCGGCGACTATCGCTGCGGAACGGGCAATAAGTCACGCTACAACCGCTTGTACGCGCAGAACGTGGATGAGTATTACGCCGATTGGCACGGGCGTGACCAAGCCATGTTGTGCTACACCACCGAAGCACTGGACGCCGACATGGAGCTGACCGGCCATCCGGTCGTGCGGCTATATATCGAAAGCGATACCCAGGACTGCGCGCTATTTGTCTATATCGAGGATATCGATGAGCAGGGTAAGGCAAGTTACGTGACCGAAGGTGTGTTTCGTACGCTTCACCGCCGTATTGCCCCAGCGCATCCCCACCTGCCTCCGCTGGGGCCGGAACACAGCTTCAGCGAACGCGATGCGCGTTATCTCATTCCAAGGGAATACAGCGAAGTAGCTTTCGATTTGTTGCCCACTTCCTGGCTTTTCAAAGCGGGCCACCGACTACGCGTCGCCATTGCCTTGGCCGATAGCGACCACTTCTCGCGTATTCCCGATGGCGTGGTGCCCACGATCAACGTCGGCCGCAGCCGGCATCGCGCCTCGGCCATCGAGCTTCCGCTCATGCCCCGCCAGTAACGCGCCCCTACAACAAAACGCCCCGCCTCGACGGGGCACGATAATCGACGACTGCAAAAACACCCAGTCACAAAAGCTTTAAAACAAACCAACAGGGTACTCAACGATGCAAACGCTAACGCGGTACTGTCTGAAATTCGTGCAGACCTGCCTACCTAATGCACTACTACTGGCCATGGCGCTCAGCGTGGTCGTGTTCATGATGGGCGTGCTGCTGGAAGGCCAAAGCGCCGTTACCATGCTCAACGGGTGGGGCGATGGCTTCTCCAACCTCTATCGCTTCGCGATGCAGATGTCGCTGATTCTGCTGACCGGATTCGTCATCGCCAAGACACCGGTCGTTGCCAAAATGATCGACCGCCTTGCTTCCATGCCAACCTCCCCCGGCCAGGCTGCCGGGGTCGTGGCCGTAGTGTCCATGGTCACGTTCTACGTCAACTGGGGCTTCGGGATGATCGTGGGCGCGTTTTTAGCGCGTGAGATGGCCAGGCGTGTACCGGGTTTGCATTTTCCCTTGGCCGTGGCCGCCGCTTATTCCGGTGAGATCATTCGTGGCACCACGGCCTCCATTCCGCTGCTGATGGCCTCGGAAGGCAATTTCATGCAGGACGTGGTAGGCGTGATCCCTATTACCGAAACGCTCTACGCTTGGTGGAACGTGGGCCTCTCGGTAATCCTTCTCTTTCTGCTGTATTTCGTGTTCTCGCGCATCAAACCCGAAGCTGATGAAATCGTGCAGTATCAAGGCGAGCCGTTGGACAACACAGTGAAGAAGGTCGATACCAGTCAAATGCCTTGGGCCGAAAAGCTCGAGCATTACCGCCTGCCCAACCTGGTAATGGCGCTGCTGCCTATCGGCTACCTGGTCATCAACTTTCAGGAACTCGGATTCACGCTAAGCCTGAACCTGGTCATTCTGATTTTCTTGGCGGTGGGGCTCATTTTACAGCCTAGCCCGGCGAGCCTGGGAGCCGCGGTGAAAGAAGGAATTCTGGCCTGTCGCGGTATCATCATTCAGTTTCCGCTCTATGCTGGGATCGCTGGCATGGTGCAGGTGTCGGGACTGGCAGACAGCATGGCGAGCTGGTTCGTTGAAATCGCCAACGTACATACCTTCCCGATCGTTACTTTCATCTCCGCGGGCATCGTGAATATCTTCATTCCTTCCGGCGGCGGCCAGTGGGCCATCCAAGGGCCCATCATGCTGGAAGCTGCGCAGCAACTAGGCGCCGATATCCCGCAAACGATTATGGCGTTCACGTGGGGCGATGCCTGGACCAACCAGATGCAGCCTTTCTGGGCACTTCCGCTTTTGGGCGTGGCCGGGCTTTCCGCGCGCGACATCATGGGCTACTGCGTCATGTGGACTTTGATCTGCGGCGCCACCATCATGTCGGTCTTCGTGGTGCTGTCGCTACTTTGAATCGTTTCGAAAACCAGGCTAGATGATAAACTAGGGCGGTGTCTGGGATTTCCGGGCGCCGCCTTGCTTTTAACATGGAACGTTTCATGGCCCCCAAGAAGAAAGTCAGCCTGAATGCGCAAGCCTTCGAGATCATCAAACGCGACATTATCGCCTGCCGTTTGAGGCCGGGGACGACCATCACCGAGGTGTGGCTGACCGAGCATTACGCGTTCGGGAAGGCGGCGATTCGCCATGCCTTGACGCGACTAACCCAGCAAGGATTAGCCGTCAATCACGGCCGCCTTGGCTATACCGTCGCACCGATCACGCTCAAGGGTATTCGCGAAAGCTACCAAGCCAGGCGCCTGCTCGAGCCCGAACTCTGCCGATTAGCGGCAGGCAGGCTGGATAGTGAAACACTCAGCGCTCTTCAGGAGTGCAGCCAAGCAACCTACGACCGCCACAGCACTTCTGAGATGATCGATTACTCCTACGCCAATCACCGTTTTCACTGCCTGATCGCGCGCGCCGCTGGCAATCAGCGCTTGACGCGGCTCATCGAAGAGTTATCGGAAGATCATATGCGCATTGCCTACGTCAGCATGGTGTACGGTCAAAGCGACGGCCATTGGAGTGAAGAGCACGCCGAGCTTGTCCGCGCACTCGAAAAGGGCCAAGGCGACACCGCCGCCCGGCTAATGGACGAACACTTGAAGCGTGGCGAAAAAGCGATCATGCAGGCCGTGCTGGAACTGCCCGATTTGCTGGAAACCGCTATCGGCTAGGTAGGCGTATCACGCATCGCGATCGACATCTGCAATGGTTACTCATCACTCTTTTTCTTTGGTTATAAAGCTCGGCTCAATCCGGGCTTTAAAGTAGGCGCTGGTAGGCGAGGTCATTTATTTTGCACGGCCTCGATACGAGTAGCCTGCCAGACAAGGCTTTCCGTAGGGCCCTGGTCGAGATCGGCGCAGGTGTCGACGCGTAAAAGCGCCATGCTCTGGCACTGCACCTCGAACGTGGTGGTATGGCCGGCCTGCTCGCACTGCCAGCGAAGCGTGCGCTGCTGCTCGTCGCCCTGGTCGTCGGTCAGCGTCAGCTGGGAAAAGGGTGCCTCAAACTCAAGGCGTTCGAGCAGTGCCACCTCGGCGCACTGCTGGGCCGGGGTGAGCCGCGAGTCGCCGCGGTAGCCGGGCAGAAACCGCCGGCCGCTGGCCTCAGTGCGCAGAAAGGGCAGCACCTGCTCGGGGCGAAGGCGACCGTACTTACGCACGCGGGGCAGCACGACGAGGCTGGCGGCCAAGCGGCACCCGCCCAGGTGGCTGCTCTCCCATACATCGAAAGGCAGGGCGTGCTCCAAAACGGCGGCGGCCAGCGCCTTGTAGGTGCGGTAGCCGTATTTCGCGCAGCACTTGTCCTTCTTGCCGTGCGTGCAGCACAGAATCAGGTCGGCTTCCGGCGGTGCCTGCTCCCACCGGGCAAGCGAGTGGGCCTGGCGCCATCGGTCGAGAAAGTGGGAAAGCTCGTCGCGCGCCACGTCGAAGCGGCGCCGTTCCGGCATCAGAAAGATCTGATGGCAGGTGGCGTCCTGCGACCGGCGGTGAATCAGGTTGACTCGTCGGCCGGTGGCGGCGATCTCATCCAACTGTGTTTTCAGCGAATCTGCCATGTCGCTTGCGTGGCGCAGGTTACGCTGCCACTTGGCCCGGGGCCAGCTGATCAGCAGGTTGTGCTCGGCGTGGGCAGCGCTGCCCGCCAGCGGGTCGTTTTGCTGCTGGCTCAGCTCGGCGCAGAAGGTGTGGGTCATGAGGCTTTTCGCTGCGCAAAGCTGCCGGGCGGGCGCTCAGGGGCGCGCTTTCGCGGCACGCAGATCGGGCGGCCGCTTTCCGGGTCCTTGAGTACCTGGGCGTCGAGTTCGAACACGCGCGCAAGGTTCTCGGCGGTGAAGACTTCGCCAGGCGCGCCCTGAGTCACGATGCGCCCGTCGCGCATCAGCACCAGACAGTCGGCGTAGGCGGCGGCCAGGTTCAGATCGTGCAGTACCAATAGCAGCGTGCGGTTTTTCTCGTGGGCGAGCCGCGACAAAAGCTCCAGAAGATCCACCTGCACTTTCAAGTCCAGAAAGGTGGTGGGCTCATCGAGCAGGATCAAGTCGGTCTGCTGGGCCAGCACCATGGCGATCCAGCAGCGCTGGCGCTGGCCGCCGGAAAGCGCATCGACGCCGCGCTCGGCGAAGGCGCCAACGTCGGTGTAGGCCATCGCCTCGCGCACGGCCTCATCGTCCTGGCGGCTGTTTTTCTGCCATAGCCCCTGGTGGGGAAAGCGGCCCATGCCGACCAACTGGCGAACGCTCAAGCCTTCTGGTGCCACCGGGCCCTGGGGCAGAATCCCCAGGCGCTTGGCGACCTCGCGGGTGGGGCGCTGGTGAATGTCCTTACCGTCCAGGTAGACCTGCCCGGCGCTGGGGGCGAGCGTGCGCGCCAGGGTCTTGAGCAGGGTCGACTTGCCGCAGCCGTTGGGGCCTAAAAGCACGGTAAGCCGGCGCTGCTCGATGGCGATATCCACACCTTTCAGCACGGGCTCGATGTCATAGCCGGCGCGAAGGCCAGCGCCGGTCAGGCGAGAAAGCGGGGGCGAAGAGAGCGTCATGAGCGGGCTCGTGCAGTCGGCGAACGGGGCAAACCCTAGGATAAAACATTCTCATTTTCAATATTTCCCGTTTTAACTTCCTCGTCCGGTACGAAATATCGCGACCCATAAAAGAGCATGAGCGCACGAATGTATCGAACGCGGTGTTTCATTTTATAGAAAATAAGCGTCTAATATGCGCAATACAATCATTATCATTTAGATGCTCGTTTGTACTGCGAGCCTCTCTGCGCACCACCGCAAGGCTTATTCAAAAGCGGTTTAAAAAGCGGTTAAAAAAGCTTTTAAAAAAGGGGTAGGACAAGGTGAATATCGATAAACGCATGGCCGTCTGGCCAACGGTCACGCTCGTCGGGCTGGTCGCGGCGACTCAGGGCTTTGCTCAACAAGCGGCGCTCAATGAACCCGTTGAGCGCGGCAGCGCTGAGCCGACCATGGTGGTCACCGCCTCGCGCACCAATGCAACCGTCGAGGACTCGCCGCAGACGGTGCGCATCATCAGCGAGGAGGAGATCACTCAGCAGCGCCAGATGACCAGCGACTCATCGCAGATCCTCAGCAACCTGCTGCCGTCCTATTCCCCCAGCCGCCAGAAGATGAGCGGCAGCGGCGAGACGCTAAGAGGCCGCACGCCGCTGATCCTGATCGACGGTATTCCCCAATCCAACCCGCTGCGCCCCACCGGGCGCGAAGCGCACGCCATCGATTTCTCGATGGTCGAGCAGATCGAGGTGATTCAGGGCGCCAACGCCACCAACGGCGTGGGCGCGGCGGGCGGGGTGATCAACCTGATCACCAAGCGCCCGGAAGCCGGCTCCTTCAACCAGTACGTGGAGGGTCAGGTCACCACGCCCACCCGTGAGCTCGATAGCGAAACGCTAAGCTACAAGGCGGGCTACGGCGTGAGCGGCAACAGCGGCGATGTGGATTACCTGTTCTCGGCAAGCGTTGAGGACCAGGGGCTGTTTCTGGACGGCAACGGCGACGCGGTCGGGGTGGACAACACCCAGGGCGATTTGATGGATTCGCGCTCGTTCGATCTGCTGGGCAAGCTTGCCTACTGGATCGACGACGACCAGCGGCTGCAGTTCACGCTCAATCACTACGATATCGAAGGCCACAACGACTACTTAAGCGTCACCGGCGACCGCGCCAGCGGCATGGTCACGACCTCGCGGCGCGGCACCCCCGAAGGCGATGCGCCCTACAACCGGGTGTGGACGACCGGGCTTGGCTACGACCATTTCGATCTGGCCGGCATGCAGCTCAGTGCCCAAGCGTTCTACCAGGACTACGAGGCGCTGTTCGGCGCGACCGACTCGGCGACTTTCCAGGACCCGGCGCTGGCGCCGGTGGGCACTTACTTCGACCAGACCCTGGCGGCGACCACCAAGTTCGGCACCAAGGTCTCGTTGACCCGAGATGATCTGTGGGACGAGCGCCTGAAAGTAACTCTGGGTTTCGATACGCTGTTCGATGAAACCGAGCAGTACCTGTACACCAGCGATCGCACCTACGTGCCGCCCACCGACTACACCGATCTCTCGCCGTTTGTGCAGGCCGACCTGCGCCCGGTCGATTCGCTGTTGTTTTCCGCGGGGGCGCGCTACGAGTACGCCAAGCTCGACATCGACAGCTACCGCACCGTGGCGGCCAACAACGGCGTGGCGGTGGAGGGCGGTGACCCCAGCTTCAACGAAACGCTCTATAACCTGGGCGCGGTCTGGAGCCCGGTCGCGCACTGGAGCCTGTTCGCCAACTACTCCGAAGGCTTTTCGATTCCGGACGTGGGGCGCGCGCTTCGCGGCATCAGCACGCCGAATCAGTCTGTCGATAGCATCGACAACCTCGCCCCAATCGTCACCGACAACATCGAAACCGGATTGCGCTTCGAGAACGGCCGCCTGGCGGCACAGCTCAGCTACTACGAATCCTCGTCGGATTTCGGCAGCCGCCTGACCGAGATCGACGACGTCTTCTACATGCAGCGCCAGGAGACCAAGATCAAGGGCGTCGAGGCCGCGCTGGACTACCAGTTCAACGACCGCCACTCGGGCCGGGTGGCCTACTCGCGCATGGACGGGCGTTATGACAGCAACGAGGACGGACGCCTGGATGCCAAGCTCTCGGGGCTCGATGTCTCGCCGGATCGTCTGACCGCCAGCTGGTCGGCGAACTGGACGGATAACCTCTCCACCTTCGTGCAGGCCAACTACGCCTTCGATGAAACCTTCGATGAGGCGAACCGCGAGTTCGACGGCTATCTGCTGATGGATGCGGCGGTGGGTTACCAACTGCCGGTGGGTCAGGTCAACGTGGGGGTGTCCAACCTGCTCGATGAGCAGTACGTGACCTACTACTCCCAGAGCGCGCTGGTCAACGACGAGCGCTACTTTGCCGGTCGCGGGCGCACGTTGACGCTGGGCTATCGTCTGGATTTCTAACGCCCACAGGATCGGGAGGCGGTGTTAAGATCGAGCGCTCCCTGTCTAACGCGTTCTATACAGCAGGTAGACGAAAAAAGGCGCGCCGATGCCGGCCACGAAGATGCCCGCCGGCAGGTCCTTGGGCAGAAAGGCGACCCGCCCCAGCAGGTCGGCGCAGAGCACGATGAGCGCGCCGACCAGCGCGGCGGCGGGCAGAAGCCGTGCCAGATGGCGACCGGTCAACCTCGCCGCGAGATGCGGCGCCATCAGCCCAACGAAGCTCAATCCCCCGGCAAAGGCCACCGCCGCGCCCGCCAGCACCACGCTGCAGGTTAAAAGCGCCAACCGGCTGCGCGTGATGGCCACCCCCAGTCCCAGCGCCACGTCGTCGCCCAGCGCCATGGCGTCGGCGTGGCGGGCAAGCATCAAACACACCGGTAGCGTCACCAAAAGCCAGGGCAGTAGCCCCAGCACATCGCCCCACTGCGCGCCGTAAAGGCTGCCGGTGAGCCAGACGTAGGCCGCCATGGCCGCCGCGTCGTCGCCGATCACGATCATCATCGTCGTACCCGCGCTCAGCGCCGCCGCCAGGCCAATCCCCACCAGGACCATGCGCGTCGGGCGAAGCCCCCGCTGCCAGCTCAGCCCGATCACCGCCAGGGCTGCGGCCAGCGCGCCGAGCATCGCCGCCACGGGTAGCCAGTGGATGCTCAAGGTCGACCCCAGCAGTGCCAGAAACGCCACCGCGGCGAAGGCGGCGCCGCTGGTGATACCGATCACGTCCGGCGAGGCCAACGGGTTGCGCACGATCGCCTGCAACAGCGACCCGGCCACGGCCAGCGCCGCGCCGACCAGCACGGCCAGGGCGATGCGCGGCAGACGAAGCTCCCAGACGATGAAAGCAATATCGCTTTTTGACGGCGCAATTAACGCCTCGGCCACCCGAACCGGCGAAGTCGGAAAACTGCCCAGGCACAGCGACAGCGTCGCACTGGTCATCAATAGTAGAAAAAGCGATAGCAGCGTGGCGCGGAAGGAGGCGAGCGCGGCGGGAGCCGCGCGCGAAGAAGCGTTCGAGTTCATTGGGCGGCCAGCCTGCGCCTTGCCAGGTAAATGAAGAAGGGGGTGCCGACCAGCGCGGTCATCACGCCCACGGGCACCTCTTGGGGCGGCATCACGAAGCGCGCGGCGACATCCGCCAACAGCAGCAGCGCCCCGCCGAGCAGCGCGCAGGCGGGCAGCAACCAGCGGTGGTCGATGCCGAAGAGCCCGCGCGCCATGTGCGGCACGATCAAGCCCACGAAGCCGATCATGCCTGCCAGCGCCACGGAGCTTCCCGCCAGCACGATGACCGCCGCGCCCAGCAGCAGCTTGGTGGTCGTCGCCGACATGCCAAGGCCAGTGACCAGATCGTCGCCCAGCAGCAGCGCGTTGGCGCGCCCGGCGAGTAGCGCGCTCAGCGCGAAGCCCACCAGAAACAGCGGCAGTAGTGGCGCCACCCGATGAAGCTCGCGTCCAGACACCGAGCCCGCCAGCCAGTAGAGCACGCTCTCGAAACTCTGCTGGTCGATCACCAGAAGCCCTTGGCTGAACGACACGAACAGCGCCGTGACCGCGACGCCGGCCAGCACTACGCGTAGCGGTGAAAACTCCCCCTGGCGGCCGCGAGCCAGCGCCACCACCAGGCCGGCCGCGGAAAGTGCCCCCAAAAGCGCCGCCCAGACGATTTGCCCCGGCGTGCTCAGCGGCAGTAGCGACACCGCCACTACCACGAAAAACATCGCGCCGGCGTTGATGCCCAGAATCCCGGGAGAGGCGAGCGGGTTGCGGGTCACGGTCTGCATCAAAGCACCCGCCACGGCAAGGCTCGCGCCGACCAGCGCGGCCACGCAGGCCCGGGGAATGCGCTCGGTGAGCAGGATGATCTGATCCACCCGGGCCGGGTCGTGGTGAAGCAGTGCCCGGGGCAGGGCGCTCAAGGCGATCGGCGTGGTGCCCAGCATCACGCTCGTCATGAATGCCGCCAGTAGCGCAAGCGCCCCCGCCAAAAGCCCCAGCGCCCGGCTCGATGTGCGGCTCAGCATGAGGCGTTTTCCCTAACGGCCGCGCAGGCGCTTTGGTCAAACGCGGATACGTCGGCAAGCGCGGCAGGGCGAAGCTGATAGTGACGGTAAAGGTCATCGAGCATGGCGTTGGCGGCCAAAATGCCGCCGCCCATCATCCAGCTGACCGGCTCGACCTCGAATACCCGGTTGCGCTCGACCGCCGTCAGCCGCTGCCACAGCGGATGCGCCGACCAGCGGCGGTAGTTGTCGGCAATGGCCGGGTCATCGGGCTCGAGCAGCACGAACATCACGTCGGCGTCCAGCACCGGAATGTTCTCCGGACTTGTCAGCTTCATGCCCCAGCTCTGGGCGGTGAGCGTCTGCGGCTGTGCAAAGCCCAGCTCACTGAGAATCGAGCCGGCGAAGCCGCTGGTATAGATGCGCAGGTGATCGCTCTTGAAGCGGACCACCGCCACCTTTTGTGGCCATTCGCTGCCGAATCGTTCAATGATCTGGCGGCGAAAGTCGGCGACTCGTGCATCCCAGCGCGCAAGCAACGCCTCGGCGCGCGCCTCGCGCCCGGTGGCCTCGGCCATTTGGCTCAGCGTGGTCTTGAAATCGAACACCGTAGGCATGGAAAGCGTCGGCGCGATGGCGCGCAGAAGCGGGGCGACCCGGGCGTGACGAAAGTCGCTGGCAACGATCAGCTCGGGGGAAAGCCAGGCGATTTTCTCGAGATTGGGCTGGGTTTCCAGGCCCACGTGCGCCACTCCGGCCAGATCGTCTCGCAGGTAGCGGTACATGGGCGGCTCGAGCCAGGCATCGACGACGCCCACGGGCGTTATCCCCAGCGCTACGGCGCTATCGGTCGCTCCCTGGTAGAGCGTGACGATACGAGGGGCAGGCGCGCTGGCGCGAGCCGTTGTCACGACCAGCATGGCGGCAAGCAGTAGCACGCACTGGGTGAGCAACCCACCCTTGGCGCTCACGCTGCGGTAGCAGTGTAGTGTTGGCATACGCCTGCTCGGCTCTGGATAAATGCCGGATAATGTCATGCAAAAAAAGAGAATGCAAAGCGTTATCAATTACGTGAGGTTAGCGGGTGTTAACCCTGCCTTGTCGGGAACGACGCAATGCGCTCGCTTCAGCCCTCTTTGGTGCGCTAGAGAACAGACGCGCCTGGACCGGTTTCCTATGCTCAAATAGCGCCCTGCTGGCCTACGCCGTGGTGCCGTGGCGCCCAGGTACCGTCTATGCCCTTATTGTCTGGTTGGCTTCATCGTCGTCGCGCTGCGGCGTCGCCCTGGCACTCTCTTGCGCCGATCCGGGAAGAACTCTTCAGCGTCGAACGACTTGAACAGCACGCCGTCAGCCTGGCCGCCGCCCAGCGCGTGAGTGCGTCGCCGCCTCGGGTGTTTTCGTTACAGCGGCGCCTTCAGGGCAATACCGCCGCGCTGCTCGATGCCTATCAGACCAGTGCGAAAGCGCTGGCCGACGGGCGGGATATCATGCCCGCCGCGGCCTGGCTGCTGGACAACTACCATCTGGTGGAAGCACAGATCAAGGAAGTCCGCGCCGATCTTCCGCCGGGCTACTACCGGCAGCTTCCCAAGCTGGCCGACGGCCCCTTTGCGGGCTACCCGCGAGTGCTGGGGCTGGCCTGGGCATTCGTGGCGCATACCGACAGCTACTTCGATCCCGACGTGCTGCAAAGCTTTCTGGCGGCCTATCAGCGCGTGCAGCCGCTGACCATCGGAGAGCTTTGGGCGGTGGCCATCACGCTGCGTATGGTGCTGATCGAGAACCTGCGTCGGCTGGCCGACCAGATCACCGAGGAGCAGGGTGCGCGCATCGAGGCCGACGAGCTGGCTCGGCGGCTGCTGGTACCCGATGGTGATCGTTCGGTGCCGGTGCTCGATGAACTGTCGCGCGATCAACAAGGCTTGTCCGAGGCCTTTGCCGCGCAGCTGGCCAAGCGCCTGCGCGATCAGGACCCGCGCACCATGCCGGTGCTGGGCTGGCTCGAGCATCAGTTGGCGCGCCAGGGCGACAGCATCGACGAGGTGGTTCACCGTGTTCAGCAGCGCCAGGGCGCGGCCAACGTCACCATGCGCAATATCATCAACAGCATGCGGCTGGTGTCGAGCATCGACTGGCCGGATATGGTCGAGCGCGCAAGCCTGGTGGATGCAAGGCTGGGGGCTGCCAGCGGATTTGCCGCCATGGATTTTCCGACCCGCAACCGTTACCGGAACGCCATCGAGCGCCTGGCTCGAGGCGCGACGTGCGCCGAGCTGGACGTGGTGGAACACGCTCTGGCCGCCGCCCAGCAGGCCCGCGCAAGCGAGGCGGAATTCATCGAGGCGGCGCGGGTGGGCGACCCGGGCTATCATCTGATCGGCGCGGGGCGGCGGGCGCTGGAAAACGCCATCGGCTACCGGCCCACGCTGGGCCGGCGCCTGGGGCGCGGGGTGCGCGGGCTGGGTATTACCGGCTATCTGGGCGCGATCGGTGTCTTCACAATGGGGCTGCTGGGCCTGGCGCTCTGGGCGCTGACGGCCGTGATGCCGAACGGCTGGTCGAGCGACGGCGCGGGGCTGCTGGTCGCGCTGGCGCTTGTCGGGTGGCTGCCTGCCAGCGACGTTGCCACGGCGCTGGTCAACCTGGCAATCACTCGTCGGGTCGGGCCGCTTTCACTCCCGAGCCTTGATCTGGCCGCGGGCGTGCCGGCGTCGATGCGCACCCTGGTGGTCGTACCCACGCTGCTCACCAGCGAAGCGGAGCTTGACGATCAAATCGAACGGCTGGAAGTGCATCACCTGGCAAGCGGCGAGGGAGCGCTTCTTTATGCCCTGTTGGTGGATGGCGTCGATGCCGAGCAGCAGGTGCTGGCATCGGATGCGCCGCTGCTGGCGGCAGCGCGCCGGTCGATCCAGCGGCTCAATCAGCGTCATGGGGGCGTGAAGGGGGAGTCGAGCGAGCGCTTCATGCTGCTCTACCGGGGGCGCGCCTTCAACGCCGTGGAAAAGTGCTGGATGGGCTGGGAGCGCAAGCGCGGCAAACTGCACGAGCTCAACCGGTGGCTGCGCGGGGCCACGGATACCGCCTTTATCGACGCGCCGGCCGCTCCGGCCAACGTACGCTACGTGATCACCCTGGATGCAGATACTCGGCTTCCCCGAGAAGCGGCGATCCGGCTGATCGGCAAGATGGCGCACCCGCTGAATCGTCCGCGTTTCAGTGAAACCGACCGCCGGGTGGTGGAAGGCTACGGCGTGCTGCAGCCGCGCAGTTCCCCGGCGCTTCCGGTGGGCGCGGAAGGCTCGCGGTTCCAGCGGCTCTTTTCCGCCCCGGGGGGCATCGACCCTTACGCCGGCGCGGTGTCCGACGTGTATCAGGATCTCTTCGGGGAGGGCTCCTTCGCGGGTAAAGGGATCTACGATATCGATGCCTTCATGGCGGCCATGGAAGGCCGGGTGCAGGACAACACACTGCTCAGCCACGATCTTTTCGAGGGGCTTTTCGTGCGCGCGGGGCTGGTGTCGGATGTGGAAGTCGTCGAGGACTTTCCCGCGCGCTACGACGTGGCCGCCAAGCGCCAGCACCGCTGGACGCGCGGCGATTGGCAGCTTTTACCTTGGATCGTCGGCATGGCGCACTCGGGTATCAGCGCAAGGGCGCAGAGGCTTTCACTGCTGGCGCGCTGGAAGATGCTGGATAACCTGCGCCGTTCGCTGTTGATACCGGCCACCCTGGCAAGCCTTGCGTTGTGCTGGTGGCTGCCGTTGCCCGCCGCGGCTCTGGGCACACTGCTGCTGGTCGGGGTGATCGCCGTGCCGCCGCTTCTGCCGCTGCTGGCCGCCATTGTGCCTGCCCGCCCGGGGCTCGAGCTTCGTCCGCACGTCGCTCGGCTGCGTCTGCTGTCACGGATTGCGCTGATGCAGACGCTGATGCTTCTGGCTTTTCTGCCTGATCAGGCCGGGCGCATGCTCGATGCAATCGGCCGCACGCTGTTTCGCCTCGGCGTTTCCCGCCGGCACCTGCTCGAATGGACGACGGCGGCGCAAAGCGCGCTCAGCCCGCATCTCACTCCCCGGGGCTTTTATCGCGCCATGGCTTTGGGCCTGGCGGCGGGGCTTGTTGTCGCGGCGGCGGCGGTGCTGCATGACCCCCGCGTCGGGCCGGTTGTCGTGCCCATCGCTCTTTTATGGCTGTGCGCCCCGGCGCTGGCCGCCTATCTGAGCCGGGCGCCGGTGGAAACACCCCGGCGCCCGCTGAAGCCGCAAGAGCGGATCGAGCTTCGTCTGATCGCGCGGCGAACCTGGCGCTTTTTCGAGACATTCGTCACACCGCTTGAGAACGACCTTCCTCCGGACAACTTCCAGGAAGATCCGCAGCCGGTCGTGGCGCCGCGCACGTCGCCCACCAACCTCGGGCTTTACCTGCTTTCCACCGTGGCCGCGCGGGATTTCGGCTGGGCGGGGACGCTGGCCACCCTGGAGCGCCTGGAGCGCACCCTGGCCACCATGCGTCGCTTGCCGCGCTACAACGGACATTTCTACAACTGGTATGCAACGCGCGATCTTCGCCCGCTCGAACCCATCTATATCTCATCGGTGGATAGCGGCAATCTGGCGGGGCACCTTATCGCCCTTGCCAACGCCTGCGAGACCTGGCTTCCCGCCCGGGCGCTGGCCGATCTGCGCCCGGGTCTGGGCGACACGCTGCATCTGGCGCAAGAGGCTCTGGGGAGGCTCGACCTACCGGAGGATCAGCGCCAGGGACTGACCGCGCAAGGCGAGGCGATCGCTGCGCTGCTCATGGCGTCACCGACCGAGCTGGCGCTACCCCGCCTCACGCTACTGAGCGAAACGCTGGCCCGTGCGGTGCGTGATCGTCTGACGCCCGGCGTCAGCGAGCCGGCCGACGAGGCGCTTTTCTGGGTCGCGGCACTTGAAAGGATGCTGGGCGAGCATGTTCAGGATACCGAGCGGCTCGGCGCGCCGGCCATCGCCTCGCGCCTGCAAGCGCTGGCGACAGAGGCACGCCAGATGGCGATGGCGATGGACTTTACCTTCTTGCTCAATGATGAGCGTCGGCTGCTGTCGATCGGCTACGCCGTGGTCCAGAATCGTCTGGATGAAAGTTGCTACGACCTGCTCGCCTCCGAGGCGCGTCTGGCGAGTCTTTTCGCGATCGCCAAGGGCGATGTGCCGACGCGCCACTGGTTTCGCCTGGGCCGTACGGCAACGCCTCTGGGCGGCGCTTCGGCCCTGATCTCCTGGTCAGGTTCCATGTTCGAGTATCTGATGCCATCGCTTTTGATGCGCGCCCCGGATGGCAGCCTGCTGGCCCAGACCAACCGCCGCGTGGTCAAGCGCCAGCGGGCCTACGGTCAGTCATTGGGCGTGCCCTGGGGGCTTTCCGAATCCGCCTATAACGCGCGGGATCTGGAGTTCACCTACCAATACTCCAACTTCGGCGTACCGGGGCTGGGCCTCAAGCGCTGGCTTTCCGCGGATGTGGTGATCGCCCCCTACGCCACCGGGCTTGCGGCCATGGTCGACCCGCTCGCGGCGCACCAGAACTTTGCCCGGCTCAAGGCCATGGGCGCGCTGGGGCGCTACGGTTTTTACGAGGCGCTGGATTTCACGCGCACGCGGCTACCGGTGGGCGAGCAGGTTGCCATCGTGCGAAGCTTCATGGCACACCACCAGGGCATGACCATCGTGTCGCTGGCCAACGCCGAGCATCAGGGGCTGATGCGTGCGCGCTTTCACCGTGAACCGATGATCAAGGCCTGCGAGCTGCTGCTTCAGGAGCGAGTGCCCCACGATATCGCCATTGCCTATCCGCGTGCGGAGGAGGTCAAGGCGGCCCCCCAGACGCTGCCCGGCGAGGCGCCGACGGTTCGCCGCTTCACCATGGCGAACGCGGCGCCCCCGGTCACGCATCTGCTCTCGAACGGCCATTACGCAGTCATGCTCACCGCCGGCGGCGGTGGCTACAGCCGCTGGCAAAGCGTGGCGGTCACCCGTTGGCGCTCGGACGCCACCTGCGACGCCTGGGGCAGCTTCATCTTTCTGCGCGATCTCCAGGACGAGGTGGCGTGGTCCGCCACCGGCCCGCTGGCAAGCACCCCCGATGCATCGCAAAAGGATCGTCAGGAAGTGGTCTTCGCCGAGGACCACGCCAGCTACAGCCGCCGCCACGGCCCCTTGTCCAGCCTGCTCGAAGTGCTGGTTTCCGGCGAGGATAACGGCGAAGTGCGCCGGGTATCGCTGACCAACACCGGGCGTAGCGCACGGGATATCGAGGTCACAAGCTACGCGGAGCTGGTGTTGACCACGCCGGCCACGGATAACGCCCACCCGGCCTTTGCCAAGCTGTTCGTGGTGACCGAGTATTTGCCCGAACTGGGCGCGCTGATAGCCACCCGCCGACCGCGGACCCCGGACGAGCCACCGGTGTGGGCGGCCCATTTCGCGGTGGTGGAAGGCCATGTGCTGGGCGAGCTCGAGTACGAGACCGACCGCGCGCGGTTCATCGGGCGCGGTCGCTCGCTGCCAACCGCCGCAAGCCTGGCCAAGGGCCAGGCACTGTCGAACACCGTGGGCACAGTGCTCGATCCGGTATTTTCACTGCGCTGTCGCGTTCGCGTGCCGCCGGGCAGTGGCGTGCGGGTGGCATTCTGGACCGTGGTCGCCGCCTCGCGTCAGGCGCTTGTCGATCTGATCGACAAGCATCACGACCGCAGTGCCTTCGACCGCGCCCAAACTCTGGCCTGGACCCAGGCGCAGGTCCAGCTTCGTCACTTGGGCATCAAGACCGACGAGGCGGCGGATTTTCAACGTCTGGCAGCGCCGCTGCTTTACCCGGATGCGCGGTTTCGGGCGCCCGCCGAGGCGATCCTGCGCGGCGCCGGCCCCCAATCAGGGCTCTGGCCCCACGCCATCTCCGGCGATTTACCCATCGTGCTGCTGCGTATCGATTCACTCGATGACCTGGCGCTGGTGCGTCAACTGCTGCGCGCCCACGAATACTGGCGCATGAAACGCCTGGGGGTCGACGTGGTGATCGTCAACGAACGCGCCTCTTCCTACGTTCAGGATCTGCAAAATGCCATCGAAACCGCCGTGCTCAGCAGCCAGGCACGCCCCCGACTTCGTGACGGGTTCGTTCAGGGTACGGTGACCACACTGCGCGCCGACTTGATGAGCCAGGCCTCTCAGGCGCTGCTGCGCTCGGTGGCCCACGTGGTGCTGCAGGCCCACCGCGGCCCGCTGTCGAGCCAGCTTGAGCACATCGAACCCGCCGGCAAGCCCGCCGAGCGCGCACCGGACAAGATACTTCCATCGCCGCGCAAGGAGTGGGTGGACAGCGTCAAGCACGCGGACGTGCCGGCACTCGAGTTCTTCAACGGCCTGGGCGGCTTCGATCGGCACGGGCGCGAGTACGTGACGGTGCTGACACAAGGGCACACAACGCCGGCACCCTGGATCAACGTCATGGCCAATGCCGGGTTCGGCTACCAGGTCTCTGCCGAAGGCAGCGGCTACCTGTGGGCCGAGAACAGCCGCGACAATCAACTGACCCCCTGGTCCAACGACCCGGTCACCGATGCGCCCGGTGAGGCCTTCTACCTGCGCGATGAACAAGGCGGCGCACTCTGGACGCCGACGGCGCTTCCCATACGCGATGCCGGCCGCTACCTGGCCCGCCACGGGTTCGGCTATAGCCGTTTCGAACACCAGGCGCACGGCATCGCGACCGATCTCTTGCATTTCGTGGTGCTCGATGCACCGGTCCGGGTTTCCCGAATGACGCTCGAGAACCGCTCCGGTCGGGTGCGTCGCGTGTCGGTGACGGCGTATCTCGAGTGGGTGCTGGGCACTTCGCGAAGCGAGTCCGCCCCTTTCATCGTCACCGAAATGGACGAGACGAGCGGGGCGATGTTGGCCAGGCGGCCGTGGAGTATCGGTTTTTCCGAGCGTATCGCGTTTACCGATCTGGGCGGGCAGCAAAGCGCATGGACGGCGGATCGCCGCGAATTTCTGGGGGAGCGGGGCACGCTTGGCGCCCCGGCCGCGCTGACCGGTGACACGCCGCTGTCCGGCGCCTGCGGGGCGGGGCTTGACCCGTGTTCGGCGCTGCAGTGCGAGGTGGAAATTGCCCCCGGTGCTCGGGTCGAGGTGATCGCTCTGGTGGGGCAGGGCCGCTCGCTTGACGAAGTGCGATCGCTCATCGCGCGCTATCGGGCGGCGGATCTGGACGCGGAGCTGGCGGCTGTCGAGGCGCACTGGCAGGCGCGGCTGAATGCCGTGCAGGTGAAAACGCCGGATCGCGCCATGGATATCATGCTCAACGGCTGGCTGCTCTATCAAACGCTGGCGTGTCGAATCACGGCGCGGTCCGCCTTCTATCAGGCCAGCGGGGCTTACGGGTTTCGCGACCAGCTACAGGACGGCATGGCGCTGAGTTTCGCCTGCCCCGCGATCACGCGAGCGCATCTGCTCACCGCCGCCTCGCGCCAGTTCGTCGAAGGCGATGTACAGCATTGGTGGTTACCGCAAGAGGGGCAGGGGGTGCGCACGCGGATTTCCGACGACCGGGTCTGGCTGGCCTACGCCTGCGCCCTGTATATCGAGACCTCCGGTGAGGCTTCGATTCTTGAGCAACGTGTTTCCTTTCTCGAAGGGCCAGCACTGAAGGACGACGAGCACGATGCTTTCTTCCAGCCCGAAACCGCCGTCGAGACGGGCACGCTGTTCGAGCACTGCGCCCGAGGGCTCGATCAGAGCCTGGCCTTGACCGGCGAAAACGACCTGCCCTTGATC
Source organism: Halomonas sp. GD1P12 (assembly GCF_025725645.1). Lineage (NCBI taxonomy): Bacteria > Pseudomonadati > Pseudomonadota > Gammaproteobacteria > Oceanospirillales > Halomonadaceae > Halomonas > Halomonas sp. GD1P12. Next base: position 2,678,319 of record NZ_CP107007.1, on the reverse strand, counting down.
GGTGGCGGCGACTGGAACGATGGCATGAACCGGGTGGGGGTGGCGGGCAAGGGCGAAAGCGTGTGGCTGGGCTGGCTTTTGCTGCGTACCCTTGGGCTGTTCGCCCCCTACGCCGAGCGTTACGACCCGCCTCGCGCCGAGCGCTGGCGCGCCCACGCGAAGGGGCTTCGTGAAGCGCTCGATAGCGTCGCCTGGGACGGCCAGTGGTACCGGCGCGCCTGTTTTGACGATGGCAGCTGGCTGGGGGCAGAGGGCGCCGAGGAGTGTCGCATCGATGCCATCGCGCAGACCTGGGCGGTGCTCTCCGGCGGCGCCGATCCCGAAAAAGCCGCGTGTGCCATGCGGTCGTTCAAGCGCGAACTGGTGCGAGACGAGAGGGGGATGGCACTGCTGTTCTGGCCGCCTTTTGACAAGATACCCAAGGACCCGGGCTATATTCGCGGCTACCCGCCGGGGCTTCGCGAAAACGGTGGCCAGTACAGCCATGCAGCGATGTGGGGAATTCTGGCGTTTACCGAGCTTGATGAGGCGGACGAAGCGGTGTCACTTTTCGGGCTGCTCAATCCCATCAACCATGCACGCACGCCGGACGCCACGCAGCGCTACAAGGTCGAACCCTATGTCGTCGCCGCGGATGTCTACTCGGTGGCGCCCCATGAAGGGCGTGGTGGCTGGACCTGGTACACCGGCTCTGCGGCCTGGATGTACCGTGCGGGCATCGAGGGCATCCTGGGGCTTCGCCGCCGCGGGCAGACGCTTGTCATCGCGCCCTGTCTGCCTACCTCCTGGTGGGGGTTCGAGGTCCAGGTGTGTGTCGATGCTACTCGCTACGCTATCCGGGTTGATCAGGTGACAGAAGAGGCTTCTGACCGGGCCGTGCTCGACGACTCAGCGCTTCCCGATGTTGACGGGCCGCTTATTCTGCCGCTGGACGGCGGCGATCACCGGCTAACGCTCACGCTGGCGCAAGGCGATGCAGGGCTGGATGGAGGTAAAAAGGGGCTAAGCCGGATTTAAGCGCCAGGGGCCATGGTGCGGACGTACAGCGCGCAGTCCGTCTCGTAACACGAGCAAGCCACCGCGATCAGCCCCGGCCGGTCGAGAATAATGATCTCACCGCGGTGGTAGTCGATGAGCCCACTCGTTTGCAGCGTAATGGCGGAAAGGGTAATACCTGCACGGCGAACGCCCAACATGATGGCCAGAAACTCGTGGGTCAGCTGTAGGTGGTTCGAGCGTGCACGGTCCTGAGTCATCAACAGCCAGCGAGCGAGGCGCTCCTCGATACGGTGAAAGTGGATACACCCTGCCGCGCCGGCGAACTGATTCATTACCACGTAGAGGTAGCGCATGAGCCGGCGATGTAGCTCGGGGCTGTTGGCGACCAGCAGGCGAAAGGCATCGGCCTCGATACGTAACGCGCTGCCAGCGCCCTGCACGATTCCCATCAGGGTGGGGTGGTCGACACCCAAAAGTGTGGCCACGCCCAGCATGCCTTCATGGCCTGCCATGGCGACTTCGAGCCGGCTATCGGTATCGAGCACCGTCATTTGTGAAATAAAGCCGTCGGTCGGGAAATAGACGTGGCGCTGGAGCTGGGTGGGGCGCTGGAGAATCTCCCCAAAGATCAGGGGCACCGACTCGCACACGCCTGAAAAACGATCCCGTTCCACGCCGGGCAAATCCGCGAGCAGTTGGTTGGCACTGAGCAAGCGATGAATGGGCGTCATGTGCCCCTCTGATGAAGTAAACCAGGCAAACGGCACGTTAAAACGGCGCTATCGTTTCAATGTCGACTGCAGTGAGTGCATGTTCTGGTGATGTACATCTACAGTACCACTTGATAACGGCGGCGTCGGCACGCAAGCGTACATAGCAGGGCCGACGTACAGAAATAAACGAAACCGTTAGTGCCGGTGTTACGTCACATCCGCGTGCTTGAGTAGGCGGTCGTACTCGTTTTTCACCACCGCGTAGCATTCGCACACGCGGGCTTCCAGCCCGGCCCGGTCACGTACGGTAATGCGGCCACGGTTATAGGCAATGAGGCCGGCCTTTTGCAGTTTTCCTGCGGACTCGGTAACGCCCTCACGACGAACGCCCAGCATGTTGGCAATCAGCTCCTGCGTCATCACCAGTTCGTTGCCCGGTAGCCGGTCGAGGCTCAGCAACAGCCAGCGGCAAAGCTGCTGGTCGACGCTGTGGTGGCGATTGCAGACCGCCGTTTGTGCCATCTGGGTCAGCAGCGCTTGGGTGTAGCGCAGCAGCAGGCGCTGCAGGCCACCGGCGCGATCGAACTCGCGTTTGACCAACGCCCCCTTGAGGCGGTACGCACGCCCCGAACTTTGCACGATGGCGCGGCTGGGAGTGGTTTCGCCACCCATGAACAGCGAAACACCGATCATTCCTTCGCGGCCGACCACCGCGATCTCGGTAGAGGCGCCGTTTTCGATGACGCACAACAGCGACACGATGGCGTCGATGGGAAAGTACACGTGAGTCAACGTTCGGCCCGACTCATGCAGCGACTGGCCCAGCGCCAGGGTGACTTCCTCGAGGTGCGGTGTCAGGTGAGCAAGCTCTTCTTCATTGAGTAAGCCAAGCAAACCATTTTGACTAAATGGGCGTAGCTTGAGCATTAAGTAATCCCCCCTTGGTTCACATAAAACGGCGTGGTGCTTGAGTAGAGTTAATTTTTTCTATTTATCAGCAATTTATAATTTTTGAAGTAAATGCTTTTCGTCAGACAAGCCTTTTTTGAGTATAGAGACCCTGGACAATAATTCTGTACGCTGTCGAACATAGCCGTGTGATCGATAGCGTGCTTACTGTAACGCTATGTAAAAAAAACACTCAAATAGCGTTGAAAACGCCTTTCCCATGTTCGCCAACGTACAGTAGACGACCAGAAGGTTGACTATGGTCTTCAACGTATATCCTGGGAAGAAGGGGGAAAGGGGGTGCCTTGTAACCCCAATGCCCGGGCTTTCGATGGGGGATATGTATCGCGCCGCATTGAGATAGCGATACGTCTGATCACGTTCAAAACGCCGCCACTGCTTGGGGCGAGAGGCTTAAAAAATACCGGCTGAAAAAAGCCGTAAAAAAGCAGGGCAGGCATCGGTCGATCATAAAGCATCATCCCGGATGCAATTACACATGGGGAAAATGGCATGCTATACGGAGATGGCAATAATCGTCCCAGAGAGACAAAGGCTTTCAAAAAACTGGCGCCCGACGCGGACTCGCAGGGAGGGGAGGCCGCCTGGGTTGCCGAGAAGAGCTGGGCTCACGTTACGCTGAACTCCATTACCGACGCGGTGTTGACCACGGACATGCACGGCCGGGTCACCTACCTGAACCGCGTGGCGGAAGCGCTGATTGGCTGGTCGAGGGTGGAAGCCGCTGGCAAGCCCGTCGAGGACATCCTGTCGATGGTCGATAGCCATACCTATCAAACGATGGTCAATCCAGCGATCCGCGCCATGATCGAGGATCGCGCTCAAGGCTTCGTTCTCGGCGCCGTTCTGATCCACCGGGACGGCAGCCAGCGCGAGATAGAAAGCTCCGCGGTCCCGGTTCACAATCTTTCGGGCATGATCGTCGGGGCCGTCGTCGTCTTTCATGATGCCTGCCAGTCGCATATCCGCTCGGCCCAATTCGCCTATCAGGCGCAGCACGATCCGCTTACCTCCCTTCCCAATCGCTTTCTCTTTGCCGATAGATTGGCGCGGGCGGTGGGCCTGGCAAAGCGCCACCAGCACAAGATGGCGCTTATCTACCTCGACATGGATCATTTCAAGGCCATCAACGACACGTTCGGGCACGCCCTGGGCGATCGCTACCTGCAGATCGTGGCTGAGCGTCTGAGCGGCTGTATCCGTACCACCGATACCGTCTGCCGCCAGGGTGGGGATGAGTTCGTGGTGCTATTGAGCGAAATCGAAAGCGTAAAGAGCGCGCTAAACGTGGCATCGAAGATCCTGACCGCATTGGCCACGCCCTGCCAACTGGCCGGCCATGAACACACCTTCAGTGCCAGTATCGGGGTGAGCATCTATCCGGATCACTCGACCGACGAGCAGGCGTTGCTTCACTACGCCGATCTTGCGATGTACTGCGCCAAGCAAAACGGCCGGCAGCAGTGCCGGCTGTATCTGGCCGAAATGGAAGAGCGTCAATCCTGACGGTGGGCGCCAATGAAAAACGGGTAACAAACGCCCGAGCACGATCAGCCCGGCAGGGCCAGCGCCGCCAAAATCACTACGACGCCAAACACCGTGACGCCCGCGGCCACGGGCCAGCCCAGTGAACGCGTACGTCGCCACACCAAACAAGTGGTCAGCAGGCCAAGGGCGGTCGCGACCCAGGAGGTGGTGCCTGGGTTGACCGGCACGATCGACACTCCCAGCACCGCGGCGATCATCAAGGGCCCCAGCGTGGCCAGCCACCCCGGCAACGGGCTCGGGCCATCGCGCTGGTCGAGGCGCCGCTGCATCCAGAGAAACGGCGCCACGCGAATCAACAGCGTGCCCAGCGCCGACATCGCCACGGCGATCCAGAGCTCGACACTCATGCGCGCCCCCTGGCGGAAAACCGCACCGCGTAAAAGCACAGCGCCCCGCACGCCGCCCCCAGTGGAATCGCAACGTTGCTGGCGCCGGTCAGCGTCAAAGCCAGCGCGGCAACGATAGTGACGATGAGCGCCAGCGACCAGCGCAGGTCGACAAAACGCGGCGCGGTCATGGCGAGAAACAGCGCCGGCAGGGCAAAGGGCATGATCTCACCCAGAAGCGGCCAATACGCGGTCACCGCCTCGCCGGCCACCGCGCCAATCACGGTGCCTATCACCCAAACCGCCCAGGCCATCAGCGCACAGCCCAGAAACCAGCCGAAGCGCCGCGCGGGGGCGAGCGCTGGGAGTCTCGTCAGCGCCAGGGCGAAGACCTGATCGGTCAGCCCGTGCATGAGCCAGAGCCAGTGTCGACTTCGGGGCAGTAGCGCGGCCAGGTTGGGGCCATATACCAGGTGGCGGGCGTTGATTAAAAGGGTCAACGCAACGACCAGCCAAAGCGGTGCGCCCGTGGCGATCATGCCCACGAACAGAAACTGCGAGGCGCCGGCGTAGATCAAAAGCGAAATCGCCGCCGCCTCGAACGTCGTAAAGCCGGCCTGAGTCGCCACCAGCCCGAACGACAGCGATACCGGTATGTAGCCGCCCAGCAGCGGAATGCCCTCGCGTGCGCCCTGAAGGGCGGCGTGCCAAACAAAGTGGGGGCCGGCACTGGATTCGGTGGACGCGCGCATGGGACCTCGATGCCTTTGAGCTGTCAATGTTGGTGCGTAACACGAGATGGCGAGTGGTACGTGATAGCGATCGATGCAGGTAGCTAGTGGTAAGTAATGGTCACCAGCAGCGTGGCGCGATCAAGACCGGTGCGATAAAGGTGCGGTCGGTCGGCGTTGAATTGGGCACTGTCACCGGGAGCCAGCCATCGCAGCGCGCCGAGTTCACCCGCCTCGATGCGTCCGCTAATGACGAACAGCGTCTCGACGGTGCCTGGAGTGTGCCCTTCGGCCTGGCGCTCGGTATTGGGTGCGAACCCCATCCAGTAAGCGTCGACCTGGGGCTCCCCTTGGCCCTGCTCGATCAGGGTGAGCTTTACATCGTCGTCGCAAAGCGCCTCGTCGACCGGCGCAATCAGCGCCCCAAAGGGCACCCCGAGCTGCACCGCCAGGCGCCAGATCGTATCCAGCGTCGGGTTGCCGCTACCTTGCTCGAGCCGGCTCAGGTTGGATTTGGCCATGCCCGCCGCGCTTGCCAGCTGGCTCAGCGACAGCCCGCGCGCCAGGCGCAAACGCTGAAGGTGCGCGCCCAGCGTGCGTAGCGTCTCTTCTTTCATGATGGACCGTTCGCTTATCCAGCGAGGTGCTATTTTTAAGGTGTTCTTTTTAGAGAACGCTTTATATAAGAAACGTTTTATAAAAAGAACGCCGGGTCGTCAACCCGGCGTGGTGAATAAAACGATGAGAGGGGAGATAAAGAGAAGGCGTGGGCTGAAAAATCAGGCGTCTGCTTTTTTCGCGCGACAGGCAGCGGCGGTAAAGAGCACGTCGGTCGAGGAGTTCAGCGCGGTCTCGGTGGCGTCCTGCACCACGCTGATCACGAAACCGATCGCCACGGCCTGCATCGCCACTTCCGTCGAGATGCCGAACAGGCTGGCCGCCATGGGAATCAGCATCAAGGAGCCCCCGGCCACACCCGAGACCCCACAGGCGGCCAGCGCCGAGACCACACACAGCAGCAGCGCGGTCGGAAAATCGACGCTGATGCCAAGAGTGTGGGTCATGGCCAGCGTGATCACGGTGATGGTGATCGCCGCGCCGCACATGTTGATGGTCGCGCCCAGCGGTATCGAGATCGAGTAGGTATCGGCGTCGAGCTCGAGTTTGCGGCAAAGCTCCAGATTCACCGGAATATTGGCCGCGGAGCTGCGGGTGAAAAAGGCGGTAATGGCGCTCTCTCGCAGGCAGGTCCAGACCAGCGGGTAGGGGTTTCGCCGTGTCACGACGTAGACCAGCAGCGGGTTGGTGATGAGCGCGACGACGCCCATGCAGCCCACGATGATACCTAAAAGCTGGGCGTACCTGAGCAGCGCCGAGGCGCCGGACTCCGCCAGCGTGCCCGCCACCAGGCCGAAGATGCCCAGCGGCGCCAAGCGAATCACCAGCGTAACGAGCCGGGTGACCGCCCCGGACAGATCCGAAAGCGCCTGGCGAGTCGTGTCGCTTGCCTGGCGCAGTGCCAGCCCCAAACCCACCGCCCAGACCAGAATGGCCACGAAGTTGGCCTCCATCAGCGCGCTGACCGGGTTGGAAATGGCATTGAGCAGCAGATCCCGCAGTACGCCAACGATGTCGCCCGGCGGGTTGCCGTCGGCTTGGGGCGCGTCCAGCGCAAGCTCGGTGGGCAGCAGGAAACTCGCGCTCACGGCGATCAACGCCGCAATCAGCGTGCCGATGACATAAAGCACCAGCACCGAGCGAATCTGAGTGGGCCGGCCCTTCTGGTGAGCCGCGATCGCCGCCATTACCAGTACGAACACCAGAATGGGTGCGACCGCTTGCAGCGCGCTGATGAATAGCTGACCAAGCAGCGCCACGCGGGTGGCCACCGCCGGCGAAAGTAGCGCCAGCGCAACGCCGGCGGTGATACCGATGAGAATTTGAGAAATCAGGCCCAGCCGTAATAGAGGCCGAAACGCCGCTTGGGCAGTCGCAATCATTGCAAAGCTCTTGGTCAGTCAGGACAAGGCGTCGACGCGCTGTTCGACGCTCGCGAAAGGCGGGTATTCTAGCAGTGAAGGTACAGGGCAGGGGCGTTGCGAGAAAAAAACGTCAGACCCATAGCAACGCCGGCGTTGTTAATGAGCGGACACAAAAAAACGGCTTGCTTTCATCCGGAAAGCAAGCCGTTTTTATTAAGCTTGGCCGTTAAATCATCACGCCACGGCGGCTTCAGTCTCGACGCCAGCTTTATGTGCAGCGACCGGGCTAACGGTCCTGGACTTGGCGGTCGCACTCATGGCATCGACCATGGCGTAGCCCTTGTTGATCAGCTCGACCACGTCCGGCGAAGAGCCCCACTTCAACAGCATCTCATCGAGATAAAGCTCAGCGGTCGTAAAATGGCCGCAATGGCTCAACATTTTGGCGATGGTGAAGTCCGTATGCGGCGTGTCGAACATTTCGCTGCGGATTTCCTTGATCGCCAGCTGAAGGCCGGCTTCCGAGATGTTTTCCAGTTGTAATCTGTGCATGCCACCACTCCTTGTGAATGCTGATACTTGAATAAAGTATTTATTTATACGCGTCTTGTACCAACTCACAGTAATACACCTCATCAGCAGAAGCAATCACCAATTTTGGCCCTATCGAAAAAATTGATGCGTATAAAAAAACCCCGCCGACGGTGGCAGGGTTTTCGCTGTGAATACGGGGTCTTAAAGCGGTACTACGAAAGCGAGCGTTGCAAGGCTTCCGGCGAGAAAGGCGGCGGCGGTCAACCATAAAAACTCCGCGTTACTCTCCTTTTCTCTCCTAAGCTTCTGTTCGCTTAGATATTTTTCCAGATGCTCTGGGCTTCCTGGTTGAGCCCCATTGAAAAGATGTTGGCGTATCATCTTAACTCCTTGAGCGTAAACGATTTGAGTAAATCCCCTCGTACGTGTTTCGTGACCAGCCCGATGCTTGTACAGACATTCTCTGGGTCATGGCGAAAGTATAGACCATGTACCGGGTGCGACGTTCATGAAAGTTGTACAAAAAGTTAACCTGAAGGTCATCAAAACGGCACACAGGAAACGTTCGTTTGCTAACCGGTTAATCTCAAAGGCGATGTCCTCGGGGAGGCCGATGCATCGATATTCTATAAGAAACCATGCATGTAAACGGTAAGGGCGGTTTATTCAACTAAAGTTGTTAGACTTTGGTAGTAATCGGGGCTAATTCACTGGACTAATAGCCGCTTGCAGGGAATAAAGGGCCCTCTAAAATCGGCGACGCTGTTTTAGCCATCTCAAGGCGCTGTCGCGAAGCGTCTTTACTGCTCACTCAATACCAAGCGGTACTGCCCCATGTTCAAAACGGCCACCCTATCGGTCTGGGACCAGCTTTGGCACTATCATTATCAGGCCAAACACCTTCTTCTGTGCGCACTGCCGACCTCCGGTGCCCCTGGCGCTACCGGTGCGCAGGGCGGTTCAGGTACGCCGACGCCTCCCGATAACACCCCCTCGCCGCGCCCGCCGGCGTACAATCGTGCGCAGTCCATCGGGCTCGTGCTCGGGCCGCTGATGTTCGCGCTGACGGTGATGTTCTTCGAGCCGGCGGATTTGAGCTTCGAAGGCCGCATGGTGCTGGCGACCACGCTTTGGGTCGCCATCTGGTGGATCACCGAGGCCATTCCGATTCCGGCGACCTCACTGCTACCGATCATACTGCTGCCCATTACCGGAGCGCTCGAGGGCAGTGCTGTCACCGCCGCTTACGGTAATCCGATCGTCTTTCTGTTTTTGGGCGGTTTTTTGATCGCGCTGGCAATGGAGAAATGGGATCTGCACAAGCGTATCGCGCTGACCATCATTTCCGTGCTCGGCACCAGTATCAACAGCATCGTGTTCGGCTTCATGGCCGCCACGGGCTTTCTTTCGATGTGGGTGTCCAACACCGCCTCGGTGATGATGATGCTGCCGATCGCCACCGCGATCGTCTATCAGGTCACCCAGGAGCTTGCCAAGAGCGACGGCGACCACAGCGGTGAAATCGACAAGTTCAGCAAGGCGTTGATTTTCGGTGTCGGCTACGGCGGTACCATCGGTGGTCTCGGCACGCTGATCGGCACGCCCCCCAACATCATTCTGGCCGCCGTAGTCAGCGAGCTGTTCGGCTATGAAATCTCGTTCGCCAGCTGGCTGATGTTCGCCTTCCCGGTCGTGGTATTACTGCTGTTCATCGGCTGGCTCATGCTCACGCGCTTTATCTACCCGATGAACCTGGGCCATCTGCCCGGCGGCAAGGAGTTGATCAAAAAGGAGATGGAGGCGCTTGGGCGCACCAGCTTCGAGGAGAAAGCGGTGCTGGCCGTGTTCCTGTTGGCGGCGTTTTTCTGGATCACCCGCTCGTTTTTATGGCAGGGCCAGATCATCAATATCCCCGGCATCAACGACACCATGATCGCGATCACCGCGGCGGTGGCTCTGTTTTTGATTCCCTCTCGCACCAAGGGCGGCTGCCTGCTGGACTGGGAAATCGCCCGTGACGTGCCCTGGGGTATTTTGCTGCTCTTCGGGGGCGGTCTGGCGATCGCCGCCGGCTTCAACTCGTCAGGCCTGGCCGCCTGGATGGGCGATCAAATGAGCGTGCTGGAAGGCGTCAACTTCCTGATGGTGATTCTGCTCTCCGCGGCCATGGTGCTCTATCTCACCGAGATCACCTCCAACACCGCGACCGCGACCATGATCCTGCCGGTACTGGCGTCTTTGGCGCTGGCGCTGAACGTGCACCCGTTCGTGCTGATGGTGCCGGCGGCCATGGCGGCCAACTGTGCCTTCATGCTGCCGGTGGGCACGCCGCCCAACGCGATCATCTTCGCCACCGGCAAGATCACCATCGCCGAAATGGTGCGCAACGGCTTCTGGCTCAACATCATCGCGCTGATTCTGATCGTGGCCGCGACCTACTTCCTGCTCCCGGCACTTTGGAGCGTGGATCTGACGGTCTATCCGGACGCGTTTCGCAACTAAGCCGCTCGCGTTTAGTCACCAGGCCCAAAGCCCCCGTTCGATGCGGGGGCTTTTCGTTGGCAGATGAGCGCCGCCTCGCTACGCTGGATGAAACGCTCACGGCAATGAGCTTTAGCGCCAGAAATTTCTCACGCACAAACTCCTGGCGCCACGAATCTTGAAAAGGAGAACCGCATGGACTCGCAAGGCGACTCGCAAACCCGTATCCGCCAGGCCCTTGGCGTCAAGGCGTCGATCGATGTGAAAGAGGAGATCGAGCGGCGCGTGGCGTTTCTTTATCAGCGCCTCAAGGGCACCGGCCTGCGTGCGCTGGTGCTCGGCATCAGCGGCGGCGTCGACTCCACCGTGACCGGGCGCCTTTGCCAGCTCGCGGTAGAGCGAGCCCGCGCCGAGGGCCGCAAGGCCGAGTTCTACGCCATGCGCCTGCCCTACGCCGTGCAGGCCGATGAAAACGACGCCCAGCAGGCGCTCGACTTCATCCGGGCCGATCATCTGCTCACGGTGAACGTCAAGCCCGCCAGCGACGCCGCCCTCAAGGCGCTCGAGGAGGGCGGCCTTGTGTTTCGCGACGAGCACCAGCGCGATTTCGTGCTGGGTAACATCAAGGCGCGCCAGCGCATGGTGGCGCAGTACGCGGTGGCCGGCGCCCACGCGGGGCTGGTGGTCGGCACCGACCACGCCGCCGAGGCGCTGATGGGCTTTTTCACCAAGTTTGGCGACGGCGCCTGCGACGTGGTGCCACTCGCCGGGCTCACCAAGGACCAGGTGCGCCGCTTGGGCGCCGAGCTCGGCGCGCCGGCGTCACTGGTGAAAAAAGCGCCCACCGCGGATCTCGAAACCCTCAAGCCGCAGCTTGCCGACGAGGACGCCCTGGGCGTGACCTACGCCGAGATCGATGCCTTTCTGACCGGCGAGGAGGTCGACGACGTGGCGCGCAGGACCATCGTGCAGACCTTCGAGCGTACCCAGCATAAACGCGACCTGCCCATCGCGCCCTGAAGCGTTCAGAGGCGTCGCAGTGCCAGTGCCCCGGGGTGAAGGTCGATGATAAGATGCGGGCACTCTCATTAAGGCGATGCCATGCGACTACTGCACACGGCCGACTGGCACCTGGGGCGGCTTTTTCACAACGTATCGCTGCTCGATGACCAGCGCTTTGTACTCGACCAGCTCATCGAGATCGTCGATCGTGACGCCGTCGATGCGGTGCTGGTCGCCGGCGACATTTTCGATCGCGCCATTCCCCCCGCCGGCGCCGTGACGCTGCTCGACGACGTGCTTTATGAGCTCTGCGATAAGCGCGGCCTGCCGGTCGTGATGATCTCCGGCAACCACGACAGCGCCGAGCGGCTGCGCTTTGGTGCCCGCCACCTCAAGAAGGCCGGGCTTCATATTCTCTCCGAGCTCGACCGGGCCGACGCGCCGGTCACTCTCGAGGCCGGCGGCGTGACGGTGGATGTCTTCGGCATTCCCTACGCCGACCCGGAGCACGTGCGCAGCGCCTTCAAGTGCGAGGTACGCGATTTCGACAGCGCCCACCGCTTTTTGCTCGAACGTATCGAGGCCGTTCGCCAACCAGGCCGCCCGGCGCTGTTGATGAGCCATTGCTTCGTCGACGGTGGTGCCGCCTCGGACTCCGAGCGCCCGCTCAATCTCGGTGGGGCGGAGAGCGTGGCCTGGGAGCCGATGCAGCGTTTCGACTACGTGGCCCTTGGCCACCTGCACGGGCCGCAGTATCGCGGCGGCGAGCACATCCGCTACAGCGGCTCGCTACTAAAATACAGCTTTTCCGAAGCGCGCCAGCGAAAGGGCGTGACGCTGGTCGATATCGATACGGACGGCCAGCTCGCGTTCGAGTGGCGCACGCTCACCCCCAAACGCGAGGTGCGCGTGCTCGAAGGCGAGCTGGAAAGCCTGCTGGCGCAGGCACAAAACGAGGCGTCTGAGCGCCGCGAGGACTACCTGCTGGTACGCCTGACTGATCGCCACGCCATTCTCGACCCGATGAGCAAGCTGCGCGCGCTCTACCCCAACGTGCTCCATCTGGAGAAGCCAGGCATGCTCGAGGCGCGCGGCGCCCAGCAGCTCGACCGCGAAAAGCTCCACTTCAGTGCGCTGGAGATGTTCAGCGACTTCTTCGAGCAGACCAGCGGCGAAGCGCTCGACGACGACCAGCAAGCGGTCGTGCGAGCGCTGATTGCAGAGCTGAACAAGGCGGAGGGCGGCCCGTGACCCCACTCGTGCTCACCATGCAGGCCTTCGGCCCCTTTGCCGGGGTCGAGCGACTCGATTTCACCGCCCTGGGCCGCCATCCGCTGTTTCTGATCAACGGCCCCACCGGCGCCGGCAAGAGCTCGATTCTCGACGCCATCTGCTTTGCGCTTTACGGCCAGACCACCGGCGAAGATCGCACCGGTACGCAGATGCGCTGCGACAGCGCAAACCCGGCGCTGCTCACCGAGGTGACGCTGGAATTTCGCCTGCAGGAGCGCTTTTATCGCATCCGCCGTGTGCCCCAGCAGGAGCGCCCCAAGGCGCGCGGCGAGGGCACCACCACGCAAAACACCGAAGCCCAGCTCTGGCAGCTCAACGAGGCCCTCGAGGAGCAGACGTGCCTGGTGGCCAAAAACGTGGGGGAGGCCACCGCCCAGGTTCAGGCGTTGCTCGGCCTGGACATCAAACAGTTTCGCCAGGTGATGGTGCTGCCTCAGGGCAAGTTTCGCGAGCTGCTGGTCGCGCCGTCCAGCGAGCGTGAAAAGATCTTTGCCCGGCTGTTTCAAACGCAGATCTTCAAGCGCATCGAGGATGAGCTGCTGGAGCGCTCGAAAGGCATCGTCGCCCGGGTCAAAAGCCACCGTGAGCATATCAGCGGCCTGCTGGCCGGCGGCGAGCTCGAAAGCGAAGCCGCGCTCGAGGAAGAGCTTGCCGCACTTTCGCCCCGGGTCGAGGAGGCCACCGCCGGGTTCGAGGCCGCCAGGCACGAACGCCGTCAGGCGGAGCAGCGCCGCAACGCAGGCGAGGAAACCCTGCGCCAGCGCCAGGCGCGCGACGCGCTGATAGGTGAAAAAAGTGCGCATCTGAAAAGCGCTGATGCCATCGAAGGCGAACGCCACCGCCTGGCGCAAAACGAGCGCGCCCAGGCTCTGCGCGCGCCTTTCGAGGCCGAGGTCCAGGTGCGCAGGGCGTTGGAGGCGGCCCAGGAAGAGTGGCGCCAGGCGCTGGCGGGGCTCGATGATCAGCGCGAGCGCACGGCAAAAGCGCAAGCGTCGCTGGCCGAGGCGGCAACACGTTTCGAGCGGCTTGATGAGCGCACCGAGCGCCGCCGGGCGCTGGGCGAATACCTCGAAAAGGGCCAAGCGCTCGAGGAGCTCGCCGCGCGAGCCCGCCAGGCCGAACAGGCGCATCAGCAGGCCCACTCCACCTTCCAGCAACAAACGCAGCGCCTGGAGGAGATTCGCCGACAGGGGGAGGCGGCCAGCCAGCGTGTTGAGGTGCTTCAGGCGGAGTATCAACGCCTGGCCGGCGCGCCGGCGGAGCTCAATCGTCACCAGGCGCTTCTAACGGCGCGCCGCGAGCTCGAAGCGCTGGCAGACACGGAGCGCCAGACCCAGGCGGCCGAACGGCGCGCGGCGCAAACGCTCGAGCGCTGCCAGGCAGAGACCCGCCGCGCCGAGCACGACGCTACCGAGTGCGAGATGCGCTGGCACCAGGGCCAGGCGGCCCTTTTGGCGCAAACCCTCCAGGCGGACGCGCCTTGCCCGGTGTGTGGAAGTCACGCCCACCCCGCGCCCGCAAAGCCTGCCGGCGACATCGTCACCAAAGAGCAGGTGGAGCAGGCCAGAACGCAGGCGGCCACCGCCCGCCAGGCGCAGCAGGCCGCCGAGCGTGCACTGCAGGCGACGCGCTTCGATGCCCGCCAGCACGCCGAGCAGCGAAGCCGCCTGCGTCAGGCGCTTGGCGAGTGGGCCGGTGCGCCGCTATTGGAGCTCGAGCGCGCCGTCTCAACGTTCGAGGCCAGCGCGGCGCGGCGCGAAAGCGTCGAGCGCGAGATCGACGCGCTGTCAACGCAACGCGAAACGCTGCGTCGCGATTGGAGCGCCCAGGATCAAAGGGTGAAAGCGTCTCAGACCGAGCGGGACGCGGCGAAGGAGCAGGCGCTTCGCCTGACAAGCCAGCGCGACCAGCTCAGCGAGTCGCTGCCCGCGGATGCCCGCGACCCGCAGGCGCTTCGAGCCAGCATTCAGACGCTTACCGCTGACATCAGCGAGATCGAAACGGCCCACGCCAGCGCCCGCCGGGCGTACGACGAAAGCGTGGCCCTGCAGGCGCGCGCCGAGGAGCGCGCAAGCGGCGCCAAAACGCGGTGTGAGCAGGCCGAGCAGGCATTGGAAAGTGCCCGCGCCGAATGGCAGAAAGCGCTGGCGGCCAGCCCCTTCGAGGACACCCGCGCCTTTGAGGCCGCCCGGCTCGACGACCCCGAGCGTCAGGCGGCGGCCCAGCGCGTCGAGGCCTACCAGCGGCGCCTGGACGAACTCGTTGGCGCCATCGCCAGCGCCGAGGCCAGGCTCGATGATCAGCCCGAACCGGACATGGCGGCACTTACGGCCGACGTCGAAGCGAGCCAGGCCCGCGAAGAAACGCGTTTAGAGGCGTGGCGCGGGCTGAGCGAGCGCCAGAACGCCTTGAACGGCGTGCGTCAGAAGCTCCAGGCCGCCCATGAGGCTCAGCAGGAACTCGAGGCGGAGTACAGGCTTTGGGGGACGCTCAGCGACGTGGCCAACGGGCGCACGGGCAACCGCATCAGTTTGCAGCGCTTCGTGCTCGGCGTGCTGCTCGACGACGTACTGATCCAGGCTTCCGAGCGGCTCACCCGCATGAGCCGCGGGCGCTATCAGCTCGTGCGCCGGGAGGACCCTTCGAAAGGCAATAGCGCCTCGGGCCTGGAGCTCGATGTGGCGGACACCTACACCGGCAAGCAGCGCCCGGTGGCGACCCTGTCCGGCGGCGAGTCCTTCATGGCGGCGCTTTCGCTTGCACTGGGGCTATCGGATGTGGTCCAGGCCTACGCCGGCGGCATCAAGCTCGATACGCTGTTCATCGATGAGGGCTTTGGCAGTTTGGATCAGGACGCGCTGGATCAGGCGATCGAGGTGCTCTGCGAGCTGCAATCCAGCGGGCGCATGATCGGCATTATTTCTCACGTTAGTGAACTCAAGGAGCAGATGCCGGTTCGTATCGAAGTAGCCGCGCACCGCTTGGGCAGTACGACCTCGATCAAGGGCGCGGTCCATTGAACGTTGACGTCACAACGACAAGGAGCCATCAATGAACGCGAGCAACATTTTACAACAGCTGATGAAGCAGGCCGGCGGCAAGGGCCAGAGCGGCGGGGTGGACGTCAAGGGCATGCTCGACGGCCTCTCGCGCCAGTTTGGCGGCGGTGACGAGGCCAAAAAGGGCGGCGGTGGCAGCGGCTTTGACGTCAAAAGCCTGCTCGGCGGCGGCGCCATGGGGATGCTGGTGGGTTCCAAACGCGGGCGCAAACTCGGCGGCAAGGCGCTCAAGTACGGCGCGATTGCCGGCGTCGGTATGCTCGCCTGGAAGGCGTGGCAAAGCCACCAGGCCAAGGGCAGCCAGAATGATGCGCCCGGTCGCGAAGAGGGCGAGCGGGTCGACGTGCTCGAAGGCGAAATCCAGGAGCGGCGAAGCCTGGAGCTTTTGCAGGCGATGATCATGGCCGCGCGCGCCGATGGCCATATCGACGCCGAGGAGCGTGCGTTGATCAGCGAGCAAATCGATGGCCTCGGCGCCGACGATGAGCTGCACGCCTGGGTCGAGCAGCAGCTCAACGCCCCGCTCGATGCCAAAGCGCTCGCCTCTCAGGCGGATTCGCCTCAGGCAGCGCGGGAGATGTACCTGATCAGCCTGGCGGTGAGTGACGAGCAGAACCCGATGGAAAAAGCCTGGCTCGACCAGCTCGCGCTGGAGCTCGACCTGGATGCGCCGATGGTTGCCGAGCTCGAGCGTCAGGCGGCTCAGGCCGGGTAATGGGCGCCGACGGCGTTGGGTAGAGGTCAAAGGGAGCGAAACCGTCTAACCTGCTGGTAGGGTGGCGGCTTGCCACTCCATTGAATCAAGGAGTCCACGGATGAACGCAAGCAGTATTTTCAAGCAGTTGATGGAGCAAGGCAGCGGCGAGTTGGGCCTCAAGGGCGTGCTGGACGAACCGACGCCGGGTCCGCGCGGCCCGCGCCCAAACCGCACTCAGTCGCCCCGGCCGCGCGCAGGCTTCGATACCCGAAGCGCGCTGGGCGGCGGCGCCATGGCGCTGCTGATGGGATCAAGACCTGGTCGTAAGCTGACCGGCAAGGCGCTCAAGTATGGAATCGTGGCAAGTATCGGTATGTATGCCTGGAACGCGTGGCAAAGCTCCGAACTACGTAACGGACCGAGCGCCGGTGCCGATGCCGAGTGGGACCGCGACCAGGCCCGCACCGCCAGCGACGAGCACATCGATTCGCTCAGCAGCGAGCACCAGGAGCAGCGCAGCCGCACACTGCTGCAGGCGATGATTCTGACCGCGCGCGCCACCGGCCAAAGCGAGGAGCAGACGCGCACCCGAGTCACCCAGAAAATGAGTGACCTGGGCGCCGATGACGAGCTCTACGCTTGGGTAGAAAAGCAGCTCAGCGCGCCGCTGGAGGCCAGCGTACTGGCCGAGCAGGCGGATTCACCCCAGGCGGCTCGCGAAATTCTGCTGGTCAGCCTGGCGGTGGCCGGTGAGCGCCACGTGATGGAAAGCGACTGGATTGAGCAGCTCGTCGACGCCCTGGGGCTCGATCGCGAAACGGTGATCCGGCTCAAGCGTAAAGCCGCCCAGGCGGGCTGATGCTCGAAACGCTCAATATTGCGTTGGCCTCGGGGCTGGGGGTGGGGTTTGCGCCGCTCGCCCCAGGCACCGTGGGCACGCTTTGGGGCGTAGCGCTGGCCTGGTGGCTACTGAGCCATCGCGTTAGCCATCAAGTGGCGATCAGCGCGCTGATGCTGGGCCTGGGCGTGCTCGTTTGTCACTACGCCTCGCGCTACTACGGCGGGCTCGATTACGGCAGCATCGTGTTCGATGAAATCGTCGCCTTTCCGCTGGCGGTGATTGGCCTCAAGGCGGCGCGAACGCGTTGGGTAATGGCAGCCGCGTTCATCGTTTATCGGCTACTCGATGCGCTCAAGCCGCCGCCCATCCACCTGGCCGAGTTCGCCCCCGGCGGGCTCGGCGTGGTGCTGGACGACGCCATCGCGGCGCTGTTGACCTGGCTTGTGATGGCCGCGTTGCTGTTGTTTCGCCGCCGGGCCTACACCACGCGCTCCATCTGACGCGCACAAAAAACGCCGCAAGCAGCGCTTGCGGCGTCAATCAGTTTTGCTAGTAAAGGCCTTTCAGGCCGACACCGTCCCCTTACTCCTGAACGATGATGACCGCCTTGGCATTGACGAATTCGTGCATGCCGAAGCCGCCGTGCTCACGGCCGTAGCCGGAGTCCTTCACGCCGCCAAAGGGCATTTCCGGGGTGGCCACGCCGAAGCCGTTGATGAACACCATGCCGGTATCGAAGTGTTTGCTCGCAAGCTCGGTGGCGCGCTTCACATCCTTCGAAATGATGCCGCCGCCGAGGCCATAGCGGCTGTCGTTGGCGATGCGCATGGCGTCTTCGTCGTCTTTTGCGCGAATCAGCGCGGCGACCGGGCCGAACAGCTCGTCATCGTAAGCCGGCTGGCCGGGGGTGACGTTGTCCAGCACCGTGACCGGGTAGAACGCGCCGGCACCCGATGGCTTCTCGCCACCGCAGAGGATTTTGGCGCCGTTTTGCACGCTTTTCTCGACCTGGTCGTGAAGGTCGTCGCGCAGGTCAACGCGGGCCATCGGGCCGACGTCGGTGCCGCTCTCTTTCGGGTCGCCGACCTTGAGCGCTTTCATCTTCTCGACGAAACGCTCCTTGAAGGCTTCATAGTTCTTCTCGGTCACCACGAAACGCTTCGCCGCCACGCAGGTCTGGCCGCCGTTGAACACGCGCCCGGTGACGCAGGTATCCACCGCCAGATCCAGGTCGGCGTCGTCGAGCACCAGGTAGGCGTCGTTGGAACCCAGCTCCAGCACGGTCTTTTTCAGGTTCTCGGCGGCCTTGGCGGCGACCTTGCGCCCGGCGGTGTCGCTGCCGGTCAGGGTCACACCGCGAACAAACTTGTGCTCGATGATCTTGTCCGATACATCGTGGGAGATGACCAGCGTGCGGAAGACGTTTTCCGGCAGGCCCGCATCACGGTAGAGCTTCTCGAGGAACAGGCCGCTGCCGGTGACGTTTTCGGCGTGCTTCAACAGCACCCCGTTACCCGCCATCAGGTTGGCGATCGAGTAGCGCACCGCCTGATAGGCAGGGAAGTTCCAGGGCTGAATGCCGTAGATCACGCCCATCGGCGAGTAGGTCACGATGCCGCGCTCGCCGTTGCCGGGCTTGCGCTGCTCGTCGGCGAGCTTGGTTGGCCCGTGCTCGGCGGTGTAGTCGCAGATGCCGACGCACAGGTCGATCTCCTGGCGCGCCTCTTCCGGCGGCTTGCCCATTTCATCGACCATGAGCGTGGCGAAGGCTTCCTTGTTATCGGCAAGCGCCTTGCCGATCGCCTTGATGACCTTCGCCCGCGCGTCCAGCGACGTGAGCCGCCACTGTAAAAAAGCCTCGTGGGTCTGCTCGACGACCTTGAGCGCCTGGCTCTCGTCCATCAGCGTGTAGCTTTCGAGGTTTTTGCCGGTGGCCGGATTGACCGTCGTGATGCTGTTGCTCATAAGACCTCCTGTCTTTTAATCAACGCGTTGAGTGCGGGCCCGAAGCCCGCGTCCAGTCCTTGGGTGAATCACCCATTAGCCGACTGGTCTATTTGGTTCGCTCTTAACCCTAGTAGACAAACGCCGCGCTGGCCAAACATGAATATCGATCGGCCTTGACTGGGCCCTACCAAAGGCGCGGCCTATTCAGCGTAGCTCGTTTTGATCACCTGACCGACGAGAGGGTTCCAAAAGCTTCGCGTCGGGTTGCGAGCGGCGATGCCGGCTCAAAGTCGATGGAGCCAAACGCTATCCAGAGTGTCGAGCGCCGCGCGAATCGGCGGCTCGGCTTCACGATCCTGTCGCCAGGCCAGGCTGAGCGCGCAGGGCAGGCGCACATCATCGACCACCGCCAGTCCGTTTTGCTGGCGCTCGGCCATGGCCTGGGCGTCGCGGGCAAGACAAAGCCCCACGCCGGCGCGCACCAGATCCAGCATGCACGCCTCCTGGTCGACCTGGGCCACACGATTGGGTGCTACGCCGCACTCGCTTAGGGCGCGACTCAATAGCCGGTGGTGGGCGGAGTCCCTTGGCGTGACGATCCAGGGAAGCCGCGCCAGCGCTTCCCAGCGGGTATCCAACAGCCGGTTCTCCCAGCCCGGCGGGGCCACCACGTGGTAGTGAAAGTGGGTCAGCTCGCGAAACCCGAGCGTATCGACGCCGGGGCCCTCGCCGGGCGGGGCGAGGATGAAACCCACGTCGAGTTCGCCCCGCTCGATGTGGGTGATGACACTTCCGCTCATGCCGTGGGCGAGCTCGGTTTCGAGCTGCGGCGCGCGGGCCATCAGCCGGCTCAAGAAGTGGCCCAGGCGGATGAACTCAGGGTCGACGATGGTGCCGACCCTGAGCTTGCCGCGAAGCGTCTGCTGCAGGGCATGGGCGCTCTGCTCGAAGGCCTGGGCGCTGGCCAGCGCCTGGCGCGCGGCGGGCAACAGCGCATAGCCATCGCTGGTCAACGCAAGGCCCTGGGGGCGGCGGATAAAGAGGGTGAGGCCCAAATGCGCCTGCAGCTGCTTCAACTTTAGGCTGACGGCGGGCTGGGTCAGGTGCAGCGTGGCGGCGGCTTTCGAGACGCTGCCGCTTTGGGCAACGGCCACGAACGCCCGCAGGGCGGCGTACTCCTGCATGAAAGCTCCTGTGGGTCGGTTTTGTTATCAGAAAAGCTTATATCGCGCTTAAGAATTACTCAATTGATCGCGGCCCGGCGCGGGGTAAGCTCGAGCGAGCGATAGTTTCAGGCCGCACCGTCGATCAGGCGGGCGAGCCGTATCCATGATCACCGATCAGAAGGCAGCTTATGTCCACCGCGATCCAGCACTACATCAACGGCCAGCGCGTAGACGGCGACGCCGCCGAGCGCCAGCCCGTCACCAACCCCGCCACTGGCCAAGTCACCGGTCAGGTGGCGCTGGCGAACCAGACCGATGTGAACCGCGCCGTCGAGGCCGCAAGCCAGGCGTTTCCCGCCTGGGCGGAGACGCCGCCGATTCGCCGCGCCCGGGTGCTGTTCAAGTTTTTGGAGCTTTTGAACGCGCACAAGGACGAGCTTGCCGAGGCGATTACCAAAGAGCACGGCAAGGTCTTCTCTGACGCCCAGGGTGAGGTGGCCCGCGGGATCGATATCGTCGAATTTGCCTGCGGCGTGCCGCAGCTACTCAAGGGCGACTACACCGACCAGGTGAGCACCGGCATCGACAACTGGACGCTGCGCCAGCCGCTGGGCGTGGTGGCAGGCATTACGCCGTTCAACTTCCCTGCCATGGTGCCCATGTGGATGTTCCCGGTGGCGCTGGCCACCGGCAACACCTTCATCCTGAAGCCAAGCCCGCTGGACCCGAGCGCCTCGCTACTGATCGCGGATCTTCTAAAGCAGGCGGGCCTGCCCGACGGCGTGTTCAACGTGGTGCAGGGCGGCAAGGAGGCGGTCGAAGCGCTGATCGATCACCCGGACGTGCAGGCGCTGTCGTTCGTGGGTTCCACGCCGATCGCCAACGCGATCTATCAGCGCGCCGCCGGCCACGGCAAGCGGGTGCAGGCGCTGGGCGGGGCGAAGAATCACATGGTGGTGATGCCCGACGCGCATCTGGACAAGGCAGTGGATGCGCTGGTCGGTGCGGCGTTCGGCTCCGCCGGCGAGCGCTGCATGGCGATCAGCGTGGCGGTGCTGGTCGATGACATTGCCGATGAGGTGGTGGCACGCCTTGCCGAGCGCGCCCGCACGCTCAAGGTGAAGGACGGCATGCAGCCAGACGCCGAAATGGGGCCGATCGTCACCAGAGAGGCCCACGCGCGCATCACCGGCTATATCGAAAAGGGCGCGGCAGAAGGCGCTGAGCTGGTGGTCGACGGGCGCGCGTTTGAGTCGAGCCAGGCGGGCGAAGGCAACACCGACGGCTTCTGGATGGGCGGCACGCTGTTCGATCACGTCACCCCGGAGATGACGATCTATAAAGAGGAGATCTTCGGCCCGGTGCTTGCCTGCGTACGCGTGCCGGATATCAAGAGCGCCATCGAGCTGATCAACGCCCACGAGTTCGGCAACGGCGTAAGCCTTTTCACCGAAAGCGGCAGTGCGGCGCGAGAGTTCGGCCGGCGTATTCAGGTCGGTATGGTGGGCATCAACGTGCCGATTCCGGTACCCATGGCCTGGCACGGCTTCGGCGGCTGGAAGCGCTCGCTGTTTGGCGACACCCACGCCTACGGCGAAGAGGGCGTGCGTTTCTACACCAAACAGAAGTCGATCATGCAGCGCTGGTCCGACTCCATCGACGACGGCGCCGATTTCATGATGCCCACGGCCAAATAGTCAGGAGGTTTCATGGCAGCGCGCACTAACAACGCACATCAAGGCGCCGGCGACACCTTCGACTATATCGTGATCGGCGCCGGCACCGCGGGCTGTTTGATGGCCAATCGGCTCAGTGCCGACCCGAATAATCGCGTGCTGCTGATCGAGGCGGGCGGGCGCGACAACTACCACTGGATTCACGTGCCGGTGGGGTATCTTTACTGTATCAACAACCCGCGCACAGACTGGCTCTACAAAACCGAGCCGGACGAGGGCTTGAACGGCCGCTCGCTGATCTACCCGCGCGGCAAGACCCTGGGGGGCTGTTCGAGCATCAACGGCATGATCTACATGCGCGGCCAGGCCCGCGACTATGACCACTGGGCGCAGGTGGTCGACGACCCGGACTGGAGCTGGCAAAGCTGCCTTGCGGATTTCATGCGCCACGAAAGCCACTACCGGATGGACGACGGCGGCGACGCCGACGAGGCGCACCGGCGCTTTCACGGGAAGGAGGGCGAGTGGCGGGTAGAGAAGCAGCGGCTCAAGTGGCCGGTGCTCGACGACTTCGCCCGCGCCGCCGTCGAGGCGGGCATCCCGCGTACCGACGATTTCAACCGCGGCGACAACGAAGGCGTGGCCTACTTCGATGTCAACCAGCGCGCCGGCTGGCGCTGGAACACGTCCAAGGCGTTTCTGCGCCCGGCATTGAAGCGGGCGAACCTGACGCTCTGGCACACAAGCCAGGTCAACGCGCTCTGCTTCGAGCAAGGCGAGAGCGGGCCGCGCTGTACCGGCGTCGAGCTCGAGCGCCAGGGGCGCCTCGAGCAGGTGAGCGCCTCAAGGGAAGTGGTGCTCTGCGCCGGTGCCGTTGGCTCGCCGGCGCTTTTACAGCGTTCCGGAATCGGTGCGCGAGCTCACCTGGAAGAGCTCGGCATCGAGGTGGTGAAGGAGCTGCCCGGGGTAGGCGAGAACCTGCAGGATCACCTCCAGATCCGCTCGGTGTATCGTGTCAGCAACGCCAGAACGCTCAATGCCATCGCCTCGACGCTTTTGGGCAAGGCGGGCATCGGCTGGGAGTATCTGACCAAGCGCACCGGGCCGATGAGCATGGCGCCGTCGCAGCTGGGCGCGTTTACGCGAAGCTCCAGTGATTACGCCCACCCCAACATCCAGTACCACGTGCAGCCGCTGAGCCTCGAGGCCTTCGGCCAGCCGCTTCACCCGTACCCAGCGATCACCGCAAGCGTGTGCAATCTGAATCCGACCAGTCGCGGCACGGTACGTATCAAAAGCCGCGACCCGGCGGTGCCGCCGTCGATTCGCCCGAACTACCTGAGCACCGAGGAGGACCGGCGGGTCGCCGCGGACTCGCTGCGCGTGACCCGGCGTATCGCTGCGCAGCCGGCGTTTGCAAGGTACGAACCCGAAGAGGTCAAGCCCGGCGCGCAGTACCAAAGCGACGAGGAACTGGCACGCCTGGCCGGCGATATCGGTACCACGATCTTCCACCCGGTGGGCACCACGCGCATGGGAAAAGCGGAGGATCCGATGGCGGTGGTGGATGCCCGATTGAGAGTGCTGGGCGTGGCCGGACTCCGGGTGGCAGACGCCGGTATCATGCCCACCATCACCAGCGGGAACACCAATTCACCCACCCTGATGATCGCCGAAAAAGCCGCTAAGTGGATTTTGGATGCAGCGTCATCGCATTGACATTTTTTTAAGGCATGGTGTTGACGTGTGTGCTGCATAGGCGCATGCTTCGAAGCAGTAGGTTAGCAAGTCGAACGTTGTCAGCAGCATCGAAACGCTCAAGCGTTGAGTCTGGTGAAAGTTTCTTGTTCTACCCACTGTAACTCGGGTATTACCCGGCTTTTCATTAAGCTACATCGAGGATTTCGATCATGGCAACTGGTACCGTTAAGTGGTTCAACGACACTAAAGGTTTCGGCTTCATCTCTCCGGACGACAATGGCGACGACCTGTTCGCGCACTTCTCCGAAATTCAGGCTGACGGCTTCAAAACTCTGCAGGACGGCCAGAAGGTTTCCTTCGACGTCACCCAGGGTAAAAAAGGCCTTCAGGCTTCCAACATCAAGGTTCTGTAATTTCGAATCGCTGATGTTTCCCGCTTGCTAACGCAATCGGGCTAGAAAAACCCCGCTTATCGCGGGGTTTTTTATTGGCTGGCGTTTGGCCACCTAAACCAGATCGCGAGGGATCGACTCGTCCCAGCTTTGCGAGTAGACCCGCGTGTCGCCTTCCCAGGCGTCCAGGGTTGCCTGAATGCGAAAGGCGTCGGCGCTTGCCGTGAGCCGCGTGTGGGTCAGCGTGCGCACCATCCAGTCGCCGCGGCGGAAGGTGCGCTCCCAGTCGGTGATCCCTTCGATGCTGCGATAATCGCCATAGGCGTAGCGGTAGCGCTCGGTCACCTTGCCGGCGATCTCGAGATCGATGTCGTCGAAGCGGTAGGCACCTTCGTCGTTGACCACCAGCACCTCGTTGACGTCGGTAGCCAAATCGCGAATCACCCGCCACACCTCGCTGCCGGTCTCGATGACCGTGGTGGCAAGCCCCGGCGCCGATACCGGCGGCTCGAACGCGGGCAGCGCCGCTTCCTCCTGTGGTCGCGGCTCGCGGGTGGGCAACGTCAGCCGGCACGCCTCGGGGTGGAAGGTCAGGCGAACCGGCTCCGGCGCCGGCCAGGCGATCGGCCAGTAGCTCGTCGAGATCGACACGCGAACGGCGTGGCCTGCCATGAATTGCTGAGCGATGTGCTTGAGCGCGACCCGCACGCGGTAGCGCTTGCCGGGCTCCAGAGACTCGGGAAACTCGTCGCTGTCGCGGTGGGTCAGGTTGAGAAGCCCAAAAGAGACGCGGGTGGCCTTGTCGTCCAGGTGAATGTCGCTCAGGCGCACCGCGACCATCGCCACCGGCTGGTCAGAAGAGAGTTCGAGCTCGAGCACCGGCTGGCCGCAGATCTCGAGTGGGGCGTCCAGCCGCGCGGTCTGAAAGATCAGCGAGCCGCCGTCCTCGTCGCGCTGGTCGTGGGGGAGATCCGGCGGCGCGTTGTAGGAGCACCACTTGCCGGCGTGAAGCCCGACCGAGAGTGACGAGCGCAGTGTCATTGGCGCCTCGGCCGCGCCGCTTGCGCTGCCGTTTGATTCGTCGTCTTCGGCCAGCAGGTCGTGGCCGGCGGTGAGCCTGAAGTGTTGGGGGACGATATTGCGCGAGGGCCAGCCGGGCTCGGCGACCCAGCGCCCCGGGCGGTGGTCGTAACGGGTGGAAGGCGGCGCCGACTCCTGCATCCAGACCCGCAGCATGGGTTCGTCCATGATGGTGTTGTCGATGCCCTTGAGCCAGTAGTCCCACCAGCGCAGCGCATCCTGCAAAAAGCCGATGGCGGGGCCGGGCACGCCCAGGTGCGGGTACTTGTGCGACCAGGGGCCGATGAGCCCCTTGCGCGGCACGTCGAGCCCTTCCATGAGCCTGAACACCGCGTTGCAGTAGCCGTCCGCCCAGCCGCTGATGGCGTAGACCGGGCACGTGATGGCGCCAAAATCCTCGCACACCGAGCCGTGCTTCCAGTAGTCGTCGCGGCGCTGGTGCTCGAGCCACTGCTTGAGCCACAGCCCGCTTCCGGCCAGGCGCTCGAGCCACATCTCGCGCCAGCGCTCGCCGACCAGCGCCGGATCCGGCGGGCAGGCGTTGCCGTCGAACATGGTCGAGGCCCAGGAAAGGTTGTCCACCAGCATGCAGCCGCCCATGTGATGGACATCGTCGGCGTAGCGGTCGTCGGTGGAGCAGATGGTAATGATCGCTTTCAACTCCGGCGGCTGGCGCGCGGCGATCTGCAGCCCGTTGAAGCCGCCCCAGGAAATCCCCACCATCCCCGCGCTTCCGGTACACCAGGTCTGGCGGCCGAGCCAGGCAAGAATCTCGACGCCGTCATCGAGCTCCTGGGGCAGGTACTCGTCATGGAGTACACCGTCGGACTCGCCGGTACCGCGAATATCTACCCGCACGCCGGCATAGCCGTGGCCGGCCCAAAAACGGTGCATGCCGGCATCGCGCTGGGCGGTCAAATCGCGCTTGCGGTAGGGCAGGTATTCGACGATGGCGGGTACCGGGTCGGTGTCGGCGTCAACGGGGCGCCAGATGCGCACGGCCAGGCGCGTGCCGTCACTCATCTCGATCCAGGTCTCCTCCTCGAAGACGCGGCGGGGCAAGTCATCCACGATCTGCATAAGCACTCTCCTTGAAAGCGAATATGGCCTTGAAAGCGAACGTGTCGCTTAGCCGATCACGTCGCTGAATTCGAAGTGAAGCCGCTCGGCCAGGTTGCGGTAGTTTTTCTCCAGCACCTCGCTGGTGGGCGCCCCCATCCAGATGTAGGCGAGCGCGTAGCTGTAGGCGTCCTGCTCGGGAAGCGTTGAGAGCCGCTGGCCAGGCGCCACCTGCAGATCGATCAGCGTGCCCGGGTAAGCCTCTTCCAGCGCCTTGATCTCCTCTTTGGAGGGCACGCGGGCGACGGTGGCGTCATCGAAAAAGACGCGGTAGAAGAACTTGCCGGCTACCGGATAAGCGCCTTCGCGATGAGGCATGTTCGGCGTTTGGCCCAGCGCCAGGTCGATGGTGACCTGCTGGTGGCTGACGCCGTCGACTTTTTCGAAAAGGTCGCAGTGAGACTGCGAAATGCGCGTGTTGACCTCCAAAAGCCAGATGCGGTTTTGAACTTCGTCCCAGAAAAACTCCACGTTGAAGGCGGCGTTGTCGTAACCGATATGCGACAGCAGCATCGTGGTCAGCTCGCGCATCTTGTCCTGAATCTTCTCCGGCAGGGTGGAGGGGTAGTGGTAGTAGAGAAAGCTCAGCACCCGAGGGTAGCGAAGCGAATCGACGATGCCGTAGGGCACCACCTTGCCCTCGAACACGTAGCCTTCCACGGTGCACTGCCAGCCGCCGATGATCTCCTCGGCCATGCAGAAGCCGCCGTCGACCCGGCGCACCTCCTCGGGTATCTCGGCCTGCTCGAGAATGAAGTTGAATGGCTCGGAAATCAGCCCGATATCACGTCTGAGCGCCTTGATCGCGGATTCGAAATCTTCCGGGCTGTCGATGCGAAAGCCAAGTCGGGAGCCGGATGACTTGATCGGCTTGATGAAGAACGGAAAATAGAGCCCGGCGCGGCCGATTTCCGACAGCGCCTGGTCGTCGAAGGGGTCGAAGGCGGTAAAACGGGGGATGAAGTTGCCGATCACCTCACGCTGACAGCACCGGCTCCAATACTTGTGCTCGCACTTCAAAAGGCTCTCCAGGCTCGTGGTGCGGGTGTTAAAGCGGTCGCACAAAAGCGGCAGCATGGTCGAGACGGGAAAATCCATGTAGCCAACGATGGCGTCGATATCGTGCTCGAAGTTCGAAAGCGTTTCGCTTGCGCGCTCGACCATGGACGCGATCGGAAACACCTCGGTGTCGTAGACCTCGGCGGGCTCGATGACGCCATGAAACTCGAAGTGCTCGGCGCCTCGCAGGCGCTTCAAGCGCTCGTGGTTAAAGTCGTTGAGCCCGACGACGAAGATATGCTGCGTTTCCATGCGGTCTTCTCCCGTAATGACGAAACAGTCCGGCCGACCACCACGTACGATTCAGGTACCGCTTATCTATAATGTAAAGAAAGGTTAGCCTTTGATATTTTTGGTAACGGCCGCTTTTAGGAGCTTAGCGGGCTTTTCTCCCAGGCGCTCGGCGCTTTTCATCGATTTTGTAATCACGCCACCTCTCATTTTTGAGTAGCTACATGAAGAAAGCGGCGCGAATGATCTCTTTATATTCTTTTATCGAATAAATGTGTTCCTAAAAATAGCTTTTTGGAATATCTGGCAGGCGGCACAATGAGCACGTTTCTTTTTTTAAGGCGCGCGTCATGTCATTGGATGCTTGGATTGCGATCGGGGTCGTACTAACGGTATTTCCGTTGATGGCGCTCTCCCGGCTGGGGCCGGATATTATCCTGATGGGCGCGGTGGTAGTGCTGCTCACCCTGGGCGTGATCGACCCAGGCCAGGCGCTAGGCGGGTTCTCCAATTCCGGGCTTTTCACCGTGGCCTTCATGTACGTGCTGGTGGCGGGCATTCGTGAAACCGGTGGCATCGATCTCATCATTCGCCACGTGCTCGGCACCCCCGCCACCGAGCGGCGAGCGCTCTCGCGGCTGGTGTTGCCGGTCGCCTCCTTGAGCGCGTTCTTGAACAACACCCCGGTCATGGCGACCTACATTCCCGCGGTCATGAGCTGGAGCCGGCGCATTCGCCGCTCGCCGCAGCGGCTGTTGATGCCGCTAAGCTTCGCCTCGATTCTCGGCGGTACCGTCACGCTTTTTGGCACCAGCACGAACCTCGTGGTCTATGGGCTTTTGACCGAGCGCTACCCCGAGCTTTCGATGGGCCTTTTCGATCTGGCCTGGGTGGGCCTGCCCGTGGCGCTGGCAGGGCTTGCCTACCTGATTTTCGTCGCGCCCAGGCTGTTGCCCAACCGCGAAGGGATGGGGCGGGCGTTCGCCAACCCCCGGGAGTTCACTATCGAGATGGAGGTCGACCCCGGCGGCGTGCTGGTCGATCGCACCGTGGAAGAGGCAGGGCTTCGGCATTTGCAGGAGCTCTTTCTGGTCGAGATCGAGCGGGCCGGTAACGTGGTCAGCGTGGTCGGCCCCGGCGAGCGGCTCAAGGGCGGCGACCGGCTGGTGTTTACCGGCACCAGCGACGCCGCCGTCGAATTACAGCAGATCCGCGGGCTGGTGCCGTCGAGCGAACGGGGCTCGAACCTGGAGAAGGAGTTCAAGGAGCGCCGGCTGGTCGAGGCAGTGGTGTCACACCAGTGCCAGTTCATCGGCCAGCGCATCCGCGACGGGCGCTTTCGCACGCTCTACGGGGCGGCGGTGCTGGCGATTTGCCGCGGCGGCGAGCGGGTCACCGGTAACCTGGGTCAGGTGCGGCTGCAGTCGTCGGACGTGCTGCTGCTCGAGGCGCGCCCGCCGTTCATCGAGCGCCACCGCGAATCCCGTGATTTTCTTCTTATCAGCGAGCTCAATGGCGCCGCTCGCCCGGTGCATGAAAAGGCGCCGCTGGCCTGGGGTATCCTGATCGGCGCGGTGCTGTTGGCCGCCGTGGGCGTGATGAGTATGCTCAACGCGGCGATGCTCGGCGCCGCACTGGCACTTTTGACCGGCTGCTGTTCGGTGGCCGGGGCCAAGCGCGGCCTCGACACCCAGGTGCTTTTGACCATCGCCGCCTCGTTTGGAGTGGGCGGGGCGCTTCAGGCCTCCGGGGCGGCGGACGTGCTCGCCGGCGGCGTGCTCTCGATGGTGGCGGGAAGCCCCTGGCTTCTGCTTCTGGGCACCTACTGCGTGGTGGCGCTTCTCACCGAGCTTGTGACCAACAACGCCGCGGCGGTGATCATCTTCCCGGTGGTGACCGCCGCCGCTGAAAGTCTGGGCGTGAACGTGATGCCTTACGTGGTGACCATCATGTTCGCCGCCTCGGCGAGCTTTCTGACCCCGATCGGCTATCAGACCAATCTCATGGTCTATGGGCCCGGTGGCTATCGCATCAGCGACTTTCTCAAGGTCGGTGGCGGGCTCAACGTGCTGACCGGGGCGATCGCCGTGGCGTTGATCCCGCTGGTGTGGCCTTTCTAGCGCTCGCCGTCACGATCACTTTGCGCTAGGGTGTCGCTTTTGTTTACGAGGAGATCGCGTTATGTCAGAGCCGGGTGAACTGATCATCGAGCCCAAAAATGGCCAGCCGGCGGATGCCTGCGTGTTCATCATTCACGGCCTCGGCGCGGACGGTCACGACTTCGAGCCCTTGATTCCGGCGATGGGGTTATCAAAGGATATGAACGTGCGCTTCATCATGCCCCACGCGCCGCGCTTGGCCGTCACCGTCAACGGCGGCATGGTGATGCCCGCCTGGTACGATATTCTGGCGATGGATCTTGGCCGCCGGGTGGACGAGGCACAGCTCAAACGCTCCGCCGAGCGCATTCAGGCGCTGATTCAGGAGCAGATCGACCAGGGCATGGATAGCCGCCGTATCATCGTGGCGGGTTTCTCCCAGGGCGGGGCGGTCGCCTATCAGGCCGCACTCACCTTCGAGGCCCCGCTGGGCGGGCTTCTGGCGATGTCGACCTATCTGGCCACTGGCGAGAGCATTGCCTTTGCCGAGGCCAACGCCGCCATTCCCGTCGAGGTGCACCACGGCAATTTCGACCCGGTGGTGCCGGAAACCCTCGGCCGCGCCGGCGCTGATCGGCTCAAGGAGAAGGGCTACAGCGTCAACTATCGTCAGTACCCCATGGCCCACGCGCTCTGTCCGCAGCAGGTCAACGATATCGGCAAGTGGCTGCAGGCGAGGCTTGGCTAGTCCTTCGTCGACCGGCGACCGTGTGACGGGCGAAAAACCGGCGTGTCCCCGTTCGACAAGCGTTTGAAACGCAGGCAAAGTGGTTCTTTTCCAGCCGAGCAGGGAATCAGCGAGGCCTATGTTAGCGTCCATCGATCTGTGGGAAGCGGGGCTGGCTGCGTGTCTGGCGCTCGCCGCGCTCGTTTGTCTGTTCGACCGCCACGTGGCGCGCGCTACCTGCGCGTTCCTCGCATTTTCGCTTGCCATGACGCTGGCCTGGTGGTGGCTGGGCGCGCCCTGGCTTGCGCTGTTGGAACTTGTACTCGGCGTGCTGCTCACTGGTACGGCGCTTTTTTATGCCCTGGGCGCTTTTACCCATGGATTTTCCTGGCGCGCTTTTCAGCGTGAAAGCCACCACGTCGATACCTTTCAGGGGCCAGTCAGTCACCGCTTCGCCCGCGCCGCGCTGACCCTTGCCTGGTGTGTAATGATCGGCGCGGTGATTCGCCTTGTCGTGCCCGGCATGGCCTACTCGCTTTCCGAGCACCCGCTGATGATCGTGGCGGTGCTGATGGTCGGCACCGCCATGGGTGCGTTTGCGCTTCACCGCCACCGCTTGCGCCGGCTGCTCGCCTTCAACGTGCTGGGCTCTGGCGTATTTTTGCTGATGACCGGGCTTGCCGGCACCGAGGAAGGCGCCCAGGCCCTGGTCGGCGTTGGGCTTGTCATCGCCTGGTTCGGCTCGCTGTTGGGGGCCTTGTTGATTCGCCATCTACACTCCCATGAAGACGAGGCGGGCGAGGAAGATACCCCCGGTGCGGGGAGCCCCTCATGACCTGGCGCTTTGGACTGTTCGACAGCACGTTTTCGCCGCTGGCGCTTAGCCACTGGGCACTTTTGTGCGCGCTGGTGCTGCCGCTGGCGGCGGGTCTTGCCGCGGTACTTTATCCCCCCAAACGCGGCTGGCCGGTGCTGTTGGTGAGCGCTCTGGTCGTGGTTGCCGGGCTCTGGCTTTTGCGCGATGTTCAGCAGGCGGGGCTTTTGCGCTGGCAGGCCGAGGTGGTGGGCGTGACGCTGTCGCTTCGCATGAACGGCCTCGGGGCGCTGCTGCTGCTCGTCACCCAGTGTGTGGGCGCGGCGGCGGCGCTTTATGCCCCGGGGCATTTTCGCCTGACCGAGTCGGGTGCCGGCGAGCGCTGGCTGTGGCCGCTGATGGGGGCTCTGATTAGCGCGCTATCGCTTTTATGGCTCGCGGCGGATCTTTTGACGCTCTACGCGGCGCTCGAAACGCTCGGGCTGTCGGCGGTGGCCATGCTGCTCTTGTCCGGCAAGCCCGACGCCCTCGAGGCGGGCATGCGCTATCTGATGCTGACACTGGTCGGTTCGCTCACGTACCTGATGGGGGTGGCGCTGATTCTGGGGCAGTGGGGCGAGCTTGAGCTGCTTGCGCTTTCCCGGGTCGTCGAGCCTGGCCTCGTTACCTGGGTGGCGGCGGCGCTTCTGGGTGCGGGACTTGCCTTGAAGGCGGCGCTGTTTCCGCTGCACGCCTGGTTGAGCCCGGTTCACCAGAGCGCCTGGACACCGGTAAGCGCGCTGCACGCGGGGCTGGTGATCAAGGGCTCGCTCTACATTCTCATCATGCTTTGGAGCATCTTGCTCCCGGATACCTTTTGGGCGCCGCGGCTGGTGGCCTGGCTTGGGGCGCTTGCGATCGTCTGGGGCGGGCTGATCGCCTGGCGAGCAGACTCGCTGAAAACCCTTGTCGCCTCCTCGACGGTGGCACAGCTTGGCTATCTGATGGTGGCCTTTCCGCTGCTGCTCGGGCCGGACGTCGCGCCGATTCCCCGGGCGCTTGGCTGGCAGGGGTTCTGGCTGATGCTGATCGGCCATGGACTTGCCAAGGCGGCGATGTTTCTGGCGGCAGGCAACCTGATTCTCGCCACCGGCGAAAGCTCGCTGAAAGGGCTCGCCGGGACCAGCCGGCGACTGCCGCTGTCGCTACTCACCTTCGGGATCGCCTCGATCACGCTGATGGGGCTGCCGCCCAGCGCCGGGTTCACCGCCAAGTGGCTGCTTCTTCATGCCATGGTACTGGAAAGCCAGTGGACCTCGGCGGCGGCACTTCTAGCGGGAACGCTGCTGACCGCGGCCTACGTCTTTCGCGTGTTTCGCTACTCCTTCGATGAAACCGCACCGCGCCACGACTACCGCCCATTGGCCCCTGGCATGGATGCGATAGCGCTGATTCTGGCGCTCGCCGCGCTCTCGCTGGGGCTTCTGGCGCATCTTCCCCTGGGGCTTTTGCATGGAGCGGGCGCATGAACGAAATGAACGACATGGCCTGGCTGCCGCTCGCCGCGCTTTTGGTATCGCTTTTCGCCGCGATCACGATCTTTTCGCTGCCGGAAACTGCGCGGTCGGCGCGCACCGTGATCAACCTCGCCGCGGCGGCGTGCAAGGTGGCGCTGGTAGTGCTGATGGTCTGGCGGGTCTCCCTGGGCTTCGAGGATACCTTTAGTTTTCAGATCATCGGCGGCATCGACTTCGTGCTGCGCGCCGATGCGCTGGGCGTCATGTTCGCCGGGCTCTCATCAATACTGTGGCTCTGTACCACCGTCTACGCCATCGGCTATCTCGAGGGCGCGGCGAATCGCAAGCGCTTTTTTGGTTTCTTCAGCCTTTGTGTCACCAGCACGCTCGGGATCGCGCTGGCGGGCAATCTGTTCACCTTCCTGATCTTCTACGAAATGCTCACGCTCTCGACCTACCCGCTGGTCGCCCACGCCGGCACGCCCAAGGCGCTGGCGGCAGGGCGGGTGTATCTGCGCTATACGCTCAGCGCCGGCGTGGTGGTACTGCTCGGCGTGGTGCTGCTTTACAGCCTGACCGGCGATCAGTCGTTTGCATCAGAACAGGGGCTTGATCGCTACCTGGGCGATCACCGCGGGCTTTTGATGCTCATTTTCGCGCTGCTGGTCGGCGGGCTGGCGGTCAAGGCGGCGATCGTGCCGCTGCACGGCTGGCTGCCCCGGGCGATGGTCGCGCCGGCGCCGGTCAGCGCGCTGTTGCACGCCGTCGCCGTGGTCAAGGCCGGCGCCTTCGGCATTCTGCGCATCATCTATGATTTGTACGGCATCGAGCTTAGCGTCGAGCTCGGCGTGACCACTTGGCTTGCGGCGCTGGCGGCTTTTACCATCCTGTACGGGTCGCTGCGGGCGATCACCCAGGCCGAACTCAAGCCAAGGCTTGCCTTTTCGACCATCAGCCAGGTCTCCTACATCGTGCTCGGGGCGTGCCTGGTCGGGCCTTTCGGCACCATCGGGGCGCTGGCCCACCTGCTGCACCAAGGGTTGATGAAGGTGACGCTCTTTTTCTGCGCCGGCAGCTACGCCGAGGAGCTCGGCATTCACCGCATCGACGAGATGAACGGGGCCGGGCGGCGTATGCCGCTGACCAGTATCGCGTTCACCCTGAGCGCACTCGGTATGGTGGGCCTGCCGCCGACCGCCGGCTTCATCACCAAGTGGTATCTGGGCATCGGCGCCATCGAGGCGCAGATGCTCTGGGTCGTGGCGGTGCTGGTACTCAGCAGCGTGCTCAACGCGCTCTACTTCCTGCCGATCGTTTACCGGCTCTGGTTCTGCCAGGGGCCGGCTCACGGGGTGGGCGAGTGGCCGAGCGAGCAGCGCCTGGGGCGCCTGGAGACCCACGGGTGGCTCTTGTGGCCGGCGGTGTTTACCGCGACGGTGAGCCTTCTGGCCGGGCTTTTGGCGGGACTGCCCTTTAGCCCGCTGGACTGGGCGACCCGCGTTGCGGTCGGGGAGTATCTGCCATGACCGCGCTGCTGTTGGTCGCGTTTTTATGGCCGCTTTGCGTGGCGCTGAACGTGGTTCGGCAGATGTTTCGCCCGCCCAAGGCGTGGCACTTGTTTTCGCTTTGGTGGCTCAGCGCCGCCTGGCCTTCCCTGTTGCTTGCGCTCATTGGCGAAGGAGCGTGGGAGTGGCAGGCCTGGCTGCTCGGCGGGCAGTGGGCACTCGACACGCTCGGCCGCGTTTGGCTTGGTTTCACCGCGCTTTTGTGGAGTCTGGCGGCGCTTCACGCCCGGGGCTACTTCAAGCGCGCGGCGGCGCGTGCCCGCCTGGGCGACGACGGCGAACACTATAGGCTTTTGCGCTTCACGCTGTTCTGGCCGCTGACGTTTCTGGGCAACGCGTTTTTGATCCTCTCGCAGGACATCGCAAGCTTCTATTTCGGCTTTGCGCTGATGACCTTCGCCGCCTACGCGCTGGTGCTGCACGAGCAAAGCGACGCGGCCAAACGCGGGGCGCACGCCTATATCGTGCTGGCGGTGATCGGTGAAGCTCTGATCCTCGGCGGGCTTTTATGGGCGGCGGGCAGCGGCGAGGCGACCACGCTCGAGGGCGTGCGCGAGGCGATCGCCGCCGCCCCCGAGGGCGTGTGGATGGCGCTTGTTCTGTGGCTGGGCTTTGGCGTCAAGGCCGGGGTGATCGGACTTCACGTCTGGCTGCCGCTGGCCCATCCGGTGGCACCGGCGCCGGCAAGCGCGGTGCTGAGTGGGGCGATGATCAAGGCCGGGCTTCTGGGCTGGCTGATGCTACTTCCGCTAGGCATGGAGGGGTTGGCGCCGGCGTTTTCGACGCTGGGCAACGTGATGCTGGTGGCCGGTTTCGCCGCTGCCTTTGGCGCGGCGCTTTACGGGGTGGGCCAGCGCCACCCGAAGGCGGTGCTGGCCTACTCGAGCATCAGCCAGATGGGCATGATGACCACGCTGGTGGCGGTGGGGCTGCTCGACCCGACACTTTGGCCGGCACTGCTGCCGGGCATTGCGCTGTTTGCCGGCCACCATGCGCTGGCGAAGGGCGCGCTGTTTTTGGGCACCAGCGTGAGCGAGCACATGCCGCGCCTGCCCACCGCACTCTTGTGGAGTGTGCTGGCGCTGCCGGCGCTGTCGCTGACCGGTGCCTTCGGCGCAGGGGTGATCAGCAAGTACAGCGTCAAGCACGTTCTGGAGGAGGGCGGGCATCACTATATCGTGCTCCTGCTGACGTGGGCGGCGGTGGGCACGACGGCGCTGGTCAGCGTGTGTGTATGGCGCCAGTGGCAGGACCGCGACACCGGCGACAGCGACGCCTGGCAGCTCGCCGGCTGGTCACTGGCGATTCTGGCCGCCCTCACCGCGCCCTGGTGGCTGCCACTGCCGGATCAGAGCGTGCACGTGCCGGCGCTGTCGTCGCTCACATCCCTGGTATGGCCGCTGCCTGCCGGGATCGTTTTGGTGGTCGTCGGCGTGGTGATTGCCAGCGCTTTAAGCGCGCCGACGCTGCCGGCAGGGGATTTGTGGTGGCCGTATCGAAAGATCGCGAAGTGGCTGGTCGCGCTTTGCCAGGGGGTAGCGCGGCGGGCAAAACGCGTGAAGCGCTCGAGCGTTGCCCGCGCGCTGGTGCTCGAGCGTTTCGTGATGGCGCGCTTGAATCATGCGCTTGAAGGGGAGCGATGGATGCGCCGACACGGCAGCGGGCTGATGATGGCGCTGGCGGTGGTGCTGGCGCTGCTACTGATTTGGGAGGGAAGCCAATGAGCGAGACATCGCAAACAACCTCGCGCGGGCGCCGAGCGAAAACGCCGGAGGAGATTCCCACGCCCGGGCTTCTGGACGTGTGCTGGCGCGTGGTGCGCGCGGCGCGGCGCAACCGCCTGACCATGTTGGCCGCAGGCACCGCTTTCTACGCGCTGTTGGCGCTGTTTCCCACCATCGCGGCGGTCATCTCGCTTTGGGGACTTCTATTCGACCCGGTGGAAGCAGCCCAGCAGCTTTACGAGATCAGTCGCTTCATGCCGCCGGACGCGGCGAATTTGATCGACCAGCAGGCCGAGCAGGTGATCGAAAACACCGAAGCGGGCAACTTCATGGCCGCGATGATCGGGCTTGCCATCGCCATGCTCATCGCCTCCAAGGGGGTGGCGGTGCTGGTGGTAGGGCTTAACGTCGTTTACGGCGAAAGCGAGAAGCGCCCTTTTCTACGCCGCACGGTGCTGTTGACCCTGCTCACCTTCGGACTGATCGCGATGACGCTGATTTCGCTTGGCTTCATCGCGCTGATTCCGATGGCGGTGGAGTCGCTCGCCATCGACGCGCCGCTGAACAACCTCATCAACTGGCTGCGCTGGCCGGCGCTTTTGATCATCACCAGTTTTCTGATCACGCTGCTCTACCGCTTTGCGCCCTATCGGCGAAAGCCGCGCTGGGAGTGGCTCAACTACGGCACGCTGTTCGCTACGCTCACCTGGCTTCTGGGCTCGGCGGCGCTGTCGCTCTATGTGGGCCACTTCACCACCTTCAGCGAAGTCTACGGCTCGCTGGGGGCGGTGGTCGCCATGATGATGTGGTTCTGGATGTCGGCGTTTTTAGTGCTGTTCGGCGCCGAGCTCAACTGCGAGCTGGAGCGCCAGACCGTGAAGGATACCACTGTCGGGCGTTCGCGCCCGCTGGGTGAGCGAGAGGCCTTCGCCGCGGACACCGTAGGCGTGCCCAACCCCATGGGTGACGAAGACAAGGATGAGAACGCGCCGGATACCCGCTAGCCGCGCCGCCGTTGGCGGCGCGAGTGGGAGGTGATGAAAGAGATTGATGGAAGAGCTTACAAAAGCTCTTCGGCGGCCAGCGCCAGGCGCGAGCGCTCGACGCCCTTGAGCGTGATGTGGCCGGCGTGGGGCCAGTCTCTAAAGCGTTCGACCACGGCGGCCAGACCGCACGTATTGGCGGTGAGGTACGGTGTGTCGATCTGGCCGACGTTGCCCAGGCAGACGATCTTGGTGTTGCGCCCGGCGCGGGTCACCAGCGACTTGAGTTGCTTGGGGGTGAAGTTCTGCGCCTCGTCGATGATCAGGAAGGTGTCGTTGAGGGTGCGCCCGCGCATGAAGCCTGGCGAGCGGATCTGAACCCGCGAGCCGATCAACTGACGGGTAGCCCCGTTGTCCCAGCTCGATTCGCCATCGTCGTTGCGCAACAGGTTGTCCATGTTGTCGTGAAAGGCTCCCATCCAGGGCGACATTTTCTCCTCCTCGGTGCCCGGTAGAAAGCCAATGTCCTCGCCCATGGGGATCGGCGCGCGGGTGAACACGATGCGCTCGAACTGCTTGGTGTCGAGCGTTTGTTGGAAGGCCGCGGCGAGCGTCATGTAGGTTTTGCCAGTGCCGGCGTTGCCGGCAATGGTGACCAGGTCGATCTCCGGGTCCATGAGCAAATTCAGCGTGAAGTTCTGGCGGCTGTCGTGGGCGTGCACGCCCCAAACGCCCGAGTGGTGGCGGTAGTTGGTCAAAAGCTGGAGCGTGGCGCTCTCAGGGCCCAGTTCGCGCACGATCGCCTCGAACTCGGCGCCGTTTTCGCTATCGCTGACCAGCATGCCGGTGTGCCACGCCACGGGCATGTCGCCCTTGAGGTGGTAGAAGGTGTGATGGCCGGTGCGCTCGACGTCGACCTCGACGTTGAGTGTCTCCCAAAGGGTGGTGCCTTCGCTTGCCGCGTGCTGGTAGACGCTGGCGCCCTCGATCATGGCGTCGCTGTCGGAGAAGGCGCGATCGTTGTGGTAATCCTCCACCGGCACCTTGAGTGCGGCGGCCTTGATGCGAAGGTTGATGTCCTTGGTGATCAGGATGACCGAGGCGTCCGGGTTCTCGTCACGAAGCCTACAGGTCTCGGCCAGTATGCGGTTGTCCGGGGTGTCGCTGACTTCGTTGAGAAGCTTCAAATCGCTGTAGCAGAGAAAATGGAGCCGGCCGCTTTCGCCGGAAAGCCTGGGGATGGGAACGCCGTACTGAACTTCCTTGAAGGTAACCTGGCTTGTGAGATCCGACAGCGTGCGGCTGACCTGGCGCGCCGTACGGGCGATTTCGCGAATGCCGTTTTTGTGCTTGTCCAGCTCCTCGAGGACGGTCATGGGGATGACCACATCGTGCTCTTCGAAATGGTACAGAGCCGCGGGGTCGTGAATCAGAACGTTGGTGTCGAGCACATAAAGCCGTTTGGCTTTCTTATCGAGTTTGACCATCGTGGAAGTCGCTCCTTGGTGGACGGCAACATCGACACTGGCAGGGCTTTTTGACGCACGCATGACACTGCCCGTGTTCTACGCTCTAGAGTGTCATCGCTCTCCTCTGTGGTTTTCTATAGCGTGGTGGGCAACGCCACTTTTCGCCAATCACGCATTTCAACGAAACCGCGCTCACTCCTGGTGGGCCAAAAACCGGGTGAGCCGGCCAAGCAGCGCGCTCGCCACCGGCCCCTGGGGGCCGCTCACCAGCGAGCGGTAGTGGTAGCTTTCGAGCGCAAGCTCGTGGGGCAGGCGGCTAAGCGTGCCGGCATCGAGCGCGTGACGTATGAGCGGGGCGGGCAGAAGCGCCCAACCAGTGCCCTGGATCACGGCGTCGCGCATCAGCTCGAACATCGTCACGCCCAGATAGTTGGCGGAGAACAGCGCCTCGCTCACCAGCCGGTCGTCCTGAAGGTGGCTCAGGCAAATCTGGGTGTACTGGGCAAGATCGTCGCGCTGCACGCTGGGCAGCCGGCTCAAGGGGTGGTGCGGCGCGGCCACCAAACGCATGTCGACCGGCGCCAGGCGTCTGGCGTAGTGGGGCAGCGCCTGGACGCTATAAAGGCCGAAGGCGATATCCACCGTTTGGCGCGCGATCAGCGTCTGGTGGGTCTGGGGCGGGGCGAGATAGACCGAGATCGCCGTGAGTGGAAAGCGCGTTTTGATGTCGTGCATCACGCCCTGCCAGAACGCCTCGGGCAGGGCGTCGTCGCGGGCAATGCAGAGCTGACTCTCCACACCCAAGCTATGCTGCTGGCAGTACTTGTCGATGCGCGAAGCGCTGGTCAAAAGGCGATAGCAATCCGGCAGAATGCTCTCGCCCATCGGGGAGAGCGTAAGGCTATTGCCGGAGCGCTCGAAAAGCGCCACGCCCAAGTGATCCTCCAGCGCGCTTACCATGGCGCTCAGCGTGCTGCGCTTGGCACCGGTATGGCGGGCGGCGCCGGCGAAGGAGCGCTGCTCGGCAACCTCGATGAACGCCTGAACCTGTTCGATACGCACAAGGCCTCCAGCGCCAAAAAAGTTGGCGGTGAGCGATTGGTGGAAAGCGGTTTGGGCGCCTATTATGGCCTACCTTTCCTCTTCCCACGGATGTTTTCTGCGTGTCATCGTCAACGATCGAGCGCCGCGCGCTCAAGTTTTCGGCGCTCTCTGCCTCGCTGTTCGCCTTCATCGGGCTCTTCATCGGCTTGTCTTCTAGCTCCATCACCATCCTGTTCGACAGCGGCTACTCGCTACTGAGTTTGGTGCTGGCGACGCTGTCGCTGGTCGCGCTCAGCCACGCGCAAAAGCCGGCCGACGAGCGCTACCCCTTCGGTCGGCTGACCGTCGAGCCGCTGGCGGTGCTGTTGAAGGGGGTGGTGATCGCGCTGGTGTGTCTATTTTCGCTGGTGTCGGCGCTCTGGAGTCTCTATCAGGGCGGGCGGCTCGTCACGCTCGATTTGGCGCTGGGGTTCGGCGCCTTCAACGTGCTCGGTTGTCTGTTCACCTGGTGGCGGCTGGCGCACTACGCCCGCGGGCGCCACTCCTCGCTCATGGCCGCCGAACTCAAACAGTGGCAGATGGATACCTGGCTCTCCGCGGCGGTGCTGATCGGCTTCTTTGCGACCTACCTGCTGACGCTCTCGCCCTTTGCCGCCTGGGCGCGCTTCGCCGACCCGGCCATGGTGCTTCTGATCGTCGCCTACTTCTTGCCCATGCCGGTGCGGATGATTCGCGGGGCGCTGAAAGAGCTGATGTTCGGCGAGCCCGGCGGGGGCATGCGCGAGGAGCTCGCCGTGGGCGTGGCGGATTTTGCGGTCGAGGAGAGCGACGTTCGCCTGGCGCGGGTAGGCAACTTTTTGATGGTCGACATTCAGCTCGAAAAGGCGCAGATCGACGACGCCGAGGCTATCGTCGAGAGCGTGGCGCGCCACTGCCGCCATCGTCAGCTGCGCCCGGTGACCAGCATTACCCTGGTCACCTGACACCTGGCGAGCTGAGAGAAAACGGGGGCGGAGAGGAAAAAGATTGACCCGGTCAACAGGCGAATGATATTTAGCGCTACCGACAACGGGTGTCGGTCTTGCATCGTTTCTTGAGGGTTCGACAACATGCCTTTGCGCCGCTGTTTGTCCGTACTGATGGTGACCGCTGTGGTCACCGGTTGTGCCAGTAACACCATTGCACCGCGTTACACCTCCGACCACCCTGATATCCTGCGGATCGGCGGCGAGCGCCCGGCCAACAAGGAGACCGTCGTCGAAAACGCCGGCTCTTTCTGCCTCGAAACCTCCGAGCGTTGGAACGAGCACGGCCGCACCCCCGACGGCCAAACGCTATGGGCCAAGGATACGCTGCGGCGTGTAGTGCCGTGTAACTAAGTTTCGTGTAGTTGAGCTCTGTGTGATTAACGAGAAAAGGCGATGTTAAGCTTTTATTTAAAAATCGCGCGGAGCTCAATTTTATATACAGTTTAAAGGTTTAGGCTTTTAAACTCTTTCGGAAAAAATCAGCGTTATGGTCTGGGCCCTCAGTGGCTGCCTTAAGAAAAAAGCTACAGCGTACGGTGGTGATAAAACTATCTAGTGATAGGAAGTTTTAAGTTTTAGTAGCTATTCCTTAAGACATTGTTAAAAATCAAGAAGGAACAACAGCGGGTGTAAGGGAGTGCTGAGGAAGGCTGTTTTTTTACTCTCCTCGGCCATCCATTCTTAAGGCTGTATGAGCCAAGGCTCCATGCATATATGCGCGAGAAGCTTTCACCTACGTTTGGTGCAATCGTACATAATGCAATGGTTGTGCCGTCAATATATCACTTTGATGTGGAGGTTCAGATCAATATTTTAAGTGTTAAAGCCTGTTGCTAGAGCTTGCATTATTTGATGAAGACTACCGTATTTGCAATATTGTTAATTAAGTTAAAATCTTCTCTTATTCAAATAAATCGCCGAAGGCTTCTGCAACTGATTCAGCTTTGTCACGCTTGACATCCTTCTTATGCTGAGCGAGCAGTTTCGCCGACATGGCTTTACACCATTTTTGACTTTTCAAATCATTCTTGTAGTCAAAGTATTCGTCGTCTTCAGGCGCCACTTCGGCATTCAAGTCGATTGCCGCATTATCAGCTAAAATTGAAAAACCATTGACAAGTTTATCAAGTCGATCTTCCTTCGCAATTCTATCAAGAGAACTTAAAACATCTAGCCCTTTAGCGCTATCTTTGATTATTGCAATAACGGCGAAAAATAGAAAGAATTTAGTAAGAGTGTAATTTGCGAAAGGTTTATTCTCTAGCTCGCGTAAAGACTCAGGCATCACTTGAAAACATTTCCATAGTGCAAGAACTTTAGCGCCTGTAACACTCGGTCGTCCAAATATCTCTGAATGAAGATCATCCATGATTTTATATTTTTGGTGGCAACTCCAAGGTTGCTCAAGGTCCGCAGCTAGCAGCACCAAACCTGCCGCTTCATTGGAAATTACTTCTTTGCCTTTGTTGTTCTCTCCTTGCTTTATTTCATATGCAATTTTACCTCCACTGATCTTCTCAATTTCAGCTTTGAGGCGTTGCTGCAAATTATGATTAGATTTCATGTCGCGAGCTTTAATCGCGTTTTGGTTGTTACTGTTTCGAGTAATTTTTTGAGATAGAGAGACGTCACCTTTTACTTCAATTAGCTTAACAAGGATCTTAAGGTCATCAGTGATTTTAGCTCTCTCAGAAAGAAGTGAAGTAAGGCTTTGAGCGCCGTTTACGACTACATAATCTTCAACAGTTATAAATTGATCATTTTCTTCAATTATCTCCCGACAAAGAACATTAATTCCATTGTGGTAAAGGGGGAAGTTTCCATGTTCTGACTGCTCGCGAATACTTGATTTAATGCTTTTGTTTACTTTTGTGTTTCCGAGAGAAAGTCGCACATTCTGCTCAAAAAGAACGCCGTCCGATATACCTTCCATTTTTGTCAGATTTAATGCAGGCGCAAGAAAAATTCGAGCAAAAGCCCTTCCAGCGTCATACTCGATAACTTCACTATCGGATACATCGAATTTAAATTTCTCAGAGATACCGCCATCTACATTTAAATCCACATAGTCTGAAGCAATTTCGGCGGAATCATACAAATCTATAATTTCGGCCTTTTTTATATAGCCGTGAGCATCATCGTTTGCTGGAACATTAGTTATGAAAACACCTTGGACATCATAACCGGCGGCGACCTTTTCAGATACTTCATTTCTTATTATCGCCTGCTTAAGTCGCCCATTTTTTGTTTCCTCAGCAAGACTTTCGATCTTTTCTTGGCTGCTAAACTGAACCAGTGTTCCATAAAAGTCTTTCAACTCAGTGTCACCGAGAGTAGCTTTGTCGCTCGTTTTCGTTTTGGCTTGTATAACGTAAACAATCTCAGAAATATTGTCGACATAAATTGCATCTACGCCTTTATCGTGCTTAGCGTCGACACAGGCGTCGTCTGCCATAAATTCATCAAGTCTAAAAATATTTTCAAGAAACCACTTTAAAAAACGTTTAGAGAAGTCTGACGCACGACCTGAATAGTGCTTCTCCAAAATATCAGAAAAATTACTGTGCCTGAGATCTTCTGCTTTCATTTTTGTATCCTGCCGACGTCACCCCCTGATTGAGTAGCGCTACACTTTAGAGTCCGATCCTATGCGTAAGGAGATTGGACATGAAGAAGCGTTTCAGCGAAGAACAGATCATCGGTTTTCTGGGCGAAGCCGAAGCAGGACTGCCCATCAAGGAGCTATGCCGTCGGCACGGTTTCTCAGAAGCCAGTTACTATCTATGGCGCAGCAAGTTTGGCGGCATGAGCGTCCCCGATGCCAAACGACTCAAAGAACTCGAAGCCGAAAATGGGCGCTTGAAAAAGCTGCTCGCGGAGTCGCTACTGGAAATGGAGGTCACTCGGGAGGCGCTGAGAAAAAAGTGGTGAGTGCCCCGGCACGCCGAGACGTGGTGCGCTTTATGGTGTCACGTGGTCTGAGTGAACGCCGAGCGCTCCGTATCATCCATATGAGTGCCAGTGCATTGCGCTATCAATCGGCCCCTGACCGCAATGGGGCATTGCGTGAACGCATTACGGCCCTGGCCCATCGGCATCGTCGCTATGGCGCTGGCATGATCTACCTGAAGCTGCGTCAAGCCGGTGAACGGGTCAATCATAAGCGCGTCGAACGCCTCTACGCGGCGGCTCGATTGCAGGTAAAGCGCCGCAAGCGCAAGAAGGTTCCTGCGTCTGAGCGAAAGCCCCTTGGCCGTCCTTGTGCCGCCAACCAGGTCTGGTCAATGGATTTTGTATTTGACCGTACGGCAGAAGGACGCGTGATAAAGAACCTCACCGTTGTCGACGACGCCACCCATGAAGCCGTGGCGATCGTACCTGAACGGGCCATTGGCGGCCTGTCGTTAACACGGATTCTAGATCATCTGGCTATACAACGTGGCCTGCCAAGCGCCATTCGTACGGATAATGGAAAGGAGTTCTGCGGACGCGCCATGCTGACGTGGGCTCATCAGCATGGTGTCGCCCTGTTTTTAATCGAACCTGGAAAACCCAATCAAAACGCCTACATCGAATCGTTCAATGGGCGTTTTAGAGACGAATGTCTAAATGAGCACTGGTTCACCAGCCTGAATCACGCGAGGATCATCATCGAGGCGTGGCGACGGGAATACAACGAAGAAAGACCGAAGAAAGGGCTTGGAGGGTTAACGCCTTCCGCCTATGCCGAGCAACTGGTGTTAAAACACGATAAAGTAACTTCAGACTCTAAACCCGGGTGCTACTGAAGATGGGGTGACGTCGCTGCTGTTCTAACTAGATCGTCTTTAGATTCGGTATTTCATG
Organism: Halomonas sp. GD1P12; assembly: GCF_025725645.1. Lineage (NCBI taxonomy): Bacteria > Pseudomonadati > Pseudomonadota > Gammaproteobacteria > Oceanospirillales > Halomonadaceae > Halomonas > Halomonas sp. GD1P12. Next base: position 2,633,978 of record NZ_CP107007.1, on the reverse strand, counting down.
ATAATAGAGGATGGGTGCGTTGAGGTCGATAACTTCTCATCGTGTAAGGGACTCTGCTCATAACATTCGGACTCAGCTAATTTTGCTCAAATTTTCTTACTTCTGAATGAGCTCTAAGACGACCCAACTCCGAAACTTGCGGCACTAATGCTACCTCGAAACCCTAAAGCGCCCAACGGTAACACAGCCGGGCGCTTTTCGTTCAATACACTCTCAATCGCCTTTCTTCTCAGGCTTGCCCTTGCGCTGGGTACTGGCGAACTCCTCGAGCTCCTTCTCGCTCATCGAGTCATACATCTCCTTTGACGAGCCTGTAAGCTCGCTCACGTTGGTCTCGCCGCGCTTGGCGGCAAGGGCGGCCCCTGCGGCCTTTTGCTGAGCCTTCGATTTTGCCGGCATCTCTTTCTCCTGACGCTTGTTTTCCTGGTGCGTGTTTGCTGATGACTGGGAGGCGTTTATCTTTTCCATGACGCTTTGCTAAAGTTTAGTCACTTCTCGAACGCCTGCCGAAACAATGCAAGGAAAGCGTCATGACGCCAGCCATCAATACCGCCAAACGGGCGGGTATCGCCTTCACCGTGCACGAGTACAGCCACGAAAGCGGCGCCCCCTCCTACGGGCTGGAAGCCGCCGAAAAGCTCGACGTCGATCCGTCGCGGGTGTTCAAGACGCTGGTCGTCGAGCTCGATGGAAAGACCTTGGCGGTGGGCGTGGTGCCGGTCACCCACCAGCTGGGGCTCAAGCAGATCGCCCGCGCGGCGGGGGCGAAGAAAGCGGCCATGGCGAAGGTCGACGCCGTCGAGCGCGCCACCGGCTACGTGCTGGGCGGCGTGAGCCCGCTGGGGCAGAAAAAGCGCCTGGCGCTGTACGTCGATGAAAGCGCCCGCGCGTTTGAGTCCATTTTCGTCAGCGCCGGGCGTCGGGGGCTCGAAATCGAGCTGGCGCCCCAGGCGCTGGCCGCGCTGGGCCAGGCGCGCTTTGCGCCGCTGGCGGTGTGAGGTCGGCGCAAAGCGAGCCGCTTTCTGGTATCGTGCGCGTTATGCGCACCAGCGACGGCGCTTGGCAGTGACCGGCGCCGTCGCCTCTTTTTTCAGGAAATATTCGTGGCCGATACCTCTTTCGCCTCTCTGGCGCTGCCTTCTGCGCTCACCGACAATCTCGCCTCACTTGGCTATCACGAGATGACGCCGATTCAGGCTCAGAGCCTTCCGCCCATGCTCGAAGGCCGCGACGTGCTCGGCCAGGCGAAGACCGGCTCGGGCAAGACAGCGGCGTTCGGGCTGGCGCTTTTGGCCAAGCTCATGCGTGAACGCTCGCACGTTCAGGCGCTGGTGCTCTGCCCGACCCGGGAGCTTGCCGATCAGGTCGCCGAGTCGATTCGAAAGCTGGCCCGGGCGCTGCCCAACGTCAAGGTGCTCACTCTTTGCGGCGGCGCCCCCCTGGGCCCGCAAATCGGCTCGCTCGAGCACGGTGCCCATATCGTGGTGGGCACGCCCGGGCGTATCGACGAGCACCTGCGAAAGGGCTCGCTAAGCCTCGATGCTCTCGAAACCCTGGTGCTCGACGAAGCCGATCGCATGCTCGACATGGGCTTTCGCCCGGCGATCGACGCGATCATTCGTCAAACCCCGAAAGCGCGCCAAACGCTTCTCTTCAGCGCGACCTTCCCGGACGATAACGAAGGCGGCGAGCTTTTCGAGATGACCCGCGGGGTGCTGACGGACTACGTCAGCGTCGCCATCGAAGATGGCCACGATGCCGCTACCATCGAGCAGCACTTTTTCGCCGTACAAAGCGAGCAGGCGCGTCTGGCCGGGCTCGAGGATCTGCTGCTGCACTACCGGCCGACCTCCAGCGTCGTGTTTTGTAATACCAAACGCGAAACCGACGAGGTCGCCGAGGCCCTTTCGGCGCATGGCTTTAGCGCCGTGGCGCTGCACGGCGATCTGGAGCAAAAGGAGCGCGACCGGCTGTTGGTGACCTTCGCCAACCAGAGCGTTTCCATTCTGGTGGCCACCGACGTGGCGGCGCGCGGGCTCGATATCGCCAAACTCGACGCCGTGTTCAACTATCAGCTCGCCCGCGAGCAGGGCGCCCACGTTCACCGCGTCGGGCGCACCGGCCGGGCCGGGGAAAGCGGCGTCGCGGCTACGCTCATCGCCCCGGAGGAGCGCTACCGGCTGGAGCGTTTGAGCGACTATCTCAATGAGCCGCTCACGGTCGAGCCGCTGCCCAGACCCGCTCGCCGCACGCCGTTTACCGCGGCGATGGCCACGCTTCAGCTAAATGGCGGCAAAAAGGACAAGCTGCGCCCGGGAGACATTCTCGGCGCCTTGACCGGCGAGGGCGGCATTCGCGGCGACCAGGTCGGCAGCATCAAGGTGCAGGCGAGAAGCGCGTTCGTGGCCGTCGAGCGGGGCGTGGTCGACCAGGCGCTGGGTAAGCTTTCGCGCGACAAGCTCAAGGGCCGCGCCTTTCGCGTGCGCCGAATTTGAACCGTGTACCGTTTTCACGTGCATTCACCGCTTCACGCATTCGCCATCAGGAGTGACCGTCAGAGGCCATGAAGATACCCAAACGATTACAGCCACTGGTCGACGACGGCCTCGTCGACGAGGTGTTGATGCAGCTGATGAGCGGCAAGGAAGCGCAGGTGTACGTCGTTCGATCCAGCGGTGAAAAGCGCTGCGCCAAGGTGTTCAAGGAGGCGAGCCAGCGAAGTTTCAAACAGGCCGTCCAGTATCAGGAGGGGCGCAAGGAGCGCAACAGCCGCCGGGCCCGGGCCATGGCGAAAAAGACCCGTTACGGGCAAAAAGAGCAGGAGCAGGCCTGGCTCACCGCCGAGGTCGACGCGCTCTACCGGCTGGCGGGCGCCGGCGTGCGTGTGCCCACCCCCTACGGCTTCGTCGACGGCGTGCTGTTGATGGAGATGATCACGGACGCCGAAGGCGACGTAGCGCCACGCCTTGGCGACGTGACGCTTTCTGAAGCCCAGGCGCTCGCCTACCACGACAAGGTGATCGGTGACGTAGTGCGTATGCTCTGCGCCGGGCTCGTTCACGGCGATTTGTCCGAGTTCAACGTGCTGGTCGACGCAAGCGGCCCGGTGATCATCGACCTGCCCCAGGCGGTGGACGCCGCGGGCAACAACAGCGCCGCCGCCATGCTCGAGCGTGACGTGAACAACATGCGCGCCTACTTTGGCCGCTACGCGCCTTCGCTTCTGGCCACCCACTACGGCAAGGAGATGTGGGCGCTTTTCGAGGCCGGCAAGCTCACCCCGGAGAGCAAACTCACCGGCCACTTCGAGTTCGACACCAGAAGCGCCAACGTCGACGAACTTCTGGACGTGATCGACGACGCAAAAGAAGAAGAGGCCGAGCGCCAGGCGCGGCTCAGAGACGACGACGATGATGACGGCTACCCGTACTAACCTCGCCTGGTTGCTCTGATGCTATGCTAAGCGCCAGAGCTCATTAGCAGGTTAAGAAACGGCGCGAGGCGCCCGGGGTATCCGTTTGAAGGTAATACCAACCAACCGCACGGCCAGAGGGCTTTTGACCTCGCTTGGCGCCGGCGCAGTCGGCGGCACGGTATTTCAACTGATCGGTTTGCCGCTGGCCTGGATGCTCGGGCCGCTGGTGGCGAATCTGCTGCTTTCCTGTAACAACGTGCATGTGGCCGTGCCCGAGCGCCTGCGCAGCGTGTTTCTGGCGATGATGGGGCTAGTACTTGGAAGCCAGGTCACGCCGCAGCTTACCCACCGCGTGGGTGATTGGCCGATCTCGGCGGCGCTTTTGCTGGCGGGTGTGGCGGCCTCCACCGCCGCCGCGGCCGCCTGGTACCGGCGCTGCGGGTTCGACGCGACCAGCGCCTGGTTCAGCGCCGCCCCTGGGGCGATGACGGCGATGATTCTACTGGGCGACCGCTGCGGCGGCGACCCGCAGCGCATCGCCGTCGCCCAGTCGCTTCGCGTGGTACTGGTGATTCTCTTCCTACCCGCGTTTTTCTGGGTCGCGAGCGGCGAGGGCGCAAGCCCCATGCCGCCAGGCACCGCGTTTGAAAGCGGCTGGATGCTGCTGCTGATTCCGCTCGTGCTGCCCCTGGGGCGCTGGCTGCGCCTGCCAAGCGCCGCGCTGCTGGCGCCACTTCTGGTGGCCGCAGTGCTATCGGGGTTCGATATCGCAAGCCTTGCGCTACCTGGCTGGGGCATGAACCTGATGCTCTGGGTGCTGGGCAGCGCCATCGGCTCACGCTTCAGGGGCATGACCGGGCGCCAGCTCTCGCGCTACCTGTGGCAATCCGGCGTGGCCACCCTGTTGGCGCTTATGGTGCTGGCGCTTTTTGCCGAGGCGATTCATCAGTTTCTTGGGGTCGGGCGGGACGTCGCGATTCTGGCGCTGGCGCCGGGCGGTATCGGCGAAATCGCCATTCTCGCCGTGGCGCTCGACATCGACCCGGTGTTCGTCGCCTTTCACCATCTGCTGCGCATGATCACACTGATGATCATCGCGCCGTTCTGGGCGCGCTATCTCACCCGGCACCGGTAGCGTTTGCGATCTCGTGCCAGGCTGTTCAGGCCACGCGTTGAACCTTTGATTTTGAACCATGCCCTGGTCGCGCCTTTCGTTACCCGTTTGAATGCTTTGTTATCCCCTGTCTTTTGGTTTCAAGGACCTTCCATGCTCGCTCGCACTATGAAATCGCTGTTTCAGTTTTTTGAGAACCGCGTGAACCCTTATCCACACGCGCAGATGACCACGCCGCCCAGGGGACTAGTGCCGTTCATCTGGCACTTCTCCAAACCGATCTGGCCGCTGTTGCTGGCCATGTCGCTGGTCACCGGCGCGGTGTCAGCGGCGGAGGTGTTCTTTTTTAGCTACATGGGCGAGCTGGTCGACTGGCTGGGGCAGGTCGAACGCGAGGGCTTCTGGCAGCAAAACGGTAGCTGGCTGATGGGCGTGGGGCTTCTGGTCGTCGTCGGGCTGCCGCTTCTGGTGCTGCTGCAGTCGCTGATCACCCATCAAAGCATTTTCGGCAACTACCCGATGATCGGTCGCTGGCTATCGCATCGCCACATGTTGAGCCAAAGCCTGGCGTTCTATCAGGACGAGTTCGCCGGGCGCGTGTCGCAAAAGGTGATGCAAACTGCCCTTGCCATCCGCGAAACGGTCACCAAGGTGATGGACCTGATGGTCTACGCGCTGGTCTATTTCACCGGTGCTGCGTTTCTGCTTGGCCGCGCCGACCCCTGGCTTTTGCTGCCGCTGGGGCTTTGGCTCATTGGGTATCTGGGCATCATGCGCTACTTCGTGCCTCGGCTTCGCGACGTCTCCATGGCCCAGGCGGACGCCCGTGCCGAGATGACCGGGCGCGTGGTGGATAGCTACAGCAACATTCAAACCATCAAGCTCTTTGCCGACACCCTGCGTGAGCAGCGTTACGCGAAAGACGCGATGGAGGGGTTTCTCACCACGGTGCACCGTCAGATGCGCCTGGTGACGGTGATGAGCGTCTGTTTGACGCTGCTCAATACGCTGCTGCTGGTCGGCATCGCCGGCATGGCGATCAGTGCCTGGTACGTCGAGGCGATTTCGCTTGGCGTGCTGGCGATCGCCATTGCGCTGGTGATGCGCATTCGCTTCATGTCCGACTGGATTTTGTGGGAAGTCGCCGGGCTGTTCGAGAACATCGGCACCGTGCAGGATGGCATGAACACCATCGCCCAGGCGCCGAGCATTCAGGACGCCCCGGGTGCGCCGCCGCTCAATGTTCCTCGCGGCGAGATCGTGTTTGATGCGCTCACCTTCCACTACACCCAGGCCAAAGGCGAGCACCGCACCGTGTTCGACGGCTTCGACCTGACGATCAAGCCCGGTGAGAAAATCGGCCTGATCGGCCGTTCAGGGGCGGGCAAGTCCACGCTTGCCAACCTGCTGCTGCGCTTTTACGACTTGCAGGGCGGGCGCATCCTGATCGATGGCCAGGACATTAGCGACGTGACCCAGACCTCGCTTCGCCACCAGATCGGTATGGTGACCCAGGATACGTCGCTTCTGCACCGCTCGCTTCGAGACAACATCCGCTACGGAAGCCCTGATGCCAGCGACGAAGACGTCTGGCAAGCGGTGTGCCGGGCGCACGCCGACGGCTTCTTGCAGGAGCTGGTCGACCCGCACGGCCGGCGCGGGCTGGATGCCCACGTGGGCGAGCGCGGGGTCAAGCTCTCCGGTGGGCAGCGCCAGCGCATCGCCATCGCCCGGGTGCTTTTGAAAAACGCGCCGATTCTGGTGCTGGACGAAGCGACCTCGGCGCTCGATTCCGAAGTGGAGGCGGCGATTCAGGAGCAGCTCGACGCGCTGATGGAGGGCAAGACGGTGATCGCCATCGCCCACCGACTCTCGACGATCGCCATGCTCGACCGTTTGATCGTGGTCGACGGCGGCGAAATGGTCGAAAGCGGCACCCATCAGGAACTGCTGGCCAAAGGCGGCATCTACGCGAGTCTTTGGCAGCGCCAGTCCGGCGGATTTTTGGGGCTGGACGTGTCGGATGCGGATTCGTCTGCTAACGTGACGTAAGCGCAGTAGACCAGTTGATTAATGGATGAATCAGGAGGAGTGTATGTCCAACCGTACCGTTACCTTGAAGGCGCCCGGCGGGCTCGACCAGCTCGGCGTTTTCGAGCGTGAGGCTCCAAACGCGCCCGGCGCGGGTGAAATTCTCGTGCGCATTCACGCAAGCTCGCTCAACTTTCACGACTACGCGGTGGTCGCGGGCATGATCCCGACGGATGACGGGCGTATTCCGATGTCCGATGGCGCCGGCGTCGTCGAGGCGGTGGGCGAGGGCGTGACCGAATTCGCGGTCGGCGACCGGGTCGTGTCGACATTCTTCCCCACTTGGCTGGAAGGCCCGGCGCGGGTGGGCGATTTTCGCACCACGCCAGGCGACGGCGTGGACGGCTACGCCCGTGAGCAGATCACACGCCCGGCCACCTGGTTCACCCATCAGCCCGAAGGCTATAGCCATGCAGAGGCGGCAACATTAACCACCGCAGGGCTGACCGCCTGGCGGGCGCTGGTGGTCGATGGCGGCCTCAAGGCCGGCGACACCGTGCTGGTGCTCGGCACCGGCGGGGTGTCCATTTTCGCGCTGCAGTTCGCCAAAATGATGGGCGCGCGGGTCATCGCCACGTCGTCGTCCGACGAGAAGCTCGAAAAGCTCAAGGCGCTCGGCGCCGAGCACGTGATCAACTATCAAAAAACGCCGGAGTGGGGCAAGAAAGTCAAGGAGCTCACCGGCGGTGAAGGGGTCGATCACATCGTCGAGGTGGGCGGGCCGAAAACGCTGCCTCAGTCGATCGACGCGGTGAAAATCGGTGGTCACATGGCGCTGATCGGCATTCTGACCGGACGCGAAGGCGATATTCCCACCGCCAAGCTGATGGCCAAGCAGGCCACGCTCAAGGGGCTGATCGTGGGCAGCCGCCGGGATCAGCTCGAGATGATTCGCGCCATCGAAGCCTCGCATTTGCGCCCGATCATCGATCGTGAATTCGGCCTTGAAGAGATCGGTGATGCCTTTCGCCACCAGGAGTCCGGCCAACACTTCGGCAAGATCTGTCTGAGCTTTTAAACGCCTCAAGCCATGTTCGGTAGTTTAAACGACGACTGCACGCCCGAAGGCGTGCAGTCGTTTTATAAGAGTCGTTTGAAGACGGCGTCAGGCGCTACGCTCGGTGGGCTCGCCGATGCGGCTGTAGACCACGCCCTTGACCTCGAGCTCCCACACGTCCTGGTAGGGGAGCGTCAATCCCTCGATCTCGTCAGAAGCGCCCTGAGCGCTTTTGATCAGCGCCTCGGGAATGACCCTGACGCCTTTCGTATCGGCCTGTTGAATGCGCGCGCTAAAACGGTTGCCATCGTGGTCGATCAGCACCCGCTCACCTGACATGCATTTGGTCAGCTTTTCGTGAAGCTGACTTTCGTTAACTTGAACAACGCTCATTGCGACCTCCCGTTGGGCAACGACCGGTGATGACACCGGGGTCTACATGCTTGAGTGTTCTCCTGGCACCGCCGCGCGAAGGTCTTTTAACGGACTCTTGTTGCGGTCAGGTCTACCCCTATTGACCCTTTTACTCGCGTTAAGTTCGTAAGCACCGGCTCCGGTGCAGCGTGCTAAGCTGAACGTCTTTAGCAACCAACGAGATGCGCTATGGCAAAGCGTTCGGAAGATGCCTCTTCCCCCCTTTGGGAGATCGTCGAACTCGAGGCGTTTTCTACTCCACAGAAGACCCAGCAGTCCCGCCGTCAGCGCTACGTTCGCGCACTAAAGACCTGGCTCACAGGACAGCGCGCCGCCCAGCGACACGCGATCGAAGAGCAGAAGCTGAGAAAGCTTCCCGAAGTGCGCCTGGCCCACCTGGCCCCGCCCATCGACTGGTCCCGACCGGCCACTGCCCTGGGGGAGACGCTCGATCGCACGTTTTATCAGCAGCCGGTAGTGATTTTCATCACGCCTCCCTACGGCGGGCACCAGCAGATCGTTTCCCAGTGGGCCAGAGACCAGCAGGTGATGCTTGCTAAGTCGCCCTCGGTCGAGGCGCTGCTGGCGGCTGATACCGACTGGATCATGGCGTTCGACGGTCAGCAGCGCTGGGCGCTACCGGCGCTGGAGCGCTGTTTTTTACGCAATCACGCCGGCATTCAGGGGGTGCGTGCCTTTCTGGAGCGCGCGCTCGGTGGGCATCTTGGCCAGGGCGTGATTGGCTGCGATAGCTGGAGCTACGCTTTTCTCAAACACATCATCGGCCTGGACAGCGTGCCGACATTGACCCTGCAGGCCGTGGAGGGGGAGCAGCTTGCCGAGTACTTCATCGGCGCGGGGTCGGGGCACCAGGCGCTCACGGTCTACAGCACGCGCACCGGCGAACCGCTGACCGTCGAGAGCCAGCAAACGCATAAACACGAAAGCGATATGCAGTACCTGGCCGTGCACTGTCGCGGCCAGCTCGGCATCGCGCGCAGCTACTGGCGCGAGCAACTTCGCGAGCCAATCGAAGAGAGTGGTCACGACGATGAGCTTTGGCTGCTCGATGCGCTAAACGAAGCGGAGCTGACCAATGAAACCGGCGATGTCGCCACGCTCGTGCTGCATTCGCTGCTCGTCCACGGCGGGCTTTGCGACCAGGCACTGCCCGAGGTCGTGCCGTTCACCCGCTCCGAGACGCTCAACGCGCGGATGGTGCTGTCCCGGCAGGGGGTTCTCACGCATTACGAAGGGCGATGGCAGGTAGCCCCTCTGGCGTATACCAGCGTTCGCGAGCTTTTGTCCTCGCGTAACTATCTCATCGACCCGCTTTAGGACGTTTCATGGAAGAGCGCAAACGCTACGCCGAGCTATTCAACGATATCGATACCAGTACGGTCATCACCGTCGGCCTGATTCTATTGGCGACGATTCTTCTGATCGTTTTGAGCCAGCGCGGATTGAACTGGCTGGCCAACCGGCTTCACGGCCAGCTTCGCTTTCGCGTGTTCGCGCTGGTGCCGCTGACCAGGCTTCTGATTCTGATTGCGGCGATCGTGTTGATCGTGCCCATGATCATCGACCCATCGCTTCGCAACATGGTGACGCTATTCGGCGCGCTGGGGCTGGCGGTCGGCTTCGCGCTGAAGGACTACGTGAGCAGCCTGATTGCGGGGGTGGTGTCGGCGGTAGAGCTTCCCTACCGCCCCGGAGACTGGGTGCAGATCGAGGATGCCTATGGTGAGGTGAAGCACGTGGGCATGCGCACCGTGCACATCCAGACCCCGGACGACGACCTGGTCGCCATGCCGCACCTGAAGCTGTGGGATACGCCGGTCTATAACGCCAACAACGGTGGGCCGTCGCTACAGTGCGTGACGAGCTTCTATCTTTGCGTCGATGACGCTGCGGGCTGGGTGCGCCAGGCGCTCAAGGACGTGGCGCTGACCAGCGCGTATTTAAGGTTCGATGCGCCAATCATCGTCGTTGCCGAGGAGAAGCCCTGGGGCACGCACTATCGCATTCGCGCCTACCCGGTCGACCCGCGCCAGCAATTTTTGTTCATTACCGACCTGACCGTGCGCGCCAAACAGGTGCTCAGTCAGGCCGGGATCAAAACCGCGCATCTGCCGCCGGACACCGCGCTCGATGCCGGTGAGGTGACCTCGGGGCCGAGCAAACCGCGCGGCTAGCGCGGGCTTAGCTTTCCTGCTCGGGCAGCTCGGCGCTGTGAAAGACGTTTTGCACGTCGTCCAGGTCGTTGAGCATGTCGAAGAATTTCTCGAACATCACCGCGTCGTCGCCTTCCACCGGCGTGGTGGTCTGGGGCAAGAACTGGATTTCGTCGGCTTCGAAATCGAGCTCGCCAAAGGCGTCGATCAGCGCCTGCTTGGCCTTGGCGTAATCGGTGTGCGGCGCGAAAACGGTGATGCGCTCCTCTTCCTGCTCGATGTCGGTGACGTCGACATCGGCTTCCATCAGCGCCTCGAGCACCGCTTCCTCGTCTTGCCCCTTGAAGGAGAAGATCGCGCAGTGGTCGAACATGTGGCTCACGCTTCCGGGCGTGCCGATCTTGCTTTTGGTCTTGGTAAAGCAGCCGCGCACGTCGCCAAAGGTGCGGTTCGGGTTGTCGGTCAGACACTCGACGATCACCATGGCGTTGCCCGGGCCAAAGCCTTCGTAGCGGGCGGTAGAGAAGTCCTCGCCGCCGGCGCCCGACGCTTTATCCAACGCCTTGTCGATCACGTGCGAAGGCACTTGATCCTTCTTGGCGCGCTCCATCAGGCCACGCAGCGCCAGGTTGCCGTTGGGGTCGGTGCCGCCGGACTTGGCGACGACATAAATCTCGCGCCCGTACTTGCTGTACACCTTGGTTTTCGCCGCGGCCGTCTTGGCCATCGATTCCTTGCGGTTTTGAAACGCCCTACCCATGTTAACGTCCTTTCATCGCCTAAAGCTGCCTGAACGCCAGGCGCTATATTCATCAACGCCATGGTAAATCGACATCGCGAGCCCTGGAGCTCGGGACGATCAACGCCATGGTTCATCAAAAGGGAAAAATTTTACCCAACAGCGTAACATGCTAACAGCGTTATTTAAGACCGCGTGGCGGGGAGTGTTTCGCCGCGCTTGAAAGCCGCCCTTGGCGACGATAAAAACGAGAAGGAAGAAAGCATGCCGCTGTCACTTTGGCTGTCGCTGGCCGCCATTTGTACCATGGGCGCGATGTCGCCCGGGCCAAGCCTGGCGCTCGTGTTACGCCACACTTTGGGGGGCGGGCGCCAAAGCGGAATGATCGCGGCGGTGGCCCACGCGCTTGGTGTAGGGATCTACGCGCTATTGACGGTGCTGGGGCTTGGCGCGCTGATCGCGAGTCACCCGGAGCTCTTTCGCTGGGTGACCTGGCTTGGGGCCGCCTATCTTGCCTGGCTTGGCGTCAAGGCGTTGCGCGCCGGCCGTTCAGGCGTACTCTCGCCAGCCCACGTGGCAACGACGAGGCGTCTGGCCGCAAAAGAGGGGCTTTTGGTGGCGCTGATCAACCCCAAGCTGATTCTCTTTTTCGTGGCGCTTCTGAGTCAGTTCGTATCGCCGGACATGGGGCTTTTCGCCAAACTGATCATCGTGATGACGGCGGTCGTGATCGACGGTGGATGGTATTTGATCGTTGCCCTCGGGCTTTCGCACTCTTCCGTGCTGCCCTGGCTTCAGCGCCGTTCGCACTGGGTCAACCGGGTGACCGGTGTGCTGCTTTTACTACTGGCGCTGCGCGTGGTGATGGGGCCGCTGGTCGAGGCGTAATGCGCCGGGTAACGTCATCGTTTTCAACGGGTTTTCGACAAGGGCTTTGCCATGACCATTTTCGAGCAGGACTGCCATACCCATCAGGGCGAACCGTTCAACCTGCGCGCGCTGAAAGGGCAGGTGCTGCTGGTAGTGAACGTCGCAAGCCAGTGCGGCTTCACTCCGCAGCTCGAGGAGCTCGAAAGCCTTTACAAGCGCTATCGCGACCGCGGCTTCACCGTGCTCGGCTTTCCCTGTAACCAGTTCGGCCGTCAGTCGCCGGAGAGCGCCGAGGCGTTTTGCCAATTCGGCGAGCAGCGCTTCGGGGTGCATTTTCCGCTAATGGAGAAGGTGCGGGTCAACGGGCCCGAGGCGCATCCGTTGTTCGCCGCGCTCAAACGCGACGCGCCGGGACTTTTAGGCACCCGCATGATCAAGTGGAACTTCACCAAGTTTCTGGTCGGCCGCGACGGCCGGGTGATCGCGCGCTTCGGCCCCAGGGAGCGCGGCCTGACGCTGCGCCGGGCGGTGGAAGCCGCGCTCGATCAGGAGCCCTGAACGTCCCCGCGCGCGACCATCAGCCGCTGCATCAGCGCGCCCCAGCGGTGGCGCACCATCATCGTGGTCAATCCCGAAAACAGCGCCCAGCTCTTGCGCCGCCAGCCGCGCAAGCGCAGGTTGTGCGAGACGAGCTGCTGCATCAGCTTACGATCGTCGAACGCTCGCCATTCACTGGCAATGGAGAGCTGATGGCGCGCCATCACCGGCGCGAGCTCCAGGCGAAACATCCACTCGAGCTCCTTGAGCGACAACCCATGCGCCTGGATCACCTCGATCATGTGCGCGTAGTCGCGCTCGCCGGGCTCGCGGTCGAGCCAGAGCGGGGCGAGGGCGAGCCAAACGTCGCCACGTTCATCCACTAACTGCTGTGCGTTCATTGGTTCATCATCGCGAATTGGCCGTCCGGGCATCGGCCCTTACAGGGCCTGATACGTTCACCTGAGTATCCTGACGCGAAAACCCGCCAGGCTCAAGTGCGGACAGCGTCGCCTCGGCCCGCTAGAATGGGCGCCAACGCCACGGGCCTGCCCGTCGATGAACCCCGATTTTCGATAAGGAGATCCCAGTGATTATCAAACCCAAAGTACGCGGCTTTATCTGCACCACCACGCACCCCAAGGGCTGCGAGCAAAACGTGCGTGAACAGATCGAGGCGACCAGAGCCCGCGGTCTGGACAAGCGCCAAGGCCCGAAAAAGGTGCTCGTGATCGGCGCCTCCAGCGGTTACGGCCTGGCGGCGCGCGTCACCGCCGCCTTTGGCTATGGCGCCGACACGCTGGGCGTGTTTTTCGAAAAGCCCGGCACCGAGAAAAAGCCCGGCACCGCCGGCTGGTACAACAGCGCCGCGTTCGACAAGTTCGCCAAGCAGGAAGGCCTCTACAGCAAGGCGATCAACGGCGATGCCTTCTCTCATGAAGCCCGCGAGAAAGCCATCGAGCTGATCAAGCAGGACATGGGGCAGGTGGATCTGGTGGTCTACTCACTGGCATCACCCGTACGTAAGCTGCCGGATACCGGCGAGCTCAAGCGCTCCAGCCTTAAGCCGATCGGCGAGACCTACCGCGCCACGGCGATCGACACCAACAAGGACACCATCATCGAAGCCGAAGTCGAGCCCGCGACCCAGGCCGAGATCGATGACACCATCACCGTGATGGGCGGCGAGGACTGGGAGCTCTGGATGAACGCCCTGGCGGATGCCGATGTGCTGGCCCCGGGGGCGAAAAGCGTGGCGTTCAGCTACATCGGCACCGAGATCACCTGGCCGATCTACTGGCACGGCGCGCTTGGCAAGGCAAAAGAGGATCTGGACCGCGCGGCCACGGCCATCGACGCCAAGCTGGGTGAGACCGGCGGCCAGGCGAACGTGGCAGTGCTTAAGTCTGTGGTGACACAGGCGAGTGCGGCCATTCCGGTCATGCCGCTCTATATCGCCATGGTGTATCGCATCATGAAAGAGCAGGGCCTGCACGAAGGCACCATCGACCAGCTCAACCGCCTGTTCGGCGAGCGCCTCTACGCCGAAGACAAGAGTGCCCAGGGGCTCGACGAGATGGGGCGTTTTCGTCTGGACGACTGGGAGCTACGCGACGACGTCCAGAAGGCGTGTCAGGATCTGTGGCCGGAAGTCACCAGCGACAACCTTTTCGAGATTACCGACTATGCTGGTTACAAGCACGAATTCCTGAAACTGTTCGGCTTCGAGCGTGAGGACGTCGACTACGACGCCGACGTCGACCCGGAGGTCGATTTCGACGTCGTCTCGCTTTAACGGCGCTTTTCAAAAAGGCTCGAAGCCTGTGAGGGCGGGCGCCCGTCCCGGGCGCCCGCTCAAGAGGCGAGGCCATGGATACCCGCGAAAGTAAAACGCCCAAACAAGAGAAAGAGCACGTAATGGGCCAGCGCCAACCTGAACGGGCGCCGCAGATGCCCGCTCATCGACAGCCCGAAGCAAGGCGCTCCCCCAAAGGATTTTATAAACTCCTGCCCATCGTCGTTTCCGTACTTGCCGTGGCGCTCGCACTGTTCATTATTGCGGGCATACTGGTCGGTAAGTGACCCGCACCGACGTTCCAGCCAGACTCTTTCAAACAGCCCTTTCAGCCAGACCCAAACGTCTCCCGATGCCGTTGACCGTGCGGGCGCAAAATAAATTGCGTATCGCGGCTTTGCTCACTAGCTTCAATAGAGTCGATCAACTACAAGGAGTCACCCCATGAAACGGACAGCACTGGCGGTCGCCATCGCCGCGATCTGCGCGGGCACGTCGTTTGGCGCCCTGGCCGAAGAAGAGAGTCCGGCGGCGTCCGGCGGTTCCAACGAGCAGCAACAGACGTCAGGAGCGGCTGCCCAAGGCGCGCAGGGGGCGCAAAGCCAGACCAGCACCGAAGACGACACCGACGGTAGCGACGTGCAAAGCGGCGATACCGATATGGACGCCGATACTGACACGGATACCGATACCGACATGGAAGCGGATACCGACATGGGGACGGCGGCCGAGCCCGACGCCAATGCGGACACCGACAGCGGCACCGGTAGCGCCTCCGGCGCCGACAACGAAAGCCAGGGCCAGATGAGCGATGACCAGGGCAGCGATGCTGACATGAGTAGCGACGCTGACGCCCAGGCCGACGCGGTAGACGATACCGAAAGCGACGGCCAGATGGAGAGCCCGCCCTCAACCAACTCCGACGACGCTACGACCGAGGAAGCCATGGCGGCGGAGGAGTCCATGACCGAAGAGGCCGCTGACGACAGCGACGGCCAGATGGACGGCAACCAGGGCCGTAGCCCGAACGCCATGGAAGATCCGGACAACCTCGAGCCTGACGAAACGCTCGCCGAAAACGACACCCAGGGCGGCCTGATGTCGCTGACGATCAGCGATGTCGAAGGCATGACGGTAGTCAATCAGGAAGGCGAGGAGATCGGCGAGGTCGATAACGTGGTCGAGCACAACGACTCCGGCGACCTTTACGCCGTCGTCTCCATTGGCGGCTTCTGGGGCTTCGGTGCCACCGATGTGGCGCTGGCGCTGCAGGAGATCAATCTCGAAGACGACCAGCTGGTGATGCAAACCACCTACGGTAGCGACGAAATCGAGTCCGCGACCGAGGAGTACAACGAGGACAACTACAGCCAGGTCGACGGCGACATGCAGGTGGGCGAGCTCGCCAACCATCCGAACCGCGGCCAGTAAGGCGCCACGTTCGTGGCAAGCTTTCGCGGGCGCTAAAACGCACAGGGCAAGGGGCTTCCCCCTTGCCCTGTTTGCGTTGGCCGCTTTTCTTACAAAGCCGCACTGATTCCCCAAGCGTTATTGGTTAAGATATCCCTTTGTTTTCAACCGGTCGTTTTCATGGCGCACGCGTCACCTATCGATGCTCCTTCGTCCACTCCGAAGCGATTCGGCGTGCTGCTGCTGCCCGGCTTCTCTCTGCTCTCTCACGCTTGCCTGGTCGAGCCGCTGCTGCTGGCCAATCAGCTCAGCGGCCAGAGCCGCTATCAGGTAGTCTCGCTCGGCCTTGAAAAAGGCAGCGTGCGCAGCGCCGCCGCCCTCAGCGCCGATGTCGAGTTCGGGCTCGGCGACGGTGCAGAGGCCTTTGATTGCGTGTTCATCGCCGCGCCTTCGCCGCTGCCCTATCCGCTCGGCGCGGCGCTGGTAGGGTGGCTGCGCACGCTCCCTTCAAAAACGGCGCTGGGGGGGCTTGCCGGTGGAAGCGAGGTGCTGGCGCGCTGTGGGCTTTTGGACGGTTACCGGGCGACGCTTCCCTGGCAGCGCTTTGCCGCGCTCTCTCAGGCCTACCCGGCGGTCACCTTCACCCAGACCCTGTTCGAGATCGACCGCGACCGCCTGAGTGCGGCCGGCGGCACCGCCGCGCTCGATATGACGCTAACGCTGATTCGCCGCGAGCTGGGGGCCGAGCTTGCCCAGCGGGTTTCCGAGCAGTTCGCCTACGAGCGCGTGCGTACCGCCGACGAGCCCCAGCACGTGCCGCTTCGAAGCCGCCTGGGCCACGCGCCGCAAAGCCTGGTGGACGCGGTGGCGCTGATGGAGGCGAACATCGAAGAGCCGTTTTCGACGCTGGAGCTCGCCGAGCATCTGGGCGTCTCGCGCCGCCAGCTCGAACGGCTGTTCAAGAAATACCTGCAGGCGGTACCGAGCCGCTACTACCTGGATTTGCGCCTGCAGGCCGGGCGCTCGCGGCTGCGTGAAAGCGACCAGCCGATCGGTGAGATCGCGCTGGCCGTGGGGTTTTCTTCCGGGGCGCACTTCTCGACCGCCTACCGCAACCACTTCGGCCTGACGCCCCGGGAAGAGCGATTGACCTGACGCGCCCCACGTGACGTCTCGTACAGCGCCTAGGCCATGGTATCCACGATACCGCCTTCGACCCGCAGCGCCGCACCGGTGGTGGCGCTGGCTTGCTCGGAGGCAACGTAGACGCACAGATTCGCGACTTCGTCGGTCTCGGCGAGCCGGTGAATGATCGACGAGGGCCGGTTTTCGTCGATAAAGCGCGCCTCCGCCTCCTCGATCGATATATCTTTCTCGCGCGCCTGCTCTTCGATCATGGCATTGACGCTTTCCGAGCGGGTCGGGCCGGGCAGAATGGCATTCACCGTGACCCGTGTGCCGGTGAGCACCTTGGCGAGCCCGCGCGACACGGACTGCAGTGCGGCCTTGGTCATACCGTAGTGGACCATCTCGGTGGGGATGTTCAGCGCCGACTCGCTGGAGATGAACTGGATCCGGCCCCAGTTGCGCTCGCGCATGCCGCGGGCGTAGTGGCGCGACAGACGCACCGCGCTCATCACGTTGGTGTCGAAAAAGCGCTGCCAGGTGTCGTCGTCGGTATCAAAAAAGTCGCCGGCTTCGAAGATACCGACGTTGTTGATCAGGATGTCGGCCTCCGGCACGCGCTCGATCAGTTTCTGGCAGCCGTCCGCGGTGCTCAAATCCACCGCCACGCCGGTGGCGTTGGCGTTTTCGACGTCGCGCCCGAGCGTTTCGAGCGCCTGGTCGATCCGCTCCTTGCTGCGCCCGGTCACCACGACGCTGGCGCCCGCCGCGGCGAGCCCCCTGGCGATCGCGTAGCCAATGCCGCCGGTAGAGCCCGTGATCACCGCGCGTTTACCGCTCAAATCGATCTGCATACGTTTCTCCTGGATGGGTCGTCAAAACGGCTTGGGCCGTCGTGTTAGCCGGCTAATCATCGCGTTAATCACTATGGTCGCTGAGGGTGGAAAATCAAGCCGGCGCTCTTTCAGGCACTCCTTCCTGCACGCGTTCCGGCACCCTTGTAAAAGCGTTGCGTCGTGAGTGAGTCTCGTACCGGCTACTGCCGCTTTACATAATTAACCGTCTCAATCGTGAAAGTGTGAAACGTGACGGGCTGCGTATACTGGAACTCTTTTGCCCGTAACCGGAGAGTCACATGAGCCACACGCCCAGCCGTCAGGATTTCGACACCTACATGACGCCCAATTACGCGCCGCAGCAGGTGGTGCCGGTGCGCGGCGAGGGCAGCCGCCTGTGGGATCAGGAAGGGCGTGAGTACATCGACCTGGCCGGCGGCATCGCCGTCAATGCGCTCGGCCACTGCCACCCGGCGCTGGTCGGCGCGCTCAAGGAGCAGGGTGAAAAGCTCTGGCACCTCTCCAACATCTATACCAACGAGCCGGCCTTGGCGCTTGCCCGCAAGCTGGTCGACAGCACCTTCGCCGAGAAGGTCTATCTCTGCTCCTCCGGCGGCGAGGCCAACGAGGCCGCGCTGAAGCTGGCTCGGCGCTACGCGTTCGATCATTTCGGCAAGCAAAAGGACAAGATCATCTCCTTTCGCCAGTCGTTTCACGGCCGCACGCTCTTCACCGTCACCGTTGGCGGCCAGCCCAAATACTCCGAAGGCTTCGGCCCGGTGCCCGGCGCCATCCAGCACGCTGAGTACAACGACCTGGAGAGCGTGCGCGCGCTGATCGACGACGACACCTGTGCGGTGATGGTCGAGCCGATGCAGGGCGAAGGCGGCATCATTCCCGCCACCCAGGCGTTTCTCGAAGGCCTTCGCGCGCTGTGCGACGAGCACCAGGCACTATTGATTTTCGATGAGGTGCAAACCGGCGTCGGGCGCAGCGGCAAGCTCTACGCCTACCAGCACTTTGGGGTGACGCCAGACATTCTGACCACCGCCAAATCCCTGGGCGGCGGCTTCCCCATGGCGGCCATGCTGACCACCGATAACATCGGCGCCTCATTGGGTTTCGGCACCCACGGCTCGACCTACGGCGGTAACGCCTTGGGCTCGGCGGTCGCACTCGCCGCTCTCGAAGTGATCGATACCCCGGAAGTGCTCGACGGCGTCCAGGCGCGTCACCAGCTCTTTCGCAAGCACCTGGAGGCGATCAACGAGAAGTACGGCGTGTTCAAGGAGATCCGCGGCATGGGTCTGTTGATGGGCGCGCAGATGAGCGATGCCTTCGAGGGGCGTGCCAAGGACATCCTGCCGCTGGCCATCGAAGAGGGGCTGATGGCGCTGATCGCCGGGCCCAACGTGCTGCGTTTGGCGCCGTCGCTGGTGATTCCCGAGGCGGATATCGAGGAGGCCATGGCGCGGTTGGAGCGTGCGATCAAACGTCTCGTCGCGCATTCATGAACCGGGCCGAGCAGGCCCTGACGGCAGGGAGGCTGAGTATGCGAATCGTGCGCCCGGTGGCGATGACGGATCTCGACGCGCTGATGGCGCTGGCCGAGAACGCGGTGCCACGGCTAACCAACCTGCCGGCCAACCGGGCGCGCCTTGAAGAGCGTATCGCGCGCTCGCTCGAGGCGTTTGCCCGTGAGGCAGAGTTTCCCGGCGACGAACACTACATGTTCGTGCTGGAGGACACCGGCGCCGAGCGCGAGGCCGAGCGGGTGCTGGGCACCGCTACCATTCGCGCCCAGGCCGGGGCGACGGATGCCTACTATACCTATCGCCAGGAGACGCTGATCCACGCCTCCCAGCAGCTCAACGTGCGCCGTGAAGTGCAAACCCTGGCGCTCTCTCACGAGGTGTCGGATGCCACGCTTCTATGCGCGTTCTCGCTGAACCCGCGCTATCAGGGCACCAGCGCCGAGAGTTTGCTGCGCCGCGCCCGGCTTTTGTTCATCGCCCAGTACCCGGAGCGCTTCTCCAACATTCTGGCGGTGGCGTTTCCGGGCTATCTCGATAGCCAGCAGCAGTCGCCGTTCTGGGAGAGCGTGGGCAATCATTTCTTCGCGCGCAGCTTCCAGGAGATCAACCACATCGCCGGCCTGCGCTCGAAAAGCTTCATCGCCGAGGTGATGCCTCAATTTCCGCTGTATCTGCCGCTGCTGACGCCCCAGGCCCGCGCGGCGATCGGCCGCGAGCACCCGGCCCACGAAGGCCCGCTGCAGGAGATGCTGGCAGAAGGCTTCGCGCGCTCGCGCCACGTCGACATCTTCGATGCCGGCCCGATCGTCAAGGCCGAGCGCGAGCGGCTGGAAACCTTTCGCCAGGCCAGCTGGCATCCGGTGCGTATCCGCCCGGAACACACCCTGCCGGACGCCGAGCCTGCGCTCATCGCCAACCAGAGCGCGGCGTTTCGCTGCCTGGTGGCGCGCTATGCGCTTTCGCCGACCGGCCAGCTCATGCTCAGCCCCGAGCACGCCGAAAGGCTTAGCGTCGAGGAAGGCCGCGCGGTGCTGGTGGCGCCGCTGACACTACCTGGTGCCCAGGACGTTCTCGACGAGGGAGAGATGTAATGCGCATTCGACCCATCGCCCGCGGCGATATCGATGGTCTCCAGATGCTGGCGCAGCAAACCGGCGTCGGCTTTACCTCGCTTCCGGACAATCGTGAGTTTCTGGCCGGCAAGATCGAGACCGCCGTCAGCGCGTTCGAGGAGCGCACTCCGGTCGATGACCGGCTCTACTTCTTCGTGCTCGAAGACGACGCTACCGGCGAGCTTGCCGGCTGCTGCGCCATCGAAGGTCAGGTCGGCCGCGAGGTGCCGTTTTATCACTACCGGCTCGGGACGCTGGCGCATTCGTCCGTGCAGCTCGATCTGCACCGCACCATCGACACGCTCTTCTTGAGCTCGGACCACACCGGCGACGCCGAGGTGTGTTCGCTCTACGTGCGCCCGGAGTACCGCGGCGAGGCCAACCGGCATTTGCGCTGCGGCGCGCTGCTCTCCAAGGCGCGCTGGCTGTTCATCGCCGAGTTCCGTGACCGCTTCCCGGACAAGGTGCTGGCGGAGATGCGCGGCGTGTTCGACGAACATCACCAGAGCCCGTTCTGGGAGAGCCTGGGCAAGCACTTCTTCCCGATGGATTTCAACGAGGCCGACCGGCTCACCGGGCTTGGCCAGAAAAGCTTCATCGGCGAGCTGATGCCGAAATTCCCCATCTACACCACCTTCATGTCCGAGAAAGCGCGCGCCTGTATCGGCCAGGTTCACCGCGACACGCGACCGGCGCTCGAGATGCTCAAGAAAGAGGGGCTACGCTGGGAGGGCTACATCGATATTTTCGACGGCGGCCCGACCGTGGAGGCCTATATCGACGATGTGCGGGCGGTGCGCACCTCCCAGGTCCATTCGGTAGAGATCTCGCGCGACCCAAACGTCCAAAGCGTCAGCCGCTGGCTGGCGGCCACCACCACGATCGGCGCGTTTCGGGCCGCTTGGCTCGGCCGCGGCCCGGATGATAACGGCACGATCTTGCTCAGCGAAGAGGAAGCGCGGCGGCTGGATGTCGGCGCCGGCGACACGCTCAGACTACTCGACACTCAGGAGGCGTCATGACCGCACAACCCTTAAGCGCAAAGATGCAGCAGCTGATCGACGGCCGCTGGCGTGTGGGCGAAGGCGCGCGCTTTAGCAAAACGGACCCGGTCGGCGGGCAGGCGCTTTGGCAGGGCGAGGCCGCAAGCCCCGCCCAGGTCGGCCAGGCCGTCGAGTCGGCGCGCGCGGCGTTCAACGTTTGGGCGCGCACGCCGTTTGAGCAGCGCTTGGCGCTGGTCGAGCGCTTCGCCGAGGTGCTCAAACAGAGAAGCGAAGAGCTTGCCTGGGCCATCGCCTCGGAAACCGGCAAGCCGCTTTGGGAGGCGCGCACCGAAGCCGGCGCGATGGTGGGCAAGGTGGCGCTCTCGATCCGGGCGCATGACGAGCGCACTGGCCAGCGCGAAAAAGAGGTGGGCAGTGCGAAGGCCGTACTGCGCCACCGCCCCCACGGCGTGATGGCCGTGTTCGGCCCCTACAACTTCCCCGGCCACCTGCCCAACGGCCACATCGTGCCGGCGCTTCTGGCAGGCAATGCCGTGGTCTTCAAGCCCAGCGATCAGACCCCGCTCACCGCGGATCTAACGCTGCAGTGCTGGCAAGAGGCGGGCCTGCCGGAGGGCGTGATCAACCTGGTGCAGGGCGGTGTCGAGGTCGGCCAGGCACTGGCCGGTGATGGGCGCATCGACGGGCTGCTATTCACCGGAAGCGCAAAGGTCGGGGGGATGCTGCACCAGCAATTCGCCGGGCAGCTCGACAAGATCCTTGCGCTCGAGCTTGGCGGCAACAACCCGCTGGTGGTCAAGGAGGTGTCGGATGAGCGCGCCGCCGTGCTGACCATTTTGCAGTCGGCGTTTCTCTCCGGCGGCCAGCGCTGTACCTGCGCCCGGCGGCTGATCGTGCCCAACGGCGAGGCCGGCGACCGGCTGATCGAAGCGCTCTCGAAGGCCATCGAAACGCTTCACGTGGCCGGGCAGTTCGAGGAGAACCCGGCGCCGTTCTATGGCGGGCTCGTAAGCCCGGCCGCCGCCGACGGCCTGCTAAAAGCCCAGGACGCGCTGGAGGCGCAGGGTGGGCGGGTGATCAATCGCATGCAGCGCCTTGAAGAGGGTACGAGCCTTGTGAGCCCCGCGCTGATCGACGTGACCGGGCTGAAAGTACCCGACGAGGAGCACTTCGGCCCGCTTTTGAAGATTCACCGCTTTGATAGTTGGGACGAGGCGCTCGCGCTTGCCAACGACACCCGCTACGGGCTTTCCGCTGGGCTGATCGGCGGCGACCCAACCGATTGGGACGATTTTCTGCTGCGCATTCGCGCCGGCATCGTCAACTGGAACCGCCAGACCACTGGTGCCTCGGGCGATGCGCCTTTCGGCGGCGTGGGCGACAGCGGCAACCACCGCCCGAGCGCCTTTTACGCCGCGGACTACTGCGCCTACCCGGTCGCCTCGATGGAGGCCGAGTCGCTGGAGATGCCGGAAACGCTGCCGCCGGGTATTACGCTATGAGCCGCGTGGATGAAAGCGTTCAGGAGGTCAACTTCGACGGCCTCGTCGGCCCGACGCACAACTACGCGGGCCTGGCCGCCGGTAATCTGGCCTCCCAGCGCCACGGAGGGCTCACTGCCAACCCGAAAGAGGGCGCGCTGCAAGGGCTTTTGAAGATGAAATCGCTGATGGAGGCGGGCTACGCTCAGGGCGTGCTTCCCCCCCAGCAGCGCCCGGACCTCGGCGCACTGCGAAAGCTCGGCTTTACCGGCAGTGACGAGCGCGTGCTGGCAAGCGCCGCCGACCAGGCGCCGCAGCTTCTGCGCGCGGTGTGCTCGGCGTCCAGCATGTGGACCGCCAACGCCGCCACGGTCACCCCGGGCTTCGATGCGCCGGATGGTCGCGTGCAGTTCACCCCGGCCAACCTGCAGTCGAGCTTCCATCGCTTTCTCGAGCCCGCCACCACCGGCCGTGTTTTGCAGGCCATTTTTCATGACGAGCGCCACTTCGCCCATCACCCTGCGCTGCCGGCAACGCCGGCGTTTTCTGATGAAGGCGCGGCGAACCACACCCGGCTTTGCGGCGCGCACGGTGAGCCCGGCGTGCACCTGTTCGTTTACGGACGAAAAGCGTTTGGCGGTGAGCGCGAGCCCCGCCGGTATCCGGCCCGGCAAACGCTGGAGGCGAGTCAGGCCGTGGCGCGTCAGCACGGGCTTACCGATGCCCAAACCGTGTTCGCCCAGCAGCATCCGGACGCGATCGACGCCGGCGTGTTCCACAACGACGTAATCGCCGTGGGCAACGGCCCGGTGCTGCTCTACCACGAGCTGGCCTTTCTGGACGAGGAGGGCACGCTGGAGGCGCTGCGCGCCAAAATGGCCACGCCCCTGATCCCGGTGCGCGTGCCGGTCGAGGCGATCAGTCTTGACGACGCCGTCGGCTCGTATCTCTTCAACTCGCAGCTTCTTTCCAATCCGGACGGCAGCATGACGCTGGTGGTACCTGGCGAGTGTCAGGAGAACGACACGGTGTGGCGCGTGATCCAGGATCTGATTCTCGCGGGCTACAACCCGATTAGTGAAGTGCTCGTCAAGGACGTCAAGCAGAGCATGCAAAACGGCGGCGGCCCCGCCTGCCTGCGCCTGCGGGTGGCGCTCACGAGCGCCGAGCGCGAGGCCATCAAGGCGCGGGCGCTGCTCACGCCGGCGCTGTTCGAGGATCTCACCGCTTGGGTCGAGCGCCACTACCGCGACCGGCTGGCACCAAAGGATCTGGCCGACCCGCAGCTTGCTCGCGAGTCGCTCGCCGCCCTCGATGAGCTTACAAAACTGCTCGAAATGGGGTCGGTGTATCCGTTTCAGCTGGGGTAGAGGAAGTAAAGGAAAACGCTTGCGTATCAATCCTTAAGCGGCGGCCCGATACAGCTTTCGAATATTGCGGCCAAAGCCTCGTACTCGCACGCCATGGCTGCGATATTTGTCTTTATCCATGTCGCTCGTTCGACACCTGCCCAGGAAATACGGTAACCACAGTTGATAATCAGATGCTCGAAAAAGAGCCGCTGAGTACGTCCGTTACCTTCGCGAAAAGGGTGAATGGCATTCAAATCCCCGTACAGTTCGGCGCAGGTAGCCACGAGAGCGCTCTTATCCAGTTGAGTGAAGTACGTTTGCGCTGCCAGTTTCCTGAAGAGTTTTTCGGATTCGGGCGCTATAAAAGGAACGTGACAGAAGCGCGTGTCTCCCTTTGCAATATCGATGGACCTCAGCTCTCCTGCCCAGTCATAAAGATCATCAAAAAGTCGAGAATGCAGGCGCTGCAGATAGGCGAGGTCAAAAGGCGGTGGTTCGAGCTCAATACTGGCGGCGTTGATCATCGATAGGTCGCGTTCGGCTTCTTCGAGCGTGGCCGCCTCATCGATATTCAACTTGTTTCTTAATACGTCAGTACCAGGGTAACAGTAGGGATCCTGACCGGTACCGTACTTATCCATCAGCGTTTTTGAGTTTTCGTATATTTGGCGATCACGTCGGCTTTGGTAAGCCGCGACGTGCGAGGGTCGACCGTAATGCCTTCGAGCGCCATGCTGGACTGATAGTTGGTGCGCCGGACTTCAGCGTTATAACGCCGCTTGGTTTCCCAGGAGAGTGTTTGCATGGGGCCTCCTTGATTCGTAGCACTCATTATAACGTAGTCGCGCTTGAGGTTTCATCAGGTTGTTGTAGCCAATCACCGCGTGAAAGCCGCGTACCGAAGTCGACAAAACGTTTTGGAAATATCGGAATGACACCGTACTTTCGACGAACCAGCGACAAAGCGTTCGCCGCCGATCTCATTCGGCGCAACATGGCCGGCTATTTCGATGCACTGGGTATGCACTGGGATGATGCCCTGTTCGCGCGTCAGTGGCGCGAGATGGAAAGCTATCAGCTTCTGGTAGAGGGTTCCCCGGTAGGGCTTTTGTGCCTCGATCCTGCTTCGAACGTCTGTACTATCCGTGAGCTGCAAATCGCCTCGGCATGGCGAAGCCAGGGGCTGGGCACCGCCGCCATCGGCTTTGCCGAAATCCGGGCCCGACGGGCCGGTAGTGCTACGCTGCGATTGCGGGTCTTCACTCTCAATCCGGCGGTGGCGCTTTATCGCCGGCTGGGGTTTGGCGTCGTCACCACCGAGGCCGGCGCTCACACGATGGAAAAGCGGCTCGACCGGGCGTTTTGAATGCGCCCTTCTGATTAACGCCTCAGGTTTTCTGGCGAACCTTGTCCAGGTTGAGCAGGGCGATCCCGATGGCGATCAAAAGCCCGCCCAGGAGCAACCCCTCCGGGGCGCTTTCGCCCTGTATGAATATCGCCACCGGCACGCCGAAAAGTGCCCCTACCGACCCCAGCAGGCTCAGAAGCACCGGGCCGCCGCTTTTCTGTAGTAAAAAGAGCAGCAGGAACTGCCCGGCAAAAACCACCGCCTGCAGGCCGATCAGTGAGATCAATTCGAGGCGAAGCTGGGGCACCGCAAGCGAAAAGTCGGGCAGCAAGCTCACGCCCAGCAAAAGCACCACCGCGGCCACCAGCATGCCCGGCGCCAGGGTTTCGCCGGCAACGCCTGGCGGCCAGCGCAGCGTGCGGTAAAGATTGCCAATCGCCAGCAGCACCGGGCCGAGTAGTGAAAGCAATATCCAGTGAACGTCGGCCTGCGGGGCGGCGATCTTGTGCGCGGCGAGAATGAGTGCCCCGGCGAGCGCGGTGAGCACGCCCAGGCCGCGGCTTGGCTGAAAACGCTCGATCTTCAGCGCCAGCGCGCCGAGATAGGTCAAAAGCGGCGGCAGGGTGATGATTAGCGCCACGAAACCGGCACCGATATGGGCAATGGCCGAGAAGAACAGCAGGTTGGAGCCCGCCACGCCGACCAGCGCCGACACCGTGTAGTACTCGAGCGTGCGGGCGTTGACCGGCGGCAGCCGGCCCCGCCCGGCGGCCAGCGCCAGCAGAATCAGCGCCGCCTCGGCCAGCGACCAGAACAGAAACGCCAGCGGCGACAGCGCCATTTCGCCGGCCTGCTTGGCCAGGTTGGTGGAAAGGCCCAGCAGTGCCCCACCGGCGAGCAGATAGAGAAGCGGGGCGAGACGCCTTGAGGCGAAGGCCTTATCGTTAAAAACGCGGCGGACGGGCGGCATGACGACTTCCTGTTCAAGTATCTTGATATCAAGATATTCGGCTTTTTATCTTGACGTCAAGGTAAAAAGTCGTAAGCTCGACGCCATGGATCATGTCGATAAAATACTTCTGCAGTGGCAGCGCCAGCGTCCGGAGCTGAACGTGGCGCCGATGGGCACGCTTGGCCGCCTCAAGCGGCTCAACCAGGTACTAATGCGTGCCATGGAGCACACCTGGGAGCCGTTTGGGCTGAGCGAGTCGAGCTTTGACGTGCTCGCCACGCTCCGGCGCGAAGGCCCGCCCTTCGCGCTGTCGCCAAGCGCCTTGATGGCCTCTACCATGGTGACCTCCGGCACCATGACCCACCGCCTACAGCAGCTCGAAAAAGCCGGGCTCATCGAGCGGGTGAAAAATCCCGAGGACGGGCGCGGCTTTCTGATTTCGCTCTCGAAGGCAGGCTTTGCGCTGATCGACGACGCCGTGACCGCCCACGTCGAAACGCAGCAGGCATTGGTGAGCGGGCTGAGTGAGGCGCAGCGAGCCGAACTCGATGCGCTGCTCAAGCAGATGCTGGAAAGTCTCGATCAGCGCTCCCGAGAACACGCGAGGTAACACGCAATGGCGCTTTTATTGAAATGTCTGCTCGGGGCGCTGGCGGTGCTGCTCATTGCGCTTTTGTCGCGCACCAGGAGCTTTTTTATTGCCGGGCTGGTACCGCTGTTTCCCACCTTCGCGCTGATCGCGCACTACATCGTGGGTAGCGAGCGCGGCATGGCGGATCTTCGCACCACGGCGCTGTTCGGGCTCTGCTCGCTGATTCCCTACGCGGCCTATCTCGCCGCGATCTACTACGCCAGCTACCGATTCGACCTGACCGGCACGCTGACCGCCGCCACTCTGGTCTGGATCGTCTTCGCGCTACTGCTGCTTTGGGGCTGGACGCGGTTCCATTCCGGCTAGCGCGGTCTTTCTCACCTCAGCGCGAGGGCTCTCGAGCAGACGCGTGAACGGTATCGATATCGTGCACGCCGGTTACTTCGGCCAGCGCATCCATCAGGGAGGCGCGAAAGGTCTGGCCGTGGTTCATGCCGTTAAATTCGCGGTAGGTGGCCGTGACGCCGGACATAACGTCGAGGCGCTCGGCCAGCGTTTCGACGGTATCTGCGGGCACGCTGGTCACGCGACGCAGGTGCTCGCGTACGCGTGGGTCGTTCATGTCGCGGTGAGAGGTGTCGCGGCGGCGCTCGTCGCCGCCCAGGCTCAGCAGCACCCGGGCCGAGGCGTCTTCGTGATTGGCGATGAAGGCCTGCTCCGGGCCATCGAGAAGCGCGCCTTCGGCCCACCATAGCGACGGGCTGCCCGCGGCGTAGGTGTCAAAAGCGTCGGGGCGGGTGAACAGCGTCGTCAGGGTGAAAAGCCCGCCCAGGGAGTGGCCCCATAGCGTCTGCTGCTGTGGGTCGGTCGTTGCATACTGCGCGATGGCCGGGCGAATGCGCTCCTCGATGACCTCCAGCAGGGCGTTGGCGCCGCCGCCCTGGTCGCCGTCCTCAATGAAGGTGTAGTCGTGTACACGTCGGCGGTCGATGCGCAGGTCGTTATCGTAACCCACGAACACCAGCACTGGCGGCGCCGGGCGCTCACCGAGTGCGTCGAGCAGGGCGGCATCGAACTCCATCAGCGCGGCGTTGCCATCGAGCATCCAAAAGGCGGGGTAGTTTGATGCCGGTGCGCTGGCGGCAGGAATGCCCAGGGTGACGCGATAGCGCGTTTGGGAGTCGGTATTCTCGACCGTGAAGCGCTCGAATCGATAGGCACCTTCGGGCTCGTCGAAAACGGTGTGCCCGATCGTCTGGGCCGGGTCGCGCTGCTGTGCCACGGTGACGGTACTCCATAAAACGCTGACGAAGAGAAACGCAGCGACGGCGCGCAAACGCTTGAGCAGAAAACGATTCGACATGATCCATCCACGGCTGAGGCAGGGACACCAACGTTAATGATAATTGATGTTAATTGACAGAGCGCTGGAGAGGCAACCACGTGCGGCTCATGCGATGATCGCCAGTAGCGCCAGACGGCAGCGCCGTTTGGGGCGTAGCGAGTTCGCGCTATACTCCCGGGCTTTGAACGCCGTGACTGAAAGGACCAGACGTTATGTCGCTACACTTCAACTGGGCACGCATCGATGAGCTCAGCGCCCGGGATTTCCACGAGATCGCCCGCGCCCGCGAGGCGGTGTTCGTGGTCGAGCAGGCTTGCGCCTACCAGGAAGTGGACGCGCTCGACCCGTTGGCCTGGCACCTGCGCGCGACCGTCGATGGCGCGCTTGCGGCCTACGTTCGTGTGGTTGGGCCGGAAGAGAAGTTCGATGAGCCTTCCATTGGCCGGGTAATGACGGTTCGGGCCTTTCGCGGACAGGCGCTGGGGCGTGCCCTGATGGCGGAAGCGATTCGCTTTACTGAAGCCACCTACCAGGGGCGCGGCATTCGCATCGGCGCCCAGGCGCATCTCGAGGGCTTTTATGCCTCGCTCGGTTTCGAAACGGTCAGTGAGCCGTTCGACGAGGATGGCATCCCCCATATCGAGATGCTCAAGCCTGCCCCATGAGCGACTCACGCCACCGCTTTAGTGAGGCCGAGCGCGCCGGGGTCTACCGCGCCATTTTCGAGCGCCGCGACGTTCGCGCACAGTTTCTGCCCGACCCGATCCCGGATGCCGTGCTCACACGCTTATTGGAAGCGGCTCACCACGCGCCGTCGGTGGGCTTCATGCAGCCCTGGGATTTCATCGTTATCGAAAGCCGTGAGGTGCGCGAGAACGTGCTTGCGCTGTTCGATGCGGCCAATGCGGCAGGCGCCGAGCGCTTTTCCGGCGAGCGCCAGGCGCTTTATCGCAGCCTGAAGCTGCAGGGCATTCTCGAAAGCCCGCTCAATGTGTGCATCACCTGCGATCGTCGCCGTGGCGGTGACCATGTGCTGGGCCGCGATAGCGTGATCGACACCGATCTGTTCAGCACCTGTCTGGCGGTGCAGAACCTGTGGCTCGCCGCCCGGGCCGAGGGTATTGGCGTTGGCTGGGTGAGCATCATCGACCCCATCGAGCTTGGCGGCGTACTGTGCCTGCCCGAGCACGTCTATCCGCTGGCCTATCTTTGCCTTGGCTACGTCAGCGAGTTTCTGGAAACGCCGGAGCTGGAGGCGAAGGGCTGGCGCTCCAGGCTGCCGATCGAGTCGCTCGTGCATGCCGATCTTTGGGGGCAGCGCCCGGTTGGCGGTTCAGCCGGCCCTTTTGGTAACGAGTAAAACACGTCGCGCTCTTGACACCGTAAACCCGGCGGTCACTAGTGCCCAACCGATGGCGTATCAATCATCAAGGCGCTCTCGGTTCGAGCGCTTATCGTCATACATGCGTTCGTCGGCCACCGCCAGTACTTCCTGAGAGGGGGCTTCACTTGAACAGGCGCACCCCAGGCTAAGCCCAAGGGCGAGGCGATGCGGCCCGGTGGGAAGGTTGATCACGCAGTATTGGTCGACGAGGTGAGCGCGAATGCGCTCGAGCAACGCTTGAGCCGCGTCGTGGTTTGTCGCTGGCAGCAAGAACGTGAACTCATCGCCACCGTAACGAGCGAGGATGTCGCTCTCTCGGGTGCACGCCTGCAGATGCTGGGCAACGCAGGTAATCAGCGCGTCGCCTGCCTCGTGGCCATAGCGGTCGTTTGCCTCTTTCAGGCGGTCGATATCCATCACGATCACGGCAAAGTCGGCGCCGGCCAAGCGTTCCTTGTTGGCGATACAGGCGTGCAGTGCCGAATCGAAAAAGCCGCGATTGTAGAGGTTTGTGAGGGCATCGCGTTCGGCAAGCCGGGTGAGCTCGAGCTGAAGCAGCTTGTTTTCGGTGGCGCCGGCCAGTTGGTCGGCGAACAGCGGCAAAATCTGCTCGAGCCCGCTGTTCTCCTCGGGGGCCTTGACGATGAGCCAGCCCAGGTAAAGGCCGGAGCGGTGATCCATGGGCGTGAGATAGAGCGTGGCGCCATCATCGCGTTGGCGAACGATGGCTCGGCCTGTTTTTTCTGCCGAAAGGTTCTCGGTCAGGGTCGTTAGCTGCTTTCGATCGTCGGCCGTCAAGTTTGCGGTGGCCGCGAACGAATCGGTAGCCGGACGCGCGCGCTCATGAAGGATCACGGCGAACCCGTAGTCCGGGAAATGGGTGCGCAAATGATCGAGAAATTGATCGAGCAAGGCGTCAATCGTCGTCGTGTGATGACTGAGCAGGGTCAAGTCGAGCAGGGTTTGAAAGAGGCGATTCTGCATCTCGATGGCGCGCATGTTGCGACCTATCTGACGATTTTGCTGATAGGTGACGCGGCCCATCACCATGAAATAGCCCACGGCGCCCGCCCATTGATAGATGTCGACCCGGACATTGACGTAGGGCCGAAAGTCCGGACCGGTGACCAGCGCGCCGACCAGCGCTGAAAAGGTAAATACCAGCGCCGAGAGCAGCATGCGGCGTGGCCCGCCCACCACGAGATTGTTCAACAAGCAGGCTAGTCCGATGGTGATGGTGCCCAGCACATAGAAATCCAGCACGCTGCACCAGAGGCCAAACAGCAGCGTATCGACAAGCAGGTTATTGAACTCGGCACGTTTGGTGTTTTTGGCAAGTGTGGCATGCCAGTAGGCGATCCCCGGCCAAATCAGCAGCACGACGCCGGGCAGTACCAGCTGCCACTGTGTTCCCTCCACCTGCGCAATCCACACCGTGAGGCCAAACGCGTGAAGAAAGGCAAACACCCGTGGGCCAGTCGTTGCGAGCGTCAGTCGGTGCAATCGCCGAGGACGCGGGAGCGCGAAGGAAAATGGCATGCGATGGGGTTCTCGGATCACGGTTTGTGGGAGCCTAGCACGCCAAGCGTGCAAGCGAGCTTACCCATTGATCGTAGGAAAGTATGAGTGAGCGTTGAGGGCGTCACGATAGGGCCTCAGGATAGGGTGTCAAGGTAGAGCGGCGCTTATCGCTTGGCGGGTTTTGGGTTAGAGTCCTCCCATCGATAAAGGAATCGCTTCATGGAAGACCGACTCGACGCGCTGCTTGCCCCGCTGATTAAAGAGGCCATGCTGCTTACGCCCCACGCCGACCCCGAGGCGTGGGTGCCATTGCCGGTCAGCAAGTTCGGCGGTTTGCCCTACTTTGAATCGGGGGCGACGTGGCCCGTATGCAAGCTTTGCACCCAACCGCTCACCTTCGTTTTCCAACTTTTTGATGAGACGACGAGCGCGCTGCTCGTCTTTCACTACTGCTTTGACTGCCTGCCCGCGGGCGACGACCCACGCGACCGTGGGCTCTGGCACGCGCAGTGGTTCACCGCGCCGCAAGGCTATAAGCAGATTCGACTGGCGCCACCCGGCGCCGATCGCAACGCCATCACGCCGTGTCGGATTACGCACCAAACGGTGCGCTCGCTACCCGGCTGGGAAGGGCTCGATACCCAAAGCCCTGAAGCCGAAGGGCTTTGTTGCGAGCTCGACCCGGAAAGCCCCTGGCAGGCTTTTGATCAGGCAGTGACGCGGGCAGGCTGTATCGATGATTTGAAAAGCTGGCAGGGCGGTTACCCGCTCTACCTTCAGGGCGAGCACGTGCCCGATTGCCCCCATTGCCAGGCGTCCATGACGTTTTTCGCCCAGATCGACTCTGAAGGCGAGGCGAACCTGGATTGGGGGGCGGTCGGGCTCATCTACCTCTTTTACTGCGCGCAGCATCCGCAGAGCGTGGAGTTCGTTCGGCAGAACACCTAGACCGCGAACCCGTTTTCATGCACCACCAGGACGACCCATGACGGATACCTTCACCATCGAACGCCTTCGCGCTGACAGCCCACACGTCACGTTGGTGGCGACCTGGACCTTCGAGGCCTGGGGGCACCTGCACCCCGGCCAGACCCTCGAAAAGCAGATCGCGTTCGTGCGTTCAGAGTGCGGTGAGGGCGGGGTGCCGTCGATCTTCGTGGCGCTGGAAAAGGGGGCGGCGGTGGGCACGGCGAGCTTGATCGCGGACGACATGTCGACCCGGCCCGAGCTTGGCCCCTGGCTTGCGTCGGTGTTCGTCTTGCCGAACCAGCGTGGCCGTGGGATCGCCTCACGGCTGGTCGCACGGGTCGAGCAGGAGGCTTTATCGAACGGCTTCGAGTGCGGCTATCTCTACACGCCGGATCAACAGGCACTTTACCACCGCCTGGGTTGGCGCGCCTTCGAGGAGGTGACGTATCTCGGCGAGCAGGTCACGCTCATGGCGAAGTGCGTCAGCGAGACGGTCCAATGATCAGCGGCCGCGCGCTTCACTACTTCGATACCGTCGCGCGGTGTCGCTCGCTACGCCAGGCGGCGGCCAAGCTGCACATCGCACCTACAGCGATCAGCCGCCAGATCGATCTGCTGGAGCATCAGATGGGCGCGCCGCTACTGGAGCGAGGGCCCAACGGTATCAGCCTGACTGCGGCGGGAGAGCTATTGGCCGCCCAGGCACAGCACACACTGCGCGATCTGGAGCGCGTCCAGGAGCATATTGCCGACCTCAAGGGCTTACGTACCGGGCGAGTGCGTTTGCAAGTGGCCGAGGGCGTGGTGGCGGGGCTACTTGCTCCAGCGCTGGCCGACATGGCTGCGCGTCATCCTAGGCTTAATTTCGATATCGGCATCGCCAGCGCCGGGCAGATGGTCGAGAGTCTACGCTTGGGTACTGCGGATATCGGCCTGTCATTTTTCATGCCGCGCCACGAGGATATTCTTGTTCTGGAGAGTGTGCGCCTGGAGCACCATGCGGTCATGGCACCAGAGCATCCATTGGCCGCCGCTTGCGAGGTGACGCTCGAAGCACTTGCCGAGCACCGTATCATCTTGCCGGGTGAAACCTTTGGAGCGCGTCAGGCGTTCGAGCGAAGTGCTCATCGGGCGGGCATCAAACTCATGCCTACCTTCGATACCGCGTCGCTCGAGACCCAAAAGGCGCTGGCCCTGAACGGGGCTGGCGTACTCATTCTCCCGCCCATGGCGGTGGCCCGTGAGTGTCGAAACGGTGAACTCAAGAGCATTCCTCTCGCTCCGGACGAGCTCGAACCGGCGCGTATGGATCTCTGTGTCTTTCGTCACCGCACTCGAAGCTTCGCCGTCGAAGCGTGTCTTTCGCTGCTGGCCAAGGCCTTGCAGGCTCATGACAGCTCGCCTCGTTAAAAGTGCACACAAAAAGTGGACACGCTGACATTAAAATTGAAATAGTATGTAGCGCTGACTAACGCCATTCTAAAAGCGTCGATAACAACGCAAAGGACGACGGCATGTTCGAGCTTCATCAATTGACGGCGACCCAGCTGCTGGATGGCTACCGAAACAAGGCATTCTCCCCCGACGAGGTGGCCAAGGATCTGGTTGCTCATATTGAGCGCCACGAAGGACAAATTAACGCGCTTTACGCCTATTCGCCGGAGCGCTTTCTCGACGCTGCCAAGGCTTCCACTGCCCGCTGGTCGAAAGGCGAAAGCCTAGGGGCGCTCGATGGCGTCCCGGTGACGCTGAAGGAACTGGTGGCCACTCGAGGCCAGCCCGTTCCCGTTGGGACGGGGCTGGGTGACCAGACCCCGGCGGCGGCGGACGCGCCTCCCGCCGCGCGCTTGGACGAAGCCAATGCGGTACTGCTTGGCAAAACTACCTGCCCGGATTTTGGCATGCTCTCGTCGGGGCTCTCCTCGTTTCACGGCCTTACCCGTAATCCTTGGGATTTGAATTGTAATACCGGTGGTTCCAGCTCCGGCGCCGGTGCGGCAGCAGCGGCCGGATTCGGGCCTGTGCACATCGGCACTGATATCGGTGGCTCGGTGCGCCTGCCCGCCGCCTGGTGTGGGGTCGTGGGCTTCAAGCCGACCCTTGGTCGTATTCCGATCGACCCTTATTACGTTGGCCGCTGCGCCGGTCCCATGGTGCGCTGTGTCGAGGACGCCGCACTGGTGATGCCAACCTTGAGCCGGACCGATCGCCGCGATGCCATGCGCCTGCCGCCGGAGCGCATCGACTGGCAGGATCTGACGCTTGATATGAACGGTCTGCGTATCGGCGTGATGCTGGATGCGGGCTGCGGATTGGCGCTCGAACCGGACATCGAGGCGGCGGTGACCTTCGCCGCCCAGCGTCTGGAAGCTCGCGGCGCAACGCTGGTGCCCGTGGCTCCCGTACTAACACGCGAGATGCTCGATGGTCTGGATCGCTTCTGGCAGGCGCGCCAGCAAGGCGAGCTCGAAAAACTGAGTGACGAGGAGCGCGCCCGGGTTCTGCCCGCGATTATCGAATGGGCTCGTGGTGCGAAGGAGTCGAGCGCGCTGGATGTGGTGAGTGGCTTTCAGCAGACAATGGCAATGCGCCGCGAAAGCGAGGCCATCTTCGAACAGGTGGATTTCGTGATTTCGCCTACTACACCCAACGTCTCATTTCCCGCCGAGTGGGCTTCGCCGACCGACGACCCGCGCCGTCCCTTCGAGCACATCGCCTACACCGTGCCCTGGAACATGGGCGAGCAGCCGGCGCTTTCACTCAATGCGGGCTATAGCGAGGACGAGATGCCTATCGGCGTACAGTTGATCGGCCCCCGGTTTAACGACCACGGAGTATTGAAACTGGCCTACCAACTGGAAACCGAGCTGGCGTTACCCGTGCGTTGGCCGAAGCTGGATACGCGTGCCGCTTGAATCATGAAAAATGACCTGTCTCCCAACAATCCCAAGAGAATTGCCATGCGTCGTCTTTTCGTATTACCCACCTCACGCGCGGGGTGGGGCCTTCTTGCTGCATTTATCGTGCTGGTGCTGGCCGGCACCTGGCCGGTCATCGGCTTTATCAACCAGGCAGCACTGGTGTTCGGTCTGCCGCTGATGATCGTCTGGAGCTATGTGGTCATCTTTTCCTGCGTGGGCGTAATGCTCGTCGGCAACCGACTCGTCGAGAGGGATGGGCATGAATAGTTCCTGGCCGCTCATCATAACGTTAGGGTACGTGGCCATTGCCATGATCATTGGGCTCAAGGCTCGTGCCGGGCACCGTATGGATACACTGGAGCAGTGGGGCGTGGCCGGGCGAAGCATGGGGCCGGTCACGCTGTATCTGCTGATCGCGGCAGGCAGTGTGAGTGCTTACACCTTCATGGGCGCGCCGGGCTGGGCCTACTCAAAGGGCGTGGCGGTGTTCTACGTGGCGGTGTATCTGGCTTATCTGGCGCTAGTGGCCTGGTATTTCGGGCCCAAGGTGTGGCAGTTCGGCGCGCAGTTTGGCCACGTCACTCAGGCAAGCGCGATTGCGGATCGCTACCAGAGCCCGGCACTCGGCGCGCTGGCATCGCTGGTGATGGCGGTGGGGTCGATCGCCGTCGCGGTGCTCCAGACCGTGGGGTCGGCCTATATTCTGTTCGTGATGAGCGGTGGCGCCATCCCCGTATGGCTTGGGGTAATCATCGTGCTTTCCTGTATCGCGGTGTATCTCTATATCAGCGGCCAGCGGGCGATCGGGCGCACCAACGCCTTTCAGGGCGCGTTGATGCTGGTGGTCGCCTGGGCGGTGGGGCTCTGGGCGGTGCACAGCGCCACCGGCGGGTTCGACATGTCCGCGGTGTTCACGCGCATCCAGCAAGACCACGCCGAGTTTCTGACGCTGCCCGGCGCCAAGGGTGACATGAGCTTCAGCTTCTGGACCACCTCGATCATCGTGTCGATGTTTTCGTTCATGCCGCCGGTGTGGACGCAGTGGATGTGTGCCTCCTCGGCGCGCACCATTCGCCGTAGCGCGACCTGGCTTCCGACCTACTACGTGGTGATCCTGCCTGTGGTGGTGGTCGGGTTCATCGGTATCTACTCGCTGCCGGAGCTCGAGCGCGCCGATACCGTGGTGCTGGAGTACGCCATGGCGAACCTGCCGGTGCTGCTGGTGGGCCTTTTAGGCGCCGGTACGCTGGCGGCTTCGATGTCCTCGAGCGAGCCGTTCATTCACTCGGTGGCGCTCTCCGCGACCAAGGACGTGCTGCAGCCGTTGTTCAAGCTCTCGGATGCGTTCACGGCCAAACTCGCGCGTTGGCTGCTGCTGCCGGTGATGGCGCTGATCATCGCGCCGCTGGCGATCGCCGAGCCGGGGAGTCTGGTGATGATCCTGCTGGTGGGGCTGGGGTTTGCCTCTCAGGTATTGCCGGCGTTCATCGGCATGTTCTTCTGGCCGCGCGCCTCGAAGCTCGGCGTCATGGCGGGGATTCTTTCGGGGTTCGCGGTGACCGTGGCGTTCACCACGGTGTGGTCGCATCCGCTCGGCATTCACGCCGGCTTCTGGGGGCTTTTGATCAACCTGCCGATGTTCGTCGCCGTGTCGCTTGCCACGCCCGCCGTCGAGGCCAGCGTGGTCGAGCGATTTTTCCGTATTTCGGCGCCGCGTGGGTTTGCCCGACGCCAAAACGCTGGGCAGGTGCTGCGTTAGCCTTCGCGGCTTTTCAGTCGGCGGCGCTCGGCCTGCCAGGCGCGGCCGGTGCCCGCCTCGCCTGCCGCCCAGACCTCGTACTGCTGGGCGACGTACTCGCCCATCTCCCGGGAGGCCGTGATCAAGGCCTGGCCGGTGCCCTGGGCGGCCAGCTGCGCACGGCAGCTGCGCTCCAGGTCGCGCATGCGCAAAAAGGCCTCGCCAACGCTTTGCCCACAGGTCAGCAGACCGTGTTGGCGCAGGATCATCGCCGAGTTCTGGCCCAGATCGCGGGCCAGCCGCTCGCGCTCTTCGAGATCCAGGGCGATACCTTCGAAATCGTGGTAGCTCAGCCGATCGAAGAACTGTAGCGCCCACTGGTTGAGCGGTAAAAGACCCTCCTCGAGACACGATAGCGCTACGCCGGCCACCGTATGGGTATGCAGCACGCAGTGTACCTCCGGGCGAGCCTCGTGCAGGGCGCTGTGGATCGTGAAGCCCGCTGGATTGATGCCCAGGCCGGTCGGGTCGTCCAGCACTTCACCGCCGGCGTCGACGATCACCAGGTTGTCGGCGCGTATTTCGTCGAAGCGCAGCCCGTAGGCGTTGAGAAGAAAGCGATCGTTTGGCAGGCGCGCCGAGATATGTGTCTCAATACCGTCGTCCATGCCCTCCAGCGCAACGAGCTGGTACGCCGCGGCGAGATCTTCGCGAATGGCCTGTTCGTTCATGGTGTTCGCGCTCATTGGCTGCTCTCCAGGATGGTTTGGGCGTCTTCTCCATCGAACGTCGTGACGCCTTCGAGGAAGGTGGCCACCCGCTCCGGGTGATCCGCCAGCCACTGGCGAGCGACATCCTCCAGCTCGCGCTCTTGTTGGCTGTAGGCGCTAATGAAGGCGCTCTGCTCCTCGGCGGTGAAGGCGAACTGATCGAGCAGGCGCGTCATGTTGGGGTTGGCATCGACATAGTCCTTGGCGACGATGGTTTTGACGTCGTTGTCGCCGTTGCGATCGCCGAAGACGCCGTTGGGGTCGTCGAGAATGCGAACGTCGTACGCCGGCACCATCCAGTGGGGCGTCCAGCCGTAAAACAGAATCCAACGGCCATCGCTGTTGGCCGAGGCGACTTCGCTGAGCATGCCTGGCGTGGAGGAGGAGAGGATCGACCAGCCGGCTAGCCCGTAGGTATCGTGATCGATGGCGCTCTCCATCATCTCGGTGACCGTCGAGCCGCTTTCGATGCTGTAGATCCGCTGCTCGAAGCGCGCCGCGACCTCCGGGTCGGCCAGCTGCTCGGCGCTGGTGATGCCTTCATCGGCGACGTAGCCGGGCACTGCAAAGCCCATACGCGCGCCTTCGACGTTGTTGCCCAGATCCACGATCGTGCCGGAGGCCATCGCGGCGTCGTAGCTCTCCTGTTGAGCAGGGAGCCAGCCGGCCAGGAAGGCATCGCTGTCGCCTTGCTGGAGCGTGCTGTACCCCACCGTCGAGCTCAGTTCTTGAGTCGTGGCGCGGTAGCCCAGCGGTTCGATCAGTTGAGAAAGGATTTCACTTTTGACCGTCACGCCGGGCCAGGGCGGAGTGATCAGGCGAAGTTCACGACTCTCGTCCTGAGCCGCCTGTACGGCGAGTGGCAGCGTGGTGATAAGGGCAAACGTGGTCAGTAGAACTCTTTGCATATCAGCATCCTTTAAAAGCAGTGAATCCGCGAAAGCACGACCTTCGGCGTGGGCGGCGGCGTGGGTGCGTAGCCGGTCGCGGCCTCATCGCTGACGGATATTTTCATTATCCGCAGGGGCGGCCATTACGTTCGATATCACCGCCACGAGGCACGAATAGGGGCTTGCGAACCGGAAGGGGCGTCCAAACGCCAATAGTGAAAATCGTTGAAAAGACTCCTCGATAATGTTGACTTTCTTTATAACTGTAGCCTATTTAGCTGATTAATCTGGTTTTAATGGATTTTTTCAGATCATGAGCCAAGGGGGCTGGGCCTCCAGCTCGTGTCATTGCCAGGCTTGCACTGTCTTAAACCCTTAACGAAGCGCGGCCAGACTGAGGGGCTTGCATCCCTTCAGGAGAGCCGCGCAATGAGCCATCGGCTGGTCGGGCGTAACCGCCCTCAACAGGTTATCGAAGCACTTCACGTAGCCAGCGAGTCGCTACCCGCGGCGCAGCGCCAGGCGAGATTTGCGCGCATGGCGGCGTCGTCGCGGCGCTTTTTCGACGCCACGAATCATCTTTACTGGCAGGATGTATGGCCCGAGTGGCGCCTCGCGCTGTTTGGCGGCTGGCCAGAGACGCAGACCTGGCTGCACGGCGACGCCAGACTTCACTCCTTTGCAGCAGTGGGGCATGCGGGCCAGCCAATTCGCTATGGTTTGACCGGCGTGGATCGCGCGCTGATCGGCGACTATCAGCTCGATCTGTGGCGCCTGGCCGCAAGCCTTGTGCTGAACATCCGCGAGCACGGCGAGCTTTCGTCAAAAGCGCTCGACCGCGCGCTGTGGGCGCTGGCTCAGGGCTATCGAGAGCGGCTTGACGCGCTTCGAGAAGGCCAGTCGGCAAAAGGCAGCGAGCTCCAAAACACCAAGGGCCCGCTCAAGGCGTTTTTGGGCAAGGTGGCGGACAAGCAGCACCCCGGCCGCGCGCTGGACAAGTGGACCGAACTCACCGAGCAGCAGGGGCGACGGTTCGTCCCGCAGCCGAACAAGCTCGCCAACCTGCCGGTGGATGTGGCAAGCCGGCTCAAACGGCTGATCGAAAACGACTACCCGCAAACCCTGCCCAAACCGGTCAAGGAGGGCGACGAGGGCCACTTTCGCGTCAAGGACACGGCGCGCCGGCTCAACACGCTGGGAGTGGAGCACTACTACGCGCTGTTGGAAGGCGGCGCCCGGGGTGAGCACGATGACGTGATCATCGAGGTCGTCGAGCAGACGCCGCCGCCGGCATTTCATCTGTTGAGCCGCGCTGACCAGCAGGGCTGGCGCAAGCTCTTTCCCAACGAAGCACTTCGTCACGCCGCGGCGTTTCACGCGTTGGCGCCTCACGCCGACCCTTATCTTGGCTGGTTGACGCTCAACGACCGGGTCTTCGCGGTGCGCCGGGTGGCGGGGTTCGAGAAGCGCCTGCCTACCCACAAGCTCAAAAGCGCCAAGACGTACCGGCGGCTGGCACATCAGTGGGGCGGGCTGCTTGCCGAGCACCACGTGCAGGCAGCGGCGGCGCTCCACCGGGAGCCCGCGCGCTTTGTCGAGGCGGTGTGTCGGCGCATCGACGGCCGTGAAGAGGCGTTTTGCGAAAGCGTGGCTACGTTTGCAACGCGCTACGCCGACTGCGTCGAACAGGACTACCGCCTGTTCACCGAGCACTTCATGGGCGGCGCAAGCTAGGGCCGGCCAGGGCACTACCCTGGCCGGCCGGAATGAGGCTGGGCCGAGACGTCAACGTTGTGATAAGCGCCCGCGCGCATGAAGCGGTTGCGCCCGCGGTGCTTGGCGTCGTAAAGCGCCTGGTCGGCGAGCTGGAGCAGCGCCGAGGGGGCCACCGCATCTTCCGGGTAGTTGGCCACACCGCAGGAAAGCGTGACCCGAATCGGTGGCTGTCCGTGGCGATTGATCGTGCGCGCCGCCATGGACGTCACCAGCGCCTGAGCGTAGCTTTGGCCTTCGCGCGCGGGCAGATCGGTCATCACCGCGACGAACTCTTCACCGCCGAAGCGACAAACGGTGGCGATACCGGACAGCTGCGCCTCGAGGTGGCGGGCGATCTCGGTGAGCACCATGTCGCCGATGGCGTGGCCAAAACGATCGTTGATCGACTTGAAGTGATCGACGTCGATCATCAATAGCGTCAGTGGCCGGTCCAGCGCTTTTGCGTGCTGGCACTCACGTTCGAACAGCGAATCGAAATGGCGGCGGTTGTAGAGCGTGGTGAGCGGGTCCTGGTAGGAGAGCCCGCGAAATCGTGACACGAGCCGGTCGAGCTCTTCGGTGCGCCGGGTCACCTCTTGTTCCAGGGTTTCGTTGGCGCGGGCGAGCTGACGCTGGGTGCGCCGGTAGTGCCACAGAAAGATCGCCGCGTTAGCGAGCGTAAACGCGAGCAGGCCACTGCTTAGCGGCACGAGGCGCCAGCCGATAAAGCCGTGAGCGACCAGCATGTCGAGCACCAACAAGAACGCAAACAGCGTAATGCTCACGATCAACAGGCGCTGCTCGAGAGCGAGCGTCGAAAAGCGCCAGTACGCAAGCGCCAGCATCAGGGGCAGTGTCACGAGCAAAAGCGCGTCGAACAGCGGAAACGTCAGCGGTAGCGCTACCAGCCCAAGCGCCACCGCGGCCATGGAGATGGCCAAGTAGAGCAGATGCAGCTGCCAGACCCACGCCATGAGATGCCGCGTGCGGCCTTCGAGCCAGTGGCCGAGCAAAAGGCCCAGCGCAATCGGCAGGGTGAAATAGCTGGCGGCGCGCAGCGTATCCCAGACCAGGGCGTTGGTGAAAAAGAGCTGGCGCGCCGGCGCCTCGGCGACGAGCATGAGCCCGGCGGCGTAGGCGAACAGCGCAAGGGCACCAAAGCCGCGGCGCTGCGGTCCGACCAACATGAAAAGGGTGGACAGAATCGCCAGTACGAGCAGCAGCGCGCTGACCGCGAGCGCCTGGGCGGAGCCCTGAAGCACCTGCTGGAAAACGTCGAAGCGCTCCATCACCTGTACCTGCCCCCAAAGGCCGATGCTGGTGTAATCGGAGTAGAGCGCGAAGACGAGCGTGGTGCCAGCGCTTTCAGTAGGCAGCGTGATCACGTGCCAGGGCCAGCCGGCAAAGCGGCCGCGCCCTTCGGCGTCGAGCGCGCCGTGCTGGTAGATCAATTCGCCATCGAGATAGACCCGCCCGACCAGATTGATGCTGGTGATATAGAGCACCGGGTCGTGCCACTCGCCCTGAGGCAGCGTCGCGCGAAGCCAGAGATAGCGCTGGCCACCTCGCCCCGGCGGGTTGGAGGGAGAGGCGACCGGCTGCCAAACCGCAGGATCGTTCTCTGTACCGGTGACGCCGTTTTGCGCAATGGGCGCCTCGCCATAACGGTACTCCCACTGGGTGAGTGGAGCAGGCGGGCTGGCCGCCTGGGCCACTTGTGGCAGGGCAAGCAGTAAGAGCACAAGCCAGCCGCAGCGTGCAAAAAAAGCAAACGAACGCATCTGAGTCTCTTGACCGATACGCAGCACGCCGGCGTTTGGCCGGCTCGCCATCCTTGAGCGCCACGTCAGGAGTTCATGAAGACGTACATGAAAATGTACATAAAAAAAGTAAATGAAACGGTGAGGCCAATATACCCCACTTGACGCTACAAAAGCGTTAAATCGGGCTTGGGGAGGCGTTCAACGTCAAACGCCGAGCACGGCGGCTCGGCGTTTGAAAAATGAGGCGAGTGAAAGGCGCTTACTGGCCTGCGGCACCGCCTACCACGCCGCTTTGAAAGGCGTTGTGGCGCGTGCCGCGACCGGCATCGCTTTGGCGCAGATGACTTGCCACGGTGTCTTCCGGGGAGCCCGCCATTTCACGGAACATGCCCATCGAGCCCAGAAGCGCTGAGGACTCATAAGGCACGAACACCCGCTCACCGTCCTTGGCCATGTTGGGCAGCACCTTGATGTAGCTCTGGCCCAGCAGATAGCCAACCACGGTGCGCTTATCATCTTCGCTTTCACCGAGGGCGTTGAGCACCAGCTTGATCGATTCCTGCTCGCCCTGGGCGCGCAGAATCGCCGACTCCTTGTCGCCCTGAGCGTTGAGAATCGCGGACTCGCGCTGGCCCTGGGCCATGGCGATCGCCGCGGACTTCTCGCCCTCGGCCTCGGTCACCGTGGCGCGGCGCTTACGCTCGGCGGCCATCTGCAATCGCATGGCGGACTCCACCTCTTCGGGCATGGCGATGTCCTGCACCTCGACCCTGGAGATCTTCACGCCCCACTTGGAGGCGGGCTCCTCCATCGCCGCCTGGATTTCGTTGTTCACCTCGGCACGAGACTCGAACAGCTTGTCGAGCTCCATCTTGCCCACCACCGAGCGCAGCGTGGTCTTGGCCAGTACCTCGACGGCCTGGCTCATGTTCTCCACTTCGTACACCGCGCGTTTGGGGTCGATGATCTGGAAGTAGAGCGCGCCGTTGATGCGCACCGTGACGTTGTCGGTGGTGACCACTGGCTGTCCGGGGAAGTCCATGACCGTTTCGCGGCGGTCGATGCGGATCTCGTCGGTGGTGATCGCCTGGTACTCGTCGCCGAGCTTACGATAGCGCAGCATGGTGATAGCGCGGGGCTGCTCGATGAAGGGGATGATCACGTTGATGCCGCTTTCCAGCACCCGGTGGAACGAGCCGAGGCGCTCGACCACCATGACCTCGGACTGGCGCACGATCACCAGCCCCTTGGCGATGATCGTGATACCGATGACGACGACGATCAGGCTAATGATCAGACCGGGGCTAATGGGTAGATCCATGTTCAGGGTTCCTTGTACTCGGTGGGTTCTACGGGAGCAGGGGGCGCATCGATATCGCGCGTGACCAGGGCGGTCGTTCCTTCGAAGCGTTCGAACAGCACGACGCTGCCTTCGGGAAGCTCGGTGTCGTTGCTTTCGAGCACGCGCAGGCGGTAAAAGTCGCCATTGACCTTGATACCGGTGGCGCCGTCGAAATCGCGCGTGATGGTGGTGTAACGGTTGCCTTTCTCCACGCCGGTGCCGGTGGTGCCATAGGCCACCCCGCGGGGTGAAAAGCGCGGGCGAATGTACCCAATGCCGACCGGCACCAACACGCCGGAGAAAACGCCCATGCACACCAGCTGCCACGTAAGATCAAGCCCCAGCGCGGTGACCAGCGCCGTGAGCGCGGCGGCTACGCCCAGCGCCAGCAGCAGCATGGCGCCGGAGGTCAGCTCGGCCAGGCTCAAAAGCAGCGCCAGCACGAGCCAGGTGTAGGCAGGGTTCCATTCCATGGGGCGTTCCTCCTGAAGACGCCGCAGCATGACGCAAGCGTCGACGGCAGCCATCCATATGTAATCACGCGAATTGATGCTAGCTT
This sequence comes from Halomonas sp. GD1P12, assembly GCF_025725645.1. Lineage (NCBI taxonomy): Bacteria > Pseudomonadati > Pseudomonadota > Gammaproteobacteria > Oceanospirillales > Halomonadaceae > Halomonas > Halomonas sp. GD1P12. Next base: position 2,590,128 of record NZ_CP107007.1, on the reverse strand, counting down.
ACCGCAATAAGGGGCGCGCGCGCCGTTCGAATGCATCGAATGAAAGGGGAGTCGTGTGTCGGGAGTGGTGTACTGGCTGGATATGACCGGGGTGATCGTCTTTGCGCTGTCCGGCGTGGTGCTGGCGTGTCGCTCGCGGATGGACCCATTCGGCATGCTGGTACTCGCTGCGGTTACCGGCATCGGTGGCGGCACGCTGCGCGATCTGGTGCTCGGCATTCGCCCGGTGTTTTGGGTCAGCGACCCCACCTATCTGTGGGTGATTCTGGCCACGGTGGGCGTGGCACTTTTAGGGTTTCACTACATTCACCGGCTGTCGCGCCGGTTTTTGCCCGTGGCCGATGCCTTCGGGCTTGCGCTATTCGTGGTGATCGGCACGCACAAGGCGCTGCTGCTGGGCACCTCCGCCGTGGTGGCGGTGGTAATGGGGATCATGACCGGCGTGGCCGGCGGCATGCTGCGCGACGTGCTCGCAAGGCGCGTACCGATGGTGCTGCGCGAGGAGATCTACGCCACCGCGGCAATGGCCGGCGGCATCGTCTACGCCGGACTCTACACTCTGGGCGCGCCGCTCTACGCGACCATCGCCATCTCGCTGGGCGCAACGCTCGGGCTGCGTTTGGCCGCAATTCGCTGGCGCCTGGCGCTGCCGCAGTTCGCCTGGGTGAAGGTGGCGCCCAAAGTCGAGCAAGGCGACAGCGCGCTCTCTACGCCAAAAAAGGCGAAAGAGCGGGTGCGTATGATTCGCCGTCAGCGCCGGCGCTAGCGCCGCTTACGGGCGCGGGTAGCGCTGTGCCTGGCGCCAGCGGTCGAACCAGCGTTTGGGCTGCAAAAGGCGCAGGCTCGGCTCACCGTCGACGAGCTCGACCCCGAGCCCCAGCACCCCCAGGCGTGCGTAGAGCGCGCCGTTGACGCGTTGCTTTTCGAGCGTGACATCCGACAACAGCCAAAGTGGCCCGCCAGAAAGCGTCAGGTCACTGAGCGCGAGGCGCTCGCCGCTCATGGAGAGCTCGGCGCTGCCTTCGATGCCGTGCACGTTCAAAAGCCGCCCCAGCCAGTCGCTCTCCCGGGCGCGGGCCAAAAACAGCCGCGCCAGCAGGCCAGTGTCGCGCATCCCAAGGCGCAGCGTGCTGGTAAGCTCGATGGGCTCGCCCAGGGTCAGCGCGGCGTCGGTCAGCTCGAGACGCACCCACCAGCCGGCGTCCTGCCGGCCCTCGTCGCTCAGGCGAAACACGTTTTCCAGCCGAATCCAGGAGTCGTCGGCGCGAAAGCGCCGGGTCTGCCAGTCGCCTTCGGCCAGCGCCAGATGCAGCTCGATATCGCCGCGCAGGCGCTGCTCCAAAAGCGAAAGCTCCGTTTGAAAGGCGCGCAGCGTGGTTTCGCCTTCCACCTGGTAGCCTTCCAGACGCCACTCGCTTTCAAGGCTTGCCTGGCCGCCCAACAGCGTGACGCCGTCGGTATTCGGCAGGTAGTCGTTGTAGCGGGTGATGTCCGCCACCTCGATTACCGGAAGCTCGACGCGGGTGGTGAAGTACTCGGGCAAGGGCGCCTCGCGCGCCTGGCGAAAGCGCGCTGTCTGCGTGGTCAGCGCCAAATGACGCCCGGCGAGCGCCGGGCGGTCGTCGCCTGCGCGGGTCAGCGCAAAACGCGGGATCGAGAGCGTCAGCGAGGCTTCGTCGCGGCTTGAAAGCTCGCCGTGAAGCTCCCCCCGGCCGCTCGCGGCGAAATCCAGAAAGCGGGCCTCCAGGTCGTTGGCGTTCACCCGCAGCCGGGTCGGCGGTAAAAGCTCGCTCCCGGTAAAAACGGCGTCCAGGAACAGCTCGCCGCTTCCTGCCACGGAAAGCCCCGGGCCCTCGGGCAAAAAGGTGTTCAAAAAGCCGAGCCGCTGGACCTCGCCTTCCAGCGACAGCTCGCCGCCGAGCACGCCGTTCTGGCGGCGAAAGCGCCCCTGTCTGAGCACCAGTACGCTTTCCAGGCGCTCGGCCCGAGCCTCACGACTGGCGACCTGCCAGCGAAGCGATGAGCCGCCGAGATCAAACGCCGAGCCGTCGAGCGTGGCATGCCGAACGTTGAGCGTAAGCCGGGCGTCGCTTTCAAGCGTTTGGGGTTGGCGCTCGCTTTGCAAGCGGGTGACCCAGCGCTCGCCGGAAAGCGTCACTTCGCCGTCCAGTTGGCCCGCGTCCAGCGAAAGCTGCCCCTGGCTTCTGGCCCGACCGCTGACGAGCTCAAGCGCACCGGGGGTGGGAAGCGCCGCGTTCAGGTAGGGCGTGAGGGCGACGATGCTGGGAAGCGTTGCGTTTTGCCAGCCAAGCCGAGCGGTGACGTTCTCGATGCTCGGTTGCTCGATCGGGCTTTCCAGGTCCAGAGTGATGTCGCCATCGGCCAGCAGCGTGCGATTTTGGTGGGTCAGCGAGGCGTCCTTCAACACGAGATGGGCGTCGAGCGGCGCGCCGGGTTCGCGCTCGGCGCTTAGCGTACCGTCGCCCTGGGCGGTGAAATCGTCGTAGGCCGCGCCGAGATTCTGGGCCTGGATATCGAGCCGGCCTCTATAGAGCTCGCTTTGGCGAACGCTTACGCGCAGGCCCAGCCTCCCCTGGCCACTCAGCGCAAGGGCCCCCGGCGTCGAGGGGCGAAGGTAGCGGTCGAGCATGTCCAGGCGCGTGACGCGGCCGTCAAGCTCGAGCTCGGCGCCGCTGGGGGGCGCTAACCGATCCAGGCGCTGGTTGGGAACCGCGGCGGACATCGAAAGCGCGGCCTGTTCGGCGTAGGGGGTGGCGTCGGCCAGCACGACGTCCTCGAGCGCAGCGGCGAAGTGCAGCGCGTTGTCACTGACGTGCAGGCGCACCTGCCCACTACCCGTCGCGGTGTGCCGCGAAAGCCCAACAGGCTGCGGTGCGCTCGAAAGCGCTGCCGTATCCACCCCCAGTTCGAGCTGTGGGGCGCGCAGCGTCACCTCGCTTGCCTCCGACAGCGTACCTTTCTCCATGGCCAAAGCCACCTCCAACGCGCCGCGACCGGCAAGGCTCAGCCAGGGAAGGGCGTCGAGGTAGGGCATGAAAACGTCCCAGGCATCCGCCCGGGCCGAGGCGTCGACTCTCGCGCTGAGCGCCTCTAAAAGCGCAGGTGTGAGCGAGACGTCGCTCGGCTGACGGGTGAGCAGCGGCGCGAGCGTGCCCTGGGCGTCGAGGGCGATGTCGCGGGCGAGTATCGCGCCATCGCTTGCGCGCACCAGTCGGCCCTGCTCGACTGCTAGCATGAGACGGGCGGCGCTGAGCGTATCGCCGCTGAACGTGGCGTCTTCGAGGCGAAGATTGCCCTCGGCGTTCAGGGCGATATCGCCCACGCGAAAGCGGCGGATGCCGTCGGCCTCCAGCGCCTGGATATGCAGCGTTCCGCGTAGCAGCGCGGGAAGTGACAACGAGAGCGTGGCGCGTTCGACGCTGATACTGACCGGGAGCGCCGTGTCCTGACGGGTCAGGGTCAGTTGGTCCACTTCCCAACGGCCGGGGTGCTGGCTGTGAGCGCGCTCCCAGCGCACCTCGACGCCGTCGATTTTCGATAGCCGATTGGCCATCCACTGGCTGTTGAGAAGCAGGGAATTGACCAGCCACCACGCCATCGAAAGTATGATGGCCAGGATCAGGACTATACTCAGTGCCAGCAGTAGCCATCTGGGTAACAGGGTGGTTTTGGGCAACATACGGCTTTTGATAATGGCTCCTTTTGGCGCATGTTTTATGGCATTATGCGCGACAAGGGACTGATATGGGTTTTCGACTTCAACGCTAGGCAGGCAGCAAAGCCATGTTCAAGGATTTTTACACGCAGCGCGGAGATCTCGTGGTGATCTCCGCGGAGCAGGCAAGCCGTTTCGCCAAGGGCGTCGCCGGTGACTACAACCCCATCCATAATCCGGACGCGAGGCGTTTTTGCGTGCCAGGGGATCTTTTGTTCACCCTGGTGCTGGCCAAATTCGGGCTTTCGCGCCACATGGAATTTCGCTTTACCAATATGGTCGCGGCGGACACGCCGCTCAAGTTCAGCGAAGGAGACGACGGCAAGCTCCACGTGTGCGATGAAAGCGGCAAGTGCTACCTGCACGTGACGCGCTCGGGCGAAACGACATTCGAGCCGGACGTGATCGAGAACTTCGCGCGCTGCTATGTGGCCTTTTCGGGCAAGAACTTCCCGCACTACCTGAAACCGCTCATGGAAGAGCACGGGGTGATGTTCAACCCCAAGCGTCCGCTGGTCATCTACGACAGTATGGGCTTTTCGCTGACGCGCCTGGATGGCTTCACGCCGAATCTGGCGCTGACCGACTCTTCCTTGAGCGTTCAGGGCAAACGTGCCGAGGCGCTTTTGGAGTTCGCTATCGAATCCGCCGGCGAATCGGTGGGCGTCGGGTCCAAAAAGCTCGTGGTCAGTGGGCTTTGTGACTACGATGACCATCAGATGTCCGCGATCGTCGACGAGTTTTACCGGCTGAAAGCCGCCTACGAAGCCGCCTGAAATATCGCCAGGCGGCGCTGGCCGCCCGGCGATAGAATCCTCGCCGCGACCGCTCTAGCCGGCGCTGCGCTTGAACGGGATCACGTCGACCTCGACCTCCAGGTGGTGCCCTCCACCGCCGTTCATGACCCCCTTGAGCGGCGCTACATCGAAATAGTCGCGCCCCCAGGCGAGCACCGGGTGGCGCTCGCCGGCCAGCGTTCCGTTGGTCGGGTCCAACGACAGCCACCCCCACTCCGGGACCCACAGCGCAAGCCAGGCATGCGAGGCGTCGGCGCCCACCAGTCGCGGCTTGCCCGGCGGCGGCTCGGTTTCCAGATAGCCGCTGACGTAGCGTGCCGAAAGGCCGATCGAGCGCAGCGCGCCGATCATCAGATGGGCGAAATCCTGACAAACCCCGCGCCGGCTGGCCAACACTTCGGAAAGCGGCGTGGCGAGCGTGGTGAAGCTCGGGTCGTACTCGAAATGGGCGTGCACGTGGGCGGTCAGCGCTTGGGCCGCCTCGATGATCGGCCGATTAGGCGTGAAGCACTGTTTGGCGAAGGCGGCGAGTGCATCGCTTTTGCGCACGAAGGGCGAGTCCATGCGGTAGAGCTGGGTCTCGAAGCGCGGGTCGGCGTCCAGCAGCGTCGCGACCTGCTCCCAGCCGCTCGATGAGGCCGGCAGCGGGCTCATCCCCCAGGTGTTGATCGGTGTGGTGACGGTCACGTCGAGCGTGCGGTGCGGCTCTTCCAGCGCAAAATAGAGTACCCGGTTGCCGAACACGTCGCGCCGCTCGGCCTGATAGTGCGGCGTTGGCGTAATGGTGAGCGTCGAGGCGCCGCACTGCTGATACTGCGCCTTGCGCGGCAGCACCCGCGCCTCGCTATGGCAAAGCGTGACCGGCGCGCCGTAGTGGTAGCGCGTGGTGTGGCGAAGGGTGTATTTCACGGTGCGACCTCTACGCTGACCAGCAGCCGCGCGCGCTCGACGTGACTGAAGTGGCTGTGGCTGATCGCATCGGACAGCGCGTTGAGCGGTGCGAGCAGCTCATCGAGCAGCTGGACGAGCGCCTGCTGAGCTTCCGGGGTGTCGTTGACGTGGCTGAGCCGGTCGATATCCGCCAGGTGCAGCGCGGCGTTGGCCTGAATCAAGAGCCTACGCTCGGCGTTGCGGTAAGGCGTAGCGCTGCCGGGCAACCGCTCGACCTGCTTGTGCAGGCGCTTGAGCATGTAGCCCACCGAGCGCGGGTTGGTTTCGTCGAACAGTAGCAGGTCGATGATCGCCGCCGGGTGAAGCTCGCTTCGGTAGCGCCGTCGGTAGGCGGTGAAGTTGTCGGTGGTGGCCAGCACGACCTCCCATAGCGCCGAACGCCGCTCCGGGCGGGCATTGAGGGTCAGCTTCAACAGCGTCAAAAGCCCCAGCGCCCGATCCAGAAAGCGGCCGATATCCATGAACCGCCAGCCAAAATGGTGCGGCATGGTCTCGTTGCACAGCCCGAAAAAGCCGGCGAGTTGGGCGAATACCCCTTCACAGGCGCGCCGCGCGGCGCTGGTATCGATGTTTGGATCGAAGGCGTCGAACTGCTGACGAAGCTGGTGAACGACCCGCCAGGAGTCGTCGCCCAGGTGGTCACGCACGCTGCGCGCGTTGTGTAAAAGCTGCGAAAAAAGCGGCTGCAGCGCGCGCGGGTCGCGCCCGTCGAACTGGGTCAGAAGCGCCGCCCGCTTCGGCCCAAAGCCTTGAGGCGGTGCGGCGTCGGCGCGTTTGGGATCACACAGATCGAGCGCCAGCAAAAGCTCGTCCAGCACCTGGTCGGCGATATCGTCCTGGTCGTACTCCATGAGCCGCATCAGCGCCTCGCGCAAGAGCCGGGCGCGGCTATCGAGGCGCTCGCCGTAGCGCCCCAGCCAGTAGAGGCACTCCGCTACGCGGCTGGGCAAATCTTCGCTGTCGCGAGTGACCACGACCGGGCCGCGCGCCTGCTTGAGCTGACTGACGTGGGGCTGGGCGCTGTCGGCGGTGACCCATACATCCTTGACCACCGGGCTTTGAAGCGACGGCGAGCCCGGCTCGCCGAGCCAGCCAAGCCCGCCGGGCAGTACCTGGTAATCCTCGTCGGTGGCCTTTGGCGCCGTCACGCTTTTGGGCGTGCGCGCCACGAAGCAGCGCAGGTTGAAAGTGGCCGGGCTCAGCGTGGAGAGGGTTTCATCGAACACCGGCATGGTGGCAGAGGCGGTGTCGGCGGTCGCGGCGGTGAGCTTGAGCGGCTCACCCAGCAGGTGCTCGCAAAGCGCGGGCAGATAGCTCGTCAGCGCCTCGCTTTCCAGCACCCCGACGCCCAAAGCGTTGGAGAGCGCTACCCCTTGGGTGCGCGCGGCCTGCAAAAGCCCGGGCACACCGATCGCCGAGTCGCCTTTGAGCTCCAGCGGGTCGCACTCGGCATCCCGGCAGTGGCGCAGCACCACGTCGACAGGCTTGAGCCCGCCAAGGGTTCGAAGCCAGAGCTGGCTTTCTCGCACCACCAGATCCTGCCCCTGGACCAGCGCGATGTTGAGATAGTTGGCAAGATAAGCGTGTTCGAAGTAGCGCGGGCTTTGTGGCCCCGGGCTTAAAAGCACCACGGTCGGGTTGTCGCGATGCTGGTAGGCCAGCACGGTGAGGGTACGGTGATGGGCGTCGAGAAAGCTCGCCAGGCGCTTGAGCGGCGCGTTGCGGTACATCTGCGGCAGAGCGCGGGCCATCAGGATGCGGTTTTCGAGCGCGAATCCGGTGCCCGACGGCGCCTGGAGCCGGTCGCCTACCACTCGCCAGCGGCCGTCACGGTCAAGAATGACGTCGACCCCGTGATAGTTGATCGGCGCGCGATCGGCCGGGTGGGCGCCGTGGGCCGGCAGCAGAAAATCCGTCGAGGCGAGCAGCGCCTGAGTGGGCAAAAGCCCCGCATCGAACAGCGTACGCGGGCCGTAAAGGTCGTGATAGATGGCGTTGAACAGCCGGCTTCGCTGCACAAGCCCCGCTTCCAGGGTCTGCCACTGGCCGGGCTGGATCACCCAGGGCAGCGGGTCGAGCCGCCAGGAGCGACCCTGGTGCTCGTCGTGCATGTTGAAAATCACGCCGTTTTCAGCCAGTAGACCCTTCAAATCCTCCTGCTGGCGAAAGCGGCCGGGCGCGCCCAGTGCGTCCAGGCACGAAAGCAGTGCCGGCCAGCCCGGGCGTAGCTGGCCGTGGCGGTCGACCATGGCGTCGAACGGTACGGGCATTCCCTTGCCTAGCTGTTCAATATATCCCTCGACCAGCCCGATAGCGGTGGGCAAGGGCGTCACAGAGGCGGTCATACAGTGTTCCAAAACGGCGAGTGAGGGTGGATGATAACCCGTTAGCTGGGCCGGCGGCGTAAATCCAGCGTTAGCGGCAGTTCGTGGCTTGGCAACTCCGCGTCGGGCATCTGGAAGCCGTGGGTATGGCCGCCAGGAATGAAGCGCCCCAACCGGCGCGCCTCGGCCTCGAAGGCGTTGACCGGAAAGTGTTCGAAGTTGCGCCCGGTAGGGTGAACCACATGATAGGTGCAGCCTGCCACGCTGCGCTCGTTCCAGGTGTCGATCACATCGAACACCAGCGGCGCGTGAATCGGAATGTGCGGGTGCAGCGCCGACGGTGGCTGCCAGGCACGGTAGCGCACTCCGGCCACCGCTTCACCACTGCGCCCGGTGGCCTTGAGCGGCACGCGACGCCCGTTGCAGGTGACGATATAGCGCTCATCGCTCATGCCGCTGACCTTGACCTCCAGACGCTCGACGGAGGAGTCGACGTAGCGCGCAGTGCCGCCGGCGGTGGCCTCTTCGCCGAGCACGTGCCAGGGCTCGATCGCCTGACGTAGCTCGATGTCGAGCGTCGACGTCGTGAGCCGGCCGTGGACGGGAAAGCGAAACGCCCGAAACGGCTCGAACCAGTCGAGTTCGAAGTGGAAGCCGTGATGGCGCAGATCGCCCAGCACGTCGCTCAAGTCTTCCCACAGGTAGTGAGGTAGCATCCAGCGGTCTTGAAGCGCGCTGCCCCAGCGCACCGGCCGGGCGCGGTAGGGCGCCTTCCAGTGACGAGCGACCAGCGCGCGGATCAGAAGCATCTGCATTAATCCCATGCGCGCATGGGGCGGCATCTCGAAGCCTCGAAGCTCCAAAAGCCCCAGCCGCCCGCTGTCGCTGTCTGGCGAGTAGAGCTTGTCGATGCAGAATTCGGCGCGGTGAGTGTTGCCGGTCAAGTCGGTCAGCAGGTGGCGCAGCAGTCGGTCGACCAGCCAGGGCTGGACCACTTCGCCGACCGGCATTTGAGAAAGGGCGATCTCGAGCTCGTAAAGCGCCTCGTGACGCGCCTCGTCCACCCGCGGGGCCTGGCTGGTGGGGCCGATGAAGAGCCCGGAGAACAGGTACGAAAGACTCGGGTGGTGCTGCCAGTAGGTGACGAGACTCGCCAGCAGGTCCGGGCGGCGAAGAAACGGCGAGTCGTCCGGGGTAATGCCGCCGAGGGTGACGTGGTTGCCGCCGCCGGTGCCAGTATGGCGGCCGTCGAGCATGAATTTTTCGGTGCCGAGCCGCGACAGGCGCGCCTCTTCATAAAGCCGCTCGGTTTGCGCCACCAGGGTTTGCCAGCTGGCGGCGGGCATGATGTTGACCTCGATCACACCCGGGTCCGGGGTGATCATGAAACTCTCCAGCCGCGGGTCGCGGGGCGGGGCGTAGCCTTCGATCATCACCGGGCAGCCAAGCTCTTTGGCGCACTCCTCGATACTGCCAAGCAGATCCAGGTAGTGCTCCAAGTGCGTCAGCGGCGGCAAAAAGATATGAAGGCGCCCGTCGCGGGGCTCGACACAGAGGCTTGTGTGCACCACGCCCTTGCCGCGGTCCTCCTCGGCGTTGGGCTGCTGCTGCACCGACTCGCCTTCCGGGTGGCTCGAGCTCGTGTGGGTGCTCTGGCCGAAACGCTCGGCGCTGCTAAAGCGGTGTTGCTCGGCGTGACGCCGCGCCACTTCGCCGTGAATGTCGCCGATCTCGGCGCGCGGGGCGAACACCGACTGGGCCTTGGGTTGGTCGTCCGGGTCCGCCCAGGGCAGCGCCGACAGCGGCAGGCGCAGGCCCATGGGCGAATCACCTGGAGTGAGATAAAGGTGATCGCGCTTGATCGGCCAGCGCCCGGTTTCCCAGCGGTGGCTTTGGCTCACCGAATGGCGAAGGGGCAGGGCGTAGCCCACCACCGCGCCCAAGCCTCGCTCCAGAAGCCGGGCCAGCCGACGCCGCTCGGCGTCGTCTTTCAGGTTCGCCTCGCGCGGGTCGATGTTGACCGGCAACGTCTGCTCTTTCCACAGGTAGTAGTAGGCGTCTTCAAAGGCCGGAATCCAGAAGCGTGGCTCGAGGCCCAGCCGTTCGGCCAGCGCGTGGGTGAAGCTTTTTGCCAGCATCTCGTTGGCGTGAACGCTTGGGGCATCCGCCATGCAGGCGAGCCATTTCGGGTCGCGCCACAGGGGCTTGCCGTCCTTGCGCCAGTAGCAGGCCAGCGCCCAGCGCGGCAGTGGCTCGCCCGGGTACCATTTGCCCTGCTGCTGCTGAACCACACCGCCATCGCTGTAGGCGGCCTGCAGCCGGGTCAAAAGCGCCTCGGCGCGCTCGCGCTTGTGAGCGCCCAGCGCATCAATATTCCACTGCGGACTCTCCATGTCGTCGATCGAGACGAAGGTGGGCTCGCCGCCCATGGTCAGGCGAACGTCCTGTTTTTGCAGCTCGGCGTCTACCTGGTCGCCGAGGGCGACGATGTTCGCCCACTGGGCATCGCTGTAGGGCTTGGTGACCCGGGCGTCTTCGTGAATGCGTTCGACGCGCATCTCGACGTCGAAGCTGACCTCGCACTTCTCCGAGAACCCGGTGATCGCCGCTGCGCTTCCGGTGGTGGGCGTGGCCGCCAGCGGTATGTGACCTTCGCCGGCGAACAGGCCCGAGGTCGGGTCGAGTCCGACCCAGCCCGCACCGGGCAGAAAGACCTCGGTCCAGGCGTGCAGGTCGGTAAAATCCACCTCGGTGCCGCTGGGCCCGTCATCCAGCGCCTTGACGTCCGGCACCAGCTGGATCAAGTAGCCCGAAACGAAACGCGCCGCCAGACCCAGATGGCGAAAGATCTGCACCAGAAGCCAGGCACTGTCGCGACACGAACCGCTGCCCAGCGTCAGCGTCTCTTCACAGCTTTGCACCCCAGGCTCCATACGCACCAGGTAGCTGATGTCGCGCTGCAAGCGCTGGTTGATCGCGACCAGAAAATCCACCGTGGTGATCGGCGTTTTATCCACCTCGCTCAGCCATTGGGCAAGCTTTGGCCCCGGCGCTTCTGCCTCGAGGTAGGGGCCAAGCTCGCCCTTGAGCCCATCCGGGTAGACGAAAGGCGCGGTTTGCGCGATGTCGTCCAAAAAGAAGTCGAAGGGGTTGATCACCGTCATGGGGGCGATGAGTTCGACGGCGATGGTGAGTTCGCGCCGTGGCGTGGGAAACACGACCCGCGCGTTGAAGTTGCCGAAGGGGTCCTGCTGCCAGTTGACGAAGTGATCGTCGCCGGAGATGTCCAGCGAATACGCCTCGATGTGGGTACGACAGTGCGGTGCCGGACGCAGGCGAATCACGTGGGGTGAAAGCGCCACCGCGCGATCGAAGCGGTAGGTGGTACGGTGGTGCAAGGCAACGCGAATGGTCATGGGCCACCCTTGGTTGAAGCGAAGTTCGATGGAGTCGCCCAGGCCCTGACACCGGCACCGCGGCGGATCATCGCTGAATGAAGTGAAGTATCGCCCTGGGTCGCTTTTTTTGCAGCACTATTTGCGTTGAATGTTTCATACGTTGTCTAGAGTTGAATAACGTTTACAGAGCGTTACCCGATAGAGTGCGATTAAAAAAGAAGGATCTAAACTGAAGCTATCGGACCCGTGGTCCTTCGCTGCGCCAGGAGAGCGCCCATGAGCCAAGTGAACTGGAATCATTACCCCTGTCGAGACTTTTTCGACGAGCTCATCGCCGCCCCGGGCCAACCCCGCGCCTCGGCGCTCGAGCTTTGCAACATGCTCGCCCGCTTCAGCGCCGATGAACTCGCCGAGCGCAAGACCGCCGCCGAAATCGCCATTCGTACCATGGGTATTACCTTCACGGTGTATTCCGAAGGCGCGATGATCGACCGCGCCTGGCCCTTCGATATCGTGCCGCGCATCATTTCGGCCAGTGAATGGCGCAAGACCGAGGCCGGGCTCAAGCAGCGCGTGCAGGCGTTGAATCTGTTCATCGACGATCTCTACCACGACCAGAAGGTGGTCAAGGATAAGGTGCTGCCGGCGGAGGTGCTGGCGCAGTCGGTCAATTTTCGCCCGCAGTGTGTGGGCATCAATCCGCCCCATAAGGTGTGGGCCCATATCTGCGGCTCGGACCTGGTGCGTGGGGGCGACGGCACGCTCTACGTGCTGGAGGATAACCTGCGTATTCCTTCCGGCGTCTCCTACATGCTCGAAAACCGCAACGTCACCAAGCGCGTGCTGCCGGAGCTTTTCGCCTCGAACAAGATTCTGCCGGTGGATGACTACGTCGCCCAGCTCTACGACATGCTGGCGGCGATGTCGCCGCGCCCCGGCGACGACCCGCAGGTGGTCGTACTCACCCCGGGTATCTACAACTCCGCCTACTTCGAGCACGCCTACCTCGCCCAGCAGATGGGCGTGGAGCTGGTTCAGGGCAGCGACTTGCTGGTCGACGACAAGGACGTGGTCTACATGCGCACGGTGGAAGGACGTCGCCGAGTGGATGTGATCTATCGTCGAGTCGATGACGAGTTCCTCGACCCGGAGGTCTTCAACCCGGAATCGACGCTCGGCGTGGCCGGACTGATGCGTGCCTGGCGGGCGGGTAACGTGGCGCTGGCCAACGCCCCGGGCGCCGGCGTCGCCGACGACAAGGTAGTCTACGCCTTCGTGCCGGAGCTGATTCGTTACTACCTGGACGAGGAGCCGCTTCTGCCCAACGTACCGAGCTATCTGTGCATGTTCGACAAGGACCGTGACTACGTACTCGAGCATCTGGACGAGCTGGTGGTCAAGCCGGCCAACGAGTCCGGCGGCTACGGCATGCTGATCGGCCCGCGCTCGACCAAAGAGACGCGCGAGGAGTTCGCCGAGCTGATTCGCGCCAATCCGCGCAACTACATGGCGCAGCCAACGCTTGCACTGTCCACCACGCCGACGCTTGCCGGCGGGCTTCCGCAGCCGCGCCACGTCGACCTGCGCCCCTTCATTCTTTCCGGCCCGGACATCCACGTGACCACCGGGGGGCTTACGCGGGTCGCGCTGGTGGAAGGGTCGCTCGTGGTCAACTCTTCCCAGGGCGGGGGGAGCAAGGACACCTGGATCGTCGAGGTCGACGAGCTCGACCCGGCCCACGCCGATCAAAAGGGGGACTGAGCCATGCTGTCACGGGTCGCTGAAAATCTTTACTGGATGGCGCGCTACATCGAGCGCGCCGAGGATACCGCGAGGCTTTTGAGCGTCAACAGCCACCTGATGCTCGACTTGCCGCGCAACCTGCCGCTGGGCTGGGCGCCATTGATCGAAATGACCGGCACGCTCGAGCAGTACCGCGCGCGTTTCGATCACTTCGACGAGCAGGCGGTGGTGCATTTTCTCTGCGCCGATACCGAAAACCCAAGCTCCATTCTTGCCGCGCTTGCCAGCGCCCGCGAGAATCTGCGCACCACCCGCGACGTGGTGCCGCGCGAGATCTGGGAAGAGGTGAATCATCTGTATCTGAGCGTGGCGGATCACGCCGAAAACGGCGTCAGCCCGCGCCGGCGTGACACCTTTTTGAAAAACGTGATTCGAAGCTGTCAGACCCTGACCGGGCTGATCGAAGGCACGCTGAGCTACGGCCCGGCGCGCACCTTCATCCAGCTGGGCCGCCAGCTCGAGCGCGCCGACATGACGACGCGGATTCTCGACGTGCGTTCGGCGAGCCTGCTGCCGCAAAACCCGGAGGAGCTTCTGCCCTTCGAAAACCTGCAGTGGATGAGCGTGCTCAAATCCCTGACCGCCTATCAGATGTATCGCCAGCAGGTTCGCCTGCGCGTGCGTGGCCCGGACGTGCTGCGCTTTCTGCTTCAGGATAGCCATTTGCCGCGAGCGATCGCCTGCAGCCTGGAGATTCTGGCCCACGAGCTTCAGTGGCTGCCGCGCCAGGACCGGGTGGTGGCGACGGTATCGCTGGTGCGCGCGGACGTGGTCGACGCCGACATCCAGGCGCTCGCCCATTCACCGAGCAAGCTGCACGCGTTCGTCGACGAGCTGCAGGTGGGCTTCGCCAAAATCCACGACACGCTCAGCACCACCTACTTCGTCAATAGCGAAGACGTTCCACGCGTCACGCAAAGCCAGTCGCAGAGCAGCTTCAGCGGGGAACAGGATAACGACTAGTCGTCAAGCGGCGCGCTCTCCTTGGTGCCTGCGCGCGCAATCAGCGTGTGCAGGTAGTCGAGCTTTTCACGCACCGGCGGGGCGAGAACCGCCGGGGCCAGATCCAAAAGCCCCATGTCTCGATTGAGTTCGTTCACGGCCTGGCCCACCTGGTGATAGGCCAGCAGCATGCTGTCCAGCGTACCGTCGTACTCGGCGCGGGAGAGGCCGATGTGCAGCGCCGTATCGAGTACCGACACCATATCCAGGTAGTAGGCGAAGCTTTCGGCGAAATCCTCCCAGGCATGCATGGTGGAGTAGGCGGAAATATGGCGCTCGGCCCAGTCTTGCGGCGCACCCTGCTGGTAGTACTGCTCCAACGCTTCACTGTAGGTCGGGTTGTCGTGATCGCCAAAGACCGCCTTGCACGCCTGCTCGTCCTGATCCTTGACCAGTAGATCCCAGTAGTAGTGGCCCACTTCGTGACGGAAATGGCCGATCAGCGTGCGGTGGGATTCGTTCATGTCCACCCGCAGGCGCTCGCGCTCGACCGCGTCCGCCTCTTTGACGTTGATGGTGATCAGCCCGTTGGTATGGCCGGTGTACACCTTCTGCTGGCCCGCCACCGAGCGCCAGAGCCCCTGGTCGGGCAGGGCGTCGGCCATGAACGAAAAGCGCAGCGGCACGTGGCTCTCCTGGGGCGTGGCGCCGTGAGGCAGCTTCAATAGATCCAGCGTGTAGAAAAGCCGCCGTTTGGCCGCCTCCAGCGCGGCCCAGCGCTCGCGGCTGCCCTCGACGCTCAGATCCGGAATCATGTCGTTGTGGCGACAGCAGTCACACAGCGGGTCGCTGCCGAGTACGTCGATACCGGTGGTATCGGCGCTTGAAGTGTGGCTCGTGAAGCCGTTGTCGGATGCCTGATCCATCGGCGCATCCTCTACCGTGGCCGTCACCACCATGCGATTACATACGTTCTCGACGGCGTAGTTGTGGCACTTGGTCAGGTGCGCGTCGCAGCCGGCGGTCGTGCACTGATAGCCGCCCTGCTCGAGCGGGTCGAGCGCCACGATGGCGCGGCACGACGGGCACCAGCCCACCTCAGATTCGCAGGCCACACAGCGCGTATTTTCGAAAAACAGCGGATTACCACAGCCACAGCTAAAGGTCTGCATGAGTACCTCCTGGTAACGACCTTTGACCCTTTTCCCTGCGCCAGGATGACGTCCTTTTACACAGCGCAGAGCACTGCTTGCAAAGCGTACGGCGTACTTCGCAATTAGTGCCTCGCAAAGCAGTACCTCGCAGCATAGTCCGGCCCGCGTAAAGCCGCTACGGCGTGGAGTTGGCCCCACCCGGACGCTCAAGGCCGATTGACGTTTACGTCAACTTGCTGCTATATCTTGGCCGGTACGCTTACCTTCGATAAAGCAATAATAAAAGCCAAGGAGAGACGCTGTGGCTCTACGCGATATCCCCCTGTACATCGATGGCGCCGCCGTCACCTCGCAAAGCAGCGAGTGGCGCGACGTGGTCAACCCGGCGACCCAAGAGGTCGTGGCCCGCGTGCCGTTTTGCACTAATGATGAGGTCGAGCGCGCCATCGAAAGCGCGCAACGGGCTTTTCCCGAGTGGCGTAAAACGCCGCTGAACAAGCGCATGCGCATCATGATGAAGCTCGCCGCGCTGATCCGCGAGCACACCGGTGAGCTTGCCGCGCTGATCACCGAGGAGCACGGCAAGACCCTGCCGGACGCCGAAGGCGAGGTTGGTCGCGGGCTCGAGGTGGTCGAGCACGCCTGTTCGATCACCTCGCTTCAGCTGGGCGAGCTTGCCGAGAACGCGGCCAATGACGTGGATGTCTACACCATGCACCAGCCGCTCGGGGTCGGCGCGGGCATTACCGCGTTCAACTTTCCGATCATGCTGCCGTGCTTCATGTTTCCGCTGGCGATCGCCACCGGCAATACCTTCGTTTTGAAGCCGTCCGAACAGGACCCGAGCTCTACCATGCGCCTGGTCGAGCTCGCCCATGAGGCCGGCGTGCCGCCGGGCGTACTCAACGTGGTGCACGGCGGGCCGGAGGTGGCCAATTTGATCGCCGATCATCCGGGCATCAAGGCGCTGTCGTTCATCGGCTCGTCTCACGTGGGCGGGCTTTTGTACGAGCGCGCGGCGAAGGCGGGCAAGCGTATGCAAGCGATGATGGGGGCGAAAAATCACTGCGTGGTGATGCCCGACGCCAACAAGAGTCAGGCGATCAATAGCTTATTGGGCTCTGCCTTTGGCGCGGCGGGCCAGCGCTGCATGGCCAACTCGGTGGTGGTGCTGGTAGGCGAGGCCCAGGCCTGGCTCGACGAGCTCGTCGAGGGTGCGCGCAACATGCGCGTCGGCCCCGGTACCCAGCGCGACGCGGATCTTGGCCCACTGGTATCGCCCCAGGCAAAAGCGCGGGTCGAAGGGCTGATCGAGCAGGGCGAGCGAGAAGGCGCCGCGCTCAAACTCGACGGGCGCGGTTACGCGGTGGAAGGTTACCCGGAAGGCAATTTCGTCGGGCCGACGCTCTTTTCGGACGTGACCGCAAGGATGCGTATCTATCAGGAAGAGATTTTTGGGCCGGTGCTGTGCGTGGTCAACGTGGCCACATTGGAGGAGGCGATTGCGTTCATCAACGCCAACCCCAATGGCAACGGCACCTCGATCTTCACCAGCTCCGGTTGGGTGGCCCGGCGCTTTGAAACCGATATCGACGTCGGTCAGATCGGCATCAACGTGCCGATTCCGGTGCCGGTGGCGTACTTTAGCTTCACCGGCTCCAGGGGCTCGAAACTCGGCGATCTGGGCCCCAACGGTAAACAGGCGATCGCGTTCTGGACGCAGACCAAGACCGTCACCGCCCGCTGGTTCGAGCCGGAAAATGTCTCCGGCGGTATCAACAGCACCATTGCGCTTGGCTAACGTCTACCGGACAAGACACGCTCAATCGTCTGCCAGCGGAAGACACAGCTCGAAAAGCCGCTCGATCTGATCGAGTTGGCTTTCGTGCAGAACCAGCAGCGTTTTAGCGCTCTGCGCCCCATCCTTTGGTGGGACGAGCAGCGCGAACTCTCCCTCCTCGAGATGAAATTCGTGAATCTCACGCGCGCCCTGCGCCGTTTGGCACAGCGAGCAGCGGTAGCTGTCGTCTTCGCCGTAGACCAGGCGGTGGTACATCTTGAACTGCGTATAAAGCGCCAACCCGCCTTCGAACGCCGTCCAGCGCGCCGGCGCCCGCTCGATGTGAGGCTCCAGAGTGACGCCCTGCTGCCGGGCACGGGTCAGCGCCTCGGCCAGCGGCTCGGCCAGCAGGGCGCCGGCGTTCGAGGCCGCGGGAGGTTGGTCTCCCTGAAAGCCGCTCGCCGCCGCGCGAAAATCGTCGAGCGAGGCCAGGGGGTAGTCGATATGGGCGAGCGCTGCCGGGTCGTCGTTGCCGTTTTCCCAGCCGTGGACGATTCGAAGCGTTACCAACCCGCGGGCGATGGGCCTGGCGAGCAGCACGTAGAGCGCGACCTTGATATGCAGCTCGCGTTCGGGCGTATCGTTGTCGAAGGCACGGTAGGGGTCGGCAAACAGGGCGTGCAGCCGGCCGTGTACATGTTCCTTGGCCTCGGTCTGATTCATGGCGTTTCCTCGCGGTGAGCGTTTGGTCTAAAAGTATGGCTTTTTGACCGGATTGGCATTAATTATTGCCGGTCGCGTTAACCCTTTAATTCAACGTAGACTAAAGTATTCAGCCTTTAGCGCCCGCAGCGGCACGGTTTTAAACGTTTTAAGGAAGACCACGCGATGATTCGCACCATGTTAACCACGCCGGGCAGCGCGCTTTTGGTCGGCGGCGAAGAGCTCATCGAGCAGTGGCGCAGCACCCCGGACAGCCATATCTGGATCGATCTTCAAGGCGAACCCCAGGAGGTCGAGCGCGAACTGCTGGAGCGCTTTGAGTGCCACCCGCTGGCCATTCAGGACGCCCACAAGGATCGCCATCCGCCGAAGATCGAGGAGTTCGAGCACCATACGCTGATCATCTACCGCGGCATTTCGTCGTTCGATGCCGAGCTCAACTTCGTGCCTCAGCAGATCGCGTTTTTCATCGGCGAGCGGTTCTTGATCACGCTGCATCCGGGCGAGGCGATGAGTATCGAGCGGCTTTTCAACGCTCAGGGCCATGCGCTTTTGGCGCAGTCGCCGGAGCGCGCGGCGCTCAGAGTCATGTACACCTCGGCCGGGTATTACAGCGACAGCCTGCTGGAGTTCGAGACTGCGCTGAGCGACCTGGAAGACGCGCTTTTGGAAGACGGCAACGATGTGCTGATGCGCAAGATCATCAGCTACCGCTCAAAGCTGGTCAAAATGCGGCGCATCTTCAGCTACCACAAGGGCATCACTCAGGAGCTGACCGCCTACGACTACGAGCACCTGCCGCGGGATCAAAGCGAAACCCTGCACGCGATCAACGACGTGGCCGAGCGCTTCGAGCGCCTCTACACCCTGACGCAGATGTACTACGACATTTGCGGCGACCTGGTCGACGGCTATATCTCGATCTCCTCGCACCAGCTGAACATCACCATGCGCATACTGACGGTGATCACCGCGATTTTCGTGCCGCTGACCTTTATCGCCGGCATCTACGGCATGAACTTCGAGAACATGCCGGAGCTTGGCTGGCGCTACGGCTACTTCTTCGTCTGGGCGCTGATGCTCTCCATCGCCGGCATGCTGGTGTGGTATTTCCAACGCAAGAAGTGGTTTTGACCTGCGTTAAATAATGGCCCGGCCGGGGGATTGAGCGGGGTGGAAAGTTTGATATGGTCATTCAAACCCACGCAAGCACCGAGACAGGAGACCTTTTATGGTCAACGCGCGCTCAACCGTCCCCGGCACCATGGCCGCGATGCTCTTGACCGGGCACGGCGATGTCGAAAAGCTCGTGTACCGCGAGGGCGTCACGACCCCGCGCCCGGGCCCCGGCCAGGTGCTGGTGCAGGTTACCGCCACGGCCAAGAACAACACCGACCGCAAGGCGCGTGAAGGCCTCTACCCGACAAAGGGCAAGGAGGAAGTGACCTCCTTTGCCATGGGCGGGACGCCGACGCTGACCTTTCCGCGCATTCAGGGCGCGGACGTTGCCGGCCGGGTGGTGGCCGTGGGCGACGGTGTCAGCGAGGCGCGCCTTGGCGAGCGCGGGCTTTTGGATTTCAACCTCTACCCGGACGCCCGCGCCGACATCAACCTGGCGCCGGACTACTACGGCCACGGCGCCGACGGCGGCTTTGCCGAGTACGTTGCCGTCCCTTCCGATCAGTTCTATCACATTTCGAACCCGGCGCTTGCCGACGCCGAGCTCGCCGCCATGGGCATGTGCTCCTATCAGACCGCCTATCACATGATGACCGCCGCCGGCGTGCGCGCGGGTGAGCGCGTGCTGGTCAGCGGCGCCAGCGGCGGCGTGGGCACTGCGCTGATTCAGCTCTGCCGGGTCATCGGCGCAGTGCCCTTCGCCGTTAGCCAGCCGGACAAGGCGCAGGCGCTTTTGGCGCTCGGCGCCGAGGCGGTGATCGACCGAAGCGGTCTCGACGCTTTCGTCGAGCGCGTGCTCGAAGCCACCGGCGGTGCGCCGATCGATGCGGTGATGGATCTGGTCGGTGGCGAGATGACCGACCGGTTCATCGACACCATGATCGCGGACATGAGCACGCGCACCACCTACCCCAGGCTCTCGATCGCCGGCGCCAGCGGCGGTAACGTGAGCGAGATCATGTGGACGCGTATCTATCTCTATCAGGTGCAGATCTTCGGCGTCTCCCACGGCACCCGGGAGGAGGCGGCGAAGCTCATGGCCTGGATCGACAGCGGCGCGCTCAAGCCGGTGCTGCACGCCGCGTTCAAACTCTCGAAGCTTCACGACGCCGAGCGCTACTTCGTCAGCCGCGGCAGCGACTACCTCGGCAAGGTCGTGATCGTGCCCGACGCCCAGTGGGACGCCCACGGGGCGGCCTACGCGCTCGATCGAGAGTTTTGATTTTGAAAGTAACGACGTCGAAGGTAACGACGTCGAAAGCAACGACGTTCGATCACCTCTCTCATGTCTTTACTCACTGACCGGAGCCGCCCGTGAACAATCGCCACACCCTGGAGCTGATGGACACCCACGCCGGCGGCGACGTTAGCCGGATCGTTACCGGCGGCATCGATGCGCTGCCCGGCGACACCGTACGCGCGCAGATGGAGTACCTGCGCGACGACGCCGACGGACTTCGCCGGCTACTTTTGGGTGAACCCTACGGCATTCCCGAGATGTCGGTGGATCTGATCGTGCCCGCCACGCACCCGGAGGCGGCGGCGGGCTACATCATCATGGAGGTGATGGGCTACCCCATCTATTCCGGCTCGAACACGCTGTGTACTGCCACGGCGGTGCTCGAAAGCGGTTTGGTGCCCAAACGCGAAGGCATCCAGCGCTTCAAGCTCGAGGCCCCGGCGGGGCTCGTTCAGATCGAGGCGCTGGTTCGGGACGGTGTGGTGGAGTGGGTCACCTGTGAGGGGCTGCCAAGCTATATCGATACCTACCGCGAGACCATTGCCGTGCCGGGCATCGGCGAGGTGACGTTTTCGATCGCTTACAGCGGCGGCTTCTACGCGCTGGTCGACGCCGAGGCGCTCGGCTTTCGACTGGTGCGCGACGAGGAGGCCGCACTGGCTGCCTGCGCCTACAAGATCGTCGAGGCGATCAAGGCCAAGCGCGGCTTCTCCCACTACACATTGGGCGACGTGGGGCCGCTACCCTTTCTTCACTTCATGGGGCCCGAAGAGCCGGTCGCCGACGACTACGTCCGCTCGCGCTCGACGACCTACGTGCACCCCGGCGTGATTTGCCGAAGCACCACCGGCACCGGCACGTCGGCCAGGCTTGCGCTGATGAACTACGAGGGGCGGCTCAACGTGGGCGACAGGCTCGAGACGGTGTCGCTGCGCGAAACCGGCTTCATCGGCACCTTTACCGGCACGCATCAGGAGGGGGCGTATCAGGTGGTCGAGAACACCATCACCGGGCGCAGCTACGTGCTGGCCGAGTCGCGCATCGTGATCAACTGCGACGACCCCATGGTGGCCTGTGGCGAGCTGCATCACATCCTGAGCGACCGGCATTGCGGCCAGTGAATCGGCCACATCGCCTTTTGCGGTGATCGCCCTGGGTGGGCTCGCAAGCCACCCGGGGCGGGGGCGCTGTAAATACCTCCCTGTACGCTACTTTCGCCTTCCCTGGCGAAAGACCCCCGCCCCGGGTCACTTGCGAGCGCCGGTGTCGTGGCGCGCCACTATCCTTCGAGATCCAAAGCGCGTTAGTGCGACACCTTTCCCCGCAGCGATTTGATCGCGCCCTTGCGCGTCTTGTTGTCCACCCGGCGGCGTTTGGCGCCCTTACTCGGTTTGGTGGGGCGGCGCGCCTTGCGCGGCGTGACCGCCTCGAGAATCAATGCCTTGAGCCGGTGTAGCGCATCTTCCTTGTTGAGCTCCAGCGTGCGGTGGCTTTGGGCCTTGATGATGATCACGCCCTCCTTGCTGATGCGCTGATCCGAGTACGCCATCAGCCGCTCTTTGTAGATCGCCGGCAAGGTCGAGCTTTGGATATCGAAGCGTAGATGCACCGCAGAGGCGACCTTGTTGACATTCTGCCCGCCGGCGCCCTGAGCGCGAATCTGGGTAAGGGTGATCTCCCAGTCCGCAAGCGTCACGTTGTTGGAAAGCGTCAGCATGAAGGCTCCCTGAATCGTTCATTGATATGGGTCCATTGATACAGGTCCATGGATACAGGTCCATTAAAACACAGTCGCTGGGTCGGATTATTCGCGGCTTGCGATCACCTGCTATCTTGAAACGTTTCACGCGATGCGATTTGCGCCGCCGGGGCGCGGGCGTCATCCAGGGAGTCTTACCGAGGAGCATGCAATGCCACACTACGCGATCGATGACAACGAGCTGAGCGCGGGCAAGATCTACCGGCTGCTATCCGGCACCGTTTGCCCGCGGCCGATCGCCTGGGTCGCCACCCGCGACGCCGAGGGCCGGGCCAATCTTGCACCGTTTTCGTTTTTCAACGTCGCCAGCATCGACCCGCCGGTGCTGGCGTTTTCCCCGCTTCTGGACGGCGAGGGCAAGGCCAAGGACACAGTGAACAATCTCGACGCGGTGGGCGAGTGCGTGGTGCACGTCGGCAGCGAAGACCTGATCGAGGCGCTCAACGCCACCAGCGCCACCCTCGAGGCCGGTGAGGACGAGTTCGAACACGCCGGGCTCGAAAAGGCCGACATGCCGGGGCTTAGCGTGCCGCGCATCAAGGCCGCGCCCGTGGCGTTTGGCTGCACACTTTTCGATATCGTACGCTTTGGCGATAGCCCCCTGGCCGGGTCGCTGGTGCTGGCGCGCATCGAGAGTATTTACGTGGACGAGCACATTTGGGACGGCCGCCACGTCGATATGGAAGCGCTCAAGCCCACCGGGCGGCTGGCGGGCAACGACTACGTGCGTATTACCGACCGCTTCGTGATCGAGCGGCCGGGTTGAATTCAGCGTTCGGCGTCGGCATTTACTCATTCATAGCCAAGCACTAGCGCTTGACTCAACATCTTCAGGCAACCCCCAGGGAGGCACCATGACGACACTCGTAGTCGGCGCGAACGGCCAGATCGGCAAGCAGTACTGCCAGCAGGCGCACAGTAACGGCATCGCCGTGAGAGCCATGGTGCGCCGCGAAGACCAGGCAACATGGTTTACCGAGCGCGGCATCGACGTGGTCATCGGCGATCTCGAAGGCGAGATGGCCCACGCCTTCGATGGCTGTAGCGAAGTGGTATTTGCCGCCGGCTCCGGGCCCCACACCGGCCCGGACAAGACGCTGTTGATCGATCTTCACGGCGCGATGCGCACCGTAGACATCGCCAGGGAGAAGGGCCTGAAGCGCTTTTTGATGGTCAGCGCCATTCGCGCCGAGAAGCCGCTGGAAGCCTCGGAAAAAATGCGCCCCTACATGGTCGCCAAGCTCGCCGCCGACCGCTACCTGGAAAATTCCGGGCTGTCCTACGTGATCCTGAAGCCCGGCCCGCTCACCGATGAGGCCCCGACCCATAGGTTTACCGACTCAAAGGAGGACTCCCCGAGCGGTTCGATCACCCGGGCGGATGTCGCCTACGCCCTCGTTCACGTTAGCCAGCACCCGGCGTTCGAGAATCGCTCGGTGACGCTCTTGAACGGTGAGCGCTCCATTGACGAGCTTCTCGGGTAGGCATGGATGAAACTCGACGCCCCGGTCGGGGTGATCAGCGATACCCACGGGCTCTTGCGCGATGAGGCGATGACGCTTCTCGACGGCTGTGGGCTGATCCTGCACCTGGGCGACGTGGGCCATAAACCCGAGGACGCCATGATCCTCGAACGCCTGGAAGCGCTTGCGCCGGTCTACACGGTTCGTGGCAACATCGATACCGCCCAGTGGTCCAAGCGACTGCCGCTGACGGAAAATATCGAGGTCAATGGCTGGCGCCTGCATCTGGTGCATCGGCTTGAGGATTTTGACGAGGCCACCGACTGCGATGCGGTGCTGCACGGCCATTCGCACAAGCCTTTTCACGCATGGCGCCATGGGCGTTTACTGTTCAACCCGGGCGCGGCGGGCAAGCGCCGCTTCAAGCTTCCGCTCACGCTTGGGAAGCTCTGGTGTGGTGAGCATCATTTGCGCCACGCCATTCTTCACCTGCCCGTTTAGCGCCTGGAGTAGACCGATGGCATCATCCGCCTCACTCACCGATGCGGTGCGAACCCTGCTGACAGATACCCCGGCCAGTGCGCTGCCGCTGACCTATCAACAGGTGGCCACTGCCCTTGAATTAAAGCCGCCGCGCACCATTGCCCGGGTCACCCAGGCGCTGGAAGCGCTCATGCATGAAGACGCGGCCAGCGGCCGGCCGTTCATTGCCGCCCTGGTGGTCAGCCGGCGCGACGCCATGCCCGGCCAGGGCTTTTTCGAGCTGGCGCGCACCCTCGAGCGCTTTCCTTTGGATCCTTCTTTACAGCAAGACGCGTACCGCAACGAGTTCGCTCAGGCATTGGCTAACCGCTAGCGGCGCTGCGCCGTGGCGGGTCGCTTTCGAAGGGGTGTCAAAAGCTCGCCAAGGCCGTTGTGGTCGATCTCGTGCATCAGCGCCAGAAGTGTGCCGATCTCACCGCTGGGAAAGCCTTCCCGCGCGAACCAGTTCAAATAAGGCCCCGGCAGGTCGGCGATGAGCCAACCCTGGTATTTGCCGTAGGGCATGGTGTGAGTAACGAGTTTTTCCAGATGTTCCGGGTTCACAGTGCGCTCCGAAGGGGTCGTGGTTGGCCGAGAGGGCCATCGATGGGCAAAAGCTTACTGGGTGTCGGCGCCGGCGGCCAGCATCTCGGCAAGCGCACGGGCGCTGGGCGTGGAGAGCCCGGCGCCGCGGTGCACCAGGCCAATCTCGCGGTAGAAATCCGGCGCAGCCAATTCGATCGCGCGCACGTGATCAGGCCAGTGCGTTAGCGCTTTCGAGGCGGGCAGTAGCGCCACGCCGACCCCGCTTGCCACCAGCGCGACGATGGCATCGAGCTCGTCCACTTCGCACACGTCCTCTACCTGGCAGTGCTGCTCGCGCAAAAAGCGCTCCACCTGGCGCCCGCCAAACGACGTGCGCTCGTAGCGGATGAACGGGTGGCGGGTAAGCAGGGCGCGCCAATCATCGCCTTCGATCCCGGCGGGCACCAGCAGCTGAAACGGCTCCCGCGCCAGGGTGTGCCAGCAAAGGCCGCGGTGCAGTGCGAAAGGCGGGCGAATGATGATCGCCATGTCGAGCTCCCCAATATCTACCTGATCCAGCAGCGCCATGGAAAGCCCGGGTAGCACGCGGGTTTTGCACGCCGGGTGGGTCTGGTGAAAGTGGGCGAGCGTTTGGGGCAGTATCAGCCGCTGCATCGAAGCGATCGCCCCGATGGTCACGGTTTGCGTCTCGGCCCGCTCGCCGGCAAGGCCAAGCTGGCCGTAAAGGGCGATAAGCTCCTGCGCTTGGCTCAGCACTTCCTGGCCCTGGTGGGTCAACTGCGAGTTGCGCCCCTGGCGCTCGAACAGCGCCACCCCCAAATGCTCCTCGAGCCGCTTGATCTGGGCGCTTACACCGGACTGGGTCAGGCCGATCCTTTGTGCGGCGCCGGCGAAAGTGCCCTCCTGAGCCACGGCCAAAAGCGTTCTGAGTTCGCGGATCATTGATCAATCCTTTTTGTGAATCGGCCAAAAAAATATTGATTTTATTTTGGCATAAAGCGGCCTAGCATGGATTTTTCGCGCAACCGACGCACTGATTACCCTTTAGAGGAGCCTGCCATGAGCCTATCTCCCTTTCATCTCGCCATCCCCGTTTATGACGTGCCGCTGGCGCGAGCGTTCTACAACGACGTGTTCGGTCTCGAAGAGGGCCGCTCCAGCGACAACTGGGTAGACTTCAACTTTTTCGGTCACCAGCTGGTCATTCACGGCCATCCGAAAACCCCGGGCCAGGAGAGTGCCCACACCAACCCGGTAGATGGTCACGATGTGCCGGTGCCGCACTTCGGCGTGCTGTTGGAGTGGAGCGAGTGGGAAGCGCTTGCCGAGCGGTTGAAAAGCCAGGGTATCGAGTTCGTCATCGAGCCCTACGTGCGCTTCAAGGGCCAGGTCGGCGAGCAGGCCACCATGTTTTTGCTCGACCCCTGCGGCAATGCCCTCGAGTTCAAGGCGTTCAAGGACAAGAGCCAGATTTTCGCCAAATAGAGCCGCGTTCAGACCTGGCGCTCGCGCTGGCGGTGCGCCAGCGGCGTGTGGCCGAAGTAGCGCTTGTAGTCACGGCTGAACTGGGCGGCGCTGCGATAGCCCACCGCTAGTGCCGCCTGGTTGACGTTATGGCTTTGTCCGGCCAAGAGCGCCTGCGCTTTCAGCAAGCGCAGGCGTTTGACGTACTGACCGGGCGACGTATGGGTGATCTGCTTGAAGTGCTGATGAAACGCCGATCCGGACATGTTCACCCGCCGCGCTAGCGCCTCGACACTGATCTCCTGATCGAAATGATCGTGCAGCGTCGACAGTGCCTGCACGATGCGCCCGTAATGCCCGTGGCCTTGTACCAGCGCGCGCAGCGCCGGGCCTTGCTCGCCTTTGAGTGCCTCGAACACCACCTCGCGAATGCGCGCCGCGCCCATGGCTCGGCACGTTCCCGTATCCCCCAGCGTTTCGGCCAGCCTGATAATCGCGCCCTGCATGGTCGCGCTCATCGCTACCGATGCCATGGGTTGAGGGGGCGGCTCGACCGGCGGAGGTTGGCCCATGGCGTTGGTCAGTTCGCCCAAAAGCGCCGGGTCGAGCTTGATCGACACGCCCAGCAGTGGCGCTTCGACGCTTGCGTGGGTTTCGCACTCGAAGGGCAGTGGCAGCGTTTGTACCAGATACTGGCCCGGGTCGTAATGGATTTCCCGGTCGCCCAGATAGCCTGTTTTTCGCCCCTGGGCGATCACGATCAGGCTGGGCTCGTACATCAGCGGCGTGCGCGGCTGATGACGGCCCAGGTATAAAAGTGATACCTGCTCCAGCGGCGTGGCGTTGAAGCCATCATGGCGTATCAGCGCGGCAACGAGCGCCGACAGCGGCGTCGAGGTATGAAAAGGAGTGACCATGAAAGGTCTCCAGGCAGGCAATATTCAAAATATTGTGCCATTTTTGGCCGCTTTATTGTTACTTGATCACGCAGTTATGGAGAAACGAGCAAAAACGACGTAGCTTCCTGCATCGTAAAACGCCGCCCAGGGGTCGATAATCAGCACTCACGATTGACCCTATCAGGAGTGCTCATGAGTCAGACACAATCCTTTGCCGCGTTTGCCGCCGATAAACCGTTGGCTCCCTTCAGCTTCGAGCGCCGTGCACCGCGCGCCGACGACGTCGCCATCGAGATTCTTTACTGTGGCGTCTGCCACAGCGATCTGCACTTCGCCCGCAACGACTGGGGCATGAGCCAGTATCCGGTCGTGCCGGGTCACGAGATCGTCGGCCGCGTGACGGCGGTGGGCGAGAAAGTCAGCCGCTTCAAGCAGGGCGATCTGGTCGGGGTAGGCTGCATGGTCGATTCCTGTCGCACCTGTAGCGCATGCAAGGATGGCGTGGAGCAGTACTGCCTGGAAGGCTTCACCATGACTTACGGCAGCCCCGACCGCCAGGACGGCACGATCACCCAGGGCGGCTACTCCAATGCGATCGTGGTCAGCGAGCATTTCGTGCTCAGAATGCCGGACGGCATCGATCTGGCCTCGGCGGCGCCCATTCTGTGCGCGGGTATCACGACCTACTCGCCGCTGAAGCATCACGGCGTGGGTAAGGGCCACAAGGTCGGCGTGATCGGCATGGGTGGGCTTGGTCACATGGGCGTTAAGCTTGCCAAGGCCTTGGGCGCGGAAGTCACCGTGTTCACGCGCTCCAGCGCCAAGGTCGAGGAGGCCAAACGCAACGGCGCCGACCACGTCGTGGTCTCGAGCGACCAGGCGCAGATGGACGCGGTGACAGAGACGTTCGACTTCATGCTCGACACCGTGCCGGTCCAGCACGACCTGAACCCGTATCTCGCCTCGCTCAAGTATGACGGCACGCACATTCTGGTGGGTCTGCTGGAGCCGATCGAACCCGCGATCGAAGCCTTCAATCTGGTGTTCAAGCGCCGCGTGGTCGCAGGCTCGCTGATCGGTGGTATCGCCGAAACCGAAGAGCTTTTGACGCTATGCGCTGAGCAGGGTATCAGCTGCGATATCGAGATGCTCGATATCAACGACATCAACGAAGGCTTCGAGCGGATGGAGAAAGGCGACGTGCGCTACCGCTTCGTGATCGACATGGCGACGCTTACAAACGCCCAAACCTGAGTTTGTACATCGTGCTTTGATATTCGCCGCCCGCTTGCCGCGGGTGGCGTTTTTGCCGTTAGCGCTACGCCGTGGGCAGGTGGGCCGTCACGCGCAGACGCACGTAGTCGGCGCTCCAGTGACCCTGACCGTCGCTCAGGCTGTGGGAGAGCAAATTCAGCGTGTTGTCCATCACCGTCTCCTTGATGTCGTCATCAAGGCCGTGGAAAAACGGGCTGGCGAAGGTGTCGAGCCAGTTGGCCATGCCCGTCGGAAGCTTCGTCGGCCGAGCGATAAGCTCGATGCTATCGACCTTGAAGCCAACGGTTTCGAGCAGGTGGGTGTACTCCTCGACGGTGGGGAAGTACCAGGGATGGCGGTGCTTGGCGCTGATGCCGCGAAACTGTAATGAGGCGATCAGCGCGGTGCAGATGGCGGCAACGTTGCCGTGCCCGCCAAACTCCGCCACGAAGCGCCCGCCAGGTTTCAAGGCGCGCTTGATACAGGCCAGCACCGTTTGCGGGTCGAGCATCCAGTGCAGTGCGGCGTTGCTGAACACCGCGTCGAACTCCTGGTCGAAGGGCAGTTGGTAGGCATCGATGCGTCGCGCGTCCACGCCGCGGGCCAGGGCCGCCTCGATCATCTCCTCGGAGGCGTCGACGCCGACCACCTCGGCGCCCGCCTTGCCGATGCGCTCGGTCAGCGCGCCGTCACCGCAGCCCAGATCGAGAATGCGCTCGCCGGGTTGCGCGGCCAGAAGGTCGAACACGTCGCCACCCAGTTTGGGTACGAAGTCAGCGTGGTCGGCGTACTGGCGGGCATCCCAGCGCTGTCCTGGGGCTTGCGGGGGCTGGTCTTCAAAGGTATCGGACATGGTGGGCTTCCGGGGCTGAAAAAAGACGGCGCGCTACTCTCATGAGTATAGTGCGCAACGCGCGACTTTATGAACAGGCAAATAGCGCTATCCTGAGGGTTTTCCACCGCGGCCGGCGCGCAGGGGCCGCGACGTTTTTACTCAATCGACCACTTCTCGAGGCACCATGAACGACACGATCAAGCAGATGATGAGCCACCGCTCGGTACGTAAGTTTCGTGATCAGAGCATCCCGCAGGGGCTTTTGCTCGAGCTGATCGAGGCCGGCCAGGCGGCGGCGACCTCGAGCCACGTGCAGGCCTACAGCATCATCGACGTGAAAGCACCGGAAAAGCGTGAAAAGCTCGCAGAGCTTGCCGGCGGGCAGCCCTATATCGCCAGCGCCTCCCACTTTCTGGTGTTTTGCGCAGACATGAAGCGCCCGCTCGAGGCGGCCGAGCGCGCCGGGGCCGAGGTGGTGTCCGGTATGACCGAACAACTGCTCGTCGCTACCGTCGACGCAGCGCTGGTCGCCCAGAACGTCGTGGTCGCCGCAGAGTCCGAAGGCCTGGGGATCTGCTATATCGGGGGTATTCGCAATAACCCTCAAGCGGTCAGCGAACTGCTGGAACTGCCCGACCAGGTCTACCCGGTTTTCGGGCTTTGCCTGGGTTATCCGGAGCCGGACAAACTGCCGGAAGTGAAGCCGCGTTTGCCGGTAGAGGCGATTCTCAAGCAGGACGTCTACCAGGACGACCGCGAGCAGGTCGCCGCCTTCGATGAGACCATGCGGGCCTACTACCAGGCACGCAGCAGCGCCAACAAGGACACCGACTGGTCGCACAATTTGACCCCGCTATTCGAAACCAAGCTGCGCGCCCACATGCGCGAGTTTCTCATCGAGCGCGGCTTTGAAATGAAATAGGGGGTGGCCATCACCACTGAGTGACGTCGTTGAGCAGCTCACTCAGCGGCATGGGTCTGCCCAAATGATACCCCTGGGCGTAATGAATACCGTGGGACTGTAGCACCGGCACCAGCGCCTGCTGGTCGACGAACTCGGCGATGGTCTGCTTGCCGAACCCGCGAGCAATATCGGCGATCGCCTTGACGATGGTTTGGCTGTCGCTGTCGGTCAGCAGGTTGCGGATGAACGAGCCGTCGATCTTGATGTAATCCACCGGCAGCTGGCCCAGGTAGTGGAAGCTGCTGAAACCCACACCGAAGTCGTCCAGCGCCGTTTGGCAACCCAGCTCGCGCAGTTTTTGCAGCACGTTGTGGGCAATCGAAAAGTCGGTGATCGCGGCGGTTTCGGTCACCTCGAGAATCAGACGGCACGGGTCGACCCGGTGGGTTTGAAGTGCCTGGGTCAGATACTGGCGCAGGCCGTGGTCGTGCAGTGACTGCCCGGACAGATTGAGCGCCAGCGTAATGCCGCGCTCCTGAAGCACGGTCAACGCCTGCAGGCTGTGATGGATCACCCAGCGATCCACCTGGGTGATCAGCCCGCTCTGCTCGGCTATGGGAATGAAGTGTGCCGGAAGCACCAGGCTCTGATCGGCGTTTCTCAGGCGTAAAAGCACCTCGTAGTGCTTCACGGAGTGATCCTTGAGGCACATGATCGGCTGTACCCAGATCTCGAACTCGTCGGTTTCCAGCGCCGCGCGTATCCGCTCGATCCAGTAGACCCGCTCCTGAAGCTCGCTTTTCGCATTGTCTACTATCGACAGCAAGTGCCAGTAGGGGCTGCCGCTCTCTTTTGCCTTATACATTGCGATATCGGCGCTGGCCAGCAAGTCCTCCGGCGTATTGCCATGCAGCGGGTAGAGCGCGATGCCGACGCTGGCGCCAATGTGGTGCTTGCGGCCCCCGGCACTGAAGTCGATGGCGTTGATCAGCTGAACGATATACTGAGCAACGCCAATGGCCTGGTCGCCGCCGATATCGGTCATCAGCAGCGCGAACTCGTCGCCGCCCAGGCGGGCGATGGTGCTACGCTGGCCCAGATTGGCGCTGAGCGTGAAGGCGACCTCCTTGAGCAGCGAGTCGCCGACGTGATGGCCGCTGAGCTCGTTGATCTCCTTGAACTGGTTGAGATCGAGCAGCAAAACGGCGACCTCGGCATGATCCTGAAGCGAGAGCTGCAGCGCATCCTGGAAGTAGCGGCGGTTATAGAGCTCGGTGGTGGTGTCGCGCTCGGCAAGCCAGGTCAGGCGCGCTTCGGCAATCTTGCGCTCGGTAATGTCCAGCCCCACGGTAATACGGGAAAGTCCTCCGTTGTGGGCCTGGTTCAGAGGCGCGTGATACCAGGCAACGGTCGAGCGCTGCTTGTTGATCGTCTCGAACGTGCTCTCCTCCGGGGCGGGCCGTTCGACGCTAAGCGGCTCACCGCTAAGCGGGCGAAGGCGCTCCACCAGCGGCAGGATCATCGGGTAAGGGTGATTGAACACCTCGCCGAACCGACGGCCGATCAGATCGGCTTTTTCGAGCCCCAGGGCCTTGCAGGTGTAGCCGTTGACCAGGCGAATGTAGCCCAACGCGTCCTGAGCGATGATGAATACCTGGGCGGTATTGAGCAGGCTGTTGACGAAGTCGCGCTCGCCGGCGAGTTCCTCGACGCGGCTTGAAAGCTCGGCGTTGCGCTCTTTGGCATCGTCCTCTAGCGTGTTGAGCTGCAGCGCCAGAGCGCGGGTAGCTTCCTCGAGCACGTCGATTTCGTTGCGCCAGGGCGAGTGGGTAAAAGAGAGCCGACGCCGCACGCTGTCGAACTCTCCCCGCGCCAAAGAGGGCAGCAGCTCGGAAACGTGGCGAAGCCGTGCCATCGGCCCAAACAGAATGAGCAGCAGCAACAGCTCAGCGAGTATGCCGCCGGTCACCCCCACCAGCATTAGCGTACGGGTGGCCGACTCAATGGCGATCAGCTGCAGCGACGTGTCGGCCATCAGCAGAAAGTAGCCCGCGCTTCGCCAGTCGCCGTCATCCTGCATGTAGACGGCGCTCACCTCGAGTTGGCGGTTGTCGCGCGACACGCGATAGGGGGCGTTGACCAGTTGATGGATCGAAACGTCTTTTGCGGTCGTACGCAGAACCGGCATCACCTGCTCCGGGCGTGTCAGCGCGACGACGTAGCCCTCCCACTCGGGAATGCTCACCTGTTGAGCGCTATCGTGGTCGTCGCTGCCGGTCACCATCAAGGCGATTTCGCTTCCCGAGACCGCCTTGACCTCGCGCATCGTCTCGGCGAGGTTGCGCGAAAGGATCATCACCCCCTGGTTGACGCCGTCGTTCAGCACTGGTACCGCGACGAACTGGTGGCAGGTCAGCGCGCAGCGCAGCCGCGACATCGAGGCTTGCGTTTTAAGCACGTCGTCGATCCAGCGCCGCGCCGGGAAAATCGGCGTTTCATCGCCGTGGCCCAGCTGCACGACCTGCTCGCCCCGGCGGTTGAACGCGAAGAGGTTATCCACCCCGCCTTCGAGCTGCAGCGTCGGCCACTGGGCGCCCAGCAGTGCGCGAAGGGTCGCCACGTCGTCGTTTTCAAGTGCGGCGCCCAGTTCCGGCGTGGTCGTGGCAAGCCCGGCCAGTTGGCGCAGACTGTCGCTGGAGCGCTGCATGGCCAAATGAATTTCGCGCTGCTGGCGCTCGTGATGCTGGAAGCGGGTCGACTCCAATTGCTGGGTCAAATAGTACTGACCCAGACAAACGAAAAGCACCACCAGCACCAAAAGCAAAAGGCTGCTAAGCGCGAGTACCCGCCAGGTCAGGCTCAGCCAGCGAGGCGCCTGACGGTGTGCCTTAGGCTGCATGAATAGACGTTTCCCGATAAGCAACGCTTAAAAGCGTAGTGAAGGTGATGACAAACGCATGTGCCCGTTTTCGCTTGCCTGTCAAAACCTGTCTCTCTAGCGCGTGTCGGCCAGGCGCAGGCACGCCACACACTTTTTAATGAAACACGTTTGTTAAAAAGATGCTCTTTAAAAGGCCAGCTTATCGGCTTTTGGAAGGGGCTAAAACCTTCAATAGCGGATAAAACCGCGTTATCTCGATGCATGGCGAAAAACGGCGCAAGAAAGCGCATCGGCGGTATTTCGTTCAAGGCAGCCAGGCGCCTGCGGCACTATACTCATGGGGAGGATCACGAAAACCGCGGCGCATTGATGCGCTGTCAGTACACAGTCAAGGAGAGTCGATATGGCCGGTGGATGGGCAAAGGATGGCGCCGAGCAGGAGCAGATCGAAAGCACGCTCGAAGAGGGTGTAGAGTGGGCGCGCAGCCAGCTACCCCGCGGTGAAAGCCGCCATCACTGCGAAGAGTGCGAGGCGGTGATCCCCGAGCCGCGGCGTAAGGCGTTGCCCGGGGTCAGGCTCTGTATCGCCTGCCAGACCGAGCAGGACAAGCACGCCAGCCGCGCCAGCGGCTACAACCGCCGCGGCAGTAAGGATAGCCAGCTGCGTTAGGCGCCCTGGTCGATGGTACGTTTCGCGGCCACCCTCGGTGTGGCACCTCACGTTGGAAAGAGCGTTTTCATGCAAAAAAGATCCCCCGGATTTACCGTCAGCCTGCATGTCGCGATCGCGCTATTGGTCGGCATCGTGCTTGGCAGCATCATCCAGACCCAAGCCAATTTGGCGGCGCTTTCGACCATGGGCGTCGAGGTCTCCGCGTTTCGCCGCGTGATGACCACGCTCTGGGATCTGGTCACCTTCTCACCGATCTACGCGCTGCTCTTTTCTATAGGCTTCATCGTCTCTCAGGGCGCGGCGCTTTTAATATCGCAGCTGGCCCTGGCCGGGCGCTACCGGCTGCTACTCTGCCCGCTGCTGGCCATCATCGCGCTGTTTCTGACCTTTCATCTGGTCGACCACTTCGCCCCGATGCCCACGCTCGTGGCCGCTACCCGCACCTCGCTTGGGTTCGTGGCAATGCTTTCAAGCGCTGGCGCCGCTGGTCTGACGCTTGCGCTGCTGCGCGGCCGCGGCCGGCACCACGCGCACCGCGGGGCGTCAGCAACTACGGCCGCCGTTGCGCTGATGGCGGTAGGCATGGCGTCAACGGCTCCGCCTCAGGCCCATGCCCAGGACCAGGCCGAAGAGCCGGCATCGGTTGATTACCGACTGGAAATTGTGGCCGAGGGTCTCGAACACCCGTGGTCGCTCGCCTTTTTGCCCGGCGGTGACATGCTCGTCACCGAGCGGCCCGGACGGCTTCGGCGGATAACGCCGGGAGAGGAGAGCGTGGCCATCGACAACGCTCCGGCGGTGTTCGCCTCAAAGCAGTCCGGGCTTTTCGACGTGCTGCTCTCAAACGATTTCGCTCAAAATGAAACGCTGTATCTCAGCTACGCCTGCGGCGACCTGACCGCCAACCATACGTGCCTGGCCCGCGCGCGGCTGGTCGATAACGCCCTGCAGAATGTGGAAGAGATCTTTCGCGTCGCGCCCGCCAAGCGCGGCGCTGCCCACTTTGGCGGACGCCTGGCGTGGTTACCCGATGACACTTTGATATTGACCCTGGGCGACGGGTTCGATTACCGCGAGCAGGCGCAAAACAACGATAACCACATCGGAACGATCGTGCGCCTGAACCGCGATGGAAGCGCCCCTCAGGACAACCCGTTCATGGGTGAAGATAGCACCCGCCCGGAAATCTACAGCCTTGGTCACCGTAACGTTCAGGGCCTTGTAGTCGACGGTGAGGGCCGCGTCATCATTCACGAACACGGCCCGCGCGGTGGCGACGAGATCAATATCATCGAACCCGGCGCCAACTACGGCTGGCCGATCGCCACTCACGGCCTCGATTACACCGGTGCCCGGGTCACGCCGTTCACCGAGTACCCCGGCACCATGCCGCCGCTTCTGGACTGGACGCCGTCGATCGCCCCGTCGGGCATGACGCGCTACGACGGCGAACTCTTCCCCGAATGGCAGGGCGATCTGCTGATCGGCTCGCTGGTCGATCGCGAAGTGCGCCGCGTTACGCTAAACGATGACCTCACTCAGGCCGAGGACGTGGAAGGGCTTTTCGGCGAACTCGAGGAGCGCATTCGCGACGTGCGCACCGGCCCCGACGGTGCTTTGTATCTGCTCACCGACAGCCCGGAAGGGCGGCTCATTCGGGTGGTACGCGGCAACGGTTAATCACGGCGTCTGCCGGTTGGTCATTTGTTCGATCGCGACTAAAGTCAAAGAGCATCGACTTTTTACATCGACGTTTCGCATCGACTCATGACAGGGAGGTCAAGATGAAGCCAATCAATTCGTTCGACCCGACAAGGCGCAAGATCGTGGGCGGCTTGGCAACCGGTGTGGCGGCAGCCATGGCCACACCGGCGTTTGCGCAGTCCTCATCCTCGGCAAGTGGCTCTTCGTCCACCGCCGCAAGCGGCGCGCGCGGTGAAGGCGGCGATGGTTCGCTGCTCGACAAGCAGGACCCGACCCGCCAGTACCCGTCACCGCCGTTTACCAATCAGCCACAACAGTGGCCGGGTCTGGCCGGCGAGATGGAGCCGCGCCCGGACCACGGTGAGCAGAGCTATAAGGGCAGCGGCCGGCTGGCCGGCCGTCGTGCGCTGATCACCGGCGGCGACTCCGGCATCGGCCGCGCCGCGGCGATCGCCTACGCCCGTGAAGGGGCGGATGTTGCGATCAACTACCTGGAAGCGGAAGAGTCTGACGCCCGCGAAGTGATCGAACTGATCGAGGCGGAAGGGCGCACGGCGGTGGCGATCCCCGGCGACATTCAAAGCGAGCAGTTCTGCCGCGAGCTGGTCGAAACTGCCGTCGAACGCTTGGGCGGGCTGGATATTCTGGTCAACAACGCCGCGCGTCAGCAGTGGAAAGCGTCGATCACCGATATGTCCAATGAGGACTTCGACGCCACCATGAAAACCAATCTCTACGCCATGTACTGGATTACCCAGGCGGCGATGGAGCATCTGGGCGCCGGGGCGGCGATCATCAACACCTCCTCGGTGGTCGCCTATGATCCGCCGAAGATCCTGCTCGATTACGCGATGACCAAGGCGGCGATCATCGCCTTCACCAAGGGCTTGGCCAAACAGGTGGCCGAAAAGGGCATTCGCGTGAACGCCGTCGCCCCGGGCCCGTTCTGGACACCGCTTCAACCGAGCGGCGGCCAGCCGGATGACGCCGTCGAAACCTTCGGTGAAGATACGCCCTTCGGCCGTCCCGGCCAGCCCGTCGAGCTTTCCGGCGTCTACGTGCTGCTCGCCTCTCAGGAATCCAGCTTCACCACCGGCCACGTCTACGGCGCCGCCGGCGGCAGCGGCCAGCCCTGAACCCGGCTCGGCCTGCGGGAGCTGATGGTATATAATTAGGCGCTTAATTATTTCCACCCGCAGGCTGCTCGATGGTCCAAATCTCCTACTCCCACCATACCGCTGATCGTGAGTTCGTTCATCGTCGGATCACGACCGACCGCTTCGAGAAAGCGAGCGACATCATCGACCAGTACCCCTACCAGCACGAAGCCGAAATGTTCGAGGAGCTGGGCAGCGGGGGAGGTTTGGAGTTCCTGCTGGGCGATCTCAAGGGCCAGCACGCGCACTACAATTTCATTCCCGTCGAGGCGGACAAGGGCATTCTCGATCTTTCCATCGTCGCCAAAAAAGGCGTTTTCAATCTGCTGGGCCGCAAGGCGCTGATCCGACACTTCTATCTCGTGACACCCGAGACCGCCAGGGCGCATATTGCGGAGCTGTTTGAGCACTCCGTCGAATTTCTGTATGAAAAGCACCGACCCTTCAAAAGCTGATCCCGGCTTTCATCTTCAAGCTTTGATCGATTCAATACAGCGCCCGGCGAGGGGCTTTCAATGACCTATCACGGCGCGATCATCGGTGAGCGGCTGATCACCCGGCACGAGTACCATTACGCGAAACAAGTGGTCGCCACGCACCGCTATCTCTTCTGGTTTTTAATGGGCGTGGGCGTACTGCTTTTGTGTTCGGGAGTGGGGCTTGGCGTCGTCATTTATCTGGATGACCCGTGGATGGAGACGGTCGCGTGGCTGCTGATCGTCTTTTTAGTGGTGGGCCAGATGCTGGGCGGGGCCTTTATCTTCTGGCTGGGCTATAAACGCCGCCTACGCATCGACCCGCGTGTCGCCATCATTCGCGGCGTTTTGACCATCCGCAAAAAGCGCGTACCCAGTAACGCCGGCGGCGTTAGCTACGTCAACGAATATTACATTGGCAATGCGCTGCTGCACGGACCACCGGGGTCGTATGACCTCCTCGAGAGGTTGAATGGTCATGTCATCGAGGTTCACGCCCTCTTTCTACGGATGTACCCGCCGCTGAATTTGAGCAAGCGCTATAAGGGGATCGAAGAGGCGCTGCTCTTCAATTTGAAAGACCGGGACAACGCGAGCGACCGAATCAACCTTAACGGCACCTTCGAGAAGTACGGGCGAAAGGTGTTCAAGCGCCAAGCCTGGCGCTTCAATCTTCTCAGCCTTCCGCCCATGTTCCTGAGCCTTGGGCTCGCGTTCTATTTCATCGTGAAATTCGAGCTCTTCACGTTCTGGGCGCTCATGGGAATTATGCTGCTCTCCATTATTGCGGGCGGCTTGATGTACGAATTGCTTGAGGTTCTCTACAGGAAACTGAGAAAGGGGCTGGACCCTGATTACCAGAGTTTGACGCCGGAAGAGCTATTGAAGGGCTAACGTTCAACGATACGAAGAGAGAGCCATGACACGCAACGTGGATACCGCTGATACAAGAGCCATGACGCCCCGTGAACGCGCCTACGCCGAACAAGTGATCGAGCTTCGACGCTGGCGAGCGCGCCTGAATATTTTGATCGGCCTACTAATGCTGCTGACCGTTGCCGGCGTGCTGTGGGTCGTTTTGGGAAACGCCTACGTCATGAAAATGAGCTCTAGCGCACCACTGATGTTCTTCGGCATCGCGCTGTTCGGCGTGATCGTCGCCTGGTACATCATTAAGGTAGAGATCGGTCGAAAAGTCGTGCTGGGGGAGGAGGTGCACCGAATCACGGGATATTTTCACTCTGTGAGCCGAACAGGCGGCCCACAGACTAGTGGTTGGAGGGAGTACTTCGTCGGCGATGTATCGCTTAGAACCCCCTTTATGGTCGACCTCGTTCCTCCGAAAAACGAAGATCGCGAGATGGAGGCCGAGGTGGTCTTTATTCATACCTACCCAAAGAAACACAAGTGGATCGATAAGTACCAGGATCCCGAGGCCATCGCGCTCTACATCGATGGGCAGGTCGATATCGACAAGCGCGGCTCTAGGTAACGAAGCATGTCGAGCAGCGGTAACGCATTATCGAGGGAGCAGTTGATGGGCAAGGAAAGTGTGGTCGGTGAGCGCGCCATGACGCCCAACGAGCGGTTCCACGTTCACCAGGTGGCGCTTTACAAGCGTATGGGGCTTCACGTAACGGCCATCGTCGGCGCCGTGTTCGGGCTGATGGGCATTGCGCTTTTAGTGCTCACGCTGGGGCTTTTGATCCGCTTTCAAATCGTGGGCGTTTTAATCGCGGCGGCAACGACAGGGCTTCTGGGATATATCGCGCGGGGGATGATCCGGGAGGGGACAAAGCGAAGGCTCAAGACGGCGGATCGAGTGACGATGATCAAGGGCGTCATGGAGCAGCAGGCAGTCTCCTATGCCACGTATAACGGCAGAACCACGCTGTATTTCCACAGCATTGGCGACTTTGAATTCATCAGGCCACTGGATACGGAATACACCTTCATGCCCTTTGTCGGCAAGCCCTTCGAGGCGCACGTAGTTGAGCTCTCTTTTGAGACGTTTGAGGGGACACCGCTGGCGCTGAAGAAAAAGCGCGAGGCCATCCTGCTCAAGCTCGAAAGCGACGAGGAAAATGAGATCAAGGTCGATATCGACGGCGTCTACACACGATACGGCCGGAGCTATTTCTATCGCTACTTTCTGGCCCACGCGTTGATCATCGGCCCTTCGATACTATTGAGCCTGGTGCTGATGATCCGTTACTCGGTTCCGCTCGCCGATGCTTACGGGCTCGGGTTATTTACCGGGTTGTTGGCCATCTTCGTGCCCATTGCCATCGCCTTTGCCATCGGCTCGCTGGTCTATATCCTGTGCGTGAAACTGCGCAAACTGATCGATCCCGATTACGTTAAAAGCCACGAAGAGCGGCTAAAGGGGTAGAGCGCTGCCGTTCGATAGAGTATCCGATACCTGTCCCCCGCTAGCGTTTCAAGACGACATACGCGGCGCCCACTTTTCATATTGAGGATATTGCCCATGTTCACCGGCCTCAGCGCCTTCCCCTTGACGCCCATGGGCGAGCAGGGCGTTCGCGATGACGAATTCGTGGGTCTGGTAAAGCGTCTGGCGGCCGCCCGGGTGGATTCCATCGGCGTGCTGGGCTCGACCGGCAACTACATGTATCTGACCCGCGAGCAGCGCGCTCGCGTGATTCAGCTGGCCGTGGAAAACGCCGAAGGCGTGCCGGTGGTGGCCGGTATCGGGGCGCTTGCCACTCGCGAGGTAATCGCGTTGGCCGAGGACGCTCAGAAAGCGGGCGCAAGCGGTGTGCTGCTGGCGCCAGTCTCCTATCAGAAGCTTACCGGTGACGAGGTGTTCGATCACTACCAGACCGTATGCGCCTCGATCGACGTACCGCTTTGCGTCTACGACAACCCGGGCACCACGCATTTCTCCTTCAGCGATGAGCTGCATGGGCGTATCGCCGTACTGCCTCAAGTGGCGTCGATCAAGATACCGCCGGTGGCCGGGAATATCGCAGAGGCCCGGGCGCGCATTGAACGGCTTCGCGCGCTAATTCCGCAAGAGGTCACGCTCGGCATCAGTGGCGATCCGGTCGCGGCGGTCGGGCTATGCGCCGGGTGTCAGGCGTGGTACTCCGTACTCGGCGGGCTCTTTCCAGAGCGGGCGATGGCGATCATTCGCGCCGCTCGGTCCGGCGATCGTGAAACGGCGCTCACGCTTTCAAGCGAGCTCGAACCGTTTTGGGCGCTTTATCGTGAGCACGGTGGAAGTCTTCGCGTCACCGCCACCGTTGCCGAAGTATTGGGGGTCGTGAGCCGCCCGAGCCTTCCGATGCCGCTCAAAACCCTGCAGGGGGAGGCGCGCCGGCAGGTAGAGCAGGTCATCGAGCGGCTCTAAGGATGCGCCCTTGAGCGTTTGGGCCGCGGCCGGGCGAGAAGGCGTGTTACTCGGTCAGCTCGATCAGCCGATCCGGGTAGTCGGTGAACAGGCCG
Source organism: Halomonas sp. GD1P12 (assembly GCF_025725645.1). NCBI lineage: Bacteria > Pseudomonadati > Pseudomonadota > Gammaproteobacteria > Oceanospirillales > Halomonadaceae > Halomonas > Halomonas sp. GD1P12. The sequence goes on along the minus strand of NZ_CP107007.1, from coordinate 2,550,096 downwards.
TTCATGCCCCAGTCGATGAGCCGCTGCATTTCATCGACCTCGTTGACCGTGTAGACGTGCACCGCCAGGCCGTTCTCCTGAGCCTGCTGAACGAACGCTTGGCTGATGACCGGCTCGCCGTCATACAGGTAGTTGGTGCCGAGCCCCACGGCGTAATCCGCCACGCGCTGGAAATCCTCATCGGTGATCTCGCCGGGGCCTGGGGTGACGCCTGTCCACTCCGTCAAGCGGCCTTCGCTCTCCTCGGCCGGGGAGTACCACACCAGCTGAATCAGCGGGATGTCCGGGTTCAGGTCGTGAATCTTCAAAAGACTCGCCTGATCGAAGGACTGGATCAGTACTCGGCCGGTCTCGATCATGTCATAGGCTTCCAGCCGGCGCACCAGCCCCTCTTCCACGCCCGGATTGAGCTCGGGGGATTTGGTTTCCAGATAAAAACGGACGTCCTCGTCGAAGCGATTGAGCACCTCTTCCAGCGTCAGGATATGGGCGCCCTCATAAGCGGGGTTGGCCAGCGCCGGGTGGGCCTCATTGAACCAGCTACCGGCATCCAGCGCCTTCAGCTCGGCCAGCGTGTGATCGTTGATGTGGCCCTCACCGTTGCTGGTGCGCTCGAGCGTGTCGTCGTGAAAGGCGACCAGCTCGCCATCGCTAGTCATCTGAATGTCCAGCTCCAGATAGTCCGCTCCCCAGGCGTGGGCGAGCTCCAGTGCTGCCATGCTGCTTTCCGGCGCGTGGCCGCTGGCGCCCCGATGGGCGATGACCTGGAACGACTGAAGATCCTCAAGCTGCTGCGAAAGTGCCGGGGTATCGGCCTGGGCGGTGTGGGTAACGGCAACAGCGAAAAAACTTAAGCGTACGGCAAGCGTTGCGTGACGTTTCATGACAACTCCCTTTTTTCATGAAGAGCGTGAACGGGTGACCGATGACCCTACCCGGTTTCTCACGCCATTCCAAACGACAGCCTGCTGCGCTCAGCGTCGTGCTAGTCAGTCGACGAAACCAGTAACCGGGCCCCCGGGCCTTCCTCGGCCAGGTGGTCGTCCGGGTTGCGCAGCGGGCAGTCGGCAAGCGACAGGCAGCCGCAGCCGATGCAGCGATCCATCTGATTGCGAAGCTGCATCAGGCTCTCCACGCGACGGTCGATCTCCTGGCGCCAGGTCGCCGTGATCGCCTGCCAGTCCGCCGCGCTTAGCTGACGATCGGAAGGAATCGAGTCGAGATGCTCCTTGGTCATCGCCAGCGGAATACCGGCGCGCTGAGCGATGCGAATCACTGCGATGCGGCGCAGCACGCTGCGCGGATAGCGGCGCTGGTTGCCGCCGGTACGCCAGGACTGAATCAGCCCCTTGGACTCGTAGAAGTGGAGCGTCGATACCCGCACGCCGCTGCGCTTGGCGACGTCTCCCACCGAAAGGTCGGTAGCCATGAACGTTCAAACCTCGAGTTTGCTTGATCCATTTAAAATACATCTCTCTTTAATACAGCGATCGAGGAGAAAAATAAACCTGTTGACCTCATCTTTAGTTGAGGTATTAGCCTTGTGCCGTGGCTGTCATGGCCACCCCCATTTCATGTTTTCCCCCTCGAGGAGTAATGGCTGATGAAAGCCTGGTACAAGGAATCCCTGAAGGCTCCGCTCGTCTGCGCCGAGCGCCCTGACCCGATATGTTTGCCCGGATCCGTCATCGTGGATGTGCGAGCGGTGCATGTGCCTGCCTACCTGATGGCCATGGTCGACAGCACCGACATCCCGCTGCCCGTACCGTTGGTGCTGGGGGCGGGCGGCGTTGGCGTGGTGCGCGAAAAGGCGGATGACGTGTTCAATGTCCATGTGGGCGATGTCGTGGCGCTCGACTGTCTGGTCGAGTCTGGCGATACCGACTACCCGGAAGACGTCCTCATGGGGCTGGGCGAAATAGGTGGGCGCGGCCTGGAATCGGACGTGGTGGATGCCATGCGCACGCAGTGGCGAGACGGCACCATGGCGCAGAAGGCGCGGCTGCCGAAGGAAGCCGTCACACGACTACCCAGAGCGGAGCACTTCGACGACCCGGGGAGGCTCGCGTTTCTGACCTGGCTTGGCATTGCCGGGGAAGGCGTGGAGCAGTCCGGCCAGACGCCTGGCGATATCGTGGCGATTCTGGGCGCCACCGGGCAGATGGGCGGTGCGGCGGTACTGGTCGCGTTGGCCAAAGGCGCCTCACGGGTCATTGCGCTGGGCCGCAACGAAGCCGCGCTCGAAAAGCTGGCCACGCTCGACCCGCGCGTCGTGCCCGTTCGCTTGACCAACGATGTCGATCAGGACGCCTCGGCCATGACGGCGGTGGCGGGCGCCCCGCACGTCGTGATCGACACCATGGGCGACGCCGATAGCGCCAACCCGCTGCTGGCCGGTTTCGCCGCCCTTAGGGACAGCGGTACCCTGGTCATGATGGGCGGCGTGCGCATGGACATTCCGATGCCCTACGGCGAGATTCTGCGCCGCCGGTTGACGATTCGCGGCTCGCGCATGTACCGGCCTGAAACGGTGCTATCGATCTGGCGCATGATCGAGGCCGGCCTGATCGATCTGTCTCAGGTGGGCATGGTCGAGGTCGGCATCGACGACCCGAAAGCCGCCATCGAGACGGCCACGAAGACGACCGGGCTCAACTTCGTATCACTTCGACCCTGAAGGGCGGTGCCAGGCGTATCCATTCAAGCAACCGGCAAGCGAAGGGCATTCGAGTGTGTTTGAATACGGTATTGTCGATATGGGCGTTACCGTAAGCGCCCGTTATCGCTGCCGACCGACCCATCGATTAAAAAGGAGCATCGAGTGGATACGCTGACGTGGCTGACCTACATGGGCGTCATTTTCGCCCTGATCATCTTCCCGGGACCGGTGGCGCTTTTATGCACCAGCCACGGGCTGAAGTTCGGCCGCAAGCAGGCGACCACCACGGTGCTGGGCGGCGTGGCAGCCTCGCTCGTGCTGATGACGATCTCATCGCTCGGGCTGGGCGCCGTGCTGGCCACCTCCGAAACCGCCTTTTACGCGCTGAAAATGGTCGGTGGGGCGTATCTGGTCTACCTGGGCATCATGGCCTGGCGCGATACGGCCAGCCCGCCGATGGCAAGCCCGGGAGCGGCCGCGGGGCCTAAAGTCTCGGCGAAAAAGCGCTTTCGCCGCGGCTTTACCGTGGGTATCAGCAACCCCAAGGATCTGCTGTTCTTCGCCGCGCTGTTTCCCAACTTCATCGACGTGAGCCAGCCGCAGCTCGAGCAGTTCGTCATCCTTGCGTTGACCTGGCTGGTGATCGATTTCACCCTGATGTCGACCTACGCAGGGCTGGGCTCCAGTATCAGCCGCTGGTTCCAGAGTCCGCGCCGCTACCAGCGGTTCAACCGAGCGACCGGGGGCCTATTCATGGCCGCCGGCGGTACGCTCATTGCCTCGAACCAGTAAGCCGTATCGATGTAAAAAAGCTCATGTAAAAAGGCGCATGTAAAAAGGTCGCAGGAAGGAGTGTTCAGGTAGCGCGGCAATAGTCAGTAATGTATTGGCTCATTCGCTTGTAAGAGATCGGCTATTTTTTTATCAAAAAGATTTAATTAGTTGCCGGCTACGCCGATAGATCATCGGATGGTGAACGAAGCGGCGGACAGCAACGCGCACTCACCATGGGCGCTGGTGTTTACGCGTTGGCTTCCTTCCACCCAGGGCAGTGCGCCCCGGGTCCCCAAGAGATTCTTACTCCTATGTTTTTTCTGAATCGAAGCGTCAAGCTGCGGCTTGCCGTGAGTTTGGCGGCGTGTGCGCTGGTTCTGATCGTGGTTGGGGCAATCAGTCTTCATAGCCTCAACAAGACCAACAATGCCATGTCCGATATCTATGAAAGCAATGTGCTCACCCTCACCGACCTGAGCCAGGTCAATCAGGCACTGCTCAGCAACCGGGTGAAGATAACTGCCGAACAGCGCGACCGTGACCCGGTCTCCGCCCTGGCCGTCCAGCAAGAGCTTGCCGACAACGATGCCCTCATCGATGCTGCCTGGGCGGATTACTTCCCGAGCCGTGTCTCTGGAGAGGCTGAGCGCGCCATCGCGAATACGTTCGTTACCTCGCTTGCCGAGCTGCGTGCCGGTATCGACACGATCATGGCGGCGATGATCGATAACGAGTTCGATCAAGCGCGTCAGATTGCCACCACGACGCTGCGTGAAGCCTATCCCAAGGCGCTGACGGCCCTGAAGCAGTTGACCGACGGTAACAGCGCGCAAGCCGCTGCTGCCAATCAGCAATCCTCGCGCGACTACGTTTGGACACGCAACTTCGTCATTATCGTGATGGCGGTGGCCATCATCATCAGTATCCTGCTGGCGATATGGCTGATCCGCGGGATCATGACGCCGCTTGGCAAGGCCCAGAAGCTCGCCAACGACATGGCAAAAGGTAATCTCAATAATGCCATCGACGTGACTTGTAAGGATGAATTTGGCGACATGCTGAGCGCATTGAAGACGATGGAGATAAAGTTCTCGCAGGTGGTAATGTCGGTGCGTAGCAATGCAGAGTCAGTCAATGGCGCTGCGGATGAGATAGTGGCGGGTACCGACGACTTGAGCAGCCGTACCCAGCAGCAGGCGGCGAGCATCGAAGAGACGGCGGCCTCGATGGATGAAATCACTTCCACCGTTCGCCAGAACGCCGAGAACGCCTCCGAGGCCGACAAGCTGGTAAGCGACGTGAGCCGGCAGGCGAATGCCGGCGGCGAGATCGCTCGTCAGGCGGTCGAAGCGATGGAGATGATCAACACCTCGAGCCGCCGAATTGCCGGTATTATCGGGTTGATCGATGAAATTGCTTTTCAGACCAACTTGCTGGCGCTCAATGCCTCGGTCGAAGCCGCCCGTGCCGGTGAGCAAGGGCGGGGGTTCGCGGTCGTGGCCAGCGAGGTGCGTAATCTGGCCGGGCGCAGCGCCAACGCCGCCAAGGATATCAAAACGCTGGTCGAAGACAGTATCGTTCAGGTGGATTCCGGCTCGGAACTGGTCAACCGCGCGGGCCGTTCGCTTGAGGATATCGTGGGCGGCGTGCAGCGCGTTTCGGCCCTGATGGCCGAGATCGCCACGGCCAGCCGAGAGCAGTCTCAGGGTATCGAACAGGTCAATACGGCTATCTCGCAGATGGATAGCGCCACTCAGCAGAACGCCAGCCTGGTGGATGAGTCCAGCGCGGCGGGCCGTTCGCTTCAACGTCAGGCGGCGTCGCTGCTCAAAGAGGTATCGTTTTTCCGGGGCGCGTCGAGCGGCCTGAAAACGGGGGCGCTGCCCACCCCATCACGACCGCTTCAAAGCCCGGCGCGAATCGCCAAGCCCAAGGCGACTCAGGTTCTGGGAAGTCAGCACGATACCGAGCAATGGACTTCATTCTAGGTTTCTCGAGCGCCCCGTCCGGGGCGCTTTTTTGTTGGTCGAAGACATAAGTAAGGCGCTAGCGTTTCGTTGGCTATTATTCAAAAAAATACTAAAAAATAGTTTTTTTATTCTTTTTTTCTAAATTAGAATAGCGCTCCTTTTCAGGTCCGGCTTACGGGCCGGCAACGATGCGATAAGCCAACGAGAAGGTCGTTATATGAGTGATCAGGCACGTCATCCCTCCAGGCGTCGAGAAGAGGGCGCGCACTTCAAGCGCAGCATGCAGACGCGACATCTGGTGATGCTGTCGCTTGGCGGCGTGATCGGCACGGGGCTCTTTCTGAGCTCGGGCTACACCGTGCAGCAGGCGGGCCCGCTGGGTGCGGTGCTGGCGTATCTGGTGGGCGGTATCGTTGCCTGGCTTGTGATGATGTGCCTGGGTGAGCTTGCCGTGCACATGCCGGACTCCGGCGCATTCAGCGCCCACGCCACGCGCTACATCGGCCCCGGCACCGGCTACATGGTCGCCTGGATGTACTGGCTCACCTGGACGGTGGCGCTGGGCTCTGAGTTCACCGCGGCGGCGGTGTTCATGGGCCGCTGGTTTCCCGATGTGCCCGGCTGGTACTGGAGCGGGCTGTTCGCCGTCATCGTGTTTGGTGTCAACGCCTTCACCTCGCGTTTTTTCGCCGAATCCGAGTTCTGGCTCTCGCTGATCAAGGTGCTGGCGGTGGTCGCCTTCGTGTTGATCGGCGCGGCGGCGATCATCGGCTTCGTGCCGCTGCAGGATGAAACCGGCGCTACCGTGGCCTCCCCCGGGCTTTCGGCGCTGTGGGGCGAGGGCGCGATGCCGCCGAGCCTTTTGACCATCGGCATGACGCTTCTGGCGGTGATGTTCGCCTTCTCCGGTACCGAGCTTATTGGCATCGCCGCCGGCGAAGCCGAGGATCCGGCGCGCAACGTCCCTAAAGCGATTCGTGCCACGCTCTGGCGGCTGATTCTGTTCTTCGTCGGTACCATGGTGGTGATCGCCGCGCTCCTGCCTCATACCGAGGCCGGACTCAGCCAGAGCCCGTTCGTCGCGGTCTTCCAGCGCATCGGCGTGCCGGGAGCGGCGGACATCATGAACTTCGTGATCATCACCGCGCTGCTCTCGGCGGCCAACTCCGGTCTCTACGCCTCGGCGCGCATGCTCTGGACGCTCTCGGACCAGGGCACGCTGCCCAAGTCTCTTGGCCGGCTCAACAAGCGCGGCATTCCCATGAACGCGCTGCTCTTGAGCATGGTCGGCGGCTTCGGGGCGCTGTTCTCGAGCGTTTACGCGCCGGAGTCGGTGTATCTGGTGCTGGTGTCCATTTCGGGGCTTGCGGTGGTGATCGTGTGGATGGCGATCGCGCTGAGCCAGTTCAACTTTCGCCGCCAGTACCTGCGGGAAGGCGGCCAGCTCGAGGATCTGGTTTACCGCACGCCGGGCTACCCGTTCGTGCCGCTGATCGCCTTCGGCGCCTGCCTGGCCGCCTGTATCGGCATTGCCTTCGATCCGCAGCAGCGCATCGCGCTCTACTTCGGCGTGCCGTTCATCGTACTCTGCTATCTGATTCACTACCTGCACCGCCGCCAGACGGCCAAACGCGCCCGCACCGCCGAGGAGACCCCCGCATGAGCCAGCACGCCAACCCCATCCAGACCCTGCTGCGCGACGTTCCTTTCATGGTGATCGACGGGGCGCTGGCCACCGAACTCGAGGCGTTGGGGTGTGATCTGGGCGATAGCCTCTGGTCGGCGCGGCTCTTAAGCGAGGCGCCGGAGAAGATCCGCCAGGTTCACCAGGCTTACTTCGAGGCCGGCGCCGACTGTGCGATCACCGCAAGCTACCAGGCGACCATTCCCGGCTTCATGCAGGCAGGGCTTACCGAGGCAAAGGCCCGCGCGCTGATTACGCGCTCGGTAACGCTGGCGTGTGATGCCCGCGACGCCGCCTGGCAGCCGGACAGCGCGCGCCCGAAACCGCTGGTGGCAGCTTCTGTGGGGCCCTATGGCGCGTACCTGGCCGACGGCAGCGAGTACCGCGGCGGCTATGACCTGGATCGTGCCGGGCTCGTCGATTTTCACCGCGAGCGCTTTGCGCTGCTGCTGGAGGCCGGGGCGGACCTGCTGGCGGCGGAGACGCTGCCGTCGCTTGACGAGGCGCTGGCGATCAGCGACCTGCTCGCCGAGCACCCCGGCGCGCAGGCCTGGATTACCTTCTCGGCAAAGGATGACGCGCACATCAGCGACGGCACGCCGATTGCCGAATGCGCCCGAGCCCTGGCAGGGCGCCCGGGCGTGGCGGCGATCGGCGTGAACTGTACAGCACTCGCCCATATCGCGCCGCTGATCGAGGCCATCAGACAGTCGTGCGATCTGCCGGTGCTGGTCTACCCCAACTCCGGCGAGCAGTACGAACCCGCCACCAAAACCTGGCACCCGGCGGCGTGCGACCACAACGGCGCGCCGCCCAACCTCGTCCAGGGCGCGGCCGCCTGGCTTGCCGCCGGGGCCGCGGGTATCGGCGGGTGCTGTCGCACCACGCCTTCGGATATCGCCGCGCTGGCCGAGTACCGCCAAACGCTAATTTGATGCTTTAAGCGCCCGTTCGAGCCACGCCGCCAGCTTTTCTCCCGCGCCGGTGCGGCGCTCGTCGGGTAGCCACAGGCAGAGGCGGGCGGGGGTGGCGATACTTCCCCAGGGCGCGACCAGCCGCCCGCTTTTCAGATCATCCTTCACCAGCAGCCGGGGCGCGATCGCGACCCCGAGCCCCGCCACGGCGGCCTCCATCAGGTAGTAGAGGTGGTCGAACCCCAGGCTTTGTTCCAGCGCCTTGTCGAGAGCGCTTTCATCGAGCCCCTGGCCGTGGGCCCAGGCCGGCCACGCCTGCGGGCGTGAGGCGGTCGTCAGAAGCGTCTGTTCGAACAGCGACGCCGGTACATTGGCGTCAAGACGCGCGGCAAGTGCCGGGCTTGCCACCGCGCAGATCTCCTCGGCCATCAGCTCGATTACTTCGCCGCTAACGGGCCAGGGCGGCTCCAGAAACGCAAGGGTGGCGCTGGCGCTCTGCTGGCCGCCGGGCTGTTCGGTGTCGCTGACTACCACTTGGAGGTTGAGCTCGGGCAGCGCCCGGCGCAGCGGTTCGAGCCGAGGAATCAACCAGCGCGCCAACAGGCTGCCGGGGCAGGCCAGGGTAAAGGGTGCGCCCTCTACCTCACGCTTGAGCGATGCGCAACTATCGCGCAGCTGTGCGAAGGCCTCGCCAAGGCCGCGCTGCAGCGTTTCGCCGTGCGGGGTCAGCACCAGGCGCCGGCCGGATTTGGCGAACAGCGCCGTCTCAAAATGTTCGTCCAGCGTCTTGAGCTGGCGGCTGACCGCACCGTGGGTCACGCTGAGCTCACCGGCGGCGCCGCTTACGCTGCCAAGCCGCGCGGTGGCCTCAAAAGCACGCAGCGCGCTCAGCGGGGGCAGGCTATTCTGCATGAAGATGGCTTCTCGATAGTTGATTAAAACTCACAGATAGCCGCTATCTTATCGATTTTTTGACCCTCGCGTCTCGGGTAACGTAAAGACATCAATGAACGCCTTAGCCGGCAACGTCTTTTCAGCCCTTCGAGGTCGCGATGAACCAGCCTTTTACTCCTTCGACCGCCTTGCCCGATGGCAACGGTATGTTCGGCCGCTTCGGCGGGCGCTTCGTGGCGGAAACGCTGATGCCGCTGATCAACGAGCTGCGCGATGAATACGCCGCGGCCAAGGCGGACCCCGAGTTTCAGCGCAAGCTCGCCTACTTTCAAACCGACTACGTGGGTCGGCCAAGCCCGCTCTATTTTGCCGAGCGGCTGACCGAGCACTTCGGCGGCGCGAAAATCTACTTGAAGCGCGAAGAGCTCAATCACACCGGCGCGCACAAGATCAACAACTGCATCGGGCAGGTGCTGCTCGCCAGGCAGATGGGCAAGAAGCGCATCATTGCCGAAACCGGCGCGGGCATGCACGGCGTGGCCACGGCCACGGTGGCGGCGCGCTTCGGCCTCGAATGCGTGATCTACATGGGCACCACCGACATCGAGCGCCAGCAGCCCAACGTGTTTCGCATGAAGCTTTTAGGCGCCAAGGTGGTGCCCGTGACGTCGGGCACCGGCACGCTCAAGGACGCCATGAACGAAGCGCTGCGCGACTGGGTGACCAATGTCGACGACACCTTCTACATCATCGGCACCGTGGCCGGCCCCCACCCGTACCCCGCCATGGTGCGCGACTTCCAGGCGGTGATTGGCCATGAAACCCGCCGCCAGATGCAGGAGAAAGAGGGGCGCCTGCCGGATTCGCTCGTCGCCTGCATCGGCGGCGGTTCCAACGCCATGGGGCTTTTCCACCCGTTCCTTGCCGATGAAAGCGTGCAGATGATCGGCGTCGAAGCCGGCGGCAAGGGCGTGGCAACGGGGCAGCACGCGGCGAGCCTGAACGGCGGCACCCCCGGCGTGCTCCACGGCAACCGCACTTTCTTGCTGCAAAGCGAGGATGGCCAGATCATCGACGCTCATTCGATCTCGGCGGGGCTCGACTACCCGGGCATCGGCCCCGAGCACGCCTGGCTTCACGAGCAGGGCCGCGTCGAGTACGTCTCGGCCACCGACGACGAGGCGCTCGAGGCGTTTCAGATCTGCTGTCGCGAAGAGGGCATCATTCCGGCGCTCGAAACCGCCCACGCCCTGGCCGACGTCGCCAAGCGCGCGCCCACGTTACCCCGAGATCACCTGATGGTGGTCAATCTGAGCGGGCGCGGCGACAAGGACATGATGAGCGTTGCTCACCATCTCAAAGACACGCTAGGAGACAAGTTCTAATGAGCCAGGCCAACTCGACCGTCGGCACCCAACGTATTGAGCGCTGCTTCGCCGCGCTGAAAGCGCAGAATCGCCCGGCGCTGGTAAGCTTTCTGACTGCCGGCGACCCGAACCCGGAGACCTCGCAACGCCTGCTCGACGGGCTGCCCGACGCGGGCGTGGACATCATCGAGCTGGGCATGCCCTTCAGCGACCCGATGGCCGACGGCCCGGCGATTCAGAAAGCGGCGCTGCGCGCGCTGGACGCGGGCCAGACCCAGGCCAAAACGCTGGCGATGGTGAAGCGCTTTCGCGAGAAGAATCAGCACACGCCGATCGTGCTGATGGGCTACTACAACCCGATCTACTGCTACGGCGTCGAGCGCTTTCTGGAAGACGCGCGTGAGGCCGGCGTGGACGGGCTGATCGTGGTGGACCTGCCGCCGGAGCACGACGACGAGCTCTGCACGCCCGCCGCCCGCCACGGTATCGACTTCATCCGCCTGGCCACGCCCACCACCGATGCTAGGCGCCTGCCGCAGGTGCTCGAGCGCGCCTCCGGGTTCATCTACTACGTCTCGGTCGCCGGCGTGACCGGCGTCGGTGCGGCCACGCCGGAAAGTATCGAGCGCGCGGTCGTTGACCTGAAACGCCATACGCAGCTCCCGGTCGGCGTAGGGTTTGGTATTCGGACGCCGGAACAAGCCGCGTCTATCGGCCGCTTCAGCGATGCCGTGGTGGTTGGTTCGGCGCTGGTCGAGCGCATCGAGCACGCCACGACCGGTGACGAAGCCGTCGAAGGCGTACATGGGCTGGCGCGCGAGCTGGCAGATAGCGTTCGCCGCTGCCGCGAAGAAGAGACCGTGAGTTAAACGATGCCGCCGTTGGCGCGCAGCGTCTGCCCGTTGATCCAGCCGCCGGCGGGCGAGGCGAGAAACGCCACCACGCTTGCGATGTCCTCGGGCTCGGCCAGACGTTCCAGCGGCGGCATTTTGGCGAGTTTGTCGATCAACTCGTCGGACTTGCCGTCGAAAAAGAGCTTCGTGGCGGTCGGGCCGGGGGCGACACTGTTGACGGTGATCTCGCGTCCGCGAAGCTCCTTGCAGAGAATCGCCCCCAGGGTTTCCATCGCCGCTTTGGTCGCCGCGTACACGCTGTAGTTCTCGAGCTTGAGCCCCACCACGCTGGTCGAAAGGTTAATGATGCGCCCGCCGCTTTGCAGGCGTTTGGCCGCCTCGCGCATGGTGTAGATAGAGCCTTTCAGATTGATATCGATGTGGGCGTCGATAAGCGCATCGTCGCACTCAACGAGCGGCGCGAGCTTCAGGATCCCGGCGCTATTGACCAGCACGTCGAGCCGGCCGTACTGCGCTTCGATCTCGTCGAAGAGCTGGCGCACCGCGTCCGCGTTAGCCACATCCGCCTGAAATGCCTTGGCGCTGCCGCCCTGGCGCTCGATCTCCTCGACCACCTTCGCCGCTTCATCAAAGCTGTTTGCGTAATTGACGATCACCGTGAAGCCGCCATTGGCGAGCTTTTGGGCAATGCTTGCGCCGATACCGCGCGAGCCGCCAGTGATCAGCGCCACTTTCTGTGTGTTCATGTGTGTTCCCCTCTTGTTCGAGCATATCGTGAAACAGCTTAGAGGAAATTTCCTGCTTCATGACCTGAAAAATTCTGGCAATTTTTAAAGAATCGACAAAAGCCGGGTGCGTGTCTGTAGAAGTCAATTTATGAAATCATAGAGAGTAGAAGCCGCAGGCCGGTAGTGGCGTTCACTACCGGCCTGCGATGTGTCTGGCATTAGAGAATGCCTTGGGAGGTGGGTAGAGCTATCTTGTCTCGCTCAACGCTTGAGCGGGCGAGTGCTGCGAGGTACTTGCCGTGGCCATGCTGGCCGCAATGAATACGATGCTATTGACGAGCAGACCGCAGAACCCGGCATGCCAGCCGAAGGGCGCGTCAATACCGAATTCGAGCAGCAGGGTAATGAAGGCGCCAACCGCCAAGCCCGCAAGCGCGCCAGCCTTGGAAGCGCGTCGCCAGAAAAGCGCGCCTATCAGCATCGGCAGCAGTTGAACGATGATGCCGTAAGCCCCCAGCAGCAGGCTCACCAACGACCCTGGATTGGCCAGTGCCAGCAGGTAAGCCAGAAAAGAGAGCAGCACGACGCCGTAGCGGGTCAGCTTGAGTGACTTTTGATCCGACATGCCGCGCAGTGAAGGAAGATGCTGACCCACGTCGCGAACCAATATGGTCGCCGAGGTATGCGCGAGGTTGGCTGCTGTCGACATGGCCGCCGCCAATGCGCCGGAAAGGGCAAGCCCCACCAGCCAAGCCGGGAAATCCGCGATCTCGACCACGATGGTCAGCAAAACGCGGTCGGCGGAATCGAGCGGTGTGTCTATCAGCAATACCCCGGCGAAGCCGATGATCAGCAGCGGTATCAGCAGGTAGCTATAGAGAGGATAGAGCACGAAAACGCGTTTCAGCGTTCGCTCGCTCTTGGCGCTGTAGAACTTCATGAAGATGTGTGGCCACATCACACAGCCCAGCGCGCTGACCAGAATGGCGGTAGAAAACGCCCCCCAGCCCATGCCGGTGGCACCGGGCATCGTCAGGTATTCCGGGGCTTCGCGCTGAAGCTCGCGGAACATCTCGCCGATCCCGCCAAAGAGCTGGTCGGCGGTGGCCAGCCCCAAAAACCACGCCACGGCGACCATCATGATGCCTTGCAGAAGGTTGGTCCAGCCGATGCCTTGCAAGCCACTGGCGTAGACATATGCCGTGACCACGCCGCAGGCGAGAAGACTGCCCAGCCAGAAAGGGATGGTGCCCGAGGTCGCCGCCTCGAATAACAGGCCGGCGCCAGCGATCTGGATCGTCATGTAAGGGATCATGGCAAGTACGCTAATGACGCCAATGAAAAGCCCCAGAAAGTTGTTGCGGGTCGGGTAGCAGGCGGAAAGTAGTTCGGCCTGGGTCAGGTAGCCATGCGACCGCCCAAGGCGCGATATGTAGGGGGCCATGAACCACCATACGACGACGGAGAGCGTGATATAGGCAATGATGTATAAAGCAGGGGCGCCTCGGCTATAGGCCCATCCGGGACCACCGAGAAAGGCAAAGGCGGAGAATACCTCGGCTCCCAGAATGAAGAAGAGGACCAGCAAGCCCATATGGCGGCCACCGGTCACGTAGCTTTCCAGCGATGAGCTCTGGTTGTGTCGTGCCCGAAGACCGACAGTCAGAACGATGGCCAGATAGGCAATAGTAATGCCGGTGATGATCAGCGGATCACTCATCGTGCGTCTCCTCTGTCTTGTCACTTTGGTAAGCGAGCGCAAATCCCACGAAGAGCGCAAACACCCAAGCCACATACCAGAATATAAAAAACGGCAGACCCAGCACGAACGGCTCGATTCGATTGGCGATTAAAGCGCCTGGCCAGACCATGGCCAGGGTACAGATAGAGAAGTAGATGAGTGTCCAGCGGGGGGGCAGCTTGGGATGATAGTTCATGCGACATCCTCTTTTTTAGGGTTGTAATCAAGGAAAGCGTTTAGTTAGACGCTGACAGTGCGCTCAAGCCAATGTTGACCAGCAGCCGACAGCCGGTTGGGATAATGGCGTCATTGAAGTCATACCGCGCATTATGAAGCGGATAGTCGTTGCCATCTTTCGAGGTGCCTAGAAAGAAATAAGCCCCAGGGCATTTCTCAAGCATGAAGGAAAAATCTTCGCCTCCCAGACTCGGGTCGGTATCTCTGATCAGCGCCGGCTCACCCAAGGTATCGACGACGCACTGCTCGACATGCAGCACTTCCGCGGCGGTGTTGATGGTGGCAGGAAAAATACGCTGGTAATCGAGTTCGATTTCGCAGTTATAAGTGGCGGCGGTGCCTTCACAGATACGTCGCACTGCGTTCTCGAGCCGGCCATGTGTCACCTCATCGAGGCTTCGCGCGGTACCGCTGATACGCACTTCATCGGGGATAACGGCGAAACCATCCAGATCGCCGCCCTGTAGCCCGCAAAGGCTTACCGCCGCGGGGGAGAGCGGATCGATTTCTCGTGAGACGACCGAATGCAGGCTTTGGATCAGCGAAGCCGCCGTGCGGACTGGGTCGATCGATAAATGCGGGTTGACGCCGCCGTGGCCGCCTTTCCCTCGCACGGTGATATCGAGACGGTCAGTGGCTGCCATAATTGCCCCCGTACGAACGGCTACCTGGCCCACCGGGAGCGTAGGCCAGTTGTGCAGGGCGTAAATAGCCTGCATGGGAAAGCGATCAAACAAGCCCTCTTTGACCATCTCTCGACCGCCGCCCAGGCCCTCTTCGGCGGGTTGGAAAACGAGGTAAAGAGTGCCGGCAAAATCGCGATGCTCGGCTAGATAACGTGCCACGCCTAACAGCATGGTGGTATGTCCATCATGACCGCACGCATGCATACGCCCCGGGGACTGGGAGACATACTCGTGCTCATTGAGCTCCTTAATGGGAAGCGCATCGATATCCGCGCGCAATCCAATCCGTCGGCCATTGTCGGGCTGAGCGCCCGCCACCGTTGCGACGATGCCCGTTTTTCCGATACCCCTTTCAAAAGGCAAGCCCAGGCGCTCCAGCTCGGCAGCAATACGTTTGGCCGTTTCGTGTTCCTGAAAACCAAGCTCAGGGTAGCGATGAAGTTCTTGTCGCAGGAGGGTGAGTTCGAGGTGGTGCTTTTCAAAAAATGCCGAGTCAATGAAGTTTGTCATGATGTATACGCATTGTTGTGGATGACACTTTTATCTTGAAGTGTTAACTCATATAGAGAAAATCGTTTTTTTTATGCTTTTCCATGCTGTCATTAGATGGCCGACCAACAAAAAGTAGAATGTCAGCGAGGACGAGATGGACTTCAAGCGCTTGAGCTATTTTCAATGGGTCGTGGAAGAAGGGTCGATTACCGCAGCTGCAAAGCGTATTCCATTGGCGCAGCCCGCCTTGACCCGCCAACTACAGTTGCTGGAAGACGAGGTGGGTACAATATTATTAACCCGGTCGCGTACAGGGGTTCGCTTGACGATGGCTGGTCGGGCGTTTTATCGCGATACACGCAAGCTGTTAGTCGAGTTCGAGCAGGCGAAACGTAATGCGCAGCGAATCGCGGATGGCCAATTAGGACGGTTGCATCTAGGCGTGACGGTCATGCATCTCTGGGTGCCGCAGATCACGGGGTTATTGAACTGTTTTCGCGAGCGCTATCCCCAAGTTTCATTGAAAGTCAATTCACTGCTGTCCGCACCCCAAGTTGAGGCGATACGTCGAGAAGAGCTGGATGCGGGGATTCTTTATTTTCCCCCCGACGACGAGAATCTATGCAGCTATTGTCTTTACGAGGATCATCTAGTGCTCGTGACTAGCGCAACCTCGCGTTTGGCCAAACACCCACCTAAAAAGCTTAGCGAGCTCAATAATGAGGAGTTCATCTGGTTCGATAGAAGTGCAACACCGGCTTACCACGACAAGTTGATACATGCCTTTCAACGCGCCAATTTTACCCCGCACGTGGTGCAAGAGGGCACTGATAATGCAACGATGCTTTGTTTGGTGGCTGCCGGCATGGGCTGCACGGTCTTACCTGCCATGACCATGGCAGGTGCGCCTGAAGGTGTGGTTAGCCACCGTATCAGCGATCTCGACATGAAACTGTCATTGATGTTGGTCTGGCGCCGTAACTCGGGATTATCCGCCGTTCAGAAGTTGATCGAAATTGCCGAAAGCCGCTTGTTGGGTGCGAATTGAAATGATCGAAAAAGTATAAAGTCTTACTTCAAGACATTGCTTAACAACAAACCGATGATAAGCCCTCCGGTTTGCCGAGTACTTAGGTCCCGGTATTGGGCTCAAGGTAAATCACGACAGATGTTACAAAAAATCATCAGCGGCGGCCAGACCGGCGCCGACCGGGCAGCCCTCGATGCCGCGCTCGCCGCGGGTTTTCCGATCGGCGGCGCCTGCCCGGTGGGGCGGGTGGCCGAGGATGGGCCGCTTGACCCTGTTTACACGCTTGACGAGATCGGCGGCGGCTATCGTCAGCGCACCAAACGCAATGTGCAGGACGCCGACGGCACCGCCATTTTCTATAGCGCTTACCCGCGCGGCGGCACCGAGGCTACCGTGCTGTTCTGTATTCGCCAGGCCAAGCCCTACAAGCTGATCGATATCGACGTGGTGAGCACAAATGTCGCCGCCGCACTTCTGGCCGACTTCGTGCGTGAGTTCGATCTAGCCATCCTGAATGTTGCTGGACCGAGCGCCAGTCACTGCGCCACCATCTATGATGAAGTGAACCGTGCGCTCGGTTTGCTTTTGCATCGGGCCGTTTAACGGGGCATGAATTGCTTTCGTGCAAGACACGTTCCGGTGCTGAGGGTGAGAGACTGGAGTCGGGTTTGGTCGTACTCAAGTTGCTGAAAATAAATAAGTGTCGGGCTGCTGACGTGTTCGTGACGTTGATTTTTGCGGTGTCGGGACTGAATGATGATGTCTGGAACAGCGGGGGAGGGAGTCAACGATGATCGTCAAGAAGCTCAGGTTGCAACGAGGCTGGTCGCAGGATCAGCTGTCTCAATTCAGTGGATTGAGCGTGAGAACCGTGCAGCGAATCGAGGGCGGTCAAAAGCCTGGCCTTGAGTCGCTCAAATCCCTGGCCGCTGTCTTCGAAATCGACGTTTCGGACCTTGAAGGGGCTCCTGACATGAACAGCGACATCAACATCACCGACGATGAGAAGGCCGTGATCGAGAAGGTCAAAGCGATCAAGGATTTCTATGCGCATCTCATCTCTTACACACTGATCATCTCGCTATTGTTTATCATCAACTTTATGACCGGCTCGGGCTACATGTGGGCGTGGTGGCCGGCCATGGGCTGGGGGATCGGCATCATCAGTCATGGCCTGACCGCTTTTGAGGTGCTGAACTTCTTCGGGCCCGAGTGGGAGCGAAAGCAGGTCGAAAAACGACTGGGTAGAAAGCTATGATCTGATCGGCCTAATCCGCCGCGCTGGCAAGCGGCACCCACACGTGTTCAAAGCCGATCGACAGCGCCACGCCGGTCAGCAGCAGCGCCATTATCACGTTGAAGCGCTTCACCCAGCCAGGGTTCGTAACACCCTGGCCAAGCAAACCGCCCAGCGCCATGTAGCTGCCCGGGGCACCAGCGGCGAGCAGGCCAAGGCCAACTGCCCAGAGGACCAGGCTCGTTCCATGAATATCCGCTGCGGGGAACTGCAGCGTGACGATGGGCAGCACTGCTACCGGCGCTTTGGGATTGAGAAGCTGCATCACCAGCCCATCGCGAAAGTTGAAAACCCGTGTGGGCGCGCCATCGGTTTCGAGCTCTGCGCTGGCGCGAGCGATCTTGTAGGCGAGGTAGAGAATATAACCGCAGCCCAGTGCGCTGAGCACCACCAGTGCCTGGCCGCCGATCCACGCCGCTCCGGCAAAGCCCAGCACCAGTAGATAGAACAGCATCGCGCTGCCCACGCCCAGACAAAAGCCGACGGAGCGTTTGGCTTGGCCGTTAATGCCTACGTTCAGGCCGAGCAGATTCACGGGCCCGGGCGTGTACATGACGCCCAGTCCATACAGGATGATTCCCAGCATGGTAAAACCTCGGAGGGGGATTTAGCGTGAAATGTCGCGCCTGTACTGGCTCGGCGTCATACCGTAGATACGCTTGAAACGGCGGTTGAAATGGCTCGCGTCGGCAAACCCGAAGCGCAGCGCCACCTCGGTAGTGTCAGCCCCCGCGGCCAGCGCCGTGCGCGCCGCGTTGATGCGGCAGTTGATCACGTACTGGTGGGGTGTGATGCCGTAGCGCTGACGAAAAAGGCGCAGAAAGTGGTACTTGGAAAGATGCGCCGCCTGACTGATTTCATCCAGCGACATGTCCCGCTCCAAGTGAGCGTGAATGTAGGCTTTTGCCCGGACCAGCAGCGCCTCCGGCCGAGTAAGGCGCGGCAGGGGCGTTGAAGTGCCGCCCAGCTGCACCGTGCGCTCCACCATCCGGTACAGCGCGCTTTCCTGGTCGATGCAGCTTCCCCTCCCCTGGGTGATCAGTCGCGCCAGCTCAAGGATATCGCCTCTCAACCGGGCATCCTGAATCAGCGTATTGGGCGAGTGAAACGCTGTCTTGCTTTCATGGCCCAGCACTTCGGCGTAAAGCGGCGCCACCTGCTCCGGGTGAACGTAGAGCATCAGGTAGTCCAGCGTATCCTCGCCGCCGGGCTGGCCGTCGTGCACCTCTTCTGGGTTGAACAGAATGACGTTGCCCGGCGGGCTCTTGTGAAACTGCCCGCCACTGAAGAAATCCTGCCGCCCGGCCAGGGTCACGCCAAAGGCGTACTCTTCGTGGGCGTGGCGGTCATAGCTGAAATCCTCCATCGCCGCGTGCAGCACGGTCAAACTCGGCACGTGCTGGCTTTTGATAAATTCAAATCGGCTGGCGTTTCGCATACCGCGCTCCTCGCATGTCACCCGGTAAGCTTAAGGCAGTTGGCCGTTCGAATGCTTGTACAGAATTGCTCACATTCGGGCCGACAAGCTACAACACCATGACCATCTCATGCCACGCCATGCCGCCGTGGTCGGAGTCAGAAGGCTTTACGTAGCGGTAGCCCATGCGCTCATAGAGCGGGACATGGCGCTCCTTGCACATCAGGTGGATGGTCTGCTTGCCAAGCGCTTTCATGTGCTCGACGAAGGCTTGCATCAACGTCGTGGCGTAACCGTTGCCCTGGTGGGCGGGGTCGATCACCACCGACATGATGACCACGTTGAGCGCGGCGGGGTCGTGGCCGATTAGCTCCTTGAACGCCTCGTCGGACATGATCACCTCATGCGCGCAGCCGCCGTTGATAAAGCCGATGATCTCGTCATTGAGCGTCATGACCAGAAACCCTTCGGGATACTGGGCGATGCGGGTGGCGATTTTCTCTCGCGTGGCGCCTTCGTCGCCCTCGTAGGCGGCAGCCTCGATGTCGTAGCAGCGGTCGGTGTCGTTGGGCGTGGCGAGTCGCAAAACAGGTGAGGTCATGGATAGACTCCGGAGGGGTGAAAGCAAAGCGTGGGCAGCAGAATAAAGAAAAATGGGGCGCGATGCCTGCCCCTTGTGCCCCCGACCCATGCCCGGCATTATCCCGCTTTTGGCCGTTGATCGAACGGCGATGATGCGAGGCGTTTTATGGGTAAGCTGTTGTCGTTGATCGGGGTGTTGGCGCTGGGCTATGCGGGGGTTTATGTCTACTACGGCCACGCCGTGGAGCGCGAGGTGGAGCAGGCGCTGAGTGAGCGCGGGCTTTCCAACGTTACGGTGGAAAGCGTCGATTACAGGCTCTGGGCGCCGATCAGTACCTCGACGGAGATCACGCTGAACGTGGCCTACCGCGGCAGCCAGGCGGCGCTGAATCTGGGCGTCGAAGGGCATCCGCTGTTTTCTGATGAGGTCACGATCACCCTCGATGGGCTACAGGCGCTGCGCTTGGGACTCAACTTCTAGCATTGAACGGGAAGGGTGCTTGTGTTTCCAGTATCGATCAAGGGCGTATTGAGACTTCCCAACGGCCAGGTGGTGTTGGCACTGAACGACCGCGACGAGTGGGAGCTGCCCGGCGGGCGTATCGAGGTTGGCGAGAGCGCGCCTGAGTGCCTGGCGCGAGAGTTCAAGGAAGAGCTCGATGTCGAGGTGCGCGTCTCATCGATCATCGACAGCTATCTGTTCGAGGTAATTCCCGGCAAGCAGGTCTTCATCGTGACCTATGGCTGCGAATTGGTAGGCCCTTTCGCACCTGAAGTGAGCGACGAGCATTCGCGCATCGCCACCTTCGCGCTCGACGCGCTGCCGGCCAACCTGCCGCCGGGCTACGCCCACTCGATTCACACCTTCCACGCCCTGACGAACTGACTTTCTGGAATTCTTCATGCACTACCGCCCCATGACCCTCGAGGACTACCACGCCGCCGTGGCGCTTTGGCAGCAAACGCCGGGCGTGCGCCTGCGTGATGCGGACTCTTTCGAAGGCATCACGCGCTATCTATCGCGTAACCCGGGGTTGAGCTTCATTGCCGAACAGGACGGGGAGATCATCGGCACGATCATGGCGGGCCACGACGGCCATCGAGGTTTCATCCAGCACCTGGCGGTGGCCGAACGTCACCGTAAGCAGGGCGTCGGTACCGCTCTGGTCGAGCGCTGCCTGAACGCCTTGCGGGGTGAAGGCATCGACAAGGCGCACCTGATGCTGCTTACGGATAACGAATCCGGCAAGCGGTTCTGGCAACGCCTGGGCTGGCAGTTTCGAACCGATATCGAGCTGCATTCGTTCGTGTTGAGCGACAGCCCCAGTGCCTGAGGCCTGCGCTCAAGGAGGTTACAGCCCCTGCGCCCCCCGGCGTAGCCACCCATGCACGAACGCCATCTTCTTGAGCGTGACTTCGGTCAGCATGAAGGGGTAAACGTCGGAAAGCCCCATTGCGCGGTTGACGTGGTTCACCCCGGCGATCAGCGCGGTGGCAATGTGAATCAAGCGCTCGGCGTCCGGCTCGGCGTAGGCATCCCACTTGTGATCGCGGGGCAGCTCCGGCGAATCCATGCCCGATGACACGAAGCTGTCGGTGATGTCGGTCAGGTGCAGAATGTGCGAAACGGTTTCCGCCCAATCCTCGTGGGGGTGGGCCGAGGCGTAGGTGGAGACGAAATCCTTGCGCCAGTTCTCCGGCGGGCCTTCGTTGTAGTGATGCTTGAGCGCCTCGCCGTAATCGGCGCGTTCGTCGCCGAACATGTCGCGAAACGCTTCGAGAAAGTCCTCGCGCAGGCTTAACCGCCACCACAGCATGTGCGCAATCTCGTGACGCATGTGGCCGATCATGGTGCGGTAGGGTTCTTCCAGCGCCTCGCGCCGGGTGGTGACCAGTACCGGGTCGGCCTCGGCGATGCTGATCGTCACCACGCCATCCACGTGGCCCATCATCACCGGTTTTTTGCCTTCCGCCAGCAGGTGGAACACCGGCGGGGCGCCTGGGTCTTCCGGACGAAACCAGTTCCAGCGGCCCAGATTGTCGATCACCCAGCGCTTGGCGGCTTCGGTTTGCGCCCAGTTGGCAGTGGCGTTGGGAATGCTCGGGTCCGGTGCGACGGCGGTCATGGCGCAGGCGCGGCAAAGCTCGCCGGCCTTCGGCGCGATCCAGTTACAGCCGACCACCTCGCGGTTGGCGCAAAACGGCGGCATGGGGATGAACGCGCGGGCCTGCGGGTCGTAGGCGACCGGCACGCCGTCGGCGGTGACCAGGTTATCGAACCACAACGAACCGGCACCGACCGGGTTGGAGAAAACGCGCATGGGCAGGGCACTCACGGGGAAGGAGCCTTGAGTCTAGGTGGTGGCAAGCCGAGCCGTCCAATGACTTCTTCGCTGGCATCTCAACGCCGCCTCGCGCGCGTGGCCTCTAACCGCCGGTCACGCGTGCTATGCTCGTCGGCTCATGATGATGTGCCATTGTACGAGCGACCGCCCATGACCCACGCTGAGCCCGCCCCGCAAGACACCCCGCGCTTTACCGCCCCCGCCGGCGATATCATCGGCTGGCGTGATCGCGGCGCGATTCGCGCCACCGGCATCCGCTACGCACGCGTTGAGCGCTTTTGCCCGCCGGTGGACGAGCCGCCTTCGAGCGCGCCCATTCACGCCACCGAATGGTCACCCGCCGCGCCGCAGAATATCGTGCCGGAGCTCAACCACGCCTTGGGCGTGAGTGCGGGCGAGTTCGTCGTCTCGGAAGAGGCGCTGCACCTTTCCGTGACGCTGCCGGAAAGCCCCGCCAGTACGCCGCGCCCGGTCATGGTCTGGATCCACGGCGGCTCCTATGTATTCGGCACGGCGGATCTGCCCGTATTCGACACCCGCCCGCTGGCACTTGAAAACGATGTGATCGTGGTGGGCGTGAACTACCGGCTGGGGCTGTTGGGGTTTCTCGGCGGGGAAGGGCGCCCGGCGAACCTGGGGCTGCTCGATCTGATCTCGGCGCTGCGCTGGATTAACGCCAACATCGCCGCGTTCGGCGGCGACCCCGACAACGTCACGCTATTCGGCCACTCCGCCGGCGGCGACGCGGCGGCGCACCTGATGATTGCCGACGGCGCCGAGGGGCTTTTCCAGCGCGCCATCATTCAGAGCGCGCCGCTCGGCATCAGCCGGGGACGGGCGAAAATGAACGCCAAAATGTTCCAGCAGGCCGCCTCAGCCACCGATGACATGCCGCTGGGCGAGGTGCTCGCCCTGCAAACGAAGGTCGTCAAGACCGCCCAGGGCTTTGGGCTTAAATCTGCCATGCCGTTTTCGACCCAGTACGGCCACTACCCGCTGCCCCAGGAGAAGCAGGCGCCCGCCGCCTGGCAGCGCGCGGCGAAAAAGATCGATGTGTTCATCGGCACTACCTGTGAAGAAACCGCGCTGTTTCTGGTCATGTCGCCGGGGCTGATGCGCCTGCGCCAAACGCCGCTTCTGGGCGCGCCGCTTACCGGCGCCATGGTCGCCGCCACCACGCGCAAGGTGTACCGGCATGATGCCCACGCCTTCGCCCGCCGCCACGTAAGCGCTGGTGGAAACGCCTTCGTTTACCGCTTCGACTGGAACAAGGGCCGTGCCCCTTACGGCGCCGCTCACACGCTTGAGCTACCGTTACTACTGGGCGAGCAGGCTAGCTGGCGCGATGCGGATATCGTCAAGGGCGTGGAGGAGAGCGAGCTTCACCAGTGTGGCCAGCGCCTGCGCACGCTCTGGGCGGACTTCGCCAGAGGCGGGCAGCTGGCCGAGAAGGGCGAGCTTGCGCCGGGCATACTGGCGTGGTGGAAAGCGCGCTAGCGTTTTGGGGCGTGATCGCACATGCTGAACCCACGTGCTATCGCAGGTTCGAAGCATCACTCATCGAACGGAGTACACCATGAGCATTGACCCCTGGGATACCGAGTTACCGGAGCGGTTGGCATTGCTCCATCAGCTGAGTTTCGATATCGAGGAAGGCTATGACTTTGAACCCTACACGCGATTCTTGACCGCCGAGGACACCGCGCAGTGGCTACAGGCCTGGAGCGGCAACCCGCACGCGACCGGCGCGCAGTTTCGCGTTTTCGGCCAGGACGGCACCGGCGGCTACGCCGCGTTCTGGATGGTGCTGCCGCAAACGCCCATCGAGCAGCAGCCGATCGTGTTTTTAGGCTCGGAAGGCGAAAGCGGCGTGATCGCCCGGGATCTTGACGACTTTCTGTGGCTTTTAGCCGGCGGGGTCGGCCCACGTGAAGCGCTGGATTACCCCCACGTGAGCGCCACACCCAACGCCGCCTTTCAGGCCTTCGCCCATCAGCACGCCCACTCCCGCGAGCAGAGCGTGTTCGAAGTCATCGATAACGCCCATCTGACCTACCCGGGCTTTACCGAGGAGCTCGAACGCCTGTGTCATCCTGAGTGAGCCAACACTGATTTTTTGAATACGGGCGGTAATGGTAAGCGTGTTTCGATAGCAGAAGGGCTTGAAGTAACGCGACTTGAACACTTCGCTTTTCTTCAAGGGATTCGTGAGCTGGGTGCTCAACTCCTACGCGGTCACCGGTATGAGTCTGTACCTACTACATGGCCGCCGGATTTATTGTAGGAGCCCGCTTCAGCGGGCGAAGGGCGCC
The DNA here is from genome assembly GCF_025725645.1 of Halomonas sp. GD1P12. Lineage (NCBI taxonomy): Bacteria > Pseudomonadati > Pseudomonadota > Gammaproteobacteria > Oceanospirillales > Halomonadaceae > Halomonas > Halomonas sp. GD1P12. The sequence goes on along the minus strand of NZ_CP107007.1, from coordinate 2,526,113 downwards.
CTCAGGCGCCTTGGCTGACGACCAGCCGCGAGCGAAATCCTCTATCCATAACCGCTGGCCAGGCTTGACTGAGGGGTATTACAGTCTGAAACGGCTTTCGATGGCATGTCTTGAGTAGTTGGGCAACTTAATCACTTCGGGTAGAAGCTCAGATGCACGATGTCATCCGAAATACCGGTGGTTACGGGCGCGACAACCACATTCCCCTGGGCATCGCGATAGCCAAAGCCGCCGTTGCCATACATATCGAAGGGCGCTAACTGCGTGAAGTCGGCGCCCTGCTCATCGGCCAAAATACCGGCCCAGGTTTCGCTCTGCGCCATCGGGTCGGCCACGCCGCTTGCCGTGATAATGCAGCGATCGTACCCCACCTCGCCCCCGATGGTGACGGTGGCAAGGGTACCGTCCAATCCCATGAACAGCAGCGCGGTGTAATTGCCTGAGCTTTGGTCGAACGGAGCATCAAAGTGCTCGGATGCGGACAGCAGGGCGATCGACTTTTGCATATCCCCACCCGCTTCAAGGCAGTAGTCCTGAAAATAGGCAAGCGCGGAATCCGTGCGCTCTTGCGCGTAAACCGTTGAGGTCGCGCATGCCAACAGGCCCGCCGCTATCAAAATCTGTTTCACTGTGACTCTCCCTTGAGTGCTTCCAACGTCTGCCCGAAGCGCTTGATGTGCCGGCTGCACGACCACCTGATCGTCGCGATCCTGGATGCCAGAAAATAATATAGATGACTCTAATGTATTCAACGGCGTGCGCAACCGGCATGGCAGCAATATGGGGCTATCGGCAACTAACGGGTGGGCGTAAAGCTGCGCGATGAAAATGAGCGTCTACGCAAAAGCTGGAGGACACTCTCAAGGAGCCGCAGGCACACCATGCTCTATGGGAGAGAGCTTCGGCTCGCGACGACAGGTCACCGAGGCGCAATAAGCGAAACGCCTAGCGCCACGTTATCTTTCATTTCAACCAGCCTGATCGTGTCATCGATGGGCGCAATTCAGCCCCGTACTGACAAGACTCAAAATAACAACAGGCCAAAAAGGAGACATGAATGAAAGCGATCCTGTTCGACGTATTCGGTACCGTGGTCGACTGGCGCACCAGCCTGATCCAGCAGTTCGGCAAGCTGGAGCAGGAGCTGGGCATCGAGTTGCCAAAAGAGACGCTGACCGACCAGTGGCGCGGACGCTACGTGCCTTCGATGGACCGGGTCCGCAAGGGCGAATGCCCTTGGACGAACCTCGATGACCTGCATCGCGAAAGCCTGGTCGAACTGCTCGATCAACACGGCATTAAACTGGATGCTTCGACGATCGAGCGCATCAACCGCTTCTGGCACCGCCTTACGCCCTGGCCGGACGTACAGTCAGGCCTTGCGCGTCTGAAAGAGAATTACATCATCGGCACGCTGACCAACGGCAACGTCTCGCTGATGGTCGACGTTGCCCGCCACGCCAAACTGCCTTGGGACATGATCTTCTGCGCCGAGCTCTTCGAGCACTACAAGCCAGACGCGGAGGTTTATCTCGGCGCGAGCCGTCTGCTGAATCTGCCGCCGGAAGAGGTGATGCTGTGCGCGGCGCATAATGCGGATTTACGAGCGGCGAGGGCGTTAGGCTTGAAAACGGCGTTCATCCCCCGGCCCACGGAGTATGGTCCGCAGCAGAGCAAGGATTTGGAAGCTGAGAAAGCGTGGGATTTCGTGGCGGAGAATTTCATTGCGCTGGGTGAGCAGCTAAGGCAATAAATGCCCAGTTCGATTTGAACGGGTTACTTCTTATCAGAGCTTAAATCGCACCGGGCAACGCCATCAATTCGGATAGAAGCTCAGATGCACGATGTCATCCGAAATACCGGTGGTCACGGGCGCGACGACCACATCCCCTTGGGCATCGCGATAGCCAAAGCCGCCGTTGCCATAATCCTCGAACGCCTCCCACTCCATGAACTCGGCACCGGCGGTCTCCGTCAGGGTGGCCGCCAGCGCTTCGCTCTGCACCATCGGCTCGTCCACGCCGGTCATGATGATGGTGCATTTGTCGTCCGTAAATGAGGCGCCGATCAGCACCGAGGCATTAATGCCGTCTGGGCCGGTGTAGCTGACATAGGTGAAGTCTGACCCCATGCTGCGTTCGTTGCCAAACGTGTCGGAATTGGAAAACAGGTCTATCGACTTTTCCAGCTTCCCGCCCGGTTTCAGGCAGTAGTCCTGAAAGTAAGCCAGGCCGCTATCCATGTGATCCTGCGCAAAGGCGGCAGTGGTAGAGCACGCCAGCAGGCCCGTCACTATCACGATGGGTTTCATTGTATGGTTTCCTTTGAAATGGCTTTGACGGTGGGTCGAGGCGGTTGGCTCAGCGTACAAAACGCACTGGCAGTAAAACGGCTCGCATCATCGTGACTCGCTGAAACCTGAACATAATATAGATGGGGCTAATATATTCAATGGCGCGAAGACAGCCGAGCTAACGCCATGTGAGGAAGCTGCGGATTTCGGCTCACCTATTGTGTCTTCGCCATCAACCAGTAGGCACAGCTCAGATGAGTAGCATCGCATGATTTATGGTGAGGTAAGCGATAGCAATGAAGTGGGGCTTCAATCGAGTTGTAGAGCTTTTACTATCGACTAAAAGCTAGGTCGTTGAGGTAGGACTAACCTAAGTTAACTGGTAATGTTGGCGTTTTAGAGGGAGCAACGCTTCAACAAAATGTCACCTTTCTACCCAAAGCAAACATTGCCGAAAAATGCAGCAATAATGTAAGTTTCAGGTATGAAGCTGAATTTTAGTTTTTTCTATTTATTTCAAATGTTTAGAGAAAATTTCGCAGGCTGTATTTAACGGATAAACGTGCTGGTACGTTTATCCAATCACAAGATAGGAAGTCCATTACTAATTAAGCGCAATAGGAATTCATACCAATGAATGACATTGAGAACAATTTTTCTCGCTTCTTAGAACTCCCATATTCGAGCAGACAATTGATTGTTGTTACTGACGATGTGATTGTTAAAGCTGCGGAACAAGAGGAACGAAGAGCTGTTCAACTTCGTGAAAATGGCCTTGACTGGAAGAAAATTACTGAATCGATTGTTTTTGATGTTCTTCCTGTTTCACTAGGTAGAACGATAGCGGAAGTAACTCGCGAGGCTATAAAGGCGTGGGGGCGTGCGCGAGATGATGGTCTTTTAGTGTTACCGGTTGGAAATACGATTGCAAAATTACTTTCATTTCCTCCGGGCCATCCTCGAGATGGTGTTCTTTACATCGGGCATCCCGCACTGCCTAAAGTTTATTACACTCTGGCTGATTTTCACCGCGTCACTTTTGAACACAAATTCTGTGAAGCAACGGATTTACTTATGAGTTTAGGAGCTACTTCAATTCGCGTTGAGCACGTTAGCGGTTGGTCAAGAGATTTCTCTAGCCGTATTTCAGTACCACTAGGGGAAGCCGAAAGTAAGGTGGGGGCTGAAGCTGCATCATCATCAAAATCCGGATCACAACTACTTTTTGAGGCGAGGCTATCAGGAGCTGTAACACCATCAATCCCTAAAGATTTGGTTTGGTATGAACATGAACCAACTTGGCAGTCTATTGCTAAAGGCCGAAAAAGTTATGGTCTCCAAGATTTTTCTCTATCTGTATCCTATGAAGATGATTTCGGTGTCAATGCTGGATTAAAGGCAGCAATTAGTAAGACCGGATTAGAAATTGGTGGTAAATTCGAAGATCACAAATCAACAATCTGGCGTCTTGAAGGGAAATTCAAGGACATAGCAGATGGCACTTAACCGTAATATAAGCTGATAGAACGGCTGAGGCAGTTGACGACCGCAAGCTAACATGCTAATAAGGCAATAAAATTATAATGAGCTGTTTAACATATTTTTAAATTTTATAAGGAAATTAGATTGATAGAGGAAGATTATAAAAATGGTTGGCGACAGCACTTTCCGACTTACCACTTCGAAGATCGCGATATTGCCCTAGAGGAATATAAAGTAGCAGCTAAAAATTTAGAGTCGGAAGAACGTGTTTTTCTTAATGCCTCGAATGTGTCTCTCGTTTCTTCAGCAGCATTGGGCTCGCTGCTAGTCGGTTCATCAGACCGACTAGCGTCAGTTTTTGAGGGTATAATACCACCTTATATTATCTCCATTATATTATTATTAATAATATCAGGGTTTTCGTTTGTCACACTCAAGTATTTTTCTGATCGGCAAAGATCCATAGTTTTCTCAGGTCGAAAAGTCATTGTTTTAAGAAGAATGCTTGGTCTCAGTTACGGTAGGATACAACTACTATTGCCTAATTGGAGAGTTGAGGGCGCTGACCAACCATTAGCCGTCCGTCTGTTTCCAGGATGGTTTACTTATGTTGCTTACCCGTTTTGGATTGTCTCAATTATATCCACCTCGGTAGTGTTTTTTTTGATCGCTAACCTGGTTAAACAAAACCAAAATGTTTTTAACCAAATTTCTACCGGCGCATTTATAGCTTGCTGCGCTATCATTTGGTTTGTCGCTACAATGCTAGTTTATAGAACTTCTTTGTTAGATGTGCATGAAACGTCTAGATTAATTTTTTATAGGCTCTTGGCTAAGGCCATTGGTTTACCTCTCGTAGAAAATATTGAATATATAATTTATCGAGCAAAGCTTTCTTTCTATGAAACGGAAAGACTAGGAATAAAAACTAAGAGGATTAAAGATTTTCTTATTCATATTGAGGATAGAAGGTTCTATAATCATAACGGAATTAATTATAAGTCAATTTTACGAAGCATTCTCGGTCTAGTCAAAATAAAACCGAGGTCCGGAGGCTCAACTATCGTGCAGCAGGTAATAAGGACACTGTTTATTTCAGATTTGCAAAAAACCTATCGAAGAAAGTTTATAGAGCTTTCTTTGGCACCATGGTTAACGAATGTTTTTTCTAAGAATATTATCTTGGATATATATATTTCTGCTGTTCGATTTGAAAAAGGCTGCTTCGGTATCGTAGAGGCGATGGAATACTTCTGGTGTAAAGTAGAGAAAAACCCCACGAATGCTCAAGCATTTTTTCTTATCGAAAGGGTTAGTAACGTACGATCACAACTATTAGTGCTTAAGATTATAGAAACCGCCAAGTCCGCCAAAAATAAAGGGTTGATGAAAAAAGAAGATTTAAACGACTTAGTTATTTTATATGAGCAAGCGGTAATAAACAATAAGATTGTAGCATCAAGCGATAAGTTAAAGCTATTGCGAGACTCACTTGGAGCTTGATGAAACACCTTTTAAAGTAAGGTTATTAACTCCTTTTCGGTCTGAAATACTAAAGAGCGTTACACCAGAGCTATTTAAACGGCTGCATTTGGACGAAAGCTGACCCCCCTTGAAAAAACACTCACCCCAAATATACATTTCCAAATACAGGGCAATGCACACCGTGTTGCCCTATATTTGTTTGAAGCGGGTTATTCGTTGCTCGCCTCACGCGCTTCCTTCTCAATCTGCCCACGCCCCTGCATCCAGTGCATCACGCCCCAGCAGATCGCCGCCCAGTTCGCACCGGCAGTCCAGCCGGCGAGTATGTTGGTCGGCCAGTGAACGCCCAGATAAACGCGGCTTGCGCCCACCAGCAGCGCCAGCAGTATCGCCAAGATAAGCAGGGCAGCCAGCGTAAGATACGTCACGCCGGACATCATGGAGTGGCCGCTGGGAAAGTTCGCGGTGTAGACCATGGCTTCGTGGGGCACCAGATCCGGGCGGGGGCGTCCAAAGCCCAACTTCATCACGGTGCAATCGGCTTGGTGGCTACCATTCGTAATCACTCACGTTTATAAAGAACCCTCGCCATTGCGACCATTCGTCGATTACCGATTCAAAGGAAGAGTATCCATGTCACTAACGCAGCTGCTGGTACCCACTTACACCCAAATGCTGGGCGCGCTTTCCAACTGGTTAAAGAAGGCCCAAAGCCAGCTGCCGGATGACGAGGCACAAGCGCTGCTCTCCGCGCGGCTTGCGCCGGATATGTTCCCACTGTCGACGCAGGTGCGGTTTGCTTGCGTGCAGGCGCAAGAGGCCGTTCACCGGTTGCAGGGTGAGGCGCTACCGGCTTCTATCAAGGAAATGCTCGACGAGGGACGAAATGCCGGTGAGAGCCCTGGAACGTTTGCAGAGGCGCAGGCGCGTATTGAGGAAACCCTCGCCTTGCTCAGCGGCCTGGCTTTTGATGCGCTGGATGCCCAGGCGGATAAGCCGTTAGTGCACGAGCTGCCCAACGGTATGATTCTCGATTTAACCGCCGAGCAGTATGCCCGTGATTGGACGCTGGGGCAGTTCTACTTCCACATCATGACCGCCTATTCCATCTTGCGCAGCGAGAAGGTCGAGCTTGGGAAGGCCGATTATGTCGCGCACCTGTTTCCCTATATTCGCCCTGAAACGCTGCCCAAAGGCTAAGCGGCTGGTTTGGCGGCGTAGCCCTTGGCTTCTTGAGGGGCAGCCGTTCGTGGGCGCGGGTGATGTCGGTCTACACCCGTTCCCGCATCAAGGTCGGGCTATTCGCTGCTCGC